>NZ_JAINVU010000002.1 GCF_019880555.1 Hephaestia mangrovi | reverse complement strand
GTGAAAAACGTTCTTGGCGATATCCAGACCGATTATGATAACCTGCGACACGGACGCCTCCCTCAGTGGTGTTTCAACACCTCCACTCTGGCACATCGATGCCGTCGGGGGGCGTCCACCCCATCAGTAATCGGGTGGTCGAGCTTCACCCGCGCGCCGAGCCGGGCGGCGAACGCCTTCGGCATCTCCTCGTTGCCGCCCTTCAGATGGAAGGTCTCGCCCTCCGACAGCGGAATGCCGCGATCCTTCATCACCGCGAAGCGCCACAGGCCGTAGAGCGCGTTGACGTGCTGCCCGCCAAGATAATCCCGCGCGCGCTGCGAGGCGCCTTGCCGGGCATAGAGCGTGTCGAGATCGATCGCATCGAGATCGTCACAGCCGTTGCCGAATGGCTGACTGGGATCGTGGAAACGGGCGATCAATTCTGTGAGATAAAGCGCGGGCAGCTCGTACCACGGATGCTGCGACAGAAAGGCGATTTCGCGCTCGTTGAAGCCGAACGCCTTCAGCGTGACGGGATCGGCAAGCTGCGCGTCGGTGTAGAATTTCCCGCCGATCTGGGTGAGCTGACCGTTATTGGCGGGGAGCGGCGAGCCCTCGGCATTGGGATAGGGCACCGCCTCCAGCCCGAACGCCTCGACATAGCGGAAGAACTGCTCGTAGCCCGGTTTGGTGAGATGATCGGCACCGTAATCGGCCCATAGTCCGTCCGACAGCCCGTCATGACCGGTGAAGACGTGGCCGCCATAGCGCCCCGATGCCTCCAGCACGGTGACGTCGATCCCGCGCTGCATCAGCTCATAGGCGCAGCACAGGCCGCTGATGCCGGCACCCGCGACGATGACGCGCTTGCCGCTGGCTTGGCGCGACGCATCCTGCGCATCCGCGTGCGTGCCGATCATCGAGGCGCCGATGCCGGCGGCGACGGTCTTGAGGAAGGTGCGCCGCTCCATCAGGACCCCGCGCCATGAACGACGATCGTGTCGCGACCACTGGCAGCGCGCGTGTCACCGGGCTTTAGCGCGCCGGTGTAAAAAGCGGAGAGTACCATGCCGGCGTGCGGCCCCGGCTTGGCAGGCGCGCTCATCCGGAAACTTCCGCTCCTGCCGATCGAGTAGTGCGTCGTCGGGTCGTTGCCATGGGCGATGATCCATTGCGCGATGGCGATCGCCTGCGTCGCCGACAGGTCGGGGTGTGGCGGCATCGCGCCGCCGCCCCAGCTCCCGCTCGAGCCGTTGCGGATGTGCCCCGCGAGCAGCGCAGCCGCGCCGGCGCGACCGGCATAGCGCTTGCCGATTGCAGCGAACGACGGGCCCGCCGAGCTCGCCGCGAAATCGTGGCAGCCCATGCAGTTCGACCGGCTGACTTGGACCAGCGCCTCGGGCAGCGGCGCCGCTTGGCGCGCCGCCGGCGCGTCGGCGTTGGCGACATAGGTGGCGCGCAAAACCACCGAATTGGCCGGCAGCTCGCCATATTTGGTCGACTTGCCGTCATAGCTGGCGGTGACGGCATAGGCTGCCTGCGCGTTCCAGGGCAGGCGGCTGTTGTCGGCTGGCGCGGTGATGTCGACGGTGAGGCCGATGGCCGGGGGCGCGGCATGGAGCAGGACGGCGAAGGAAGCGGCGGATAGCGCCGCGATCGACAACCCGATGACCTTCACCTTCATGACTTGCCTTTCGCTAACGGTTTCAGCCGGGCGTCTCACCAACCTGATGCGCGGCGTAGAGCGCGGCGCCGTAAGCCGGCGAATGCCGCGGCTCGACGATCTGATAGGGGCCGAGCGCGCGCAATCGTTGCTCCAGCCGGCCACGCACCGAAGCGTCGTTGGTCAGCACGCCGCCCGACCAGGACAGCGGCACCGGCTCGTCGGCCGCGAAGCCGAGCGTCGCGCGCAGCGCCTCGGCCATCGCCGCCAGTTCGTCGGCGGCGGCATCATGGATCGCGATTGCGACCGGATCCCCCGCCGCAACCGCTTCGGCGACGACCGGCGCAAGGCCCGCAATCTCGTCGCGCTCGAGGCCGCGTTCGCCCATCACCTTGGCGCAGATGTCGAGATCGGCGTCGAGGTCGAGCCGGCGGCGGAACGCCTCGTGCAGCGCGCCTTTGGGCAACCTTCCGTCGCTCATCCGGGTGAAGGCATTGAGGCCCTGGATCGCGATCCAGTAGGCCGAGCCCTCGTCGCTGAACACCTCGCCCCAGCCGCCGACGCGCGCGGCCTTGCCCTGCCGCTCGCCATAGCCGATCGAGCCGGTGCCGGCGACGAGGTTGATCCCGTCGGCGCAGGCCAGCGAGCCCGCCCAGCCGCAGATCATGTCGTTGCCGCAGCGATAGCGGTCGTGGCCGAGCAGGCGGCCGCACTGCGTGTCGAGTTGCGGGTCGATCGCGCTGTCCTCGCCGAATGCCGGCAACCCGAAAAAGGCGTAGGTCAGGTCGGCCGGCGCAATGCCGGTCTGGTGGCAGATGCCCTCGATCCCCGCCGCCAGCGCGCGTACCGCGCCGTCGAGGCCGACCTGCAGGTGATAGGTCGTGCCCTCGATCTGGCGCGCGACCACCACGCCGGCCGCATCGATCGCGAAGAACTCGGTCTTGGTGCCGCCGCCGTCGACGCCGAGGAAGTATCGCGCCTCGCTCATGCGCCGGTTTTGTGGATGCGCACGCCCTGGACGACGCGGTTGACGGTGCCGGCCTGATTGGGCGTGTCGGGCGTCAGGCCGCGCTCGAGCGAGGCGTGCAGCGCGAACAGTTGCGCGGGCACGATGAACGGGAACAGCAGGTCGGTGTCGGCGGCGCCGTCCAGCCCGCGCACCGCGATCGTATCGCCCACCTCGCCACCGGCCGACACCGCCAGCACCGCGCCGGCCACCTTGTCGCGTCGCAGTTCCTCGATCATGTCGACGTCATAAGCCCGCGTCAGCGGATCGTTCGAGACGAAAACCACGATCAGCGTGTCCCGATTAACGAAAGTCTTCGGCCCGTGGCGGAAGCCGAGTGTCGTATCGAACATCGTCGCGGTGGCGCCGTCGGTGAGTTCGAGCAGCTTCAGCGCGGCTTCGCGCGCCAGACCCTGAAACGGGCCACTACCCAGATAGACTACGCGTGTGAACTCGCGTGCCGCAAGCTTCGCCATTCGCGGGTCGGCCGTTTCCAGCACCCCCGTCACCGCATCGGCGATCGGTTCGACCCGCGCGTCGAATGCACTGATGCCCGAGAAGATCGCGAGCGCGGCGTACATCATCGCTGAGAAGCTGGAGGTCATCGCGAAGCCGCGGTCGTGCGTCGCGTCGGGCAGCACGACGACATAAGCGTCGTCGTCCGCCCGCTGCGCCAGCGCGCCGTCGGCGTTGCAGGTGATGATCAGGTGGTGGATGTCGTCGATCCGTGCGTCGACCAGTTCGACCGCGGCGATACTCTCAGGGCTGTTGCCCGAGCGACCGAACGAGACGAGCAGCGTCGGCGTGTCCGCGCGCAGATAGAGGTCGGGCGCGCTGACGATGTCGGTGGTGGCGACCGCCTCGACATCGCGGCCGGCCGCCCGCGCCAGCGTCGCGGCGAGGCACTCACCGATAAACGCCGAGGTGCCGGCGCCGGCCAGCACGATGCGCAGGTCGGGCTTGCCGAGCAGCGGCGCGAGGAACGCGTCGATCTCGCCGCGTCGTTCGGCAAGCAGCGCCTGCGTCGCGCGCAGCGTATCGGGCTGCTGCAGGATTTCGCGCCGCGTCCACGGCTCGGTGCCATCGGCCACCTTGGGCGCGACGGAAAGTAGGTCAGACATTGGGGTGACAGGCTCCGTAATAAGCGTCGAGCGTCGCGTTGACGTGGGCGATCACCAGGTCGACCGGATCGAGCGTGGTGCGGCCCGCGCGGTGCGCGGCAAAGGCGATGGGCAGATATTGGCTGACCAGCGGCAGCGGCGGCACGGTCGCGCGCAGATTGGCGAACAGCTTGTCCTGTGCTGCAGTGATCGCCTTGTTGGGCCAGTAATAGCGGATGCGGTCGCTGAAACTGTAGTTGAGCTGGAAATCGAGGCCCGCGCCTTGTCCGTGATAATATTTCGACCAATTGGCCGGCTCCGCGTGCATCCGCGCGATCGTCACGTCGCGCAGGTTGGCGCGGCGGTCGGCGGGAACGATCTCGCGCTCGATCGCGTCGAGCGCCCATAGCGCCTCGCGCAACGCGAAGGTCACACCGGGACCGACCTTGAGGATCGCGAAATGATCGCGGACCAACGCGGCGAGTGCGGCGGGCGTCTGATAATCGGTCGAGTGCGCCTCGAAGACGATATGGTCGACCGGCGCGATCGCGGCGCTGAGCGCGGTCGCCTTTTCGGGAACGTAATCGACCACTTTGTCGTGATCGAACTCGACGCCGGGCTGGACGACGGTGGCGATGACGCGGTCCCACGCCGCGGAAAGCCCCTGCTCGGCGAACAGGTCGCGGTGCATGTCGATCGTCGCCAGCGCGTCATCGGGCGTGGTGACGGCGAGTTCGTCGAGATCCTCCGCCGCGCCGCCGGGCACGGGCACTTCGGTGCCGATGATGTAGCTCGGGGCATTGGCGGGATCGCCCGAATAGGCGGCCTCGGCGGCGGTGCACAGCCGCGCAGCACGCTCGGCGATGGTGCGTTCGGGCAGCGGCACGGGATCGTCGGCGCAGCTCATCGAGCAATCGAGATGGATCTTGCCGAACCCGGCGGCGACGTAATTGGCCACCATCACCTCGGCCTTGGCCATCGCCTCGACGGCCGGGAGCTTCGTCCACGCATTCGGCCCGAGATGATCGCCGCCCAGCGCCAGCCGATCGTGCGGGAAGCCGACGCGATCCGCGATCGCCCACACGAAGTCGCGGTAATCGGCGGGCGTCATACCGGTATAGCCGCCGTCCTGATTGACCTGGTTCGAGGTCGCCTCGATCAGCGCGAGCGGCGCATCATGCGCGAGCGCGTGGCGCAGCGTCGCTTCGATCACCAGCGGATGCGCCGAACAGACCGACGTGATGCCGACACGCTCGCCCGCCTTGTGGCAGGAGATAAGGTCGCGAATTGCTTTCATGATTGCTCCTTGAAGACGCAACTCGCATAGAAAGAAACAAAACGAAACACAATAAAACGATGCATAATGAAATTTATACCGTAGCGGGTTCGGCGACGGGTTCGAGCGTCTCGTCGGCGGCGTCGGGCTCGATCGCCAGCATCACCGAGGCAGCGAGTGCCAGCACCAGGCCGATGATCTTCAGCGTGCCCGGCATCACCCCGAGCGCGATCAGCGAGATGATCGCGGTGGCGAGCGGCGCGCCGGCGTTGGAAAGCGGCGCGACGATGATCGCCTTGCCGTAGCGGAAGGCGAAGACCAGCGTCAGCGCGCCGATCGCGTTCAACACCTGGATGCCGGCGGCGAGCGCGGGGCCGCTCCAGCCCCAGTTGATCGGCTGCGATCGGTCAGTGAGCAGCCAGGCGACCGGCACCAGCAGCAGCCCGGCGAGCATCATGTAGAAGAAGATGCCCTCGGCCGACATGTAGTTGTTGGCCGATTTCATGAAATAGGCCTGCACGCCCCAGCACAGCATGACGATCAGCGCCAGCACGAACCAGGTCGACCCGCTCGCCGAGGCGCCGTCGGCGGGCGAGTAGTTGAAGATCGGCAGCGCGATCAGCGCGAGAAGGATGCCGAGAATGCCGAGCTTGCCGGTCCGCTCGCCGAGCAGCGCGAATGACATGACGATGGTGACCAGCGGCGACAGCGAGATGATCGGGAAGATGAGGTAGGCGGGCCCGCGCGTCACCGCGTAGAACAGCACCATCTGCCCGCCCGCGCCGAGCAGCCCGACCGCCATGCCATAAGCGATCGCGCGCGGACTCGTCTCCAGCTTCGTTCCGCTGGCGCGCAACGCGATGAACGCCGGCGGGATCATCGTCAGCGCCCACACGCAATAGACCAGGGTATCGGGGAAGCCGTGCTTGGGTGACTGGTCCGAAAACGCGCCCCACACGCCCCACAGCACGACGGTGATCAAAGCGTTGATCAGCCAGAGCTGACGGCCTGCTGGCGTCGGGGTGGCGGTCATGCGGCGTCTCCTGCGGGCGCCGCCTCGATGACGAGGAAGCGGTTAAACGTGGCGTTGATCCGGTTGTCAGCGGCGCTGACGGTACCCATCGGCTCGCCGGTAAAGCTGTTGGTGAGGCGGTAACGGCCCTTGCCCAGCCCGCGCAGCTCGACGGATCCGTTCCAGCTCTTGGCATAGAAAGCGTAGTGCAAGCTCTCGCCGGCCGCGACGACATGGCCTTCGGGCTTGTCGAAACCGATATCGTAGAGTTCGCCCAGATACTGCCCTTTGGACAGCATGTTCTTGCGATAGAGCGCGATCCACTTGCGCCACAGCGCCTCCTTCGCCGGGGTCAGCACGAAGCCGCCGGGCGGCAGCGGATCGGTGGTGTGCTCGCTGTCCTTGGGCCAGGTAAACTTGGTCGAGGGGATGCCGCCGATGCCGTAGGTCGAGGCGAAATCGTCGCCGCCGTCGCTCAGCTCGACATGATCGCCCGAAAATGGCGCCGACGATCCCATCATTGCCTTGAAGGTTTTACCCTTCAGGCGGACCTGCCACGACGATTCGGGATCGGATGCGGGCGTGTTGTTCATGCCGGGAATGTTGAAGAAGGCAAACGAGTCGCCGCAGGGGCAGATTTCGATGTTCGCGTCCGGGTTGATGCCGATCGCGGTGTCGTAGATCGCCTTCCAGAAATCCTGCAGCTTCTCGACCGATTCCTCCGGCCGCGCATGATTGTGCGCGGGATTGTAGCAGGGCGCGACGCCGTTCAGGTCCTGCCCATCGATCTTCAGCCCCTCATAGCCCCAGTCGCCGATGATGCGCTTCGTGACCGCTTTGAAATAGTCGACCGTCGGCTGGTAGGCCGGGCACAGCGTGTAGCTGTTCCACCAGGTCACGTTCTGCGCGCTGCCGCTGGCATCGAGCAGCAGCATGTCGCGGTGGTCGTGCATCAGGTCGCTGTCGGGTGCTGCCGACAAGGGCGAGATCCACAATTTGGGCCGCATGCCGTATGTCTTGATACGATCGGCCATCGCTTTCACGCCGGCGTTGCCACTCGGAAAGCGTTTCGTGTCCGCGACCCAGTCGCCGACCGCCTTTTGCCAGCCGTCGTCGAGCACCGCCCAAGTGCAGCCGACCGACTTCGCCTTGTCGAGCGTGCCATAGACCTGCGCGGGGGTGACGTTGCGCTCATAGCCCCAGGCGCACCAGATCGGCTCGTAGCTCGAATCGGGGATTGCGGGCGCAGCGAGTCCGCGCTCGGCCATGATGCGGCGATAGGTGTCGAGCGCCGCAAAATGGTCGCCGGGATGCGCCATGATGAAGGTTTCGGGCAGCGTCACCGACTCGCCGGGGGCGAGCACGATCGGCTGATCGCCCTCGATCGCGATGCGCGTGCCGCAAGGCTGCGACGCGACAGGGAGCGCGATCAGCTTCGGCACCGTCTCGACATGGCCGACCGCCAAGCCGACGTCGGGCCGCCACACCACCGCCAACGGCGTGCCGCCGCCGTAATCGGAGCCGTTCATCCCCATATAATTGCGCTGCTGGAAATCGGGGCGCACCGGCTGCACCCAGTCACGCCGGTCGGGATGCGAAGAGCCCGCGAAGGTCCACGCCCCCCTGGGATGCGGGAGCAGCGTGTGCGCGGCCGACCACCAGGCGGCAATCGTTACCGGCCGCTTACCGAGATTGCGATACTGGACAGTCATCAGCGCAGCACCCGGCCGCGAATCGTCGAAGACGATATCGATTTGCTTCTCGATCTGCGTGCCGGCGATGCCTCGCAGGCTGTGCCGCTTGCCGTTGGCCAGCGTCTTTTCGCGATGGTCGACGAGCAGGAAGCGATCCAGCACGGTGCCGTCGGACAAGCGTAAGCCCTCGCCCGCTTCGAGCTCGGTCAGCGGCTGGCCGCCCCGCGACAAACGCGAATGCAGGGCACTGTCGAAGTCGATCGTCAGATTGCCATCCGAGGCGCTGGCGGCGGGACGCGGCGCCGCCCAGGCGCGGCGCGGCGCGGCAATAGCCGCGCCGACGACCGCGGCACCGCCCATCAGGCCAGCTAAAGTCGCCCTGCGCGTGATTGTCGGATTGGCCATTCGATCTCCCCTCTCCGCCTGCTAGTAGCCAAGGTGCACGAGCCGCGCGAAAGACGCAAACGAAAATGAACCGAAAAAATTCGTTTTCTTTCGGTGTAGGCTCGCACCATTGAAGCAGGAGATGCGCATGAGTGTGGCGGCTGTTCGCAGCGAAAGGGCCTGAAAATCGCGAAAAACCGGCGCCGATGCTCAACCTGCGGTCATTTTGCAGCAGATTCCGTGACGTGACGGTTATTACGGTGCCATGACAAAAAGGGGGTTGCTTTGTGACGAAACGCCACACAGAATGAAACATAGTGAAATTTCACGAAGAGGTTGAGGGGGAAATCATGGCCACACACACATTACGCACGACCACCCGCTTTCTCGCCATTGCACTCGCCTCGGCCTCGACCGCGGCATTAGCGCAGAGCCAGTCCACCCCGGCAACCAGCACGTCGGACACCGCCGCCGCCAACCAGGCGAGCCAAGATATCGTCGTCGTCGGCATTCGCGGCAGCCTCGACAAGTCGGTCGAGATCAAGCGCCAGTCCGCCGTGGTGCTCGATTCGGTCAATGCGACCGAGCTCGGTCGCTTCCCCGACAGCGACGTCGCCGACTCGCTGCAGCATATCACCGGCATCACGATCAACCGCACGACCGGCGGCGAAGGCCAATATGTCAGCGTCCGCGGCCTCGGCTCGCAATATAATATCACGACGCTCAACGATCGCATCTTGGCGACCGACGACGACGGCCGCGACTTCGCGTTCGACATCCTTCCGGCGGACGTCATCTCGGGCGCAGACGTGCTGAAATCGCCGCAGGCCGCTGCGGTCGAGGGCAGCATTGGCGGCACCGTCAACCTGCGTTCGGCGCGCCCGCTTGATCATCGCGGGCTACACATGGCGATGCGGGTCGAAGGCAATTACAACGACATGTCGCATTACAAGGGCTACAAGCTCTCCGGCTTCGTCAGCGACACCAACAGCTCGGGCACCTTCGGCGCGCTGCTCGGCGTCGTCTATTCGGACATGAAATTCCGTACCGACGCGCTCAATTATTCGACCTGGGATCCGTACAGCCCCGGCGTATGGCCACCCGCGCCGACCGCGGATGGCGAGCCGCCGGCCGACGCGATGCCGGTCAACGGGCTGTGCTGCATCCAGTTCGGCTCGGTGGTCGATCGCAAGAAGCGCATGGCGATAACCGGTACGGTCGAATGGAAGCCGACCGATACACTGCACATCACGCTCGACGGGATGTACACCAAGCTCAACGACCCGCAGGTCGCGTACAACCAGAGCTATTATCCCGATTTCACTTATGACGCGAACGGCCTGCCCGAATGGTCGAACGTAACGGTCGAAAACGGGTACATAACCCAGTTCACGGCGAACAATTTCGACCCCGAGCTGGTCAATCAGACGATCCACCGCAAGGTCAGCACATACCTGATCGGCGGCAATGTCGAATGGAAGCCGACCGACCGCTTCACGTTGCGCGGCGACGTCTATCGCTCGCACGCCAGCCGCCCCGAAGGCGGGCTCGATACCTTCCTGACCGCAGGACTGGTTTCGCCGACACCGTACAATCAGAACACCATGACCTTCTCGGCCAACAAGAACAAGATGCCGGATATCAGCGTGACACTGCCCGATGGCAGCGATTACGCGACGGCGCTCGCCTCGGGCGCGCTCGACGACAACAGTCTGTGGAGCACGCATTATGACGGCCTGTCGGGCGATACGATCAAGGACACCGTAACCGGCGCCAAGCTCGACGGCACTTATGAGGTCGACAACAGCGTTCTCAAGCATATCGACGCCGGCGTGAGCTTCCTCAAGCGCTCGAAATCACGTCGTGACATCTCGAACGATTGGACCAACGGCTCGAACCAGTACAGCACGCTGTACAACACGATGCCAGGTCAGCCGGGCCCGATCACCTTCGCGTCGATGGGACAAGACGTCATCTCGACCTTCGCGTTCCCCAATTATTTTGCCGGTGCCGGCGGCAATTTCCCGCGCACCCAGGTGCTTATCAATGCCGATGCGCTGCTCGCCGGGCTCAAATCGCTCGACGGCACGCCGAACTACACCTCGGGCGAGGGCGTCTACAATTTCGCCGACACGTTACCGCAATTCAACCCGACCAACTCCTATGTCGTCAGCGAAAAGACCATCTCGGGCTATATCGAGGGATCGTTCAGCGGTTATGGCTGGACCGGCAACATCGGCCTGCGGCTCGTTCACACCACCACCCACGCCGCGACAGCGATCAACAAGATCATCTCGGTGACGGTGAAGGATACCGCCAACCCGACAGCGTCGGCGGTGACCGACTATTCCGAAGCCTCGCCACTCAGTGCCAAGGGCAGCTACACGATCCCGCTCCCGTCCGCGAATGTCAATTTCGGGCTGACCGACAATCTGCACCTGCGCGTCGCGGCGGCGCGGACAATGGCGCGTCCCGATCTCAACCAGTTCGCGCCGACCGAGACCGACGATACCAGCAATCAGAATTATGTCGTCTATTATGACGGTAACGCTGCGCTGAAGCCGATCAAGGCCTGGCAATTCGATACGTCGCTCGAATGGTATTACCACCCCAACGACATGCTGTCGCTGGCGGTCTTCGGCAAGAAACTGAGCGGCGACATCACCACGATCGAGCGCAACGGCGTCGATATCGGTGCGGTGGGCTGTTTCAACGGCAATCCGTGTGCCCCACTGCTGTTCAGCGTTGTCGAGCCGATCAACGGCGACAGCTCGCGGGTCTACGGCGTCGAAGCGTCGTGGCAGCACATGCTCAAGAACGGCCTCGGGATTCGCGCGCAGTTCACCCACACGTGGAGTGCATCGACCGTCGAGGGTCAGAACGTCGGTACGATCGCCGGCATCTCGCCGACGACGTTCTCGATCAACCCGTTCTACGAAAAGGGCCCGATCTCGCTCAGCGTATCATGGGATCACTCGAGCTCGTTCACTTATGCCACCTACACCGAGATCGACGGGGTGCCGGCGATCGCCAAGGCCTATGACTGGGTGACGGCAACCGCTTCGTTCGACATCACCAAGCGGATCAAGCTCTCGCTCGAGGGACGTAACTTGACCAATTCGATCGTCCGGACCTATCTCAACGGGGATCCCAACATTATCTGGGCCTCTGGCGCAACCGGCACCAGCAGCAGCATCGGCGCCGGCTATACCGCCTACGGCCGGACGTTTACCGCCGGCATCCGCTTCGGGTTCTGATTCCGGCAGCGACAAAAAAAGCCCGCCCGGTAATTCCGGGCGGGCTTTTTGTTGTTCGATCACCCGGCAAAGCCAGGGTGACGACAGCAGGAAGCCTTATTTGCCCTTCAGATAGATCCGGTGGGCATTCTTGTAATAGAGCTTGTCGATCACCGCGCGGGGTAAGGCGAGCCCTTTGACATCGGCCTTCAGGTCATCGACGTGCTGGGTCAAGGGCGTCGCCAGATAACGCCAGTCCGATCTCCAGGTGCGATCGACGTCAGCTTCGAAATTCGTGTTGCTGACAGGCGGATTCTCTGCCTTTGCAGACGGATCGGGCGGATTGTCGGCGATGTCGGTGCCGTACATTAGCCGATCCTGGTACTTGATGAAGAAGTCACGGACCTTCTGGTAATCGTGGTCGGACTGGTATTGGACCTGCGTGATCCGGGCGGCGATGTCGACATTGGCGTTGGGGAAGCGATCGAGGAAGGTCGCCAGCCGGTCGACGCTCCATTCGAGGCTCGCCATGTGCGCGCCGACGAACGACAATTTGGGGTGAAAGGCGACGAAGCGATCGCGCGCCGCCATCAGCATCTCGTAGCTCGGCTCCTCCGGATGGAGGTACATGTAATATTGGGGATGGTCCTTGAAATAGCTGCGGTCGTTGTCGGTCGTCATCTGATCGAGCGGCAGCCAGCAATTGAGCGGCTCGCCCTGATGCGCGATCAGCGGAATGCCGAGCTTCTGGATATGCGCCATCACCCCATCGAAGCGCGGATCATCGAGGAAGATGTGCTTGCCGTTCTTGTCCAGCACCGTCATGCCGATGTTCTTCCACACCTTCACCGCCACCGCGCCCCTGGCGACGGCGGTATCGATCGCGGCATTGGTACGTTCGGTCCAGCCCGGCTCACCGAAGCCCTTCATCGAGAAGGTGGTGGCAAAGTGGAAGCGCTGTGGATCCTCGCCGTGATGACGCAAGGCCGCCTCGGCTTGGAGCGCGAGCGGCGGGAAGTCGGGATAATCGACGTTGATCGACAACAACTCGAAATTGTCCTTGCGCGCAATATCCAAAAACGCGTCGCGATCGACATTATCGTGGACATGCGCGTCGAACTTGGCGACCCGGACGAAATCGGCCTCGCTATAGCTGTCCTGAGCGCTCGCCGCGCTCGCCGCAAAGGAGATTAGCGCGAGGCCCGAGAGAAAAGCGGAAATCCGTTTGTGCTGCATGTCGATCCCCAATTTGATACATAACGAAACTTATAACCGACTAGTGTTTGTGCGATATATTGCGTTATATGATGTTTCGTTGCAACGAGGGATTTGGCCAATGGTGATCGACGAAGCTGCCGACGAACAGATGAGCGCCGCCCCTCGGCGCCGGCCCGCACCACATCGAAACAAAAACGCATGGAGTGGTGTGCATTTTGCCGCTAGATCGACCGCTGGAGGCATGATGCGGGATACAAGTAGGCGTCGTCAGGAAATCATCGGCATGCTCAGCGATCAGGGGAGCGTCCAGGTGCTGGCGCTTTCGGATCGGTTCGGGGTTTCGACGCAAACGATCAGGAAAGACCTCGCCTTCCTCGAAGAGCGTGGCGTTTCGGTGCGCTGTTATGGCGGCGCCGTCGCGGCGGGCGTGATCGGCGTGGTCGACGAGGATCCGGTCGATGCCAAGCGTGGGCTGCACATGTCAGAAAAGGAACGCATCGGCCGGCTCGCCGCCTCGATGGTGAGGCCCGGTGACGCGATCATCCTCGATTCAGGCACCACCACCGCGCAGATCGCGCGCTTCCTGCCCGAAAAGGGCGACATCGTCGTGCTGACCAACGATGCCGGCATCCTCAACCAGCTGATGCGCCGCGACAATATCGAGATCGTGCTGCTGGGCGGGCGGCTTCGGCGCAAGAACATGGCCTTTTACGGCGGCCAGACCGAGGCGGCGCTCGACAGCCTGCAGGTCGACCGGCTGTTCCTCGGCGTCGACGGCATCGACCTGCAACGCGGCATCACGACGCATTTCGAGGGCGAGGCGGCGCTCAACCGCAAGATGGCCCGCGTCGCGCGTGAGGTCATCGCGGTGACCGACAGCAGCAAGTTCGGCCGTACCTGCTTGCACCGTATCATGGGCATCGAAGAGGTGAACATGCTTGTAACAGATGCTGGAGCCCCGGAAGAAAGCCTCGATCAAGCACGCCGGCTCGGATGCGATATTCGCATCGCGGAATAAAATTGGCAGCTATCCGGATATTTTCCGCTGACGCTCAATGGCCGCTGCGGGATCCCGGCAAAACCATTTTGCCGCAGAATTCTGCCAAATCTGCAATAACTTCAAAAGTTAATGGTGCCGGTTGCAGGATTTGAGTTCGCGACCTTCGGTTACGATCCCTGCGACGGCTATAGTCGGGATGCTCGGGTAGCTTTCGGTTCGAGTGAGGCGGGATAGCCGGTCGGGTCTGCCGCCCCGCCGCACGGATGATTCTTACGCAGTGGACCAAATCTTAATAAAAAATTTACCATTTGTTCGCAGGTTCACCTTGTTGTCGCGGCAATTTAGCGCGATAGCCCGCTGGTCCTCCAGAGACCCGAGATTATCGCAGGAGAAGATTTTTCCATCCTGTTCAGGAGATCGCATGGTGCGCGCGATCATCACGGCCGTCACAGCTATCGCCACGACCGCTTTCGCCGTGACCATGGAGGCTCATCCTAAGAACGGGAGAGCAGTCCGGTCCGACAACCCTCTAACTGTCGTTACCGCGCCGGTGACGGGAGACACGACGTCATCGGCCTTGCCGAAAGCCCCCGCGAAATCCGCCGCGGTCGCCGTCAGCGACGTTTCCCCGGCGCTTTCGCAGACGGTCGGCACGCTGCCGCCGCTCGATCTCACCGATATGGCGTTGTGGAACTGGAACGCGAAATGGACCGCATCCAACTGGGACAACGCGTTCAGCCCGATCCCCTGGCGTTACAACCATATCCAGCAGCCGAATGGAGGGGACACCTATTTCACGCTGGACGCGAACGGCGCCCCCCAATTGCAAGCGGTCAATGGCACGCCTGCTTATAACAGCGGCCTGTGGGAAACCGACGTCACACTGCCGCAGCTGAAGGACGGCCTGATCGTCGCGCCGCTATGGCTCTATAACTCAGGTAGTAAGGACGAGATCGATTTCGAATTCGCCGGTCGCAAGGGACTGGACGTTTCGATCCACGCCTATCCGGACGGCGTCGAGCACAAGCAGACGGTGCGACTGTTCGCCGGCGAGGATTTTTCAGGGCGGCGGATGCGGTTCGAGATCAAGGTCGACGAATATGCCGGCGTCATCCAGATGTTCCTGAACGGGCAGATGATCCAAGAATGGGATCGCCAGACGATGCCGTTCTTCGTCTCGCATCGGCTAAAGCCGTGGATGGAGATGTGGGCGGCGAATCCATCCAACAGCCAATTTTCGTTTTGGGCCGGCCAATGGGCCGGCTTGGCACCCAACGAAGCGCTGTTGATGACGGTCCATGGCTACCGCTACACGTCTTTGTAGCCGAAGGCTTCCGGGCGTTTGCTTGTAGGTGTCGCAAGTGGGAGACGGTCGCCGCCCGGTGTCCTTCTTCTCGCACCACAACACGATCAATGATCAGCGGTGCCGGTTGCAGGATTCGAACCCGCGACCTTCGGTTTACAAAACCGCTGCTCTACCAACTGAGCTAAACCGGCATATCGGTGCGGGCGCGGCGTCGGCCGGCTGCCCCACCAGCGATCCTCCCCATGCGTCAGACGACGCCGAAGGTCCAGCCCTCTGTTGCGGCGATCCTCGGGGTGAGCGCCGCCGGGCGCCAAAGCGCGGCGCGATCGGCATTGCGGCGCAGCCAGGCAGCGGTGAGGAGCGCGTCGGCGCTATGGTCGTCGATCGCGCCGGCGCCGAGGGTCGGCGCACTGGCGATCGCGGGGTGGGTGAGGGCGGTGTTGAGCGCATCGACCGACATCATCTTGGTCCGCCCCTTGCGGCGCCCGGCGGCGAGCGCGGCGAGGCTCGTGTAGATTTCGACGATCACCGGGCCGGCGGCAGGCAGTGGATCGAACGGCCAGACCGGGATCGTGCCCGCCAGCCGGTTGAGCACGCGCATGCCGGTCAGCGACGACTTGCCGACCTGCGCGGCGCCGACGAGGTTGAAATTGCTGTAGGGATTGAGCCCCTGGTCGCGCTGGGCATGCTCGGTGATGCGCAGGCGACCGCGGCCGATCCCGAACAGATCGCCGGTGCGGCCGCCGGGACGGCGGAAATGACGCGCGGCGATCGGATGATCGACGAAACGCGACGCCGCGAGATGGGCGTCGTCATCGCACAACCGATCGACCAGCGACCACAGGCTGCGGGCGTCCGCCGGGCTCGCCTCCCACGCCGGAAAGAAGGCGCCGGCATCGACGAACGGAAACGACAGCCCGAGGTCGAGGCCGACGATGGCGTCGGGCGGCATGTCCTCGCGCAACCAGGCAAGCACGTCGCCACGCGACCAGATATGGCCGGGGCGAACGAGTTGTGGCGCGGCGTCCCCGATGGCAGCGATCGCCACCGCTATGCCTTTCTGTCGGGGGCCTATTGCGCCGGACCAGTCGATCGCCACGAAATGGGCGAAGCGGCTCATTTGCGCGATCGCGCCGGCTTCTTTGCCGCGGCGCAATCGCGCGCGCGGGCGATCGTCGCGCGGACACGCTCGGGATCGGGGCTGTCGTAGCGGACCAGCACCGCATCCCAGCCGATATAATGCGGCGTCTGGAAGAAGCTGTCGGGATCGGTTTCCTTGAGCATCTCGATCGTATCGCGATCGATCGAGAGGCAGAACGCCTCCTGCGGCTCGTGTCCGGCCGACAGGAACGCGCGGCCGTTGCTCGCGACCTTGACCGCGGGGCCGCCATAATGGGTCGAACGCACCGTATCGGGCAGCGTCAGCGCATAAGCGATCGCGTCATCGAAGGTCATCGGCTGCTCCGCTGCGTCGATCGCGTATCTCTTCGAGCAGGATCAGAATACGCGCCAGAACATGGAACACCAGTGCCGCCAGCAGGAACGGCAATAGCCCGACCGCCGGGAAACCGCCGCGCACGAAAACCGCAACAACCATCAGCACCAGCGACAGAATCGCCAGGCCTTGCAGCAATCGGATCGTCATGCCTCGCCTCCCTGTCGTGCCCGCAGCTCTTGCCACCACGCCATGCGCTCCGCCACCCGCTTCTCGAAGCCCCGGCCGGTAGGGGTGTAGAACGTCTGCGCGCTCATCTCCTCTGGCCAGTAGTTCGCGCCGGAAAAGCCGTCGTCGGTGTCGTGGTCATAGGCATAGCCCTTGCCGTAGCCGATTTCCTTCATCAGCCGGGTCGGCGCGTTGAGGATGTTCTGCGGCGGCATCAGCGAGCCGGTTTCCTTCGCGCTCCGCCAGGCGGCGCCAGCGGCCTTGTAGGCGGCGTTCGATTTCGGCGCGGTCGCGCAATAGAGGCACGCCTGGACGATCGCGAGCTCGCCCTCGGGCGAACCGAGGAACTCATAGGCATCCTTGGCGGCGAGGCATTGCACCAGCGCATGGGGATCGGCGAGGCCGATATCCTCGCTGGCGAAGCGGGTGATGCGGCGCAACACGTAGAGCGGCTCCTCGCCCGCCGTCAGCATCCGCGCGAGGTAATAAAGCGAGGCTTGCGGGTCGGAGCCGCGCATTGCCTTGTGCAGCGCGGAGATCAGGTTGTAATGCCCCTCGCGATCCTTGTCGTAGACCGCGACGCGGCGCTGCAGGAACGCCGACAGCCCGGCGGGATCGAGCGGGTCGTCGAGAGCGACCGAGAACAAGGTCTCGGCCTGATTGAGCAGGAAGCGACCATCGCCATCGGCGCTCGCCACCAGCGCGTCGCGCGCTTCGCGGGTCAGCGGCAAGGGACGGTCCTCGACCGCCTCGGCGCGGTCGAGCAATTGCTCCAGCGCGCCGCGATCGAGCCGTTGCAGGATCAACACCTGCGCTCGGCTGAGCAGCGCGGCGTTCAATTCGAACGAGGGGTTCTCGGTCGTCGCGCCGACCAGCGTGACGGTGCCGTTCTCGACATAGGGCAGGAAGCCGTCCTGCTGCGCGCGATTGAAGCGGTGGATCTCGTCGACGAACAGCAACGTGCGCTTGCCGATCCGGGCGTGTTCGCGCGCGTCGGCGAACGCCTTCTTGAGGTCCGCAACGCCCGAGAACACCGCCGAGATCGACACGAAGTGCAGGCCGACGGCATCCGCCAGCAGGCGCGCGATCGTCGTCTTGCCGGTGCCGGGCGGCCCCCACAGGATCATCGACGACAGCTTGCCCGCCGCGACCATGCGGCCGATCGCGCCGTCGGGGCCGGTGAGGTGTTCCTGCCCGACGACATCCTCCAGCCGCTGCGGGCGCAGGCGATCGGCAAGCGGCGCATCATCGCCCGGCGCATCGGCGTCGGCGGCCGGTGGATCGAAATCGGCAAACAGGTCGGCCATCGTTCGCGGAACATAAGGCGAGCTGAAAAAATTGCATCAAGGGGCTTGTCAGAATGCGATCAAGATATATCTTGACGCAATCGAAAACACAGGAGTGACTTTATGTTTGCAATGCGAGGAGAGTGCGGCGGGCATCCGCGCGGGCATCACGGCCATCACGGTCGCCATGCCGGCCCCGGTCGCGGGTTCGGCGGCGAGTGGGGTTGGGAAGGCTTCGGCGGTGCCATGGGCGGACGCGGCGGCGGTCGCGGCCGGCGCATGTTCGACGGCAGCGAGCTCCGGCTCGTGCTGCTGAAGCTGATCGCCGATCAGCCGCGCCACGGCTATGATCTGATCCGCGAGATCGAGGAGATCACCGGTGGCGGCTACACGCCGAGCCCGGGAATGATCTACCCGACGCTGACGCTGCTCGACGACACCGGCCTGATCGCCGAACAGCAGGCGGAGGGCGCCAAAAAGCTCTACGCCGTCACCGACGAGGGCCGCGCCCATCTCGAGGAGCATGCCGAGGAGGTCGAGGCGCTGATCGCCCGGCTCACCCGGCTCGGCGAGAAGAGCCGCAGTTCGCAGGGCCATGGCGTCCGCCGGGCGATGATGAATCTCGGCATGGCGCTGCGCAACCGCTATATGGCGGGCGATTTCGACGACGAGACGCTGCGCAAGCTGGTCGACCTGATCGACGAGACCGCCAAGAAGGTCGAGCGGCTCTGACCAGACTGGAAATGCTGCGGCGGCGACTTGGTATCGCCGCCGCAGCCACGCAACGAGGATATCGAATGACCACGACCACCGCCCGCGTGCCGACCGCTCACGCCAGCAAATATCTGCAGCAATTGTGCAAGCATTGGCAGCACAATCTCGCTGTCGAGTTCACGCCCGAGCAGGGCAGGATCACCTTTCCGCGCGATGCCCGCGGCGCCAATTGGCCGAGCGATGGCGTCGCACGGCTCGATGCGGCCGACGACGCGCTGACCGTGACGATCGACGCCAGCGGCCCCGATCATGCCGAGGCGCTGGAAGGCGTCGTCCAGCGCCATCTCGATCGCTTCGCTTTCCGCGAGGCGCCGCTGCCGTTCGACTGGCAACGCGCCTGAGCTCAAAACGTCCTGCCGGCTGCTTCTGGTGCGGTGAAAACGAACTTCGCTGCATCAAGATCGAACCGTCACCGGCGAACTCGTTTCAGGGTCCATGGCGCTCCATCACCGTCGAGCGCGCCGGTTTGCGTTGCGCCATGGATGCTGAAACAAGTTCAGCATGACGAAACTTATGACGCGAACGTCAGATTCAGGTGACTAGCGCAACAATTCCAGATACGCGTCGAGCACCGCCTGGTTGGCGGTATCCCAATTGTATCCGGCCGCCTTGGCGTTCCCCGCCGCGCCGAGCGAATCGCGCAGCGAGGGCTCGGCAACGATCCGCGCGATCGCGTCGGCATAGGCCTGGATCTGGCGCGGCGGGACCAGATAGCCGGTGACGCCTTCGTCGACGAGGTCGATCGCGCCCGTCGCCCGCGCCGCGACCACGGGGACGCCAGCCGCCATCGCCTCCAGCGTCACGTTGCCGAACGTCTCGGTCACGCTCGGGTTGAAGAACACGTCCATCGACGCGACCGCGCGGCCGAGATCGTTGCCCGACTGGAAGCCGGCGAACACCGCCGCGGGCACCTGCTCGGCAAACCAGTCGCGCGCCGGCCCTTCGCCGACCACCAGCACCTTGTGCGGCACCCCGCGGCGTTCCAGCTCGCGCGATACTTCGGCGAAGATGTCGAGCCCCTTTTCCTTGACCAGCCGGCCGAGGAAGCCGAGCGCGATGTCGCCATCGGCGATGCCCATCCCGCGCCGCCAGGCGAGGTCGCGCCGCTCGGGCTTGAAGCGATCGTGGTTCATGCCGCGCGACCAGATGCCGGTCGGCGTCGTCACCCCCCATTCGCGCAGCAGCGCCGCCATGCTCTCGCCGGGCACCATCACCTTGTCGACGCGGCCGTAGAAGCGCCTGAGCAGCGCGACGATCGCCGGCTCGATTACCGACAGATGGTAATAACGCGGATAGGTTTCGAAGCGCGTGTGCAACGAGGCGAGCGTGGCGATCCCGCGCCGCTTCGCCCAGCGCAACGCGGCATGGCCGAGAAAATCGGGGGCGGAAACATGAACGATATCGGGCGCGAACGCCTCCAGGTCGCGCCGCAGCCGCCGCGGCAGCCCCACCGCCATCTTGTATTCGCCGCGCTCGCCGGGAAAAGGGATCGCCGGCACCGAGACGAGATCGCCTGTCGGCGGAAACGCCGGGTGCTTCGAGGTCGGCGAATAGACGCGCACCGACACCCCCGCGTCGAGCAGGTGCGCGACGAGGAGGTTGAGCGCCTGATTGGCGCCATCCCGGGTATAATTATAGTTGCCGCTGAACAGCGCCACGCGGAGATCGCTCGGCTTCATGGAGCGCCGATAGCCGCCCTTTTCGCGAAACGCCACTCGGAACTGGCGCCGTTGAAATGGCGGTGGCGTCGAGGCGAATTCCACCTATCTCCTTAAACACAGCCGATTCGATCGGCTCAAGGAGACCGTATATGGCGTCGCTCGACGATTTCCCGATCACCCGCCGCTGGCCGGCCGCTCATCTGGACCGCATCCAGCTCTATTCGCTGAACACGCCCAATGGCGTGAAAGCGTCGATCATGCTCGAGGAAACGGGCCTGCCCTATGAGGCCCACCTCGTCGATTTCGCGAAGGACGATCAGAAATCGCCCGAGTTTCTCAGCCTCAATCCCAATGGCAAGATCCCGGCGATGATCGACCCCGACGGGCCGGGCGGCGCGCCGCTGGCGCTGTTCGAAAGCGGCGCGATCCTACTCTATCTGGCGGACAAGACGGGCACGTTCATTCCCGCCGACCCCGCCGGGCGCTGGCATGCGATCCAGTGGGTGATGTTCCAGATGGGTGGTATCGGCCCGATGTTTGGCCAACTCGGCTTCTTCAACAAATTCGCCGGCAAGGACTGGGAGGACAAGCGCCCGCTGCAACGCTACGTCGATGAATCGAAGCGCCTGTTGGGCGTGGTGGACGACGCGCTCGCGGGCAAGAGCTGGTTCCTCGGCAATGACTACACGATCGCCGATATCTCGATGCTCGGCTGGGTCCGCAACCTCATCACCTTCTACGAAGCGCGCGACCTGGTCGGCTTCGATAGCTTCGCGAACGTCGCGGCCTGGCTCGATCGCGGCCTGGCCCGTCCGGCTGTGCAGCGGGGGCTGAAGATTCCGTCGAAAGAATGACGACGGCCGACGGCCTCAGTCGATCCGATAGTCGATCGGCTTGAAGCTGCCGCCGTTGCTGTCCAATGCCGAGCAGGCGGTCAGGCCGATCACCAGGTCCATCGCCGCCCGAAAGACGATGCGGTCGTTCGCCTTGCTGATCGGAGGCAGCACCCGCAGCTTGCCGGTTTCGCCGTCGATCGGCACGTTCATGAAGCAGTTGAACGCCACCGGGATACGGTCCGGGGTGACGCCATAGGGCGCCAACGCCTCGGCAAGGTTGCCGAAACACCCGCGATGTTCCGGCTGATCCGGATAGAAATGGCGAAACGTATCGACCGAGCACGGCGTCAACAGGAAATCGTGCCGCCCGACGGTATCTCCGACGATTTCCAGCAGCACGTTAGATCGATTGGAATAGAGCTTGTGGCCAGTGGTGAGCGCGATCGTCTCGGCATAATCGAGCGTGCGGCCCGATGAGATCACTTCGTCGATATCCTTGGCATTGAACGCCAGCAGATCGGCGACCTGCTTGCCCTTGGGGTCGATCACCGTCAACGTCTCACCCTTGTCCAGCCGAAAGGCGGCGCCGCTGCGTTCGGGTATACGGTGCGTCTTGCTCATGGCTCTCCGTGATATTCGAAGGGCGGCCGCCAGTCGTCGCCGACCAGCCGGCCGCTATATTGGCGGGCTTCGCTTGCCTCTCCGTGGCGCGCGAGCATCGGGTTACGCGATCCGGCCAGTTCCTCGTCGCGGACCATTATCTTCTCACGCATGCCTTCATATTTGCTGGCCGCGCGCAACCGCTCGAACTGGTCGTGCAGATTGAACACCAAGGTTGGCCGCTCGAATTGGCGGGCGGGGCGGCTGGCGCGCGGATGCAGCCCGACGATGAAAAACGCCTCGCCGCCGAAGCTCAATGAGAAATGCGGATTGTCCGGATCGGCGCTGACCCGGGGATCGTAGTCCTGGCCGCGCCAGACGTCCTTGTCCGACAAGGATTGAACGCGCGCCCACAGCGCGCGCTCGAACGCCGCCTCGTCGAGATCGGCGGGATCCGCGAAGATCACCGCGAAGCTGCGATACAATCCGGGATCCGCTCGATACGTCTGGACGAAATCAAGCAACGCGTCATGTATCCGCAGATCGTCCCATGCGCTGTCGATGCGATCGCAGGCGAGCACGTTCAGGCTGCCGCGCGCCAACGCCGCTTTGGCGCCAACGCACGGAAATGCGCGATCCCCCACATGTGCGAACAATTTCTGCTGCAGATCGGCTTGCGCGGCGTGGAGCCAGGGGAAGATCGGGGAACGAGCGGACATTGGCGGAACATACGCATCAACTGCTTGCGGCGTTCCGCTGGAATCGTGTTGATTTCCATCAATTAGGCAGCGGCACCTACCAATGTTGGACTATCGCTGTCATAGCGGTCGCATGCGCGGTGCCGAGCCCTTCGCACGCTCTTTCTCGGGTTTCATCGATCGTTGCCGCGCGTGCCGGATTCAAGGTCGGCGGATGGTCAACTTGGTCAATTTCCGCGCGATCGACACACTATGGCAGCGGCCGAATCGCGATTCGATGTTCCCCTCTCGTTCCGCAGCTGCTAGGCTCTGAGAATGGCCAAGCCCCAGAAGCGCTACGTCTGCCAATCGTGTGGCTCGGTAAGCCATCGCTGGGCGGGGCAGTGCGCCGATTGCAACGAGTGGAACACGCTGGTCGAGGAAGCCGGTGCGGTCGTCACGCCGTTTGCCGCCAAGCACAATCTGCAAGGTGGCGGTCGCGCGCTGTCGCTGGTCGGGCTGGATGCCGAGGTGGCGCTCCCCGAGCGGATGGCGACGGGCATTGCCGAGCTCGATCGCGCGCTCGGCGGCGGGCTGGTCGAGGGATCGGCGACGCTGATCGGCGGCGATCCGGGGATCGGCAAGTCGACGCTGCTGCTCCAGGCGGCGGCGCGGCTCGCGCTGGCGGGGCGCGGGGTAGCCTATGTCTCGGGCGAGGAAGCGGCCGATCAGGTCCGGCTGCGCGCGCGGCGGCTCGGGCTCGGTGCCGCGCCGGTGCGGCTCGCCGCGGCGACGTCGGTGCGCGATATCCTGACGACGCTGGGGCAGGGCAGACCGCCCGCCTTGCTCGTCATCGATTCGATCCAGACGATGCACTCCGATCTGATCGAGGGCGCGCCCGGAACGGTCAGCCAGGTGCGCGCCTCGGCGCAGGAACTGATCCGCTTCGCCAAGGAGCGCGGCACCGCGCTGGTGTTGGTCGGCCATGTCACCAAGGACGGCGCGATCGCGGGGCCGCGCGTGCTCGAGCATATGGTCGATACCGTGCTGTCGTTCGAGGGCGAGCGCAGCCACCAATATCGCATCCTGCGCGCAATCAAGAACCGCTTCGGCGGCACCGACGAGATCGGCGTTTTCTCGATGGAAACCGGCGGGTTGAGCGAGGTGGCGAACCCATCGGCGCTGTTCCTCACGCACCGCGACGAGGGCGTGACCGGCGCGACGGTGTTTCCGGCGCTGGAAGGCACGCGCCCGGTGCTGGTCGAGATCCAGGCGCTGGTGGTCCGGCTGGCAAGCGGAGCGACGCCCAGGCGGGCGGTGGTCGGCTGGGATTCGGGGCGCCTCGCGATGATCCTCGCGGTGCTCGAAGCGCGCTGCGGGCTCAGCTTCTCGTCGGCCGAGGTCTATCTCAACATCGCCGGCGGCTACCGCGTGCAGGACCCCGCGGCCGATCTCGCGGTGGCGGCGGCGCTGGTCTCGGCGCTGTCTGAACGTCCGGTGCCGGCCGACGCGGTGGCGTTCGGCGAGGTCGCATTGTCGGGCGAGGTGCGTCCGGTCGCGCACGGCGCGCTGCGGCTCAAGGAAGCCGGCAAGCTCGGCTTCGAGCGCGCGCTGGTGCCCGCGGCGATGACGCGTGACGATGGCGGGTTGCGGCTCACCGGCTTCCGTACGCTCGGCGCGCTGGTTGATCATATGCTCGGGCGCGGCTAGCCGCTCGTCATGGGCCTCAACGCACTCGACATCATCGTCCTGCTGTTCGTCGGCGGCAGCGCCGTGCTCGGCTGGATGCGCGGCTTCGTTACCGAGGTGCTGTCGGTGATCGCGCTGTTCCTCGTCGTGTTCATGCTCAAGATGTTCCACACGACGCTGTCGCACACGCTGGCCGGCTATGTCGGCACCGATGCCGGGGCGGCGGTGCTCGCCTTCGCCGTGATTGCCGGGGCGACCTATCTCGGCGGCCGCCTGGTCGCCAACGCGATCGGGCGACGCACGCGAACCTCGATCCTCGGGCCGATCGATCGCGCGCTGGGATTCGGCTTCGGCGCGCTGAAGGGCCTGATCGTCGCCAGCCTCGCTTTCCTGCTCGCGGTGCTGGTGCTCGATACGCTGCACGGCGGCCCGCGCGATCGCCCGCAATGGTTGACCGAGGCACGCGTTTACCCGCTGCTCGACGTGACCAGCGCCAGCGTTGCCGATTTTGTCGATCGCCGACGGCATGGCGAACCGGTGTTCGGGCATCGCTACGAACAGCCGCCGGTGCCGGGAAACACGGGCGGTTGATTCAGGGTGGGCGGAATCGCCGCTACGTCCTACATGCAGGCGATGGATGCGCCGCTCTACAATGACGAGATTCTTCGCCTCGCGGTATCGATCCCGCACCATGAACGCCTCGCCGCGCCGATGGCATCGGCCGAAAAGCGGTCGCCGATTTGCGGCAGCCGGGTGACGGTCGACGTCAATCTCAATGCGAGCGGGCGGGTTGCCGAACTGGGCCTGCTGGTGCGCGCCTGCGCGCTCGGCCAGGCATCCTCGGCGCTGATGGCCAGCCATGCCATCGGCAAATCGCCCGATGAACTCGCCGCCGCGCGCGACGAGCTGACCACCTGGCTTGCCGGGGAGCGGCACGATCCCCCCGAATGGCCGGGGCTCGACCTCTTTACGCCGGCGCTCGGCGTCACCGCGCGCCATCCGTCGATCAGGCTGGCGTTCGAGGCGGTCGCCCAGGCCGCGGCCGAGGCGCGCCGCTGATGGAGCAGGGCACCTCCCTGCTGCGCGATGGCTTTCTGCTGTTGGGCTCGGGCCTCGCCTTCGTTCTCCTCTTCCGCAAGCTCGGCCTCGGCGCGACGCTGGGCTATCTCGTCGCGGGCGCGGTCGTCGGGCCACAGGTGCTCGGGCTGGTCGGCGATGCCGAAAGCAAGATGGGCGTCGCAGAGCTTGGGATCACGCTGCTGCTGTTCCTCGTCGGACTCGAATTGTCGCCGAGCCGATTGTGGCGGATGAAGCGCGACATTTTCGGGTTCGGCCTGCTGCAAGTGGTGTTGTGCGGGCTCGCGGTGGCGGCGATCGTCTGGCTGTTCACCGGCTTCACTTTGGCCGCGGCGATCGCGCTGGGCCTGCCGCTGGCGCTGTCCTCCACCGCTCAGGTGCTGCCGATGCTGCAATCGGCCGGGCGCATGCGCACGCCGTTCGGTGAACGCGCCTTCTCGGTGCTGCTGTTCCAGGATCTGTCGATCGTGCCGATGATCACGATCGTCGCCGCGCTGTCGCGCAATCCGGCCGACCAGATGGGGCCGCCGGGGTGGTTGCTGGCGGTCTATACCGTCGTCGCGATCACCGGTTTGATCCTCGCCGGGCGGTTCATCCTCCGGCCGTTGTTCATGCTGATCGGCAACCTCGGCGAGCGCGAGATGTTCGTTTTCGCCGGCCTGTTCACCGTGCTCGCCAGCGCCGCTGTGATGGAATCGCTCGGCCTGTCGACCGCGCTCGGGGCGTTCATCGCCGGCGTCATGCTCGCCGACAGCCCCTATCGGCACGAGCTTGAGGCCGATGTCGAGCCGTTCCGATCGATCCTGCTCGGGCTGTTCTTCCTGTCGATCGGCATGGTGCTGGATCTTCATGCGATCGCCGAGCGGCCACTGTTCGTCGTCGCGATGGCCGCGGCGCTGATCGTCGCCAAGGCGGTAATCATCGGCGGCATGGCTTTGGTCGCGCGGATGAACTGGCGTGGTGCGCTCGCGCTCGGCCTGCTGCTCAGCCAGGGTGGCGAGTTCGGCTTTGTCCTGTTTGCGCAGGCGCAGCGCGCCTATCTGATCGCACCCGAAGCCGCGAGCCTATTCGGCGCGGTCGTCACGCTGTCGATGGCGACGACGCCGTTCCTGATGATGGCGACGCGGCGATTGCGGGCGGAAGCCGCGCCAAGTGCCGACGGGCTGGAGACGCCCAACCAGGATGGCGCCAGCGCGCTGGTGGTCGGTTATGGCCGCTTCGGGCAGACGGTGGCGCAGATGCTAATGGGCCAGAATGTCTCGGTGACGCTGATCGATCAGGATGTCGAGATGATCCAGGTCGCCGGTACGTTCGGCGCGAAAGTCTATTATGGCGACGGGACGCGGCTTGATCTGCTGCGCCAGGCGGGGGCGGCAGACGCGCAATTGCTGCTGTTCTGCATGGACGGCGACCCGCTCGACGCCGACGCGGTACGCGCGATCGCCAATGCCTTTCCGGACGCCACGATCTTCATCCGCGCTTATGATCGTCGCGCGATGATCAAGCTCGACGGCGCGCCGTACAAGGCGGTGGTCCGCGAAGTCTACGAATCGGCGATCTGCATGGGGCGGTTGGCGCTCGGAGAACTCGGGCTCGACGATGAAGCGATCAACAATGGAGAGGCCGATTATCGCGATCGCGATGGCGAACGGCTTCGGCGTCAGGCCGAATCGGGCGACATGCACGCCGGTGACGACAGGATGATCGTCAGGCCGGTCGCCAAGGGGGAATGCGGATGAACTGGATCGTCGCGCTGGCCGGGATGTCAGGCGCGATCGCCGTCGGCGCAGGCGCGTTCGGCGCGCATGGTGCGAGCGGCGAGGCAGCCGAATGGCTCAAGACCGGCGGCCATTATCAACTGATCCACGCGATCGCCGCGCTGGTTGCGCTGCACCTTGGCGCACGCGGCCCGGCGTGGCTGTTTCTTGCCGGCGGCGCCATATTCGGTGGCACGCTCTACCTGATGGCGTTCGGCTGCCCGCGCTGGCTCGGCGCGGTAACCCCGATCGGTGGCGTCCTGCTTATCGCCGGCTGGCTGTGGCTCGCGTGGAGCGGCCTGCGCGGCTAGGGCGGACTGCTTGCAGTTCTTCTCTGCAGCAATTGCGATCCGCCCCAGGCCCGGTCGTCGGCTATCGGCCGCGGATGAAGTGAACGATGATGACGATGACGGCGATGACCAGCAGCAGGTGGATGAGCCCGCCCGCGACGTGAAAGGCAAGAAAGCCGAGCAGCCATAGAATGACGAGAATACCGGCGAGCGTCAGAAGCATCGAATGTCCCCTGGTTATGGTTGGATGCCTCAAACGTTCCGATGCCGAAGCGAGTTCCGCTCGCCTCAGGCCGCGCCGCGCGTGGAATCGAGAAACGCAGCGACGCTCGCCAGATCGACTTCGCGATCGAGATAGGTTCGGCCGATGCCGCGCGCGAGGAGGAAGGGAAGGGTGCCTGCCTCCATCTTCTTGTCGTGCAGCATGTGCGCGGTAAGGGTTTGTCCCGACGCGGTAATGCCCGCTGAGCTTGCGTCTACCGGCAAGCCGCTTCCGGCGAGGTGGCGGGCCACCCGTGCTGCATCCTCAGCAGGCGCGAGAGCCTTGTCCGCGGAGAAGGCGAACGCCAGCGCCATGCCGGCGGCGACGGCCTCCCCGTGGAGCAGCTCGTCCGAGAAACCGGCTTCGGCTTCCAGCGCGTGGCCGAAAGTGTGGCCGAGGTTGAGCAGCGCGCGCTTGCCGCTCGTCTCGCGCTCATCCTCGGCAACGATCCGCGCCTTGGCGGCGACCGAGTGCGCGATCGCATAAGCCCGCGCTTGCGCATCGCCCGCGAGCAGGCGGACGCCGTTCTCCTCGCACCAGGTGAAGAAATCGGGGTCGTCGATCAGGCCGTATTTCACCACCTCGGCATAGCCGGCGCGGACCTGGCGCTCGGGCAGCGTGTCGAGTGTGTCGGGATCGATCAACACCAGACTGGGCTGGTGGAAGGCGCCGATCAGGTTCTTGCCGGCGCGCGCGTTGATCGCCGTCTTGCCGCCAACCGACGAATCGACCTGAGCGAGCAACGTGGTGGGCATTTGGACGAAACGGCAACCGCGCTTCAGGATCGCGCAAGCGAAGCCGACGAGATCACCGATCACGCCGCCGCCGAGCGCGATGACGTGATCGTTGCGCTCCACGCCCAGCGCAAGCAGCCGATCGGTCAGGGCTTCGAGCTGCGCCCAGCTCTTGGTCGATTCGCCCGGCGGCAGGACGATCGCCTCGCTTTCGACGCCGGCGGCGGAAAGCGCGGTTTGCACCGTCGCAAGGTGCCGGCGCACATTCTCGTCGGTGACGATCGCCGTCGTGCGTCCGCGCGCGAGCGGCGCGAGATAGTCGGCCGCGCGCGAGAGCAGTCCCGCCTCGATCACCACGTCGTAGCTGCGGTCGCCGAGCGCGACGGGGATGCGGTTCATGCGTCGAGTGCCTCCAGTATGGCCTTTACCGTCACGTCGTGCGGATTATGATCGCTCGGCACGCGGATCGGGGCTTCGGCATAGATCGGGTTGCGCGTGGCGGCGAGTTCGGCAAGCACCGTCGCCGGATCGCGATTGCGCAGCAGCGGCCGGTGATCGCGCCGGGCGACACGATCGACCAGCACGTCGAGCGGCGCGTCGAGCCATATGGCAATGGCGGTTTGCAGGATCAGCGCCCGAGTCTCGTCGTTGATGAAGGCGCCGCCGCCAGTGGCGATCACCTTGGGCCGTCCGTCGAGCAACCGGGCAATTACGCGCCGCTCGCCGTCGCGAAAATAGGGTTCGCCATAGGTATCGAAGATGTCGGCGATCGACATGCCGGCAGCGGCCTCGATCTCGTTATCCGCATCGACGAACGACAGGCCCAGCCGTTGCGCCAGCCGGCGCCCGACGGTCGATTTGCCGACGCCCATCAGCCCGACCAGCACGATCGGCTTGCCGCTCCAGCGGGAATGGGGGTCACGTCTTTGCAACATCGCGGCGGGGGCTATACAGCGAGGGTCGGCTTCGGGCAAAAGGCCGCGCACTTGGCCGATCACAAGATTCTTTTATAGGTAGCTGCATGTCTCGTTCGCTGGTTGTGTTGATCCTCGTCATCGTCGTGGTTGTCGGCGGGCTGTTCTGGCTCGCCGGGCGCGACGCGCAGCGGCCGACCCACCAGATCGAAAAGACCGTCCCGCTGGCGAACCTGCAGAATGCAGCCACCCCGCAATAAGGTCGCGCTCGGCGCGATCGCGCTGGTGCTCGTCGGCGTCGGTATCCCGGCGCTCGGGCAGCAGCAGGACAAACCCGAATCGCTGCTGCCGCCGGGCTTCGGCCAATCGGCGCCGGCACCCGCGCCTGCACCCAGCCCGGCGCCATCCGCCGCGCGGCCGGCACCGGCCCCGGCAGCGAGTGCGAGCGGGCAGGCGTCGGCGCCGACCAATCCGCTCAATCTGTCGATCCTTCCCGGCGATCAGGCGACGCCTGGCCCGAGCCCGACGCCCACGCCGACCGAGACCCCGGTGCCGACCTATGCCGAGATGCCGGGCAAGTACGAATTGCCGCCGTTCGCGCGGCGGTCGCTCGATCGGATTGGCGTAGGCAACGGGCGCGGCACGTTGCCCGCCGACGCGTTCGGCAATGCCGATGGGCGGTTCGTCGAGGGACTGATGCGGCGGCTCGATGCGCCGCTGGCGTCGCGCTGGATGCACATCTTCCTGCGGCGTGCGCTGGCCTCGCCGCTGGCATCGCCGGCCCATGTCAACGGAGCCGATTTCGCTGCCGAGCGCGCCTGGCTGCTGTTGCGGATGGGCGAATCGACCGTCGCGCGGGCAATCGTCCAGCAGGTCGACCGGCAGGATTATACGCCCAAGCTGTTGCAGGTCGCCATGCAGACGGCGCTGGCCAATGGCGATCCGGGGCAATGGTGCTCGTTGACCGGCGTCGCGGATCGGTTCGCGCCTGATGAACCGGCCTGGGTGATGGCCAAGCCTATCTGTGCGGGGCTTGCGGGCTATCCGCAGCAGGCCGATGCGCTGATGAAGGACGCGCGCCGGCACCGGGTCGCGACCGGCATCGATTTGCACCTCGCCGAAAAGGTGATGGGCGCCGGGATGCGCGGCGATCAATCGGTCACGATCGAATGGACCGGGGTGACCCAGCTCAACGCCTGGCGTTACGGGCTCGCCACCGCGACGGGCGTCGAGATCCCTGCCGATCTGATGAAGACGGTCGGCAATCAGGTCGCTTATTGGCAGGCCTTGTCGCCGATGCTGGACGCGCGGGCGCGCGCCGTGTTCGCCGATCGCGCCGCGGCGCGTGGCGTCTTGTCGTCGGCGGCGTTGATCGATCTCTATGGCGATATCGATGCCGGCGATAACGGCGGCACGACGGAGGACGGCGTCGCGCGCGATCTGCGTTCGGCCTATGACGATGCCGATCAATCAGGCCGCCTCGCCGCGCTCGACAAGCTGTGGAACGCGCCCGACACCGAGCAGGGGCGCTATGCCCGCGAGGTGATGACGGCGGTGGCTGCTGCGCGGATCACCCCGGCGGACAAGGTCGCTCATGCCGACCGACTGATCGCCTCGATGCTGTCGGCCGGGTTCGATCGCGCCGCGATGCGCTGGGAAGACCACGTCGCCTCGGGGTCGCTCGCTGCCGGTTTGCTCGCAGTGGCCAATCCGGCACCGGCGGGGCCAGTTTCCTATCATCTGTTCGACGCGTTCAGCGACAATGACGACAGCCCGGGCAAGATCCGCTCGCGGATGCTGGCCGCCGGGCTTGCCGGGCTGGGGCGTCTTTCGCCGAGCGACAGTGAACGCGCGGCCAAGGCGGTCGGTGTATCGATCGGCACGGAAAACGCCTGGACGCGGGCGTTGACCCGGGCAGTGGAGGCGCGACAGCCGGGGATGGTCGTCCTGCTTGCGGCTGTAGGCATGCAGACGCCGGGGTGGGACGGCGTGCCGCCCCAGGCGCTCTATCGCATTGTCGCCGCGCTCAATGCCGTGGGGCTGAGCGGCGAAGCGCGGATGATCGCTGCCGAAGCGGTGGCGCGCGCTTGACCGGCGGCGACGCCGCGCTGATCGATCGCTTTCTCGAAATGCTTGCGGCCGAAAGCGGCGCCGCGGCGAATACGATCGCGGCTTATGGCAGCGACCTCAGGCTCGCGTCGACGTTTCTCGGCGGCGCGCTTGCGACGGCGGATGATGCGGCGCTGGGGCGGCTCGGTGACGAATGGCGCGCGTTGTCGCGGGCCAGCGTGGCCCGCAAATCGGCGGCGTTGCGGCGATTCTTCGCGTTTCTCGCCGATGAAGGATTGCGCGCCGACGATCCCGGCGCCGCGCTGCCGCGCCCCGGCACCGCCCGCGCGCTGCCCAAAACGCTCAGCCGCGCCGATGTCGATCGCCTGTTTGCCGGTATCGCCGAGCGGATCGCGCGCGTGCCGACCGATCCCAATGACCTCCGGCTCGCCGCGCTGGTGGAACTGCTCTACGGTTCGGGATTGCGCGCCAGCGAATTGGTATCGCTGCCGCGAAACGCCGTGGCGCCCGATCGCCCGTTCATCATCCTGAAGGGCAAGGGAGGGCGCGAGCGGCTGGTGCCGATCTCCGATCGTGCCCGTGCGGCGGTTGCCGCATGGCGCGCGCACGTCGCCCCGGATCGGCAATGGTTGTTCCCGTCCGGCAAGGGCCATCTTTCGCGCATCCGGCTCTATCAGATCCTCAAGGCGCTGGCCGCAGATGCCGGGATTCCGCCCGATCGCGTCAGCCCGCACGTGCTGCGCCACGCCTTCGCCACGCATCTGCTGGAGGGCGGCGCGGATCTGCGCGCGCTGCAATCGATGCTCGGCCACGCCGACATCGCGACGACCGAAATCTATACCCATGTCGAAAGCCGCCGCTTGGTCGAGCTGGTCAACCAGCGCCACCCGCTCGTTGACGTAAACGCCAAGCGGCCCTAACCGAGGCCGCCTGATGCCTAGTTTTCTGGATTTCGAGAAACCTGTCGCCGAGTTGCAGAACCGGATCGACGAATTGCGCGAAACGGCCGCCGACGGCTCCGTCGACATCGACGCGGAAGTCGCGCGGTTGCAAGCCAAATCGGACCGGCTGGTTCGCGACACTTACGCCAGGCTGACGCCGTGGCAGAAGACGCAGGTCGCGCGCCATCCGGCGCGGCCGCATTTCAAGCATCTCGTCGCGTCGTTGTTCGATGATTTCATGCCGCTTGCCGGCGATCGCGCCTTTGCCGACGATCAGGCGATCCTTGGCGGACTGGCGCGGTTCCGGGGCCGCAAGGTGATGGTGATCGGCCACGAAAAGGGTGACGATACCGCTAGCCGGCTCAAGCACAATTTCGGCATGGGCAAGCCCGAAGGCTATCGCAAGGCGATCCGGCTGATGGAGCTTGCCGACCGTTTCGGGCTGCCGGTGCTGACGCTGGTCGATACGTCGGGCGCGTTTCCCGGCGTGCAGGCCGAGGAACGCGGGCAGGCCGAGGCGATCGCGCGCTCGACTGAAGCGTGTCTCGCCCTGGGCGTGCCGCTGGTCGCGGCGATTGTCGGCGAAGGCGGCTCGGGCGGCGCGATCGCGCTCGCCACGGGCAACAAGGTGCTGATGTTCGAGCACGCGGTCTATTCGGTGATCTCGCCCGAAGGCTGCGCGTCGATCCTGTGGCGCACAGCCGACAAGGCCGCCGATGCGGCGGAAGCGATGAAAGTCACCGCGCAGGACCTCTACAAGCTCGGCGTGATCGACGCGATCGTGCCCGAGCCGCTGGGCGGCGCGCACCGTGATCCCGCTGCGGCGGCGGCCGCGCTGGGCGAGGCGATGCACGAAGCGCTCGATGCGTTGTCGGGGCTCGATCGTGATGCGCTGCGCCGTCAGCGCCGCGACAAGTTCCTCGCGATCGGGCGGCTTTAGGCACAAAAGAAAAAGGGCGGCGGAACTGAAGTTCCACCGCCCCCTCTTACCGATTGTCGGTCGATCAGCTGACCTTGGCGCTCATCGTGTCCGACACGTTGTTGAAGGTCTTCTTCAGCGAGTTGCCGAGGCCCTGCATCGCAGCGATCGCGGCGACCGCGATCAGCGCAGCGATCAGGCCATATTCGATGGCGGTCGCGGCCTTGTTGTTGCGAATGAAATGACGAATCTTCTGCATTTCCGGTCTCCAATAATTCTAATGCTTCAGTCACCCGGCTGAACCGGATGGAACCGGACCAGCGTCGACTCGTGTAAGCGGAAGAAGTTGAGAAAGTTTAAATGGCCGACGATTAATGCGACGTGCTCACCTGGGTAGAGACATTATTCCAAATCTTGGTCGTCACGTTAGCTAGACCTTGTAGCGATGCGATCATGGCAATGACGATTAACGCGACGATAAGGCCGTATTCTATCGCCGTTGCACCGCTGCGGTTTGCGGCAAGCCTGAGGCACAGCCGCGCAAGCGCCTTTGTCATCGCCTATTCTCCCACCACTGCCGGCGCATACCCCCAAAGCGTTAACGAATGACGAAGCCGGGGAGCAGGGTTTGACGCGGCAAGGAGCCGGGGATAAGCCGGTTAAAGGCAATCGCATCGGCACGCGGCGACAGATCGCGGCGATGTAATGACTGGGGAGAGTGATGGTGTCGGATCGCGTACCGGCCACGGGCCTTGGCGCCCAGGGCATTTTTACGTCTGCAAGAATTCACTGGAACGTGCGGTCTGCACCGCTTGTCGAAGCGGCGGTCGCGCGGGGCGAGGGGCGGCTGGCCGCCGATGGGCCGCTGGTCGTCGAAACGGGGCGGCACACCGGCCGCTCGGCGCAGGACAAGTTCACCGTTCGCGATGCCGAGACCGAACGGACGGTGTGGTGGGGCAAGACCAATCAGCCGATGGCGCCGGCACATTTTGCCGCGCTCAAGGCCGATTTCCTCGCTGAGCTGACCGACAAGGACGATCTTTTCGTCCAGGATCTCTACGGCGGGTCGCAGCCCGCCCATCGCGTCCGTGTGCGGGTCGTCAACGAACTCGCCTGGCACAGCTTGTTCATCCGCACGATGCTGGTCCGGCCGGAAGAGGCCGATCTGTCGGCATTCACGCCCGATTACACGATCATCGACCTGCCGAGTTTTCGCGCCGATCCCGCGCGCCATGGTTGCCGCAGCGAGACGGTGATCGCGATCAGCTTCACCGAAAAGCTGATCCTGATCGGCGGCACACGCTACGCCGGCGAGATGAAGAAATCGGTGTTCGGCGTGCTCAATTACCTGTTGCCGCCGACCGGCGTGATGCCGATGCACTGTTCAGCCAACATCGGCCCGCAAGGCGACACGGCGGTATTCTTCGGCTTATCCGGCACCGGCAAGACGACGCTGTCCGCCGATCCCGCGCGCACGCTGATCGGCGATGACGAGCATGGCTGGTCGGATACCGCCGTGTTCAATTTCGAGGGTGGCTGCTACGCCAAGATGATCCGCCTGTCGGCCGAAGCCGAGCCGGAAATCTACGCCACCACCAAGCGGTTTGGTACGGTGCTCGAAAATGTCGTGCTGGATGACGAGACGCGCATGCTCGATCTCGACGACAACAGCCTCGCCGAAAACAGCCGCGGCGCTTATCCGATCGATTTCATCCCCAATGCCTCGGCCGAGAACATGGGGCCGGTGCCGCGCAACGTGGTGATGCTCACTGCCGATGCGTTCGGCGTGCTGCCGCCGATCGCCAAGCTGACGCCCGATCAGGCGATGTACCATTTCCTGTCGGGCTACACCGCCAAGGTCGCCGGCACCGAGATCGGCGTCACCGAGCCCGAGGCGACCTTCTCGACCTGTTTCGGTGCGCCGTTCATGCCGCGGCATCCCTCGGTTTATGGCAATCTGCTCAAGCAGCGGATCGCCAGCGGCGGCGTCGATTGTTGGCTGGTCAACACCGGGTGGACCGGCGGCAAATACGGCACCGGCAGCCGCATGCCGATCAAGGCGACGCGCGCCCTGCTCAATGCCGCGCTCGACGGCAGCCTGAACGATGCCGCGTTCCGCACCGATGCCAATTTCGGGTTCAAGGTGCCGGTGGCCGTGCCGGGAGTCGATCCGGCGATCCTCGATCCGCGCGCGACCTGGGCCGACAAGCAGGCTTACGATGCGATGGCCGCGACGCTGGTCGACCTGTTCGTCGAGAATTTCGCCCAGTTCGAGGAAGCGGTCGACGAAGGTGTCCGCCAGGCGGCCCCGCGTGTCGCGGCTTGATCCTCACCCCCCGCCGGGCCCGTGCGGCCCCTCGGCGGGGGTCCGGCGCGGCGCATTGTGCGGCGTGTGCTGCTCGAAATCGATGCGATAGAGGTCGAAGCGGCGATCGGTGAGGTTGCGCACCGTGCCTTCGGTGCGTGCCCAGGTAAGATCGGCGAGATTGACGTCGCTGATCGTCAGCGTCTCGACATTCTCGCTTGCTTCGGCCGCGATACCGTCGCGCGCGAAGGGAAAATCGCACGGCGTCAGGATGCAGCTCTGCGCATATTGGATGTCCATATTGTCGACATTGGGCAGATTGCCGACGTTTCCGGACAATACGACGTAGCATTGATTCTCGATCGCGCGCGCCTGGCAGCAATAGCGCACGCGCAGATAGCCCTGGCGGTTGTCGGTGCAGAACGGCACGAACAGGATGCGCGCGCCCTCGTCGACCAGACGCCGCGCGAGCTCGGGAAACTCGCTGTCGTAGCAGATCAGGATGCCGACCGGCCCGCAATCGGTCTGAATCACGTCTACCTCGTCGCCGCCCTTGATGTTCCACCAATAGCGTTCGTTCGGGGTTGGATGGATCTTTTCGCGGGCATGGACCGATCCGTCGCGCAGGCAGACATAGGCGACATTCTGGATGTCGCCGTCGTCGGTGCGGGTCGGATGCGATCCGCCGATGATGTTGATATTGTATTTGAGCGCCATCCGGCTGAGCTCGCTCACCAGCCGCGGCGTATGATCGGTCAGCGCGTCGATCGCATCCATCGGCGATAGTTCGCGCTTCTCGAACGAGAGCAGGGGGAGGGTGAACAGCTCCGGAAAAACGACGAAATCGGAACGATAATCGGCCGCGACATCAACGAAATACTCGATGTTGCCGAGAAAGTCCTCGAAATCGGTAACGGCACGCGCCTGGAGCTGGACGGTGGCGAGGCGCACGCTCTCGACGTCGCGTGGCAGCGAATAGCGTTTGTCGGCATCGTCGGGCACATAAGGGTTGCGCCAGACGAGCAGCGCGGCATTGCCCGCCGAGCGCTTGTCCTCGGGCAGGTAATTCTCGAAGACGCCCTTGATCTCGAACCCGTTGCGCAACTGGAAGCTGACGACGGGATCGCGCAGCTTGCGCGTTGCGATCGCTTCCAGATAGCCGGCGGGGCCATCCACCTTGCGGCGATTGCGCTGATAGCCGGGCATCCGGCCGCCGATGACGATGCCTTTCAGCTCGAGGCGTTCGGCCAGCGCCTTGCGCGAATCGTAGAGCCGCTGCCCGATGCGCACGCCGCGGACCTTGGGGTCGACGCACATCTCGTAGCCATAGAGCCACGCGCCGGTCGGATCGTGGCGCGAGCCGAAGCCGTTGGCGGTGATCTCTTCCCAGTCGTGCGGTGCGAAGGCGACGTCCTCGTCGAGCCGCATCGACGCGCAATAGCCGACGATCTTGCCGTCGTAGAGCGCGACGAACTGGCCTTCGGGGAAGTGGTTGATCTGCCCGCGAACCTGACCGCGGCTGTAGCCCGAGATGCGGTCGTAAGCGCGCTCGACGAGATCGATGATGCCGGGCACGTCGCGCGTCGTGGCGAGGCGGACTTCGAGGCGTTTGGTGGTCGAACGGGGCATTTAGGGGCGGTTCCGATCAGCTGGCATTGAAGCGACCTCTCTTCCAGTCGTCACCCGGAACACGTCCAGCATGACGATAGAAGAAAGGTCGCTTCCTACCAAATCGTTCAGCCCAGCCCCTGTTCCGCCATCGCCTTCTCCAGATTCGAGCGGATCGCCTCGAAGAACTGCTCGGTGGTCATCCACGGCTGGTTCGGACCGATCAGGATGGCGAGATCCTTGGTCATCTGGCCGCTCTCGACCGTCTCGACGCAGACGCGCTCGAGCGTCTCGGCGAACTTGGTGACGTCGGGCGTGCCGTCGAACTGGCCGCGGAACTTGAGGCCGCCGGTCCAGGCGAAGATCGAGGCGATCGGGTTGGTCGAGGTCGCCTTGCCCTGCTGGTGCTGGCGGTAGTGACGCGTGACGGTGCCGTGCGCTGCCTCGGCCTCGATCGTCTTGCCGTCGGGGGTCATCAACACCGAGGTCATCAGGCCGAGCGAGCCGAAGCCCTGAGCGACCTGATCCGACTGCACGTCGCCGTCATAATTCTTGCACGCCCAGACGAACTCACCGCTCCACTTGAGCGCGCTCGCCACCATGTCGTCGATCAGGCGGTGCTGATATTCGATGCCGGCTTCCTTGAACTTGCCTTCGAATTCGGCCTCGTAGATTTCCTGGAACAGATCCTTGAAGCGGCCGTCATAGGCCTTGAGGATGGTGTTCTTGGTCGACAGGTACACCGGCCACTTGCGGTTGAGGCCGTAATTCATCGACGCGCGGGCGAAATCGCGGATCGAATCGTCGAGATTGTACATGCCCATCGCGACGCCCGACGACGGGAAATCGAACACGTCGAAATCGAGCGTCTCGCCGTTCTCGCCTTCCCACTTCATGGTCAGCTTGCCGGGGCCGGGGACGCGGAAGTCGGTCGCGCGATACTGGTCGCCGAAGGCGTGACGGCCGACGACGATCGGCTTGGTCCAGCCCGGGATCAGGCGCGGGACGTTCGAAATGACGATCGGCTCTCGGAAGATCGTGCCGCCCAGGATGTTGCGGATCGTGCCGTTGGGCGAGCGCCACATCTTCTTGAGGCCGAATTCCTCGACCCGCGCCTCGTCCGGCGTGATCGTCGCGCATTTCACGCCGACGCCGTATTTCTGGATCGCCTTGGCCGAATCGATGGTGATCTGGTCGTTGGTCTCGTCGCGCTTCTCGACCGACAGGTCGTAATATTCGAGGCCGATGTCGAGATACGGCTTGATCAGGCGCTCGCGGATCCATTCCCAGATGATCCGCGTCATTTCGTCGCCGTCGATCTCCACGACGGGCGTTTTCACCTTGATCTTCGCCATTGTCTCTCTTTCGTCAAAAGGAAGGGGTCGCGCTGGCCACTAAGGGCATGGCGTCGCGCGATCAAGCCGCGGCTCGCTCGACCGGTGAAGTGGAGAAAGTGGAGAGCGTCGCACGGTTTCGTCCACTTCGCCGCGATCGCCGCATGATAGAGGAGGAAGCGGCAGGGGGAGGGCGTGCGTATAGAACATAAAAAGAACATATGACGAGACACGCGTGTAGGAAAGCGATTTCGGCGAGCGGAGCGCGTTGTCTTATGTCAGCGACACAGCTAGACCCGGCGCCCATGAGTTCGCTCGAAAAGCCGCCGGTCGGCACTTCCACGGTAAAATGGCGCTTTCCGGACATGCATCCGGAGGGGCGCAAATATGTCTTGATCGCCGGCGTCATCGCGCTGGTGTCGTTTTGGATCTGGGATATCGCGACCTGGCCGCTGATCGGCCTTGCGGTGTGGGTGGCGGTGTTCTTCCGCGATCCGGTGCGCGTCACGCCGCAGGGCGACGACCTGATCGTAGCACCCGCCGACGGGCTGGTGACGATGATCGAGCGCGTGCCCGTGCCGGTCGAGATGGCCGGGCCGAACGGGCTCGGCGATGCGCCGCTGGTGCGCATCTCGATCTTCATGAGCGTGTTCGACGTGCATGTGAACCGCACGCCGATCGCCGGGACGATCCGCTCGGTCGTCTATATTTCGGGCAAGTTCCTCAACGCCGATCTCGACAAGGCGAGCGAGGAGAATGAGCGGCAGCATATCCTGGTCGAGAGTTTCGACGGGCGGCGGATCGGGTTCACCCAGATCGCGGGGCTGGTCGCGCGGCGGATCGTGCCGTTCGTCAAGCCGGGCGACATCGTCGCGGCGGGGCAGCGCGTCGGGCTGATCCGCTTCGGCAGCCGCGTCGACGTCTATCTGCCCGAGGGCGTCGAGCCGCAGGTCGCGCTCGGCCAGCGCAGCATCGCCGGCGAAACCGTGCTCGGCCGGATCGGCCTGCCGGCGGCGATCGGCGTGGCGCAGTGACGGAAAGATCCGGCTGCGTCGGGCGTAGAGCGTGGTGATGATGACGCACCGCTCACACCATTCGTCATGCCGGAACACGTCCGGGGTGATGGCTTTGGCGGCGTGCCGAGCATGAGGCCGCCGCTCCGCCGGCCGGTTCGCGGCCTGCCGCTTCGCGCCGTCGCGCCCAACGCCGTCACCGCGCTGGCCTTGTGCTTCGGCCTCTCCGCGATCCGTTACGCGATCGGCGGCGAGTGGGAGCGTGCCGTCCTGATGATCATGGTCGCGGGCGTGCTCGATGGGCTCGACGGTCGCGTCGCCCGAATGCTGCATGGTGCGAGCCGGTTCGGGGCCGAGCTCGATTCGCTTTCCGATGTTGTGTCCTTCGGCGTGTCGCCGGCGGTGGTGGTCTATCTATGGGCGCTGATCGGGGTGCCGAAGCTGGGCTGGATCTGCGCGCTCGTCCTTGCCGTGTTCTGCGCGCTGCGGCTGGCGCGCTTCAACGCCAATATCGACGTGAGCGAGCAACCGCATAAATCGGCGGGCTTCCTCACCGGCGTCCCCGCGCCGGCGGGGGCGCTGCTGGCGATGCTGCCGATGTATTGCTGGTTCTGGAGCGATCTCGACTGGTTCCGCTCGCCGCTGCTGGTGGCCCCCTGGGTCGCGTTCGTTGCGCTGATGATGGTGTCGAGCGTCGCGACCTTCAGCTGGTCGTCGATGCGCCTGCGCCGCAACATCCGCTTCGAGGCGCTGGCGGTGATCGTGCTGTTCGGCGCGGCACTGCTTACCGCGCCCTGGCAGACGCTGACCGTGCTGTGCGTCGGTTACGTCCTCGCGATCCCGTTCAGCGTGCGCGCTTATAGCCGAGTCAGGCGGCTTCGCGCATCCGCTCCGCGAGACGCGTCACCCGCCGATCCTGCCTGACGGCCTGATGCCGGCGCGCCAACACCAGGCGCGGCTGCGGCATCGGTTTCCCGGCAAGCGCGGCAACGATGCTATCCCATGACGGCACCAGCGTGCCCGCGATCACTGCGACGATCAGCGCCACCGCGCCTGCGAAAATCAGAGCCGAAATCACCGCCATGACCATTCTCCTGCCTCGGGCGGAAACGCGAGCGGCTAAACCGAAAACAAGCCGCCAAGGTTCCGTGTTCGTTCTTCGGAGCCTTTATGTTCCATCAATGTTCCCCATGTCAACGCTTGATTTGCGCGCAGCGCTGGGCTAAGCGCGCCGCCTCAACCCCGCATGGGAAGCGCACATACCGGTGCCCTTGAAGGGTCACTGCTTCCCAGAGGACTAACCGGAAAGGAATTTGATTATGGCGGCTCCCGTCGTCACCATGCAGCAGTTGCTCGAGACCGGCGCGCATTTCGGTCACCAGACGCACCGCTGGAACCCCAAGATGAAGCCGTACATCTTCGGCGATCGCAACGGCGTCCACATCATCGACCTGTCGCAGACCGTGCCGCTGTTCGCGCGCGCGCTCGAATTCGTCAGCTCGACCGTCGCCGCCGGCGGCAAGGTGCTGTTCGTCGGCACCAAGCGCCAGGCGCAGGAGCCGATCGCCGAGGCCGCGCGCAAGTCGGGCCAGCATTTCGTCAACCATCGCTGGCTCGGCGGCATGCTGACCAACTGGAAGACGATCTCGCAGTCGATCAAGCGCTTCAAGACGCTGGAAGAGCGCCTGTCGGGCGACACCGCGGGCCTGACCAAGAAGGAAGTCCTTCAGCTCACCCGTGAGCGCGACAAGCTCGAGCTGTCGCTCGGCGGTATCCGCGACATGGGCGGCATCCCCGATGTCATGTTCGTGATCGACGCCAACAAGGAAGAGCTGGCGATCAAGGAAGCCAACACGCTCGGCATCCCGGTCGTTGCGATCCTCGATTCGAACGTCTCGCCCGACGGCATCGCCTTCCCGGTTCCGGCGAACGACGATGCGAGCCGCGCGATCCGCCTCTATTGCGAAGCCGTGGCGATCGCCGCGACCCGTGGCGGCCAGGACGCCGCGCAGATGAGCGGGCAGGATTTCGGCGCGATGGCCGAGCCGCCGGTCGAGCAGGCCGTCGCCACCCCGGCGGCCGAGCCCGAGGAGCAGTCGGCCGCGGTCACCGAGACCAACGCGCCGACCGAGGCCGAAGTCGCCGAGGCGGCTGCCGAGACCGAGCGCCAGATCGACGCCTGATCCGCCGTCGCGGAACTGCAATACGGGCGGGGTAGGGCGCGCGCTCTACCTCGCCCGCACCCATATTCACGAAAGCTAGAGGAAAAAGACATGGCCGAGATCACGGCAGCGATGGTCAAGGAGCTCCGCGAAAAGAGCGGTGCCGGCATGATGGATTGCAAGAAGGCGCTGGCCGAAGCGAGCGGTGACATGGACGCGGCGGTCGATTGGCTGCGCACCAAGGGCCTCGCCGCCGCCGCCAAGAAGTCGAGCCGCACCGCGGCCGAGGGCCTGGTCGGCATCGAGGTGCAGGGCACCAGGGGCGCTGCCGTCGAGGTCAATTCGGAGACCGATTTCGTCGCCAAGAACGAGCAGTTCCAGGCGTTCGTCCGTGACGTCACCACGGTCGCGCTCGACGCGGGCGACGACGTCGAGGCGATCAAGGCGGCGCCGCTTGACGGCAAGACCGTTGAGGAAGTGCTGACCAACAACATCGCGACGATCGGCGAGAACCAGTCGATCCGCCGTGCGAAGCGCCTCGAAGTGTCGAACGGCGCGATCGTGCCCTATGTCCACAATGCGCAGGCCCCCGGCCTCGGCAAGATCGGCGTGCTCGTCGCGCTCGAGAGCGAGGCCGGCGCCGACGTGCTCGAGCCGCTCGGCAAGCAGATCGCGATGCACATCGCCGCGGCGTTCCCGCTGGCGCTCGACGAGACCGGGCTCGACCAGGACGTGCTCGAGCGCGAGCGCGCGATCGCGACCGAAAAGGCCAGCGAATCGGGCAAGCCCGCCGAGATCGTCGCGAAGATGGTCGATGGCGCGGTGAAGAAGTTCGCCAAGGAGAATGCGCTGATGTCGCAGCTCTTCGTGATGGACAACAAGACCCCCGTGGCCGACGTCGTCGCCAAGGCTGGCAAGGACGCCGGCAAGCCGATCACGCTCAAGGATTACGTCCGCTTCCAGCTCGGCGAGGGCATCGAGAAGGAAGAGAGCGATTTCGCTGCCGAGGTCGCCGCGACCGCCGGTATCAAGAAGTAATCGCGCACCATCGAAGGGGCGGGCGCCGGCAGCGGCTGGCGTCCGCCCTTTTTGCGCCCGGCGAACGTGCATCGTTTCTGCACGATCGCTCGGTGGTATCAACGCTTGGCACACGCGAGACGCGCCTCTAAGGTCCGCGCCGCCGCCTCGCTGACAATCCTGTAGGTTTCATGTCCACGCCCCGTTTCAAACGCATCCTTCTCAAGCTTTCCGGCGAGGTCCTGATGGGCGAGGGCGGTCTCGCGATCGATCCCGCGGTCACCGGCCGCGTCGCCGAGGAAATCGCCGCGGTGCGCGCAATGGGGCATGAACTCTGCGTCGTCGTCGGCGGCGGCAACATCTTCCGCGGCATCTCGGGCGCGGCGCGCGGCATGGATCGCGCGACCGGCGATTATATGGGCATGCTGGCGACGGTGATGAACGCGCTCGCCGTGCAGAACGCGCTCGAGCAGATCGGCGTCGATACCCGCGTGCAATCGGCGATCCCGATGGCCAGCGTGTGCGAACCGTTCATCCGCCGCCGCGCCGAACGCCACCTGGAAAAGGGCCGCGTGGTGATCTTCGCCGCGGGCGTCGGCAGCCCCTATTTCACCACCGATACCGGCGCTGCCTTGCGCGCCGCCGAGATGAAGTGCGACGCGTTGTTCAAGGGCACCTCGGTCGATGGCGTCTATGATGCCGATCCCAAGCAAGTCCCCACCGCGAAGCGATACGAAACAGTCTCTTACGACAGGGTCCTCGCCGATAATCTGAAGGTGATGGACGCCAGCGCGGTGGCCTTGTGCCGCGATAACCACATTCCGATCGTCGTCTTCAACATTCGCGGCGAGGGCAATCTCGCCGCCGTCCTGCAGGGCGAGGGAACGTCGACGATCGTCACCGATCAGGAGAGCCAGTGATGCCCGCATACGACAAGGCCGATCTCGAACGCCGCATGGGCGGTGCCGTGGAGGCGCTCAAGCACGATCTCGCCGGCCTGCGCACCGGCCGCGCGTCGACCGCGCTGCTCGATCCGGTGACGGTCGAGGTCTATGGCGCGCACATGCCGCTCAATCAGGTCGCCACCGTCTCGGCGCCGGAGCCGCGCATGCTCAGCGTGCAGGTATGGGACAAGTCGAACATCGGGCCGGTGGAAAAGGCGATCCGTTCGGCCGGCCTGGGGCTCAACCCGATCAATGACGGCAACACGCTGCGCCTGCCGATCCCGGATCTTACCGAGGAACGTCGCAAGGAGCTCGCCAAGCTCGCCGGGCAATATGCCGAAAAGGCGCGGATCGCGGTGCGCAACGTGCGGCGTGACGGCAATGACAGCCTCAAGACCGACGAGAAGAAGGGCGTCTATTCTGAAGACGAGCGCAAGCGGCTCGAAACCGAGGTGCAGAAGCTGACCGACGCGACGATCGCCGATATCGACGCGGCCGCGACGGCCAAGGAAAAGGAAATCATGGGGCAGTGATCGAGCCGCGCGCCCCTAATTCGTTTGCCCTGAGCTTGTCGAAGGGCGCTTTCTCGTGCGTCGACATGCTCGGCGCGAGCGTGAAGGGGGCTGCCCGATGAGCACCGTTCCGGCCCTGGCCAATGGTGGCGAGGGCGCGACCCCGCGCCATGTCGCGATCATCATGGACGGCAACGGGCGCTGGGCGAAGAAGCGCTTCCTGCCGCGTGCCGCCGGGCATCGCGCCGGCGTCGAAGCGGTGCGCAAGGTGACGCGTGCGGCGCGCGCGATGGGGATCGAGGCGTTGACGCTCTACGCCTTCTCCTCGGAAAACTGGCGCCGGCCCGAAAGCGAAGTCAGCGACCTGATGGGGCTGCTGCGGCTGTTCATCCGCAGCGATCTCGACGAGTTGATCCGCGAAAACGTGCGGTTGCGCGTGATCGGCGATTATCGCCGTTTCGCGCCCGATCTGGTCGAGATGGTCGACGACGCGCTGGCGCGGACCGCGGGCAACACCGGCCCGATCCTGGCGATCGCGCTCAATTACGGGGCGCAGGCCGAGCTGATCGCCGCGGCCAAGGCGCTCGCGGCGGACGCGGCGGCGGGGCACCTCAACCCCGAGACGATCGACGAAGCGGCGATCGAGGCGCGGCTCGATACCCGCGACCTGCCGCCGCTCGACCTCTTGATCCGCACCTCGGGCGAGCATCGCTTGTCCAATTTCCTGCTGTGGCAGGCGGCCTATGCCGAATTGCTGTTCGTCGACACGCTGTGGCCCGATTTCGACGGTGCCGCGCTGGCCGAAGCGATCGGATCTTATGGTCGCCGCCAGCGCCGTTTCGGGGGCCTGTGAGCGACGACGCTCCCCCAAGGCAGATGTCCGAGCTGACGCTCAGGACGCTGGTCGGCGTCGCGCTGATCGCGGTCGCCGCGATCGCGCTGATGGTCGGTGGCGTGGTGTTCTGGGCGCTGACCTGCCTGGTCGCCTTGCTGATGATGGCCGAATGGAGCGATCTGTTCGCGGTGCCAGCCAGAACCAAGCGGCTGGCGCAATTCACGTTGGTCGTGCCGCTGGCGATCATGAGCCCGCTCGCCGCCGGCCCCGGCTTCTTCGCGCTCGGCATCCTGGCCGGTGCGGCATTCTTCATCGTCATCGTCAGCCAGCGTCCGCCGCTGGCCCTGGGCATTGTCTACGCCGGCTTGCCGGTGCTGTCGCTGATCCTGATCAGGCGGCAGGAGGACGGCATCCTCTACGCCTTCTGGGCGATGGCACTGGTGTGGGTGACCGATATCGGCGCCTATTTCGCCGGTCGCGCGATCGGCGGCGCCAAGCTCGCCCCGGCGATCAGCCCGAACAAGACCTGGGCCGGGCTGATCGGCGGGATGGTCCTGGCGGCGCTGTTCGGGATCATCATGCACGTCGCTTACGGGCTTGCGCTGCGGCTGACGCTGGCCTCGCCGCTGCTGGCGATCGTCGCGCAGGCGGGCGATCTCTATGAAAGCTGGCTCAAGCGCCGCGCGGGCGTGAAGGATTCGGGCAACATCCTGCCCGGCCATGGCGGCGTGCTCGATCGTATCGACGGGCTGGTGCCGGTGGCGCCCGTCGCGGCGGTACTGGTCGTCGTCGTGCCAAAGCTGTATCCGCTGATCGGATGGTGAAGCGCGTTTCCGTGCTGGGCGCGACCGGATCGGTCGGGCGGTCGACGCTCGACCTGATCGAGCGGTCGCCGGAAGAGTTCGAGGTGGTCGCGCTGACCGCCAATTGCAACGTCGTGGAGCTTGCCGCCGCGGCGATCCGCACCAATGCCAAGCGCGCGGTGGTCGCCGACGAAAGCTGCTTCGCCGATCTGCGCGCACGTCTGTCGGGCACCGGCATCGCCGCGGCGGCAGGCCGGCAGGCGGTGTGCGAGGCCGCGGCCGACAGCGACTGGACGATGGCCGCGATCGTCGGCTGCGCCGGGCTCGAGCCGGTGATCGCGGCGCTGGCGGGCGGCGGCACGGTGGTGCTCGCCAACAAGGAACCGCTGGTTTCGGCCGGCGACCTCGTGCTCGCCGAGGCGAAGAGGCGCGGCGCGACGGTGCTGCCGGCCGATTCGGAGCATAATGCGATCTTCCAGTGCTTCGATTTCGAGCGGCCGGAGCGGGTACGGCGCATCATCCTCACCGCGTCGGGCGGCCCGTTCCGCGAATGGACGAGCGAAGCGATGCGCGTCGTCACTCCTGCGCAGGCCGTCGCGCATCCCAATTGGTCGATGGGCGCCAAGATTTCGGTCGATTCGGCGACGATGATGAACAAGGGCCTCGAACTGATCGAGGCGGCGCGGCTGTTTCCGGTCGATCCGGCGCGAATCGAGATCGTCGTTCATCGCCAGTCGATCATCCATTCGATCGTCGATTATGTCGATGGCTCGATGCTGGCGCAGATGGGGCCCAGCGACATGCGGGTGCCGATCGCGCACACGCTCGCCTGGCCCGATCGCATCGCGACGCCGATGCAGCCGCTCGATCTGGTCCGCATCGGCCGGCTCGATTTCGAGGCGCCGGACGAGGAACGCTTTCCTGCGCTCCGTCTGGCCCGTGAGGCGCTGGCTGCGGGCGGCGCGATGCCGGCGATCCTGAACGCCGCCAATGAAGTCGCCGTTGCGGCGTTTCTTGACGGGCGCATCGGCTTCCTCGAAATTGCCGCAATCGTCGCCGATACGATGATGCGTTATCAGCCCCAGGCGCCGGAAACGCTCGAAGCGGTCCTGGCGGTGGACGCAGAAGCCAGGGCGGTGGCGCGTCAGCGTGTAGAGGATTGCCTCGTTTGACTCAAAATCCCGGCATTTTATTCAGTTTGCTGGCGTTCATGCTGGTGATCGGTCCGCTCGTGTTCGTGCACGAGCTCGGCCATTATTTCGCCGGCCGCTGGTTCGGGGTGAAGGCCGAGGCTTTCTCGATCGGCTTCGGCCACGAAATCGCCGGCTGGACCGACAAGCGCGGCACGCGCTGGAAGCTCGCCTGGCTGCCGCTCGGCGGCTATGTCCGCTTCGCCGGCGACATGAACCCGGCCAGCCAGCCGAGCGCCGACTGGCTTTCGTTGCCGCCGGCCGAGCGCGCGCAGACCTTCCAGGCCAAGCCGTTGTGGCAGCGCGCGATCATCGTCGCCGCCGGCCCGATCACCAATTTCATCATCGCCATCGCCATCCTGTCGGCCTTTGCCTTCGCTTATGGCGACTTGCGCACGCCCACCGTGGTCGGCGCGGTGATGCCGAACAGTCCGGCGCAGGTCACGGGGCTGCAGGCGGGCGACCGCATCACCGCCGTCGGCGGGCGTTCGTTCGACACGTTCGATCAGCTCGCGCGCTATGTCGTGTTGCGGCCCGGCGAGAAGGTCGAGATCGATTTCGTCCGCAACGGCAAGCCGATGGCGCAGCAGGCGACGCTCGGCCGCGTCGAGCAGCGCGATCGCTTCGGCAACCATTTCGTCATCGGGCAGCTCGGCGTGCAGGCGACCGATCCCGTTCTCACCACGGTCGGCCTTGCCGAAGCGCCGGTGGTCGGCCTGCGCAGAGCCGGCGAGCTCGTTCAGGTGACGATCGACGGGATCGGCCAGATCGTCTCGGGACGGCGCTCGGTCAAGGACTTGAACGGCCCGGTCGGCACCGCGCGGATCGCCGGCGAGCAGATGACGCTTGGGCCCGATGCCTTCGTCGCGTTGATCGCGGTCGTTTCGATTAACCTCGGATTCATCAACCTGTTGCCAGTTCCCATGCTCGATGGTGGCCATTTGCTGTTCTACGCGATTGAGGCGGTCCGGCGCCGGCCGCTCGGCGCCGAAGCGCAGGAATGGGCGTTTCGCGGCGGGCTGGCGGCACTGGCTGCGCTGATTCTGGTGGTGACGTTCAACGATTTGGGCGCTTTCGGACTGTGGAAGAACCTCGCCGGGTTGATCGGGTGAGGCGGTTAGGGCAGGGCATGGCGCGCCGTTTCCGGCAAAGCGATTCCGTTTAGGGTGGGACTGTGACAGTAACCAACGCATCGAAGCTCGGCACGCGAGCATTGACCTGGCTGCTGGCCGGCACGATCCTGTCGGGCCTGCCCGCCGTCGCGTCCGCGCAGGATGCGGCTGCCCAGGGTCAGGCCACGCCGCAAGACCAGTCTGCGCCCGCTCCAGCTCAGGGGCAGACCGCCCCGGCGGCCGCGCAACCCGCCGGAGCGGCCGGCGCGCCCGCGGTTGCACCCGCCCCGGCGCCGGTGCGCATCATCAAGTCGCTGAGCGTCGACGGCTCGCAGCGGATCGAGCCCGCGACGGTGCTCTCCTACACCAAGCTGCGGGTCGGCGAGCCCTATGACAATGCGATCCTCGATCAGGCGATCCGCGATCTCTACAACAGCGGCTTCTTCGCCGATGTCAGCATCGATGGCGTCGAAAGCGGCAACATCGTCGTCAAGGTGAAGGAAAACCCGCTGATTAACCGGGTGATCCTCGAAGGCAACAAGCACCTCAAGAGCGACAAAATCCAGAAGGAGATCAAGCTCGCACCGCGGCAGATCTTCACCCGCACCGGCGTTCGCCAGGACGTGTCGCGCATCCTGGAGCTTTATCGCCGCGAAGGCCGGTTCGGCGCCAATGTGCAGCCGGAGATGGTCGCGCTCGATCAGAACCGCGTCGACGTGATCTTCGACATTACCGAGGGTGACAAGTCCAAGGTCCGCCAGATCAACATCATCGGCAACCACGTCTTTTCCGACGGCAAGCTGCGCAAGCAGATGGCGACCAAGGAAGCGCGGCTGCTGACGATCCTGTCGTCGAACACGACCTACGATCAGGATCGCATGGCCTATGACCAGCAGAAGCTGCGTCAATTCTACCTGACCGAAGGCTATGCCGATTTCCGCGTGACGTCCGCCGTTGCCGAGCTGGCGCCGAACAAGAAGGACTTCATCATCACTTATGTGATCGAGGAAGGAAAACGCTACAAGTTCGGTGACGTCACGGTCGACAGCGACATCCGCGATTTCGACGGCAAGCGCCTCGCCAAGACGCTGCCGTTCCACAAGGGCGACTGGTACAACGCCAAGTCGGTCGAGGACGCGCTCGACAGCCTGACCAACACGGCCGGCCTGTTCGGCTATGCCTTTGCCAATGTCGATCCGGAATACACGCCCCATCCCGACACGCAGACGATGGACCTCAACTTCCATATCGGCGAGGCCAAGCGCACTTATGTCGAGCGGATCGACATCAACGGCAATACGCAGACACAGGACAAGGTGATCCGTCGCGAGATGCGGCTCGCGGAAGGCGATGCTTTTAACACTTTCCAGGTCAAGCGGTCGTCGGATCGGATCAACAGCCTCGGCTATTTCCAGGACAAGTTCGAGATCAAGCAGGCGCAGGGCTCGGCGCCCGATCGCGTGATCCTGCAGGCCGATCTCCAGGAAAAGGCAACCGGCGAGCTGTCGCTTTCGGCGGGCTATTCGGATCTCGAAGGCTTCATCATCCAGGGCGGCATCACCCAGAACAATTTCCGCGGCATGGGCCAGACGCTCAGCGCCAACGTGCAATGGTCCTATTATTCCAAGTCGATCGATCTCGGCTTCACCGAGCCGCATCTGTTCGACAAGGAAATCGCGCTTGGCGGCAATATCTTCCGCCGCGATTACAACGCGTTCAACTATATCGGTGACAGCCGCGAGACGACCTATGGCGACGTTTCGACCGGTTTCCAGATCCGCACCGGCGTGCCGATTACCGAATATTGGAGCCTCGCCGGGCGCTATCAGCTGACCTACGATCAGGTGTCGCTCGACAAGGGCACCTATTATACCGACGGCGCCTGCGATCCGCTCAAGGCCGGGCGCTACCTTTGCGATTCGCTGGGCAATCGCTGGACCTCGGCGCTCGGCTATTCGATCATCTATTCGACGCTGAACAATGCGCTGCATCCCAGCGCCGGCACGCGGATGACGTTCAGCCAGGATTTCGCCGGCCTCGGCGGCAATGTGCGCTACGTCAAGACGCGCGCCGATTACGCCCATTATTGGGGCTTCGGCAGCGGCTGGATCCTGTCGGCGCGTGCCGAGGGCGGCTGGATCGCGCCGCTGGAGAAGAACCCCGGCCCGGGCATCGACGCGGTGCGGCTGACCGACCGCTTCCTGCTCGGCGAACCGCAGTTCCGCGGCTTCGACATTCGCGGCATCGGGCCGCGCGTGAAGCGTTATTATTACACCACCGATTCCGACGGAAAGCAGGTCCTCAATACCGACAAGAATTCGGTGGCGGACGACGCACTTGGTGGGCGCGCTTATTATCTCGGCCACCTCGAGCTCGAGCTGCCGCTCGGCGCGGGCGCATCGGAACTCGGGCTCAGGCCGTCGATCTATGTCGATGTCGGCGCGTTGTTCGGGCTCAAGAAGCCGCTGCCGACCGCGAGCTTCCCGACGCATGTCGATACCAACGGCAACACGATCGTCGATCCGCTGTTCATCGCCACCAAGGACAGCTCGGGCAACCCACTGTACGAATATGTCGGTGCTGACGGCTCCTATATCCAGACGACCTGCGCGGCCGGCGTGCCCGACGGCAGCGGCGGCTGTAACGGTGTGACCTCGAACACCGCGCTGGGCCAGACCGTTTCGCCGTTCAAGGAAGTCTATCTCGGCGATTCGCCGAGCCCGCGCGTCTCCGTCGGCATCGGCGTCAACTGGAATTCACCGTTCGGCCCGTTGCGGATCGACGTCGCCAAGGCGTTGGTGACGCAACCGGGCGATGACAAGAAACTTATCACCTTCAATGTAGGGGCTTCTTACTGATGACCAATATCTCCAAACTCGTGTTTGCCGCCGCGATTGCCGCTCCCGGCCTGATCGCTGCCGCGGCGCCGGCCAGCGCCCAGTCGGTCGCTGTGCTCGATCCCGATGCGGCGATCGCCAATTCCAATGCATGGAAGACGGCGGCGCAGACGATCCAGACCACCTACAAGGCCCAGATCGCCCAGGTGCAGGCGCGCCAGACCGCGCTCGCCAACGAGATCAAGACCTCGGCCGCGCCGCTCGATACCAACAAGGACGGCCAGATCTCGCAGGCCGAACTGCAGGCCGCGCAGACCTCGAATCCGAACGCGGTGAAGGCGCTCCAGGCCAAGGAGCAGTCGGCGCAGCAGGAATTGCAGCGGATGTCGCTGCCGTTCAATCGTGCCAAGGCCTATGCGATCGAACAGATCAGCGGGCATGAGGACGATGCTGTTTCCAACGTCGTCAAGCAGCGCAAGATCGCCGTGCTGCTGCGCCCGGAAGCGACCTTCGTCGCCGATCCCTCGGCTGACGTCACCAGCGCCGTCACCGCCGAGCTCGATCGCCTGATCACCGCGCCGGTCAGCGTCACGCCGCCGGCCAATTGGCAGCCGGGTCAGCAGCAGCAACAGGCTGCCCCCGCGGCACCGGCCGCCAACCCGTCAGCGCCGGCGGGCCGGTGAGCGACGACGCGACGGCGGACCGCCGCACCGGGCCGATGGATATCGGCCAGGTGATGGCGGCGCTGCCGCACCGTTATCCGATGCTGCTGGTCGACCGCGTCGAGGAGATCATCCTCGACCGGTCGATCACGGCCGTGAAGGCGGTGACGATCAACGAGGGCTTTTTCCAGGGCCATTTCCCCGGACGCCCGATCATGCCCGGCGTGCTGATCGTCGAGGCGCTGGCGCAAGCCGCCGGCGTGCTGGCAGTCGAAAGCCTCGGCCTCGCGGGTTCGGGCAAGCTGGTCTATTTCATGGCGATCGACGGCGCCAAGTTTCGCAAGCCGGTCGAGCCCGGCGTGCTGCTCAAGCTCGAGGTCGAATTCGTCCAGAAGCGCGCGACGGTGTGCAAATTTACCGGCCGCGCGACGATCGACGGTCAGGTCGCCGCCGAAGCGAACTTCACCGCGATGATCGCCGATCCGCCGAAAGCCTGACCGAAGGTTGCCATTCACCGAAGCGCCGTGTACAGGCGCGCGCTCGCGGCTGGTCGGAAACCAGCGGCTCAAGGAGTTTGTGACGTGAAGAAGAACACCCACCCCGATTACCACATGATCAAGGTGCAGATGACCGACGGCACCGTGTTCGAGACGCGCTCCACCTGGGGCAGCGAAGGCGACACGCTGGCGCTCGACATCGATCCCACCTCGCACCCGGCCTGGACCGGCGGCAACCAGCGCCTGCTCGATTCGGGCGGCCAGGTCGCGCGCTTCAACAAGCGCTTCGGCGGCCTCTCGCTCGGCAAGAAGTAATCGCCTCACGCGCCGTCCTCGTTGACGGCGCGTTAACCCTCCCGGGCATAGCCTTCCTCGCGTTCGTCGCGTGAGGAGTAACGGGTCATGCTCGCTGCCGAAATCGAATTGACGCTGGCGGTCGGCCGGCGCAGCCATCGCAAGCCGGTGTCGCTCGATGCGCGGATTGGTCGCGGCGGGCTCGATCGCGCGCTGTGCCGGGTGGTCGATCTGTCGCTCCACGGCGCGCGGCTGCAAATCTATTCGGCATTGAAGCGCGGCACGACGATGTGGCTTACCTTGCCGGTAATCGGTCCGCGCGCGGCGACGATCATCTGGTCCGACGATTTCCTCGCCGGCTGCCAGTTCGACGAGCCGCTCGACGACGAGTCCTTCGAAACGCTGCTCGACCTCGACGAAACGCTGCGCTGCGATTGGTGAGCGGCGGAGAGTTCGGGACGAAGTTCGAACTCGGAGCCAGGAGCGCGACTGCGCGACCGGCCGCCCTATCGGAGGCGTGAGCGAAGCGAACAGGCCGCGAGATCGAATAATGGCGGAGAGGGTGGGATTCGAACCCACGGTGAGCGTGAACCCACGGCGGTTTTCAAGACCGCTGCCTTAAACCACTCGGCCACCTCTCCGCGTGCGCCAAGCGCATAGGCATCAAGCGGCATTTTGTGCAAGAGCCCCGACGACAGGGGGTTCATCCCGCGCCCGCACTGTGGCATCGTCGCCGCTATGTGGGGTGTACCAGCACGAGCGAAGCGTTTCCTTCTCATCACCACGGGCGTCGTCGCCTGTGCGCTGACCGGCGGCTCTGCCGTCGCGCAGACCGAGGACGGATTTCAATCCTATCTGCAGACGCTGCGCGCCAAGACCGCCGCCGCCGGCGTTTCGCAGCGCACGATCGACAGCGTGTTCCCGACGCTGACGATGAGTGATCGCGTGATCGAACTCGATCGCGGCCAGCCCGGCGGCAATCCCAACGCGCCGATCCCGATGTTCGCGCCCTACAAGGCAAAGCATGTCGATGCCGCACGAATCCGTCGTGGTCAGGCCGCGTATCAGGAAAATCGTGGCAAGCTCGCCCGGATCGAGGAAGAAACCGGCGTGCCCGAATCGATCATGGTGTCGATCTGGGGGCATGAGACCAATTACGGCGGCTATACCGGCAATTTCGATCTGCCAAATTCGTTGGCGACGCTCGCTTATGAAGGCCGCCGGCGCAGCTTGTTCGAGAAGGAATTCATCGACGCGCTGAAGATCATGGACAAGGGCGTCTCGCGCAGCACGCTGCAAGGAAGCTGGGCGGGCGCGACCGGCGGCCCGCAATTCCTGCCATCTGTCTATCTGCGCCTCGCCACCGATGGTGATGGCGATGGCCATGCCGATATCTGGCATTCGGATGCCGATGTGCTGGCCTCGATCGGCAATTATTTCGTCAATGCCGGCTGGCGCAAGGGGGAGCCCTGGGGCTTCGCCGTCTCGGTGCCGTCGAGCGTCGATGCCGATGCGATTGCCGGCAAAACGGTCGCGCCGCGCTGCCAGAAGGTCTATGCCCGGCACAGCGAATGGAAGACGATGGCGGAGTGGCGCGCGCTGGGGCTCGTGCCGCTGACGCGTAGCTGGCCGGCCGACAACGACATGCTGGCGACGCTGCTGGAGCCCGACGGGCCGGGGCGCACCGCCTATCTGCTGACCGGCAATTACCGGGTGATCCTCGATTACAATTGCTCGAATTTCTACGCATTATCGGTGGGGCTGTTGGCGGATGCGGTATCTCAATAAGGGCGCGTTCGCCGCGCTGGCGATGACGGGGCTGATCGCGGGCGCTGCGGCTGCTGCCCAGCAAAAGCCGGTCGGCGTGCCGTCGGTCGCGCCGGTCGGCGATGCGACGCCGCCCGCGAACCTGCCCGCCGGCAGCGGCCCGAGCGCGACATCGGGGGCCGAACGGTTCGACGAGGTCGGCTATGCCGCCGTCGCAGGGGCGGGGGCCGGCGGCATCACCGTATCGGGCGCGCGATTGCCCGCGGGGGGCTTTGCCGAAGTGACCGATCTCGCCACCGGCCGCACCGCGCTGCTCGAAACCCGTGCCACGCCGGCGGCGACACGCGGGGTTCTCGCCGAGCTATCGCCCAAGGCGGCAAAGCTGATCGGGATGACGGGCACTGCGGCCGTGCGAATCCGCCAGGTCGATCCGATCGCGGCCGATCAGGTCGCGCTGTCGCAGGGGCGGCCCGCGGCACCCCGGCTCGACGCGCCGCCGATCCTGCTCAATGGCTTGCGCGCGCGCGTCGCCGATGTCGCCGCGCCGGCGACCGCAAGGCCGGCGCCGCCCGTCGCCGCTGTCAAGCCTGGGCCCGCCACGTCCAAGCCCGTGCCCGCGACGCCGAAGCCCGGAACATCCTATGCGCCGCCGTCAAAACCCGCGGCGCCCGCGAAAGCCTCCGCCCCCGGCCCGGTAAAGCCGGCCAAGGCGACAGCGGAGCGTGCAGCCGCCAAGCCCCCGGCCAAGCCGGCTCCCGCAACCGGCAAATACCGCGTCCGCGTCGGCACCTTCTCGAACGAGGGCAATGCCAAGGGGCTTGCCGCCAGGCTCGGCGGCCACGTCTCGCAATCGGGCAAGTTCTGGCTCGTCGAGCTTGGCCCCTTCGCCGATGCCGCCGCCGCGAAAAGCGCCCGTGACGGCGCCGCCAAGCGGGGCTATGGCGATGCTCGCGTGATCACCGATTGATCGTTCACCCTCCAGCGTACGGAGCCGAGTCGTAATCCCATGAAGATCGTTATTGCCGCCCCCCTGTTCGCCGCGCTGATCGCCACGCCCACGCTGGCCGAGGCGCCGCCGTTCGATACGCCGGCGACGGTCGCCTTCATGCAGGATATGAACACCGGCGCGGTGCTTTATGCCAAGAACCCGGATCAGCAGATCCCGCCGGCCTCGCTCGCCAAGATGATGACGGTCTATACCGTGTTCGACATGATCAAGCGCGGCGACGTCAAGCTCGATCAGAAGGTGACGTTCCAGCCCGATGCCTGGAAGCAGTGGCACAGCCAGGGCTCGACCATGTTCCTTTCCTCGGGCGAGGAGGTCAGCGTCGCCAACCTGTTGCTCGGCATCATCACCCTGTCAGGCAACGACGCCTGTATCGCGCTTGCCGACGGCGTTTCGGGCACCGAAGCGGCGTTCGTCCAGCGGATGAACGAGAATGCCAAGAAGCTCGGCCTCACCGGCAGCTATTTCGGCACCGCCAATGGCTGGCCGGACAATGGCGTGACCCACGTCACCGCGCGCGACATGGTCAAGCTCGCCGAGGCGACGATCCGCGACTTCCCGGATCTCTACAAGCAATTCTATGCCAAGCCCGATTTCACCTGGGGCCAGACGATGGGCGGCAACGCCATCACCCAGGCGAACCGCGATCCGCTGCTCGGCCGCGTGCCGGGCGCCGACGGGCTCAAGACCGGCCATACCGAGGAAGCCGGCTACAGCGTCACCGGCTCGGCCGAACAGAACGGTCGCCGCATCGTGATGATGATGGGCGGGATGACCAGCTTCAACCAGCGCATCCAGCAATCAGTCGCGTTCATGAACTGGGGGTTCCACGCCTGGCAGGACAAGACGCTCGCGCCCAAGGGCAAGGTGGTCGAGCAGGCCGACGTGCAGGGCGGCGATTCGACCACGGTCGGCCTCGTCGCGCCGCAGGATATCGCGGTGTCGATCCCGGCGGGCTCGAACCCGGACATGCAGATCAAGGTGGTTTATCAGGGCCCGATCCAGGCGCCGATCAAGGCCGGCCAGCACATTGCCGATATCGTCGTCACCACGCCCGACAGCGGCGCACAGACCATGCCGCTGGTCGCCGCCAAGGACGTCGGCAAGGCCGGCTTCTTCCGCCGCGCGTGGAATGGCCTGCTGACGCTGCTGTGAGTTCGGGGCTGTGACGCCGGGCCGCTTCATCTCGCTCGAAGGCGGGGAAGGGGCGGGCAAGTCGACCCAGGCGACACGTCTCGCCGCCGCGCTCGGCGAACGCGGGATCGAGACGCTCGTCACCCGCGAGCCCGGCGGCAGCGAGGGGGCCGAGGCGATCCGCGCGCTGCTGATGCAGGGCGAGGTGACGCGCTGGAGCCCGCATGCCGAGGCGCTGCTGTTCGCCGCGGCGCGCGCCGACCATGTCGAAAAGCGCATCAATCCCGCGATCGGCGCGGGGACATGGGTGATCTGCGACCGCTTCATCGATTCGAGCCGCGCCTATCAGGGGCTCGCCGGCGGGATAGACGACGCCGCGATCCTTGCCCTGCACGGCTTCGGCTCGCGCGGGCTGCTGCCTGATCGCACCTTCGTGCTCGAAATGGGGGTGGCGGAGGGCGCCGAGCGTGCCGCCGGCCGCGACGGCGCCGCCGCCGACCGCTTCGCCGCGCGCGGAGAGGGCTTTCACCAGGACGTCGCGCAAGCCTTCCGTCGCTTCGCCGCCGACGAGCCCGGCCGCATCCGCCTGATCGATGCCACCGGCGCTCCGCAAGTGGTGACCGAGCGCCTGTTGGCGAGCCTCGCCGATCTGCTGCCATGACGTCACCGATCGGCAACCAGCGGGCGCAACAAGCATTTCTCGCCGCGATGCACGGCGGCTCGCTCCATCACGCCTGGCTCTTCGCCGGCCCGCAAGGCGTGGGGAAGGGCAGTTTCGCGCGGATGGCGGCGATGCGAATGCTTGCGGAAGCGGCAGGCGAACTCCCGTCATCGCCCGATCTCGTCGTCCCCGAAGGCACCCGCACCCGCTCGCTGATCGAGGCTGGCTCGCACCCCGATTACCGCGTCCTCGCCCGCCTGCCGAAAGACCCCGACAAGCCCGACCAGGACCTCGCCCGCTCGATCCCGATCGCGCAGGTCCGCGCGCTGCAGCCTTTGTTCGCGACCACCCCCTCGCTGTCGCCGCGCCGCGTCGTCATCATCGACGCGATCGACGACCTCGAACGCGCCGCCGCCAACGCGCTCTTGAAGAACCTCGAGGAGCCGCCCGCCGGCACCATCTTCCTGCTCGTCAGCCACGCCCCCGGCCGCCTGCTGCCGACGATCCGCTCGCGCTGCCGCATCCTGCGTTTCGAGCCGCTCCCGCCCCACCTCCTCGCCGACGAACTCGCCCGCCGCATGCCCGATGCCCCGCACGAGGAAATCGCCGCGATCGTCACCGGCGCCAAGGGCTCGCTCGGCCGCGCGCTCGATTTCGCCGGCCTCGACATCGCCGGCATGGACAAGGCGCTGCAAACGATCGCCACCACCGGCGATCCGACCAACGCCGAACGCTCCGCGCTGGCGAAGAGCCTGGCCCTCAAGGCCCAGCAACAACGCTACGAAGCCTTTCTCGACCGCGCCCCCGCCTTCATCGCCGAAGCCGCGACGACGCGGGCAGGGGAGGCCCTGCGCACCGCCCTCGACGCCCACGAAGCGGCCCGCGCGCTCGCCGCCAGCGCCCGCGGCCTGTCGCTCGACCAGCGCGCAAGCGTGTATGAGATGGCGGGGTTGGTGGCGCGACTGGCTTAGCGGTGCGATGTATAGGGGGGAAGGAATGAGCGAAGACACGCCGAGATGGGATCAGCAGGCAGCTAATCGATTGGACGGCTCGGTCGTCCTCGTCGGCATTACGTACAAGGAACCTGGCGGAGATCGGCTGGATCAGTTCTTTGGAACTGTCGTTAACGTCGATCAGAGCGACGGCATCACGTTACGGTTGGAAGGCAGCAGAACTGGAGAACAGTTCCGCTTACCACCGGATCTGCGAGCCTTTTTCCCCGCCAAACCGGGATCGTATCATCTGAAGGGTACTGGCGATGTCGTAAATGACCCGGATTTCACGACGACTTGGACAATGACGCCACCGTCAAACTGAGCCTCGTTCGCGATCCCCTTTGCCCCCGCCCGCCAATCGGCTAAGCGGCGCGCATGGCCGAGCCCTTCTACATCACCACCGCGATCAATTATCCCAATGGCCGCCCGCATATCGGCCATGCCTATGAGGCGATCGCCGCCGACGCGATTGCGCGCTTTCACCGCCAGGCGGGGCGCGACGTGCGCTTCCAGACCGGCACCGACGAGCACGGCCTGAAAATGGTCCAGACCGCGCGCGCCCGCGGCGTTGAGGTGCGCGCGCTGGCCGATGAAATGTCCGGCCATTTCCAGGCGATGGCGGCGAAGCTCAACATCTCCTACGATCGCTTCATCCGCACCGTCGAGCCCGATCACCACGCCGCCAGCCAGGCGCTGTGGAAGGCGATGGAGGCCGCCGGCGACCTCTATCTCGATCGCTACGAGGGCTGGTATTCGGTCCGCGACGAGGCGTTTTACGACGAGAAGGAACTGGTCGACGGGGAGGGGGGCAAGCTCTCGCCCAACGGCACGCCGGTCGAATGGACCGCCGAGGAAACCTGGTTCTTCCGCCTCTCCAAATACCAGCAGAAACTGCTCGACCATTACGCCGCGCATCCCGAGTTCATCCAGCCCGAGAGCCGCCGCAACGAAATCCTCCGCTTCGTCGAGGGCGGGCTGTCGGACCTCTCGGTCTCGCGGACCAGTTTCGATTGGGGCGTCCCCGTGCCCGGCAGCCCCGGCCATGTCATGTACGTCTGGGTCGATGCGCTGACCAATTACATCAGCGGCCTCGGCTACCCCGATGTTGGCGGCGACTTCGCGCGCTACTGGCCGGCAAATCTCCATTTAATCGGGAAGGATATCGTCCGCTTCCACACGGTCTACTGGCCGGCCTTCCTGATGTCCGCCAACATCGAACTGCCGCTGCAAACTTTCGGCCACGGATTCGTGCTCAACCGCGGCGAGAAAATGTCGAAATCGACCGGCAACATCGTCGACCCCGTCGAGCTCGCCGACCGCTTCGGCGTCGACGCGCTGCGCTATTTCCTGCTACGCGACATCAGTTTCGGAAACGACGGCAGCTTCTCGGCCGAAGCTATTGTAACAAGGGCGAATGCCGATCTCGCCAACAGCTTCGGCAACCTTGCTCAGCGCACGCTAACGCAGATCTTCAAGAACCTCGGCGGCGGCCTGCCCGAGATTCACGGCCATAATGACGCCGACAACGCGCTGTTCGATGTTGTCGGCAAGGCGGTCACCGAAACCATCCCGCACGCCTATCGCGATCTCGCGCTCAGCCAGGCGACCGAAGCCTGGGTGCAGGCCGTGTTCGCGTGCAATGCCTATATCGACGAGCAGGCGCCGTGGAAGCTCAAGAAAACCGATCCTGAGCGGATGGAGACGGTACTCGCCACGCTCTACATCGCGATCGCGATGCTCGCCGTCGCGATCCGCCCGGTGATCCCGACCAGCGCCGACACCTTGCTCGATACGATGGGCATCGCGCCCGAGCTGCGCACATTCGACGGCATCGTCAGCCACTGGTATTCGCCGCTCGCCGAAAGCGAGTTCAAGCTGGCTCAGCCGACCCCGCTCTTTCCGCGCCTCGAACTGCCGGAGGAGGAGCCAGCCTGATGCTTGCCGACAGCCATTGTCACCTGAATTACAAAGGCTTGATCGAGGAACAGCAAGCGGTTCTTGAACGCGCCCGCACCCGCGGCGTGACGGCGATGCTCAACATCTCGACTCGCGAAAGCGAATGGGATGCCGTCGTCGCCACTGCCGAGCGCGAACCCGATGTCTGGGCCACCGTCGGCATCCACCCCCACGAGGCCGACCAGCACCCGGACGTCGATACCGCCAAGCTGGTCGAGCGCGCGCAGCATCCGCGCGTCGTCGGCATCGGCGAAAGCGGCCTCGATTATTATTACGACCATAGCGACCGCGCCCGCCAGCAAGCGAGCTTCCGTGCCCATATCGCCGCCGCCCGCGAGACCGGGCTGCCGATCGTCGTCCACACTCGCGATGCCGAGGACGACACCGCGCAAATCCTACGCGAGGAAATGGGGAAGGGGGCCTATCCCGGCGTCATCCACTGCTTCACCGCGAGCCAGGCCTTCGCCGACATCGCGCTCGATCTCGGCCTCTATATTTCGATCTCGGGTATCGTGACGTTCAAGAACGCGCGCGACTTGCAAGCCACCGCCGCCAAATTGCCGATCGAGCGCCTGTTGATCGAAACCGACGCGCCGTTCCTCGCGCCGGTGCCGCATCGCGGTAAGACCGGCGAACCGAGTTTCGTGGCCGATACCGCCGCCTTCCTCGCCGATCTGCGCGGCGATGATATCGATGAATTACAGGATGTTACGGCGCGTAACTTCCACACGCTCTTCGCAAAGACGCGCGCCGCGTGAAGGTCCGCATCCTCGGCTCGGGCACCTCGTCGGGGGTGCCGCGGATCGGGAACGATTGGGGTGCCTGCGATCCGGCAAACCCGCGCAACCGCCGCACCCGCGTCTCGCTGTTGGTCGAGACCGAGGCGGCGCGCGTCCTCGTCGACACCACGCCCGACATGCGCGAGCAATTGCTCGCCGCGAACGTCTCGGATATCGACGCGGTGGTCTGGACGCATGACCATGCCGATCACTGCCACGGCATCGACGATCTGCGCCAGATCTTCCACATCAAGGGCGGCCCGGTGCGCGGGATGGCGCGGCCGGCAACGCTGGCGTCGCTCGAACAGCGGTTTGGCTACGTGTTCCGGGGCCGCGACGGCTATCCGCCGACCGTCGCGGGCGAAACGCTGCCCGATGACCTGACGATCGGCGACCTCGGCATTCGCGTCGTCGATCAGCCGCACGGCTCGATCACCAGCGCCGGGCTGCGCTTCGAATCGGCTGGCAAGTCCGTTTGCTATGCAACTGATTTCGCTACGATGACGCCGGCCATGACGGTGCTTTATCGGGGCTGTGATCTCTGGATCGCCGACGCGCTGCGCCGCCGGCCGCATCCCACGCACGCCACGCTCGATGATGTGCTCGGCTGGGCGGGCGAGCTCGATATCGGTCATACCGCGCTGATCCACATGGATCAGTCGATGGATTACGAGACGCTTCGTGCTGAATTGCCGCCGCATGTCGAGCCCGGCTATGACGGCCAGGAGTTCGTGCTGTGACATCGAATACCACCGCCAACGTCCTCTACATGGTGTTGCTGATCGTGCTCGTCGGCTCGTCGCTGGCGGCGCGGCGGATACCGATCGGCCAGGCGGCGAAGATGGCGCTGGCGTGGCTGGCGATCTTCGCGGTGGCGATGCTGATCGTCGCCGGGCGGCATCGCATCGCTGCCGGATGGTCGGCGCTGACCGGCGCGCTCGCCGATGGCGGCCAGCGCGTCGATGGCAGCGTCGTTCGCATTGCCAAATCCGATGACGGCCATTTCTGGGCGACCGCCGAGATCAACGGCGTGCGCCGCCGCATGCTGGTCGACAGCGGCGCGACGATCACCGCGATTTCCGTCGATACTGCCAAAGCGGCCAAGCTCGACCTTGGCGAGAGCCCGTTCGGCACAATGCTGTCGACCGCCAATGGCGATGTCGCGGTAACGCGCTCGTCAATCGACGACCTCAGGATCGGCGGCATCGAGACGCACGATCTCTCGGCGGTGGTCTCGCCATCGTTCGGCGACACCGACATATTGGGCATGAACTTCCTGTCGCGGCTGAAAGGCTGGCGCGTGGAGGGGGACACGCTGATCCTCGACCCCGGCGAACCCGCATCATAATTTTACATAATGTATATTATCGGACTTTGATCGACATGGTTTCCGCGCCAACTTCGCCACCTTCCCCGATCGATCGCCTGCTCGCGGTCATGGCGCGGCTGCGCGATCCCGATCACGGCTGCGAATGGGACACCGTCCAGACCTTCGAAACGATCGCGCCGTACACGATCGAGGAAGCCTATGAAGTCGCCGATGCGATCGCGCGCGGCGATATGGCAGAGCTCAAGGATGAACTCGGCGATCTGCTGCTCCAGGTCGTGTTCCACGCGCGCATGGCCGAGGAAGCCGGGCTGTTCGGCTTCGACGACGTCGCCACCGCGATCTCGGACAAGATGGAGCGCCGCCACCCGCATATCTTCGGTGACCGGGCCGAAGGCGGCCATCATCTGTGGGAGGTTATCAAGGCCGAGGAACGCGCCGCCAAAGGCAAGCCCGATGTGCCGTCAAGCGCGCTGGACGGCGTCGCACTCGGCCTGCCGGCGCTTTTGCGCGCCGAAAAGGTGCAGAAACGCGCCGCGCGCACCGGCTTCGACTGGCCCGATCCGTCGGGCGCTCGCGCCAAGATCGACGAGGAACTCGCCGAAGTCGAAACCGCCGACACCGATGCCGATCGCGAGGAAGAGATCGGCGACCTGCTGTTCGCGATGGTCAATTGGTCGCGCAAGCTCGGTATCGATCCCGAAACCGCGCTCCGCGCCGCCACCGCCAAATTCGAACGCCGCTTCCGCGCCATGGAGCAATCAGCCGGCGATGCCTTCGCCGGGCTCGATCTCGATGCCAAGGAAGCGTTGTGGGTTGAAGCGAAAAAGGGCTGCTAAACCAGTCCGGGATGAAGGCAAAAAAGCCTATGCCCGAGAGAATCGCGTGATGAACCGTTCGTGGTCGCTCGGCGCCATCCGGACCTCGTAAACCGCCCGATCGCCCTCGACCGATTGGTCGAGCACCTCGCCATGCTGATGCAGCCAGGCGGCGCCGGCGCCGTCGGCGGGGTCGAGCGTAACGCGATAGCGGCGATGGCCGGCGGTGAGCTTGTCGGCGACCGTGCTCACCAGCCGATCGATCCCCTCCCCGGTCAGCGCCGATACCGCGACGACGTCACTGCGTCGCCCTGCCTCTTCAATCACCTCCGCGCGCGCTTGGTCATCGAGCGCGTCGAGCTTGTTCCACGCCTCGATCCGCGGCGTTGCTTCCTCGACGCCGATCTCGGTCAGCACCGCCTCGACGTCGGCGCGTTGGGCTTCGCTGTCGGGGTGTGCGATATCGCGGACGTGGATCAAGAGGTCGGCCGAGACCACTTCTTCCAGCGTCGCCTTGAACGCCGCGACCAGTTGCGTCGGCAATTCCGATACGAACCCCACCGTGTCGGACAGGATCGCCTTGTCTATGCCGGGCAGCGATATCTGCCGCAATGTCGGGTCGAGCGTTGCGAACAGCAGGTTTTCTGCCATGACGTCGGCACCGGTCAAACGGTTGAACAGCGTCGATTTTCCGGCATTGGTATAGCCGACCAGCGCGATCACCGGCCAGGGCGCGCGCTGGCGCCGCTCGCGGTGCAGGCTCCGTGTGCGCTTGACCTGATCGAGCTCACGACGCAACCGCGCCATGCGGTCGCGGATCAACCGGCGGTCGGCCTCGATCTGGGTTTCGCCGGGGCCGCCCAGGAAGCCGAAGCCGCCGCGCTGGCGCTCGAGATGGGTCCAACTGCGCACCAGCCGCCCCGCTTGGTAATCGAGGTGCGCCAGCTCTACCTGCAACCGGCCCTCGGCAGTCGCCGCGCGCTCGCCGAAAATCTCGAGGATCAGCCCCGTGCGGTCGATCACCTTGGCCTCGAGCGCGGTTTCGAGGTTGCGTTGCTGCACTGGTGTGAGGCTCGCGTCGAACACGACGAGCCCCGCTTCTTCCATCCGCACAGTTGCCGCGAGCGCTTCGACCTGGCCCGACCCGATCAGCGTTGCCGGCTTGGGATTGCGCACCCGCAGTGCTACCTTGTCGGCGACGACCACGCCGATCGCTGCCGCCAGCCCGGCCGTTTCCTCCAGCCGCGCCTCGGCGTCGCGGCTCGAATCGCCATGATCGGGATAGACGACGATCGCCCGGGCGCCGCGCGTGAATTCACCGCGGTCGCGGTCGAAGCCGGTGCTCAATCCTCGTCCGAACTGTTTGTCTCATCAGCAAGATTCAGCGGATGAGCGGGCTGGATCGTCGACACCGCATGCTTGTAGACGAGTTGCGAGAAGCCCTCGCGCTGGAGCAGCATGCAGAACAGGTCGAACGCGGCGATCTGCCCTTGCAGCATCACGCCGTTGACCAGGAACATGGTGACATTATCGTCGGACTTGCGCACCGCGTTGAGGAAGATCTCCTGCAACAGGGGCTGTTTCTTCGACGAATCGCCCATCTGCTCGACGATCTGGTGCACGTCGATCTGGCCCGACGGCATGATCGTCGAGATGGCGTGCTTGTAGATCAGCTGCGATTGTCCGTCGCGGCGTAGCAGCACCGAGAAATTGTCGAACCAGGTGACAATTCCCTGGAGCTTGACGCCCTTGACGAGGAACATCGTCACCGGCGTCTTCGATTTGCGCAGCGCGTTGAGGAACAGATCCTGAAGCGAAGTCTGCTTGTCGGCCATCGAAAGGTCCTTGTTATTGGCGGGTCATATGCCCGCATCGCGCCGGCTCCCGGCGTCGGAACGGCGTGCGACGTGCACGCATGGCGCCAATCTAGGGGCAGCGCGCGCCGCCGTCCACCACCGGCTTAGTCGTCGGTCTTGTTTTCGGTGATGCCGAGCAGCTTGAGCTTGCGGTGCAGCGCGGAGCGCTCCATGCCGATGAAGGTCGCGGTGCGCGAGATATTGCCCGAGAAGCGCCGGATCTGCACGCGCAGATATTCGCGCTCGAAGGTTTCGCGCGCTTCGCGCAGCGGCGCGCCCATGATCGCGCTGGTTCCCGCCCCGCCCTCGCCCTGATCGCCGAGCACTTCGGCCGGCAGCAGGTCGATGTCGATCCGGCCGATGCGATCGCCCGGCGCCAGGATCACGGTACGCTCCACGACGTTGCGCAATTGCCGCACGTTGCCGGGCCAATCGTAGGATTGCAGCGCGACCAGCGCGTCGGGCGCGATCTCCGGGGTCGGCACGCGGCGCTCGGCGGCGTAATGCGCGACGAAATGCTCGACCAGCGGCGGAATGTCCTCGCGGCGCTGCGACAGCGGCGGAATATCCACCGGCACGACGTTGAGCCGGTAATACAGATCCTCGCGGAAGCGCCCCTCGGCGATTTCGGTCATGAGATCGCGGGCCGTCGCCGAGACGACGCGAACGTCGACCTTCACCGTCCGCTGCCCGCCGACGCGCGTGAAGCTCTGATCGGTCAGCACGCGCAGGATGCGCGCCTGCGTCGCCACCGGCATATCGGCGATCTCGTCAAGGAACAACGTGCCGCCGTGCGCCTGTTCGAGCAGGCCGGGACGCACGAGGTCCCCCCCCTCCTCCACCCCGAACAATTCCTCTTCGACACGCTCGGGCGTCATCCGCGCCGCGCTGACGATAACGAACGGCGCCGCCGCGCGCTGGCTCCAGCCGTGGAGCAACCGCGCCGCGACTTCCTTGCCGACGCCCGCCGCGCCTACGATCATCACCCGGCTGCCGGTCGAAGCGACGCGCTTCAGCGTCGCGCGCACTCCGTTGATCGCGGCTGACGAGCCGGTGAGATCGGTGTCGCGCCCCGCGCTCTGGCGCAGCGACTCGACCTCACGCTTCAGCCGCTCGGTCTCGGTCGCACGGTCGACCATCAGCAGCAGCCGTTCGGCTTCGAACGGCTTCTCGATGAAATCGGCGGCACCGCGCCGGATCGCCGCCACCGCGGTATCGAGGTTGCCGTGGCCGGAGATCACCAGCACCGGGATTGAGGGATCGCGGCGCTTGATTTCATCAAGCAGATCGAGCCCGTCGAGGCGCGACCCCTGCAGCCAGACGTCGAGCAGCACCAGGCTCGGCCGCCGCGCGGCGATCGCTTCCAGCGCCGCGTCGCTATCGGCCGCGTCGCGCGTCTCATAGCCTTCGTCCTCGAGGACGCCGGCGACCAGTTCGCGAATGTCGAGTTCGTCATCGACGACGAGGATGTCGAGAGCCATGGGTCAATTATTCCGATTTCGGGTGAGTGCGGGCAACGGCGCGTCGTCGGCGCTCGCCTCTGGGGTGGCGCCGCTTGCATCGATCGCGGCGAGCATGCGCGTATCGAAGCGCATGGTGACGATGGTGCCGCCGCCGGGGCGATCGGCAAAGGTGATCTCGCCGAAATGCTCCTCGGCGATCTTCTTGACGATCGCGAGGCCCAACCCGGTGCCGCGCGCGCGCGTCGTCATATAGGGTTCGACCAAGCGGCTGCGTTCGCTGGGCAGGCCGACGCCATCGTCGGTGACGACGATCGTCGTGCTGGCATCATCCTCGGCCAGCGTCATGACGATCTCGCCTTTTGCTTCCTCGCCCTTCGCCTCGATCGCCTCGACGGCGTTCTTGACGATGTTGGTCAATGCCTGGCCGATCTGGCGGCGATCGCAGACCAGCATCGGCGCCGGCTCGTCGTAATCGAGGCGGAAACTGACGTTGGGATGCGCGACTTCGTGCAGGAACAGCGCCTGTCGGCCGATATCGACCAGCGATTCCTCACGGAACACGGGCTTGGGCATCCGCGCGAACGAGGAGAATTCGTCGACCATCCGGCGCAGGTCGCCGACCTGACGGACGATCGTCTCGGTGAGTCGGTTGAAGGTCGCGTCCTGCCCGTCGAACTGCTTGCCATAGCGGCGCTGCAGCCGCTCGGCGGCGAGCTGGATCGGGGTCAGCGGGTTCTTGATCTCGTGCGCGATGCGTCGCGCGACGTCCGACCAAGCGGCGCGGCGCTGATCGAGCAATTGCTGGGTGATGTCGTCGAAGGTCAGCACCTGCCCTGCCGCGTCCCCCGTCACCTTGACGGCGAGCGTCTTCGGCTCGCCCTCGGCCGCGACTTGGATGATCGCTTCGCTTTGCCCGCTGTCGAGCATCGCATCGAGCTCCGGCGCCACCGCGGCGAGCGGCTGCCCCACCGGATCGCGTTCCGCGCCGAGCATCGATGCCGCCGAGCTGTTGACCAGTTGCACCGTGCGCGCCGTGTCGATCGAGATCACGCCGGCCGTCACACCCGACATCACCGCCTCGATCAGCGCGCGACGATTTTCGAGCGCACTGGTCTGCGCTTCCAGGCGTTGCGTCATGGCGTTGAAGGCGACGCCGAGTGTGCCGACCTCGTCGTCGGTCGTCGGTTCGGGGACACGCACCGCGAGATCGCCCTCCGCTACACGCCGCGCTGCGCCGGCGAGTTGGTTGACGGGCCGAACGAGGCGATCCGCGACGACCAGCGCGATCCACATGGTCAGCGCAACGATGAGGACGGCAACCCCGAACAACGCCGCATTGAACCGTAGCTGGAGGGCGTGCGAATGCCCCTGAAGCGATTTGAAATCTCGCAGGACATCGCTTGCAGCCATATGCTGGCGATTGAGGAATCCTGCATCCACGCCGGTGCCGACATACAAGTAGAGGCTGTCGATATCCGGCACCTTGGTGACGACCCACACCGTATCGGGCGTGTAATTGATGAAGGGCTTCTCATCCTTGTGGAGTGTCTTGAGCAACTCCGGTGTTACGCGGCTGAAAAAGGTTTTGTCGTCCGGTGCGTTCCAGACATCAACCACGTTGACGCCGTCCTTGCCGGCATAATTGAACAATACGGCCTGGTTGAGACTACGATTGTAAGTTTCGTACAGGAGGTATTGATGCCCCTTCGCGGTGCCGATTGGATAAAGATCCCGGTTATTGCCAATGTCATTGGCCATCAGGCGCGCTTCCCCGGTCCAACGCTTGATGAACTGATATTGAGCGTCCTCGACCAGCGAAATCGTTGCATTGAAGGCGTTGGCTGCACGATTCGACGCCCAGAACTGGTTGACCGACTGGAACATCACGGATGCGGCGATCACGGTGAGCACGATCGGCACGCTGGCGATCAGCGAGAAGATCGCCACCAGCCGGACATGGAGCTTCCCTCCCCCGGTCCCGCTGAGCTGCGCAGCGCGGCGGCGGGCAACGCGACGCCCGATCATCACGATAATGCCGACGACCGGGATCAGATCGCCAAGCAATAGCAGCGCGGCGATGCCAGGACTCAGCAGTCGCTGCGTATCATTGTTGTTACTTAGAACGACATAGGTAAGTGCCGCCATCGCCACAGCGGCGGCAACCACCGCGATCTCGATGATCGACCAGCGCGACGGCCATCGCCGCTTGCGTGGTTCCTCGACAGGCTGGTCGTCCAAAGCCATCGTTGCTTCGATACAACGCCTGCGTTGCACAGAAAACACAATTATGGTGCGATCGGACGTTTGCAGCGCTCGGTTCGTCGCTGGAGGCGCTCAGCGCGGCTCGATTCCCAGCGTGTCCAGCCGTTTTCTCAACGTGTTGCGGTTAATCCCCAGCGCGCGGGCAGCTCGGAGCTGGTTGCCGCCGTGGCGCGCCAGCATCGCCTCGATCAGGGGGCGTTCGACTTCCGCGATCAGCCGATCGTAGAGCGTGCCGTCGTCGAGCCGGTCGGGCTCCTCACGCTCGATCCGCGCCAGCCGCGTTCGCACCGCCTGTTCGATCCCGGCATCGCTCGGCACGACCGTTTCGGGCGTCGGCGCGCCAATCACGCCACCGATATCGGCAGCGGTGATCACCACATCGCGGCTCAGCACCGCCAAACGGCGCATCAGATTCTCGAGCTCGCGGACGTTGCCCGGCCAATCGTGCTGCGCGAGCACGCCGACGGCGCCTTCGGATAGCTGCTTGCTCGGCAGGCCGCCCTCGGCTGCGCGTTCGAGGAAATGGCGCGCGAGCAGCGCCATGTCCTGTCGCCTCTCGCGCAGCGCTGGAAGCGTGATCGGCACGACGTTGAGGCGATAGAATAAATCTTCTCGAAATTGCCCGTCGGCAACAAGCCGGGCGAGGTCGCGATTGGTCGCGGCGACGATGCGGACGTCGGCGCGAATCGCGCGCGCGCCGCCGACCGTGGTGAACTCGCCCGATTGCAGCACGCGGAGCAATCGCGTCTGTGCCTCGATCGGCATGTCGCCGATCTCATCGAGGAACAGCGTGCCGCCCGCCGCTTGCTCGAACCGGCCGGCGGTGCGGGCCTGCGCGCCGGTGAAGGCGCCGCGTTCGTGGCCGAACAGTTCGGCTTCGATCAACTCGCGCGGAATCGCGGCCATGTTGATCGCGACGAACGGCGCGCGGCGCCGCGGCCCGAGATCGTGGATCGCGCGCGCGACGAGCTCCTTGCCGGTGCCCGATTCGCCTGAGATCAGCACGGTCAGGTCGTTCGACACGACCCGCGCGATGACGCGATAGACCTCCTGCATCGCCGGTGACCGGCCGATCAGCGGCAGCGCGCGATCCTCTTCGCCGATCGGCGCGACGCTATCGCTCTCGCCGCGCGCCAGCGCGCCGGCCACCGCCTGCGTCAGCGCGTCGAGATCGAACGGCTTGGGGAGATAATCATAGGCGCCGACTTCGGTCGCGCGCACCGCGGTCGTCAGCGTATTCTGCGCGGATAGCACGATTACCGGGAGCCCCGGATGATCGGCGACCAAGCCCGCAACCATGTCCAAGCCATTGCCGTCGGGCAGCACGACATCGGTCACCAGTACGTCGGGTGCTCCTGCGGCGAACGCGCGATCAAGCTCGGCGAGCGAGCCGACCGCCTTCACCTCGTGCCCGGCGCGCCGCAGCGACTGGCCGATCACCGCGCGGATCGCGGCGTCGTCATCGACCACCAGGATGCGCCCGGCCCGGCTCATCGCGGCGCCCTTGGCAGCAGTAGGCGGAACACGGTCATCTCCGGCTCTCCTTCGCGCGCATATTGGACGATCCCGCCCATGTCGCGCACCAGCTTGTCGACCAGCGCGAGGCCGAGCCCCTGCCCCTCCGGCTTGCCCGACACGAACGGATCGAACAGATGCTCGGCGATATCGGCCGGTGCACCGGGGCCGCTGTCGAGCACGCACAATTCGATCGGCAGCGGCAGTCGCGGCGCGCCTGCGGCGGTGCTGACCGCCATGCCATGCCGATAAGCAGTGGTGAGCACGACTTGCCGTGCCTCCTCACCCCGCACGGCCTCGCAGGCATTTTTGAGCAGGTTGAGGATCACTTGCAGAAAGGCGTCGCGGTCGATCAATACCGGCGGCAATGACGGATCGAACCGCTCCTCGATCGTGATGTCGGCAGCGAATCCCGCAAGCGCGACGCGGCGGGCGTGATCGAGCAACGGATAGATGTTCTCCGGCTGCGGTTGCAGCGGCCGCGTATCGGTGAAATCCTGCATCCGGTCGATCAGCGCGGCGATCCGGTCGACCTCGGTGGTGATCAATCGGGTCAGGTCGCCGCCGGGATCGCCCCCCGTCGCGATCAGTTGCGCCGCGCCGCGGATACCTGACAGCGGATTCTTGATCTCATGAGCCAGCATCGCCGCTGCCCCGATCGCCGCGCGTGCGCCGGTGGCGCGATCGGCGGTGACGCCGATGCGTCGCGACGTCGCGGCGTGGTGGAGCGTGATCGTCCGCCAGCCCGGCCGATCGGCGAGCGGCGCCTCCAGATAATCGAGCCGCAACCGGCCGGCGCGCGCGGTTTCGACATCGGTATCGAACGCGGCGAGCCCCTGTCCGTCGCGCTGGGCAAAGGCCGGTGGCGTCAGTGCCGCCCGGAGCGGCTGGCCGGTCATCGCGCGTTCCGACATGTTGAGCAGTTGCTCAGCTTCGGGATTCGCCCGCGTAATCGTCCCGTCCGGCGCGATCGTTAGAATGGCGACGGGCAGCGCGGCGAGCCACTCGTCCGCACCAGGCTGTCCGCCGCTCTCGAGGTCAGGCTGCGACACGGGTGCGCCAGGGCGCATAGAAATCGGCGAGCATCGCCTTCACCACCTTCGCGTCCGGCTCCTGGTTGACGCGATTGCGGAACTCGGCCGAGCCGTGCAGGCCGCGCGTGTACCAGCCGATATGCTTGCGCGCCATGTTGACCCCGGTCTCGATGCCATAATGGTCGAGCATCGCGTCGTAATGGTCTACGATCACGCGATATTGTTCGTCGAGACTCGGATCAGGCAGCCGCCGCCCCTCGGCGAACCAGACCATCAACTGGTTGAGCAACCACGGGCGGCCATAGGCGCCGCGCCCGATCATGACGCCATCCGCGCCCGATTGCGCGAGCGCGGTTTCGGCATCCTCGATGCTGCAGATGTCGCCGTTGACGATCACCGGCACCGTCACCGCATCCTTGACCTGCCGGATAAAGGCCCAGTCCGCCGATCCCTTGTACATCTGGCACCGGGTGCGGCCGTGCACGGTAATCATCTTGACGCCGATATCCTCGGCGATCCGGGCGAGCTCCGGCGCATTGAGGCTGGCATGATCCCAGCCCATGCGCATCTTGAGCGTCACCGGCACGTCGACGGCTTTGACGACCGCGCCAACGATCTCCGATGCGAGCTTGAGATCGCGCATCAGCGCAGATCCGGCCCAGCCGTTGACGATCTTGCGAACCGGGCATCCCATGTTGATGTCGATGATCGCGGCGCCGCGATCGGCGGCGAGCTTTGCCGCTTCGCCCATCTCATAGGCCGTGCAGCCGACCAATTGCATCGACACCGGCTCTTCGAGCGGATGCCACGCCGCCTTTTGCAGCGATTGCCGCGTCTCGCGGATCGCGGCCTGGCTGGCGATCATTTCGGTGACGTTGAGCCCCGAGCCGTAACGGCGCACGAGCGTGCGAAACGGCATGTCGCTCACGCCGGTCATCGGCGCGAGCACCACGGGGCTGTCGATCCGCACGGGGCCGACCTGGATGGGCGCGAGCTTGGTCATGGTTATGCCTGAAAATTAGGCAGCCCTCTACGCGAGACAAGCCCCGCTGGCAAGGCTGGCCGCGTTCCGCTAGGCGGGCGCGATGACCAGACCTCGCACCGTTGCGCTGATCGTTGCCGCCGGCCAGGGCCACCGCATGGGCTCGACGCCCAAGCAGTTCCTTCCCCTGGGCGGGAAGGCGGTGGTCGCGCACAGTTACGCTGCCTTCGCCGCGCACGCGCGAATCGATGACGTCATCGTGCTGATCGCCGACGGCCAGCAGCAGGCGCTGCACGACACGCTGGGCGACGTGCGCTTCGTGATCGGCGGCGTGCTGCGGCGCGATTCGGCGCGGATCGGGCTTGACACACTTGCCGGCGAGGCGCCCGCGCGCGTGCTGATCCACGACGCCGCACGTCCGTTCGTTCCCGCAGCGGTGATCGATTCGCTGCTCGACGCGCTCGATCACCATGACGGCGCCATCCCTGCCCTCCCCGTTGCTGACACGCTCGCGCGCGTCGAGGATTTGCTCGGCGAAACCGTGCCGCGCGATGGCCTCGTCCGTGTGCAGACGCCGCAGGCCTTCCGCTACGACGCGATCCGGGCCGCCCACCATGCCTGGCCCGACGATGAGGACGCCACTGACGATGCGCAGATGGTCCGCCGCCATGGCGGCACCGTCGCGGTAGTCGCAGGAGATGCCATGCTCGACAAGCTGACCTACCCCGCCGATCTCGCCGCCGCGGAAAAGCGCCTCGCCGGCGGTCGCACCCGCAGCGCCAGCGGATATGACGTCCACCGCCTGGTCGATGGCGAGGAGCTGTGGCTCGGCGGCGTGCTTATCCCGCATGACAAGGGGCTGAGCGGGCATAGCGACGCCGACGTCGTGCTCCACGCGATCACCGATGCGGTGCTGGGCACGATTGCCGCCGGCGACATCGGCATGCACTTCCCGCCCAGCGATCCCAAATGGCGCGGCGCGGCCTCGGACCAGTTCCTCGCTCACGCTGCCGGCCTCGTCGCCGCGCAGGGCGGCACGATCGATTTCGTCGACGTCACGCTGATCTGCGAAGCACCCAAGATCGGCCCGCACCGCGAGGCGATCCGCGCGCGCATCGCCGACATTCTCGCGCTTGCCCCCGATCAGGTCAGCTTCAAGGCGACCACGACCGAGCGGCTCGGCTTCACCGGCCGTGGCGAGGGCATCGCGGCGCACGCCATCGCCACCGTGAGACTGCCATGACGTTCAAGAAGACCCTCGCCGCGCTCGCGGCCCTCGCCGGGCTTTCGGCCAATGCCGCGCAGGCGCAGACGCCGTGCGTCACCACGCCCGAAGCGACCTCGATCGCGCTGGTTGCGATGCCAGAGGTGATTCGCCAGGTCGGCCAGATCTGTGCCGCGCGGGTGCCGGCGGGCTCGCTGCTGCGCCAGACTGACGGCACTTTCATCGCGCGCTATCAGGCCGAGGCCGAGCGTGCGTGGCCCGCTGCGCGCACCGCGCTCGGGCGTGTCGCCGGCCCCGATATCGCGCCGCTGCTACAATCTGATTTCACCCGGCCGATGCTCGTTTCGCTGCTCGCCCCCGCGCTGGTAGATGCCGTAAAGCCGCAGGATTGCAGCGAAATCGATCGCATCGTCACCCTCGCCCAGCCCTTGCCGCCGCAAAATGCGGCCGGCCTGATCGTCGCGACGCTCAAGCTGACGCGTGACAAGCAGGCCGAGTTCGGCAATGCCACGCTGGACATCCCGATCTGCCGCGACGACAGGCGCTAGGACATCATGGACACGCTTCTTCCCAAACAACTGGTTGATGCCGCCGCCCGCGTCATCGAAGCCAATCGCGCCGCCGGCCGCCACATCGCCGTCGCGGAAAGCTGCACCGGCGGACTCGTCTCGGCCGCGCTTACCGAAGTGCCCGGGTCATCTGATGTGTTCGAATGCGGAATCGTCAGCTATTCCAACGACGTGAAGCTCGATCTTCTCAAGGTTTCGGGTGACGTGCTGGAAACCTTCGGCTCGGTGTCGGTCGCCGTCGCCTGGAGCATGGCGCAGGGCGCGCTGGAGGTTACGGGTGCGGACACCGTCGTCGCGATCACCGGTATCGCCGGCCCCGCAGGCGGCAGTGAGAAGAAGCCGGTCGGCACCGTCGTGTTCGCGCGCGCGGAGAAGGGCGGCGATCCGGCTCATGTCGTTGCCGATCGGCAGGAATTCGGCGATCTCGGCCGCGGCGGCGTCCGGCTTCAGGCGGCGTTGTGCGCGCTGGACCTGTTGATGCCTTCGGCGCCTTCGGAAGATGCGTCGGAAGCCCCGTAGAGTTCGGCCGCGCGGGTTTCGAACGCGCCGATCATCTTGCGCAGCGCGCGATCGAATACCTGCCCGGCAAGCATCTCGAACACGCGGTTCTTGAACGCGAAATCGACCGAGAAATCGACCAGGCTGCCGCCGTCGCCATCGGGCCGGAAGCGCCAATCGTTGTGGAGATATTTGAGCGGGCCATCGAGATAATCGACGTGGATTTCCCTTGGTCGCTGCTTGTCGACCTTCGACGTGAAGGTTTCGCGCAATCCCTTGAACCCGACGATCATGTCCGCGATCATCTGCGTGTCATTGTTCGACCGCACCCGGATCGCGCTCACCCAGGGCAGGAACTCGCCATAACGTCCGACATCGGCGACGAGATCGAACATCTGCTCCGGCGTATAGGGCAGCGCGCGGGTTTCACTATGCTTCGGCATCAGGCGCGCGCGAGCTTTGCCTCGCGATTGGCGCGCAACCGCTCGAAATCGTCACCGGCGTGATAGCTCGATCGCGTCAACGGCGACGACGCAACCAGCAAGAAGCCCTTGGCGCGGGCGATCGCGGCGTAAGCGTCGAACGCCTGCGGCGTCACGAAATCGATCACCTTGGCATGTTTCGGCGTCGGCTGGAGATACTGGCCCATCGTCAAGAAATCGATGTCGGCCGAGCGCATGTCGTCCATCACCTGATGCACTTCGAGCCGCTCCTCGCCCAGGCCCAGCATCACGCCCGATTTGGTGAAGATCGACGGATCGTGCTTCTTGACGCTCTCCAGCAGCCGCAGCGACGCATAATAGCGCGCGCCAGGCCGGATCGTCGGATAGAGCCGCGGCACCGTCTCGAGATTGTGATTATAGACGTCGGGCCGCGCCGCGACGATCATTTCGACCGCGGCATCGGCCTTGTTGCGGAAATCGGGAGTCAGGATCTCGATGGTGGTCCGGGGCGCCGCCTTGCGGATCGCCTCGATCACCTTGACGAACTGCTTCGCCCCACCATCGGGCAGATCGTCGCGATCGACCGAGGTGATGACGATGTGCGCCAGCCCCATCTGCACCGCCACCTCGGCGACGTGATCGGGTTCCATCGGATCGACCGCGCGGGGCATCCCGGTCTTGACGTTGCAAAAGGCGCAGGCCCGCGTGCAGGTGTCGCCCAGGATCATCACCGTGGCGTGCTTCTTTGTCCAGCATTCGCCGATATTCGGGCAGGCCGCTTCCTCGCAGACGGTCGCGAGGTTCTTTTCGCGCATCAGCCGCTTGGTTTCGGCGAAGCCGGCGCTGGTCGGCGCCTTGACGCGGATCCAGTCGGGCTTGCGCTGGCGCGGCGGCTGGGCAATCGGAGTAAGCTCGTTCATGTCCGCCAGATAGCGAGTGTCGTCCTGGCTTGAAACCCCCGCTCGCGCCTGCAAAGGATGCATCCATGACTGACTTTTCCGACCTCGTCGCCGGCTACCACCGCTTCCGCGATACCGATTACAAGCGCCAGCACGATCGCTGGGCCCAGCTCGCCGAGGGCCAGAGCCCGCGCGTGATGGTCATCGCCTGCGCCGACAGCCGCACCGATCCCGCCACCGTGTTCGACGTTTCGCCGGGCGAGATCTTCGTCGTCCGCAACATCGCCGCGCTTGTCCCGCCTTATGAGGTCGGCGGCGGCCGCCATGGTGTTTCGGCGGCGATCGAGTTCGCCGTGACGCAGCTCGAGGTGCCGGAAATCGTGGTGATGGGCCACGGCTCTTGCGGCGGCGTCAATGCCTCGCTGACGGGCGTGTTCGACGGCGCAGCGCCCGGCAAGGGCGGGTTCATCGCCCATTGGGTCGACATGCTCGACGACGCTCGCGCCAAGGTCGTTTCCGAATGCGGCACCGGGCCGGACGCCAATCGCGCGCTGGAACTCGAGACGGTTCGCGTCTCGCTGGCCAATCTACGCACCTTCCCGTTCGTTGCCGAGCGGGAGGCCGCAGGCAAGCTCGCGTTGCGTGGCGCCTATTTCGCGATCCGCGACGGCATTCTGTGGGTGATGGGCGAGGACGGCGCGTTCAACCCGGCCTGACGTCATGGCGTCACCGCGCTCGATCGTCGTGCTGACCGGTGCCGGCATTTCCGCCGAAAGCGGCCTTGCGACCTTCCGCGGCCCGGACGGTCTGTGGGAAGGCCATCACGTCGAACAGGTCTGCACTCCGCAGGCGCTCGCGCGCGATCCGGCGACGGTCCATCGTTTCTACGACGCGCGCCGCGCTGCGCTATCCCAGGTGGAGCCCAACGCCGCGCATCGCGCGCTTGCCCGGCTCGATGCCGAATGGCCTGGCGACCTGGTGATCGTCACCCAGAATGTCGATGATCTCCACGAACGCGCCGGCGCACGCCGCCTGATCCACATGCACGGCGAATTGCTGTCGGCGCTTTGCGCGTCGTGCGGCGCACGCGAGCCCTGGGCCGGCCAGCTCGATCCCGGCATGCCCTGCCCGGCCTGCGACGCGCCGGCGCTGCGCCCCGACATCGTTTTCTTCGGCGAAATGCCCTACGCGATGGACCGGATCGAGGGCGCCATCGCGGCCGCCGACCTGTTCGTCTCGATCGGCACGTCGGGCGCGGTCTATCCCGCCGCCGGTTTCGTCCAGACCGCACGCTATGCCGGCGGGCGTACGCTCGAGCTCAACCTCGAACCATCCGCCGGCAGCGCCTTGTTCGATGAAAGCCGTCTCGGCCCGGCAAGCCTTCTCGTGCCGGCCTGGGTCGAGGAAACGCTGGCTGTGGCCGGACCGAACCCCGCCGCTGCTCGTTGATCGGGCACAGGAGACAATCATGAGCGTAGCGTTTCGTCGCGAGAGCGACGACGAACATAAGGAACCGCGGTTCGAGCTGCCGCTGCCGCCGGGCCCCAACCTGGTGACGGCGCGTGGCCGCCTTCTGATTGAGGCAAAAGTCGCCGAGCTCGAAGCGGCGATCGCCGCGGCCGAAGGCGAGGCGGTCGAGCCGCTGCGCCGCGAGCATCGCTATTGGGTCACGCGGATGACCACCGCCGAGATCGCGCCGCCGCCGGCCGAGGGCGAGGCCGGCATCGGCTCGCGGGTGTGCATCCGCCTTGCCGGCCGCGAGCGCACGATCGACATCGTCGGCGCCGACGAGGCCGATCCCGCGACCGACCGCATCGGCTTCGCGGCCCCGCTTGCCAATGCGCTGCTCGGTGCGATCGCGGGCGAGCACCTGGATTTCAATGGCAAGCCCGAGGCGATCGAGGTGATCGCGGTCTCGCCGATCCCCGAGGAGCATTCATGAGCGAAAAGAATTTCGAACGCCACCGCCAGCCCTGGCGTCAGGACGAAATCCAGAAGCTCCACACGCTGGCGAAGAAGGGCATGGCGCTGAAAGCAATCGCCAAGGCACTGACCCGCAGCGAGGAATCGGTCAAGCAACGCGCCAAGGAGGACGGCCTGAGCATCGCCAAATTGCGCTGAGGCGATAGCCGCTCCCTGCTTACCCGGCCGGCTGGCGGTAAATCGGCTCAGTCCAGACCCAGCGCTTTCTTCGCCACTTTCTCCACGTCGGGATCGATCGGCGGCGGTGACATCGGCACATGCGCTTCCAGGGCATCCGCCACCGCCGACATCGCCGCGATCCGCGCCGATTTCTTGTCATTGCCGTCGATCACGGTCCACGGCGCCGCCTTTGTGTCGGTGCGTGCGAACATCTCGTGCATGGCGCGGAGGTAATCGTCCCGCCTGGCGCGATTGCGGTAATCTTCGAGGCCGGTCTTCCAATGTTTCCACGGCTCCTCGAGCCGCGCCTTGAGCCGACGGTCCTGTTCGGCCTGGGTCACGTGGATGAACAACTTCACCACGGTCGTGCCGTTGGCGATCTGTTGCGCCTCGAACGCGTTGATCTCGTCATAGCCGCGCCGCCAGTCGGACTCGCTGGCAAACCCTTCGACGCGCTCGACCAGCACGCGGCCGTACCAGGTGCGGTCAAACACGGCGATATCTCCCGCTTCGGGTAGCCGCTTCCAGAATCGCCACAGGAATTGATGCGCCAGTTCGGGCGGGGTCGGCGCGCTGATCGGCCATACTTCGTAGAAGCGCGGATCCCATTCCGCGGTCATCCGCTGGATGATACCGCCCTTCCCCGCCGCGTCCCAACCTTCGAGCGCGATAATCGCCGGCCGCTTGTGCATCGCATGCGCGACCTGGATCCGCTCGAGCCGCTTCTGCAGCTTTTTCAGGTCTTTCTTGTAATGGCCGTCATATTTGCGGCCGGCTTCATATTCGTGGAGATCGATCGTCATGGACGATCGATACCCCATCAGCCCGCTTTGGGCGAGACTATCGCATCGACGTCGGTCTTGTCCGGCTTGGCCTGCGGTTCGATCACGCGGATCGAGAGTTCACGCAGTTGCTTCATGCTGGCGGTCGACGGCGCACCCATCAGCAGATCCTCGGCGCGCTGGTTCATCGGGAACAGCGTGATCTCGCGGAGATTCTGTGCTCCGCACAGCAGCATGACGATGCGATCCACGCCCGCGGCCATCCCGCCATGCGGCGGCGCGCCATATTGGAACGCGCGATAGAGCCCGCCGAACCGCTCCTCGACATCCGCCTTGCTCAGGCCGACCAGCTCGAACGCCTTGACCATCGTTTCGGGCGACTGGTTGCGGATCGAACCGGACGCAATCTCGAATCCATTGCACACCATGTCATACTGGAACGCCTTGAGCGCGAGCGGATCGTCGCCGTTCAGCGCCTCCAGCCCACCCTGCGGCATCGAGAAGGGGTTGTGCGCGAAATCGATCTTCTTCTCGTCCTCGTCATATTCGTAGAACGGGAAATCGACGATCCAGCACAGTTCGAAACGATCCTTGTCGATCAGGTCGAGCTGTTCGCCGGTGCGCACGCGCGCGAGGCCGGCGAGCTTGGCCGCCTGCGCTTCCTTGCCCGCGGCGAAGAACACGCCATCGTTCGGCCCCAGCCCCAGCGTCGCGATCAGTTTCGCGGTCGCTTCGGGCCCGTGGTTCTTGGCGATCGGCCCGCCCGGCTCGCCGTCCTTGATGTTGATGTAGCCGAGCCCCGAATAGCCTTCGGAGCGCGCCCAATTGTTCATATCGTCAAAGAATTTGCGGCTGCCCGCTCCCGCACCCGGCGCCGGGATCGCGCGGATCACGCCGCCGCTCTCCACGATGCTGGCGAAGATGCCGAAGCCGGAACCCTGAAAGTGATCTGTCACGTCGGTGATGACGATCGGGTTGCGCAGGTCGGGCTTGTCCGATCCGTATTTGAGCATCGCCTCGCTGTATGGGATGCGCGGGAACCTTCCCGCCGGCGTCACGTGCTTACCGTCCGCGAACGCCTCGAACACGCCGGCGATCACCGGCTCCATCGTGTTCCACACGTCTTCCTGGGTGACGAAGCTCATCTCCAGATCGAGCTGGTAGAATTCGCCGGGCAGACGATCGGCGCGCGGGTCTTCATCGCGGAAGCACGGGGCGATCTGGAAATAACGGTCGAACCCGGCAACCATCAGGAGTTGCTTGTACTGCTGCGGCGCTTGCGGCAGCGCGTAGAACTTGCCGGCATGGATGCGGCTCGGCACCAGGAAGTCGCGCGCGCCCTCGGGCGAAGAGGCGGTCAGGATCGGAGTCGAATATTCGGTGAAACCGGCGTCTTCCATGCGCCGGCGCATGTCGGAGATCACCTTGGTCCGCTTGACGATATTGGCGTGCAGCGTTTCGCGGCGCAGGTCGAGGAAGCGATAGCGAAGGCGCACGTCCTCGGGATAGTCCTGCTCGCCCGCCACCGGCAGCGGCAACTCGGCGGCGGCCGACAGCACGCTTGCATCCTCGGCACGGATTTCGATCTCACCGGTCGGCAGGTTGGGGTTGACCGCCTCGCTCGCGCGCTTCGTCACCTTGCCGGTGATCGTCACCACGCTTTCGGGGCGGAGCTTCTCGATCACCGAAAATACTGGGCCATCCACTTCAGTTACGATCTGCACCATGCCGTAATGATCGCGCAGGTCGATGAACACGAGATCGCCGTGGTCGCGCTTGCGATGGACCCAGCCCGAGACGCGGACGGTCTCGCCAGTGTGCTCGGCGCGAAGCTGGCCGCAGGTGTGGGTGCGATAGGCGTGCATGATCTACGTCTCGTTTCTTCGATGACGGTTGGAAAGGTGGCCGCGCTTCACGCGCAACTGCCGCTTTGTCAACCCGGCTGGCGCTCGCTATGGAGCCGCGATGCACATCCATGACCTGATCGAGGACTCGGCCGCCCTCGCCAATCTCTGCACCCGCCTTGCCGGTTCGCCGTTCGTCTGCGTCGATACCGAGTTCATGCGCGAGAACACCTTCTGGCCCGAGCTGTGTCTGATCCAGATTGCCGATCACAAAGAGGCGGCTGCCGTCGATCCGCTCGCGCCGGGCATCGATCTCGGCCCGCTGCTCGCTCTGCTGACCGACAATGAAGAGGTGCTCAAGGTCTTTCATGCCGGCGGGCAGGATCTTGAAATCGTTTACAATCTTACCGGCACCACCCCGCACCCGCTGTTCGATACCCAGATCGCCGCCATGGCGCTCGGCCAGGGCGAGCAGATCGGCTATGGCAATCTGGTCGACGCCTGGCTCGGCGTGACGGTCGACAAGGGTGCGCGCTTCACCGATTGGTCGCGCCGCCCGCTCGACCAGCGCCAGATCGATTACGCCATCGCCGACGTGACGCATCTCGCCGAAATCTTCCCGAAGATGCTCAATCGCCTGAAGAAGACCGGCCGTGGCCAATGGCTCGATCAGGAGATGGAGCGACTCGCCGATCCGAATAATTACGCCAACGATCCCGATCACGCGTGGAAGCGCGTCCGCATTCCCGGCCGCAAGCCGGAAGTCCTCGGTCGGCTCAAGTCGCTCGCGCGCTGGCGTGAGATCGAGGCGCAGGGCAAGAACCTTCCGCGCGGCCGCATCATGAAAGACGAGACACTTGCCGATCTCGCCGGCTCGCCGCCGAAGAAGCAGGCCGACCTGTCGCGCGTTCGTGGGCTCTCTGGCGCCTGGGCGTCGAACGACATAGGGGGCCGCCTGATGGCCGCGCTCGCGGATGCCGGGCCGCTGCCGCCCGATGAAATGCCGTCGCGCGACGATCGCAAGCCGGGCCTTGGCAAGGAAGGTGCGCTGGTCGCCGATCTTCTCAAGCTACTTCTGAAGATTCGCGCGCGCGAGATTGATGTCGCGCCGAAACTTCTCGCCCGCAGCGACGATCTCGAGGCTCTCGCCGCGGGCCGCCGTGACGGGCTGGCGATCCTCGATGGCTGGCGCTACGATCAGTTCGGCCACGACGCGCTCGATCTCGTCGAGGGGCGTCTCGGCTTCGCGGTGATGAACGGCAAGCTCAAGATGAGCAGGATCGAGGCATGATGCGACTGCTTCCCATCGCCCTGTTACTTGGCGCTTGCGCTGCAACCTCGACGCCTCCCACGGTCGGCGGCAGCGGGCACGTCTGCAAGGCCGAGGGGCTGGACGATCTGATCGGCAAGCCCGGGTCGAGCGACCTCGCCGCCGAAGCGTTGAAGCGATCGGGCGCCACTACACTGCGCTGGATTCAGCCAGGCACGATGGTGACGATGGATTTCCGCCAGGACCGACTCGATATTCACCTCGATAACGACAACGCGATAACCAAGTTCACTTGCGGTTGACCGGCTCAGGCGAGCAGCAACCGCGCATCACCGCCAAGCATCGCGGCAAGCGACTTGTGCCGCCGCTCGACAGTTTCCCCGTATAGTGCCGCATCGCTTTCCAGCAGCGTAAGCGCGACTGCCCCACCTTCGCGGCCGAGCCGCGCGCGATTGAGCGGCCCGGCGACGCCGCCGCTCAGCCGCTGCCCCAGCCGGATCGCCAGTCCCCAGCATATCGCATGTCTGAGATCGCCTTCGCCGGCGAGCCCGCCGAGCGGTGCCGGCGAACGCGTGCCGCCGCCCAGCCCGGTGAACAGCGCTTGCGCGACCAGCGCGCGCCCGCGCGCGTCGATCGCCACCCAATTGCCATGCAGCGCCGCGTCGAGCCCGCGTTCGGCGCGGAATTCGGGATTGGCGTGCCAGCCGACATCGGCGAGCAGGCAAGCGGCGTGGCGCAGCCGCGCGAGATCGGCATCGTCGTCCTCGAACAAAGGGGCGATCCAGCGGTCGAGCAGGTCGCCATGTTCGGCGAACCGCCCCAGCCTCCGGCCCTCCTCGCGCGTAGCGACGATCAGCGGATCCTCGCGGCGCGTCTCGTCATCGAGCGCGCCGTAGAGCAGCCCTTCACGCAAACCATAAGCCGAAACAATCGTCGTCGCGCTGCCAAGGTGGCGTAATACCGAGCCGAGCACCGCCGCCGCATCGCTCAATGTCGGGATACGCGCGCTCGACAGGTCGGGCACTTCGCGCAACCGCGCCTTGTCGAGATGCGCGATCGCCCGCGCCAGCCGCGAAATCGTCGGCGCCGACATCTCGTAATGATGCGCGATCGGCAGCTCATAGCCGGTCAGGTGCATATCGAGCCGTGCCAGCGATCGCCACGATCCGCCGACCAGATAGAACGGGCGCTCGGCCCCCGCCCCTTCCCAGCCCGATTTACGCAGCAGCTTGAGAACAAGGCGGTCGAGCGCGTTCTTGCCCTTGGCGCGCACATCCGCCACGCGCAGCACGCCGAGCGGAAACGATACCCGTTCGCCCACCTCGCCGCCGCGCACGCGCACCAGCTCCAGGCTGCCGCCACCGAGATCGCCGACGATTCCATCGGCATCGGGAATGCCCGACAGCACGCCCTGCCCGGACGCCTGCGCTTCTTCGTCGCCAGAAAGCAACTCGACGTCGAGCCCGATCGCCGTGGCATGGTCGATCAACTCGCCGCCGTTGCTCGCGTCGCGCACCGCTGCGGTAGCGACGGTACGCACGTCGCTCACTTCGATGGCCTCGGCGAGCGCGGCGAAACGCGCCAGCGCGTCCTGCGCGCGCGCCATGGCGGCAGCGTCGATCGCGCCGGTCGCCGCTAGTCCGCGGCCGAGCCCGGCCATCACCTTCTCGTTGAACAGGATCGACGGCATGCGCGCCGGCCCCTGATAGACGACCAGGCGAATCGAGTTCGATCCGATGTCGATGATCGCGGTGCGCGGGTGCGCGTCGACCACCGCGCGAGGCTTGCGGAAAAGCGTCGCCACCGGGGTCAGCGTCGCCGCCTGAGCGACAATTTGGGCACCGATTCACTGTTCGATAGCGCCGCGCCGCGTCCCGAAAGCGAGGGGTTGGTCATGAAATAGCGGTGCAGGTTGAACGGCCGATCGCCCGGCTCGTCGCGCACGTAACCGCCATCGGCCTGCAGTTCCCAGCTCTGCTCGTTGTCGAGCAGATTGGCGACCATCACCTGATCGAGGATTTGGTCATGCACCGTCGGGTTCTCGATCGGCAGCATATATTCGACCCGGCGATCGAAATTGCGCGGCATCCAGTCGGCCGAGGAGATGAACACCTTGGCGCCGTCATTGGGCAGCGCCTTGCCGTTGCCGAATGCGCATATGCGGCTGTGCTCGAGGAACCGCCCGATCACCGACTTCACCCGGATATGCTCGGACATCCCCGGCACGCCCGGCCTCAGGCAGCAGATGCCGCGGATCACCAGGTCGATTTCCACCCCGGCGTTCGATGCCTCGTACAACTTCTCGATCACCGCCGGATCGACCAGCGAGTTCATCTTCGCCCAGATGCCCGATGGCTTGCCCGCTTCGGCATTGGCGATCTCGATATCGATCATCTCGACCAGCTTGGCGCGCAGGTCGCGCGGCGACAGGCTGATCAGCCCGAGCTGCTGCGGCTCGACATAGCCGGTGATGTAGTTGAACACATGCGCCGCATCCGCCCCGATCCGCGGATCGGCGGTGAAGAAGCTGAGATCGGTATAGATGCGCGCGGTGATCGGGTGGTAATTGCCCGTGCCGAAGTGGCAATAGGTACGATATTCGCTGCCCTCGCGCCGCACCACCATCGAAATCTTGGCGTGCGTCTTCCAGTCGATGAAGCCGTAGACGACCTGCACGCCGGCCCGCTCCAGCGCATTGGCCCAGAGCATGTTCTGCTCCTCGTCGAACCGCGCTTTCAGTTCCACGACGGCGGTGACCGACTTGCCGGCCTCAGCCGCGGCGATCAACGCGTTGATTACCGCGGGCTGTTTGCCGGCGCGATAGAGCGTCTGCTTGATCGCGACGACGTCAGGATCGTTCGCCGCCTGCCGCAGAAAGGCGAGCACCACGTCGAACGTTTCATAGGGGTGGTGAACGACGATGTCCTTGGCCTTGATCGCGGCAAAGCAATCGCCACCGAATTCGCGGATTCTTTCCGGAAAACGAGGGCTGTACGGCGGAAACTTGAGGTCGGGCCTATCCTCGTCGACCAGCACTTCGAGGTCGCTAACGCCCAGGAATGCCGCGCTTTCGGTGATGATCGCATCGCCGCCGCCCAGCTCTTCCTTCAACAAGGTGCCGAGTTCGTCGTGCATGCCCGTCTCGAGGTCGAGCCGAATCACCCGTCCGCGCCGCCGCCGCTTGATCGCGTTGGCGAAATAACGGACCAGATCCTCGGCCTCTTCCTCGATCTCGATATCGCTGTCGCGCAGCAGCCGGAATGCGGCGCAGCCCTTCACGCGATAGCCGGGGAAGATCATTGCCGAGAAATGCTTGAGCAATGTTTCCATCGCGACATAGCGCGCGGTCTTGCCGGGAATCCGCACGAAGCGCGGCGCAGTGCCGGGCAGCAGCACGACTTCGCGAATCGGCTCGCCGTCGGACAAGCGCACGAGATCGAAGATCAGACTCGATCCGCGATTGGGCAGGAACGGGAACGGGTGCGCCGGATCGAGCGCCTGGGGGGTGAGGATCGGAAAGATCTGATCGCGGAAATGCCCTTCCAGCCAGCTTTCGGCCTCGCCTTCGATGTCCCGGGCATCGAGCACCGCGATGCCGGCATCGGCCAGTTCCTCGCACAATGATATCCACACCTGCTGCTGCGCCTGCATCAGCCGGTCTGCCTCGATCGCGATATCGTGAAGCTGCTCGCTCGGCGTGCGCCCGTCGACCGACTTGCGCTGCACGTCCTGCAATTGCTGGCCCTTCAACCCGGCGACGCGGACCATGAAGAATTCGTCGAGATTCGATCCCGAGATCGACAGGAAACGCAGGCGCTCGAGCAGCGGATGCGCCGGGTTGAGCGCCTCTTCGAGCACGCGCCGGTTGAACGCCAGCCACGAAAGCTCGCGGTTGAAATAGCGTTCGCTACTGTCCTCGCGGACGAACGGATCGTCGTCGTCGAAGATCGGCAGATGAGCGGGACGGGTCATTTCGCGTCAACCTTGCTGGCAGGCTCGGCGATCAGCGCGGCCGCGGCCAGTGTGGCGCGAGCGAGCGGGATCGACAAGCGTTTGCGCCGTTCGAGCACTTCCTGGTCGAGCACATCGACCGTGCGCATGACAGCAATATGACTACGCTCGACCCGCGTCAGCAACCAGTCGATCAAATCCGGCCGGGCATCGAGCCCGCGCTTGATGAACTGACGCTCGAACAGCGCGCGCATCAGCACATCGTCGGGCGGCCCCAGCTCAAGCACTGGCGTAGCCGTCAGCCGCGACCTCAGGTCGGGTAGCTTGATTGTCCATTCCGGCGGCGCGGCGTCGGCGACGATCAGCAGGGGATGCCGCTCGGCCTGCGCCCGGTTCCAGGCATGGAAGATCGCTGCTTCGCTCTGGCGCTCGGCATCGTCGATGATCGTCCCGCCGCTCTTGCCGGCGAAGATCCGTGCCAGCAGGCTGCGCCCCGATTTGCGTGGCCCCACCAGCAACGCCGTCATCACCGGCCATGCGCCCCAATGCTCTATGCCGTGGACCGCGCGGGCGTTCGAGTCGCTGACCAGGAATTCGTCGTCGCGCGGGTCCGCCGGCCATTCGAACGGCAGGGCGAACTGGCTCATCCGCCATTCTGTCCGTTTGGCGGCGGCGCGGCGGCGCGGCGGATGCGCAAGGCTCCGGGGCCGCTCTGCACTTGCCAGCCGCGCGCCTGCAATTGTGCCGCCAGCGCGCCCTGATCGCCCGCATAGGTGACGCGCATCACTGATACGCCGCCCATCGCCAGGCTGGTCGTTGCCGCCGAGCCGACGCCGGGGATCGCGCGCAGCGCCGCTTCGCCGGCATTGACGGCGGCGGCGTCGGGCGTGTCGAACTGCACGTCGATCGAGGTGCCCTGCGGGGCCGTCGCGACACCGCCGTTGACCAGCGGCAGCCCGTCGAGATCGATCGGCGTCGGAGTCGGCGTCGGGGTCGGCTGATAGGCAAGGCCGGGATCGGTGCGCAGGATGCCGCCCTTGAGCGCGTCCTGATAGATCGAATCGATCCGCTTCACGCCGGCATCGAGCAGGGCATCGATCCCGTCGGCATTGGCGACGCGCAGGGTCGCGCTTCCGGCCAACCGGTCGTCGGGGCCGTAACGCGCCTCAAAATGCCCGATCACCGGGCCGCCGGGATATTGCCGGTAGAGATGAACGGTCGGGATCAGCACGTCCGACGCGCCATATTGATCCAGCACTGCCTTCCACCAGCCGCGCCCCGGCCGGCCCGCCTGCCCGGCGTTGAGCAACAGCGAATCGGGGCCGGTGCCGGCGGGGCGGACGTAATCGATCGCCGAATTGCCGGTGCGGAACCGCGCCCATGCCTGGCGCCAGCCGGTCTCCTGCTCGAAGGCCTCGCCGACGCCGCCGGTCCATTCGATCGGCAACACCACCATCGGCGGCGACCGGAACCCGCCGCCCGCAACGCCGAGCAGCGGCCCGGCGCGCGCACGGCTGAAGGTCACGCCGAGCCGGGCGACATAGCGATCGGGGCCGATATTCTCATTCTCGACGATGATTCCCGACACCAGCCCGTTGAGCGTCGAATCGGGCACCAGCGCGCCGCTCTGGCCGAGCCGCTTCGACAGCATCTGCCACGCCTTGCGCTGCGCCAGCCGCCAACCCGCCTCGCGCGCTTCTTCCGACGTCTTGCCGGTGACGTCGACCGAAACGCCATCGACCTCGAAATTGCCCGAATCATCGATCGGCGCGATCGGCGCGCTGGTTTCGACCTGGCCGAGCACCACGCCCGCACCACCGATAGCGAGGAGACCGGCCAGCGGGGTCAGTGCGCGCGAGAGACGAATTCGGATCATGCTGCGCGTCCTTTTGGCGAAGCAGGCGTGGAAATCCAAGCGCGATATCGCTAGTCGACCCACAAACCCCGTTCGTGCTGAGCTTGTCGAAGCACGGTTTCGCAAGCCACCGTCCGGCTCGCGAGGACCGCCGCTCTACAAGCTCGGGGCGGACGGCGTGAGTTCCCTGCGATCGGATCTAGGCCAAAGACGATGAGCAACAGCCCCTATACCTATGCCGATGCTGGCGTCTCGATCGCCGCGGGCAACGCGCTGGTCAAGGCGATCGGCCCGCTTGCCAAGGCGACGCGCCGCGTCGGCGCCGACGCCGATCTCGGCGGTTTCGGCGGGTTCTTCGATCTCAAGGCAGCGGGCTTCACCGATCCGCTGCTGGTCGCCGCCAATGATGGCGTCGGCACCAAGCTCAAGCTCGCGATCGAGCATGACCGGCACGATGGCGTCGGCGTGGATCTTGTCGCGATGTGCGCCAACGATCTCGTCGTCCAGGGCGCCGAGCCCTTGTTCTTCCTCGATTATTACGCGACCGCGAAGCTCGACAACGCCGTCGCGACCCGCGTCGTCGCCGGCATCGCCGAGGGCTGCCGCCAGGCCGGCTGCGCGCTGATCGGCGGCGAGACTGCGGAAATGCCCGGCATGTACGCCGCGGGTGATTACGATCTCGCCGGTTTCTGCGTCGGCGCCGTCGAACGCGATCAGGTGCTTACCGGCCGCGACATCGCTCCCGGTGACGTCATTCTCGGCCTGGCGTCGTCGGGCGTGCATTCGAACGGCTTCTCGCTGGTCCGCCGCCTCGCCGCCGACAAGGGCTGGAAGCTCGACCGCCCTGCCCTGTTCGATCAGGATGTGCTGCTGATCGATGCGCTGATGGCACCGACCCGCATCTATGTGAAAAGCCTGCTCCCGCTGATCCGCGAGCGCCGCATCAAGGGGCTCGCGCACATCACCGGCGGCGGTCTGCTCGAGAATATCCCGCGCGTGCTGCCGCAAGACACTCACGCGCGAATCGATGCCGATGCCTGGCCGCAGCCGCGCCTGATGGCTTTCCTGCAAGCCCAGGGCGCGATCGAGCCCGAGGAGATGGCGCGTACCTTCAACTGCGGCATCGGCATGGCCGTGATCGTCGCGGCGGATACGGCCGGCGATGTCGCGGACGCTCTCCGCGCCGCCGGCGAGCGGGTCGAGACGATCGGCATCGTCGAATCGGGCGCTCGCGGCTGCACCGTGGCCGGCTCGGCAGGCACCTGGAGCGCGCGCGCGGATTGGTCGGCGACGCACCATGGCTAAGCGCAAGGTCGCGATCCTGATCTCGGGGCGCGGGTCGAACATGATGGCGCTGGCCAAGGCAGCGCAAGCCGCGGATTGCTCATATGAGATCGCCATCGTCGCTTCCGACAGGCCTGACGCCGCCGGTCTCGCCTGGGCGCGCGAGCACAATCTCGTCACTTTCGCACTTTCGCCGAAAGGCATCGGCAAGCCGGCCTACGAAGCCGCCATCGATGGCGCGCTGCGCGAGGCCGGTGCGGAGGTGATCGCACTGGCCGGCTACATGCGCCTGCTGTCCGATGAATTCGTCGCGAAGTGGCGCGGCCGGATCGTCAACATCCACCCGTCGCTGCTGCCCAAATACAAGGGCCTCGATACCCATGGTCGCGCGATCGAGGCTGGTGATGCCGTCGCCGGTTGCTCGGTCCACGTCGTCACCGAGGAACTCGACGGCGGCGAGGTGCTCGGCCAGGCCGAGGTGCCGATCGAGCCCGGCGATACCGCCGAGACGCTCGCCGCGCGCGTCCTCGTCGAAGAGCATCGCCTTTATCCGCGTGTTCTGGCAGACTTCGCCGCACGATGAGCCCCGATCCCGCCGTTCCGCTCGAAAAGGTCCGTGCGCTGGCGCTGGCGCTGCCCGAGGCTGCCGAGCGTATTTCGCACGGCTCGCCCGGTTTTCACATCGAGAAGGGCAAGTTCTTCGCCTATTTCTGGCATAACCATCACGGCGACGGCGAAACGGTGGTGATCGTCAAGACCAGCGGGCGCGAGGAGCAGGCGATGCTGATCGAAATCGATCCCGATTGCTATTATAGCCCGCCCTATCTCGGTCCTTCAGGCTGGGTGGCGATGCGCCTCGATCGTCCCGATACCGATTGGGACCGCGTCGGGAACCGCATCGCGCAGAGCTGGGAACTGGTCGCCCCGCGTCGCTTGCTGGAGGCCGGCGGCCGATGAGCAAGTATCAGGACGATCCCGCGCCTCCCGAGTCCGCCGCCGAGCGTGCCGAGGCAAAGGCGGAGGCCGCCAAGGCGCGCCGCCGCTGGCTGACGCTGGCCGAAATCGTCGCGATTGCCGGCGTCGTCATCGCCGGGCTCACCTTGTGGAACAACTGGCAGGGGCGCGAGGCCGACCAGCAGGCTCGCGCGCTCGAAGCGGCGAGCCAGGCCAGCGCCGCACGGACTGGCGCCCTCGTCACCTTCACCGCGACGCCGAAGGACGACGGCGGCCGCCTCGTGCTCGACGATGCGGCGCACCGCATCCAGGGCATCGAGGTCCGCTTTCCCACCGCGCTTGGCATCAGCCCGCAGTCGAGCACGCTGCATCCCGAAATCGATGCCGACTGGTTCGAAGGTGCGCTGCTCAAGGCGATCGCGGGCGGCCCGGCCGATCAACAGGGCCGGCTCCCCGTGCTGATCACCGCGGATTATTGGGATGGCGAGCAGCACCTTTCCGATAGCGCGGTCTACGATATCGTCTGGGCCACCCACGGCCGCCTGTTGCGCGGCCGCGCGCTCGAACTGAGGGGGATCGTGCTCGTCCGCCGCACCGGCGCCACCCAGGCTGCCGTCGACCGGCATTGGTCGAAGATCAAGCCGAGGGCTTAGAGCACCTTCGCGTAGATCGCGTCGTCGTGCCAGGTCTCGCCGACCAGGAAGCGCCGCTCACCGGCTACGACGAAGCCCTGGCGCTCGTAGAATGCCCGCGCCCGCGCATTGCCGCCATAGACGCCGAGCAGCACGCGGGCCTTGTCCATCGCCCGCGCATCGGCAAGCGCGCGCTCCATCAACTCGGCGCCGAGCCCCGATCCGTGCAGCCGCGACAGCGTGTAGATGCGGCGCAGCTCGATGTCGCCGGCGACGATCTCCACCGGCAGGTCGGGCGTCGTCAGTACCGTATAGCCGATCGGTGCGGCACCACTGGCCGTTTCGCCAAGCGTGACGACGCTCGCTGGATCGTCGATCCACGCCGCGAACTTGTCGGGCGTGTTGTGTCGCGCGCAATGCTGAACGAGGTCGCTGCCGCTCAGGATACCGGCGAAGGTATCGAGCAGGGTCGCGCAGGCGACCAGCGACAGCGCGGCGGCGTCCGCCGCCACCGCGCGTCGTAGAACCGGCTTCAGATCAGCCGACAATTTCTTCGGGCTTGAAGAAATAGGCGATCTCGATCGCCGCATTCTCGTCCGAATCCGATCCGTGGACCGAGTTCGCCTCGATCGATTCGGCCAGTTCCTTGCGGATCGTGCCGGGCTCGGCATTTTCGGGATTGGTCGCGCCCATGATTTCGCGGTTGCGCTGCACGGCGTTCTCGCCCTCGAGCACCTGGACGACGACCGGGCCCGAGATCATGAAGCTGACCAGATCATTGAAGAACGGCCGCTCCTTGTGAACGGCGTAGAAGCCCTCGGCCTGATCCTTGGTCATCTGGATGCGCTTCGAGGCGACGACGCGCAGGCCGGCCTCTTCGAGCATCTTGGTGACGGCGCCGGTCAGATTGCGGCGGGTGGCATCGGGCTTGATGATCGAAAACGTCCGGTTCGCGGCCATGGCCGTGCGGCTCCTGCTATTAGGTTTTGATGAGTGGCGCCGCCCTAATCGGACTGGCCGGGTTATGCAAGCTGCTCCCAGCCGCCGCCCTCGGATTGCTTCCAGTAACGCCGCTCGACGCCGTACCTGTCGCCCAGCGCCTTCCACGCCTGCCGTGCCTCGACGATGCGCTCCTCGTCGAAGAAGTGAAACGCGCGATCGAAGCCGAGCACCTCGTCACGCCACTCGCCGTCGGCGATCGCCACGTTCCGCGCATCGTTGGGCGAGATCACGTCGGCGGCAAGCAGGATCGGCTGATTGGCATCACGCTCGCCGCCCGCGCAGGCGTGCGGCAGGAAGCTGTCCGCGCGCCACGTCCATAGCAGCTTGTCGAGCGCCGGCAGCCGCGCCTGATCGGCGACGATCAGCAGCCGCCCGCCATCGGCCAGCACGCGCTCGGCGATGCGCGGCAGCACGCGCTCGATCGGGGCGGCGGTGAGATGATAGAAATCGACCTGCATACCAACCCGTTACGCCGGACGTATTCCGGCATCCCTTGCCCCGCGAGCGCGTCCCTCGCACTGCCCGGCGCACCCCGGAACGAGATCCGGGGTGACGGCGCGGCTCACTTCTCCACGGTATCGTGGATGAACCGGTCGAGCACGCGCACGCCGAAGCCGGTCGCACCCTTCTCGAAATTGGCGCCGGGCTTGTCGGCCCAGGCCATGCCGGCGATGTCGAGATGCGCCCAGCGCACGCCGTCCTCGATGAAGCGCTGCAGGAACTGCGCCGCCGTGATCGATCCGGCCGCGCGCGGCCCGACGTTCTTCATGTCGGCGATCGCGCTGTCGAGCAACTTGTCATACGTCGCGTTGACCGGCAGCCGCCACAGCTTGTCGCCCGAGGCGAGACCAGCGGCAGTAAGCTCGCCCGCCAGTGCGTCGTCGTTCGAAAACAGCCCGGCGTGATCGTGGCCGAGCGAGATGATGATCGCCCCGGTGAGCGTCGCCAGGTCGATGATCGTCTTGGGGTGATGCGTCCGCTGCACCCAGCACAATGCGTCGCATAGCACCAGCCGCCCCTCGGCATCGGTGTTGATCACTTCGATCGTCTGTCCGGACATTGACGTCACGACGTCGCCGGGGCGCTGGGCGTTGCCGTCGGGCATGTTCTCGACCAGCCCGCACACGCCGATCACGTTCGCCTTGGCCTTACGCATGGCGAGCGCCTTCATCGCGCCGACGACTGCCGCGGCGCCGCCCATGTCCCACTTCATGTCTTCCATGCCCGCGGCCGGCTTGATCGAAATGCCGCCGCTGTCGAACGTCACGCCCTTGCCGACGAACGCAACCTCGGGATCGCCTGCGCCCGCACCGTTCCACTTGAGCGCGAGCAGCCGTGGCGCGCGCCGCGACCCCTGGTTGACGCCGAGCAGCGCGCCCATGCCGAGCGCGCGCATCTCGTCCTCGCCGAGCACGGTGATCTCGAGCCCCAGCCCTTCGACCGACTTTTCCACCCGCTCGACGAAGCTTTCCGGATAAATGATGTTGGCTGGCTCGACGACCAGTTCGCGGGTCAGTGCCATGCCCTGCGTCACCGCGTTGAAATCGGCCCAGGCGGCGTCGGCGCCATCGGGCGCGCCGGCGATCGTGATCGTCTCCAGTGTCGGCTTCTGCTTTTCGGGCTGTTTGGTGCGATAGACGTCGTAACGCCAGGCACGCTGCGCCGCGCCGGCGGCGAACCGCGCGACCGCCTTGGCGACGGGCTTGCCCGGCAATGCGGCGAAATCGACCGTCAGCGCGGTCACGCCAGACGCGAGCAGGCGAGACGCCAGCGCCCCGCCGGCGCGCTCATAATCCTCTTCGCTGCCGGCGCCGAGACCAAGCAGCAGCACGCGACGCACGGCATCGCCTGCGCCAACGAACGTCTCGACGATCGCGCCGGCGTCGCCTTCGAACCGGTTCGATCGCGCCGCGCCGAGGATCACCTTCTGGTCGGCCGCGGCGATGTCGCCGAACGCGACCCGGCCGATGCCGTCCTTTTCCACCGGAAGCACGATCACGCCGGTATCTGTGGCGCGCGGGGCGAACTGGATCTGCATCAATACCTCGAACTGAATTATGGATTTTCGAATGACTCGTCCTCTAGGAGGTCTTGGTCGCGCTGGCAAAGCCATGGATGCGATTGCGGCGCGCGGCGAGCGATGCGATAGGGCGCGTCTGCCGCCGCCGCGTCGGCCGGAAGTGGAGTGTGTCGAATTGCGCCGTCGCGATGTCTTTCTGTGCTGCACGTTGCCCTTGGCATTCGCTGCCGGCACGGCACGCGCGCAGGATCTCGCCGATCGTTCCGTGCCGCCGCCGCCGCCGTCTCCGATTCCGTCGCAGGCCGACGCGAACCAGGTCGGTTTCAGCGCCGACACGCTCGAATATGACAGCAAGGCCGATATCGTCACCGTATCGGGCGCGGTGCAGATGTTTCGCCAGGGCAACCGCCTGCGCGCCGACAAGGTGGTGTGGAACCGCAAGTCCGGCCAGGTCGTCGCGACCGGCAACGTCGCTGTCACCAATCCGCAGGGCGACATCGCCTACGGCGATTCGATCGAACTCACCGATACGCTCAAGGACGGCGTCGTCCAGAACATGCTGGTGGTGCTCGAACAGGGCGGGCGCCTCGCCGCCAGGCAAGGCACGCGCCATGAAGACGGCAGCGTCAGCCTCGATCATGCCGCTTATACGCCATGTGACGTCACTGCCTCGAACGGCTGCCCCAAGGAGCCGAGCTGGAAGATCACTGCCGTCCGCGTAACGTATCGCCCGGACAAGCAGCGCATTTTCTACAAGGGCGCGCAATTCCACCTGTTCGGGCTGTCGGTGCCGCTGCCGGCCTTTTCCAATTCGGTCGGTGCGGACGCCGCCAGTGGTTTCCTGACGCCGGATATCCAGATCGATCACACCAACGGGCTGCAACTCGGCCTGCCCTATTATTTCCGCCTCGCGCCCAACCGCGGGCTGATGATCGAGCCCTATGTCTTCACCAACGCGCTGCCGATGGTCGAGGGCGAGTTTCGTTCGCTATCGAGCACCGGCGCGTTCCGCGTCACCGCTTACGGCACCTACAGCCGCCAGAGCGACGATCTAGCCGGCGTCGTCACCAATGCGTCGAGCAACAATCAGTTTCGCGGCTATATCGATGCCGCCGGCCGCTTCCAGCTCGATCCCAACTGGAGCGTAAGCGGCTCGTTCCGCGTCGCCACCGACAAGACCTTCCTGCGCCGCTACGACATTTCGCGCGACGATCGCCTGCGTAACACGATCAATGTCGAGCGGATCGATCAGGACAGCTATCTGTCGATCGCCGGGTGGGCGGTGCAGGAGCTTCGCCTCGACGAACAGCAGCGGCTGCAGCCGCTCGCCCTGCCCGAGATCGATTATCGCCGCCGCTTGGCCGATCCGTGGCTGGGCGGCACGATCACGCTGCAGGCCAACAGCCTCGCGCTCGACCGCACCGAGGGGCAGGATACCCAGCGCGCCTTTGCCAGTGCGACCTGGGAATTGAACAAGCTGACGCCCTGGGGGCAGCAGGTCACGTTCACCGCTTATGGCCGAGGCGATCTCTACCACACCGATGATTCGCTGGCGACGACGGTGCCCAGCTATCGCGGGCAGGACGGCTTCCAGCACCGCTTCATCGGTGCGCTGGCGGCCGACGTGAAATGGCCGTTCATCGGCTCTTTCCTCAACGGCACGCAGCGGCTCACCCCGCGCATCCAGGTCGTGGCGTCGCCGCACACGCCCAATCTCGACATTCCCAACGAGGATGCTCGCGCGGTCGATCTCGAGGATTCGAACCTGTTCGCGCTCAATCGCTTCCCGGGGTACGACCGTTGGGAGGATTCGACGCGCTTCACCTACGGCCTCGAATGGCAGGTCGATCTGCCCGATTTCTCGCTCGATGCCGTGGTCGGCCAGAGCTACCGCCTCACCTCGCAGCCGACGCTGCTGCCCGATGGCACGGGCCTCTCCGATCGTGTGTCGGACATCGTCGGACGCACCGAGCTGCGTTACCGCGACTTCTTCTCGCTGGTCCATCGCTACCGGCTCGACAAGGATGGCCTGGCGGTGCGGCGCAACGAGGTCGACGCGACGATCGGCTCGCGCGCGACCTATATCATGGCCGGCTATCTTCGCCTCAACCGCAACATCGATCCGTCGCTGGAGGATCTGCGCGACAGCGAGGAAGTCCGGCTCGGCGGCCGCGTCCAGATCGGCAAGTTCTGGTCGCTGTTCGGCTCGACGATCATCGATCTCACCGACAAGGCCGAGGATCCGTTGTCGCTGGCCGACGGGTTCGAGCCGGTGCGCCACCGCGCCGGCATCGCTTATGAAGACGATTGTCTGAAACTTGGCGTCACCTGGAAACGCGACTATCAGCAGACCGGCGACGCGCGGCGTGGCAACTCTTTCCTGTTGACGCTGGCCTTCAAGAATCTGGGCCGCTAAGCTCAGGTTCAGTTGATGATGATAAGACCGGCGCGTCGATGGATGTCCGGCTGGATGGGATAAGAATTTACGTGATCATGTCGATTTCGAAGGCGGCGCGGGCGACCCGCACGATCGGGTTCGTTGCCGCCCTGGCGCTTGGCACCTCGGTATTCGCGCAAACCGACGATCAGGACGAAGCTCCCCCGGCCCAGACCACCGACAGCTCGGGGCTCAATATCCCCAGCGATGTGCAGCTGTTCGGCAAGCTTGATCCCAACGTCCGCAAGCCCACCGCGATCGTCAACGGCACGGTCATCACCGGTACCGACGTCGACCAGCGGGTCGCGCTGATCGAGGCGGCGAACAACCTCAAGCTGCAGGGTGACGAACTCAATCGCCTCAAGCTCCAGGTCTTGCGCAACCTGATCGACGAGACGCTGCAGATTCAGGAAGCCAAGGCCAATGACGTCACCGTCACCCCTGCGGAGATGACCAGCGGCTTCAACCGCGTCGCGCAGCGTTTCAACATGACGCCCGAGCAATTGACGCAATATCTCGACAAGATCGGCTCGTCGGTGCGCTCGCTGAACGGCCAGATCGAATCACAGATCGCCTGGAGCCGCTATCTCAGCAAGGAAGTCGAGCCGTTCGTCAACGTCGGCGATCAGGAGGTCAACGCCATCCTCGATCGCCTGAAGGCCGATCAGGGCACCGAAGAATATCATCTGCGTGAAATCTACATGTCGGCGACGCCGGACCGCGCGCAGCAGGTCCACGACAACATGCAGAAGATGATGCAGCAAATTCAAAGCGGCGCGCAGCCTTTTGATTATTTTGCGCAATTTTCAGAAGCATCGACCCGGGCAGTGGGCGGCGACCTGTCCTGGGTGCGGCTCGACACCTTGCCCGCCCCGCTGGCCCAGGCCGCGCAGCAGATGCAGGTCGGCCAGATCGCCGGTCCGATCGAGACGCCGGGTGGTTTCTCGATCCTCTACCTCGTCGACAAGCGAGAGGTCGGCAAGGCCGATCCGCGTGACGCGCGCCTCAGCCTGCGTCAGCTGACGCTCGATTTCCCCAAGGGAATGCCGCAGGCCCAGGCACAGGCCAAGATCGCCACCTTCGCCAAGGAAATTCAGTCGATCCACGGCTGCGGCGATGCCACCGGCGTAGCGCAGAAGATCGGCGCAGAGGTTGTCGACAACGATCAGATCGTTGCGCGCCAGCTGCCCGCTCAGTTGCAGGAAATCCTGCTCAAAATGCAGGTCGGCGAGGCGACGCCGCCGTTTGGTTCGCCGACCGAAGGGGTTCGGACGCTGGTGCTGTGCGGTCGTGACGATCCGCCGGCGCAGTCGATCCCCGCGCCCGGCCAGGTGCAGAACCAGATCGAGCAGCAGCGCGTCAACCTGCGTGCCGAACAGGTCTTGCGCGATCTGCGCCGCGACGCGATCATCGAATATCGCTGAGACGAAGAGGAGGGAGTCGGCACGTGATCGCGCCGCTCGCCGTATCGATGGGCGATCCCGCCGGGATCGGGCCCGAGATCATCGCCAAGGCATGGGCTGCGCGCCGTCGCGCGAAACTCGCCCCCTTCTTCGCGGTCGGTGATCCACGCGCGATCGAGCGCGTCTGGGACGGTCCCATCGAGGTGATAGACACCCCCGACGCCGCTTCCCGCGCCTTTGCTGCCGCCTTGCCGGTGCTCAGGGTGGAGGATGCCGGCGCGATCACGCCTGGCGTGCCCGATACCGACGGCGCCCGTTGCGCGCTCCACGCGCTGGAGCTCGCCACCGGCCTCGCGCGCACGGGCGCCGCCGGCGCGCTCGTCACCGGTCCCGTTTCCAAGGCCCAGCTCTACCAGATCGGCTTCACCCATCCCGGCCAGACCGAATTCGTTGCCGAGCGGTTCGGCGTCTCGGGCGACAACGCCGTGATGATGCTGGCAGGGCCCGGTCTGCGGGTCGTGCCGATCACCACGCACGTGCCGCTCGCCAGCGTTTCGAGCCTACTCAGCATCGAGCTGATCGCCGCCAAGGCGCGTGCGACCGCGCGTGGGCTGCAGCGCAATTTCGGTATCGAGCACCCGCGGCTCGCCTTTGCCGGTTTCAACCCGCATGCCGGCGAGCAGGGCGCGATCGGCCGCGAGGAAATCGACTTCATCCTGCCGGCGATCGAGCAGCTCCGCACCGAGGGCATCGACGCGACCGGCCCGTCCGCCGCCGACACGATGTTCCACGATCGCGCCCGCAAGACCTATGACGCAGCCTTGTGCTGCTATCACGATCAGGCGCTGATCCCGATCAAGACGCTCTATTTCGACGATGGCGTCAACATGACGCTGGGGTTGCCGATCGTCCGCACCTCGCCCGATCACGGCACCGCTTTCGCGATCGCCGGGCAGGATCGCGCCGAGCCGGGCGCGATGATCGCGGCGATCCGCATGGCGGCCGAGGCCGCGACGCGCCGCGCCGCCGAACGCACATGACGGCGCTGACGGCGCTGCCGCCGCTTCGCGAGGTGATCGCGAAGCACGGCCTCTCCGCCAGCAAGGCGCTGGGCCAGAATTTCCTGTTCGACGGCCAGTTGCTGGCCCGCATCGCCGCTGTTCCGGGCGATCTGCGAGATGCCGAGGTGTTCGAGGTCGGCCCCGGTCCCGGCGGCCTGACCCGCGCGCTGCTCGCCGCTGGCGCGCGCGTCACCGCGGTCGAGCGCGATCGCCGCTGCATTCCCGCGCTGGCCGAACTCGCCGAAGCCTATCCCGGCAAGCTCCGCGTGATCGAGGGCGATGCGCTCGACACCGATCCCGCCTCGCTGTTCGACGGCCGCCCGCACATCGTCGCCAACCTGCCGTACAATGTCGGCACCGCGCTGCTCGTCCGCTGGCTGTCGGCCGACTGGCGGCCGTGGTGGCAAAGCCTGACGCTGATGTTCCAGAAGGAAGTCGCCGAGCGGATCGTCGCGGCGCCCGGCAGTGGGGCCTACGGCCGCCTCGCCGTCCTCGCGCAATGGCGCTCGACCGCGCGGATCGCGATGACGGTCCACCGCTCGGCCTTCACGCCGCCGCCCAAGGTGATGTCGGCGGTCGTCCATATCGAGCCCGCGACAGCCCCCGCCGGGGTCGATTTCACCACTCTCGAGCGTCTCACCGCCGCCGCCTTCGGGCAGCGTCGCAAGATGCTGCGTCAGAGCCTCAAGGCCGTGCCCGGCGCGCTCGATGCACTGGCCACGCTGGGCATCGACGAGACCCGCCGTGCCGAGACCGTCAGCGTTCCGGAATTTGTCGCGATCGCCGCTGCGCTCGACGCGGGCTAATCAATCGACCGGTTTGTCGTCGCTGCCGGCCTGCTGCGCGAGCGTGGTCGCCGGCGGTCCCTTGGCGATCGCCGCGGCGAGCTGTTGCGCCTCGGGGCACGCGCCCTTGCATACTTTCTTCAGCTTGGCGAGATCGACATTGGCCTGCTTCACCGCGCCCTTGGCGAGCAACGCCTGCCCTTCACCGGCGATCGCGGCCGGATCGTTGGGATCGAGCAGCATCGCATCGCGATAATGCCGGATCGCCTTGCCGTTGAGGCCCTGTTTGTGCGCCACGTCGCCCAGCACCACGAACGCCCCACGGTTGCGCGGATCGACCGCCAACGCGGTTTCGAGGTCGCCGGTCGCTTCTTCGAGCTTGCCCGCCACACTCGCCGCCTTGCCCTTGGCCAGCCATTCGAGCGAGCGGGCGTCGATCTGGTCGTCGGGTTTCTGGCTATGCAGCGCGGTCGACACCGAGGCCAGCGTCAGCGCGGCGGCGGTGGCGACGAGCGAGATACGCATCAATTTCTCCAGCATGGCTTTTCAGCGCCCGATTAGCACGGCCGAACCAGCCGCGCGACGAAAAAACCGTCGGTCCCGTCGTGCGCCGGGGTAAGCCGGACGCCCCTTTCGTGCGGCCGCCCCGCGGGCAAGGCAAGCGGCTCGGCGCGCCATCCGGGATGCTCGTCGAGGAACCGTGCAATCTGCCCCGCCCCCTCGGCGTCTAGCAGCGAGCAGACGATATGGATCAGCGCGCCGCCCGGCTTGACCAGCCCGGCCGCGAGCGTCAGCAGCCGGCGCTGCGTATCGGCCAGCCGGGCAATCCGGTCGGGGCTCAGCCGCCAGCGCGCCTCGGGATTGCGCCGCCAGGTTCCCGTCCCCGAGCAGGGCGCATCGACCAGAACGACGTCGGCTCGGCTCTGCCAGTCGGCCAGCGCGTCTGCTTCCCGACCGGGATTCATCAGCCGCGTCTCGACGATCGCCAGCCCCGCCCGCTCGGCGCGAGGCGCCAGTCGTGCAAGCCGCGCGCGATCGACATCGCAGGCGAGCAAATGCCCCTTCCCGGCCATCGCCGCGCCGAGGGCAAGCGTCTTGCCGCCGGCACCGGCGCACAGATCGACCACCGCCATGCCCGGCTTGGCAGCAGCGGCCATCGCCACGATCTGGCTGCCCTCGTCCTGGACTTCGATCCGCCCGGCACGAAACGCGTCGAGTTGCTCGACTGTCGTTCCTGCCGGCAACCGCAATCCGTCCGCCGCATGCGGCAAGGCTACGGCATCCGGGATCGATGCCATCACGCTCGCGCGATCGGCCTTGAGCCGATTGACCCGCACGTCGAGCGGCGCGCGTTCACCAAGCGCGGCGAGTTCCTCATCGCCCAGCCCCGATGCGCGCAACTGCTGGATCAGCCAGCCCGGCGCTACTGCTGCGGCCGCCCGCGCCTCATCCGCAGCGATCGGCGCTGGTGCGTGCCCTTCGCCCGTGAATGACGCTGCTAATGCAGGATCGTCATCGGCCACCCCGATTAACGCCGCTCGTCCGCTTTCCGGCCGCTCGCCCGCGCGCCGGATCGCGGCATAGACCAGGTCGCGCACCGCGCGCCGGTCCTTGCTCCCGGCATAGCGCCGCTCGGCGAAATAGCGCGCGATCAGCGTGTCCGCCGCTGGCCCCTGATCGCGCGCGGCGATAATGATCGCGTCGAGCAGCTCGATCGCCGCCTGCGCCCGCCCGCCGGGGGTCATGACGCGCCAACCAGCCCCTCCCCTCCAGGGGCGGGAAAGAGGTGGAGCCTCGCGGCGGAAGGAGACCTCATTCTTTGCCTTCCTCGGTGGGAAGAGGATAAAGAGTCACCGCGTCGGATAATTGGGCGCTTCCCTCGTGATCGTCACGTCGTGGACATGGCTTTCGCGCAGCCCCGCGCCGGTAATCCGCACGAACTGCGCGCGCTTCTGCAGATCGGCAATGGTCGCCGATCCGGTATAGCCCATCGCCGCTTTCACGCCGCCGACCAACTGGTGGATCACATCCTTCGCCGGCCCCTTGAACGGCACCTGGCCCTCGATCCCCTCGGGCACCAGCTTGAGCTGGTCCTTCACCTCGCCCTGGAAATAGCGATCCGCCGATCCGCGCCCCATCGCGCCGACCGAGCCCATCCCGCGATAGCTCTTGTAGGCGCGCCCCTGGTAGAGGAACGTCTCGCCCGGCGCTTCCTCGGTGCCCGCGAGCAGCGATCCGACCATGCAGGTCGAAGCGCCCGCGGCAAGTGCCTTGGCGAGATCGCCGGAAGTGCGCAGGCCGCCATCGGCGATCACCGGCACGTTCGATTTGGCCGCTTCCGCCGCGCAGTCCATCACTGCCGTCAATTGCGGCACGCCGACGCCGGCGACGACCCGCGTCGTGCAGATCGATCCCGGCCCGATCCCCACCTTCACACCGTCCGCGCCGGCGTCGATCAGCGCACGCGTCGCCTCGGCGGTGGCGACGTTGCCGGCGATCACCTGCACCGAATTTGACAGTTTCTTGACCCGCTCGACAGCCTTGGCGACATCGCTGTTATGGCCGTGCGCGGTATCGATCACGATCAGGTCGCATTCGGCGTCGACCAGCGCCGCGGTCCGCTCGAACCCCTTCTCGCCCACCGTCGTCGCGGCTGCGACGCGCAACCGGCCCGCGCCATCCTTGGTCGCGTCGGGATAGGTCACTGCCTTCTCGATATCCTTGACGGTAATCAGGCCGACGCAGCGATAATCGTCGTCAACCACCAGCAGCTTCTCGATCCGCCGCTGGTGAAGCAGCCGCCGCGCCTCGTCCTGCCCGACACCGATCTTCACCGTCGCCAGATTCTCGTGCGTCATCAGCTCGGACACCGGCTGGCGCGGATTTTCGGCGAAGCGCACGTCGCGATGCGTCAAGATGCCGACCAGCTTGCCGCCCGGCTCAGTGACGGGAATGCCGCTGATCCGATGGTGCGCCATCAGCGCCTGGGCATCGGCAAGCGTCGCGTCGCGCGCGATCGTGATCGGGTTGACCACCATGCCGCTCTCGAAGCGCTTCACCTGTCGCACGGCATCGCATTGCTCCAGCACCGTCAGGTTGCGGTGGAGCACGCCGATCCCGCCCAGTTGCGCCATGACGATCGCCATGTCCGCCTCGGTCACCGTGTCCATCGCCGAGGAAAGCACCGGGATGTTGAGCGCGATCTCGCGGCTCAGGCGCGTGCGGACGTCGGCCTCGCCGGGCAATACGCTCGATTCGGCAGGTTGCAGGAGTACGTCGTCGAAAGTGAGGCCGAGCCGGATGTCCATGTGATACGCCAGTTCCTAGGGGAATCGTGGCAGGCCATGTAACCAAAGCATCCGCCCGGCGCTAGTGACGTATCGACAAGTGCGATTTTCCGGCGCTGTTGCGCCGGTTTCAGATGCGCGCCACGTCGGAACCTGCTAGCCTTCCCGTCACCGTGAGAAGTGGATTTCGGGGGTTATTCATGATCGTCATCATTGCCGCGTTGATCCTGGTGATCGTGCTGCTCTACCTCATGACCAGCATCAAGATCGTGCGCCAAGGCTATCAATATACGATCGAACATTTCGGCCGCTTCACCACTGTCGCGAAGCCGGGGTTCAACTTCTATCCCTCGTTCTTCTATCGTGTCGGCAAGCGCGTCAACATGATGGAGCAGGTACTCGACATCCCGGGGCAGGAGATCATCACCAAGGACAATGCGATGGTCGCGGTCGATGGCGTGGTGTTCTTCCAGGTGCTCGATGCGGCCAAGGCGGCTTACGAGGTCAGCGACCTGTTCCTCGGCATCATGCAGCTCTCGACCACCAATCTGCGCACGGTGATGGGCTCGATGGACCTCGACGAAACGCTGTCGAAGCGCGACGAAATCAATGTGCGGCTGCTGAATGTCGTCGATCACGCGACCAATCCCTGGGGCGTCAAGATCACCCGCGTCGAGATCAAGGACATCCGCCCGCCGCAAGACATCGTCAACGCGATGGGCCGCCAGATGAAGGCCGAGCGCGAGAAGCGCGCCAACATCCTCGATGCCGAAGGCGCGCGTGCGTCGGACATCCTGCGCGCCGAAGGCAAGAAGCAGTCGGCGATCCTCGAGGCCGAGGGCAAGCGCGAATCGGCTTTCCGCGAAGCCGAAGCCCGCGAGCGTGCCGCCGAGGCTGAGGCCAAGGCGACCAAACTCGTCTCCGATGCGATCGAGCAGGGCTCGGCACAGGCGATCAACTATTTCGTCGCGCAGAAATATGTCGACGCGGTGAGCAAATTCGCCACGTCGCCCAACGCCAAGACGATCATGTTCCCGGTCGAGGCGACGCAACTGATCGGCACGCTCGGCGGCATCGGCGAGCTCGCCAGGGAAGCGCTCAACAAGGGTGGCGACCCGGCTTCGGTGCCGACGACCACCACCACGCCCACCGTTCGCCGCACCCGCGGCTCGGGTGACGCGGGCGGCGCATGACCCTCGACAGCCTCGCCACCAGCCCGGTCGTCTGGTGGCTGGCGGCCGCGGTGCTGCTCGGGATCGGCGAGATCGTCGTTCCCGGCGTCTTCCTGATCTTCCTCGCGATTGCGGCGGCGATCACCGGCATCGCCGCGGTTGCGCTACCCGATCTCCCGCTCGCCGCCCAGCTCGTCTCGTTCGCGATCTGGAGCGGCGTCACCGTCGCGATCGGCAAGCGCTGGTATAGCGATTATCCGGTCGAGAGCCTCGATCCCCAGCTCAACGATCGCGCCGCGCGCCTGATCGGCCAGACGGTGATCGTCACCGATGCGATCGTCGACGGCTTCGGCCATGCCCGGATCGGTGACAGCTCATGGCCAATCAGCGGCCACGATCTTCCCGCCGGCGCGCGGGCCCGTATCGTCGGCATCGCCGGCAATACGCTGCTGGTCGAGCCGCTCGATCTCACCCTGCCGGATGAGGAACCAGTTCCGCCCGGCGACGCGGCAGCGCCTCCGGCATCTCATCGCGAATGAACGCGAGCAGCTTCTCGCGGATCGCGGTGCGCAGATCGAACTGGCGCCCCGAATCGGCCGCGCTGACCAGCGCGCGCACCTCGATCACCTGTTCGCGGATGTCAGTGACGGCGAGCGTCATCACCCGCCCGTCCCAGCGCGGATCGGCCTTCACCGTTTCTTCGAACTTGGTCCGCAGCCGGACGAGATCCGCGGTCGGATCGAGATAGAAGAAAGAGGTGCCCAGCAATTGTGAGTTGGCGCGCGTCCAATTCTCGAACGGCTGCTCCAGAAACCGCGACACCGGCACGATCAGCCGCCGCTCGTCCCAGATCTTGACGACGACATAGGTCAGCCGGATCTCCTCGATCCGCCCCCATTCGTTCTCCACGATGACGACGTCGTCGATCCGGATCGGCTCGGTGAAGGCCATCTGGATGCCGGCAATCAGGTTCTTGAGCGCGGGCTGCGCCGCGGCGCCGACCGCTAGGCCCGCCAGCCCCGCCGATGCCATCAGCGTCACGCCAACCGCGCGCACCGCGGGAATGCTCAGGAGCATCAGGCAGATGGTCACGAAGGCGACGAGGAATATCGCGATCCGCCCCAGGATCGCGCTCCGCGTCCGCCGCCGCCGCGCCGCCAGATTGTCGGCAACGGTAATGTCTGTCCTGATCTCGACGATCCGCTGCATCGCGCGCAGCATGGCAATGGCGAGCCAGCCGAGCATCGCCGGCAGCAGCAGCCCCGCGCCCTGCCGCCACGCGGCGTCCGCCTCGCCAACCAGATGCAGATGAAGCCGGACCAGCGCCAGAGCCAGCGCGACGCAAATCCATCGGAGCGGATGCCACGCCTGCGACAGGACGATATCGTCGCTCGACGTCGACGAGCGCCGCACCAACCGACGCAACACGGCATAAACCAGCCAATGCACCGCCAGCGCCGCGATCACCGCGATTATGCAGGCGATCGTATCCGCCAGCGGGACAGGAAGCTGCCAGCCCAGAAAGCCGATGTGGTGCATGCCCCCGTCAACGGAGCGTGGCGCGCGCGGTTCCCCGATCGGGCGAATGGACATGCTCCGGGCGGACACCCAGCCCCACGATCCGCGCGGGCAACCGCCTGAGCCGCGGCCAATGCCCAAGCAGGTCGAGCAACGCCGGCGGCCGTTCGAGCGTCGTCGCGTCATCGAGCAGCGGGGCGATCACCCGGTCCTGAATCAGCTTCTGCATCGCTTGTGTGATCCGCGTCGGCATCATCCGCCGCTGCTGAACGCGCTTCAGCAGTGGATCGGCATCCTCTCCGGCCGCGATCTTCCCGGCCAGGATATTCGCCGCGGCAATCGCATCCTGGATCGCCAGGTTGATCCCCACCCCGCCGATCGGCGACATCGCGTGTGCAGCGTCACCGATGAACAGCAACCCCGGCTCGTGCCATTGCGTCAACCGATCAACCGTCACGGTAAGCAGCTTGACGTCGTCCCAGCTCCCGATCGCGTCGGCCCGCGCCGTCTCGGGCCCGATCGCCGCGACCCGCTCGCGGAAGGCGTCGATCCCTTCGGCGCGGATCGCCTCGGCCCGCCCCTTGGCGAAAACGAACGCGCATTGCCAATAATCGCGCCGGTCGATCAGCACGAAGATGCGGCCGGCATCGAACACGCCGACCGTTTCGTTCTCGGGATCGGCTTCCTTGGGCAGGCGAAACCAGAATACGTCCATCGGCGCGCCGATCGTTTCCAGCGGCAAGCCCGATCCGGCGCGCAGCGTCGATCCGCGGCCGTCGGCGGCGATCACGAGCTTTCGTGCGGTGAAAACGTCGCCCTCTGCCGTGCGCACGCCGGTAACGCGGCCGCCGGTCCTCACCGCCGCTACCGCCTCGGTGCGGCGTTCCAACGCGAAGCTCGGATAGCGCGCCGCCGTCTCGGCGACGAAATCGAGGAAATCCCATTGCGGCATCAGCGCGATATACGGCGCGGCGACCGGCAAATGGCTGAAGTCGGCCACCGCCAGGTTCTCGCCGGCGACGCGGGCATGAAGCTCGCTCACCTTGACGTGATCGCGCGCCAGCAATCGATCGAGCAGGCCGAGTTCGTCGAACACTTGCAGCGTCGAGGGATGGATCGTGTCGCCGCGGAAATCGCGCAGGAAATCGGCGTGCTTTTCCAGCACGACCGTCTCAATCCCGGCGCGCGCGAACAGCAGGCCGGCGATCATCCCCGCCGGCCCGCCGCCCACGATCACGACATCGCTGGTCCGCTCGGCCATCGCCGCGCGTCAGCGGCTTGGGTCAGGACTTGCCGAACAGGCCCGCGGCAAGCCCGCTGAGGCTCGACAGCCCGCCCTGCGATTCGATCAGGCTCGCGAACTGCGCCAGCGAGCCTTCGCCGCCGATATGGCCGACGATCTGCTGCAGCACGTCGGTGGACAGGCCGGTCGTCTGCGACGCCTGCGTCACCGTGTCGCCCGGTTGCGGGTGCGCATGGGCCAGCGCCGCCACCGCCTGCTCGACCTGGTCTTGTGACAGGCCGACCTTCGCAGCGAGATTCGCAATATCGACATTTTCTGCAACCTGTCCGAGCAATCCGTCGAGCAGTCCCATCACACACCTCCGCATTTCGTGAAGCTCCGTATCGCTTAGCACGAAAAAATGCGGCGAGCGAGGCACGGAGCGGCTGACAAGCCGGGGCGCATCGGCTTTAACCAACGGCATGGCGATCGGGCTCGAAGATGCTGGATTCAGTGACGCACTGGTGATCCTGGGCGCGGCGGGGCTGGTGATCCCTGCCTTCGCGCGCTTCAAGGTCAGCCCGGTGATCGGTTTCATCCTGGTCGGCATTCTGGTTGGCCCGGCGGGGCTCGGCGCGCTCGTCCCGCAGGCGCCGTGGCTCTATTACGTCACCATCACCGATGCGCACGCGATCGAGCCGTTCGCCGAATTCGGCATCATCCTGCTGCTGTTCTCGATCGGGCTGGAGCTGTCGCTGAAACGGCTGTGGTCGATGCGCGGGCTGGTCTTCGGGCTGGGCGCCGCCGAGTTGATCGGGTCTGGTCTCATCATCGGGCTGGCATTGCACCTGCTCGGGCAAGGTTGGGGCGGCGCGATCGGGCTGGGGCTGGCGCTGGCGCTGTCCTCCACCGCGCTGGTCCTGCCGATCGCCGGCACCGCCAGCGCCGTCGGCCGGTCCGCTTTCGCGATGCTGCTGTTCGAGGATCTGGCGCTGGTGCCGATCATCTTCGTGCTTGGCGCGATGGCGCCGACCGCCAGCGACAACGGCTGGGCCGGCCTCGCCCATGTCGCGCTTTCCGGCGGTCTTACGGTGATGGTGATGTTCGTCGGCGGCCGCTTCGTGCTGCCGCGATTGTTTGCTCAGGCGGCGCGGACCAAGAGCCCCGAACTGTTCCTTGCTGCCTCGCTGCTTGTTGTGATTGTCGCCAGCCTCGCCACCACCGCGGCGGGCCTGTCGCCGATCGTCGGCGCCTTGCTCGCCGGCCTGCTGATCGCGGAAACCGAATATCACAGCGAAGTCGAGGTCATCACCGCACCGTTCAAGGGCCTGGCGCTCGGCGTGTTTCTGATCTCGGTCGGCATGAGCCTCGATCTCCGGCTGGTGATGCACAATTGGCAGATGCTGCTGCTGGCGGTGCTCGGCGTGGTGATCGTCAAGGCGCTCGTCACGTTCGCCTTGTTGCGCGTCACCGGCGCTCGCAACGGCGTCGCCGCCGAAGCCGGCGTGCTGATGGCCAGCCCTTCGGAAACCACGCTGATCGTGCTCGGCGTCGCGACCGAGGCGCAATTGATCCACGGGTCCACCGCGGCTTTCTGGCAGACCGTCACCGCGATCGGCCTCACCATCACCCCGCTGCTCGCCCGTTTCGGCCAGTTCGCAGCGCGGCGGATCGAGCGCCGGCTTGGGGGTGACGAACCCGAGATCGAGACCGATCCCGAGGGGCCGGGCACCGTGGTCATCGGCTTCGGCCGCGTCGGCCGGCTGGTGGCCGACATGCTCGCCGCGCACGATCAGAAATATGTCGCGGTCGAAGCCGATATCGATACGGTGAACGCCGCGCGCCGCCAGGGATACCCGGTGATCTTCGGCGATGTCGCGCGCTCGGAGCTGGTCGATCGCCTCAATCTCGGACGCGCCAAGGCGCTGATCCTGACGATGGACGATCCGGTGTTGACGATCCGCATCACCCGCCGCGTGCGCGGCTGGGTACCGGCACTGCCGATCATCGCGCGCGCGCGCGATACCGCCCATGCCGCGCAGCTTTATCGCGCCGGCGCCACCGATGCGGTGCCCGAAACGGTCGAAAGCTCGCTGCAACTTTCCGAAGCGGTGCTGGTCGATCTCGGCGTGGCGATGGGGCCGGTGATCGCCTCGATCCACGAGAAGCGTGATGAGCTTCGCCGCGCGATCAAGGACGCCGCCGAGCTCGACCGAGAGCCGCGCCTGCGCCGTTCGAAACTGGGCGAAACGCCCGCCTGAAGATCTCCAAAAGTGGCGGAACTGCGCTGGTTTGCGCGCGTTCCGTTACGTAAGGCGGAACCGCATCGTCCGCGCTTTCCGCCCGTGGAGAGTATAATGTCGATATTGCCGTCCAACCGCCGCCCGCTGCTCCTCGCCGCCGTCGCGGCTGCCACGCTGGCGCTCGCCGGCTGCGAGAGCGCGACGACCTATCATCCCGCGACCGGCCATGGCTTCAACCGCGAGGGCTTCAGCGAGCAGCGGATCGAGGCCAATCGTTTCATGGTCAGCTTCGCAGGCAATTCGGTCACCTCGCGCGATACGGTCGAACGCTACCTGCTCTATCGCGCAGCGGAACTCACCGTGCAGAACGGATATGACTGGTTCGAACTGGTCGATCGCAACACCGACCGCAAGACGCGGACCTACGTCATTGATCCCTTCCGTCCCGGCCCGTGGGGGTATTGGGGCGTGAGCTGGCGTTACCACCGTCCGGGCTTCGGCTGGGGCTTTTACGATCCCTTCTGGGGCGATCCGTGGGGTCCGGTCGACGTCAACACGATCGACAAATATGATGCGCATGCCGAGATCGTGATGGGCCATGGCGAGCGCCCGTCAGGCGATGTCCACGCCTTCGACGCGCGCGACGTGATCCAGAACCTCGGCCCCACGATCGTGATGCCCGGCGCGCGCCGATAATCCGGCTCGTCACCCAAAAGTCCGGCTTGGTGCTTCTGCGGCGAACGTCAGATCGGCGTAACTAGTCGGCCGGACCTGAAGTTCGCCTCCCCATCGTCGTCATGCTGAACTTGTTTCAGCATCCATGGCGCTCCGCCAACCAGCGCGCTTGGCGTTAATTCTGGTCAGGGCGAGGCGAAAAGCGCGGCCTTCAAGAATCGGCACGCAGCGCCGCAAAGCGCAGAAAACCGCGCTTTGCAGCCCGCCACGAACCCTAGGGTCGGTCGACATTCAGGAGGTGGCGGAGCGAAAATGGTGGATTTCCGCGACCCGGAGCGCAGCGGACTACAGGTCCGTGAGCACCGGAAGCGCGGAGAGCCGCGCTTTGCAGCCCGCTAGAACTGAATGTCGATCGGCCCTAAACCTGTTCGGCCCCGATCGCGCCGTGGCAATGCTTGTATTTGCGTCCCGATCCGCACGGGCACGGCGCATTGCGGCTGACGCGCCCTTCCCAGCTTGCCGGATCCTCGCCCAGCGTCTCGCCTTCCGGGCTGGCCGCGCCCAGCGTCGGCGTCCGCGCCGTCACCGTGCCCAGCGTGCCGCCGTCGATATCGGCGCTGTCGTCCTCGCCGCTGAACGGGTCGAAGTGCGAGGTGATGAAATCGGGCAGATCGGGGAGCGGCGGCGGGGCTTGCATCTGGAACTGGGCGTGCGCGACGGTCCGCGTCACGTCCTCGCGAATCGAGTTCAGCATCCGCTCGAAAAGCGCGAACGCTTCCGACTTGTATTCGTTGAGCGGCGTCTTCTGCGCATAGGCGCGCAGGTGGACCACCTGGCGTAGCGCGTCGAGCGTCGACAGATGCTCCTTCCAGTGATGGTCCAGATTCTGCAGCAGGATCGACTTTTCGACGCTGCGCCAGCTTTGCGGATCGATCTCCGCCGATTTGTCGGCAACCAGCGCATCGGCCATTTCGCGCGCGCGCTCCTCGATCATTTCGGCGTCGACCGAATCTTCCTGCAGCCAGGCATCGATCGGCGGCTCGATGTTGAGCAACTCGGCGAAGCGCGCCTTCATGCCCTCGACGTCCCATTGCTCGGGATAGCTGCCCGGCGGGCAGGCATCGCCGACCACGGCGTTGACCGTCTCCGCGCGCATGTCCTCGACGATCTCGGTAACGTCCTCGGTTTCCATGATGTCGGCGCGCTGCTCGTAGATCACCTTGCGCTGATCGTTCATCACGTCGTCATATTCGACGACCTGCTTGCGGATATCATAGTTCCGCGCCTCGACCTTCTTCTGCGCGGTCTCGATCGCCTTGGAGAGCCATTTCGATCCGATCGCCTCGCCGTCCTCGATGTTGGATCGCATCATCTTGGCGAACAAGGTGTCCGGCCCGAAGATGCGCAACAGATCGTCGTCGAGGCTGAGGTAGAAGCGGCTGAGGCCCGGATCGCCCTGGCGGCCCGAACGGCCGCGCAGCTGGTTGTCGATGCGCCGGCTCTCGTGCCGCTCGGTGCCAAGCACGAACAGTCCGCCGGCATCGAGCACTTCCTGTTTCTCCGCCTCGATCTCCTGGCGGATCCGCTCGATCGCGGCGTCGCGCTCGGGGCCGTCGGGCATTTCGGCGAGCTCGTCGCCGACCCGGAATTCCAGGTTGCCGCCGAGCTGGATGTCGGTGCCGCGGCCGGCCATGTTGGTCGCGATCGTCACCGCCGACTTGCGGCCCGCCTGCGCGACGATATGCGCCTCCATCTCGTGGAAGCGCGCGTTCAAGACCTTGTGCGCGACCTTTTCCTGCTCGAGGAATTCGGACAGCATCTCGGATTTTTCGATCGACACCGTGCCGACCAGCACCGGCTGCCCGCGGTCGGCGTGGATCTTGATCTTCTTGGCGATCGCTTTGAACTTGTCCTGCGTGTTCTTGTAGAACTCGTCCTCCTCGTCGACGCGGTTGATCGGCCGGTTGGTCGGGATGGTGACGACGTTCATCTTGTAGATGTCGTAGAATTCCGCCGCCTCGGTCGCCGCGGTGCCGGTCATGCCCGAGAGCTTTGGATACATGCGGAAATAATTCTGGAAGGTGATCGAGGCGAGCGTCTGGTTCTCCGGCTCGATATTGACGCCTTCCTTGGCCTCGACCGCCTGGTGCAGCCCGTCCGACCAGCGCCGGCCGTCCATCATGCGCCCGGTGAATTCGTCGATGATGACGACCTTGCCGTCCTTGACGATATAATCGATGTCGCGCTTGAACATCACGTTGGCGCGCAGGCTCTGGTTGAGGTGGTGCACCACCTGCGTATTCTCGAAATCGTAGAGGTTGCTGCCCTGCAGCAGCCCCGCATCCTCGAGCATCCGCTCGGCGCGTTCGGTGCCGTCTTCGGTGAGGACGATCGTGCGCATCTTCTCGTCGAACTCGTAATCCTCGGGCGCGAACTGCTTCACGACGGCATCGACCTTCATGTACAGTTCGGATTTGTCGTCGGTCGGGCCCGAGATGATCAGCGGCGTCCGCGCTTCGTCGATCAGGATCGAGTCGACCTCGTCGACGATCGCGAAGTTGAACGGCCGCTGCACCATGCCCGAGCGTTCGTACTTCATGTTGTCGCGCAGGTAATCGAAGCCGAATTCGTTGTTGGTGCCGTAGGTGATGTCCGAACCATAAGCGTCGCGCCGCTCCTGGTCGGAGAGGTTGGGCACGATCACGCCCACGGTGAGGCCGAGGAAGCGATAGATCTGCCCCATCCACTCGGCGTCGCGCTTGGCGAGATAATCGTTGACCGTCACGACATGCGCGCCGGTCCCCGGCAGCGCGTTGAGATAGGTCGCCAGCGTCGCGACCAGCGTCTTGCCCTCGCCGGTCCGCATTTCGGCGATTTCGCCGCGGTGGAGCACGATGCCGCCGACCATCTGCACGTCGAAATGCCGCATGCCCAGCACGCGCTTCGAGGCTTCGCGCACCGTCGCAAACGCTTCGGGCAGCAGGTCGTCGAGCGTCTCACCAGCCGCCAGCCGCTCGCGGAACAGCATTGTCTGATTGGCGAGGTCGGCGTCCGACAGCGCTTCCATCTGCGGCTCGAGCTTGGCGATCCTGGCGATGATCGGGTTGAGCGACTTGACGTAACGGTCGTTGGACGAGCCGAAAATCGATTTGGCGAAATTGCCGAACATGCTGATACCCTTGATGATTATGCGCGCCGCGCGCGGTCGTCCGGCGCGGCATCAAATGACGATGCGAGGAAAAGCGAGGCCCGGCCCCGCCGGCGCCGTTGCTATTCGAGCCGGCGCTCGGGCGCCGCGCGGCCCATCGCCACGATCGGCTGCCGCGGGGCGATTATCGCGATCCTGCGAACATCGGGCCGTGCCGTCTCGGGCGCGAACGCCCGCGCGACCGTGCGCACCGCCAGCGCCTTCACCGCGATCGACACCTGATCGGGCGCTTCTGCCACCTGCGCTAGGCTGCCGGTCTCGGCGACCGCCGCGCGCGCGACAGCCGACGGACCGGCGTTGAAGCCGGCCAACCCCGCAATCATCGCGTAGATCAGCAGCAGCAGGTTCATCTTACCCCGTTATCCGGCCCTGAGCGGACGATGGCTGTCCAGATAGGTGCGACGAACGGATTCGTCCAATGGAAATCGGGCACGCGTCACTGATCGTCGCCGCCGCCACCCTGCTGGCTGTCCTGCGCCTGTTGCGCCTGCTTTTGTTCGGCCGAAACCGATTGGTTGTAGATTTCCGCCGGGGACGGGCCCGTCTGGCCGCTAAATCCGTCGAGCGTATCGGGCGCTGCGGCGGCGAGCTGCCACACCATCGCCGATTGCCATTCGCCGGCCACCGCATTGCCCGATGCGTCATGCGCGGGCTTGAACCGGCCGTTGGTCACCAGCAGCGCGCAGGTCGTGCTGTCAAGCAATGCCGATCCGCTGCTCTTGGCGATGTCGCATTCGGTGATGCGGCCTTGCGGGTCGAGCTCGAGCTTGAACTCGGTGCGTCCTTGCACACCCGCCGCCTTGGCTTCGGGTGGGTAGGCGCTGGCGGGAAACCAGCTCGCGGGATTGCCGATCGGCGTCGCCAACGGTGCAGTGGATACGGGCGTCGCGGCGGTCTGGGCCGAAACGGGCGCTGCCGCGAAGATGCAAAGGCCGGCCGCTATGCCAGAAACGCGAATGGAACTCACCGAATACAATCCTCGTCGCCATCGTTGAACCGGGAAACACGAATCCTACTACGAGGACACCGCAATGTCACCGCCCTAGCATGGCGGAATCGACGTTCGCCTGAGTTCGCCTCAAAAGCCTCGTCATGCTGAACTCGTTTCAGCATCCATGAAGCATCCGCAGCCGGCAAGGCGCCCCCCTTTGACCAACGAGCCAGCCTGTATCGGCTTGGCCGCCGTCAGTCCTGGATGTCGATCGGCTTTAGGACGTCAATTGCCACCTGATCCGAAAGCTGTCCGATATCGCCGGAATCGCATGGCCGGCGGCATCCGTTGCCGGTACGAAGCGGCCTCGCCTCATCACGATATCGCACGTGCCCTGATCGAGATCGGCGTAACCGCTGCTTTGCACAACGCGGCAGCGGATCGGAACGCCGTCCGAATCGACTGCGACTTTCACACGCACGCTCCCTTCCTCCCCGGCTCGCAACGCGGTCGGGGGATAGGAATCGGGGTCGAACCACGCTCCGGGACTGCCCAGTGGCTTCGGCATCAGGCCCGCGGCATTCGCTATTTTTCCCGGCGCTTCGGCAGCGAGCGCCTGCAGCACCCGGCGTTCGTCGATGAACCGTTCAACGCGCCCTTGCACCGCCAATCCGGCGAGGAACAGGATCGCCACGATCAACACCCCGCACGCGGCCCGCACCACGATCATCGATGATTTGCCTGATCCCACAATCACGCTAACAGCTCCCCCGTCGCCGATACGCTAATACCGGAGCGCCGCCATGTCATCGTCCCGTTCACCGCTCGCCCCGAGCGGTTTTCCCGAACTGCCGGTCATCGCCGGCGTGACGCTGCGTGTCGCCCGCGCGCGCTACAAGACGTGGGACCGCTGCGATCTCACGTTCGCCGCGCTCGATCCCGGTACCAGCGTCGCCGGCGTGCTGACGCAGAGCAAATGCCCCTCGCCCGAGGTCGAATGGTGTCGCAAGGTGCTCCCGCTCGGCACCGCGCGCGCGCTGGTGGTCAATGCCGGCAATTCGAATGCCTTCACCGGCAACCGCGGCCGTGCCGCCGTCGAAGCGATCGCCGCGCGCGTCGCCGGGGCGACCGGCTGCCAGCCGTCGGACGTGCTGGTCGCCTCCACCGGGGTGATCGGCGTGCCGCTGCCGATCGACAAGGCCGAGGCCGGGCTCGACGCCGCGTTCGCCGCGCCGGTCTGCGGCTGGGAAGATGCCGCCGCGACAATCATGACCACCGACACCTTCGCCAAGGCCGCGACCACCAGCGCGATCGTCGATGGCCGCACGATCAATCTCGTCGGCATCATCAAGGGCTCGGGGATGATCGCGCCGGACATGGCGACGATGCTCGGCTTCATCTTCACCGACGCGGCGGTCGAGCCCGGCTTCCTTCAGGCTGCACTCGACGCGGCGAACCGCACCACTTTCTCTTGCATCACCGTCGATGGCGATACGTCGACCAGCGACACCGTGCTCGCCTTCGCCACCGGCAAGGCGGGTAACGCCCCGCTCGCCCGCGCCGACGATCCCGGCGCCGACGCCTTTGCCGCCGCGCTCGGCGATCTGTGCCGTCAGCTCGCCCAGCTCGTCGTGCGCGATGGCGAGGGTGCGACCAAGTTCGTCGAGATCGCCGTCACCGGCGCCGAAAGCGACGCCAGCGCGCATCGGATCGCGATGTCGATCGCCAATTCGCCGCTGGTCAAGACGGCGATCGCCGGCGAGGATGCCAATTGGGGCCGCGTCGTCATGGCGGTCGGCAAGGCCGGCGAACCCGCTGAGCGCGATCGGCTGGCTATCCGCTTCGGCGATACGCAGGTCGCCGCCGGCGGCCTCGCGGTCGAAGGCTATGACGAGGCGCCGGTTGCCGCGCACCTCAAGGGCAGCGACATCGAGATCGGCGTCGATCTCGGCCTCGGCGATGGCCGCGCCACCGTCTGGACGTGCGACCTCACGCATGGTTACATTTCGATCAACGCTGATTATCGCAGCTGATCGCGGGGCGGCCGGGTTGGAGCTCGCCGCGCAAATGGGGGATCGGATGAACGAGATGCGCGCGCCGCTTGCCTTGCTGGGCCTTGCAATGTTGCTCGGCGGGTGCATCCCCCAGGTCGCGCCGCCGCCGGATTATTATCGCAGTGCCAATAACCCGGCTCCCGCCCCCTCCCGTGCCGGCGAGGAGCAGGTTTCCGCGCTGCCGGCATCGCAACCAGCCTGGGAAGCCCATCCCGCGACGCCCACCGGCCGGTTCGTCCCGGCATCGACCTATACCGTCCGGCCCGGCGACACGCTGCGCCGGATCGCCGATCGCACCGGCGCCGGAATCCTCGCGATCGCGCGCGCCAACGGGCTGTCGCAACCTTATGCCGTCACGCCCGGCGAGCAGCTCACCATTCCCGGCGGCCGCTATCATCTCATCGTTCGCGGCGACACCGGCATCGCCATCGCCCAGGCCTATGGCGTTCATTGGTCGGACATTATCGACGCCAACGGCCTCAGCGAGCCGTATCTGCTGCGCGCCGGCTGGCGGCTGCTGATTCCCGGCGGCGGCACCCCGCCCCCACTGCCGTCGGGTTCGACGGCCGCGCAACGCGCTGCTGCCTTCCATCTCGATATCGGCGATCTCGTCACTGGCTCCGAACCGGCGCTTGCCGGCAATGCCCGGCCCGCCGCACCTAGTTCTACCTCGCGTCGCGTGCTTGCTTCAACCACGCCGATCGAGACGCCCTCGAAACTGATCGGCGGTTTTTCCTGGCCGGTGCACGGTCGCGTCGTCACCGGCTTCGGTCCGGGCAAGAGCGGCGTGCGCAGTGACGGCATCCAGATCGCCGTCCCCGAAGGCACGCCGGTACTCGCGGCGGCCGATGGTGTCGTCGCCTATGTCGGCAGCAGCATCCCCTCGCTGGGCGGCCTGGTAATCGTCAAACATGGCGACGGCTACACCACCGTCTACGGCAACGCGAAAGAGTTGCTGGTCCGCCGCGGCCAGTCGGTCAAGCGCGGTCAGGAGATCGCGGTATCGGGTGAAACCGGCGCGGTCGATCAGCCCAGTGTGCACTTCGAAATCCGCAAGGGCCGCGATCCTGTCGATCCGCTCGGCAAGCTGTCGGGATAGGGTTCAACCCTCCTCATTTCGCTGGAAATGTTGGAGATTTGCTGCGACACGAATCGCCATGCAGCAGGTACGCGCCACGTTGAACCGCATGGTTGAATCTTGTCGTTCGTCGCACCGTGAGCAAAGGCGCGCGACACTCTCCACTTTCTCCACTTCACCCGGAGTCACTGGCTCCGAAAAACGGCATTTCCGGCTTCGTTCTTCGGCGCGACGCATGCGCTTTCGGCGGGATGACGGTCGCTGATCGCCATGCTAAGCGCGCCTCCGTCATGACGACTTACAGCTCAGATCTGCTCCGCCTGCTCGATCAGCGCGGCTATATCCACCAGCTCACCGACGCCGCCGGGCTCGATGCCCTCGCGGTGAAGGGTATCGTGCCCGGCTACATCGGCTTCGATCCCACCGCGCCCTCGCTTCACGTCGGCAGCCTGGTGCAGATCATGCTGTTGCGCCGCCTTCAGCAGGCCGGCCACAAGCCGATCGTGCTGATGGGCGGCGGTACCGGCAAGATCGGCGATCCCTCGTTCAAGGACGAGGCGCGCAAGCTGATGACGACGGAGACGATCGCCGGCAACATTGCCTCGATCAAGCAGGTGTTCGAACGGTTCCTGACCTTCGGCGATGGTCCGTCGGATGCGATCATGCTCGACAATGCCGATTGGCTCGACAAGCTCGAATATATCCCGTTCCTGCGCGATGTCGGCCAGCATTTCTCGGTCAACCGGATGCTCAGCTTCGATTCGGTCAAGCTCCGGCTCGATCGCGAGCAATCGTTGTCGTTCCTCGAATTCAACTACATGATCCTGCAGGCCTACGATTTCCTCGAACTGTCGCGCCGCGCCGGATGCCGGCTGCAGATGGGCGGATCGGATCAATGGGGCAATATCGTCAACGGCATCGAGCTTGCGCGCCGCATGGACGGCACAGAGGTCTATGGCGTCACGACGCCGCTCATCACCACCGCCGATGGCGGCAAGATGGGCAAGACGGTGTCGGGGGCGGTGTGGCTCAACGAGGCGCAGCTCTCGGCCTATGATTACTGGCAGTTCTGGCGCAACACCGACGATCGCGACGTCGGCCGCTTCATGCGCTTGTTCACTGACATTCCGCTTGACGAGATCGCCCGGCTCGAGGCGCTCGAAGGCGCCGAGATCAACGAGGCCAAGAAAGTGCTCGCCGATGCCGCTACCGCGATGTGTCGCGGCGAGGCCGCTGCCGCCGAAGCCGCCGAAACCGCGCGCAAGACGTTCGAAGAAGGAACGGCCGGCGAAGCCTTGCCGAGCCACGCCGTTTCCGCCGGCGAAATCGGCATCGTCGATGCGCTCGTCGCGCTCGGCCTCGTCGCCTCGAAAGGCGAAGCGCGGCGACTCATCAAGGGCGGCGGCGCCCGCGTCGATGGCGAAAAGGTGTCGGACGAAAATCTCGTCATCAACGTCGGCGGCGAAAACGTCAGGATTTCCGCGGGCAAGAAGCATCACGGGCTGCTCACGCGTTAACCCTGGCAAGGTTTCGTCAACCAGCTTCGTTGCCGCGTGATTTACGCTTGTGTCTTTATTTATCAGACATCCCAGCCAATGGGAGGGGCGCAGATATGAGTGGTTACGCACGGCTGGCGGTCAAGGATGACCGTCTTGTCGCGAGAGACGAGGTTCATTACCGGACGCGGGGTTTCGGCGCCGCGGCGCAACCGCTCAACCTGCTCATCGTCAATATCTCCGCGCTCGGCCTGATGGCCCGCTGCGAGGCCTCGTTCGAAACCGGCGATCGCATCAGGGTGACGCTTCCCGTCGTCGGCGTCGTGGTCGCCGAAGTCCGCTGGTCGCTCGGCGGCCGGATCGGTTGCCAGCTCGACCAGCCGATCGCGCTCAGCGATTATTACGAGCTGCTCGCGATCATGGTGAAGAACCGCTAGCTGCGAAGCGCCGCGCGGACTTCCTCATCAGACAATTGCGCCACATGTTGCGCGATCCGTGCCTCGATCCTGGCCGCGAACGCGCCGATCGTATCGGCCTCGAAAAGATCGCTGAGCTCGATCTTCACGGCGAACACCTCCCGGCAGCGGACGACTACCTCCGTCGCCTGCAGCGATTGGCCGCCGAGCAGGAAAAAATTGTCGTCCAGCACAACGTGGTCCACACCGATCACGTCGCCCACGATATCGGCTACCCTGCGCTCCGCCAGTGACAGGTCGTCACCGCACCGAACGGGTCTTTCGTCCGACGCTGGCGTCGGCAGTGCGGCAAAATCAATCTTGCCGTTTCGGGTGAGGGGCACTGCATCGATGCAGATGAACGCCCGCGGAATATAGGCGCGCGGCAGGCGATCGTAGAGAAATCGACGCAATTCGATCGCCCCAGGCGGGCGCGACGGGTCGGTCGGTACGATATGGGCGATCAGCGATCTACCGCCGTCGGTCTCCGGCGCCGTGACGATCGCCGTTGCAACGTCGGCATGTGTCTGGAGAGCGAGGGCGATTTCGTTAAGCTCGATCCGTACACCGCCGATCTTGACCTGCCGGTCGCCCCGCCCGCAAAACGCAATCTCGCCGTTGGCAAGCAACCGGCCGCGATCACCTGTGCGATACATCCGCGCACCACGAACACCGGAGAAGGGATCGGGGCGAAACCGGGCCGCCGTCAGCGCTGGCTTGTTGCGGTAGCCTCGCCCAACGCTTTTACCGGCGATCCAGATTTCGCCCTCAGTTCCCGGCGGAACCGGACGCTGCGCCTCGTCGAGCAGATGAATGGCGACGCCGCCGATCGGGCGTCCGATCGCCGGCAAGCCGCGATTGTTTGCGGTGCCCGCGGGAACCAGCGCCCACGTTGCCTCGCAGGTACATTCGGTCGGTCCGTAATTATTGACCAGGTCAAAGGGCAGGTCTCGGCGCGGATAAGCGCGCAGAACGTCACCCCCGGTCAGCAGATAGCGAAGTGGCGTATCGGCCGGCCAATCCATCGCGATCAAGGCTTCGGCGATAGCGGTCGGCACGGTGGCGATCGTGATCCCTTGATCGAGCAATTCGCGATACAGGAGTTTGGGGGAGTTGCGGACGATGTCGCTCATGACATGAACCGTCGCTCCCGCCGTCAACGCAGGCCATAATTCCCAGATCGCCGCATCGAACGCGAGCCCGAGCGAGAGGCTGACGCGATCGTTCTCGCTGATATCGAACGCCTCGTGCGTCCAATTGACGAGGTTGATCAGGTTGCCATGCGTAATTTCGGCCGCGTTTGGTGATCCGGTCGATCCCGAGGTGTACGCAATATAAGCCAGATCTTCGGCATCGATGTCGAAGGGGAACTCCACTGAGCGGCGACGCCGTTCCTGGCTTACGACCACCGCAATATCAGGATGATCGGCGGCTCGGACGTCGTCCGTAACGATCGCTGCGGCGCCGGCGTCCGCGATCAGCGATCTGGCTCGTTCTACGGGGTCGGTGGGATCCAGGCTCATGAATGCCCCGCCGGCGCGGAGTATCGCCAGACAGGCGATGATATGCTCGGGAGACCGATCAAGCCGAGCTGCAACGACGGCTCCGCGCTCCACACCCCGATCCGCGAGTCTCTCCGCCAGAAATCCGGAGCGGTCGAGCAACTCGCCACGCGTAATATCGCGATTGCCATCCCGAATCGCGATAGCGGAGGGATCAGACGCTGCCATCTCCGATACCAGCCGGTGAACCGGGGCCTGCCGGTCGGAATGGTCTTCCCGGCGACCTAATCCGGCGGCTAATTTGCGGAGGTAGCGCGACATTCTTCCTCTCGTCGTGGCAAGTGCTATACTTCCCCATGCCAGACGCCTGTTAACGGAATGCCAATCCGTTCATCGCGGCTTTCATCCGATTTGGAGTTTTCAACGCCGATCAGCCGGACCGTAGCAGCTCGACGCCAGCGTCCCTGTCGAAGAGGTAGAGCGCTATTCGCGCAGCCTCTCCCCGCTCGCCTCGAAGGCCACCGTCGCGATCGATCAGCAGCCGGGCGTCATCAGTGGCAACAGGCAACAGGTCGCCGAGCATCTCCGGCGTCGCCAGGCGAAACGCCGCCTCACCCGATTGGCGTGTGCCGAGCAGCTCTCCGGCACCGCGCAGCCGCAGATCCTCCTCGGCAATGCGGAAGCCGTCGTTGGTCTCGCGCATCAGCGCCAGGCGCGCCCGCGCGGTTTCGCTCAGATTGCCGCCGCGGATCAGCAGGCAGTTCGACGCCTCACTCCCCCGTCCGACCCGGCCGCGAAGCTGGTGGAGCTGGGCGAGGCCGAAGCGATCAGCATGCTCGATGACGATCAGCGTGGCATTGGGAACGTCGACGCCGACCTCGATCACCGTGGTGGCGACGAGAACGCCGGTGCGGCCGCCCGCAAAATCGGCCATCACCGCGTCTTTCTCCGGCCCCTTCATGCGGCCGTGAACGAGCCCGACCTTGTCGCCGAAACGGGCGCGCAAAGTGGCGGCGCGATCCTCGGCTGCGGCGAGATCGGATTTTTCGCTTTCCTCGACCAGCGGGCAGACCCAATAGGCCTGGCCGCCGGCCGCGAGATGGCGACCGAGCGCCTCGACGACGTCGGGAAGACGATCCTCGGAGATGACGCGGGTTTCGATCGGCTGACGACCGGGCGGCATTTCGTCGAGGCGGCTTTGGTCCATCTCGCCGTATTGCGCGAGGGTAAGCGTGCGCGGGATCGGCGTGGCGGTCATGGCAAGGAGATGCGGCGGGCGTTCGGCCTTTTGGGTCAATAGCATCCGCTGCGCGACACCGAAGCGATGCTGTTCGTCGACCACGACGAGACCGAGCTCCTTGTACGCGACCGCCTGCTGGAAGATCGCATGCGTGCCAACGAGGATATGGATCGAGCCATCGGCAAGCCCCATGAGCGTCGCTTCACGCGTGCGCCCCTTGTCGCGGCCGGTGAGGATCGCGAGGTTGACCGGCAGCCCCGCGAGCAGGCGCTGCAGCGTCTCGAAATGCTGGCGAGCGAGGATTTCGGTGGGCGCGAGGAAGGCGGCTTGCGCCCCTGCCTCGACCGCGATCAGCATCGCCATCGCGGCAACCAGCGTCTTGCCGGCGCCGACGTCACCTTGCAGCAAGCGGAGCATCGGCTGCGATTGCGCCATATCGCCCTCTATCTCGGCAACGCTGCGCGATTGCGCCCCCGTCGGCGCGTAAGGAAGATTGAGCATCGCACGCAACCGCCCGTCGCCGGCGAGCGGCCAGCCGCGACGGCCACGCGAGGCGGCCCGGACAAGCATCAGTGCGAGCTGGTTGGCGAACACTTCATCATAAGCGAGCCGCGTCCGGGCGATGGCGTCAGCCGGATCGGCATGGATACGGGCGAGCGCTTCGCGCCAATGTGGCCATTGGTGGCGCGCCCTGAGGCCCGGCTCGATCCATTCGGGAAGATCGGGAGCGCGTTCTATCGCTTGCGCAGCGAGCTGCCCCATGCGGCGTGCGGTAAGGCCTTCGGACAACGGATAGATCGCCTCGCGCTCGGGCTGATCGGCGGCCTCTTCGGGGGCAAGGACATAATCGGGATGAACGATTTGCAGGTCCTGGCCATATTGTTCCAGCCGACCGGAAATGCGGCGGGGCTCATTCAACGGCAGCAGCTTCTTCACCCAGCCGGTCGAGCCGCCGAAATAGACCAGGCTGACGTAATTGCCGTGAGCATCGATGGCGCGCACGCGCGTCGGGCCACGGCCGGCGCTGGTGCGATAGTCGACCGGCGTCAGCGTGATCGCGATGGTGCGGCCGACATCGGCCTGCATCAACTCGTCTCGGGGCACGCGATCGATGAAACCGGTCGGCAAATGGAACGCGGCGTCGACGACCCGCGCAATGCCCAGGCGTTCGAGCGGCTTGGCCAATTGCGGACCGATGCCCTTGAGCGCGGTGATCTCGGCGAACAGCGGATTGAGGATTTCGGGGCGCATGACTATCTGGGTTCTACTCCACACCCGTTCGGGCTGAGCTTGTCGAAGCCCCGTCCTTCTTCTGCCTCGACGTAACGGAAAGGACGGCCCTTCGACAAGCGCGGGGCGAGCGGGCGTTGATTCGGTGCCGACTGCCGTCGAACGGCTGCCGGCCGATTGCCTATGGGACGAAAGCATGGATCGACAAACCCGAATGAAACGCCTGCGCTTTCGCGCCTGGCACCGCGGCACGAAGGAGGCCGATCTGCTAATCGGCGGCTTTTTCGACACGCATTCGGCGAACTGGTCGGATCAGGAAGTCGACTGGTTCGAGACACTGCTGGAAGAGCAGGACGTCGACATCATGGGCTGGGCGATCGGGTCGATCGCCGTCCCTGCGCGTTGGGAGGGGCCGATGATGACGCAGTTGAAGGCACTGGGATACGTGCCCGTCGCTGAATAGCCCCGTTCGCCCTGAGCTTGTCGAAGGGCCGTTCTATCTTCCCACCACGAAAAGTGCGGTGCTTCGACAAGCTCAGCACGACCGGATTTTCTCACGACCCCATGCCCGATCTCTCTAAAATCCTCTCGGCAAAGGAGCCGCTGACGCTCTCGGGCGTCCCAGCGGGATTCCTGCCTTGGCTGCTCGCCGATCTGGCGCGTGCGGCGGACAAACGCGCCGTCTTCGTTGCCGCGGACGAGGCCGAGATGCGCGCGGTTGCCGCGACAGCCGCCTATTTCGCGCCAGAGCTTGACGTGTTCAGCTACCCGGCCTGGGACTGTCTGCCTTACGATCGCGCCTCGCCGACGCTCCGCGTGATGGCCGAGCGGCTGGCCGCGCTGCACAAATTGCAACAGCCGGCGAAAGCGCCGCAGTTGATGGTGACGACCGCCAACGCTGTCACACAGCGCACGCTCACTCCGTTCCGCATCCGCCAGCTCGTCGCGCGTCTCGCGCCCGGCGAGCGAATCGGGCGCGACACGCTCGCCGAATTGCTCCAGGCCAATGGCTATCACCGCGTCGAGACCGTTGCCGATTCGGGCGAATTCGCGGTCCGCGGCGGCCTCGTCGATCTGTTCCCGAGCGGCGAGGAACAGGCGCTCCGGCTCGATTTCTTCGGCGACGAGATCGAGAGCGTGCGTACCTTCGATCCCGCCGACCAACGCACCACCGGTCGCGTCGACAGTTTTACGCTGCTCCCTGCTTCCGAAGCACTGCTCGATGCCGATTCGATCAAGCGTTTCCGCAGCCGTTATCGCGAGACGTTCGGGGCGACCGCTACCGGCGATCCACTCTACCAGGCGATCTCCGACGGCCGTCGTCTCGCCGGCATGGAGCATTGGCTGCCGCTGTTCGAGGAAAAGCTGGCGACGCTGTTCGACCATCTCGATGCCGACACCGTGATCGTCCGCGACGCCGGCGTCCCCGGCGCCGACGAGGCGCGGTTCGAAGCCATTGCCGACTATCACGCCAACCGGGTCCGCGCGCAATCGAACGACCCTGGCAGTTACCGTCCGCTGCCGGCCGCTGCGCTCTACCTGACTCCCGAGGAAATGTCCGAGCGAGACAAGGCTGCCAGAGCGCACCTCGCCACCCCGTTTCATGAGCCAGAGAGCGCCACCGTTCTCGATTTCGGCGTTGACGGCGCGCGCGATTTTGCGCCCGAGCGCGCGAGCGGTGCCAATATCTACGAAGCTGTCGTCAAGCATGTCGAGCGGCTGCGGCGGCAAGACAAGAAGGTGGTTCTGGCCAGCTATTCGGTTGGAGCGCGTGAGCGGCTCGCCGGGCTACTTGCCGATCATGGCTTGCCGCACGGGCGCCAGACCGACGACTGGCAGCACGCGCTCGGCGCCGCGCAAACGCACGTCGCGCTGATCGTCCTGCCGCTCGATCACGGCTTCACCACGCCGGACGTCGCGTTGTTGACCGAACAGGACATGCTCGGCGACCGGCTCGTCCGCCGTGCCAAACGTCGCAAGTCGGCCGACGCCTTTTTGGCCGAGCTCGCGTCGCTTACGCCGGGCGACCTCGTCGTCCACGTCGATCATGGCATCGGCCGCTATGACGGATTGACCTCGATCCCGGTTGGCCAAGCACCGCACGATTGCGTCGCGCTGAGCTACGCCGGCGGCGACAAACTCTATGTGCCGGTCGAAAATCTCGAGGTTCTGAGCCGCTACGGGTCGAGCGAGGACGGAGCGTCCCTCGACAAGCTCGGCGGCGAGGCGTGGCAGCGCCGCAAGAGCCGCATGAAGGAGCGCATCCGCGAGATCGCCGGCGAGCTGATCGCCGTCGCCGCTGAGCGTGCCCTGCGCCAGGGCGAGGTCGCCGAGCCCGATTCACAGGGTTATGCCGCGTTCGTCGATCGCTTCCCCTTCGCCGAAACCGATGACCAGGAACGCGCGATCGGCGACGCGCTTGACGATCTCGCGGCGGGCAAGCCGATGGATCGGTTGATCGTCGGTGACGTCGGCTTCGGCAAGACCGAGGTGGCTTTGCGCGCCGCCTTCGTCGCGGCGATGGCCGGGATGCAGGTAGCGGTGGTGTGTCCGACGACGCTGCTCGCGCGTCAACATTTCCAGAACTTTACCGCGCGCTTTGAAGGCTTTCCGATAAGAATCGGTGCGTTATCCCGCCTGGTTTCCGCCAACCATGCGAAATCGACGCGAGAGGGCCTGGCGGACGGGACGATCGATATCGTCGTCGGCACGCATGCGGTGCTCGCCAAGTCGGTCGAGTTCAAGCGGCTTGGCTTGGTTATCGTCGATGAGGAACAGCGGTTCGGCGTCACCCACAAGGAGCGGCTGAAGGCGCTGAAGAACGACGTCCACGTCCTCACGCTCACCGCGACGCCGATCCCGCGCACGCTGCAGATGGCGATGTCGGGCTTGCGCGAACTGTCGGTGATCCAGACGCCGCCGGTCGACCGCCTTGCCGTGCGCACTTACGTGATGCCGTGGGATCCGGTAGTGATCCGCGAGGCGCTGTTGCGCGAACATTATCGCGGCGGGCAGAGCTTCATCGTCACGCCGCGCATCGCCGACCTTCCCGACATCGAGGAATTCCTGCGCGAGGAAGTGCCCGAGGTGCGCTACGTCATCGCCCACGGTCAGATGGCGCCGAGCGAGGTTGAGGAGCGCATGAGCGCCTTCTACGACAAGCGCTACGAGGTTCTCGTTTCAACCACGATCGTGGAGAGCGGCCTCGATATTCCGAGCGCCAACACGATGATCATCAACCGCGCCGATCGCTTCGGCATGGCGCAGCTTTATCAGCTTCGCGGTCGCGTCGGCCGCGCTAAGACGCGCGCCTACGCCTATCTGACGACGCCACCCGACCGCATCATGACCGATACCGCCGAAAAGCGGCTCAAGGTGCTGAGCGATCTCGACAGTCTTGGTGCAGGCTTCCAGCTCGCCAGCCACGATCTGGACATACGCGGCGCCGGGAATCTGCTTGGCGACGAGCAATCCGGGCATATCAAGGAAGTCGGCTACGAACTCTACCAGTCGATGCTGGAAGAGGCGATCCTCGAGGCCAAGGCTGGCGGCGCGCTGCAACGCCCGCGCGACTTCTCGCCGCAGATCACCGTCGATGCGCCGATCCTCATTCCCGACGACTATGTGCCCGATCTCGATCTCCGCATGGGGCTTTACCGCCGCCTCAATGAGGTCGACGACAAGGCCGGTATCGAGGCCTTCGCCGCCGAGTTGATCGACCGGTTCGGCAAGTTGCCCGAGCCGACCGAGAATTTGATCCGGCTGATGGAAATCAAGCTTAACGCCAAGAAGGCATGCGTCGCGAAGATCGAATTGGGGCCGCGCGGCGCCCTGGTGTCATTTCATGACGACAAGCCGCCCAATGTCGATGGCCTGCTCGCTTATGTCGCGCGTCTCGATGGCGTCGCCAAGCTGCGCCCAGACAGCAAGCTCGTCATCACCCGGGCGTGGAATGATCCCAGGAGCCGCCTCAACGGCGCGCTGCAGCTATCGAAAGGGCTGGCCAAGGCGATGGCGTAGGTGTCAGGAACTATGGTCGGCGATGATTTTCCAGCCAGCCGCGCCCTTTACAAACACCAGGCTCGTCGGCCCGGTCCACGCTTTCGTTCGCGTACCGGCCGGCGACACCGTGTAGCGCGCGATAAGCAGTGCGTGGGTCGCATCGAGCAGCCGGAAATCGAGCATCTGGAACGACAGGGTGCCGCGCTCAGCATCCTTGGCCCCGCCGAAATAATCGCGATAGTGCGATGCGATGTCGGCTTTGCCATGGGCGAGGCCGTTGCCGGTGACATAGGTCGTCGTCGGCGCATCGGCGTAGACTGCCATGAAGCGATCGAGGTCGCCCGCATTCCACCCTGCTGCGCTGTCCGTCATCGCCGCCATCACCGCCTGCTGCGCATGCTCCGCCGGTGTCGGGGCTGCCACCGGTGTGGAAAACACGATCGCGGCCGCCGCCAAACCGATTGCTCTCATCGCCCTTGTCCTCTCTCGACCAACGCCGCCAGCGCCTCGCTCGACAGCGCCTCGGCGCACAGGAATCCCTGGTAATAATTGCACCCCTCCTTGGCGAGGAGATCGAGCTGCTCGGGCGTCTCGACCCCTTCGGCGATCACGCCAAGCCCCAATGAGCGCGCCATTTCGATCACGCCGCGCACCACCACGCGATCGCGCGGCGTTCCTGCAATATCCTGCGCCAGATGCTTGTCGATCTTCAGATAATCGAGCGGTAAGGCCTTCAGGTAGGCAAGGCTCGAATAGCCGGTCCCGAAATCGTCGATGGCGACGCGACACCCCGCGCCCCGCAACATCGCGAACAATGCCGCAGCGGCGCCGAGATCGTCGATCAGGCCGGATTCGGTGATCTCCACCGTCAATCGCGAGCGCGGGAAGCCACCGGTATCAATGCGGTCGAGAAACAGGTCGGCAAAACCCGGCCGAGCGATATCGGCTGCGGTAAGATTGATCGACAGGCGCAACGCTCGGAGCGCGGCCGGCCAGGACGCGGCAATGGCCAACGCCTTTTGCTGGATTCGATCGGACAGCGCGATCGCCAAGTCGGCGCGTTCGGCCGCGGCAAACAGCGTTTCCGCCCCCAGCGCGCCGAGCCGACCGTGTTCCCAGCGCGCAAGCGCCTCGACGCCGACGATAGCCCCGGTGGCGATCATCACCTGCGGCTGGAACAGCACGTCGATCTCGTCGCGATCGAGGGCGTGGCGAAGGTCGATCGCCAGTTTCTCGATCGGCATGGTTTCGATCCCGTCGCTTCCGGCACGGCGGATCACGGCGCCATCCGAAGCCTTGGCTTCGGCAAGGGCCTCGCTCGCGCGGCGCAGCAGGCTGCCGGCCTGATCGTCGTGCTCGGCGCCCGCAATGCCGATCCGTGCAGCGATGACAATCGGCGTGTCCGCCACCGGGTAGGTGCGGGCCAGTTCGGCCGCTAGGCGTTCGGCCGCGAGATCGGCCCGCGCATCGGGATCGCGTGCGGCAACCAGGAATTCCGCGCCACTCATCCTCGCGACGATCGCGCGGCTGCCGAGGAGTTCCGCCGTCACATGTTCAATCCGTTCGAGCGCCATGGTCAGCACCGCGTCACCGGCGGCGCGGCCATAGCTCGCGTTGACGAGGTCGAACCGGGTAAGCGCGATCAGCAAGACCGTGATCCGCCCCCCCTGCCCCGCAAGAGCGCGATCGAGCCAACGGCGCGCACCCGCGGAAGACAGGGCGCCGGGCCCCGTAGCCGGGGGCGCCGGCAAATCACGGATCGCACCGATCCGGGCGGCATGGCGCGTGGCATAGCGCAGCGCTTGCAGCACATCTGCGGGATTGGTTGGCGTGAGCAGGAAATGGGTCGCGCCGGCGTCGAACAAGCGACCGAGCGAGGCGCTGTCATTGCGGTCCAGCAGGGCCAGCAATCCGGCACCGGTCGTTTCAACCGCTTCGCTGATCGCCCGCACGGCGGCAAGGCCCGCTTCAACCCCCGAGCGAATATCGACGAGGGCAACGCCGGCGCCACTGGCCAGGAAGCGGCGCTCGGCGTCTTCCGGCCCATCCGCGAGGACCACACGCCAGCCCCCTGCGGCTGCCAATGCAGCAAGCCCCTCCGCCGCCGTCGGAGACAACAAGAAAAGCGGCGCCGCCGTGCCCGCCGATCGGATCTCAAAGTCGCTCAAACCCCCTCCGCCACTTCGGAACGGCACGAGGGCACGTTCCACACTCCGTCCTATCGCGGCAAGGCCAATCCGCAAACGGGCTTGTTTGCCAGTCGACGAAAGCCTAGCTCCCAAGTCATGGCCCCCGCCTCAGCCTTGATCGATCAGCACGGCCGCAGAATCAGCTATCTGCGCATATCGGTGACGGATCGCTGCGATCTGCGTTGTCGTTATTGCATGGCGGAGCACATGAGCTTCCTGCCGCGCGACAAAGTGCTGACGCTCGAGGAAATTGCGGCGATCGCCGATCGCTTCGTTGCGCGCGGGGTGCGCAAAATCCGGCTGACCGGCGGGGAACCACTCGTGCGGCGCGGGATCGGCGAGCTTGCGACGCGGTTGGGACGCCACTTCGGCCACGGTCTCGACGAATTGACGATGACGACCAATGCCAATCGTCTGAGCGAGCATGCGTCGACCTTGGCTGCGGCGGGGATCAAGCGGATCAACGTCAGCCTCGACAGTCGTGATCCGGAAACTTTCCGCCACATTACGCGGCATGGCGATGTCTCCCGCGTGATCGACGGCATCTTCGCGGCACGCGATGCGGGGCTCGCCGTCAAGATCAACATGGTGGCGCTCAAGGGTCTCAACGATCGTGAAATCGCGCCGATGTTGCTGTGGTGCGTCGATCATGGTTTCGATCTGACGCTGATCGAGACGATGCCGCTCGGCGCGATCGACGAGGATCGCGCCGAGCGTTTTCTGCCGCTCACCGAAGCCTTCGAAGCGTTGCGCGGGCGCTTCGACCTCATTCGCGAGATCGATCGTACGACAGGCGGCCCTGCCCGCTATTGGCGTGTCGAGGGCAGCCAGACCCGGCTCGGGCTGATTTCGCCGCTCACCGCCAATTTCTGTGACGGGTGTAACCGCGTACGACTGACCACCGAGGGCAAACTCTACATGTGCCTCGGGCATGGCGATCGCGTCGACCTGAAGGAGGCGCTTCGTCGTGGCGGCTTGGACGCGGTGGACGATGCAATAGATGCCGCGATGGCGGCAAAGCCCGCGCGACACGATTTTCAGATCGTTTCTGGCGCCGCGCCGGCGGTCGAACGTCATATGAGCGTTACCGGCGGATGAACGGCGCCCGCCGTGCCCTCCTCGCCTCGCCGACGCCGCAAGCCCAGGCTGCGGCGGTGGATTTGCGCGAGCGCTATGAATGGGTGCCGATCGCCGAAGCCGAAACCGTGATCGCCTTGGGCGGCGACGGATTCATGTTGCAGACGCTTCACGCCCAACTCGATCGCCGGACGCCGGTGGTGCCGGTGTTCGGCATGAACCTGGGGACGGTCGGTTTCCTGATGAACGAGTGGCGGTCGAGCGGTCTTGAGGCAAGGTTGGCCGCGACCAGGCCGTTTAAGGTCACGCCCCTGCGGATGACGGCGACGACGGTCTCTGGCGAAACGCATGTCATTCCGGCGATCAATGAAGTCTCGTTCCTGCGCGAAACGCGGCAGACGGCGAAGCTGGAAGTCACGCTCAACGAGCGCGTGGTGCTGCCCGAACTTGCTTGCGACGGCATTCTCGTTGCCACGCCGGCGGGGTCTACCGCCTATAATCTCTCCGCGCAGGGCCCGATTCTGCCCCTCGCCTCGTCACTGCTGGCGCTGACGCCGATCAGCCCGTTCCGGCCGCGGCGCTGGCGTGGCGCGATCGTTCCCGATTCGGCGCGCATCTCGATCCGGGTGCTCGATGCCGCCAAACGTCCGGTGAGCGCGGTCGCCGACCAGCGCGAGGTGCGCGAGGTGGCCAAGGTCGAGATAGCGATCGACCGCGCCCGCGATCTCACATTGCTGTTCGATCCCGAACACGCGCTCGATGATCGCATCACGATGGAGCAATTCATCGCGTGATGGGTTGCATCCTGAATTCGAGGCGGTATAGAGCCGCCCTCGACATCGTTCCCTGATAGCTCAGCGGTAGAGCTCTCGACTGTTAATCGAGCGGCCGTAGGTTCGAATCCTACTCAGGGAGCCACCCCCTCCACCAGTTCAGCCGAGCACGGCGCTCCAGGCGTAGCCGCGATAGTGAGACGCAGTTTCGGCTGTCAGGTTCCACTGCGCGGCGATCGTTTTCGCTTCGGCGTGGAGGTTGGCGCGCGGGGTTACGTGGAAGCGGCGGAGCCAGGCGAGCAGGCCCTTCCGGAACACTGCGGGCAGCCGTTCCTGCTGGCCGAAATCGACGATGTGGACGCGGTCGGCGATAGCAACGGCGTTGGCGATCGCGGCCTGCCACGGCGGGATCATCGACAGGGTGTACGAAAGAAAAGCGCGATCGACACGCTGGCACCCGCATAACGCCAGCAGGTCGAAATCGGCGGCATCGGCTTGAGCGAGCCGAATTCGATCGGCAAGCCCGGCACGCGCGACGTTGTTGCGGGCGGTTGCCAGCATTTCATTGGAGATATCGAGGCCATAAAGGCGGGCCCGCGGCCAGGCACGTGCGGCCGCGATCAGGTTTCGCCCGGTGCCGCAGCCGATCTCCAAGATGGTGCCATCCGGCGGCGGTGCGAGTTCGCGGATCAGGCGGTCGCGCCCGAGCAGATAATATTTGCGGGTCAGGTCATAGATGTGGCGCTGGGTGCGATACATCGCGTCCATGCGATCGGCGTGGTCGTGCGCGGTCAGCCCCGGTCTCCCAACACATAGAGGTGAACGCCGCCATAGATTGACGACCGATCGCGCCGCGTGAAATCGCGCGACTCCGCGGCGCGATAATCCCAACGCGACAGAATGGCATCGGGCACGCGCCCGGGCAGAATGGTCGGCTCGCCGGCGGTACGAAACAGGACGCGGGCCTCGGGACGGGCAGTGCGGGTGATCTCGGTCCACAAGGCCGCCAGTTGCGCGTCGGTCATCCAATCCTGCGCATCGAGCAGCACATAGCGGTCGATCGTCGCATCGGCCCGCGCGGCGAGATCATCGACGAAATTCGCGTGGCGAATTTCCACCCGATCGATGCGATCGCGAACTGCAGCATAATGACGAGCCTGCAGATACGGCGGAACCGGCGCAGTAGCCCCCTTACCATAGCCGCGACCGAACGCTTGCCAGGCGAAATAATTGTCGGCGATATCGAAATCACAGGCGAGCCGCTGCAACCGGGCGCGCAACACTGCGATCATTTCCTGGTCGCCGGCCAGCGCTTCGTATTGCGCCGGCGGGATGCCGAGCCCGAACAGCGAGGCGGGCTGGTCGGCGAGCCAGCGGATGAAACCGCTGTCGAAGAACGGAGCGAGCTTCGCGTCGAAAATCGCACGCTGTTCGTCGAGCGAACGAGCAGAGAGGATAACGCCGGGATCGATGCCATGAAGCCGCGCGAGCAGATGCGCGGCACCAATGAAATGACCGAGCAGCCCGCGCTTATAGAACCCCGACGCAAAACCGCTGATGCGACGGCGCCCATTGAGCCCCCGCCCTTCCCAATAGCGGCGGGTGACGTCATCGAGGTGCGGGGCGACATATTGGTGATAGGCTGCGATGTTGTCGCGGGTGGCGATCGCGAAGAAGCGGCGGAAGTGGGCGTGATCGGGCAGATGGCGCGCCGCCGCGAGCTTGAGTTTGTTGAGCGCGACGTGCGCCGTATTGAGGTCGACCGCGGTGATCGCGCGCGGATCAGCCGTCAAATAACTCAATACGTTACACCCGCCCGAGGCAATCGTGACGATGTGGCAATCGGGGGTGACGGCCAGTGCTTCGAGGTCGACCGCGGGGTCTTCCCAGATCTGCGCATAGACCAGGCCGCGGAAGGCGAAGGTGAAGGCGCGTTCGAGCAGCCCCTGGCGGCTAAGTTGGCGGTGGCGGTGGACGGCGGCGCGGACAGCGCCATTGGCATACGACCGATCGGGCATGGCGGTTCTCCCCGCCGCGCCGCTACGCCGCGGCGATGACGCCGCGATGACCAGTCCGCGTCAATCATGTGAATCGAACCAGCGCCCGCGGCCGTTTACTGCGGCCGCCGGCCCCGATCCCTGCAAGATAAAACTAAGGTCTGCGCGTCGAATTCTTCTGCGCGAAGAACGCCATGGCAGTAAGCGCGCCCAAGGTGCCGATGCCGCAAATCGCCAGCATGGCCAATTGCCCCAAATCCATTTTCCTCTCCCCGCCTTTTGTCTTGGTCGTGGCTATTGACAGCGAGACTGTCGTCAATATTGCGGCGGCGCAACCCTGATTCGGTGCTGCACCGCACAAGTCGCCGAGGGGCACATCACAAGTGCGCACTTCGAAACGCGTGACTTTGATCGCGCGCGTTCCTATCATGTTCCGGCAATGACCGGCCGCAAGATCATCCATGTCGACATGGACGCCTTCTTCGCGTCGGTGGAGCAGCGCGATCATCCCGAGTTACGCGGCAAGCCCGTGGCGGTCGGCGGCTCGGGCGGGCGCGGCGTCGTGGCGGCGGCCAGTTACGAGGCGCGCCGGTTCGGGGTGCGCTCGGCGATGCCATCAGTGACGGCGGCGCGATTATGCCCCGACCTCATCTTCGTGCGGCATCGTTTCGACGTCTATCGAGCGGTTTCCCGGCAGATTCGCGAAATCTTCGCTGATTATACCGACCTGATCGAGCCGCTGTCGCTCGACGAGGCTTATCTCGACGTCACCGAAAACCGCCGCGGCCTGCCGTCCGCGACCGATACGGCACTGGAAATCCGCGCCCGCATCCTTTCCGAGACGAAGCTGACGGCATCCGCCGGCATTTCGTACAACAAGCTGCTCGCCAAGCTAGCGTCGGACATGAACAAGCCGAACGGGCAATGCGTCATCACGCCCGCGCGCGGCCCGGACGTGGTCGCCGGCCTCGAGGTCGGCCGGTTCCACGGCATCGGGCCGAAGACCGCGGCGAAGATGAACCGGATGGGGATTTTCACCGGCGCCGATCTGCGCGCGCAGGATGTCGCATTTCTCGAACGGCGGTTCGGCAAGGCGGGGCGCTGGTATCATTCGATTTCGCGCGGCGAGGATCATCGGCCGGTATCGCCGCATCGCGCGCGCAAATCCTCGGGATCGGAAACCACTTTCGATGTCGACTTGACCGATCCCGCCGCGATCGAGGCCGGCCTGATCGGCCAGGCGGACGACGTCTGGGCGTGGTGCGAGAAGGCCGAAATGTACGGCCGCACGGTGACGACGAAGATCAAGTTCGCCGATTTCAAGATCGCCACGCGCAGTCGCACCCTGCCCCGCCCCGTCGCCGATCGCGACACGCTGCGCACCGTGGCTGTCGAACTGGTCCGGACGATCTACCCGCCGCGCACCGGCATCCGGCTGCTCGGCGTCACGGTATCGGGCTTCGCGGCGCCCGAACCGCACGCCGAGGCGCAAATGGCGCTGGTGTTCTGATGCTGGTGCCCCCGAGAGGACTCGAACCTCTGGCCTGCGGTTTAGGAAACCGTCGCTCTATCCTGCTGAGCTACGGGGGCACGCGCGCCGCGTCGTAGAGGCGTGCGCGGGAACGGTCAATTGCGTGTCTCGGGCGGCTCGACGGGGAACAGGAGCGGCGCCACCGGAATGCCATCCTCGATCAGGTCTCGGGCTTCGGCGGCGCTGGCCTGGCCATGGATCGGGGCGTGATCGATCTCGCCATCGTGCATCGCGCGCGCCTTTGTCGCGAAGCCGGTGCCGACCCAGGTCGAGCCATCGAGCGCCTTGCGCTGGGCAGCGGCGAGCGCGGCAAGCGCGGCCTTCACCGCTGCCGGGTCCGGCGGCCGCGCCTCGATCTTCGTGTTGCCCTTTGCCGGCACGTTGGGCGCCATCACCGCCTTGCCGATCTCGCGGTCGCCGCAAAGCGGGCATTCGAGCAAGCCGCGGGCGCGCTGATCCTCATAATCGCGGCTCGATCCGAACCACGCCTCGAACACATGCCCGGTCGTGCATCGCAGATCATAGACGATCATCGCACATGCTCCACCTGCGGGATCGCACGCCGGTGTGCGAGCACCGGAATGCGGGCCCGCACCGCCGCAACGCTTTCAAGGTCGATTTCGGCGAAGGCGACACCGGCCGCTTCGCCCATGTCGAGCAGGATATCGCCCCAGGGGCCAATGACGAGCGAATGGCCGTAGGTCGCCCGGCCGTCCTCATGCGTGCCGGTTTGCGCCGCGGCGACGACGAACGCGCCCGATTCGATAGCCCGGGCGCGCATCAATAGGTGCCAATGCGCGGCACCGGTGGGGCGGGTGAAAGCGGCAGGGACCGACAGGATCGTAGCGCCCGCGCTGGACAAGGCGCGATAGAGATCGGCGAAGCGCAGATCGTAGCAGATCGACAGGCCCAAGGTGCCGACCGGCGTATCGACCACCACCGCCGTTTCACCCGCCGCATAGGCCGCCGATTCGCGCCAGCTTTCACCGGTGGGCAGATCGACGTCGAACAGATGCAGCTTGTCGTAGCGGGTACGGATCTCGCCCGCGGCATCGATGACGAAGCCGCGGTTGGCGAATTTGCCGTCGTCGCGACGCAATGCCAGCGAGCCGATGTGAACCCAGATGCCGTGCCTGGCCGCCGCGTCGCGCGCCGCGGCGAGCGTGACGTCCTGCTGTTCGGACGCAATGCTATTGGCAGCGCGCGCGCGATCGCGATCGAGCACGCCGGACATTTCCGGCGTGAACAGCATCGCCGCGCTGCCGGCGGCTGCCTCGGCGATCGCCTCGGCAACCGTTCGGGCGTTCGCGGCGGGGTCGATCCCACTCGTCATCTGCGCCAGCGCGATCTTCATGGCGCCAGCAGCGCATCCAGCCTGCCGCCGCGATCGAGCGCGGCAAGCTCATCCGACCCGCCGATATGAGCGCCATCGATGAAGATCTGCGGCACCGTGGTGCGGCCGCCGGCACGATCGATCATCTCGGCGCGCTTCGGCCCGCCCATGGTGATGTCATATTCCTCGAACGCGGCCTGCTTGCCCTCGAGCAATGCCTTCGCCCGGTGGCAATAGCCGCAGAATGCCTTGGTGTAGATTTCAACTTTCGCCATGAAGCCGAGGTGTGGCGCGGCGGGGCGCTTGTCAATCACTCTCGCCGTCGAGGACGCGCGCCCAGCACAGGATGGCGACGCTCGCCGCGCCCGCGGCGAGCAAAGCGGCCGTGCAGGCCGCGGCGGTCGCGCCGCTGGTATGGACATCGTCGACGAGGACCAGCCGCTTGCCGCGCAGCGCCGGTTTGCGGCGGTCAGGAACCGAAAAGGCGCCGCTGACCGCGGCAACTCGCTGCCTGGCGCCGAGCCCGCGCAGCACCGGCGTCGCGCGTCGCCGCTCGAGCAGGAAGAGGTCGCTCGGCACGTCGGTTTCACGACCGATCGCGGCGGCGATCAGCGCGGCCTGATTGAACCCGCGCGATCGCAGGCGGCGGCGATGCAGCGGCACCGGAACGATCAGGTCGGTATTGGCCGGAAACCGCCTGACCATCGGGCCCGCCATCGTTTCGGCCAGAGCCATCCGTCCGCCATATTTGAGCTTGAGCGCGACGTTCCGTGCGATGTCGCCATAGGCGACGGCTGCGAAGATGCCGGAATGGCGCGGCGGCCGGGCAAGGCAATCGCCGCACAAGGCGCCTTCGCCGCGATCATAAGCGAACGGGGCCTGGCAGCCGGCGCACCACGGCGGACCAAGAAAGTGGAGCGCCTGCCAGCAATCGGGGCAAAAACGGTGCGGGGCGCGCGTCACCGCGCCGCATCCGGGGCAACGCGGCGGCAAAGCGAGATCGACGGCGATCGCGGCCGCGCGGCGCAATGTTCGCATATCCTGCCCCCCTTGCCGCGCCCCTCATCGATCGCCACAAGGCCCGGCGTGAGCACGCCTGACCTTTTCGACCGCACCCTGCGCCGCCGTCGCCGCGACCGCGCCGCCGCGCAATACAGTGCGCACGATTTCCTTCGGGCGGCAATGCTCGACGGTATCATGGATCGCCTCGAGACGGTGAAGCGCGGCTTCGGCGCCGTGCTCGATCTCGGCAGCTTCGACGGTGCGTTCACGCCGCCGCCCGGCGCGCGGATCGCGCGGCTCGATGCCGGATATCGGTTCGCGCGCTCATCCGGCGGAGTGCAGGCCGATGAAGACCGGCCACCCTTTGCCGATGGCACGTTCGACCTGGTCGTCTCGGCCGGCGTGCTGGACAGCGTCAACGATTTGCCCGGGGCGCTGACGCTCGCCCGGCGGATGCTGCAGCCCGACGGCCTGTTCCTCGCCGCGTTCGTCGGCGGCGACAGCCTCGCCACGCTGCGCAGCCTGCTGCTCGCCGCCGAAGGCGACCGCCCGGCAGCGCGCGCGCATCCCCGCATCGACGTGCGCTCGGCCGGCGATCTGCTGGTGCGCGCCGGCTTTGCGCTGCCGGTCGCCGATCTGGAGACGCTCACGGTGCGCTATGCGAGCCTCGGCACGCTGCTCGCCGACCTGCGCGGGATGGGCGCGAGCAACATGCTCGCCCAGCGGCAGCCCTTGTCGCGCGCCGCGCTTGGCCGCGCTGCCGCCTTGTTCGCAGAGCGCGCAGGCGATGACGGACGTCTCGCAGAGACATTCGACATCGTGTTTCTCACCGGCTGGTCGCCCAGCCCGTCGCAGCCCAAGCCGGCGCGACGCGGCAGCGGGACGGCATCGCTGGCCGCGGCGCTGAAGCCGCCCGGCGAGGGATGAGCCGGCGCGCCGGCACGTGATGGTTGAGCACCGGCGCGGTTTCGCTTACGGCACAAGGCCCGGCCAATACGGAGGCAAGCGCAATGACGGCTACGATCGCGCTCGTCGACGACGACCGCAACATCCTGACCTCGGTGTCGATCGCATTGCAGGCCGAGGGGTTCCTGACGCGCGTCTATTCGGACGGCGAGACGGCGCTGAAGGCGCTCACCGACAATCCGCCCGATCTGGCGATCTTCGACATCAAGATGCCGCGAATGGACGGCCTGGAGCTGCTGCGCCGGCTGCGCGAGAAAAGCAGCGTGCCGGTGATCTTCCTGACGTCCAAGGACGACGAGCTGGACGAGGCGCTGGGCCTGGCGATGGGGGCCGACGATTACATCGCCAAGCCGTTTTCGCAGCGCCTGCTGATCGCGCGGACCCGGGCGATCCTGCGCCGCACCGAGCTGGCGCAGAAACCGGGCGACGAGGATGCCGAGACGAGCGTGGAAAAGCTCGAGCGCGGGCGGCTGTCGATGGACCCGGCGCGCCATCGCGTCACCTGGGGCGGCAAGAACGTTACGCTCACCGTCACCGAATTCCTGATCCTCGAAACGCTGGCGCAGCGCCCCGGCGTGGTGAAGACGCGGAACCAGCTGATGGACGCGGCCTATCACGACGACATCTATGTCGACGATCGCACCATCGACAGCCATATCAAGCGCATCCGCCGCAAGTTCCGCCAGGCCGATCCCGACTTCGATGCGATCGAAACCCTTTATGGCGCCGGCTACCGATTTGCCGAGGAATGAGCCGCGCGAGCGCGATCTGGCGTTGCGCTGGTCGGGCCGGGTTTCGCTCACGCGGCGTATCCTGGCGGTCAATATCTTCGCGCTGGCGCTGCTCGCGGGCGGGTTTTTCTATCTCGATTCGTATCGCACCCGCATCCTCGACGCACGCATGCACCAGGCGAGCCGCGAGGTACGGCTGATCGCCGAGGCGGTGAGCGCCGCGCCGCCGGCCAATCGCGACGCGATGACGCTCCGGCTCGCGCGCGAGACCCGGACGCGCATTCGCCGTTATAATGCCGATGGCCGCGAAGCGGTCGACACCCGGCGGATGGGGCTGCGCAATTTCGTGCTGATCGATCCCGACAAGGAGCCATGGCAGCAAAGCGTCGCGCGGTTTCTCGATGCGGTGATCGATACGGTGGTGGGCGCAGCGCGGGCACCGCTCTATCGAGAGGCGCCCGATGACGATGGGCGCTATTGGCCCGACGTTCGCACCGCGCTCTCGGCGAACCAGGCGCCGGCGACGGTATGGCGGGCACCCGACCGTACTCCGGTGATCACGGCGGCGGCGCCGCTGCCGACCGGCGGCGCGATCATGACGACGATCAATGCGCGCGACGTCACCCAAACGGTGCGCGTCGAACGCGCGCGGCTGAGCGTGGTGCTGGGCGCGGTGACGATCGTGTCGATCCTGCTGTCGCTGTTCCTCGCGCGGACGATCGTTCGCCCGCTCAGGCGGCTGGCGCGCGCCGCGGTGCGGGTGCGGCTGGGGCGCGCGCGCGAGGTGGTGGTGCCGCGGCTGCCCTCGCGGCGCGACGAGATCGGGATGCTGGCACGCGCGCTTTCCGACATGAGCCTGGCGCTCCGGGCACGGATCGACGCGACCGAATCCTTCGCCGCCGATGTGACCCATGAGATGAAGAATCCGCTCGCCTCGCTGCGTTCGGCGATCGAGGGACTGACCACGATCCGCGATCCCGATTTGCAGGCACAGCTGATCGACGTGGCGCGGGACGACGTGCATCGGCTCGACCGGCTGATTACCGATATTTCCGAAGCGTCTCGCCTCGACGCGCAATTGAGCCGCGCCAAGTTCGATCCCGTCGATATCGGCGCGATGATCGCGGCCTTGATCGAAACGCATGAAAAGCGCGGCGTCGGGCGCGGCGTGCGGCTGATGTTCGATCGCAAGCCGGGTGACACGCTGGTTACACTGGGCGACGGTGGCCGGCTGGAGCGCGTGTTCGAGAATCTGATCGACAATGCGGTCTCCTTTTCGCCCGATGGCGGGCTGGTCGCCATCGCCGCCGGCGCGGATCAGGGGCAGTTGGTCGTGCGCGTCGAGGACGAAGGGCCCGGCGTGCCGGAAGAAGCGCGCGAGGCGATCTTCCGCCGCTTCCAGTCGATCCGTCCGCATAGTGAACAGTTCGGCAAGCATTCCGGCCTCGGCCTCGCCATTGCGCGGACGATCGTGGAGGGGCATCAAGGCGAAATCGCGGTCGAATCGCGCGAGGACCGATTGTCGGGCGCGCGGTTCGTCGTGAAGCTGCCGTTGGCGGGCGCAGGGGGCGAGCGATGACCAATGTTTCCTCGGAGACGCTGCACGCGTCGTGCGTCGCGATCGACGGCCGCGCGGTGCTGATCGAGGGGCGGTCGGGCAGCGGCAAGTCCGACCTCGCGCTCCGCCTGATCGATCGCGGCGCCAGGCTGGTTTCGGACGATTACACGGTATTGGTTCGCGAGCGAGACCGCCTGCTGGCGCAACCGCCGGCGACGATCGCGGGCAAGATCGAGGTGCGCGGGATCGGCATCGTCGACATGCCCCATGGCGAACGGGTGCCCGTCGCGCTGGTCGTTTGCCTATCGGAACAGGTCGAGCGGATGCCGGACGACGGCGAAATCCGCACGATCGCCGGCATCGTGGTGCCGATGATCACCCTCAATGCCCGCGAAGCGTCGGCCGCGATCAAGGTCGGGCTCGCGCTGGCACGAGTCGCGGGCTGAGCCGTGGCGCACGCGGCCAAGGACATCCTGCTCGTCACCGGCATGTCCGGCGCGGGCAAATCGACCGTGCTCAAGACGCTCGAGGATCTGGGCTGGGAAGTCGTCGACAACCTTCCGCTGGTGCTGCTCGACCGCCTGCTGGCGAGCCCGCTGCCCGAAGGCACCGACGGCGATTCGCGACCGCTGGCGATCGGGTTCGGGGCCGGCACTCGGGGGTTCGAGCCCGAACGGATCGTCAAGCGGATCAAGCGTTTGCGCGACGAGCATGGCCACGACATCGGCACCTTGTTCCTCGATTGCGCGGGAAGCGAGCTGGAGCGCCGTTATGCTGAGACGCGCCGCCGCCATCCGCTGGCGCTCGACCGGCCGGCGAGCGACGGGATCGCGCGCGAACGCGAGTTGCTCGCGCCGCTCAGGCGATGGGCGAACCGGCTGATCGACACGACCGCGCTGGCCCAGAACGACCTCGCTCAGCAAATCCGATCGCAGTTCGCGCGGCAGGGGATCGGCGATACGGTGCTGTCGGTGATGTCGTTCGGCTATTCCCGTGGGCTGCCGTCCAATGCCGACCTCGTTTTCGACATGAGATTCCTGCGTAATCCGCATTGGGACGAGGTGCTGCGGCCGGGGACCGGGCTCGATGCCGATGTCGCCGCCTATGTGGCCGCCGACCCGACCTATAACGAGGCAATGGCGCAGATCGAGGCGCTGTTGCTGACCCTGCTGCCGCGCTACAGGGCCGAAGGAAAGGCCTATGTCACGGTGGCCTTCGGGTGTACCGGGGGGAGACACCGGTCGGTTCATGTCGCCGATCGCATGGCGTCACGGTTGCGCGACGCGGGTTTTTCGCCCACGGTCGCGCATCGCGATCTGGCAACGGCGCCGCAGGACTCGCTCGAAGACGCGCCGACCAAGAGATGAGAGTTTCGGGAACGCATTACGCATGATCGGCTTGGTACTCGTCACGCATGGGCGGCTGGCCCAGGAATTCGTGACCGCGATGGAACACGTCGTAGGGAAGCAGGAGCGAATCGCGACGGTTTGCATCGGCCCCGATGACGATATGGAAGCCCGCCGCCAGGATATCGCCGAGGCGATTGCCGAGGTCGATTCGGGCCGCGGCGTGATCGTGCTGACCGATCTGTTCGGCGGCACGCCTTCCAATCTCGCCATTTCACTGATGGAGGCCGGCCGCATCGAGGTGATCGCCGGCATCAACCTGCCGATGCTGATTCGGCTGGGTGGCGCGCGCAAGGCGATGAAGGTGACCGACGCGGTAGCCGCCGCGCGCGAGGCCGGGCGCAAATATATCTCGGTCGCTTCCGAGGTGCTCGGCGAGGCGGCTGCCTGATGCGCGCCGAACGATCGGTGCTCATCACCAACAAACGCGGGTTGCACGCCAGGGCAAGCGCCAAGTTCGTCACCCTCGCCTCGTCGCAGCCGGTCGACGTCGCGGTGGCCAAGGACGGCCAGGCGGTGACCGGCACCTCGATCATGGGGCTGATGATGCTCGGCGCGGCGATGGGCGACACGATCACGATCAGCGCCGAGGGCGATGGCGCCGAAGCCGCGGTCGCCACGCTGGTCGAACTCGTCGAGGCCAAGTTCGGCGAGGACTGATGCCTCGCCAGATCACCGCCTTTTCCAACCCGCTGATCAAGCGGATGCGCGGACTCCGCGAGAAGCGCCATCGCCGCGAGGAAGGGCTGTTCCTCGCCGAAGGCCTGCGCATCCTGACCGAGGCGCGCGAGACCGGACGGCTGCCGGCCTGGCTGTTCTTTTCGAAGGCGAGCGCCGGCCATCCGCTAGTCACATCGTTGATCGCGGCGGTGGAGACCGCCGGCGGCGAGGCGATCGAAACGGTGCCCGACATCCTCTCCAAACTCTCCGGCAAGGACAATCCGCAGGCCGTGGTCGGCGTGTTCGAGGAATTCGAAACCTCGCTGGATGCGCTCGATCGGTCCAGCGCGGGAATCTGGCTGGTCGCCGAACGGCTGCGCGATCCGGGCAATCTGGGGACGATCCTGCGCACCGGCGATGCGGTCGGCGCGGGCGGGTTGATCCTGATCGGCGAGTGCGTCGATCCCTTTTCGGTCGAAGCCGTGCGGGCGAGCATGGGGGCCTTGTTCACCGTGCCGATCGTGCGGGCATCGTGGGACGCTTTCCTTGTCTGGCTGCGTGGTGGCCCCGGCCAACTCGTCGGCCTCAGCCTTGATACCGACAATGATTATCGTGCCGCACATTACGACGCGCCGACTTTCCTGCTGACCGGGAACGAGGCGCAGGGCATGCCCGCCGATTATGCCGCCGCATGCGATCTGCTGGTCAAGCTGCCGATGCTGGGCAAGGCCGACAGCCTCAACGCCGCGGTGGCGACGGCAGTGATGGCCTATGAGGTGCTCGCGCAGCAGCGGTGCTGAGCGGCAACCCCTCGCCCGTTCGTTCGTTTCGTGGGCGAGACGATGGAGGGACTCATGCGGACGATCATCGCACTGGCCAGCGCGGCCCTACTCATCGGGTGCGCGCATGATGGCGCCACCATGACGACAGGCGGGGCAGCGCCACCCAAGCTCGCCGGAACGTCGTGGACGATTGCCAGCATCAACGGCGCCGCGCCGACGGCCGAGCGGAAAGCCAAGGTTCGCTTTTCCGAGGATCGCATTTCGGGCAACGCCGGGTGCAACAGCTTCGGCGCCGGTTACGCAATTTCGGGCGACGTCATGACCGCAACGCAGGTGATTTCCACCAAGATGGCGTGTGTCGGGGCCGGGATGGATCAGGAGAATGCGTTCTTCAAAATCCTCGGCCAGCCGATGACAATGACGTGGCAGGACGATGGCTCGATGACATTGAGTGACGATGCCGGAACGGCGACCTTGGCGCCGGAGAAATAGCGGAGGCGCCCGGCCCTTCACCCGAGCTTGGTTCAGGCTCCACCATGAATCACACCAACCCGCGCAAATGACGCCAATGGTGCGCCATGGATGCTGAAACAAGTTCAGCATGACGGGAGATCTGGGTGGGCGCCCGGGCTATTCCGCCGCTTCGGCGGTATCATCGGCGATGGCGAGCTTGGTTAGCGGGCGCGGCGATTGTTCGACAACGGGAAGCGCGTCGATCGACTTGCCGCCAGTTTCGATGTTGAGCGTTTCGAAACGCTTGGCACTCGTCATCACCTGCGATTCGAGGCTGCCGACAAACGCGTTGTAAGCACCCATCGCGGTTTCGAGGTTCTTGCCGAGCCGCGAGACGTGTCCGCCCATCGTCGCCAACCGCGCATGAAGCTCCTTGCCGAGTTCGGCGATCTCGCGCGCCTCGCCGGCAAGTTTTTCCTGGCGCCATACCGCCGCCACGGTGCGGGCAATGGCGATCAGGTTGGTCGGCGTGGCGATCAGTACGCGGCGGTCGAAAGCATAGTCCCACAGCTCCGGCGCGTGTTCGAGCGCGGCGGACAGGAAATGCTCTCCGGGGACGAACATGATGACGTAATCGGGGGTGTCGTCGAACTGCTGCTGGTAGGCCTTGGCGCCGAGCGCGTTGATGTGCGTCTTCATCGACACGACGTGCTGTGCCATGAAGTCGGCGCGCTCGGTCTCGTCGACCGCGCCGTGCGCGTCTTGATAGGCGTTCAGCGACACCTTGGCGTCGATCACCAGGCTCTTGCCGCCGGGGATGCGGACGATCGCGTCGGGGCGCAGGCGGCCGCCCTCGCTGTCGACCGAGACCTCCATCTCGAAATCGGTATGCTCGGCAAGGCCGCAGGTTTCGAGGACGTTGCGGAGTTGTTGCTCGCCCCAGCGGCCGCGCGCCTTGGGCGCCGAGCGCAGCGCGTTGACCAGCTTGGCCGCCTCGCCGCGCACCGATTCCTGCCCGATCCGCATCGCGTCGATCAGGCCGGTGAGATTTCCATAGGCTTCCTTGCGCTCGTTCTCGACCTTGCCGACATTCTCCTCGTAGCGCTTGAGCGTCGCCTCGACCGGCTGGAGCAGCGCCTTCAGCTTCGCCTCGTTCGATTCGCCGGCCTGGTTGAAGCGTTCGTGCGCGCGTTCGAGGAAGCTCTTCTGAGCCTCGCCAAGCAGCTTGTTGGCGACCTCGGCGAATTGCGCGGCCATGATTTCTCGCGCAGCCTTCATTTCCTCGATCGTTTTTTCCGCCGAGCGTATGTCCGCCTTGAACGTCGCCAGTTCCGTGCGCGCGGTGTCGCGCTCGTCGCGGATGGTGGCGAGATCGGCGCGGAGCGCATCGGCGGCTTTCGCGCGCTCTTCGGCGCCAGCAAGATCGGTAATCGCCTTACGGAAATCCTCGGTGCGCTGGTCGCGTTCGGCGCGCGCGGCGGCGGCGGCGCGGCTGCCGAAAAACCATCCGAACAGCAGCCCGACCCCAAGCGCGGCGAGGATCAGGATGACGGCGGTTGTGGACATCGAAGGCTCCCCGGAACGAACCGGGAACCTAGCCGCTCAGGCCGCGACGGGCAAGCGCTTCGGCCTACGCCGCTTTCTTGCGCAGCTTTTCCAGCTTCTTCATGATCATGTTGCGCTTCAGGCGCGAGATATGGTCGGTGAACAGCACGCCGTCGAGATGATCGATCTCGTGCTGCATGCAGGTCGCCATCAGGCCGTCGAGCTCTTCCTCGTGAGTCTCGCCCTTTTCATCGAGCCAGCGGACGCGGCAGCGCGCGGGGCGCTCGACCTCGGCATATTGCTCGGGAATCGACAGGCAGCCCTCGTTGTAGATCGAGGTTTCGTTGCTGACCGACAGGATTTCGGGATTGATGACGACGTGCGGGTCGCGGACCGGCTCGCCCTCGCCTTCCTTTTCCTCGTCCTCGGTAACGCGTTCCTGCAGGTCGATGACGAGGATGCGCTTGTCGATGCCGACCTGGATCGCGGCGAGGCCGATGCCGTTCGCCGCGTACATCGTCTCCAGCATGTCGGCGGCGAGGCCGCGGATGTCGTCGTCCACCGTGGCGATGGGCTTGGCGACGTCGCGCAGACGCGGATCGGGAACTTCGAGGATTTCGAGCACTGCCATGATGCGAGTCAGCTAGGCAGCGGGCGTCTTTTTGTAAAGACGGCACCAGCCCGCTCCTCCTCCCGACCTCCCATAGAATACTGCTGTTGGGAGGCCGGGAGGGGGAACGGGCTGGTGCGGGTGGGCTAACAGAAACGTCAAGCGACTGGACGCCTGGCGCGCAACGCCTGCGCCAAGGTGCCCTCGTCGAGATAGTCGAGCTCGCCACCGACCGGGAGGCCGTGGGCGAGCTGAGTCAGGCGGACGGGGAAGCGTTCGAGCCGCTCGGCGATGTAATGCGCGGTGGTCTGCCCCTCCAGCGTGGCGTTCATCGCCAGCACGATCTCGTCGATTCCGCCGGCCTCGACGCGGGCGAGCAATGTGTCGATCGCGAGGTCTTCGGGGCGGACGCCTTCGAGCGCCGAGAGCCGGCCGCCGAGAACGTGGAACTTGCCGGGAAACAACCGCGAGCGATCGAGCGCCCAGAGGTCGGCGACCTCCTCGACAACGCATAGCGCCCGCGGGTCTCGGCGGTGATCCGCGCATATGCCGCAAGGATCGGTCGTGTCGACATTGCCGCAGATGGAGCAGGTGGCGAGCCGCTCGGCGACCTGTTCGAGCGCGGCACGCAGCGGTTCGAGCGCGGTCTCGCGCTTCTTGAGGAGATGCAGCACCGCGCGCCGCGCCGAACGGGGGCCGAGGCCGGGAAGCCGGGACAGCGCTTGCGTCAGCGCCTCGATCTCTGGGGATGCCATGAGGGAACAGATAGGGGGTTGCCTAGGGGCCGGGCAAGCGGCCAGAGCAAGCGCCATGCGGATCGTCTTCATGGGAACGCCCGATTTCTCGGTGCCGGTGCTGCAGGCGCTGGTCGACGCGGGGCACGATATCGTCGCCGTCTATACGCAGCCGCCGCGGCGGGCAGGGCGCGGCAAGAAAACGGTCGCCTCGCCGGTACAGGCTCGGGCCGAGGCATTGGGGCTAGAGGTTCGATCGCCGGTGTCGCTGAAGGGCGAGGAGGCGCAGGCGGCGTTCGCGGCGCTGGAGGCCGAGGTGGCGGTGGTCGCGGCTTACGGGCTAATCCTGCCCAACGCGGTGCTGGCGGCGCCGGCGCATGGCTGCCTCAACGTCCATGCCTCGCTGCTGCCGCGGTGGCGCGGGGCGGCGCCGATCCAGCGGGCGATCTTTGCCGGCGACGACGAGACCGGGGTGTGCATCATGCAGATGGAGGCCGGGCTCGACACCGGGCCGGTGCGGCTGACCGGGCGGACCGTGATCGACGGCAAGACGGCGGGTGCGTTGACCGACGAGCTGAGCGCGATGGGCGCGGGGCTGATGGTCACGGTGCTGAGTGATCTCGACGCGTATCCGGCGGTGGCGCAGCCCGAGGAAGGTGTCACCTATGCGGCCAAGATCGACAAGGCGGAAGCGCGGCTCGATTTCACGCAACCGGCCGAGGCGGTCGAGCGGCAGGTGCGTGCGTTCAACCCGCCCGGTGCCTGGTTCGAGGCGAATGACGAGCGGGTGCGCGTGCTAGAAGCGGCGATGGCCGATGGCGCGGGTGCGCCGGGCGAGGTGATCGACGGCGAGTTGACGATCGCCTGCGGCAGCGGTGCGATCCAGCCGGTGGTGGTGCAGCGCGCCGGGCGCGGGGTGATGAGCGCGGACGAACTGCTGCGCGGCTTCGCGATCCCGTGCGGAACGCGGCTTTGACCCGGTTCGCGCTGACGATCGAGTTCGACGGCGGCCCGTTCATGGGCTGGCAGCGGCAGGCGCATGGGCCGAGCGTGCAGGAAGCCGTCGAGCGCGCAGTGACGGCGATCACCGGCGAGGAGGCGGTGGTGCATGCCGCCGGGCGCACCGATGCCGGGGTCCACGCGCTCGCCATGCGCGCGCATGTCGATATCGCGCGCACGATCACGCCGTTCCGGCTGATGGAAGGGCTGAACGCGCTGTTGCGGCCCGATCCGATCGCGATCCTCGATTGTCGCGAGGTGGCGGACGATTGGCATGCGCGCTTCTCGTGCGTCGCGCGGCACTACGAATATCGCATCATCACACGCCGCGCGCCGATGACGCTGGCGCGCGGGCTGGCGTGGCGGATCCCGGTCTCGCTAGACATCGACGCGATGGCGCAAGCCGCCGCAATGCTCGTCGGGCGGCACGACTTCACCACCTTTCGCTCGGCGCATTGCCAGGCGGACAGCCCGATCAGGACGCTCGACCGGCTCGAGGTGATCGCCGGGCCCGGCGGGACGATCGTGATCGAGGCGTCGGCGCGGTCGTTCCTCCATCACCAGGTGCGATCGATGGTCGGCTGCCTGGCACTGGTCGGGCGCGGGCAATGGAGGCCAGACGACGTGCGGCGGGCGCTGGAGGCGCGCGACCGCGCGGCACTGGGCCTCAACGCACCGCCGGAGGGACTGTATTTCGTGCGGGCGGATTATCCGGACGAGGTCAGCGGCTGAACCGCGCGGCCAGCTCGACGTGCGTGGACCAGAGGAACTGGCCGACCGGTTGGACCCAATCGAGCATATAGCCACCTTCGCGCAACATTTTCGCATCGCGCGCGAAGCTGCTGGGATTACACGAGACATAAGCAATGACCGGCGCACTCGACGCGGCGAGGTTGGCGATCTGGTCGCGGGCGCCGGCGCGGGGCGGATCGAGCACGATGGCGGCAAAGCGATCGAGTTCCTCGACTGCGAGCGGGCGGCGGTAGAGATCGCGATGGTCGGCGGCGACGTGGCGCTGAGCGCGGCCGGCGGCGGCCTTCAACGACAGGATCGCCTCGCGCGCGGCCTCGGCGGCGTAGACACGCGCGTTCTGCAGGCCGAACGCGAAGGTGCCGAGACCGGCGAATAGATCGGCGACGACCCCGGCGCGGCCGACGGCCCCGCGAACGGCGTCGAGCAACGCGGCCTCGCCCTCGGCGGTGGCTTGCAGGAAAGCGGCCGTGGGGAACGGCACCGGCACGCCGCCGAGCGTGATCGTCACCGGCTCGGGCTCCCAGCGCGTTTCGGGGCCGAAGCCGCTGTCGAGCGAAAGCCGCGCGAGCCTGTGGCGCTCAGCGAAGGCGGTGAGGCCCTCGGCAGCGGCGAGGCCGGTCGCCTCGACGCCCTCGATGAGCACATCGACGCCCTGATCGACGCGGGTGAGCGTGACACTGGCGCGCCGCGTGTTGGTCAGCAGCACCGAGAGGAGGCCGCGCAAGGGCTGGAGCAATGCGAACAGGTCGGGCGTCAGGATCCAGCATTCCTGCATGTCGACCAGCGCGTGGCTGTTCTGCTCGGTGAAGCCGAGATGAACCTGGCGGCCGCGGCGCTCGGCATGGAGCGTGGCGCGGCGACGGCTTCTGGGCGGCGAGAGGGTCGGGGCGCGGATGTCGGTCGTCAGATCCTGCGCGGCGAGAGCGGAAGCGATGCGGTCGGTGATGAAACCGGCATAAGCGGCGTCATCGAGATGCTGGAGCTGGCAACCGCCGCATTGCGGGAAATGGCGGCATGGCGGCTTCTGATGGTGCGGCCCGGTGACGATTTCGCCCGAGGGCAGCAACGTGTCGCCGGGAGCCGCAAGCGGTGCGTAGCGGCCGCCGGCGGTCATGCCTTCGCCGCGCGCGGCGACGCGGATGATCTCGGTGTCCTGGGTCATAGCGACGCTCGTACAGCGGTCAGCGCGTTCGCCAAGTCGTCTGCGATGAATGACGCGCCGAGACGCCGCGCTGCCTCGCCGTGGAGCCAGACGCCGGCGGCGGCGGCCTCCAGCGGGTCGAGGTCGGCGGCGAGCGTCGCCGCGATCGTGCCGGCGAGAACGTCGCCGGTGCCGGCGGTGGAAAGCCAGTCGCTGCCATCGCGAGCGAGGCGGGCGCGGCCATCGGGCGCGGCGATCACGGTGTCGGCGCCCTTGTAGACAAGGATCGCGTTTGCCTGGCGCGCTGCGGTGCGAGCGCGATCGAGCTTGCTGCCGTCGAGCTTGCCGAACAGGGCAGTGAACTCGCCCTCGTGCGGGGTGAGGATCGCCGGGGCGGGACGGTTGCGGAGGCGGTCGAGCCGGTCCTTGAGCAAATGGAGCGCATCGCCGTCGATGATCAGCGGGCGGTCGCTGGCGAGCGCCTTGTCGAGCCTGGCGGCGGCCTCCTCATTGCGGCCGAGGCCGGGGCCGATCAGCAGCGCGCCGATGCGGTCGTCATCGAGCGGTTGGTCGTCGAAAGCACGGTGAACGAGCGCGTGGGGGCCGCCCGCCCCGCCATCGAGCAGCGCGACATAGCCGGCGCCTGCGCGCATCGCCGCGGTCGACGCGAGCAACGCGGCGCCGCGCATCGGGCCGCCGACGATCACGACCATGCCGCGATTGTATTTGTGCGAGTCCGGGCTGGGGGCCGGCAGGTTAGGTCTGCCGAGAACGTGCGCGGCACTGTCGGCCACAATGCCGATGTCGATCAGGCGGACGGCGCCGCAATGGCGCGCGGCGGGTTGCAGCAGATGGGCGGGCTTCACCGCGCCGAGCGTCAGCGTGACTTCGAAATCGGGGACCGGGCTGAGCACCGTGCCGTCGTCGGTGGCGACGCCGCTGGGGAGATCGACGGTGATCGCGAGACGGGCGGCGTTGACGAGTTCGCACAGGCGCGCCGACAGCGTGTCATCGAGGCCGCGCGACAGGCCGGTGCCGAACAGGGCGTCGAGCAGGACCGGCGCGGGCTTGGCCTCGGCAATGGATTCGATCGGGCCGGTCCAGGCGGCGCGGGCGTGCTTGGCGGCGTCGCTCGACGGCTCGGCCATCGCAGCGATGCGGACGTCGTGCCCCATCGCTGCGAGCGCGGTGGCGGCAACGTAGCCGTCGCCGCCATTGTTGCCCGGACCACACAGGACGAGAACTGGCGCCCCGGCGGCGAGGCGGTGGACGGCGGCGGCGATGCCCTTGCCGGCGCGCTCCATGAGGTCGTCGGCGCTGGTGCCGGCGGCGATCGCGCAGTTTTCGGCGGCGCGCATTTCGGCAGCGGTAACAACGGGCTTGCCGGCGATTGGCGTCATGAAGCCGATTGGCCCTTTACCGTCGCCGGCAGATGGTAGCGATCGCCACCGACCGCGACCTCGATCTGACCGGGGCCAATGATCGTTACCTTGGCTTTCTCTGCCCCGTCCGCCGCGACGACCCCGCGGCCATCGGTGGTGACGAGCAGGCGGTGAAAGCCGCCGTCGGGATTGTGGACGACCAGCGTCAGGCCATCGCCGCCGGAGACGCGATCGAGCGTGCAGGCGCGTTTGAACGCAGCGGCGCCCTGCGGCGCGCAGTCGATCTCGCCACGATCGGCGGCGGATTGATCGCCCTGGCGGTTCGCGCTGTCGCAGGCAGCCAGAGCGAGGAACAAAAGAAGGGCGCTAGATATCCGCGTAGACATGGCGTTCGGCTCGGGCTCCCGGGTGGGTGACCGCGCCCTTATAGGCAGGACCGACGTTCTGGGCATAGCGCCAGAGCGCCCCTGCCCCATAATCGGACTGTCGCGCCTGCCACGCCGCCTTGCGCTCAGCGAGCACGTCTTCCGCCACGTCGAGATCGATCGTGCCGGCTTCGGCGTCGATGCGGATCATGTCGCCATCTTCGATCAGCGCGATCGGACCGCCATCGGCGGCTTCGGGGCCGACATGGCCGATGCAGAAGCCGCGCGTCCCGCCCGAAAAGCGGCCGTCGGTGATGAGCGCGACCTTTTCGCCCATGCCCTGGCCGTAGAGCGCGGCAGTGGTCGACAGCATCTCGCGCATGCCGGGGCCGCCCTTGGGCCCTTCGTAGCGGATGATGATGACCGACCCTTCGGCGATCTCGCGGTGCTCGACGGCGGCGAAGGCATCCTCCTCGCAATCGAACACGCGCGCGGGGCCTTCGAACTGCAGGCGCTTCATGCCGGCTACCTTGACGATCGCGCCCTCCGGGGCGAGCGAGCCCTTGAGGCCGACCACGCCGCCGGTCGGCGACAGCGGGGTCTTCACGTCGTAGATCACCTTCTGGTCGGGGTTCCAGGTGACCTGATCGATATTCTCGCCCAGCGTCTTGCCGGTGACGGTGATGCACTCGCCGTCGAGAAAACCGCCGTCGAGCATCGTCTTCATCAGCATGTAAACGCCACCGGCCTCGTACATGTCCTTGGCGACATATTTGCCGCCGGGCTTGAGGTCAGCGATGTAAGGCGTTGATTTAAATATCTCGGCCACATCGAACAGCGTGAATTCGATGCCCGCTTCGTTGGCCATCGCCGGCAGGTGGAGCGCGGCGTTGGTCGAGCCGCCGGTCGCTGCCACGACGCGCGCGGCGTTCTCGAACGCGGCGCGGGTACAGATGTCGCGCGGGCGGATGTTCTTCTCGAGGATGTTCATCACCTGCTCGCCGGCGGCGACGGCGAGGCCGGCGCGATCGGGATAGGGCGCGGGCATCATGTTGGAATTGGGCAGGCTGAGCCCGATTGCCTCGCCGACGCAGGCCATGGTGTTGGCGGTGAACTGGCCGCCGCAGGCGCCGTGGCCGGGGCACGCGACCTTCTCCAGCTCGATCAGTTCCTGCAAGGGGCAGGCGCCGGCAGCATGCTGGCCGACGGCTTCGAACACGTCGACAACAGTGACGTCTTTCCCGTGGAAATGTCCGGGTAAAATCGATCCGCCATAGACGAAGATCGACGGGATATTGAGCCGCAGCATCGCCATCATCATGCCGGGCAAGGATTTGTCGCAGCCGGCAAAGGTAACCAGCGCGTCGTAGCAATGACCGCGCACGCTGAGTTCGACCGAATCGGCGATCACCTCGCGACTGACGAGGCTCGACTTCATGCCCTGATGGCCCATCGCAATGCCGTCAGTGACGGTAATCGTGTTGAAACGGCGCGGCATGCCGCCATTGGCGATCACCCCGGCACGCGCAGCATCGGCCTGCGCGTTGAGCGTGGTGTTGCACGGCGCCGAATCGTTGCCGGCGCTGGCGAGGCCGACGAACGGCTTGGCGATGTCTTCCTCAGGAATGCCCATCGCGTAATAGTAACTACGGTGCGGGGCGCGCTCGGGACCGACGGAGACGTGACGGCTGGGCAGGCGGGATTTGTCGAAACGGCTGGTCATGGCGACAGGCTATTTCCCGATTGAGCCCGTTTACGCAACCCTGTTGCGCGTTTCGGCGATCACACGCGTGAGAATCTCGCTCCAGCGCGCGACGCCGGCGGCGTCCGCGATCAGGTCGTTGCGCACCTCGATGGCGAGATAGGGGAGCCCCCTGCCCTCGCCGTGGCGGTTGAGCGTCGCGTTGAGCAGCTTGCCCGAATACGGCTGGTTGTCGCCGACCTCGAGCCCCTCGGCGGCGAGCAGATCGATCGCGATGCGGGCGGCGCGATCATCCTGATTGTAGAGAATGCCGACTTGCCACGGACGCTCGGCATGGGCGGTCTCGAGACGCGGCGTGAAGCTGTGAATCGATGCGAGCAACGCCGGCGCCGTCCGATCGATCAGGGCGGTGAGTGCCTCGTGATAGGGCCGATGGAAAGATGCGATCCGCGCGTCGCGATCGGGAAGCGCGTTGCCGGGAATGACGTGGCCATCGCTGACCGACGGGATAAGATCGGGGTGTTCCGGCTCGCGATGAAGGTCGATCACCAGCCGCGAGACGGTGGCGAGAATCGCCGGCGCGTCGAGGCTTGCGGCAAGCGCACGGGTCAGCGGCTCGGCGCCGATGTCGATCGCGATATGCAGATCGAGCTGTTCGGGACGAACGCCAAGCTTGATGCCTTCCGGCACATGGTTGGAGGCATGATCGCACAGCAGCAGGATATCGGCGTTGCCGGACAGGATTTCGGGTTCGGTCATCGGGACTTTCGTGATGTGAAGGCAGCAAAGGCGCGCGCGAACGCGGCGCCGGCGAATGCCGCATCGAAGGCGGTGGCGTGGGATGGGTCCGACGGATCGGCGAGGGCGCGTTTGAGCAGCGCGATCGTTTCCGGCGCGTGACCGGCGATGGTCGTCGCAAGGTTGCGAGCCTCACCATCGGCGTCTTCCGCGGCGATTTCCACCAAGCCGATTCGCGCGGCTTCGCCGGCGTCGATCGGCTCGGCGGCGAACAGCAGGCGGCTGGCCTGTCCGCGCCCAACCTGCGCGATCAGGCGAGCGACGTCCTCGGCGGGATAGGCAATGCCGAGCCGGGCTGGCGTAACGGCGAAGCGCGCGTTGCGATCGGCAATGCGGCAATCGCAGGCGAGGATCAGCGCGACGGCGGCACCGTAGCAACCGCCCGAAACGGCAGCGATCGTCGGGATCGGCAGCGTTGCCAGGGCATCGATTGCATCGCGCATGGCGACGCGAAACGCGCCGGCGGCGGCACGATCCGCCCGAAACCTGTCAAATTCTGCGATGTCGGCACCGGCGGAAAAGATGCCGGCCACGCCCGATCGCAGGATCAAGACCCGCGCGTCGCTGGCTGCGACTTCCGCCAGGACAGCGGCGATGCGCTGCCAGCCCGCCACCGGAACGGCGTTGCGCGCGCCGCCGCGATCCAGCGTCAGTACGGCGAGCGGACCATCAAGCGTCCAATCGATCATGCCGGCCATGATTGCCCGAGGCCGCGCGGATCAGGCAAGGGTCGACTCGAGCTGCCACCAATCCGGATGCGCGGCCCGCAGCGCGGTGGCGGCAGCGGCGCACGCCTGCCGATCCTCGAACAGGGCGAAGCAGGTCGCCCCCGAGCCCGACATGCGCGAAAGCAGCACGCCCGGCGCCGCCGCCAGCGCGGAGAGCACGATGCCGATCACCGGCGCGAGGGCGAGTGCCGCGGGCTCGAGATCGTTGCGCCCGGCCCTGGCGGCGGCAAGCGGGTCCGCCCCGCCCAGCGGGCCGAGATCGCTTCCGTTCCAGGCGCGGAAAACGGCTGCGGTCGATACGGCGACGCCGGGATTGACCAGCAGTACCGGCGTATCGACAAGACTTTCGGTCGCTTGCAAGTCGGTACCGATCCCGGTGCCGAACGCGGCGCGCCCGAGCAAACATGCCGGAATGTCCGCACCGAGCGACGCCGCGCAATCGAGCAGCCGGGGATCGTCCAGCGTCACGCCATGCCGGCGCGCCAGCACGCGCAACAGCGCGGCGGCATCGGCCGATCCGCCGCCGATGCCCGAGGCGACCGGCAGCCGCTTGTCGAGCGTGATCGCCAGCGGCGCGATCGCGCCGAATGCGCGGGCAAAGGCGTCTCGCGCGGCCATGACGAGGTTGGTCCCCTCCCCCGCCAGCGCCGCCGCATACGGGCCGATGACCGCGAAACTGTCGCTGTCCGCGTCGGCAACGGTCAGGAGATCGCCATCACGCAGGAAAGCGAACAACGTCTCGATCTCGTGATAGCCATCCTCGCGTCGGCGGCGGACGTGCAGCGCGAGATTGATCTTGGCCGGAGCCGGCTCGACAATCGCCGTCACGTCAATTGTCGACAGGGCCGGCACCGAGCCCATTTTCGATCTTGGCCATCAGCCGGGCCTTGTCATCGCCTTCGGCTGTAACACTGGCAGCCCGCCAGGCGTAACGCGCCTCGAAATAGCGGCCCGTCTGCCAATAAGCGTCGCCGAGATGCTCGTTGATCGTCTCGTCGGCCGGCTGCCCTTCCACGGCTCGTTCGAACAGCGGCAGCGCCTTCGCGGCATCGCCATGTTTGAAATAGGCCCAGCCGAGCGAATCGGTGATCGCCGGATCGCCCGGCTTGAGCGCGCTTGCCTTCTCGAGCAACTTCATCGCCGCGCCGATGTCCTCCCCATGCTCGATATCGGCATAGCCGAGGTAATTGAGCGCGAGCGGTTCGTTGGGGGCCATCTCGACCGCCTTTTTGAGCACGACACGGGCCGCCGTCCAGTCACCGGCCTGTTCGAGCGCCCCGCCCTTCTGAAGATAAAGCGACCAATCCGCCGCATCGCCCGCGCGCCGGATTGCCTCGTCATAGGCCTTGGCAGCATCGGCGTAGCGATCGACCGCGACGAGCGCATCGCCATAACGGCGCGCATCCGCGGCGGTCGCTTGCGGCGCGCTGTTGAGCTGGGCGGCGGCTTGCAGCGCTTTCTCATCGTCCCCGGCATCGTCGAGCACGGCGACGCGCGCGGCGCGCGCGATGGTCGCGAACGGGCCTTTCGGATCGATCCCGTCGAGCGCGGCCAGCGACAAGCCGGTCTCCTCGCGCTGTTCGAGCGTCTGGGCAAGCAACAACCGGGCACGATCGTCACGCGGATCGATCCGCAGCGAGGCGCGCGCCAGCACCACCGTCAGCGGACTGGGATCGTCGTGCGACAGGTCCGACGCCAGCCGATCGAACAGGCGGGATGCGCCGAACGCAAGACCCGGCTGCGCGCCATCGCCAAGCTGCGCGCGATAAGCCATGAGCACCGGATCGTCGCCGGCGAGCAAAGATGCGGCCTGATCCCGCTTGCCCTTCGCGGCGAGCAATTGCGCCGCCGCGACCCTGAAATCGAAACTGCCCTGATCGGGGCCGAGCAACGCCTGGGCGGCGGCCGTGCCGTCCGCAATGTTGCCCGTCGCGATCAGCAGCAGCGCGCGGTTCTCGGCATAATAGCGCCGGCCGATCGGATTGGCATTGCCTTCGAGCTTTGCCATCGGATCCTTGTCGCCGCGATCGAACGCCTGCCAGGCACGCAGCACCGGGGCCATGAACGCGATCGGTGTGCCGTCGAAACGATCGATCGCGGCATCGGCAGCACGGCGATCCTTCGCAGCCACCGCTTGGGCGAACGTCGAAATGGCGCTGTCCGCCGGCGCGACGCCTGCCTTGGTCATGACCGCGACCGAGCGATCGATCAGCGGGTAATCGCCGGCATCGAGCGCCGCGCGATAGGCGCGCAGCGCAATCACGGGATTGTCCGGCGCCGAATCGAGCGCGGTGGCGTAGCTGACCACCGCGGCCGCCGCATCGCCATCGGCATCGGCCGCGCGTGCCTTCAGATAAGCGGCGAGATCGCTCGGGCTGGCCGCGGCCAAGGCCGGGCTGGCGACCACCAGCGCCGTCGCGCCACCGAGCAGAATACGCTTACATATTGGGATAATTGGGCCCTCCACCGCCTTCGGGCGCGACCCAGTTGATATTCTGGGTCGGGTCCTTGATGTCGCACGTCTTGCAATGGACGCAATTCTGCGCGTTGATCACGAACTTCGGATCACCGTCCTCTTCGCCTACGATCTCATAAACGCCGGCGGGACAATAACGCTGCGCGGGCTCGTCGTACATCGGAAGATCGTAATCGACCGGGATCGCGGGGTCCTTGAGCGTCAGATGGCAGGGCTGATCCTCCTCATGATTGGTATTGGAGACGAACACCGAGGAGAGACGATCGAAGGTCAACACGCCATCCGGCTTCGGATAATCGATCTTGCGCGCCAGATCCTTGCGCCACAGGCTTTCGTGATCGGGCTTGTGCTTCATGGTGAAGGGCATGCGAATGCCGAAATGTTCCAGCCACATCGTCATGCCGGCCAGCACCGATCCCATGCTGTCGCCATATTTCTTCACCAGCGGCGCGACGTTGCGCACGACGCGCAATTCCTTCTCCACCCAGCTGGTGCGATAGGCTTCGGGATAAGCGGCAAGCTCGTCATGCTCGCGGCCTGCCGCGATCGCCGCGAACGCGGCTTCGGCGGCCATCATGCCCGATTTCATCGCGGTATGCGTGCCCTTGATCCGCGGCACGTTGAGGAAACCCGCGGTATCGCCGACCAGCGCACCGCCCGGGAAGACCAGCTTGGGCACCGATTGCCAGCCGCCGTCGCTGATCGCGCGCGCGCCATAGGAGACGCGCTTGCCGCCTTCCAGGATCGCCGCGATGTCCGGATGCGTCTTCCAGCGCTGCATTTCCTGGAAGGGCGAAAGATACGGATTGGTATAGCTGAGCCAGGTGACGAAGCCGAGCGCGACCTGCCCGTTCGCCTGGTGATAGAGGAAGCCGCCGCCGTTCGAGCCATCGGTCTCGCTCAGCGGCCAGCCCTGGGTGTGGATGACGCGACCGGGAACATGCTTGTCGGGCGCGATATCCCACAATTCCTTGATGCCGATGCCGTAGATCTGCGGATCGCAATCGCTACGCAGATCGAACAGGCGGATCAGTTCCTTGGTCAGGTGGCCGCGCGCGCCCTCGGCAAACAGCGTGTATTTGGCGTGGAGCTCGAGCCCCGGCTGATAGTCGGGCTTGTGGCTGCCATCGCGCGCCACACCCATGTCGCCGGTCGCGACACCGCGCACGATCTTGCGATCGCCGTCGAACAGGATTTCAGCGGCCGCGAAGCCGGGGAAGATCTCAACGCCCAGCGCTTCGGCCTGGCCGGCGAGCCAGCGGCACAGGTTGCCGAGGCTGCCGGTATAGGTGCCGTGATTGCGCATGAACGGCGGGATGAGGAATTCGGGCATCGACCGCCTGCCCTTGCGCGACAGCGTCCAGTGATGGTTTTCGGTGACCGGCGTTTCGGCGAGCGGGCAGCCCTGATCGCGCCAATCGGGGATCAACTCATCGAGCGAGCGCGGGTCGATCACCGCGCCGGACAGGATGTGCGCGCCGACTTCCGATCCCTTTTCGAGGATGCAGACCGACAGCTCGGCGCTGTTTTCTGTCGCCAGCTGCTTGAGGCGGATCGCCGCCGCCAGCCCCGCCGGCCCGGCACCGACGATCACCACGTCATAGGGCATCGACTCACGATCGCTCATCATCTTCTCCCGTATCGCAGCCGCTGCGGCCGATCTCGTCGCGCGGAGGCAACGCTTTGTCGGTCCCCGCCTGCACGCGAATTGACCAGCTCGTCAACCAGTGACTCTATAGGGTCGTGATGGGGGCCGATCAGCATATCGACTGGGCAAGCGCGGCGGCAAGCGCGCTGGAATGGTGGCAGGACGCCGGCGTCGACACGCTGGTGGACGAGGCGCCGCGCAACTGGCTGGCGCCCCCGGAAGCCCGGCCGGCCGCTGCCGCGCCGGCAGCCGGCGTCGATCCAGTGCCGGCCGCGCTACCCGCGACGCTCACCGAGTTCGAGGCGTGGCGGATCGGCGCCGATGCGCCCGATGCCGGCTGGGGTGTGCCGATCGCGCCGCAGGGCGCTGCGGCCTCCGGGTTGATGATCGTCGTCGACATGCCCGAGCGCGACGACGGCCGCGCAGGCACGCTGCTGTCCGGCGACGTCGGCCGGCTGTTCGACCGGATGCTGGCGGCGATCGGCCGCGACCGGCAATCGGTCTATCTCGCCTCGTTCGCAGTCGCGCGGCCGGCCTCGGGGCGGATCGCGCCGGAAATGACGGCGCCGCTCGCCGATCTCGCGCGGCATCACGTCGCGCTGGTCCGGCCAAGGCGGCTGCTGGTGATGGGCGATGCGGCGAATCGTGTGCTGCTCGGGACCAGTGCGGCTGCGAGCCCGCCGCTTTTACATGTATTTAAGCACGATGCCGGACAAACGGAGGCGGTCGCGACATTTCATCCGCGGTTCCTCCTCGACCAGCCGGCACAGAAGGCCAGGGCGTGGAGAGACCTGCAGATGCTGATCGAGGGCATGGGGGCATGAAATCATTTCTGCTGGCAGCGACAGCGCTGATCGCCGCGACGCCCGCGTTGGCGGCACCGAGCGACGTGGATGCCAACATCCGCCTGGCGGCGCCGGCCAAATCGGCGATCCCGGCGCAGCTCGATCCGGCGCAGCGGACGGCCTATCGCCAGGTCTTCGCCAGTATCCATGCCGGCCAGTGGAACGACGCGCGGATCGAGCTCGACGCGATGAAGCCAGGGCCGCTCCACGCGATCGCGCTGGCCGAGCTCTACACTGCGAAGGGATCGCCGAAGATCGACCGCGATTCGCTGCTCGCGCTGCTCGCCCAGGCCCCCGAACTGCCCGAGGCGGACCAACTCGCCGGGCTGGCCAAGCGGCGCGGCGCGAGCGACGACCAGCTTCCCACCATTCCCCAGGAACAGAAGCTCAGCTGGATCCCCGGCGCGCCCAATCGCGTCCATCTGCATGCCGGCGCGAGCGACGCGGCGGCCGAGCAACTCGCGGTCGCTATGCGGCCTTATATCAAGGACGACAATGGCGTCGCGGCGCAGGCGTTGCTTGAATCGACCAGCGGCCTGTCGGGCGATGCGCTGACCGAATGGCAGGCGCGGGTCGCGTGGATCTATTATCTCTCCGGTGACGACGCCAATGCCCGGCTGATGGCCGCCAAGAGCGCCGACGCGCCGAGCGACTGGGGCGCCCAGGCTAATTGGACGATCGGGCTCGCCGCATGGCGCCAGAAGGATTGCACCACCGCGGCCAGCGCGTTCCTGACCGTCGCGACGCGCGCGACCGACGTCGATATGCGCGCGGCGGGCCTCTATTGGGCGAGCCGCGCCAACATGATGTGCGGCCGCCCCGACCTGATCCAGGACGAGCTCAACAGCGCCGCGCAATATAAGGAAACCTTCTACGGGCTGTTGTCGCGCCAGGCGCTTGGCCTGGCGCCGCCCCCACCGCCGGCGGAGAACGGCGGCAACGAATGGCAGCTCCTGTCGCGCCTGCCCAATGTGCAGGTGGCCGCGGCGCTGGTCGAGATCGGCGAGCCCGAGCTGGCCGACGAGGTGATCCGCCACCAGGCTGCGATCGGCGAGGCGCAGGATTATCCCGCGCTGACCCGCTTCGCCGCCGACCTCAACCTGCCCGAAACGCAATTGTGGCTGGCGCACAACGGGCCGGCGGGCGCCGAGCCGTCGGTGGCGGCGCGCTATCCGGCGCCGAACTGGACACCCGACGGCGGCTGGCGGGTCGACAAGGCGCTGGTCTATGCCCATGCGCTGCAGGAATCGCGCTTCCGGCGCGACGTGGTGAGCCCGGCGGGCGCCTATGGCCTGATGCAGATCCGGCCTGCCGCGGCGACCGACATCGCCCGCGCGCGGGGGCATGACGACGGCGCCTACGATCGTGCGGCGCTGACCAAGCCGTCGACCAATATCGAGATCGGCCAATCCTATCTCGAGCAATTGCGCGACCAGCCGGCGACCGGCGGCCTGCTGCCCAAGGTGATCGCTGCGTACAATGCCGGCCCGGTGCCGGTCGCATCTTGGAACACCGATCCGCGCGACAATGCCGATCCGCTGCTCTACATCGAATCGATCCCTTATTGGGAAACGCGCGGCTACGTGGTGTCGGTGCTGCGCAATTACTGGATGTACGAGAGCGAGGAAGGCAAGAAATCGCCGAGCCGCGCGGCACTCGCCCAAGATATGTGGCCGCGCTTTCCGGGGCTGAGGGGCCCCGAAGCGGTGCGGATCAATCCGCCGATCGACAAGCACGCGCTCGCCAGTGCCGATTGACGAGAGCGCGCCGTTCGTGCCGGTGCGCATCGCGGTGCTGACCGTTTCGGATACGCGCACCCTTGCCGATGATCGCTCGGGAGACACGCTGGTCGAGCGCCTGACGGTGGCAGGCCATGTGTTGGCCGATCGCGCGATCCTGAAGGACGATGCCGAGGCGATCGTCGCGCATCTCCAAGGCTGGATCGACAACGATCAGATCGATTGCATCATCACCACCGGCGGCACCGGCGTCACCGGGCGCGACGTAACGCCCGAGGCGCTCGATCGCGTCGCCGACAAGGCGATTCCCGGCTTCGGCGAGCTGTTCCGCTGGCTGAGCTATGCCAAGATCGGCACCTCTACGGTGCAATCGCGGGCTTGCGCCTGCGTTGCGCGCGGCACCTATATCTTCGCCCTCCCCGGATCGACCGGCGCGGTGAAGGACGGCTGGGACGGCATCCTGGCAAGCCAGCTCGACAGCCGCCACACCCCCTGCAACTTCGTCGAGCTGATGCCGCGGCTGCGCGAACGATAAGCGCCACCACCGCTATCCTCCGGGTTGCGTGACCGCCAACTCGTGCCCGTCCGGATCGCGGAAATGGAAGCGGCGGCCACCGGGAAAGGCGAAGATCGGTCGGGTGATCGTGCCGCCCGCCGACCAGACCGCCGCTTCGGCTGCTTCGAGATCATCGACCTCGATCACCGGCAAAGCCGCCGCGGTTTTCTCCGCGGTATCGGCCTGAAAGCCGATATCCGTGTCTCCGCTGGTCGTCGCGGCATAGGTCGGCCCGAAATCGGCGAAGGTCCAGCCGAACGCGGCGTTGAAAAACGCCTTCGAGCGCGCCGTATCGGCGACCGGCAGCTCCAGGTAATTGAGCCGTGCGGGCATTGTGTGTCTCCCCAATCGTTCTTGATATGTTCTATTCCGTCGGGTAGATTCGGTCAATGGCCAAACGCCCCCGCCCCGTCCGCGGCGCGACGCTCAACGCGGCGAGCACGCGCTTCAATCTGCCGCAGACCGAGGCGGACGGAGACTGGCTCGACGCGCGAACCGACCTCGATGGCGAGCCTCCGCCGCTTCGGACGTCGGTGACGATCGAACAGCCACGCACGATCATCACGCGCAACCGATCGCCCGACATCGGGTTCGATCGTTCGATCAATCCCTATCGGGGCTGCGAGCACGGCTGCATCTATTGTTTTGCGCGGCCGACGCATGCCTATCACGATCTCTCGCCCGGCCTCGATTTCGAAAGCCGGTTGTTCGCCAAGCCGGATGCGCCGCACCTGCTGCGCAGCGAGCTGGCCAAGCCCGGCTATCGGGCGCAGCCGATCGCGTTCGGCACCAATACCGATCCCTATCAGCCGATCGAAGGCCAATATGGCATCACCCGCGACTGTATCGCCGTGCTCGCCGAAACGCGGCACCCGTTGACGATCACCACCAAATCGGATCGCGTGGTCCGCGATCTCGATCTCATCGCGCCGATGGCAGCGCAAGGCCTGGCCGCGGTGGCGCTTTCGGTGACGTCCCTCGATCCCAGGATCGCGATGACGCTCGAGCCGCGGGCGCCGGCGCCCGAACGGCGGCTGACGGCAGTGCGCCGGCTCGCCGACGCCGGCGTGCCGGCCTATGTCTCGATCGCTCCGGTCGTACCGGCGATCACCGATGGCGACCTTGAGCATATCATCGAGCGCGCGGCCGAATCCGGGGCGCGCGGCTGCTTCTTCATACCGGTGCGCCTGCCGTTCGAAGTCGCCCCGTTGTTTCGCGCATGGCTCGATGCGCATTTTCCCGATCGTGCCGGCAAGGTGATGGCGACGATCCAATCGTTGCGTGGCGGCAAGGACAACGATCCCGATTTCTTCACCAGGATGCGCGGGCAAGGGCCGTGGGCGGAGCTGATCCGCCGCCGTTTCCAGATCGCCTGCCGCCGCGCCGGGCTGGCCAACGAGCGGATCGCACTGAGGACCGATCTGTTCAAGCCGCCGCGCGGCGCTCAGGGCGATCTGTTCGACTGAACCAGCTCAAGCCGCGTGCAGCCGGTAATCCTTGAACCGCTCGCGCAGCACGGTTTTGAGGAGCTTGCCAGTCGCGGTGTGCGGCAATTCCTCGACGAACACGATCTCGTCGGGCAGCCACCATTTGGCGACGTGGCCGGAGAGATGGCCCAGGATGGCGTCCGCCGTCACGTCGCTGCCGGGCTTGCGGACGACGACGAGCAACGGCCGCTCGTCCCAGCGCGGGTGCGCCACGCCGATCGCCGCGGCTTCGGCCACGCCGGGACACCCGACTGCGGCATTTTCGAGATCGACCGAGCTGATCCACTCGCCACCGGACTTGATGACGTCCTTCGCGCGATCGGTGATCTGCATCGTGCCATCGGGATGAAGCAGCGCGACATCGCCGGTATCGAACCAGCTGTCAGCATCGACGGCATCGGCATCGGCGCCGAAATAGCGTTTGACGATCCACGGACCGCGCACCTGCAGGCGACCCGAGACGGAGCCGTCGCGCGGCAGTTCGCGGCCGTCGTCGTCGACGATGCGCAGCTCGATACCGAAGGGGATCGCGCCCTGCCGACAGATCACGTCGAGTTGCGCGTCGCGGTGCATCTCATCCCAATCCGGGCGCGGGGCAAATGCGGTTGCGACCGGCGAGGTTTCGGTCATGCCCCATAGATGCGTGGGCTTGATGCCGAGATCGAGGAACCGCGCCAGCATCGCCCGCGGCGCCGCCGAGCCTCCGACGGTGATCTGCTTGAGCGCCGGCGGCACCGTGCCGCCCGCATCGATATGCTGGAAGAAGGCAAGCCACACGGTCGGGACGCCGCTGCCCAGCGTTACATTCTCCGCGGTCATCAGGTCGCACAGCACCGCTGCATCATTGGTTTGCGAAAAGACCAGCGCCGCCCCGGCGAGCGGCGCGGCGAACGGCAGCCCCCAGGCGGCGGCGTGGAACATCGGCACGATCGGGAGGATGGTGTCGCGCGACGACAGCCCCAGCACCCATGGCTGCGTCGCATTCATCGCATGAAGCACGGTCGAGCGATGCTCGTAGAGCACGCCCTTGGGATTGCCCGTCGTGCCGCTGGTGTAACAGAGCATGCACGGATCGCGCTCGCTGCCTTCGCGCCAAGCGTAATCGCCACTCTCCGCGTCGAGCAGCGCCTCAAAGCCGGCGTCGTCAAAGGCGATGAAATGCTCGATCGACGTCCAGCGCGGCTTTAGGCGATCGACGATCGGCTGGAACGTCTTGTCGTAGAGCAGCACGCGATCGCCGGCATGGTTGGCGATATACTCAAGCTGGTCATCGAACAGCCGCGGGTTGATCGTGTGAACGACGCCGCCCATGCCGATCGTGCCATACCAGGCGATGAGATGATTGGTGTGGTTCATCGCCAGTGTGGCGATGCGATCGCCGGGCGCGATGCCGAGCCCTTCGAGGGCCTGGGCGAACCGCCTCGCATCGCGGGCGATTCCCGCCCAGTCGGTCCGCGTTTCGCGACCGTCCGCCCAGCGGGTTACGATCCGCCGCGTCGCATGCTCGCGCGCGGCGTGATCGAGTAGCCGGGGTACTCGCAATTCGAAATCCTGCATGCCTCCGAGCATCGCCCTCTCCCAACGCTCCCGCTTTCCCCGGCGCGTTTACCGCGCCTCCGGGCAGTGAGCGGACGCCGGGCATCGTGCAACGCTTCCTCTCCGTCCGCAAGGAGGCGAGCGAACCGTCTGTTCGAATAAATCTTCGGTGGTGGCCGCCGGGGCTCGATCAGCCGACCAGCGCCAGCCGCATCTCCGAGGTCTTGAACGCCACGTCGTCGACGCCGGGCAGTGTTTCCAGGCTGGCGGCGAGCTCGGCATCGAGCAGGAAATCGCGGCCGAGCAGGACCTGCGCCGTGCCGTTGGGCAACGCGACCCGGATGCGCAGTTCCCCTCGCCCCCCACGCGCGCCATCGACGAGCTGTGCGATCTGGCGAAGTGCGGCCGCGTCGCTGACCGACAGCTCCATCGCCACGCGCGCGCTGGTCGCCAGCGTTTCGAACGGCTGGATGCGCTTGACGGTGACACGCGGCGTTTCCTCGCCGGGGCGGCGGTCGAGCTCGACAGTGAGCAGGCCGCAGCCCCCCGACTTGGCCGCATCTTCGAGATCCGCGGCAACTGCATCGTCGAAGCAGGTGGCGATGAACTGCCCGGTCGAATCCGACAGCGTCGCCATCATGTATCGTCGCCCGCGCGCCGAGGTGCGCCAGCGCGCATCCTCGACCAGCGCGGCCATCGTCGCGCCGGTGCGCTGGCCTTCGGCGATCGGCAATTCGCCCAGCGCCGCGTAATTGCGCGCGCCGTGCATCTTGGCGAGCAGCCGGTGGCGATCGACGGGATGCGCCGAGAAATAGAAGCCGAACGCCTCTTTCTCCTGCTCCATCCGCTCGGCGAGCGTCCAGCGGGCGGTCGCGAGCGGGGCGATCGCGGCGCCGCCGGCATCGCTTTCGCCGAACAGGCCACCCTGTCCGCTGATGCGCTGTTCGTGCAGCCGGGACGCGGTACCGAGGATGGTTTCCGCGACCGCGACGATGCCCGGCCGATTGGTATCGACCGAATCGAACGCCCCGGCCGCGCCGAGCGTCTCCAACTGGCGCTTGTTGATGAGGCGCGGATCGACCCGCTTGGCGAAATCGCCGAGCGAGGCGAAGCTGCCCCTGGCCTTCCGCTCGGCGACGAGTTCCTCCATCGCGCGTTCCCCAACCCCTTTGAGTGCGGCGAGTGCGTAGCGGACCGCAAAACCATCCTCGTGCGGCTCGACCGAGAAGTCAGCTTCGCTCGCGTTCACGTCCGGCGCCAGGCAAGCGACGCCGAGCCGCCGCATGTCGTCGACGAACACGCTAAGCTTGTCGGTCAGCGCCATGTCGAAGCTCATCGACGCGGCGTAGAATTCGGGCGCGTGATGCGCCTTCAGCCAGGCGGTCTGATAGGTCAGCAGCGCATAAGCGGCGGCGTGCGACTTGTTGAAGCCGTAGCCGGCGAACTTGTCGATCAAGTCGAACAGCTCGTTGGCCTTCCCCTCGGGGATATCGTTGTGCTCCTTGCAGCCGGCGACGAAGATCGCCCGCTGCTGGTCCATCTCCGCCTGGATTTTCTTGCCCATCGCGCGGCGCAGCAGGTCGGCGCCGCCGAGCGAATAGCCGGCCAGGATCTGCGCGGCCTGCATCACCTGTTCCTGATAGACGAAGATGCCGTAGGTTTCCTTGAGGATGCCTTCGAGCAGCGGGTGCGGGTATTCGATCTCCTCCTGCCCGTTCTTCCGCCTGCCGAACATCGGGATGTTGTCCATCGGCCCCGGCCGGTAGAGCGCGTTGAGGGCGATGATATCCTCGAACACCGTCGGCTTCACCGCCGAGAGGGTGCGGCGCATGCCTTCCGATTCGACCTGGAACACGCCGACCGTCTCGCCGCGCTGGAGCAGCTCGAACACGCCCGGATCGTCCATCGGCAGCGCGCTGAGATCGACCGTGATGCCGCGCTTCGCCAGCAGTTCGACGCCCATCTTGAGCACCGACAGCGTCTTCAGGCCGAGGAAATCGAACTTCACCAGTCCCGCGCCCTCGACATATTTCATGTCGAATTGCGTCACCGGCATGTCCGAGCGGGGATCGCGGTAGAGCGGTACGAGCTCGCTCAGCGGCCGATCGCCGATCACCACGCCCGCCGCGTGGGTCGAGCTGTGGCGGGGCAGGCCTTCGAGCTTCATCGCCAGATCGAGCAGGTGGCGCACGCCGGAATCGTTCTTGTATTCCGCCGCCAGCTCGCTGACGCCGTTCAAGGCGCGGTCGAGCGTCCAGGGGTCGGCCGGCAGATTGGGCACCAGCTTGGCGAGGCGATCGACATGGCCGTAGCTCATCTGCAGCACGCGGCCGGTGTCCTTCAGCACCGCGCGCGCCTTCAGCTTTCCGAAGGTGATGATCTGCGCGACCTGATCGCGGCCGTATTTCTCCTGGACGTAGCGGATCACCTCGCCGCGGCGGGTTTCGCAGAAGTCGATGTCGAAATCGGGCATCGAGACGCGCTCGGGGTTGAGGAAGCGTTCGAACAGCAGGCCGAGCTGGAGCGGATCGAGATCGGTGATGGTCAGCGACCACGCCACCACCGAGCCGGCGCCCGAGCCGCGGCCGGGGCCGACCGGAATGTCGTGATCCTTCGCCCATTTGATGAAATCGGCAACGATCAGGAAATAACCGGGGAAGCCCATCTGGATGATGATGTCGAGCTCGAACTCCAGCCGGTCGGCATAGGCCTTGCGGCGGTCCGCGGACAGCGGCGCGCCCTCCAGCAACTCGATCTTGGCCAGCCGCGCGTCGAGCCCCGCGCGCGCATCATCGCGCAATTTCGCGGCCTCGCCCTCACGATCGCCGGCAAGGCTGGGCAGGATCGGCTTACGCTTGGGCGCGGCGACCGCGCAACGCTGCGCGACGACCAATGTGTTGGCGATCGCCTCGGGCAGGTCGGCGAACAGGTCGCGCATGTCGCGCGCCGGCTTCATCCACGCATCGGGCGACGATCGGGGGCGATCTTCGCTGGCGACATAGGTGGAATTGGCGATGCAGAGCAACGCGTCGTGCGCCTCGCTGAACGCCGCCTCACCGAAGCAGCAGGGGTTGGTCGCGACGAGCGGCAGGTTGCGCGCGTAAGCGAGGTCGAGGAGGTGCGGTTCGGCCTTGCCCTCGGTCTCATCGAGCCGACGGGTCAGTTCGACATAGAGGCGATCGCCGAACAGTGCCTGCAAGCGATCGGCATAGCCGAGCGCGCGATCATGCTGCTCGTCGGCAAACAACCGCGCGAGCGCCCCCTCGCGACCGGCAGTGAGCGCGATCAGGCCCTCGATCCGTCCTTCCAGATCGGACATCTCGACATGGGCGGCCTGCTCGATCGGACGATCGAGGTGCGCGCGGCTGACGAGCGCGCAGAGATTGTCGTAGCCGGCCGTATCCTGCGCGTAGAGCGCGAGCCAATCGAGCGGCGCCTCGACGCCATCGGGCATGTCGGGCCGCTTGATCGCCAGCATCGTGCCGATGATCGGCTGCACGCCCGCCCCCATGCAGGCATCCGAAAAGGCCATCGCGGCATAAAGGCCGTTGCGATCGGTGAGCGCGGCCGCGGGAAAGCCCAGCTCCTTCGCGCGCTTGGCGATGTCCTTGGGCGGAATCGCGCCATCGAGCATGGTGAAGGACGAAAAGATACGAAGCGGCACGAAGGCGGAATGCGGCATTTCCCGACTATGCAGCGCGCCGCCGATTCTGTGAACCTCATTTGCCGATCGCGATCGGTGGAACCTGTGGAGCGATCGCGACGTTGGCGACGAAAGGAGGCAGATCATGGATGAAACGTTGTACGACGAGACCCGCCCGATCGGCGCGGGCTGGGGGTGGCTGATGGCCTATGGCGTCGTCTCGCTGGTTTTGGGGCTCGCTGCTTTCGTGTGGCCGCTGGCCGCGACGGTCGCGGCAGTGACGGTGATCGGCTTCTTCTTCCTGATCGCCGGCGTGGCATCGATCGCTGCGGGCGTGATGGGCGGCAAGCGCGAAGGACGGCTCTACGCGATCCTGTTCGGTTTCGTTTCGCTGATGATCGGTGCGATCATGGTGTTCGATCCGGCCTCCGGTGCGCTGTCGCTGACGCTCGTCGTCGCTATCTGGCTGGCGGTGCGCGGCGTGATGGAATTCCTGTGGGGCGTGCGTTTCGCGCGGCATCGCGGCTGGATGATCGCGCTCGGCGTCGTCAACGTGCTGCTGGCGTTGGTGATCCTGGCGACCATTTCGTGGACGGCGCTGACGCTCCCCGGCGCGATCCTGGGAATCAGCTTCCTGCTGGCGGGCTTCGTCGAAGTGACGCGGGCGATGAACCACCGCAAGGGCGCGCACGCCTTCGCGGTATAAGGGCAGGCGTCAGAGCAGCTTCTCGATGTCGGCGGCGATCTCTTCCGGCTTGGTAGTCGGCGCATAGCGCGCGACCACCTTGCCGGTGCGATCGACGAGGAACTTGGTGAAATTCCACTTGATCGCCTTCGAACCGAGCAGGCCGGGGGCCTGGCGCTTCAATTCGGCATAGAGCGGGTCGGTGCCGTCGCCATTGACGTCGATCTTGGCGAACAGCGGGAACGTGACGTCGTACGTGAGCGAACAGAAGCTGGCGATCTCCGCGGCGTCGCCCGGCTCCTGATGGCCGAACTGGTTGCAGGGAAAGCCCAGCACCTCGAAGCCGCGCGCGGCATAGCGCCGGTGGAGCGCCTCCAGCCCCTCATATTGCGGTGTGAAACCGCATTTCGAGGCGGTATTGACGATCAGCAATACTTTGCCGGCATAGGCGGATAGATTCACGTCCGAGCCATCGGCGGCGCGGACGTGGAAATCGGTGATCGCGCTCATCGCGGTTGCTCCTCATGCGCGGCGAGCAGCGTCCGCAGATTGCGGCGAACCCCCGGCCATTCGTGCGCGAGGATGGAATAGACCACCGTGTCGCGCAAGCGGTCGCCGAGCACCATATGCCCGCGCAGCACGCCATCCTGCTTCGCGCCCAGCCGTTCGATCGCCCGGCGCGACGCACGATTGAGCCAATCGGTGCGCAGTTGCACACAGTGACAGCCCAGCACCTCGAAGGCGTGCGTGAGCAGCAGCAATTTGGCTTCGGTATTGAGCCCGGTGCGCTGGACGCGCGGGGCATAGACGGTGCCGCCGATCTCGACCCGGCGATTGGCCTCGCTCATGCGCATGAAACGGGTGACGCCAGAGATGACGCCGTCGCGATCGAGCACCGTGAACGGCAGCGCGCGCCCGGCGTCGCGATCGCGCTCCACCCGCTCGTACCAGTGATCGATCGTCTCCGGCGAGGGCACCGTCGTTGCGAACGCTCCTTCGAGCCCGCTGGCGAACGCGGCGAGGATTTGGGCGCGGTCGTCGCGGTCGAGCGGGCGCAGCGTGACGTGACGGCCCGCCAACACAGGCGTTTCGCGCCAGGCAGTCACGCGCGTTCTGCCGTGTCATGCGCGCGGAACCCGATGCACCTCATTCCAGATGCCCCTCGTGGAGCGTCACGATGCGGTCCATCTTCGCGGCGATACGCTCATTGTGGGTTGCGACCAACGCGGCCGAGCCTTCGTGGCGCACCAGCCGCAGGAACTCGGCGAACACCACGTCGGCGGTATGCTCGTCGAGATTGCCGGTCGGTTCGTCGGCAAGCACCAGGGCGGGCTGATTGGCAAGCGCGCGGGCGACGGCGACGCGCTGCTGTTCGCCGCCGGAAAGCTGCGACGGACGGTGCGTCAGCCGATGCCCCAGCCCCAGCGCGGTGAGCAGCGATTCGGCGCGGTCGTTCGCGGCAACCGGCGCCGCGCCGCGGATCAACTGCGGCAGGACGACGTTTTCGATCGCATTGAAATCGGGCAGCAAATGGTGGAATTGATAGACGAACCCCAATTGATCGCGCCGCATGTCGGTGCGCCCCGCCGCATCGAGCTCGACCGCTTCGATGCCGGCGATACGCAGCGAGCCGCCGAAGCCGCCTTCGAGCAGCCCGACCGCTTGCAGCAACGTCGACTTGCCCGACCCCGAGGGGCCAAGCAGCGCGACGATCTCTCCCGGCTCGACCCGCAGGTTGACGCCGCGCAGGACGTCGATGGTTTGCCCGCCCTGTTCGAAGCTCCGCGTCAGCCCGACGGTTTCGAGGATCGCGTCACTCATAGCGCAGCACCTCCACAGGATCGGTGCTCGCCGCCTTGAACGCCGGATAGATCGTCGCGAGGAAGCTCATCAGCAGCGCGATGACGACGATCGAGACGATCTCGACCGGATCGGGCTGCGACGGCAGCTCCGTGAGGAAACGGATAGACGGATCCCAGAGGTTTTGCCCGGTAACGAACTGCACGAAATTCACGACGCCCTGGCGGTAGAAAAGGAACAGGAAGCCAAGCGCGAGTCCCAGCGCGATCCCGGTTACGCCGATCGCGGTGCCGACGGTCATGAAGATGCGCAGCATCGCGCCGCGCGTCGCCCCCATGGTACGCAGAATGGCGATGTCCCGCGTTTTCGATCGCACCAGCATGATCAGCGACGAGGCGATGTTGAACGCCGCGACCAGGATGATGATGCACAGGATGGTGAACATCGCCACGCGCTCGATCTGCAGCGCCTTGAACAATTCGGCGTTCATGTCCTGCCACGTCTGGATGACGCCGACCGTCTGCACCTTGGGCTCGAGCGGCTTGAGGATTTCGCTCACCCTGTCGGCATTGACCGTGTTGATTTCGACCATCCCCACCGTGTCGCCCATCAACAGCAGCTTCTGCGCGTCGGAAAGCGGCATCAGCACATAGGCCTTGTCGTAATCATAGATGCCGATCTCGAAGATCGCGCCCACGGTGTAGGAAACGCTGCGGAACATCGTGCCGAACGGCGTCGAGGGGCCCTGCGGATTGACGATGGTGATCTGGCTGCCGACCTGCGCGCCGAGCGATTCGGCAAGGCGCGAGCCGATCGCGACGACGTTGCTGCCGGCTTTCAGGCTGTTGAGCGAACCCATCACGACCTTGCCGTCGATCGTCTTGTTGTTGACGATATCGGGCACGTCCATGCCGCGCAGCAGGATCGGCTCGGTGCGGCCGTTCAAGCTGGCGAACAACGGCTGCTCGATCAGCGGAATCGCGCTGGTGACGCCGGGAGTCACCTTCGCTTCGCGCTCGATGGTGCGCCAATCGGGTAGCTGATTGTTGAATCCCTGCACCACCGCCTGGCCGTTGAGGCCCACGCTCTTTTCGAACAGCTCCGCGCGGAAGCCGTTCATCACGCTCATCACGATAACGAGCGCGGCGACGCCGAGCATGACGGCGCCGACGCTGAACCCGGCGACCAGACCGATGAAGCGCTCGCCTTTGCCGGGCAACAGATAGCGGCGGACGATGATGCGTTCGTACCGAGAGAGAATCATGGCGATGGCGGTATCTGCCCCCGGTCAGTTACGATGATCGATCCTCTAGGGGAGCGCCGACGGGCTGGCAACGTCGACGCACCCCTGTTGCGGAATCACCACAGGATTCGAGCAATCGGCGGATGAACCCGGGATTTACGATGACAAAAGCCCCGCCCTTCAATAGCGTTCGGTCTTACTGAAGCTCAGGCAAAAAGCCGGGTTCGGGGAGTTCCCGCTCCGCAGTCCAGCAACGGATGCAGCGTCGTAGCGGTAACGAGACAAGGGGGCTGACGAGCAATCGTCACGCAGGCGCCCGGGTCGTTCAAACGGCCCGGGCGTTTGCTTTTCGAGCTCGATACGGCGGCGGCGGCATCGACGATCATCCCGCGTTATGGCCGATCCGGCCCCTTGAACTCCGGCGACGGGTTCCCATTTTCAATCTCGCGTGGTGCCACAATCGGGCCACGCACATCGCCGGCGTCGCGCAAGAGCGGGCGCCGACCTTTGTTGAACTCGCTCATTGGAGGACTTTGACATGCGTCAGTTTGATTTGACCCCCTATCGCCGCTCGACGATCGGCTTCGACCGGCTGTTCGACCTGCTCGAAAACAGCGCCCGCGCCGCGTCCAGCGACAATTATCCACCCTTCAACCTGCAGCGCCTGTCCGAGGATCGCTACCGCATCACGATCGCCGTCGCCGGTTTCAGCCGCGACGAGATCGAGATCACCGCGCAGCAGAACCTGCTGCTCGTCCAGGGTAAGCGCGGCGACGATACCCAGGATGGCGATTTCCTGCACGTCGGCATCGCCAATCGCAGCTTCGAGCGCCGCTTCGAACTCGCCGATTTCGTGCGGGTCGACGATGCACGGCTGGCCGATGGCTTGCTGACCGTCGATCTGGTCCGCGAGATCCCCGAGGCGATGAAGCCCAAGACGATCGCGATCAAGACCGGCTCCGGCCCGCAGGCGATCGAAGAGAGCCACGAGGACAAGGCCGCCGCGTAACGTAGAGCGCCTGTTGATAAAGTGGAGCGCCCGGAGCAATCCGGGCGCTCTTTCTGTTATGTTGTAAGGCCTAAGTGTAATGGACTCTGATTATTACCGATCGCGGAGAAGTCGATGACCCGCGCCTTGCTGGGATTTGCCGTACTGACTGCGCTGATACCGTCCAGCGTTGCAGCAAGGGACGTTGCCCGTTCCATCCGGCAATTCGGCCGCATTTCCTACAATGAGGTTGTGTCTTCCCGAGGCGAGGGCGAGCCGGCTTTCGTCGGGATAGCAAATACCGTCGCGACCCTGTCGCTTAACGTGCCGACGCCGCTCGCCGCGCTGACGATCCAGGACTCATCGGTAGGCATGACGATCGGCTTGCGCGGCAAGCAGTGTAGCACCTTTGCCGGCATAGATGGATATCGCGACCTGTCGATCGCTGAGATCAGCCACCTTCTCGAAAGTTGCGATCCAATTGCGACTGGTCAGACGCCGCGATGGCCAACGCATTGTATGTGATCGAAGGTGAAACCGCAGATTTGACCGACGCGATACAATACATGCGTCAGCGAGCGATTGCATTGTTCGGCAGCGACTTGCGTTGCGACCCCGATACGTCGCCGCCGGTACCGTCGAAAGAGCCACCTGTCGTTCTTATGATTCTTGATGGTTCGCCAATGGCACCCTGCCACGATAGGCCCAATTCGGTCGGGGAGCATCTCCCTAGGTGATCTGCGCTGGCTCACACCATTCAGCTCCGCTTGAGCACCGCCGTGACTAATCGCTCGGCCCTTCGAGGCGCCCGAACGTATACCCGGTCACCCTATTTCGTTTCTGGAAAGTCCGGCAGCACGAAATCGTCGCGGACGCTGCTGCCCATCGCCCAATCGGCGACGAACGGGATCGCCATCAGCCGGGCGACGACATCGCGGACGATCAGCCCGGTGCGCGTTCTGGGCGCGAAGGACGAGGCGAAGTTGCGCGCCGACTTCTGCTTGGCGAGCAGGAAATCGCGCAATTGCCGTTCGTAGGCGGCGAAGGCGCGGGTGTGGTCGCCGTTCGCCTTCACCAGTTCGGCGGCAAGGACATAGGCCTCGGTCATGCCGAGCCCGGTCCCCTCACCCGCCATCAGCGACACGCAGGCGGCAGCGTCGCCGATCAGCGCGACTCGGCCCTGCGACCAGCGCGGCAGCTCGATCTGGCTGACGGGATCGAGGTATAGGTCGTCTGCGCGCTCCATGGCATCGAGGATCGCCGCGCATTCCCAGCCCGAGCCGGCGAAAATCCGGCTGAGCGCGGCGCGGCGTGCGTCATCGTCGGTTGGCGGCCCATCGGGTAGGTGATCCGACGTAAACACGAACAGGAACAAGGTGCTGCCGTCGCGCAAGGCGAAGCGCGAGACGCTGCGGCCGGGCCAGGAGCGCGTGACATAGACGTCGGGATCGCGCGGCGCATAGCCGGGCACGGTGAAGGCGGCGACATAATAGCCGAGATCGCGCTCGAACCGGGCCTCGGGGCCGAAAACCAGCTCGCGGATGCCCGAATGCAGGCCGTCGGCGCCGATCACGAGATCGACCTCGCGCGTCGCCCCGCTAGCCAGCGTCACGGTGACCCCGTCGCCATGATCGTCAAGCGCGGTGACGTGATCGCCGAAGCGGGTTTCGACGCGGCCCTCGATCGTATCGTAGAGGCAGCGGGCGAGATCGCCGCGCGGCAGGCTGGTGAAGCGGCCCTTGGTCAGGCGATCGAACACCGACACCGGAAAGCCCGACGCGCGGGAGCCGCCATCGCGGACGAAGCGGACTTCCTGCACCTGATAGCCGCGCGCGCGAACCGCATCGATTACGCCCATGCGCTCGGCGATCGAATAGCCCAGCCCCCAGAAATCGATGACATAGCCGCCGGTGCGGAAGGCGGGGGCGCGCTCGACGATGATCGGCGTGTGCCCGGCGCGATCGAGCCAATAGGCCAGGGTCGGCCCGGCGACACCGGCTCCGCTGATCAGGATCTGCATCGGCTGTTTCCTCTTGTTGTGCCTCCGGCGCGATCTTGCTGGCGTCCGACTCGGCGATCGTGCTATTATGACTGACCAGTCAGTCATAATAAAGAGCGGAGGCGACTTGAGCCCGAAGAAAATCGACAAGGCGGCGCGCGAGCGACAGATCCTCGATGCGGCGGCAGCGGTGTTCGCGCGGCGCGGCTTCCGGGCGGCGACGATGGACGAGGTCGCGGCGGCGGCGGGCGTCGCCAAGGGCACGCTCTATCTGAGCTATGCGAGCAAGGAGGACTTGTTCTTCGCGCTGTTCGCGGCGTTCGCGGACGAGGCGATGGCGGCGCCCCCCGCCCTGCCCGCCGGGACCGCGCCCGATCAGGTCATCGGGTTGCTGGTCGAGATCGGCACCCGGCTCGATCGCGATTCGCTGCTGGTGCCGCTGACGCTGGAATTCTGGTCGGCCGCCGGCGTCGAGGCGACGCGCGCGCGCTTCGCGGATCGCTATGCGGCGATGCTCGATGCGTTTCGCGGTGCGCTGGTCGGGATGCTCCGCGCCGGCCAGGCGCGCGGTGAAGTCAAGGATGCCCTGCCGCTCGAACCGATCGTCTCCAGCCTGCTGGCAACGATCGACGGGCTGATCGTGCAGGCCTGGGTCGACCGGGATTTGTCGATCGCGGAAACCCTGCGCGCGGCGCTGCCGCCGCTGCTCGACGGGATCAGACCAGCCGGCTCTGCCGCACCGCTGCCTCGATGAAGCTGGCGAACAGCGGATGCGGATCGAACGGCTTCGACTTCAGCTCGGGGTGGAACTGGACGCCGACGAACCACGGATGGTCGGGCCGCTCGACGATCTCGGGCAGCATGCCGTCCGGCGACATGCCGGAAAAGACCAGGCCGCCCTCCTCCAGCCGTTCGCGATAGGCGGTGTTGACCTCGTAGCGGTGGCGGTGGCGCTCGCTGATCTCGGTGCTGTCGTAGATCGACGCGACGACGCTGTTGCCGGCGAGCTTCGCCGGGTACGCGCCGAGCCGCATCGTGCCGCCAAGATCGCCGCCCGCCTCGCGCTTTTCCAGCCCCGATTGCGACATCCATTCGGTGATCAGGCCGACCACCGGCTCGTCGGTGGGGCCGAATTCGGTGGATGACGCATGCTCGATTCCCGCCAGGTCTCGCGCGCCCTCGATGCACGCCATCTGCATGCCGAAGCAGATGCCGAAATAGGGCACGCCGCGCTCGCGGGCGAAGCGGACGCTGGCAATCTTGCCCTCGGCGCCGCGCTCACCGAACGCGCCGGGAACGAGGATCGCGTGGCACGGCTCCAGCTTGGCAGCGATCTCGCTTTCCTCGCGCTCGAACAGTTCGGCGTCGATCCAGCGGATGTTGACCTTCACCCGGTTGGCGATGCCGCCATGGACCAGGGCCTCATTCAATGACTTGTAGGCATCGGGCAGGCCGACATATTTGCCGACCACGCCGATCGTCACCTCGCCCTCGGGGTTTTCGAGCCGCTCGACGATCTCGGTCCAGCGATCGAGCCGCGGGGCGGCGCCGGGCTCCATGCCGAATGCCTTCAGCACCTCGCGGTCGATGCCCTCGGCATGATATTGCAGCGGCACCTCATAGATGCTCGGCGCGTCGAGCGCAGGGATCACCGCTTCCTTGGGCACGTTGCAGAACAAGGCGATCTTGGCACGCTCGCCTTCGGGCAGCGGCTTTTCGCAGCGGCACACCAGCACGTCCGGCTGAACCCCGAGCGCCGCCAGCTCGCGCACCGAATGCTGGGTGGGCTTGGTCTTCAATTCGCCGGCAGCCGAGATGAACGGCACCAGCGTCACATGGATGCTAATCGAGTTGCCGCGGCCGAGCTCGTTCCTGAGCTGGCGAATCGCCTCGATGAACGGCAGCGATTCGATGTCGCCCACGGTGCCGCCGATTTCGCACAGCACGAAATCGAGGTCGTCTGTATCGGCTTGGGCGAATTGCTTGATCGCGTCGGTGACGTGCGGGATCACCTGCACGGTGGCGCCGAGATAGTCGCCGCGGCGCTCGCGCTGGATGATCTGCTGGTAAATCCGACCCGAGGTGACGTTGTCGCTCTGATGCGCGGCGACGCCGGTAAAGCGTTCGTAATGGCCGAGATCGAGGTCGGTTTCCGCCCCGTCGTCAGTCACATAGACCTCGCCATGCTGATAGGGCGACATCGTGCCGGGATCGACGTTGAGATACGGATCGAACTTGCGAATCCGCACCCGATAGCCGCGCGCCTGCAGCAGCGCCGCGAGGCTTGCCGCCATGAGTCCTTTGCCGAGCGAGGAGACCACGCCGCCGGTGATAAAAATGAACCGCGCCATGGGAATCACTGCCTAGCTGCTGAACACGAGGTTGGACAAGCGCCCGAATCCCTTCGGGCACGAAAAAAGTGCGATCGGTGAGTGTTTATTGTTGCAGCGGGACCGAATCGTTGGCCGGTGCGGCCGGGCCGTTCGCCGGCGCAATCGCATTCTGCGCCGCAGTAGCGAACGGATTGTCGCTATTGGGCTCCGGTGCCTGGCTCGATATCGGCGGCGCCGACGGCTTGCGCGCCAGCGACGTATCGATCGTGGTGTCGTGGCTGGTCGCCGTGAGCACCGCCATCGCGATCGAAAGCAGCACGAACAGGCTGGCGAGCACGGCGGTCGCCCGCGTCAGGAAATCGGCAGCACCGCGCGCCGACATCAAGCCCGACGGGCTGCCGCCCATGCCCAGGCCGCCCCCTTCGGATTTCTGCATCAGGATCACGGTGACGAGGCAGGCCGCGATGATGGCTTGGACGACGAGCAGAAAAATGAGCATGGTGGGTGCAGACGATCCGTACGGCAAAACGTGCGCGGCACATAAGCGAGGCGGCGCGCTGGATCAACCATGGCTGCGCGCCCCGCAGAAAACCGGGCGACATTTCGCGTCCGCACTGAAACCGAGAGCGCTTCCGATCGTTACAAGGCAAGAACATCAGCCGGGTGTCATGCCTAACGACAAACGGAAGCTGCCGTGACGACTATCGCCGAAAAGCCGCTCAAGACCTGGATGCAGACCCTCGTGGACTATGTCCGATCGGGCGAGCCCGATCTCACCAACCGCCAGATGGCGCTTCTGATGATCGTCTACCTCAAGCCGGGACCGCATACCGTGCGGGGATTGGCACGGAGCCTCAACGTTTCTAAGCCGGTTGTGACTCGCGCCTTGAACAGGCTCGGTGCGCTCGGCTATCTGCGCCGCCAGCGCGACGACAGCGACAAGCGCAACATCTTTGTCACGCGCACGGCTGAAGGGGCAGATTTTCTTGAAGAGTTCGGACACTTCCTCGACGACGACTCCTCCCTGCCCGCCGTCCAGCACGCCACCGCGTAACGCTTTCGCGCTGACCGGCCGCTCTGTCGCGCTCGATCCGCGCACTTATGCGGTGCGCCCGGATCTTGCCGATGTCCGCCTCGCCGCGCAGGTTTTCGCCCCGCATTATGCGCAGCCGATCGCGATGCTCGCGGTTCGCGATACGCCGATTCTCGCCAGCGCAAACCCCGATGCCGAGATATTCGCCCATCTGCGCTCCGGCGATACGTTTGACGTGCTAGAGATCACCACGACGTGGTGCTGGGGCCAGCAGCCGGGCGGGGTAGTCGGTTATGTCGCGCGCGATGCGCTCGACCGGGCAGCGGAGCAGGCGGCATGACGCACTCATTGTTCATCGATGGTGGCGCCGGGACAACAGGCCTTGAAATCAAGGACCGCCTCGCAGGTCGCGCCGAATTCGACCTTATCGAACTCGACGAGGCGACCCGCAAGGATGCCGCCGCGCGGCGCGATGCGCTGAATACCGCGGATTTCGTCATTCTCTGCCTGCCCGACGCCGCGGCGCGCGAGGCGGTGTCGCTGATCGACAACGATCGCACGCGGGTGATCGATGCCTCGACCGCGCATCGCGTCGCCGATGGCTGGGTTTACGGCTTCGCTGAACTTGAGCCTGGCCAGCAAGCGGCGATTGCCGAAGCTGCTCGCGTCGCCAACCCCGGCTGCTACCCGACCGGCTTTCTCGCACTGGTGCGGCCGCTCGTCCGCACCGGCCTGGTTCCCCACGACTGGCCGTTGACTGTTAACGCTACCTCTGGCTATTCGGGTGGCGGCAAGGCAATGATCGCCGAGTTCGAAACCGACAGCGGCGGCGCGGCATATCGAGGCTATGCGCTCGATCTCGCCCACAAGCATGTGCCGGAGATGCAACGCCACGCGCGGCTCGCCCATCCTCCCATCTTCGCGCCCGCAGTGGCACGGACGTATCGCGGAATGGTCGTCGAGGTGCCGCTGCCGCTGTTCGCCTTCGGCCGCCGTCCGTCGCTCGACGCGATCGAGACCGCGTTGCGGGAGGCATATGAAGCGGCGCCGCTCATCACGGTCGCACAGCGCGACGGCGGCCTTGTCGACATCGCCGTCGACGCCGGCAGCGACCGCATGACACTGAGCGTCCATGGCGACGCCGAGACCGGCCGCGCGCGGCTGATCGCAACGCTGGACAATCTCGGCAAGGGCGCCGCGGGCGCTGCGGTCCAGAACCTCAATATCATGGCCGGAATCGATCCGGTCGCGGGGCTCACGCTATGACGTCGCCTTCGCCAGCCAAGGGAGAAACCATGCGCCAGCCCGTTTCAAAGCTCCTGCTGTTCGGTGCGACCGGCGATCTTGCCCAGCGGATGCTCCTCCCCTCGCTGTTCGGGCTGCACACCGACGGCCTGTTGCCCGAAGGGCTGACGATCACTGGCACTGCGCGCAGTGATTATGACGACAAGAGCTATCGTACCTTCGCCTCCAAGGCGCTCGAAGAGTTCTTACCCAAGGAGCTGAAGAACAAAGAGAAGATCAAAGAATTTCTCGATCGTTTGTTCTATCAGGCGCTCGATATCACGCATCCCGAGGGCTTTCCCAATCTCGCCAAGAAGATCGGCGATACCTCCGGTGGCCTCGCCATCTTCCTGTCGACCGCGCCGAGCCTGTTCGAGCCGACGATCAAGGGCCTCGATGAAGCCGGGCTCGCGCACGGCCTTGTTCGCATCGGTCTGGAAAAGCCACTCGGCGAGGATCTTGCGTCGAGCCGGGAGATCAACGATGCCGTCGCATCGGTTTTCCCCGAGGACCGGACGTTCCGCATCGACCATTATCTCGGCAAGGAGACGGTGCAGAATATCCTGGCGCTGCGTTTCGGCAATTCGATGTTCGAGCCGATCTGGAACGCGCAAGGGATCGACAACGTCCAGATCACGATCGCCGAAACGGTCGGGCTGGAAGATCGCGCCGGCTATTATGACGGCACCGGCGCGCTGCGCGACATGGTGCAGAACCATATTCTGCAATTGCTGGCGATGATCGCGATGGAGCCGCCTGCGCGCTTCGACGGCACAGCGATCCGTGACGAGAAGGTCAAGGTATTCCGCTCGCTCCGCCAGATCACGCCGGCGGAAGTGCCGCACGTCACCGTGACCGGCCAGTACGGCGCGGGCGCGATCGGCACCGAGATCGTCAAGTCGTATATCGACGAGCTCGGCAAGCCCTCGACCGCGGAAACCTTCGTCGCGATCAAGGCGCATGTCGACAATTGGCGCTGGCAGGGTGTGCCCTTCTACCTGCGCACCGGCAAGCGGATGGCGACGCGGCGCAGCGAGATCGCGATCCAGTTCAAGCCGGTGCCGCATTCGATGTTCGCCTCGCGCGGCGGCCTGTTGCAGCCCAACACGCTGATTATCCGCCTCCAGCCCGAAGAATATATCCAGCTTTTGGTGATGACCAAGGAGCCGGGCCTCGACCGCGAAGGCGTGCGTCTCAAGGAAGTGCCGCTCAACCTCAGTCTCGACGCCGAATTCGCCGGCACCCGGCGGCGCATCGCCTATGAACGCCTGCTGCTCGACCTGATCGAGGGCGACCAGACGCTGTTCGTCCGCCGCGACGAGGTCGAGGCGCAATGGACGTGGATCGACGCGATCCGCGAAGGCTGGACCGCCAACGACACCAAGCCCAAGAGCTACCCGTCGGGAAGCTGGGGGCCATCGACCGCCATCGCGCTCACCGAACGCGATGGCGTCACCTGGCAGGACGATTGAACAACCCTGCCTAATCTGTTGACTGAATTGAGAGAGTGACAATGACCGAGATCGAATGGTGGGAATACGACGACGCCGAGGAAATGGCGGAGGCGGTCGCCGGCGATATCGGCTTCATCATCGATAGCGCGATCGACGCGCGCGGTGCCGCAGTGATCGCGCTCGCCGGCGGCAAGACGCCGCTGCCGATCTACCAGAAACTGGCCGAGACCAAGCGCGACTGGAAACGCGTGACGATCGTGCCCGGTGACGACCGCATCGTGCCGCTGGGCGATCCGCTGTCGAACGTCACCGCGATCGGCAAGGCGTTCCTGCCGGTCGGCGCGCGCGTCATCCCGCTCGTCAGCGCCACCGCGCCCGATTACAAAGCCGCCGGGCGCGCCGCCGATGCGATCCTGCAGGATCTGCACTGGCCGCTGGATCTCTGCCTGCTCGGCATCGGCGGCGACGGCCATTGCGCCTCGATCTTCCCAGGCCCCGATTTCGACGAGGCGATCGCGGGGCCGGTGGAGCGCCGCGCGCTGGGCGTGATGCCCGATCCCTTGCCCAAGGAAGCCCCCGTCCCGCGTGTCACCCTGTCGCGCGCCGCGATCGTTTCCGCCCGCGCGCTGATGATCGCGATCACCGGCGATGCGAAGAAGGCGGTGCTCGAACGCGCGATCGAGGAAGGCCCCTCCTCGCAACTCCCGGTCGGCCGCGTCCTCGCTGACGTCGAGCTGCCGGTCGATATTCATTGGAGCGCCTCGTGACGCTGCATAAGGAAGTCTCCGCGGTCACCGACCGCATCATCGAACGCTCGCGCCCCGAGCGCACAGCCTATCTCGCGCTGATCGATCGAGAGCGCGAGGCGGGATCGCTGCGCCCCAATCTCGGCTGCGCCAACCTCGCCCACGGCTATGCCGGCACCGAGGAAGATCGCGATGCGCTGAAGGATAATCGCGCGGTAAATATCGGTATCGTAACGGCTTACAACGATATGTTGTCGGCCCACGCGACCTATTATCGCTATCCCGAACAGATGAAGGTCTGGGCCCGTGAGGTCGGCGCCACGGCGCAGGTCGCGGGCGGCGTGCCGGCGATGTGCGACGGCGTGACGCAGGGCTATGCCGGCATGGAGTTGTCGCTGTTCAGCCGCGACCAGATCGCGATGTCGACCGCGATCGCGCTCAGCCACGGCATGTTCGAAGGCACCGCGCTACTCGGCATCTGCGACAAGATCGTGCCGGGCTTGCTGATGGGGGCGCTGCGCTTCGGCCATCTGCCGGCGATCCTGATCCCGGGCGGGCCGATGCCTTCGGGCATTCCCAACAAGCAGAAAGCGCACGTCCGCGAGCTCTATGCCGAGGGCAAGGTCGATCGCGACGCGCTGCTCGAGGCCGAGATCGGCGCTTATCATTCGAAGGGCACGTGCACCTTCTACGGCACCGCCAACTCCAATCAGATGATGATGGAGATGATGGGGCTGCACATGCCGAGCGCCGCGTTCGTCAATCCCGGCACCAAGCTGCGCCAGGCGCTGACCCGCGCCGCCGTCCACCGCCTTGCCGAGATCGGCTGGGACGGTGAGGATTACCGCCCGCTCGGCCGCTGCGTCGATGAAAAGGCGATCGTCAACGCCGCGGTCGGGTTGCTCGCCAGCGGCGGCTCGACCAATCACCTGATCCACCTCCCCGCCATCGCCGCGACTGCCGGGATCACGATCGACTGGGAGGATTTCGACCGCCTGTCGCGCGTCGTGCCGCTGATCGCGCGCGTCTATCCCAATGGCGCGGCCGACGTGAACGGCTTCGAGGATGCCGGCGGCATGGCCTTCGTGATCCGCGAATTGCTCTCGGCCGGGCTGATCCACCGCGATCTTCTGACGGTGTCCACCGGCGACATGGCCGCCTATGCCGAAAAGCCGCAGCTCGATGGCGACGCTTTGGTCTGGCGCGATCCCGGCCCGAGCGGCGACGAGACGATCCTCGCGCCCGCCGACAAGCCGTTCTCGCCCGAAGGCGGCTTCCGCATCCTCAAGGGCAATATCGGCCGCGCGTGCATCAAGGTTTCCGCTGTCGAGCGCGAACGCTGGACGATCGAAGCCCCCGCCCGCGTCTTCGCCGATCAGGCCTCGGTGCAGGAAGCCTTCAAGGCCGGCGAGCTTGACCGCGACGTCGTGGTCGTGGTCCGTTTCCAGGGCCCGCGCGCCAACGGCATGCCGGAACTGCACAAGCTGACGCCGACATTGGGCGTCCTGCAGAACCGTGGGTACAAGGTCGCGCTCGTCACCGATGGGCGCATGTCGGGCGCCAGCGGCAAGGTGCCGTGCGCGATCCACGTCTCGCCCGAGGCGCTGGGCGGCGGCCCGATCGGCAAGATACAAGACGGCGACCTGATCCGGGTCGACGCGGTAACGGGAGAGCTGCAGGCGATGGTCGACGAACATGAATGGGCCAGCCGCCCGCAAGCCGAGGCGCCCGCGCCGGTCGAGGGCATGGGCCGCGAACTCTTCGCGCTGATGCGTGCTACCGCTAACGAAGCCGAGCGCGGCGGCTCCGCGATGCTCGCGGCGATGCGAGCATGAGCCGAATGGAAGTCGTCGCCGCGGACATCGGCGGCACCAACGCCCGCTTCGCGATTGCCGAGGTCGAGGATGGTCACGTCGTCTCGCTCGGAGAGCCGACCACTCTTGAGACCGCTAACCACGGCAGCCTGCAACTCGCCTGGCAGGCATTCGGCAAGAAGCTCGGCCGCGACTTGCCGCGCGCCGCGGCGATCGCCGTCGCCTCGCCAATCAACGACACGCTGATCAAGATGACCAACAATCCGTGGATCATCCGTCCGCCGCTGATCAATTCGCGGCTGGAGGTCGACACCTGGACCTTGATCAACGATTTCGGCGCGGTCGGTCATGCCGTCGGCCAGCTCGACGCTCAATGGCTGATCCATCTCTGCGGGCCGGATAAGCCGCTGCCCGATCACGGCTCGATCACCGTCTGCGGCCCCGGCACCGGCCTGGGCGTCGCCCAGGTGCTGCGCGTCAAGGGACAAGGCTATCACGTTATCGAGACCGAGGGCGGACACGTCGATTTCGCGCCACTCGACGGCATCGAGGACGAACTCGTCCGCCGCTTGCGCAAGACCTATACCCGCGTGTCGGCCGAGCGCATCTGCTCGGGGCCCGCAATCGTCGCGATCTACGAGACGCTCGCCGCGATCGAGGGCAAGCGCGTCAAGCAGAACCAGGACGATATCGAGCTGTGGAAACTCGCGCTCGACGGCAAGGACAGCCTCGCCGTCGCCGCGATGGATCGCTTCTGCCTCGCATTGGGCGCGGTCGCCGGCGACCTCGCGCTCACCCACGGCCCCACCGGCGTCGTCATTGCCGGCGGGCTCGGCCTGCGCCTCAAGGACAACCTGCTCGAATCGGGCTTCGGCCAGCGTTTCGTCGCCAAGGGCCGGTTCCAGCAATTGATGTCAACGATCCCCGTCAAACTCATCACCCATCCCCAGCCGGGCCTGTTCGGCGCCGCGGCCGCATTCGCCCAGGAGCATACCAAGTGACCATCGACCAGATCATGCTGACCAGCGCCGTTATCCCCGTGCTGGTGATCGACGACGCCGCGACCGCGAAGCCGCTGGCGGAGGCGCTGGTCGCCGGCGGCCTCAAGGTGCTTGAAGTGACGATGCGCACGCCGGCCGCGCTCGACGCAATCCGCGAGATGAAGCAGGTTCCGGGCGCGATCGTCGGCGCCGGCACCGTGGTCAACACCGATCAGTTCGAACAGGTGATGGAAGCGGGCGCCGAGTTCATCGTCTCCCCCGGCCTGACCGAGCGCCTGGCCCGACCGATCGTCGATTCGGGCGTCCCCTTCCTCCCCGGCATCGCCAACGCCGGCGACATCATGCGCGGCCTCGATTTGGGCCTCACCCACTTCAAGTTCTTCCCGGCGGAAACCTCGGGCGGCCTCAAAGCGCTCAAAAGCCTCGCCGCGCCATTCTACCAATGCAAATTCTGCCCGACCGGCGGCATCACCGAAGCCACCGCCCCCGAGTGGCTGGCATTCGATCCGGTGCTGTGCGTCGGCGGCAGCTGGGTGACCGGCGGCACCATGGCCGAAGTGGAAGCGAAGGCGCGCGCGGCGGCGGGGTTGCGAGCGTAACGCAACTTTGCCAGCCAGTTATTGCTGCCACAAAACGTGGTGTGACGAGTGACGCCCCTGCAGGCGTGGAACTCATAAACTGACGTCATGCCCAAATAATTAACAGACGCTCGTAAATGTATTCGGAGAACGTCCAAGCATCATACAGGCCCACGATCCAAGCCAAAAACATCAGCGCAATCATCAGCAAAACGAATGGCATCAAAAATAGCTGAAACCAAAACATTGCCCACCAAGCATGTCTCTTGACTTGCTTGGGGGTTCTGAAGGTCATGCGTTTCGATTTTTCGTTTTTATATGGCTTTTTCGCCGATTTCAAAAGATGTCGCGAAACTCGGCGATTAAACTCGATCGGCATTAACGCACTGCCCTGAAATGCCGATGCAACGTAGCTCCAAAAATAATATAAATATATCAGAGCGATGCCGCCATGGATGACCGACACATCTTTTATGGCAACCTTAATGCCACCCACGTCAAAATCTGACGGTTTAATTTCCAAGACATGAGAGATTAAAAGAGCAAGGCCAAAAAATAGTAGCTTCGGCTCTATCCTCTGCGTCTCTTTTCGATATTCAGCGCCAACAGCGACAAGATAGTCCGAAGTCATGGATAACCCCCGCCCAAGGTTGGCAGCCGCTAGGCAGACTAGCAATACCTTGCGGCGTCGATCTATGTGCGGATCGAGCGGCGCAGTTCCAGAAAGCGGAAACTGATCTCTAGTCGCCCCCTACATTTCCCCCCGCGCCCGCCTGATCGCGAACCACTTCGCGACATTGGCCTGCTGCTCCTCATAGGTTTCGGCGAAGATGTGGCCGCCCTTGCCGTCGGCGACGTAGTAGAGCGCCTTGGTCGCCGCCGGGTGGAGCACCGCATCGATCGAGGCGCGGCCGGGGTTGCAGATCGGGCCGGTGGGCAGCCCCGTCATCTGATAAGTGTTGTAATCGTTTTTCGCGTGGAGCTCGGATTCGCGGATGCGGCGGCCAAGCGCGCGGCCCTTGGTGAGCGGGTAGATCACCGTCGCGTCGGCCTGCAACGGCATGCCGAGCCTCAGGCGATTGTAATAAACGCCGGCGACGATCGCGCGCTCCTCGGGCTTGGCGGTTTCCTTCTCGACGATCGAGGCCAGCGTCAGCGCCTGTTCGGGGGTCGAGACGCCGAGGCCCTTCGCCCGCTTCGCCCAGGCGGCGGCAAGATAGCGCTTCATCGAATCCTGCATGCGCCTGAGCACGGAGGCGCGCGTATCCTCGCGCTGATAGCCATAGGTATCGGGCAGCACCGAGCCTTCGGCGGGCATCGCGATCGTACCGGTCAGGCCCTTGGCCGCCATCAGCCGATCATGGACCATCACCGACGGCATGCCCTCGGGGATCGTCACGAGCCTTTGAAGGGTTTCGCCGCCCTGCATCATCTTGAGGATGTCGGACTGGCTCAAGTGCGGCGGCAGGCGGTATTCGCCCGCCTTGATCGGGGCGCTCGATCCGAGCAGCTTAGCGAGCAGCACGAAGCGCCGCGCGGAATTGATCGCGCCGGCCTTGGCGAGATCGTGCGCGGCGTCGGACAGCGTTTCGCCATCGCGGATCAGCACTGTCGTCGTCTGCTTGGCCGGCCCGCGCCCGCCCCAGCTCTGCACGACGAGAAACATCGCGACGATCGCCGCGAGCGCGACGATCATCCCGAAGCAACCGACCTTGCGCATTCAGCCGATCCTTTCGCCGCGAATCCGCGCCATCAATTCCACCGTCATGCTGAACTTGTTTCAGCATCCACGGCACAACACCCGTCACGATCGCCGCAATTGTCGCATCATGGACCCTGAACCAGGTTCAGGATGACGGCACCTTGCGTCACACCGCCTTCATCACCAGCGAAGCATTGGTCCCACCAAAGCCGAAGCTGTTGTTGAGCACCGCGCGCACCTGCCGCTTCTTCGCCGTATGCGGCACGAGATCGACCCCGGCACAGCCTTCGCTGGGATTGTCGAGGTTGAGCGTCGGCGGGACGATCTGGTCGCGCAGCGCGAGGATGCAGAAGATGCTCTCCACCGCGCCCGCGCCGCCGAGCAAATGCCCGATCGCCGACTTGGTCGAGCTCATCGACAGGTTGGCGATGTTGTTGCCGAACAGTCGCCGCACCGCGCCCAGTTCGAGCTCGTCGCCAAGCGGGGTCGAGGTGCCGTGGGCGTTGATATAATCGATGTCCGACAGATCGAGGCCGGATTTCTTGACCGCCATCTGCATCGAACGGAACGCGCCCGAGCCTTCGGGATGCGGCGCGGTGACGTGATAGGCGTCGCCCGACAGGCCGTAACCGATCACCTCGGCATAGATTTTCGCGCCGCGCGCCTTCGCGTGCTCATATTCCTCGAGCACGACGACGCCCGCGCCCTCGCCCATCACGAAACCGTCGCGATCCTTGTCGTACGGGCGGCTGGCCTTTTCCGGCGTGTCGTTGAACGCGGTCGACAGCGCGCGCGCCTGCGCAAAGCCCGCGATGCCGAGCGGGCAGATCGCGCCCTCGGCGCCGCCGGCAAGCATCACGTCGGCATCGTCCAGCGCAATCATCCGCGCCGCATCGCCGATCGAGTGCGCGCCGGTGGAACAGGCCGTGACGACCGCATGGTTCGGCCCCATCAGGCCGTATTTGATCGAAACCTGCCCCGAAATGAGGTTGATCAGGCGCCCGTGGACGAAATGCGGCGACACGCGGCCCGGCCCCTTTTCGTGGAGCACGATCGATTCGCTCTCGATCCCCGGCAGCCCGCCGATGCCCGCGCCGATCGAGCAACCGGCGCGCAGCCGCTCTTCCTCGCTCATCTCGGTGAGCCCGGCATCCTCGATCGCCTGGCCGGCGGCATCGATGCCATAGACGATGAACGGATCGACCTGGCGTTGGATCTTGTGGTCGACGCGCTTCGAGGCATCGAAACCGTATTCGTGATCGGCGGGCTTCACCTCGCAGGCGATTCGGCACTTCTGGTTCGACGCGTCGAACCGCGTGATCGGGCCGGCGCCCGATTTCGCCGCGATGATGTTGTTCCAGCTCGTCTCGACGTCAGCGCCGAGCGGCGTCACGAGGCCCAGACCGGTTACGACTACGCGCCGCATGTCATTCTCCACATAGCAAAACAGGCCCAACCCGTTCGGGCTGAGCCTGTCGAAGCCCCGTTCTGCCCCTCTTCGCCGAAGGGCAGCCCCTCGACAAGCTCAGGGGCGAACGGATCGAGTTGGGGCAATCAGCCCTTGTGCTCGTCGATATAGGTGATCGCGTCCTTGACGGTCGTGATCTTCTCGGCGGCGTCGTCCGGGATTTCGACACCGAACTCTTCCTCGAACGCCATCACCAGCTCGACGATGTCGAGGCTGTCGGCGCCCAGATCATCGATGAAGCTCGCATCTTCGGTCACCTTGTCGGCTTCGACGCCGAGATGCTCGACGACGATCTTCTTCACGCGATCGGCAGTCTCGCTCATTCTTCTTCCCTCTCTGGCTTGGGGTTTGGATTACCTGAACGCCCTAGAACGACCTCTCCGCGCTGGCAAGCCTTCAGACCATAGCCATGCCGCCATTGACGTGCAGCGTCTGGCCGGTGACGTACCCCGCCTCCTTGCTCGACAGATACACGACCGCGGCGCCGATGTCCTCTCCGCTGCCGAGATCGCCCGCCGGGATGCGCGCGAGCAGCGCCTGCTTTTGCGCGTCGGGCAAAACGTCGGTCATCGCCGAGCGGATGAAGCCGGGCGCGACGCAATTGACGGTGATCCCGCGGCTGGCGAGTTCCTGCGCCAGCGCCTTCGACATGCCGACCAGCCCGGCCTTCGACGCGGCATAGTTCGCTTGCCCCGGATTGCCGGTCTGCCCGACCACCGACGTGATCGACACGATCCGTCCGAACCGGGCCTTCATCATCGGCCTGGCCGCGGCGCGCGCTAATCTGAACGCCGCCTCCAAATTCACGCGGATCACCTGATCCCATTCCTCGTCCTTCATCCGCATGACCAGATTGTCGCGCGTGACGCCGGCATTGTTGACCAGGATGTCGAGCTTGCCACCCAATGCCTCGACAGCGGCCGGAACCAGATTGTCGACCGCAACCGGATCGCTCAAGTCGGCAGGCACGGCAACATGATCGCCGCCGAGCTCGGCGCGAAAAGCGGTCAGCTTCTCGGCATTGGAGCCGGACAGCGCCAGCCGCGCGCCCTGCCTTGCCAGCGCCCTGGCGATCGCCGAACCGATCCCGCCGGAAGCGCCCGTCACCAGCGCGGTCATGCCTGTAAGGTCGAACATTCTTTTCACTCCGTAATTTGGTTCGCGCTGAGACGCGGAGACGCAGAGGGGTCGTAGCCGTTGACGAGACGCCGGATGCCTTCCTTGAGCGTCGCGCCCCCGAAATTGATAAGCAGCCCGACGGGCTGCTTGGTCAATCGAAGATAGGTCAACAGCTGCTTGGCATGAGCGGGATTTAGCCGTTCGACCGATTTGATCTCGACCAACAGCCGTTCGTCCACCAAAAGGTCGATGCGAAATGCTCCCTCAAACCGCATTCCGTCGAACTCGATGTCGACCGGCTGCTGGCGGGAAACCTTATAGCCGCGCCGCACAAGCTGTGCTGCGAGAACCATTTCGTAGACGCTTTCGAGCAACCCCGGCCCCAATTCCCGGTGCATCCCGATCGCCAAATCGACGACATCGCCCGAGATCGAATCGATATCCCGCAAGATGCCCCCTCTGCGCCTCCGCGTCTCTGCGTGAATTAAATTATCTTCAACAACGCCTCGATGTCGTCCATCGAGATCACGCTGATCGTCTCGGCGTCGGGCGCGGTGCGTTTGACCATCGGGCCGAGCACCTTGCCGCCGAACTCGACGAACTGGCCCACCCCGGCCGCGTGCATCGCCAGCACCGATTCGCGCCAGCGGACGCGCCCCGTCACCTGTTCGACCAGCAACGCCTTGATCGTATCGGGATCGCTGACCGGCGCGGCGGTGACGTTGGCATAGACGGGCACCAGCGGCGGCGCGATGCGCGCGTCTGCCAGCGCCTTTTCCATCGCTTGCGCCGCGGGCTGCATCAGCGGACAGTGAAACGGCGCCGACACCGGCAGCATCACCGCGCGCTTGACGCCCTTGTCCTTGGCCAGCGCGGCGGCGCGCTCGACCGCCTCGCGATGGCCCGAGATCACCACCTGGTTGGGGTCATTGTCATTGGCGACCGTGCACACCTGCCCTTCGGCCGCCTCGTCGGCGATCGCCTGCGCCTTGTCCCCATCCGCGCCGAGCAATGCCGCCATCGCGCCCTCGCCGACCGGCACGGCGGCCTGCATCGCCTGGCCGCGCAGCTTGAGCAGCTTCGCCGTGGTCGCGAGGTCGATCGCGCCCGCCGCGCACAACGCGCTATATTCGCCGAGGCTGTGGCCGGCGACGAAATCGGCCTTGTCGGCAAGGCTGACGCCACCTTCCTTTTCGAGCACCCGCAACATCGCCACGGCATTGGCCATGATCGCCGGCTGGGCGTTTTCAGTCAGCGTCAACTCGTCGGCCGGGCCTTCGCGCATCAACCGGAACAGATGCTGGCCGAGCGCCTCGTCGACCTCCTGAAAGGTCTCGAGCGCGACCGGGCTCGCTTCGGCGAGCGCGGCCCCCATGCCGACCGCCTGGCTGCCCTGCCCCGGAAAGATGAACGCGCGCATGATCCTCTCCTTGAATGAAGGCGCCCGGTTATAAAGCCGCGCGCGCCGACGCAAGCCTGCGACACTTTGCGACCAATTCCGTCGCTCGGCGACAAACCCCTGCGACACCCGCTTCATAGTTTCCTTGTGACGCCAACGAGGCGCCGACAAAGTGGAGTGAGTGACATGAAGAAATTTCTGCTGACGGCCATCGCCGCGTCGCTGATCGCCTCACCGATTCTCGCCGCTGCGCCTGCCGATGCTGCCCGGCAGCGCCAGACCACGGTCGTCCGCCACGAGCCGGGCCATACCGTGGTGACCAAGCGCACGGTGACCCGCAAGCCGGTCTACCGCAACTGGAAGCGCGGCGAGCGGTTCGATTATCGCTATGCCCGCAATTATCGGGTGGTGACCAATTATCGCAACTATCACCGTTTGTACGCGCCGCCCCGCGGCTATCACTGGGTGCGCTCGGGGAATGACGCGGTGCTCGTCGCGATCACCGGAGGATTGATCGGCGCGGTCGTCGCTGGTGCCTTCAACTAAACGGTCCGCTTGGACCAACCGGGGCGGGGAGCGCAGGCTCCCCGCCTCTCTTCGTGCGTGGCGACGCGCCCCGTCACGATAGCATCGCTCTATCCAACTGCGACAAAGTGTTACAACTTTCCCGTTACTCGACAAATGCTTGCGACAGATTCCCTCCATGTTGTCCATGACGCCAAAGAAGGGCGCCGGAAATGGAGTGAAGAACATGAAAAAGATCATCCTAGGCGCCGCCGCAGCGACCATGATCACCAGCCCGATCCTTGCCGCCGCGCCGGCCAATGCCGCCGAACGCCACGGCCGCACCGAAACCAGCGACCATCGCGGAAACCGCCATCAGGACGGCAACCGCTATGCGAATTACCGCCATACGGCGCGCACGACCTATCGTGCGCCGACCCGGGTGACCTACCGCCAGACCTATCGTCCGGCCTATCGCACCTGGAATCGCGGCGATCGCTTCGACAGCCGCTACGCGACCAACTATCGCGTCATCAGCGACTATCGCGATTACGGCCTGCAGGCGCCGCCTTACGGCTACCAGTGGCGGCAATCGGGCAACGACGCGGTGCTCGTCGCGCTCGCCAGCGGCCTGATCGGCGCTGTCATCGGCGGCGCGATCCACTAAGACCGGAATTCCTCGCGAGGCTTGCGTTTCGCGGGGAAACCGCTAAGGAAACACGCAACCGGGGTGGGAAGCGCACGCTTTCCGCCTCGGTTTGCATTTGAGACGATAGCCGGAGGGGCGTCGCACGGGGCGGCGTCAGCGATCGGCCAAGATGAAGGAAAAGGCATGGCTCTTTACGAGCACGTGTTCCTTGCGCGCCAGGATCTGGCACAGGCGCAAGTCGACGCGCTGGCGGAAACCGCCACCAAGATCATCGAGGACAATCAGGGCAAGGTCGTCAAGACCGAGACCTGGGGCCTGCGCAGCCTCGCCTACAAGATCGCCAAGAACCGCAAGGCGCATTACGTGATGCTCGAGATCGACGGCCCCGGCCCGATCGTTGCCGAGCTCGAGCGCCAGGAAGCGATCAACGAGGACATCATTCGTTACATGACCGTCCGCGTCGACGAGCTCGAGCAGGGCCCGACCGTGATGATGCGCAAGGGCGATCGCGACGGCCGCCGCGGCCGTGACCGCGATGGCGGCCGCGACAACCGTGACCGCGCGTAAGGAGCACTAAGATATGGCACGCCCGTTTTTCCGCCGCCGCAAGAGCTGCCCCTTCTCCGCGAAGGACGCGCCGCGGATCGATTACAAGGACGTTCGTCTGCTGCAGGGCTTCGTGTCCGAGCGTGGCAAGATCGTCCCGTCGCGCATCACCTCGGTGAGCGCCAAGAAGCAGCGCGAGCTCGCCCAGGCGATCAAGCGCGCCCGTCACCTGGGCCTGCTGCCCTACATCGTTAAGTAAGGAGCGCGAACATGGATGTGATCCTGCTCGAACGCGTCGAGAAGCTCGGCTCCATCGGCGACGTGGTGAAGGTGAAGGACGGCTTTGCCCGCAACTTCCTTCTCCCCAACAAGAAGGCGCTGCGCGCCAACGAAGCCAACCGCAAGGTCTTCGAAGCCAATCGTGAGCGTCTGGAGGCCGAAAACGCCTCGCGTCGCACCGACGCCGAGAAGGAGGCCAAGGGCCTCGAAGGCACGTCGCTGACGCTGATCCGTCAATCGTCGAACACTGGCCAGCTCTACGGCTCGGTCGCGGTCCGCGACATCGTCGAGGCGCTGGAGGCCGATGGCCACAAGATCGCCAAGAGCCAGGTCGTGCTCGATCGCCCGATCAAGGCGATCGGCGTGCACGAAGTGAAGGTCGCGCTGCACCCCGAGGTGGCGGTGACGATCAAGGTCAACGTCGCCCGCTCGCCTGAAGAGGCCGAGATGCAGGCCGAGGGCGTCGACGTGATGGCCGCAATGTTCGAGGAAGGCCGCGACGTCGCGGGCTTCGTCGAGGATTACAAGGTCACCGAAGACGCTGCTGCCGTGCTGGGCGAGGCACCTGCCGAAGCCGATGCGACCGAGGAAGCCGAGGCCGGCGAATCGGCGGAAGGCTGACACCCTTCACCGTCACCCCGGACTTGTTCCGGGGGCCAACCCTCCACGAGCGCCATCGCTTGTTGCTCGTTGGATGCCGGAACAAGTCCGGCATGACGAAATATTGAAAAGGGCCGTCCGGAGCGATCCGGGCGGCCTTTTGTTATATTACCACCCCACAGTCGAGCGCCATCCGCAGCGGGAGGCAAACGGCGGCTACTGGGTGGAAAACGGAAGGTCCGCTTGGGACCGACCTAAGGCAATAAGCGACGTTTCGCCCACGCTCAGGCGATCGGCGACTTCAGCGAAATTGATGCAATGGTGGCATAGAAGCGCGGAAGCGTCGCCGAGTTGAAAGGTCAACGCGTGGTGTGATAGCATTGCCACGTTGGCCCACCGGCCATCGGACATCATCCGCCGTCGCCGAGCGTCGGCCAAGACAGCGCCCCTAGCGCATCATTCATGACCGTAGATGAGCGGATATTGGCGACCGAGAAGGCGCTATTATTGGTGGTGCTCGGATTCATCGAGGCACTTCGCCAGCGGGCGATTCACCAGGACGAGGCGTTTTTCACGATCGGAATTCCTCGGATCGTCGAGCGAATGCAAGCCTTCGGGATTTCCCCGGAAATCATCGACGTCGTTGCGGAGCTGGATGAATATGAATTTCTATCCCAGAGTCGCACCGAACAGGATTGGCAGGCTGTAATGGAAGCTGCCGCCGCGCGATGCAGGACATTGCTCGCGGCGATGCCGCTCCAGACCTTCGTCCCACCGAACGATTTTCGGTGGATGCCGTGCCTGCGATTGCTCGATTAGGATCAACAATGCCTTGGTGGGGATCCAGAGCGGAGTTCAGCGGGTTTCAGCGATGCTTAGTTGGGCACCTTGCGTCGCCTATGAACGTCCATTTTTGCTCGCCTCAAACCGAGGCGTGAATGTCGTGAACCGGGGCGAAAGCGGACAGGGCCTTCCAATGTTGGAAAATGTTTGAGACACCGTCGCGTCCGCTTGGGCGACCGCTCTTTGACAGATCCATCATCCCAATCGCAAACCCGTCGCCTCGGCGTGCGGCACGGTGGCGTCGCCGTAGCGCTTTACGCCGCGACCGGGGCGACCATGTCGCGCCCACGTCGCGCCACTGTCGCGTGCGTGTGGCAAACATGTCGCGTCGCAGGCGCGTTTCCGGCGCAAAAGCCGCAAAATCGCTGCCAGGGTCTCCACTTTCTCCACTTCATATCGGAAACCCTAAACGAAAACTGCCGCCCGTCACCGCCGCCCGAACAGTTTCTCGATATCGCCGTGTGCCAGTTTCACCCAGGTCGGGCGGCCATGGTTGCACTGGCCGGAATGCGGCGTCGCTTCCATTTCGCGGAGCAGCGCGTTCATCTCGGCGACCGACAGGATACGCCCGGCCCGCACCGAGCCGTGGCAGGCCATGGTCGCCGCGACATGGTCGATGCGTTCCTTGAGGCTCAACGCCTCGTCATAGGCAGCCAATTCATCGGCAAGATCGGTGATGAGGCCGGCAACGTCGCTCTGGCCCAACGGCCCCGGAACGCTGCGCACCAGCATCGCCTTGGGGCCGAAGCGTTCGAGATCGAGGCCGAGCTCGCCAAGTTCGGACGCGCGGGCTTCCAGCCGGTCGCAAGCGGGTTCGTCGAGCTCGATCACCTCGGGCAGCAAGAGCGCCTGGCTCGGCACGCCCTTCCCTGCCAGCCCCGCGCGCATCCGTTCGAGCACCAGCCGTTCGTGCGCGGCATGCTGGTCGACGATGACGAGGCCATCCTCGGCTTCCGCGACGATATAGGTCTTCGCCACTTGCCCGCGCGCGACACCGAGCGGAAAGCTGGTCGTTTCCGGCGGCGGCGCATAAGCCGGCTCGGCGCGTGCCTGCGGCGGCGGCGCGAAGGCCGGGCGACGATCGAGCACCATGCTCTGCGGTCGCGCCGTCGGTTCGCCCAGCCCGTCCCATAGAGGCACCGACGACGACGCTGCCGCCGACATCGGCTCGCGCTGCCAATGGCTCAACGCCGCCTCGCTCGGGCGCTGAACGCTGCGAAAACCCTCGGCATCGAGCGCGCGGCGCAGGCCGCTGACGATCAGCCCGCGAACCAGTGCCGGATCGCGGAAGCGCACCTCGGTCTTGGCCGGGTGGACATTGACGTCGACCGCCTCGACCGGCACGTCGAGGAACAGCGCGACCACAGCGTGGCGATCGCGCGCCAGCAGTTCCGCATAAGCGCCGCGAACCGCGCCGATCAATAACCGGTCTTTCACCGGCCGGCCGTTGACGAAGAGATATTGATGATCGGCGATGCCGCGGTTGAAGGTTGGCAGGCTCGCCACGCCGCCCAGCACCAGCCCCTCGCGTTCGAGGTCGATCGGCACCGAGTTTTCCGCCAGCGCGGCATCGGTTAGCGCGGCAACCCGCTCGGGCCGCGTCTCGCCGCCGGCGACCGACAAGATCCGCCGCCCGTCATGGTCGATGCTGAACGCGATGTCGGGCCGGGCCATCGCCAATCGTTTCACCACGTCGAGGCAGGCGCCATATTCCGCGCGCGGGGTGCGCAGGAACTTACGCCGCGCCGGTACTCGCTCGAACAGCCGCTCGACGCGCACCCGCGTCCCCGGCGGCAAGGCGGCCGGCCCTTCGCTTTCCAGCTGCCCGTTATCGATGATGCGGCTCCAGCCATCGGCGCCGCGCACCCGGCTTTCCAGCGTCAGCCGCGCGACGCTGGCGATCGACGGCAGCGCCTCGCCGCGGAAGCCGAGCGTCGTCACCTCCTCGATCGCATCGGTCGGCAGTTTCGAGGTCGCGTGGCGTTCGAGCGCCATCGCCATCTCGTCCGGCGCCATCCCGCACCCGTCGTCGGTCACCTCGATGAGTTCGGTGCCGCCTGCCCCCAACCGCACGACGATCCGTGCCGCACCCGCGTCGATTGCGTTCTCGACGAGCTCCTTCAACGCACTGGCGGGTCTTTCGACCACTTCACCGGCAGCGATACGATTGACGAGCTGTTCAGGCAGGCGGCGTATTGACATAAATGTTGCTCTAGCCCAAGCGGCGGCATCCCGCGACCCGCATCTGAACGGCATCCCAGCGTGGATTTCCAGGCTCGGGGCGTGGCCGGGATATTAGGTGCGAACCGCTGCGTGCCGGCCGCGCGGCAAGGACGGAATGATCGATGCTCTTCTCGCGTTTCTTCAAATTGATGTCCCACGACATGGCGATCGACCTCGGGACCGCCAACACGGTGGTTTACGTGCGCGGCCGGGGGGTCGTCCTCAACGAGCCGTCGGTGGTCGCGATCGAGACGCTGAACGGCGTCCAGAAGGTCAAGGCAGTCGGTGACGACGCCAAGCTGATGATGGGCAAGACGCCGGGCACGATCGAAGCGATCCGGCCGCTGCGCGACGGCGTGATCGCCGACATCGACGTCGCCGAGCAGATGATCAAATATTTCATCCAGAAGGTCCACGGCCAGAGCCGGCTGAAGCGCTGGCCGCAGATCGTGATCTGCGTGCCGTCGGGCTCGACCAAGGTCGAGCGCCGCGCGATCCGCGACGCCGCCCAGAATGCCGGCGCCTCGCAGGTCTGGCTGATCGAGGAGCCGATGGCCGCCGCGATCGGCGCCGACATGCCCGTCACCGAGCCGATCGGCAGCATGGTCGTCGACATCGGCGGCGGCACCACCGAAGTCGCCGTGCTGTCGCTGCGCGGCCTCGCCTACACCACAAGCGTTCGTGTCGGCGGCGACAAGATGGACGAGGCGATCGTCTCCTACGTTCGCCGCAATCACAACCTTCTGATCGGCGAAGCCACCGCCGAGCGGATCAAGCAGGAAGTCGGCGTCGCCAAGGCGCCCGATGACGGCATCGGCCAGACGATCCACATCAAGGGCCGCGACCTCGTCAATGGCGTGCCCAAGGAAATCCAGATCAACCAGGGCCAGATCGCCGAGGCGCTGAGCGAACCGGTCGGCACGATCGTCGAGGGCGTCCGCATCGCGCTTGAAAATACCGCGCCGGAACTCGCCGCCGATATCGTCGACCAGGGCATCGTGCTGACCGGTGGCGGTGCGCTGCTCGCCGGGCTCGACGAGGTGCTGCGCGACGAGACCGGCCTGCCCGTCACCGTTGCCGAGGAGCCGCTGACCTGCGTCGCGTTGGGCACGGGCCGCGCGCTCGAAGACCCAACGTTCCGCGGCGTGCTGATGACCGGCTGAGGGACAGAGCCTATTCGGGCCAAGTAGCGGCATCGTGACGGAGCGGATTTTGGTGGTGGGCAAGGAGCGAGGAATGGAGCGATGGCAGACCATCGCGACTGACGAGCAACGCCGCCCGGCGCCAAAATCCGCCCGCCGCAAAGCGGTTGCCCTGTCGTGCCCGCGGGCGGCGTCGCGAGCCTGGCGCGTAGCGCTGCTACGCGCTTCGACACGCTTCTTGCCAGGCGAACACGACAGGGCAATCCCGATGCCGCTACTTGACCCGAATAGGCTCTAGGGAATGGCGCCGCCAAAGAACCGGCGCCCCGGATTTTCGCGGCGGGCGCAATATGGATTGTTCTTCGGCTATGTCGTCGCAGCGGTGCTTGCTGTGGCGGCCGTCGTGCTGCTTGCCTTGTCGACGCTCAACCCGCCGGCCTTCGCCGCGCTGAGAAGCGGCGTCGCCGAGCTGACCGCGCCGGTTTCGGCGGGCGTGTCGAACGTCGCCAACGGCATTGCGTCGATCCCCGGCGCGATTGGCGACTATTTCGGCGTGAAGCACGAAAATGCGCGGCTGCGCAAACAGCTGGCCGCGCAGCACGAATTGCTGATGCGCGCTCGCTTGCTGAGCTACGACAACCATCGGCTCAAGCATTTGCTCGAGTTGCGGGATCGGTCTACCCCGGCGGTCGTGGCGGCCCGTTTGATCAGTTCCTCGGCCGGCAGCACGCGCCGGATGGCCTTGCTCAATGCCGGCTTCCGCCAGCAGGTCGCGCCCGGCATGCCGGTCAGCGGCCCGCATGGCGTGATCGGCCGCGTTCTCGAAACGGGGCCGGACACCGCCCGCGTGCTTCTGGTCACCGATCCTGAAAGCGCGGTGCCCGTTCGCCGCACGCGCGATGGGGTGCCGGCAATCGCCAACGGCCGCGGCGACGCGTTGATCGAAATCCACCCGGTCAGCCTGGTCGACAAGCCCTTCAAGGTCGGCGACGTGCTGCTGTCTTCCGGCACCGGCGGCCTCTACCCGCCCGATATTCCCGTCGCTCGCGTAGTGCGTCTCGATCGCGACGGCGCCCTGGCCATGCCGTTCGAGCAGCCCGACACGCTCGATTATGCCATCGTCCAGCGCGCCTTCTTCCCGGCACCGCCGCTGCCTGCGCCGACGCCGGCGCCATGAACGAGCCCCCCGTCGAACGCTTTACCCCGTCGGCGCCGCGCTGGCAGCGCATCGGCGTACCGATCGCTTCGGTGCTGATCGGATCGTTGGTGACGATCGTGCCGGTGATCGCGGTGAACCCGGTGCTTCCGCCGTTCGGCCTGATGGTCCTGCTCGGCTGGCGCCTGCTGCGTCCGGAGGTGTTTCCGATATGGGCCGCCGCCCCGTTCGGCCTGTTCGACGATTGCGTCAGCGGCCAGCCGATGGGGAGCGCGATGCTGCTCTGGACGGTGAGCTTCTTCGCGATCGAATTGTTCGACACCCGGCTCGTCTGGCGCGATTTCTGGCAAGACTGGCTGATCGCCGCGCTGGCGATCGCCTTTTGTCTCATCGGCGGACGCCTGATCGCCTCGCCGATCGCGGCACATGTCGATACAATGCTGCTCGTGCAGATTCTTCTCTCGGTCTTGTTGTTCCCGCTGGTCGCCCGGCTGATCGCCTGGCTCGACCGGAAGCGCGGGCGCGCATGAAGCGTCCGACGCGCATCGTTACCGAGGCGGCACAGACTTACAGCTTCTCCCGCCGCGCGGTGTTCCTGGGCGGCGCGCAAGCCACCGTCGGCGCGGTGCTGGCGGGCCGCATGGCCTGGTTGTCGATCGCCGAGAACCAGCATTACGAGCTCCTGTCGGAAAGCAACCGCGTCAACCTGACGATGATCCCGCCCCGGCGCGGCTGGATCATCGATCGTTACGGCAAGCCGATTGCCAACAATCGCACCGATTTCCGCGTCGACATCATCCCGGACCAGCTCCAGGACAAGGATCGCGTCCTCGGCCGTCTGCAAGCGATGCTGCTGCTCAGCGACGAGACGATGGAACGCATCCGCGCCGACCTCAAGCAGGCCGCCGGCTTCCAGCCGGTCGAGGTAGCCGACAAACTCGATTACGAGCAATTCGCCCGCATCTATGTTCACTGGCCCGAGCTACCCGGCGTCGCGCCGACGCAGGGCTATGCACGCAACTATCCGGCCGGCGCCGCCGTCGCGCACCTGACGGGTTATGTCGGCGCCGCCTCTGCCGAGCAATATGAGAAGACCCACAATCCACTGCTGATCACGCCCGGTTTCAAGATCGGCAAGGATGGGCTCGAAAAGACCCTGGAGTCTCGCCTCGAAGGCAAACCCGGCGCCAAGCGCGTCGAGGTCACGGCGCGCGGTAAGATCGTACGGCAGCTCGCGACACGGCCAGATACGCCGGGCCAGAACGTGCGCCTGGCGATCGATCTCGGCCTGCAGGAATATGCCGCGCGTCGGCTGGGCACCAATTCAGGCTCCGCCGTGGTGCTCGATTGCCTGACCGGCGACGTGCTGGCGATGTGCTCGATGCCGGCATACGATCCCAACGTCTTTTCCGAAGGGATCAGCCACCTCGAATGGAACATGCTGTCGGATAACGACCATGTGCCGTTGATGAACAAGGTGTTGCAAGGGCTCTATCCGCCGGGGTCGACGGTCAAGACGATGGACTCGCTGGCGCTGCTCCGCGCCGGCGTGACGCCGCAGGACACTGTCAATTGCACCGGCGTGATCCGTGTCGGCACCGGGCTGTTCCATTGCTGGAAGCGGGGCGGCCATGGCCCGATCAGCATGCGCCGGGCGGTGGCGCAGAGCTGCGATATCTATTTCTGGGAAATGGCGCGCCGCGTCGGCTACGACAATATCGCGCCGACCGCGCGCGAACTCGGCCTCGGCCAGACCTTCGACATTCCGTTCTCCAGCCAGCGCTACGGCACGGTGCCCGACAGCGAATGGAAGATGAAGAAATATCATCATCCCTGGACGGTTGCCGACACGCTGAATGCAGCGATCGGCCAGGGCTACATGCTGGTCAATCCGTTGCAGCTGGCGGTGATGGCGGCGCGGCTTGCATCGGGACGCAACATCCAGCCGCGCGTGCTGCTCGATCACCCGCATGGCGCCGCTCCGTTCCTCTCCGACGTGCAACCGGAGCATATCGCCACCGTGCGGGACGCGATGTATGCGGCAGTCAACGACGGCGGCACCGCGGCACGGGCGCGTATGCTGGTGCCCGGCGTAACGCTGGCCGCCAAGACCGGCACCGCGCAGGTCCGCCGCATCACCATGGCTGATCGCCGCGCCGGCCGGACCGGCAATGCCGGCGTGCCCTTCAAGCTGCGCGAGCATGCACTGTTCATCTGTTTCGCCCCCGCCGACAACCCGCGCTATGCGGCGAGCATCGTGCTCGAACACAATGGCCACCTGATCGCCAATCTCGACGCCCACGTGACGGGTCGCGACATCATGACCTATTTGTTCGATCGCGATCGCGCGCTGAAGTCGCTCGCCGAGATCGAGCCGACCTGGGGTGGCGACATTCGTACCCGCATGGCGCAGGAAGAAGCCGTGTACCGCGCCGCGCACCAGGTTCCCGAATTGCTCACCACCAAGACCGATGCCGGCGCCGCCACCGCATCGAGCGCGGTCGAAAACGCCGCGGCCGCAACCAATGCCGCGGTCGAGGCGGTTGGTGGTGCCGCAGCCCAAAGCGGGTCTCCGGAGGATGACCAGTGACCCGGCCTGATTTTATCCCCGCCCCGCTCGCGCAGATACCTTGGCGCGTGATCCTCACCGTGATGGCGATCGGCGGGTTCGGGCTGGTCGTGCTCTATTCGGCTGCCGGCGGCCACCTTGAACCCTGGGCGCTGTCGCAAGGTATTCGCTTCCTCGTCTTCCTCGCTGGCGCCATCATCCTGTCGCGCATCCCCGAATCTTGGTGGCGGCACGGCGCGCTGCCTGCCTATGGGATCCTCATCATCCTGCTGGTACTGGTCGAGCTGATCGGCGCCGTGCGCGGTGGTGGCCAGCGCTGGCTCGGCGTCGGCCCGTTCCAGCTGCAGCCGTCCGAGTTCATGAAGCCGGTGATCGTGCTGGCGGTGGCGATGGTCTACGATCGCATGCCACCAGCGGAGACACGACGCTTCATCGCCGTATGGCTGCCCGCCGGCATGATCCTGGTTCCTGCCGCATTGATTGCGCACCAGCCCGATCTGGGTACCGCGCTGATGGTGGTCTTCAGCGGCGTCGTCGTCATGTTCCTCGCCGGGGTGCCGCTTCGCCTTTTCGTCGGCGGTGCGCTCGCGGCGGGTATCGCTGCGCCGCTCGCCGTCAACTTCCTGCTCCACGGCTATCAGCGCGATCGCATCATGATCTTCCTCGATCCCGATCGTGATCCGCTCGGCCTCGGTTATCACATCAGCCAGTCGAAGATCGCGATCGGCTCGGGCGGCGTGCTCGGCAAGGGCTTCCTCAACGGCACGCAGAGCCATCTCGATTATCTTCCCGAAGGCCATACCGATTTCGTCTTCGCGACGATGGCCGAGGAATGGGGCCTGATCGGCGGTGTGTTCCTGATCCTTGCTTTCTTCTCGGTGATTCTCTGGGGGATTCGCGTCGCACTCGCCGCGCGGACGCGCTTCGGCCGCCTCACCGCAGCGGGAATGGCATCGACCCTGTTCTTCTATGTCGCGATCAATCTCGGCATGGTCATGGGACTGGCGCCGGTCGTCGGCATCCCGCTGCCGCTCGTCAGTTTCGGTGGTTCGGCGCAGATGACGGTGCTGATCTGCCTCGGCATCCTGATGTCGATCGACCGCCAGAACCGCATCAAGCCGCGTTTCTGAAAAAGTTGCATTTGGGGGTTTGCAATCCCCGATAGGCGATGCTAACCGGCGCCCTCCAATCGACGGACGGCCTTCGCAGCCGCCGCATTCTCGATCGGTGTGGACGCATAGCTCAGTTGGTAGAGCAGCTGACTCTTAATCAGCGGGTCCTAGGTTCGAGCCCTAGTGCGTCCACCAATCTTTGCGGCAAAAATTGATTGCCTCGCGCGCGACGGCCACAAGACCGGCCACATCGGGCCGAGCGTCAGGATCGGCATCTCGCGCGATCCCCATCGCCTCCTGCGATTTTACGTTCGCGGCAATCCGTTCGTCAGCGGGCCGAAATCGCTCAATGGCTAAGCGACACCGCGCTCGCCTCGTATCACACCCAATGATAGAGGCCAGTTCCCCTAGCTTCCCGAGCACAGGACAAGATGGCTGATCGCATTCTCGTTTTCTACGGCTCCTACCGCGCTGATCGACAGGGCATCCGCCTGGCGCATTATCTCGTCCGCAACCTTGCCGCGCGCGGCGCCGATGTCGAACTAATCGATGCCAAGGCCGTCGGCCTGCCGATGCTCGATCGCATGTACAAGGAATATCCAGTCGGCGGCGCCCCCGCCGCGCTGGAGGACCTCGCCGGCAAGATACGCGCGGCCGATGCGTTCGTCTTCGTTACCGGCGAATATAATTGGGGCATCCAGCCGGGCCTGAAGAATCTGACCGACCATTTCCTCCAGGAATGGTTCTGGCGACCCGCGGCGATCGCCAGCTATTCGGCCGGCCGCTTCTCCGGCGCGCGGGCGGGGCTGGCCTGGCATGGCACACTTTCCGAAATGGGCATGGTGGTGATTTCGAGCTCGCTCGCCGTTGGCGCGATCGGCCATGCGCTCGATGCCGAAGGACGACCGACCGGGGATGGCGGTGCTGCACTCGATCACGCCTTTCCGCGCTTCGCCGACGACCTCGCCTGGTGGACCGAAGCGGCGCGGACGCAACGAGACAGGCGCGCCCCGCCCTATTGACCCATGCCGCCCAGCGACGCGACATGTCGCCGCGTCGCTGGGCCGCATCGCCGGTTACGCCGCTTCGCGAACGCCGGCAGTCTCGTCGAGCAGGATCGCGCGTTGCATCGCCGGGCGGCCCACGCATCGGGCGACATAGGCATCGATCGCGGCGCTCTCGGGAAACGCCGAACGCGCGAAATTGAGCGCGCTGGAAACCAGCAGATCGGCCCCGGTGAACCGCTCGCCCATCAGATACGGCCCCTTCGCCAACGCGCTCTCGATCCGCGCGAGCACCGCATCGTAATTGCGCTGCTTCATTGGGCTGGCGGCAAGATCGCCGCCCATCGCGGCAAACATCGCCGGCTCCATTTCCGCGGCATACCAGGAGATCCAGGTCAGATAGTCGCCACGCCCAGCCGCGCCCGCCGCCGGGCCAAGCCCCGCCGCCGGAAACGCATCGGTCAGATAAAGCACGATCGCGACTGACTCAGCGACCAGCTCGCCGTCATGGACGATCGCCGGCACGCGCTTGTCGGGATGGCGATTAACCGGATCGGGCGCGCCGTCTCCGGTCATCGGCCGGAAGATCGAAACCTGGCGCACGTCATAGGGAACACCCAGTTCCTCGAGCAGCCAGATTATCCGGGTCGAGCGCGATTTGGGCGCGTGATAGAGCGTAATCATCGGGGTCTCCTCGTCATTGCCACGAAGATGCTCGCGGCATTCCGGGCTTGTAGCGCGCCCCTGCTGACAGCATGTTGTCAGCATGCGCCGCGCCGACCGCCTGTTTCAGATCATCCAGATCCTGCGCCGCGCCCGCGCGCCCGTCACCGCAGAAGCGATCGCGAGCGAGCTCGAGGTTTCCAGGCGGACGCTTTATCGCGACGTCGCCGATCTGATCGGCCAGCGCGTGCCGATCAGGGGCGAGGCAGGGATTGGCTATGTGCTCGGCGGTGATTTCGACATGCCGCCGCTGATGCTGACGCCGGACGAGATCGAGGCCGCGGTGCTCGGTGCGCAATGGGTCGCACGGCGTGGGGACGCGGTTCTGGCACAAGCTGCGCGCGACCTCGTCGCCAAGATCGAGGCGGCGGTGCCTGCCCGGCTGCGGCCCTTCGTCGAGGAGCCTGCAAGCGGCCTGGCCCCGCGCCGCGCAAGCGATCCAGATGGCATCGATATGGTGCGAACGCGCGCGGCGATCCACGGCGGCAGCAAGATCCGCATCGCCTATCGCGACGAACAGGGCCGCACCAGCGAGCGCGTGATCTGGCCGGTGATGATCGGCTATTTCGAAACCACGCGCATCCTTGCCGCATGGTGCGAGCTGCGCCAGGATTTCCGCCACTTCCGCGCCGACCGCATCGCATCGGCCACATTCCTGGACGAACGCTATCCCGCACGCCGCGCCGAGCTGCGCAACCGCTGGCGCCAATCGCTCGCTGAAAAGCGCCGGGCTCGGGAGGCGTCGGAAAACTGCCCGCTGCCCATCCCTTGACGCTGGGTCGGCGACCTCGCCGAATCATCCAAGTCGCTAAGAGATTGGCAATATATCGGCCAGAGACTATGCTCCCGACGAACAGGGGAGCGATCATGAAACTGGCGACATTCCTGGCCTTGGGCGTGGCCTGTTCGACCGTGCCCGCCGCCGCGCAGGACCGCAATCTGGCGGTGACGATCTATTCCAACGACATCGCGCTCATTCAGGACACGCGTTCGCTCGACATCGGCAAGGGGCGACAGACGCTGGAATTTCCGAACGTATCGGCGAAGATCGAGCCGGCGACCGTGCAACTGTCGGCGGCCGATATCGGCATCATCGAGCAGAATTTCGATTTCGACCTGCTGACACCGGGCAAGCTGATGGAAAAGGCGGTCGGCGACTCAGTCACCATCGTCCGCACCAATCCCGCGACCGGCGCCGAGACGCGCGAAAAGGCGAAGGTGCTGGCGACCAACGGCGGCGTCGTGCTGCAGATCGGCGATCATATCGAGGTGCTGCGCGACGACGGGCTGCCGACGCGCGTCATCTTCGATCACGTGCCAGACAATCTGCGCGCGCGGCCGACGCTTTCGGTAACGGTCGATTCGGGACGCGCGGGCACGCGGCCGGCCCGGCTCAGCTATCTGACGCCGGGGCTCGGCTGGCATGCCGATTATGTCGCACTCTATGACGAGGCCGCCGGCAAGATCGACGTGCAGGGTTGGGTGACGCTGACCAATACCAGCGGCACCACCTACGACAATGCCGACACCGTCCTCGTCGCGGGTTCGCCCAACCTTGGCGATGACAATGGGCGTTCGGGCTACAATCAGTATCAGCAATACCAGCGCCGCCAGACGCGCGGCACGATCATCAAGGCCGGCACCGAGAGCGGCACGCGCGAACGGCTGGGCGATTATTATCTCTATCCATTGGCCCAACGCACGACGATTGCCGACAAGCAGACCAAGCAGGTCAGCTTCCTCGACGTACACGGCATCCCCGCCGAGCACGGCTATGAATATCGCAACGGCTGGCTCGACAGCGCCCAGGAGCCGGAGAGCGCGCAAACCGTCTATCGCTTTTCCACCAGCGGGCATCAGGGGCTCGGCGATCAACTGCCGGCGGGCACGCTGCGCTTCTACATGCGCGACAAGCGCGGCGATCCGCAGTTCATCGGCGAAAGCCAGGTCGAGCACACCCCGATGGGATCAATGCTGTCGCTGTCGACCGGCGATGCGTTCGACGTCAAGGTGAAACCGATGGTGGTGAAGCGCACCGCGATCAGCCTGTTCCGCTGGCAAACGACGATGAAATACACGCTCACCAACGCGCTGCCCAAGGCCGTGACGGTCGATCTGATGCAGGACGGTTTGTGGGGTGACACGCGGATCGTCTCCGAAAGCCAGAAGAGCGACCGGACCAACGCCGATGTCGCGACCTGGCATGTGCAGGTGCCCGCCAACGGCACCGCCGAGGTCGACGCCGTGTTCGACACGCGCTTCTGACGGCACGGCGGATGCGGCGCCTGACCCTGCCGCTGCTGGTGGCGCTGGCCATGGCCGGGCCGGCGCGCGCGGATGACGTTGCCGCCTCGCCGCCGCGATCGCTGGCGGTGACGATCTATCGCGCGCCTGATCGCCGGCAGGGCAGCATCGATCTCGACCGGCTCGGCGGGTTCGCGCTGATCACCGAGACGCGCAATGTGCACTTGCCCGCGGGCGTCAGCCGGTTGCGGTTCGAAGGCGTCGCCGACGGAATCGATGCGACCACCGCGATCGTCACCGGCCTGCCTTCGAGCGTGATCGAGAAGAATCGCGATGCGAAGCTCCTCAGCCCCTCGGCGCTGATCGCGGCGTCGCTGGGGCAGCCGGTGGAACTAGTGCGCACCAATCCGGCGACCGGCGAGAAGCAGCATGTGCCGGGCACGATCCTGTCCGATGCCGATGGCGGCGTGGTGTTCAAAACCGCCGACGGCGTGGAGGCGCTGCGGTGTTCGGGGCTGCCCGAGACGTTCGACTTCGCGCTGGCGACGCCGGGGCTGACCGCCAGGCCGACGCTGTCGGTGCTGACGAAGAGCGCGCATGCGGTCGATGCAACGGTCACGCTGTCGTACATCGCGCGCGGGTTCGACTGGTCGGCCGATTATGTCGCGACGCTGGCGCCCGATGGAAAGACGATCGACCTCGGCGGCTGGGTGACGCTCGCCAATGGCAACGGCATCGGTTTTCCGGCGGCGAAGGCCAATGTGGTCGCGGGTCGGCTGAACCGGGACACGGGCGAGGTCGAGCCGTTCGATATCGGCAGCCCGGTGATTGCGCGATGCTGGCCGCACCAGACCACCAGCGACCTGCCACAGCCGGAAAGCGCCTATGATGCGCATGGGCCAGCGGGAATGCCGGTGATGATGATGAGGATGATGGCGCCGCCGCCACCGGCGCCTCCACCGCCGGCGATTGTCGTCACGGGCATGAAGGTGGTGCAGGAGCAGCTCGGCGACCTGAAGCTGTATCGCGTGCCGGAAAACACCGATGTCGCGGCGCGCGAAAGCAAGCAGGTGCGGCTGCTCGATCGCGCCGATGTGCCGGTCGAGCGGATCTATCGCGCCGATATCAATCCGATCGCGTCGGACAATTTCCATCCCGCCACAATGCTGCTGCGCACGAAGAATGACGCCGCGCATCATCTCGGCCTGCCGCTGCCGTCGGGGCGTGTCACGGTGTTCCAGGCGAGCGGCGCGCGGCCGATGTTGGTCGGCAATGCGGGCATCCGCGATACCGCTGTCAACGAGAAGGTCGAACTGGCGCTCGGCGATGCGCCCGACGTGCAGGTGCGTCAGACGCTCGAAGCGCGGCGGATCGGCGGGAGCTCGGTCGAGATGCTACCGCTGGTGCCGGGCGCGATCTGGCTGCGGCAGGTGCAGCCGAGCCGGGTCGCCCGCATCGACGTCATCAACGCTGGAGCGAAGACGGCGATCGTCGAATTGAGGATAGGCATCCCGCCGTCCGAAGCGATCGTGCGTGCCGATCACCCGCTGTCGATCGGGGACGGCAGGCCGGTGTTCCGGGTGACGCTTCGACCTCACGAGAGCACAGCAATCCGGTATCAGACCCAGCCGAGAAAGGCTGGCGCCGACGATGCGGATTGATCCGCGTCAGCCCTTCATCTGGCGCCGGACCGCCTTTATCGTTGCGGGGCCATAAGGCGGCTTGATCCCGGCGAGCTTCGCGACGTCGAGCTTCGCCTGCTTGAACACCGCCCGGGCATGGCTGAACGTGCGGAAGCCGTCCCGCCCGTGATAGGCGCCCATCCCCGACGGGCCGATCCCGCCGAATGGCAGTTCCTCCATCGAAACATGGAAGATCACGTCGTCGAGTGACACGCCGCCGGAGATCGTGCGATCGAGCACGCGGCGACGCTCCGCTTCATCGCGGCCGAAATAATAGAGGCCCAGCGGCCGCGGGCGTCGATTGACCTCCTCGATCGCGCCATCGGTCGTATCGTAGCGACGGATCGGCAGGATTGGGCCGAAAATCTCCTCCTGCATCACGGTCATGTCATCGGTCGCGTCGCGGACGATGGTCAGCGGCATCTTGCGCGCATTGGTCGAGCCAAAATCCTCGTTCGCCGGGTTCACCTGATCGATCGTCGCGCCCTTGGCACGGGCATCGTCGAGCCAGTCGTTGAGGCGCTGGAAATGCCGGTCGTTGATGATCGAGGTATAATCGGGATTGGCCAGCAGCGTCGGATACATAGCCGACGCCGCCTGCTTGAGCCCATCGACGACACGTTCCTCCGCCTCGGCGGGCACCAGCATGTAATCGGGGGCGAGGCAGATCTGGCCGGCGTTGAGCATCTTGCCCAGCGCCACCCGCTCGGTTGCCTGGTAGAGATCGGCGGAACGGCCGACGATCACCGGTGATTTGCCGCCGAGCTCCAGCGTCACCGGAGTCAAATTATCCGCCGCCGCGTGCAGAATGTGTCGCCCGATCGCCGTCGCGCCGGTGAACAGCAGATGATCGAACGGCAGTTCGGCAAATGCCTTCCCAACCTCCGGGCCGCCCGAAAAGAACGCCAGTTCCTCGGAGGGAAAATAATCGCTCACCACCTCTTCGAACAAGGCGGCGGTGCGCGGCGTGAACTCGCTGGTCTTCACCATCACCCGATTGCCCGCCGCGAAGGCGCCAGCGATCGGGCCCATCACCAGATTGACCGGGAAATTCCACGGCGCGATCACACCGACCACGCCTTTCGGCTGGTATTCGACCCATGCCTTGGCGCCGAGCAGGCCCAGCGGAAATTGCACCGAGCGCTTGTCCGGCCGGGCCCAGTGGTCGAGATGCTTGATCGCGTGATTGATCGGCGCGATCGAGCCGGCGATATCGGTCACCATCGATTGTTCGCGGCTGCGATGGCCGAAATCCTCGCTCAGGGCGTCGCAGAAGCGATCGGCATTGTCCGCGATCATTGCCGCCGCCCGCCTCAGCCGATCGGTCCGTGCCGATAGCGAGACCGGCAGCTCGGCCATGAACGCCTGCCGTTGCCGATCGAGCGTCTCGCGCATGGTCATGGCGTCACCTCCTTGGTTGCGGTGCATCCGATCAACCCGCCGACCGGCAACACGATGCCATCCTGGCCAGTCCGCTCCACCGTCAGCGTCCCCGATGGCACTGCGGCGCCCTGTGTCAAATCCGCATTCGCCCGGATGGTCAGGTCCAGCGTCGCCGTCAGGTCGCCGGCCTGATAGGTTGTCGTCTGAGCGAAACCGAATCCGCCGGCGCCTTGCTGCGCGGTCCGCGGATAATCGGTAATCTTGCCGTCGAGCGACAGGCGCAGGCGTGCCGGATCGGCGCTCGCCATCGCCACCAGAGCGTGCGTCGTGCCCTTGCTCCAGAGATACGCCGCGCAGCCGGTCGCCGGCAGCTCCTGCTTCGGCAGCTCGCCCAAGGGCACGCCGTCGATCGACGTCAGCAAAGGCCGGGGAGCCGGTTTGTCGGCCTTGCGCGCCGTGGCCGGCGCAGCCGCCACAATGATCGCGAGCAACAACGGTCTCAGCTTCATGGCACCGAAGCTAGCATGACCAGCCACACCGGGTAAGCCGCGATCGCCAGCAACGCGCCGAACGGCAGCCGGTCGTCCGCGCGAACCTTCGTGCCGGTCGTTATCCGCAGCATAACGAGCATCAGCCCCGTCACGCTGGCCATTACCAGCACCACCGGCAGCATCCGCCAGCCAAGCCAAAGCCCGATCGCGCCGAACAGCTTCGGGTCGCCGCCGCCCAGCCCCTCGCGATGCCGGATCATCCGATAGCCGGCGGCGATCGCCCACAGGCACGCGAAGCCGGCAACACCGCCGATCGCTCGTGCCGCCAGCGGCGGCTCGACGCCGAGCAGGCCAACAAGCAGACCGGCCAGCGCCAGCGCCCCGGTCATCACGTCGGGCAGCCAGAACGCCGTCACGTCGAGCGCGGCCAGCACGAGCAGCAGCCACCCGAATACCGCCCCCGCCAGCCCGATCGGCCCCGGCACAGCCATCCCCGCGGCGAGCCCGATCGCTGCCGCGGCGAGCTCGATCTGCCAATGCCTGGGATCGATCGCCGCCCCGCATGTCCGGCATCGGCCGCGCAGCAACAATGCGCTCAATAGCGGTATCAACTCGGCGGGACCGAGCGTGCGGCCGCAGGCGTCGCACGCTGACCGGCCAGACGTTACCGACCGCCCCTGCGGCCAGCGGATCACCAACGCGGCGAAGAAACTGCCGAGGATCGCGCCGAGCACACCCAGCGCCACCGGCCACAGCAACGCACCGCTCAACGCAATTCCTCGCGGCCCCGCAGGCCAAGCGGATCGATGAACGTGCCGGGCATGGTCTATCGCTAGCCGATAGCGCGCATAAGAACAGCCCGATTTGCGGCAAGCCGGGTTTTGGCCGACAGCGGCTCAGATCGCGAGTTTGGCGCGGTGCGCGGCGACCGCCGTTGCGATATCGCGCACTTCTTCCGGATGATGGGCAAGATAGGCGCGATGCCCGCCGATCTCGGCCGCGAGCACGCCGGGGAGCGCGGCTGGCGTCAGCTGAATGCCGAAATCGGCGGGCGCCCCGGCGTTGCCGGTGAGCCGGGCGATGACCAGATGGCCGAGCGTCGGCTTGTATGTCGACGGCGTCCAATACCAGCGCATCACCGTCTCGGGGTCGCCGGGGTCGGGAATATCCTCGGTCGTCAGGCTGTTGTAACCGGTGAAGTTGAACAGGCGGATCGACGCGCCAGCTTCATGGGCGGCATTCACGTCGGCCACCATCGAGGTCAGTTCGGCAAGCCATTGATTGCGGACCGGCGCTAGGCCGACCGCGCGGATCGTTTCGAGCTGGCGCGCATGAAGCGGCGCAGTGAACAGCGTAACGGGCACGCCGGCAGCGGCCGCCTGATCGAGGAACTGCCGCAACACGATAAAGCCGTGGCGATCGTAATGGACGCGCGCGGCCTGGCCAGGATCGTCGAGGAACGACACCAGCACGTTGCGGAAAGCGCGCCGATAATTCGCCTCGCCGGGAAACCAGCGATAGCCGTCGGCGCTGTCGAGCGCATATTCGCCCTGCACATTGTGCTCGACCGTCTGAACGCTGTCCTTCAACGCCTGCGGCCCGATCAGTGAGCGCAGCAGCACCACCGGCATCGGATCGCCATCGAAACCCGAATCCTCGAAGTCGCGGCGATCGGCGCGATCGGCCTTGAACATCGAAAATTCCAGGCCGATGAAAATCCGTTTCGGCTTGGCATGAACGAGTGCGAAGCGGCCGATCGCCGCCACCTCGTCGATCGTGGCGTCGCGCACCGCGGCATTATAGGCAGTGCCACCGGCAAACGCCGGATCGTCGGGATCAATGCCGGTCCAGGTCCGCGACCCGCCGAGGATCAATGTCTGGGGATCGTGCAGCCAGAGCTGCAGCGACTTGGCGATACGCCCGCCGCCGTCGGTCCGCTCGGTCTTCTGCGCATTGAAGCCCGAAATGGTCGCGACATGCGTGACGCCATAGGGATCGACCACCGCGACGCAGGCCGCAAGGCTGAACGCCATGCCGACGCCAAGCGCGGCAATCTTGAGCGGCGCGCGAACCATCGCGCCGACCGGCGGACGCGGGAAAGGCCGGAACGGCACCACGCTGTCATTGCCCATGAATTCGGGCATCGTCGCATGGCCCTCGGCGCTGATCCCGCGCGGATTGAGGAGTTGCACCAGCGTAAGCACCAGGATCTTGCAATCGAGCCACAGCGACCAGTGATCGACGTACCATAGATCGAACCGGAACCGCCGTTCCCAGCCCAGCGCGTTGCGGCCATTGACCTGCGCCAGCCCGGTGATACCGGGCTGTGCCTCATGCCGGCGCGCCTGCTCGGCCGAATAGCGTTTCAGATAGGTCATCAGCAGCGGCCGCGGCCCGACCAGGCTCATCTCGCCACGAACGACATTGATCAACTCGGGCAGTTCGTCGAGGCTGGTCGCGCGCAGGAAACGCCCGAATCGCCCGAGCCGCTCGCCATCCGACGCGCTGTCTTCCGATCCCGGTGGCGCGAGCGACATGGTGCGGAACTTGACGATGGTGAACGGTCGTCCGAGATAGCCGGGCCGCGTCTGCCGGAAGAGGATCGGCCGTCCGAGCACCGCCCATACCGCCAACGCCGTCATCAGCATGATGGGCGAAAGAACGACGAGCAGCGCGGCTGCGACGATACGATCGGCCACATGCTTGACGCGCCGCGCCCAATAGCGACCCCGTTTCATCGTCGGCTGTCCGCCTCGCTCCATCTTCTGCCGCCATCGCGGAACGGCAAGGCGAAGATAGCAGGCCGGCGCCCGCAGCCCCGTGGGGCATCGGGATTAGCGCGAAGGTCGGGTCGCGGGCTTGCTCAGTCGATCTGCTCGCCCGGGTCGACGCCCCATAAATGGGTTTCCTGCACGTACCCCGCCTTGCCGTGAACATCGAACCAGCACCAGCCGCCCGCGCATTTGCTGATCCGCCCGACCACGCCCGGTTCGGCCCGCCACAACACGTTGCCGGCAAAATCGGGAGTCTCGCGCAATTCGGTGACGTCGCCGGTAACGACAGCGGTGCGGCGATCGCTGAGCAGCGTGCGCAGCATCCAGCCCTGGGTGCCGTCGGGATCCTCCACCTTGCGCCAGTCCTTGTAGATCTCGACCACCTTGATCGGCAGATCGGCGCGCCGATAGAGCCAGACCGCCGGATAATTGCGCCCCGGCCCGGTGCGCATCAATGCCTGGTTGGGCACGATCGAGGCGTAATAAGGCGGATGCCGCTTCTGCGCCGAGGCATGGCCGGTTGCGAGCAGCACGAGTGAAACCGCCGCCGCCAGGAACACGAACCACGAACCGAACCGCATGCCGCCCTTCCCCTTTGCGTTGCACATTCGCTGTAACGCGATCGCCACGGTGGCTTCAACCACCGTTGACGCGCGCCGCGGGACACGCCAACCATCGCACATGCCCGAGAGTAAGCGCCGCGCCAATCCCAGGGTGATCGTCACCCGAGAACTCACCGACGCGGTGATGACCCGGCTGGAGCAATTATTCGATACGATCAACAACCGCGGCGATGCGCCGATGGACCGCACCGCGCTCGCGGCGGCGATGGCGACGTGCGACGTGCTGGTGCCGACCGTCACCGATCATATCGACGCCGAACTGATTGCCGGCGCTGGCGAGCGACTCAAGCTGATCGCCAATTTCGGCGCCGGCGTGGATCATATCGATCTTGCGGCGGCGCGTGCGCGCGACATCATCGTCACCAACACCCCCGGCGTGCTCACCCAGGACACCGCCGACATGACGATGGCGCTGATCCTGTCGGTGCCGCGGCGATTGGCCGAAGGCGAGAAGCTGATGCGATCGGGGCGATGGAACGGCTGGAGCCCCGGCGGGATGCTCGGTCACCGGATCGGCGGCAAGAAGCTCGGTATCGTCGGGATGGGGCGGATCGGCCAGGCGGTCGCGCTGCGCGCGCGGGCATTCGGCCTGTCGATCCATTACCACAACCGCCACCGCTTGCCGGAGGTGATCGAGGCGCCGCTCGGCGCGACCTGGCATGACGATCTCGACGCGATGCTGCGCGAGGTGGACATCGTCTCGATCAACGCACCGCACACACCACAGACCGAGCATCTGATCGACGCGCGGCGGCTCGCCCTGCTCGGACGCCACGTCTATCTGATCAACACCTCGCGCGGCGACGTGGTCGAGGAAGCCGCGCTGATCGATGCACTGGAACAGGGGCAGCTCGCGGGGGCAGGCCTCGACGTTTACGAGCACGAACCCGCGGTCGACGCGCGGCTGCTGGCGCTACCCAATGTCGTCCTGCTGCCGCATATGGGCTCAGCGACTTTCGAGGGACGGCAAGCGACGGGCGAAAAGGTCATCGCCAATATTCGCACCTGGGCTGACGGCCACCGGCCGCCCGACCAGGTGCTCGAGGGTTGGATCTGATCGGTCCGGCGCGCGCGAACGGAGGCTGCGCATCCCGGCCATGATCGAAAAGACCGCCCGCAACATCAGTATCGCCGCCAATCCCACCCCCAGTATCAACATGGCTACGATCAGCACGGGATCCCGGACGAGACCGATCGCAAGGTGGCGGGTAGGCATAGCGTTGCTCCAGACCATTCGGTGAGGAGACGACGCGGCAGCAGTGGCACCGCAGTTCCGTGTCTCACCCCCGAGTCGGATTCAGGCTTTGCCTTCGACAATTGACGCGGTGATGACAGGGGCGCTGTGGAACGGGCGACAGCTCCTTGTTGCTGTCGCCTCCGGCCGGTGCGCCATCGATTTCCGCCTGTGCGACGCCGAAGCGCGCCGCTTTAATCGCCCGTCAGGATGCGATCGACCAGCTGCTTCACTGTGGGCACGAAGCCGTTCGAATAGAACGGATCCTTCTTGAAATTATAGGCGCCATGGCCGGCGAACATCAGGTTCTGGTCGGTCGGGCCGCCATGCGCGATATCCTGCAGCGTCTTCTGGATGCAGAAGCTGCGCGGATCAGCGAGCCGCCCGGTCGAGTTGGTTTCGCTGTCCGCCCAAGACGAGAACAGGCACTGACTGAGGCAGCCCATGCAATCCGCCTGATCCTTGCGGATTTCCTTCTTCTCCGCGTCGGTGACGAAAACCAGCGTGTTATCGGGCGTCTTGAGCGCCTCGGTGAAGCCCGCGCCGAACCAGCCGCGCGCGCGGATCAGGTCGTTGCGCGTCACCCAGAAATTCTTGCCCTTCACGCCGACGTCGAGCTGGAACGTGTGGTCGCCGGCTTCCTGCGTCGAGAACGGGATTTGCCGCTCCGAGCGCGCTTCTAGGCTCTTGAGGAAGGGATTTCGCACCGCGCTCGAATAGAAACCGGTCGGCGAGAAACGGTGCAGCAACACCTCGCCTTCCTCGATCTCGAGCAGCTTGTCCTTCCACGCCTGCGGAATCGGGCTTTCCTTGGTAAGCAGCGGCCGCGTGCCGAACTGGAAGGCGATCGCGCCCAGCTCCTCATTGTCGATCCAGTGGTTCCAGTCGCGCAGATACCAGACGCCGCCGGCCATCACGATCGGCACGTGATCCGGAATGCCGCCCTCGCGCATCGTCTCGCGCAACGCCTTGACGCGCGGATAGGGATCCTCGGGCTGGAGCGGATCTTCGGCGTTGGACAGGCCGTTGTGACCGCCGGCGAGCCAGGGGTCTTCGTAAACCACCGCGGCAAGCCATTCGGCCGCCTTCGAATAAGCGCGCTTCCACAGCGCGCGGAAGGCGCGCGCCGAGCTGACGATCGGCAGATAATTGACGTTATAAGACGCCGCTATCTCGCTGAGTTTGTACGGCATCCCGGCGCCGCACGTAACGCCCGCGACCAGCCCCCTGGTCCGTTCCAGCACGCCATGCAGCACGCGCTGCGCGCCGCCCATTTCCCACAGCACATTGATGTTGATCGCGCCCTTGCCGCCGGCGATCTCGAACGCGCGCTTGACCTGCTGCACCGCGCCCTCGATCGCATAGTCGATCAATTCTTCGTGGCGCTCGCGACGAGTCAGCGATTTATAGACCTGCGGGATGATCTTGCCTTCGGGGTCGTAGCTGTCGGCGTTGACCGCCGAAACGGTGCCGATGCCGCCGGCGGCCGCCCAGGCGCCCGCGCTGGCATGATTGGTCGCCGCCACGCCCTTGCCGCCTTCCACCAGCGGCCAGACTTCGCTGCCGTTATAGGTGATTGGCTTCAGACCCTTGAACACATCATTCTCCGTTGGATGAACACGCGCGCGACTATAGCGGACATGCGCCGCGACGCGAGGAAATACCGACTCAACCGAAAACGCCCGGCTTGCCCAGCGCTTCGCCGTAAAGTGCCGCATAGCGCGCGATCATGATGCGCTCGTCGTAATCGGCCTTCGCCCGCGCGCGGTTGGCCTCGCCGACGACTTTGCGTTTTTCCGGATCGCGAGCGAAGGCGGTAATCGAATCGCGCAATTCCACCTCGTCGATATTGGGGGCGACGAACGGATAATTAGCCATCGACAGCATCCGCGATACGTCGCCGACATGGGGGCTCGCAACCGGCAGGCCGGCCGCCATCGCCTCGATCACCGAAATCGGGAATTGCTCGCTTTTCGACGACAGCGCGAAGATGTCGAACAGGCCGATGTAGCGCCACGGCTCGGGCAGGAAGCCGGGCAGGTGCAGCGTGTCGGCCATGTCCATCGCTGCCGCCGCTGCCTCGATCCGGGCCCGTTCGGGCCCCTCTCCAACGATTACCAGCCGCGTCGGCACCGGCACCCCGGCAACGGCGCGGACCAGCATCGGCAGATCCTTCACGTCGCGCAGACCCGCAAGCGTGCCGATCACCACCTCGCCCTTCTTGCGGCGAAAGCCGGGAATGGCATCGGGTTTTGGCGGCGTGGCATAGCGATCGACCGCGATGCCGTTAGGGATGCGATGAACGCGCGCGCGCGGCTGCTTCCACGTGTCGAGCGCGATATCCTCAAGCGTTTCCGACGGCACGGCCAGCGCCTTGACCGCGCCGAGCGCGACGCGGCGATACATGTTGCGCTGCGGCTTGAGCCGCTCAGCCTCGTCCGCGTTGAAGCCGTCCTCGTGATGGACGATCGGCGGCACGCCCTTGGCAAAAGTGCGCGCCGCCATCACCGCGTCCATCGCGCCCCAATTGTAGGTCAGCACGAGGTCGAATCGGCTCATGAAGCGCGCGATCGCCTCGTATCGCGCGACCGAGAGCTTGCCGGTCAGCGCCGGCGGGTCCTGCGCGATCTCGTAGCGGATGCCGGGCGCGATCGCGTCGCGCGCGCCAAGCTGATCGGGCATCGCGGAGACGATCGTGTGCCGCGCGGCATCGCCGAACGCGTTCATCAGCCGCACTGCGCGCGCTTCCTTGCCGCCCAGCGAGAAGGTCGAATGGATGTGAAGGATGTGCACCGCCATGTCGCGGGCGCGCTTAGCCGACAAATCGGGCCTCGTCATGCGAACTCTGCGCAAAGCCGCGAAACTGCGTCCGCAACGGCCGCTTCACGCCCGGATGTGCTGTCGATGCGACGAATCGGGCGGATTCTCAACAAGGTTAGGGAACGTTTCATGATATTCATGTCACATCATGACCATGAGCAATCCTGATCGCCGCCGCTTTCTCTCCGCCGCCGCGCTAGGCGCCGGAGCGATGTTCGCGCCCCGTATGCTTGGCTCCTCGGTGCGCGCCGCCACTTTCGCTGCCGTGCCGAGCGGGCCCACCGGGCCGTTGTTCGATCACGCCACCACCGCGCTGGCCAAGCACCGCGCGCAAATCGCCCATGACGATGTCGTCGGCCTCGCCGATTTCTCGCCGGCCTCGCGTGCCGCGCGGCTGCATCTCGTCGATCTCAAGCGGCGCCAGGTGACGTCGTATCTCGTCGCGCATGGCCGCGGCTCGGACCCGACGCATACCGGTTTCCTGCATCGCTTCTCGAATGAACCCGGCTCGAACTGCACCTCCGAGGGTGCTTATCGCACCGCCGATTATTATTCCGGCGCCCATGGCCATTCGATGCGCGTCGAGGGGCTGGAGGCGACCAATAGCAACGCGATGTCGCGCGCGATCGTCGTCCACGGGGCCTGGTACGTCAGCGATGACATGATCAAGCAGCACGGCATGCTCGGCCGCAGCGAAGGCTGCTTCGCCGTTGCCGAGGAAGATTTGCCCACGGTGCTCGATACGCTCGGCCCGGGCCGGCTGCTGGTCGCAGGCAAGTTCGCCTGAAAATTGACCGCGTCATGCCGAACTCGTTTCAGCATCCATGGCGCAACAACCGACACGCGCGGAGCAAGCGTTTCAATATGACCCTTCGCCCACTTTCGGGGTGACGAGCAGATAAGAAAAAGGCCGCCGGAGGCATCCGGCGGCCTTTTTTTGCCTTTGATCGGCAGCCCTATTGGCCCGGCGGGCCCGCGCCGTCCGGGGCACCGCCGCCCTGCATCATCTGCTGCATGCGCATCTGCTGCTGAACGACGCTCTGCGGCAGGAAATCGACCAGTTCGACATCGAATACCAGCAGCGAATCCGGCGGGATCGGCCCGGCGCCTTGCTCACCATAGCCAAGCTCCGGCTTGATCCAGAAGCGGTACTTCGCCCCCTTCGTCATCAGCTTCAGGCCTTCCGAAAAGCCCTTGATGCTGCCGGCGACGGGAAGCGGCGTCGGCTGCTTCGATTGGTCGAAAACCGTGCCGTCACGCAGCGCGCCGCTATAGTTGATCAGCGAGATATCGTCGTCGGTCGGATGCTTGTCGCCGTCGCCCGCTTTCAGCATCTTGTATTCAAGGCCATCGGCCGTGGTCTTCACGCCGGGCTGCTTGGCGTTCCACGCGAGAAACTGCTCGTTGCTGCCGACCTGCGCGCGCGCCGCGCTGGTGCCGTGAAAGGCGAGCCAAATCGCGGCGGCGATCGCGATCACGATCCCCAGCCAAAGCAATACCAGATTTGCCCGCCGGGTCGGCTGGAGCGGAACGGCGGTCACGGACATGGCAAGCCCTTTGTCGGGTGAGATATTTTCAGAGAGAAACGTGCCGGGGATGACGCTCCCCGGCCAGCGCGATCCTTAGCGGACGCCGTCGCGTTCCATCCGCTTGCGCTCCAGCTTGCGGGCGCGGCGGACAGCGGCGGCACGCTCGCGGGCGCGCTTTTCGCTCGGCTTCTCGTAATGACGGCGCAGCTTCATCTCGCGATAGACGCCCTCACGCTGCAGCTTCTTCTTGAGCGCGCGCAGCGCCTGGTCGACATTGTTGTCGCGAACGATGATTTGCATAAAGCGTCAGGTCTCCGATCAATAGAATAACGGTCGTCGCAAGCATGGCCTGCGCCGTAACGCGCCGCCCCTACCAGTCGCGCGCCTGCTTATCAAGCGATTTGGCCGGCCAGACGGTTCCATGCGGGGCATTTGCAGCGCCCGCGCGCTTGGCTATGGCGAGCGCATGACCGGCGTGCCCTTGCGACTCTATAACAGCCTCTCCCGCCAGATCGAGGCTTTCGTGCCGATCGATCCGGCCAATGTGCGTCTCTATTCGTGCGGGCCGACCGTCTACAATTACGCGCATATCGGCAACCTGCGCGCTTATGTCTTCACCGACACGCTCTCGCGCGTGCTGACGTGGAAGGGCTATCCCCTCACCCATGTCATCAACATCACCGATGTCGGCCATCTGACCTCCGACGCCGATGCCGGCGACGACAAGATGGAGGCCGCCGCCCGCGCGCAAGCCAAGAGCATCTGGGATGTCGCGGCGCATTATACCGAGGCGTTCAAGCAGAATATCGCCGATCTCAACATCCGCGCGCCAAGCCGCTGGTCGGTCGCGACCGATCATATCGACGACATGATCGCCTTCGCCACACAGATCGCGCCAGCGCATTGCTACGAGCTCGACAGCGGGCTCTATTTCGACGTGACGACGGTGCCGAATTACGGGGCGCTCGCCGGCGGGCAGGATGATGCCGCCGCCGGCCGCATCGAGGCGGTCGAGGGCAAGCGCCACCCGCAGGACTTCGCGATCTGGCGCAAATCGGGCACGCACGAGAACCGGCAGATGGAATGGGAGTCGCCCTGGGGCCGCGGCGCGCCGGGCTGGCACCTCGAATGCTCGGTGATGAGCAAGAAATATCTCGGCGACCAGTTCGACATCCACACCGGCGGGATCGACCACCGTGAGATCCACCACCCCAACGAGATCGCGCAGAATCAGGCGCATTGCGAATGTGCGGAGACCGGCGCCAACTGGTGGATGCACAACAATTTCCTGGTCGAGCGCTCGGGGAAAATGTCCAAATCCGCTGGGGGCTTCACTACGCTGAAAAGCCTGGTCGACAAGGGCGTCCACCCGCTTGCCTATCGCCTGATGTGCCTATCGGCGCATTATCGCAGCGAGCTGGAATTTTCCGGCGAAGGCCTCGCCGCCGCGCTTACCCGCCTCAAGCGGCTGGTGATGGCCGTGTCGACGTTGCGCGATCGTGCCGCCGCCGATGCTGCCGCGCCATCGAAGGGCAACGCCGCGCCCTATTTCGAGCGCCTCGACGAGGCAGTGTCGGATGATCTCAACACGCCCAAGGCGCTGCCGGTGCTCGACGAAATGCTCGCCGACAAGAAGCTCTCACCTGCGGTCCGCCTCGCCGCGCTTGCCGATTTCGACGCCGTGCTCGGGCTCGATCTGGGCCGGTTGACGCGCGAGGATCTGCGCATCGCACCCGCAGGCGCGACACTGACGCCACAGCAAATCGCCGGGCGCCTCGCCGAGCGCCGCGACGCCCGCGCCGCCAGGGACTTCGCCCGATCCGACGCGGTCCGCGACGACCTTGCCGCAGCCGGCGTCGAGGTAATGGATGGCGATCCGCTCGGCTGGGATTGGAAACTCGCGCTCTGAGCGCCACGATACCGGAGACAGTCATGCCCTTCCCCGACCCCTATCACGCCGATCCGGCCCGTTATGATGACCGCATGCCCTATCGCCGCTGCGGCCGATCGGGGCTCAAGCTGCCCGCGATCAGCCTCGGCCTGTGGCAGAATTTCGGCGGCGATGACGTGTTCGAGACCGGCCGTGCAATGCTGCGGCGCGCGTTCGATCGCGGCGTCACGCATTTCGATCTCGCCAATAATTACGGCCCGCCCTACGGCTCGGCGGAAGAGAATTTCGGCCGCGTCATGGCCGCCGATTTCGCCACGCACCGCGACGAACTCGTCATTTCCACCAAGGCCGGCTGGGACATGTGGCCCGGCCCTTATGGCGATGTCGGCGGCAGCCGCAAATATCTGATCGCGAGCTGCGACCAGAGCCTGAAGCGCATGGGCCTGGACTATGTCGACATTTTCTATTCGCACCGCGTCGATCCCGACACGCCGCTCGAGGAAACGATGGGCGCGCTGGCGACGCTGCACCAGCAGGGCAAGGCGCTCTACGTCGGCATCTCGAGCTATTCGCCCGAGCTGACGCGCAAGGCCGCGGCGATCCTGGCCGAGCACAAGGTGCCGCTGCTGATCCACCAGCCGAGCTATTCGATGCTCAATCGCTGGATCGAGGATGGCCTGCTTGATACGCTCGAGGAACTCGGTGCCGGATGCATCGCTTTCTCGCCGCTCGCCCAGGGCATGCTGACGGCGAAATATCTGAACGGCGTTCCGGCCGACGCGCGGGCAGCGAGAGAAGGATCGCTGTCGCAGGACTTGCTGTCGGACGACAATATTGAGCGCATCCGGCGCCTCAATGCCATTGCCGAACGCCGCGGCCAGAGCCTGGCGCAGATGGCGATCGCCTGGGTGCTGCGCGATCCGCGTGTCACCTCGGCGCTGATCGGCGCGCGCACCGTCAGCCAACTCGACAATTCGCTCGACGCGGTCAACAATCTCGCTTTCAGCGATGCCGAGCTTGCCGAGATCGATCGCTACGCGACCGACGGCAGTATCAACCTGTGGAAAGTCTCCTCGTCGATCGACGAGGAAGCCACCGCATAGCGCTGATCGGCGTCGGCGCGAGGACCGCAGACTCAAAGCGGCACCTCCAATATCGCCGTTCGGCCTAGGGTCGATCGACATTCAGGAGGTGGCGGCGCGAAAATGGTGGATTTCCGTGACCCGGAGCGCAGCGGACTACAGGTCCGTGAGCACCGGAAGCGCGTAAGAGCCGCCATTTGCAGCCCGCCAGAACTGAATGGCGATCGGCCCTAGCGGAACGCCCAGCGCACCGCTTCGGCCAAGCCGAACGTGCCGGCGCGAACCAGCGGGCGAGCGGCCAGCGGATCGGCGAACCCGTGCATCCGTCGCGCCCATCCCGGCAGCAGATCGACCGCGGCACGAAAGGTGATCGCCTGGAATGGCGCGATCGCCAGCCGCGCCGGCCGTTGCCGCAACAGCAGGCCGGCCACTTCCCGCGTTCGCGTGTCGGCGACCAGTGACGGCCGCATTCGCTCGATTAGCCGTGCAGCCTCCTGGCGGTTGCTCGGCACCGGGTTCGCACCGAGCGGTGTGGCGATCCGCATCATTTCGGCGACATAGCGATCCTGATCGGCCGCCGTCATGCCGGGTTCGCCATAGCGACGCCATGCCGCCAGAAAACTCGTCACCTCGCAGACATGGACCCAGGCGAGCAAGGCGGGATCGCTCGCTCGATAGGTGGTGCCGTCGGGCAGCGCGCCGCTGATGCCGTCATGGATCATACGCACGCGATCGAGCGCCGCCGTGGCATCGGCCGCGCTGCCATAAGTGGTAACGGCAATGAACCGCGCGGTTCGCCGCAAGCGACCGAGCATGTCGTGCCGGAACCCGGAATGATCCCACACCCCCGCAAGCACCGCCGGGTGGAGCATCTGCAGCAGCAGCGCCGCAACGCCGCCGACCATCATCGAGGTGACGTCGCGATGCACGCGCCAGGCGACCGATTGCGGTCCGAACAGGCCATCCGACTGCGGCATCACCGGCCGTTCGCCGCGCGAGCGATCGTTGAACAGCGCACGCACCTCGCCCGCCATCGCCCGTTTCATCCGTTGCGCAATCACGCCCGCCATCGGCCCGTCCCTCACGATCGCCTTCGCCAACCGAGATAAGCGGCAATCGCGCGCGGGCAACGGCGGCCCGGGCGGGCGCGTCACCTCATTCGACGGTCACCGACTTGGCGAGATTGCGCGGCTGATCGACATCGGTGCCCTTGGCGACCGCGACGTGATAGGCGAGCAGCTGCACCGGAATCGCATAGACGATCGGCGCAATCAGCGGGTGGACCTTGGGCATCTCGATCGTCGCGATCGTCCCCTCGCCTGCCTGCGCGATGCCCTCGGCGTCCGAAATCAGCACCACTTGCGCGCCGCGCGCCTGCGCTTCCTGCATGTTGGAAACGGTCTTGTCGAACAGCGGCCCGGATGGCGCGATGACGATCAGCGGCACGGCATCGTCGATCAATGCGATCGGCCCGTGCTTCATTTCACCCGACGCATAACCTTCGGCGTGAATATAGCTGATTTCCTTGAGTTTCAGAGCGCCTTCCAGCGCCATCGGATAATCCGGCCCGCGCCCGAGATAGAGCACGTCACGCGCCTGCGCGATCGCCGGCGCCATCGCCTCGATCTCCTCGTCATGCGCCAGCGCCGCGCTCATCGCCGCCGGCACCTCGACCAGATGGCGGACGATCTCGCGTTCCTCGTCCGCGCTCAGCCGCTCCTTGGCCCGAGCGAGGTTGACGGCCAGCGCCGCCATCACCGCGAGCTGGCAAGTGAACGCCTTGGTCGACGCGACGCCGATCTCGGGCCCGGCATGAGTCGGCAGCAGCAGATCGACCTCGCGCGCCATCGAACTGGTCGGCACGTTGATGATCCCCGCGGTCGTCACGCCCGACGATTTCATGTGGCGCAGTGCCGCCAGCGTATCGGCCGTCTCGCCTGATTGCGAAATGACGATGCCCAGCGTGTTGGGCAGCAGCACCGGATCGCGATAGCGGAACTCGCTGGCGACATCGACCTCGACCGGCAGCCGCGCGAACTGCTCGATCCAGTATTTGCCGATCATGCCGACATAGCTCGCGGTGCCGCAGGCGACGATCGCCACGCGTTCGACCGAGCCGAGATCGAATTCCATGTCGGGCAGCGCGACCACGCCTTCGAGCGGCCGGATATAGCTGCCGAGCGTTTGCGCGACGACCACCGGCTGCTCGTATATCTCCTTCTGCATGAAGTGGCGGTGATTGCCCTTGTCGATCAATTGGCCGGACGCACCCGAGTGGACGATCGGCCGCTCGACTGGATTATTGTCGCGATCGTAGATTTCGACGCGCTCGCGGCTCACCGCGACCCAGTCGCCTTCCTCGAGATAGGCGATCCGCTGGGTGAGCGGAGCCAGCGCCAGCGCGTCCGAGCCGAGATAATTCTCGCCATCGCCATAGCCCACCGTCAGCGGCGCGCCCAGCCGCGCGCCGATGATCACGTCGGGCTCGGTCAGCACCATCACCGCGAGCGCGAATGCGCCATGGAGACGCGGCAGCACCACCGCAACCGCCTCGCGCGCCGGCACGCCCTTCTCAACCTCGCGCGCGATCAGGTGCGCTACCACCTCGGTATCGGTCTGGCTGGCGAAGGTACGGCCATCGGCGATCAATTCGTCGCGCAGCGGCTTGAAATTCTCGATGATCCCATTGTGGACGATCACCACGTCGCCGACGATATGCGGATGCGCATTGTCCTCGGTCGGCGCACCATGCGTCGCCCAACGAGTGTGCGCGATGCCGATATCGCCGGCGAGCGGTGCCTCGATGAGCCGGGCGGCGAGGTTCCTGAGCTTGCCCTGCGCGCGACGGCGATCGAACGCGGCATGATCGATCGTGCAGATGCCCGCCGAATCGTAACCGCGATATTCAAGCCGCTTGAGCCCATCGAGCAGCCGATCGGCCACCGCTTCTTTGCCGACGATTCCGACGATCCCGCACATCAGGCCTGTCCCTTGTCCTTCTTCGCCCGCATCCGCTCGCGAAAGCGCGCGGCCCAGCCCGGCTTCTGTTCCTGCGATCCGCGCGCCACCGCCAGCGCATTGGCTTCGACGTCGCGCGTCACCACGCTGCCGGCGCCGACGATCGCCCCGTCCCCGACGCTGACCGGCGCGACGAGCGCGCTGTTCGAGCCGATGAACGCGCCGGCGCCGATCTTCGTCCGATACTTGAAGAAGCCGTCGTAATTGCAGGTAATCGTTCCGGCACCGATGTTCGCTCCCGGCCCGACTTCGGTATCACCGAGATAGGTCAGGTGATTGGCCTTGGCGCCATGGCCCAGCACCGCCTTCTTCATCTCGACGAAATTGCCGACCCGCGCGCCGACCCCGACCTCCGCGCCGGGCCGCAGCCGGGCATAAGGACCGATATCGGCGCCGTTCGCCACCGTCGCACCTTCAATATGGCTGAAGGCGTGGATTGCCACGCGGTCGCCGATCGTCACGCCGGGACCGAACACGACATTGGGCTCGATCGTCACATCGCGGCCTAACGTAGTGTCCCAGGCGAACCACACCGTCTCGGGGGCGACAAGCGAAACACCATCGGTCATCGCGCGTTCGCGCCGCGCCGCCTGCCAGCGCGCCTCGATCCGCGCCAGTTCGGCGCGGCTGTTCACCCCGGCGACCTCTTCGGCGTCCGTTTCGATCACTGCCGAACGCCGCCCATCGGCAGCCGCCAGCATGACGATATCGGGCAGATAATATTCGCCGGCCGCATTGTCGTTGCCGACGCGGGCGAGCAGACCGAACAGGTCGCTGGCGCGCGCCGCCATCAGGCCCGAATTGCACAAGGTTTCGGCGCGTTCCTCGGGGCTTGCGTCCTTGAACTCGACCATCTTCGCAATGCGGCCATCGGCATCGGCGATCACGCGCCCATAGGCGCCCGGATCGGCGGGCCGGAACCCGAGCACCACTGCCGCCGGTCTATCGTCCGCATGCAGCCGCTCGATCATCCGCTGCAACGTCCGGGGTGTCACCAGCGGCACGTCACCGTAAAGCACCAGCACATCGCCCTCGAACCCATCGAGCGCGCGCTCCGCCTGACGCACCGCGTGGCCCGTGCCAAGTTGCTCTTTTTGCTCGACAGTCGCGACGCCAAGTGGCGCCACCGCCGCCTCTACCTGCTCCCCCGCCGCGCCCGTGACGACGATCGTGCGCGCCGGATCGAGCGCCGCGACACTATCGAGCAGGTGCAACAGCATTGGCCGCCCGGCGATCGGGTGCAGCACCTTGTGGAGATCGGATTTCATCCGCGTCCCCTTGCCCGCGGCAAGCACGATCGCGGCGACAGGCTCGGTCATCGGCACTCCCTCATCGCGCTCGCCCTGCCATGATTGTCTTGCCATTTCCATAGCGTCACTGGCAGGCAGACGGACGATGCCCGATTTTCCCTTCGATCTCGTCGGTTTCGATCTCGATGGCACATTGGCCGATTCGAGTGCCGACCTCGCCGCCGCCGTAAACCATGTCCTCGCCTCGCTCGGCGCGCCGCCGCTCGCGGTCGCGCAGGTGCGGCGCAACATCGGCGGCGGCGGGCGGCGGATGCTGGCGCGGAGCCTGGCCGATTCGGGCATGACCGCGCCGAACCCGCTCGATTCGCTCTATGACCGGATGATCGATTATTACACCGTGCATATCGCCGATGAGACGCGACCTTATCCCGGCGTCACCGATACGCTGGCGATGCTATCCGAGGCTGGTGTCGAATTGGCGGTGGTGACCAACAAGAGCGAGCAACTCGCCGCCCGTTTGCTCGACGCGCTCGGCCTTGCCGATCGCTTCGCCACGGTGATCGGCGGCGACAGCGTTGCCAAGGGCAAGCCCGCGCCCGATCCGCTGATCGAGATGCTGCGCCGCTGCGCCGCCGGTCGCGCCGCATTCGTCGGCGATTCGGAATTCGACATCGCCGCGGCGAAAGCGGCCAGCTTGCCCTGCGTCGCCGTCAGCTACGGCTATCCGGGCAAGCCCGTTGCGGAACTCGGCGCCGATGCGGTGATCGACGATTTCGCGGCTTTGCCCGAGGCGCTATGCGCCATCGCCGTTCAGACCGGGCGGTAGCCCTTACGCCACTTGGTCCATAGATGCCGCGCGAGCATCGCCGGCGGCATCCGCAGCCAGTGCGAGCGGAGATAGAAGGCAAATCGGGTGCCCCTTCGCGTCGGCCGCCCCCAGCCGTTGCGCGCGAACAAGCGGCGGCGGTAGAGTCGATCCGAAAGCCGGTCATCGAGAGGCACACGGATCGGCGAGCGGTAGGCTCGGACGGGAGTCCCGTAGAGCTGCCGGGCGAGTCGAAACGCCCTTCGCACGACCGTCAGAAGGCCGTGCCGATGCGCCCGCTCGTAGACTGACAAGCAGAAATCTTCGTCCCGCCCACCAAATTCACGGCACAGCCGATCGATATCCCACAAATTGCGCATCCCGCCGGCAAGGTCGCCATCGGCAAAGAGGTGCGCCGCGGCGTGGCAGATCATGTCCTCCGGCGACAACACGCGCAGCCCGTTTTCCAGCACGATACTATCCGCGATCATCGCTTCGGGGTCTGGCGTAATGCGCGCCGTGAGCGGCAGGATCGTATGATGGACATCGATCATCCGATCACGCTCGCGATGGATCAGGGGCGGCAGTTCGTGCATCCAGCGGCGGTAATAGGCGTCGTCATAGGGATCGGGCTTGACCCATTCCCACCCGGAGGAGAGCAGCGCGCGCTCGACCGCGTCGAGGCTCTCACGCGGCACCAGGATGTCGAGATCGCCGATCGATCGCCCCTCCCCGGCCGCCAAGCCGGCGGCGACATAAGCGGTCCCCTTGAGCAGCACGATCGGCGCCTCGACACCCACGAGCGCCCGCCGCGCGGCCTCGGCTTCCCACAAGGCGGCGCGGCGCTGATCGGCGGCAGACGCACGGGCGTCCTCGAGGATGCGTGCCACCGCAGGCGGCATAGCTGCTCCGGCGAGGCGCTGCGCCAGCGTGCCGATCAACTGCTCTGCTCGCGCCATCGCGATCAGGGCCGTCCAGCCGTCAGCGTCGAGCGGCTCGAGGCTGGCCGGATCGCGCAGCGCGCGGGCAAGCAAGGCAGCGTCGGGGCTCACAGGGCGTTCCACAGCGCCTCGACCTGCTGGATCGCGGCCTCGGCATTGGGATAATCGATTGCGCGCGCCGGCACGTCTCGCACGACGCGCGTCATAGCATCGAAGCCGCGTTCGCCCAGCGCGACATAATTGGTCGAGGCCTGCGTCAGCCGCACGAATATTTCGCTCGGCCCCAAGTCTCGCTGAGCGATAGCGAAGCCGAAGCGCGGAAACAGCAGCAGTGCTGGTTGCGCCGGCTCGTCCATACGCGCCACGGCTTGTGGGTCGGGCACAAGGTGCCGGATGTCCCCCTTCGGCGTTCCAGCAAGCAGCGGCCCGAATCGCGCCTGTGGAACGGCATCGCCAACCACGCCGATCGCCGCGTTCTTCAGGCTGACGAGGCGGGGAAAGGCGTGAACCATCCCCGTCGCCGGGTCGATCAGGGCGAACTCGTCGCCCATCAGCCGCCATCCGCGCGCACCAAGCAATGCGGCGAGCGTCGACTTGCCCGCCCCCGACAGCCCGGTCATCAGCACCGCGCGGCCCTCGCGCTCGACGGCGGAGGCATGGAGCAGCAGATAGCGCCGCTGACCCAGCGCCATCTGCAGGTTCATCGCCATCTCGGCCGCAAGCAGCCCCTGCGAAAGCGGCAACGGCGCCGCGTCGGGCAGGACGAAATCGCCACCCAACGTCACCGCAGGGCGCAACCAGCGCCGCCACGGCCGTGCCGCGAACAGCCGCACGGTGAAATCCGGCACGCCGTTTTCCGGGGCGGGATAACCGGCATAAAGGCGTTCGAGCTCGGCGATTGGCGCGCGCCAATCCGATCCGACGCGAAAGCCGGCCGGGCCGATACGCACCTGGAAGATGTGTCTCACGCGGTTTCGACCAGTCCGGTCGCGACCAGTTCGCCAAGGCGCGCGTCGAGCGCTTCCGCACTCGCATCTCCCAGATCGAACTGGGCGCCGAGGCAGGCGAGCAGTGCATTGCGCGTCAGCACATCCTCGCTAAGCAGTGCCAGGATCTCCGGCGCCGGCGCAGTGACGAGGTGAGTCAGCCCGGACGGACGGTGAAAAATCACGGTGAAATCGTCGAGTGGCACGATCCGCAGCGCGTCCGCCGCCGCCGCCCGATAGAGGCGCTCGGCCACGCCGCTGCGCTCAGCCGCGCGGCATCTGCAACGAGGCGAAGCAGGTGAAGCCGCTGGTCCCCGATTGCAGGCGGCGGATGTATTTCACATAGGCCTGGTTTTGCTCGTAGGTCGTACCGGGCAATTGCCCGCCGGCAAGCGCATTCTTCACGTCCTGGCCCTTGAACGCCAGCGATGCGGGCGGGAAGGCGCCGGGCGTGCCCGCCGGCACCACCGATCCGTCCGCGGCGATATAGCTGCCTGCACGACCGGCGTCGGGCACCGGGATCTCGCAATTGATGACGGAGGCCTGGGTCTGCGCCAGCGCCGGGCGGATCGATACCACCGCGGATGCGCCGACCGCACCAAGCATCAGGGCACGGCGACGGGTCGTGCCTGCGGCCTCGTCGGCCGGTCGATCGCTGGTCTCGTCGGTCATCGCGGCACCATCCTGTCGTCTTTGCCCTTTCATATTCGTAAAGCAGGCGCAAGATCGTGGTCGGGCCTTCCGCCCGGCAAAGCCATGGGACTCGGATCAGAATGACACAATTTGCCGCTCCACGGCCGATTTGGGCGCTTGCCGCGACGATAGCGATCGCCGCGCTATCAGCATGGCTGTTCGGCTGGGGCGTCGCAGCGGGTGCACTGGCGGGGGGCATCGTCACAATTGCCGTGATCTTCTCGCACCGGCGCGCCGAACCTTCCAGCGAGACAGCGCCGTCATCACCGATCGAGCCGCCCAGCACCACCGCCCCGGTGATCGAGGCGATTGCCGAACCCGTGCTGATGGTCGCGGGCAACCGCGTGATCGAAGCCAACGCGGCTGCCCGCGCGCTGCTCGGCGATCACATCCTGGGCGAGGATGTTCGTCTCGCCATCCGTCATCCCGCCGCGACCGAGCGGCTGGCCGATCTCGGCGGCGATCATGGCGGCGAGGGTATTTCGCTGATCGGCCTCGGCACTCGTGACCAGCGTTGGGAAATGCGCGTGTCGCCAGTCGAGAACGGACGGCGCATCGTCCAACTGATCGATCGCACGGGCAGCTACGCTGCGGAACGGATGCGCGTCGATTTCGTCGCGTCGGCGAGCCACGAACTCAAGACCCCCCTCGCCTCGATCCTCGGTTATGTCGAAACGCTGTCCGAGCCCGAGGCCGGTGGCGATGCCCGGCTGCGCGACCGCTTCCTCAAGGTCATGTCCGGCGAGGCGTCGCGGATGCAGCGACTGGTCGACGACCTGCTGTCACTATCGCGCATCGAGGCCGAGAAATATGCGCAGCCGACCGGCTCGGTCGATATCGCCGCGTTGACGGATGCGGTCGTGCGGGAATTGAGTGAAGGTGGTGACGAGCGCAGCAACGATCTCGTGCTCGATGTCACCAACGACCTCGCCCCGGTCCACGGCGATCGGGTGCAATTGTCGCAGATGCTGCACAATATCATCGGCAATGCCATGAAATACGGGCGCGCGGGCACCCCCGTCACCATCTCGATCGCCCAGCCCAAGCCCGCCATGGTGCGCGTCACCGTTGCCGATCAGGGCGAAGGCATCGCGCCCGAACACGTACCGCGCCTCACCGAGCGTTTCTATCGCGCGGACCCCGGCCGCAGCCGGGCAGTCGGCGGCACCGGATTAGGCCTCGCTATCGTCAAGCACATCGTCGAGCGGCATCGCGGCCGGCTCGACATCGCCAGCGTCCGCGGCATGGGCACCACCGTCACGGTGCTGCTTCCGATCGGCGCGGCGGATGAGGTGTTGTCATCAAAACGTCATGACTCCACGGCATCGGCGCCCTTGGTCGAGTCGGCGGTTGCACCTGCCGACGCCGACGATGCCGATCCCGATATCGGCGAGTTGAGGGGGCTGATCGCCGAAATGGGCGGACTTGCCGAAGCTGCGCTGGACGCATCCGTCGATGCGCTGGTGCGCCACGATCTGAAGGCCGCGCGAGGCGTGATCGCCGGTGACCGTCGCGTCGACGCGCTGGAAAGCCAGGTCGAGCGGCTTGCAATTCGCCTGATCGCGCTTCGAGCGCCGACCGGCGGCGATCTGCGCGAGGCGGTTGCCGCGCTCAAGATCGCCGCGGTGGTCGAACGGATCGGCGACTATGCCAAGAACATCGCCAAGCGCGTGCCCGCGATCGACGCCGGCGCGATCGAGCCGATTGCGATGCTGCCGGCGATGGCGCGAATGGCGGGCGGCCTCGTCCATGACGTGCTTGATGCCTTCGCCGCGCGCGACGCCGCAGCCGCGATCGACGTTGCTGAACGCGATCGTGCGGTCGATGATTTCTATGACGGCCTGTTCCGCCTGCTCGTCACCTACATGATCGAGAATCCGGAGAGCATCGGCCAGGTTGCGCACCTGCTGTTCATCGCCAAGAATCTCGAACGCGTCGGCGATCATGCTACCAACGTTGCCGAGATGGTCCATTACGCCGCAACCGGCGCGCACATGCCCGAGCGCGAACGCGGCGCCTCGCCGATCCCCCCGATCGAGCGGATGCATTGAAGGAGAAGCCCATGTCCGCCGCCCGAATGTTGCTTGTCGAGGACGATGCCGCGCTTGGCGAGCTGCTCACCTATCATTTCGAGCGCGAGGATTTCGAGGTGCGCCACACCGCCGATGGCGAAGAGGCTCTGCTGATGGCGCGCGAGGCGGCGCCCGACATCGTGCTGCTCGACTGGATGATCGAGGGCCTGTCCGGCATCGAGGTCTGCCGCCGCCTGCGCCGCATGCCCGAAACCGCCAATGTGCCGATCATCATGCTGACGGCGCGGGGCGAGGAGGAGGATCGCGTCCGCGGCCTGGAAACCGGTGCCGACGATTACGTCACCAAACCGTTTTCCCCGCGCGAGCTGGTCGCGCGCGTCGGCGCGGTGCTGCGCCGCGTCCGTCCCGGCCTTGCCGGAGAGACACTGAGCTATGCCGATGTCGAGATGGACACGGTCGGCCACAAGGTGCGCCGCGGTGGCGAGGTGCTGCCGCTCGGCCCCACCGAATTCCGTCTGCTCAAGCATTTCCTCGAACATCCCGGCTGGGTGTTCTCACGCGAGCGGCTCCTGGATGCGGTATGGGGCCACGACGCCGATATCGAAGCGCGGACGGTCGACGTCCATATCCGTCGCCTGCGCAAGGCAATCAACCGCGACGGCCGCCCCGATATCATCCGCACCGTCCGCTCCGCCGGCTACTCGCTCGATTCGGGCGCGTAGCCGCCGAACGAGGCCGCGTGGCGAAAAAACGGAATCGCCAGCGCAACGAACCAGCAAGACATGCGTTTCTCCCCCGCGCGCAACCCAGACGGGTCGCGCACGAAATAAAAGCTCGAGGAGTAAGGCATGAAGCTCATCCTTTTCGCCGCGGCCGCCGCGATCGCCGTCCCGGCCATCGCGCAGACCACCGACGACACGACGGCGCAGGACCAGTCGATGGCGCCGACCACCGCCGCCGCACCCGACGCTTCGGCGGCCGAGCAGGCAGGCGGCTATCAGCCCGCGACCCCGCCGATGTCGCAGCCGGCGACGCCGGGCGCGACCGTGACCTTCCAGCCCTCGGTTTCGCCCGATCAGGCGTTCCCGCCGCCGCCTGCGATGGATCACTATCCCATCTGCAAACGCGGCCAGACCGACAAGTGCATGGAGCCGGGCGGCGGCCGCAAGTAAGCGGTGCTTCCGCATCATTGAAAAAGGCGCGGGCGGCTCCGGATCGTCCCGCGCCTTTTCGTATGCGCGGCGATCGGCTAGAGCATGACGTGAACGTCAACCTGCCCATCGAGGATCCGCGCCATGACCATCCGTTTCGATAACCGCGTCGCCATCGTTACCGGCGCCGGCGGTGGCCTGGGGCGCACCTATGCGCTCGACTTGGCGAAACGCGGTGCCAAGGTGGTCGTCAACGACCTCGGTGGCGCGCGCGACGGCACCGGTCATTCAGATGCGGCGCTGAAGGTCGTCGAGGAAATCGAGGCGGCCGGCGGCGAGGCGATGTCGAACGGCGGCAGCGTCACCGAATATGACCAGATGGTCGAGATGGTCGCCAAGGCCAAGGAACGGTGGGGCGGCGTCCATATCCTGATCAACAATGCCGGCGTGCTGCGCGACAAGAGCTTCGCCAAGATGGAGCCGGCCGATTTCGAATTCGTGGTGAAGGTTCATCTGTTCGGTTCCGCCAACTGCACTAAGGCGGTGTGGGAAACGATGCGCGAGCAAAGCTATGGCCGCATCCTGATGACGGCATCGTCGACCGGCCTCTACGGCAATTTCGGCCAGGCCAATTACGGTGCCGCGAAGCTCGGCCTCGCCGGCCTTACCAAGACGCTTCACCTCGAGGGCGCGAAATACAATATCCGGGTCAACACGATCGCGCCCGTCGCAGGCACTCGGATGACCGCCGACCTGTTCCCCGAGCAGGCGTTCGAGGCCTTCGCGCCCGAAAAGGTCGCCCCAGCCGCCGTTTACCTGGTATCGGAGGACGCGCCGAGCAACGCCATCGTCGGCGCCGGCGCGGGTGTGTTCCAGAGCGCGTATGTCACGCTGACTCCTGGCGTCGCGCTCACGGGTGATGCCTGCACGCCCGAAGGCATTGCCGACCGTTGGCGCCAGATCACTGACCGGACGGGCGAGATCGTTCCGCAGTCGGGTGCCGAACAATCAATGCTGATCATGAAGGTGCTACAGGGTAGCTGACGGGTCATCGAGCGCCGCAGCGCGGGAAATTCGGCCGCCAGCCCAAGCCGGCGCGCTGCGACAATTTGCGACAAATGCCGGCTGGACAAGCATCGAACAACCCGATTAAGCCGGCCCGAGTTTCGTTCGGTCGAACAAAAACCGCCTTCGATCGGGCGGTTGGCTCCGTCAAAGAGGGACGTCCAAGCGGCGTGACGGTCGCCAGACATGAACGGTAATCCAGGCTGTGAAATCGATCGGCGAATGTCGGGGGGTTTCAAGGCCTTTCGGTAAGGAACCCGATCATCCTGTTCGCGGCATCTTTGACCCTCCGACAACGGACGATATTGATGCTCTGGATGCGCGGGGCAGCGGCCGGCGTGCTGCTGTCGCTCACGGCATGCGGCAGCGGCAAGCCCCAACACGACCAAGCCGCGCCCGAGGCGGGCTATGTCGTCGTTCAGCAATCGAGTGTCCCGCTGACGATCGAGCTCGGCGGACGCACGTCGGCCTATCAGCAATCGCAGGTGCGGCCGCAGGTTTCCGGCGTCATCCGCAAGCGCTTCTTCACCGAGGGCTCGATCGTCCATAAGGGCCAGCCGCTCTATGAGATCGACCCCAGCCTTTATCGCGCCAGCCTCAATCAAGCGCAGGCCAACCTCGCCAACGCCGAGGCGACCGCGGCAGCCGCCAAGATCAAGGCCGATCGCTACAAGCCGCTCGCCGACGTACAAGCCGTGAGCCAGCAGGATTATACCGATGCCGCCGCCGCCGCGCGCGAAGCGGCAGCCGCCGTCCAGCAACAGAAGGCGGCGCTGGAAACGGCGCGGATCAATCTCCACTACACCACGGTTCCCGCGCCGATCACCGGCCGCATCGGCCGCTCGCTGTTCACCGAGGGCGCGCTCGTCACCGCCAACCAGACCGATCCGCTCGCCGAAATCCAGCGGCTCGATCCGATCTATGTCGATATCCAGGAATCGGCGAGCGATCTGCTCAAGCTACGTCAGTCGCTGGCGACCAACGGCGTCGTGCCGGCGGAGGCAAGCGTCCGGCTGAAGCTCGATGACGGCAGCGATTATGGTCAGGTCGGCAAGGTCGAATTCTCCGAAGCCGTGGTCGATCCCGATACCGGCACGGTGACTCTGCGCGCGCGCTTCGCCAATCCGCAGGGGCTGCTGCTTCCCGGCATGTTCGTCCGCGCCGAATTCGCCCAGGCGGTCGATCCGCACGCGATCCTTGTGCCGCAGCAGGGCGTCGCGCACGATCCCAAGGGCAACGCGACGGTGCTGGTCATCGGCCCCGGCAACAAGGTCGTGCAGAAAACCGTCACCACCTCGCGCACCCAGGGAACCGACTGGGTCGTCACCGGTGGCCTGCAGCCCGGCGACAAGGTCATCACCCAGGGCTCGCTCAACGCCACGCCCGGCACCGTCGTCCGGCCGGTGCCGGCCAGCTCGCCGCAGGAGATCGGCGGCTCGGGTAAAGACGGCACCAGCAAAGCCGCGAGCTGACGGCGCGTGCTTTCCCGGATCTTCATCGAACGACCGATTTTCGCCTGGGTCATCGCGATCATCATCATGATGCTCGGCGTCGGCGCGATCTACACGCTGCCCGTCGAGCAGTATCCCGATATCGCGCCGCCACAGGTCAACATCCGCGCGACCTATCCCGGTGCGTCGGCCGAAACGCTGGAAAACAGCGTCACCCAAGTGATCGAGCAACAGCTCACCGGCATCGACGGCCTGCTCTATTTCGAGTCGACCTCCAGCTCGCGCGGCCAGGTGTCGATCAGCGTCACCTTTGCCAAGGGCACCGATCCCGACATCGCCCAGGTGCAGGTCCAGAACAAGGTGCAGCAATCCCTGTCTCGCCTACCCCAAGAGGTGCAACAACAAGGGGTGCAGGTCACCAAGGCGAATACCGATTTCCTGCTCGTGGTCGGCGTGTACGATTCGACCGATCACGATTCGCGCGAAGACATATCGGATTTCCTCGTCTCCCATTTCCAGGATCCGGTGGCTCGCTTGCCCGGCGTTGGCGAGATCAACGTGTTCGGATCGCAATATGCGATGCGCATCTGGCTGGATCCGGCGAAGCTGCAGAGCTATTCGCTGATGCCGAGCGACGTGATCGCCGCGATCAAGGCGCAGAACGCCGAGGTTGCCGCGGGTGAGGTCGGCGGCCAGCCGATGCCGCAAAGCCAGATGCTCAACGCGACCGTGACCGCGCAGTCGAAGCTGACTACGCCCGAACAGTTCCGCAACATCATCGTGAAGACGCAGTCGGACGGCTCAACCGTGAGGCTGTCGGATGTGGCACGCGTGGAACTCGGCGCCGAATCCTACGGCATCGTCGGCAAGCTCAATGGCCACCCCGGTGCCGGCATCGCCGTCTCGCTCGCACCGGGCGCCGACGCCCTTTCCACCGCAGAGACAGTCAAGAATTATTTCGCCACGCACGCCAGCGAGTTGCCGCCCGGGTACAAATACAATTTCCCGTTCGACACCACCAAGTTCATCAAGCTGTCGATCGACGAAGTGGTGAAGACGTTGCTCGAGGCAATCGTGCTTGTCGTCGTGGTGATGTTCGTGTTCCTGCAAAGCTGGCGCGCGACATTGATCCCGACGATCGCGGTGCCCGTCGTCATTCTCGGCACCTTCGGCGTATTCGCGATCGCGGGCTTCTCTATCAACACATTGACGTTGTTCGGGCTCGTCCTCTCGATCGGCCTGCTCGTCGACGACGCGATCGTCGTGGTCGAAAATGTCGAGCGATTGATGGAGGAAAATCCCGAAATGTCGCCCAAGGAAGCGACGATCGCCTCGATGGGCGAGATCCAGATGGCGCTGATCGCGATCGCCCTCGTGCTGTCGGCGGTGTTCCTGCCGATGGCATTCTTCGGCGGTTCGACCGGCGTGATCTACCGCCAGTTCTCGGTAACGATCGTGTCGGCAATGGCTTTGTCGGTGCTGGTCGCGCTGATCCTCACGCCGGCGCTCACCTCGAATCTGCTCAAGCGCAAGAACGCGGAGAACCAGGGCCGGCTGGCCGAACGGCTCGCTGGCGCGCGCGATTGGTTCAACACCACTTTCGACAATACCGTCCACCGCTACCAAGGCGCGATTGCCAAGGTCGTCGATCGCAAGTGGTTGTTCCTGGTGATCTATCTGCTGGTGGCAGCGGTGATGGTGCTGCTGTTCTTCCGCCTGCCGACCGGCTTCCTGCCGACCGAGGACCAGGGCACGGCGATGGTGCAGTTCCAGCTTCCGCCGGGGGCGACGCAGGGCCGCACCGTGCAGGTCCAGAATGCGATCGAGCGCTATTTCCTGACGCAGGAAAAGGGCAACGTGAAGGCGATCTTCACGATCGCGGGCTCCGGCGGCGGCGGTTCGGGCGGGCAGAACCAGGGCCGCGGATTCGTCTCGTTGACCGATTGGAGCCAGCGCAAGGGCAAGGAAAACAGCGCATCGGCGATCACCGAGCGCGCGACCAAGGCGTTCAGTGGCTTGCGCGACGCGCGCGTCTTTTCGCTGGTGCCGCCGGCGGTGCGCGGCCTCGGCCAATCGAACGGCTTCGAGATGCAGTTCCTCAATTCGGGCGGGCTCAGCCGCGCCGAGTTCGAGGCGGCGCGCGACAAGCTGGTCGCGGCGGCGCGCAAGGATCCGGTGCTTTCCCAGATTCGCCTGGCCGATCTGGAAGACCAGCCGACGCTCCAGGTCGACACGGACAACCAGAAGCTCGCGGTGCTCGGCCTCTCGCAATCGGACGTCAACGCGACCCTCGCGACCGCCTGGGGCGGCACCTATGTCAACGACTTCATCGATCGCGGCAGGGTGAAGCGCGTCTATGTCGAAGGCGACGCCCCCTATCGTGCTGCACCAAGCGACCTTGCCGACTGGTATGTGCGCTCGGCAAACGGGCAAATGGCGCCGTTCTCCTCCTTCTCCACGATTTCCTGGTCGTCGGCACCGCCGACGCTGAGCCGTTTCTCGGGCGTTTCGTCATACGAGATCGATGGACAACCGGCCGCCGGTAAAAGCTCGGGCGACGCGATGAATGAGATCGCCAAGCTCGCCGCGAAATACCCGGGCACGTCGGTCGCGTGGAGCGGCGCGTCCTATCAGGAGCGGCTGTCGTCGGGACAAGCCCCCGTCCTCTATGCCTTGTCGCTGATCGTCGTCTTCCTGTGCCTCGCCGCGCTCTATGAAAGCTGGTCGATCCCGATCGCGGTGCTGCTGGTGATCCCGCTCGGCCTGGTCGGCGCGATCTTCGCGGTGACGCTGCGCGGGCTTCAGAACGACGTCTATCTGCAGATCGGCCTGCTGACGACGATGGGCCTCGCATCGAAGAACGCGATCCTGATGATCGAATTCGCCGAACAGGCCGAAAAGCAGGGCAAGCGCGTGATCGACGCCGCGCTGGAGGCCGCGCGCATCCGTCTCCGTCCGATCCTGATGACGTCGTTCGCGTTCATCTTCGGCGTGTTTCCGCTGGCGATCGCGACCGGCCCCGGCGCCAACAGCCGCATCGCGATCGGCACCTCGGTGATCGGCGGCATGCTGACCGCGACGATCCTTGCGATCTTCTACATTCCCTTGTTCTTCGTGATCGTGCGGCGCACGACCCGAGACGCGCTGTCGCATCTCCATCACGACGATCCGGCGCCGCCGGCCGAACCGGAGGGCTCGGCATGATGACCAAGCGCATCGCGCTCCTGCTGGCAACCGCGTCGCTCACCGCCTGTTCGTTCGAGCCGCATTATGTGCGCCCGGCCGCCCCCGTGCCCGCCTCCTGGCCGCAGGGCGACGCCTATCTCACCAGCAGCGAGGCGGCACTGCCCAGCGTCGATTTCAAGCAGGTGTTCCGCGATCCGCGCCTTCAGCAGATCATCACCAGGGCGCTGGAGAACAACCGCGACCTGCGCGTCGCCGTCGCCGATATCGAACAGGCGCGTGCGCAATATCGCGTCCAGCATGCCGGACTGTTCCCCGAAATCGACGCGACAGGCAGCGGCACCTTCCGCGGCGGTAAGGGCGTCGCCGCCGGCTCGGCGAAGCACAGCTTCTCCGCCGATGTTGGCGCCAGCGCGTTCGAGATCGACCTGTTCGGCCGTGTGCGCTCGCTGAACCATGCCGCGCTCGACCAGTATTTCGCGACCGAGGCGGCCGCGCGCGCCACCCGGCTCAGCCTGGTCGGCGAGGTCGCGACCGCCTGGCTGACCTATGCCGCCGACGCGAGCCTGCTCAAGCTCGCCCGGGATACCGCCGCCAACGCGCGGAAGAGCGTCGAGCTCACCCAGGCGCGCCTCAACGGTGGCATCGCGCCGCGCACCGACCTGCGCCAGGCGCAGACCGTACTCGACACCGCGCTTTCCGACATCGCGCAGCAAAAGACCTATCTGGCGCAGGACGCGAACGCGCTGCAATTGCTGGTTGGCGCACCGGTCGATCCGGCGCTGCTGCCCGACGCGATCGAGCAGGTTGCGCCGACGCTCGGCGCGGTGCCCGCCGGACTCAATTCCTCGATCCTGCTGCGGCGGCCCGACGTGGTGGAGGCCGAATACAAGCTGCGCGCCGCCGACGCCCAGATCGGCGCAGCGCGGGCCGAATTGTTTCCAACGATCTCGCTGACCAGCCTCGCCGGATTCGCCAGCACCGCGCTCAGTTCGCTCTTTACCGGCGGCGCGTTCAGCTATTCGGCAACACCGTCGATAAGCTATCCGATTTTTCGCGCCGGCGCCGGGCGTGCCAATGTCGCCGCCAGCAAGGCCGCGCGCGACGCGGCACTGGCGACCTACGAAAAGGCAATCCAGTCGGCATTCCGCGACGTCGCCGACGCGCTCGCGCGGCGCGGCACGATCGACGCGCAGACCACCGCCGACCGCAACAATGTCGATGCGGCGCAGGACAATTACCGGCTGTCGGACGCGCGCTATCGCGGCGGTATCGACACCTATCTCAACAGCCTCACCGCGCAGCGCACGCTCTACAGCGCACAGCAAACGCTCGTCGGCACCGAACTCGCCGGGGCGACCAATCTCGTCGATCTCTACACCGCGCTCGGCGGCGACGCGACGCTCGACGCCACCGCCAACAGCCCCAGGCCGAGCCAGCCCGAACCCGCCGGATCGCCGATCCCGAACCGTTAGTCGCGGTTATCCGCTGCCGCCGGCGGTCAGCGCGAATCCGCCGGGAAAGACCTGCCGGACATAGGTGATCGTCTGCCCCCCGCGCGACGTCCAGCGCTCGAAGGAAAGGCAGGGCGTGTCGGCCGGCACCGTCAACCGCGGATCGGCGGCGACGGCGGCGATGCGATAGTCGCCCTCGGTCCAGGGCACGTAATCGAGCAGCCAGCGCCCCGGCGCGACGCGGCCGAAGTCGACACCCGCCGCCCGCGGCACTGCGTCGAGATTGATCCAGCGTTCCTCGAGCGCAAACACCCCGTCGCCGTGATGACGGCAGACGATCGCCAGCACCTCGGCCGCACCCTCCAGTCGCGCCACCGCCGGCGCCGCCGCACCGTCGATCCGATCGACCGACAAGGTTTCGAGCCGGTAGCGCGCCCCGGCCGCCTCGACCTGCGCCTCGATATCCGGAATCTCGATCGCCGCCATCTGCCGCCTGGGCCGTGCGACCACCGTGCCGGCGCGCCGCCGCCGCTCGACGAAACCGGCGTCGGCCAGCGCCGACAATGCCCGGTTAACCGTCATCCGCGAGCAGTCAAACTCGACCATCAGCTCATGCTCGGCGGGCACGCGGTCGCCGGGGTGCCAGGCGCCCGACATGATCCGATCCTCGATCACGCTACGAATATGCGCCTCCAGCGAGCGCCCCGCCGCACGGGCCGCCTCACGCACCGGCCAGCCCCGCGACCGCCGCCCGATAGCGCGCCGCCACCGCGTCGCGCGCGATATGCCGCCCACCGCGCACCACATGCCGTCCGCGCCGCCACACCGCGTCGACCATGCCGCGCTGACCGGCAAACACCCAGGCGTCGAGCAGCGCATCGCCCTGCCGCCCCGCGCACGACGGATGCGCGAGATCGAGCGCGACGACATCCGCCGGCGCGCCAATCTCGATCCGTCCGGGGGCGACGCCCAGCGCCTGCGCGCCGCCCGCCAGCGCCGCATCGAACAGCGCCCGGCCGGTCGAGCCCTCGCCCGCCGCCATCACGTTGCGCTGCCGGTGCGCCAGCCGCTGCGAATATTCGAGCGCCGCCAATTCCTGCCCGGCATCGATCAGCACGTTCGAATCCGATCCGATCCCATAGCGGCCGCCCGCCGCGACATAATCGCGCCCGTTGAAAATGCCGTCGCCCAGGCTCGCCTCGGTCAGCGGGCAAAGCCCCGCCACAGCGCCGCTCGTTGCCAGCCGCCGCGTCTCGGCAATGCTCATGTGCGTCGCGTGAACCAGGCACCAGTCCGGCCCCACCGGCGCATGGTCGAGCAGCCACGCCACCGGCCGCGCCCCGCTCCAGGCGAGGCAATCGTCGACCTCGCGCTGCTGCTCGGCGACATGGATATGCTTCGGCCCGTCGCCGCCGATCTCCACCATCGCTGCCAGCGCTTCCGGCCCGACCGCGCGCAAGCTGTGCGGCGCGACGCCGACCACCGCATCCGGCAATCTCGCCAGCGCCCGCGCGCTCGCCGCATGCAGCGCCGCGTATCGATCGAGGTCGTTGACGAACCGCCGCTGCCCCGCGTCCGTCGCCGCACCGCCGAACCCGCCTTGCATGTAGAGCACCGGCAGCAACGTCAGCCCGATCCCGGTGGCGTCCGCCGCCGCGCCGATCCGCGCGCCCATCTCGGCGAGATCGTCATACGGCCGCCCGTCGGGCCGATGATGCAGATAGTGAAACTCGCCGACCCGCACGAAGCCGCTCTCGAGCATCTCGACGAACGCCATCGCGGCGATCGCCTCCAGCGCCTCCGGCCCGATCGCGCCGGCGAAGCGATACATCACCTCGCGCCACGTCCAGAAGCTGTCGTCGCCAGCGCCCCGCACCTCGCCCAGCCCCGCCATCGCCCGCTGAAACGCATGGCTGTGCAGATTGCCGAGCCCCGGCACCGCCGCCCCGAATTGCCGCGCAGCATCCGCCGCAGCATTCGCCTCGACCGCGGCGATCCGCTCGCCGTCAAGCGTCACGCGCACCCGATCCGCCCAGCCATCAGGCAGCAGCGCAGTTTCGAACCAGAGATCGGTCATTGCAGCATCCCTTTACCGCGTTCGTGCTGAGCTTGTCGAAGCACCGCTCTTCCCTTCAACCAAGAAACTGCCCTTCGACAGGCTCAGGGCGAACAGTGGTGTGCGGGCCATTAGAAGGACTGGACGTCACCCTTCTATTATTTGTATATACTTTATCGATCGCTCACCCGCTAGCAGAAAGGCCCTCCGATGCGCTGCGACCGCGTCTGGCACCATGCCCGCCTTGCGACGATGGCCGGCGACGGCCTGGGCGAGGTCGAGCACGGCGTGATCGCCAGCCACAACGGCCGCATCCGCTACGCCGGCCCCGCCGCCGATGCGCCCACCTTCGACGCCACCGAACGGATCGACTGCGCCGGCCGCTGGATCACCCCCGGCCTGATCGATTGCCACACGCACCTGGTTTACGGTGGCGATCGCGCGCACGAATTCGAGTTGCGCCTCGAAGGCGCCAGCTATGAAGAGATCGCCCGTGCCGGCGGCGGCATCGTCTCGACCATGCAGGCGACCCGTGCGGCGACCAAGGCAGAGCTGCTGGCGAGCGCCCTCCCCCGGCTCGACGCGCTGCTCGCGGAGGGCGTCACTACCGTCGAGATCAAGTCCGGCTACGGCCTCGACCTGGCCAACGAAACCAAGCAGCTCCGCACGGCCCGCGCGCTGGCCGACGAACGCGCCGTCCGCGTCGAGACCAGTTTCCTCGGCGCCCACGCCCTGCCGCCCGGCCGCGACGCCGACGATTACATCCGCGAGGTCGTCGATGAGATGCTGCCCGCCATCGCCGACGCCGAACTGGCCGATGCGGTCGATGCGTTCTGCGAGGGGATCGGCTTCACTGCCGAGCAGACCGAGCGCGTCTTCGCCGCCGCCGCGGCGCATGGCCTGCCGGTCAAGCTCCACGCCGACCAGCTCTCCGATCTCGGCGGCAGCGGGCTTGCGGCACGTTTCCATGCGCTGTCCGCCGACCATATCGAATATGCCAGCGACGCCAGCCTCGACGCGATGGCCGACGCCGGCACCGTCGCCACCCTGCTCCCCGGCGCCTTCTACTTCGTCCGCGAGACGAAGCTGCCGCCGATCGAGGGCCTGCGCGCCCGCCACATCGGAATCGCGCTCGCCACCGATTGCAATCCCGGCACCGCGCCGATGACCTCGATCCTGCTGGTGATGAACATGGCCGCGACGCTGTTCCGCCTCACCGTCCCCGAATGCCTCACCGGCGTCACCCGCAACGCCGCCGCCGCACTCGGCCTTGCCGACCAGATCGGCACGCTCGAACCCGGCAAGGCCTGCGACCTCGCGATCTGGGACATCGAGCGCCCCGCCGAGCTGGTCTACCGCATCGGCTTCAACCCCCTGCACCAACGCATCTTCAACGGAGCGCCTACGTGATCCTCACCCCCGGCCAGGCAACGCTCGCCGACTGGCGCGCCATTTATCGCGGCGAGGGCATCGCGCTCGATCCCGCCTGCCGCCCCGACGTCGCTGCCAGCGCCGCGGCGGTCGAACGGATCATCGCCGGCGACGACGCGGTTTACGGGATCAACACCGGCTTCGGAAAGCTCGCCACCGTCCGCATCGCGCATGGGGACCTGGCCCAGCTCCAGCACAATATCGTCGTCAGCCACGCCGCCGGCACCGGCGAACCGATGCCGCGCGATGTCGTCCGGCTGATGATGGCGCTCAAGTTGGCGAGCCTCGGCCGCGGCGCCTCGGGCGTGCGCGTGGAGACGCTCGAGCGGATCGAGGAAATGCTCGCCCGCGACCTGCTCCCCGTCATCCCCGCGCAAGGCTCGGTCGGCGCCTCGGGCGACCTCGCCCCGCTCGCGCACATGGCCGCGGCGATGATCGGCGCCGGCGAAATCCAGCTCGACGGCACGCGCATGCCGGCTGCCGACGCGCTTGCCAAGGCCGGCCTCGCCCCGCTCACGCTCGGTCCCAAGGAGGGGCTTGCCCTCCTCAACGGCACGCAATTCTCCTGCGCTTACGCCCTCGCCGGCCTGTTCGAGGCCGAACGCCTGTTCCACGCCGCACTCGCCACCGGCGCGCTGTCGACCGAAGCGGCCAAGGGCTCCGACACCCCGTTCGATCCCCGCATTCACGGCTTGCGCGGCCAGCCCGGCCAGATCGCGGTCGCCGAGACGCTGCGCGCGCTGTTCGTCGGCTCGGCGATCCGCGCCAGCCACGTCACCGGCGACGAGCGTGTGCAGGACCCCTATTGCCTGCGCTGCCAGCCGCAGGTGATGGGCGCCGCGCTCGACGTGCTGCGCCACGCCGCCACCACGCTCGAAATCGAGGCCAACGGCGTCACCGACAATCCGTTGGTCTTCGCCGGCGAGGACGTCGCGCTGTCGGGCGGCAATTTCCACGCCGAGCCGGTCGCCTTCGCCGCCGACATGATCGCGCTGGCGATCTGCGAGATCGGCAGCATCGCCGAGCGGCGCGTCGCCATGCTGGTCGATCCCGCGCTGTCCGGCCTTCCCGCGTTTCTGACCCCCAAGCCCGGCCTCAACTCGGGCTTCATGATCCCGCAGGTGACCGCCGCCGCGCTCGTTTCCGAGAACAAGCAGCGCGCTTACCCGGCCAGCGTCGATTCGGTCCCCACCTCGGCCAATCAGGAGGATCACGTCTCGATGGCCGCGCACGGCGCCCGCCGCCTGCCCGAGATGGCCGCCAACCTCGCCAGCGTGATCGCCATCGAATATCTCGCCGCCGCGCAGGGCTGCGACTTCCACGCCCCGCTGACCAGCTCCGTCGCGCTGGAGGCCGTCCGCGCCCGCCTGCGCCGCGACGTGCCGACGCTCGACGAGGATCGCTACATGCACCCCGATATCGACGCGGCGCTGGCGATCGTCCGCTCGGGCGCGCTCGCCGATCTGCTCACCGACGCGGCGATCCCGCTGCCGACGGTGACGGCGTGACCGACTGGCTCTCCGTCTCGCGCGGCGACGCCCCGCTGGTGCTCGCCTTCCCGCACACCGGCACCGACATCCCCGTCGACATCGAAGCGCGGCTCGTCTCCCCCGATCTCGCTCGCAAGGACGCTGACTGGTGGGTCGACAAGCTCTACGCCTTCGCCGCCGATAGGGGCGCGACGATGGTTCGCACAAGCATTTCGCGCAGCGTGATCGACGTAAACCGCGATCCCTGGGGCGCGTCGCTCTATCCCGGCCAGGCGACCACCGGCCTGTGCCCCGTCACCACCTTCGACGGCGAGCCGCTCTACCGCGACGGCGAGGAACCCGATGAGGCGGAAATCGACACCCGCAAGGCCCGCTGGTTCGCCCCCTATCACGACGCGCTCGCCGCCGAGATCGACCGCCTGCACAAGGCGCACGGCCGCGTCGTCCTCTACGACTGCCACTCGATCCGCTCGGTGATCCCGCGCCTGTTCGATGGCGCGCTGCCGCATTTCAACATCGGCACCTACAACGGCACCACCTGCGCGCCCGAGTTGGAGGAGCGCGTCGCCGCCGCCTGTGACGCCAGTGCGTTCACCCGCGTCGTCAACGGCCGCTTCAAGGGCGGCTGGACGACGCGCCACTATGGCGCGCCCGATCACGACATCCACGCCATCCAGATGGAGCTCGCCTGTCGCGGCTATCTCGACGAGCCGATCGGCGCCGATCCCGAGCCGTGGCCCGTGCCCTTCGACCCCGAATACGCCCGCCCGATGACCGCGATCCTCACCCGCGTCATCCAAGCCTGCCTGGAGCCTTTATGACCCGCCTCGATAACAGCCGCCACATCGGCGCCCCGCGCGGCCCCGAGCTCAGCGCGAAAAGCTGGCTCACCGAAGCGCCGCTCAGGATGCTGATGAACAACCTCGACGCCGAGGTGGCGGAGAACCCGCAGGAGCTGGTCGTCTATGGCGGCATCGGCCGCGCCGCGCGCGACTGGGAGAGTTTCGACCGCATCGTCGATACGCTGAAGCGCCTCGACGACGACCACACCCTGCTCGTCCAGTCGGGCAAGCCCGTCGGCGTGTTCCGCACCCACAAGGATGCGCCGCGCGTCCTGATCGCCAACTCGAACCTCGTCCCCAAATGGGCGACCTGGGAGCATTTCCACGAACTCGATCGCGCCGGGCTGATGATGTATGGCCAGATGACCGCCGGCTCGTGGATCTACATCGGCAGCCAGGGCATCGTGCAGGGCACCTACGAGACCTTCGCCGAGATGGGCCGCCAGCATTTCGGCGGCGACCTCACCGGCAAATGGCTGCTCACAGCCGGCCTCGGCGGGATGGGCGGCGCGCAGCCGCTGGCGGCGGTGATGGCGGGCGCGTCGTGCCTCGCGATCGAATGCCAGCCGAGCCGGATCGAGATGCGCCTCAAGACGCGCTATCTCGACAAGCAGGCCCACGACCTCGACGAGGCGCTGGCGATGATCGACGACGCGACGCGATCGGGCAAACCCACCTCGATCGGCCTGCTCGGCAATGCCGCCGAAATCCTCCCCGAGCTGGTCCGCCGCGGCGTCCGTCCCGACATGGTCACCGACCAGACTTCGGCGCATGATCCGCTCAACGGCTACCTCCCCGCCGGCTGGACGCTCGACCAGTGGCGCGACGGCCGCGAGCGCGACCCCGCCAAGGTCGAAGCCGCCGCCAAGGCCTCGATGAAGACGCACGTCGAAGCGATGCTCGCGTTCAAGGCGCAAGGCATCCCGACGGTCGATTACGGCAACAACATCCGCCAAGTCGCGTTCGACGAAGGCCTCGACGACGCGTTCGGCTTCCCCGGCTTCGTGCCCGCCTACATCCGGCCGCTGTTCTGCCGCGGCATCGGCCCGTTCCGCTGGGTCGCGCTCTCCGGCGATCCCGAGGATATCTACAAGACCGACGCCAAGGTGAAGGAACTGCTCCCCGACAACGCGCACCTCCACCGCTGGCTCGACATGGCGCGCGAGCGGATCGCGTTCCAGGGCCTGCCGTCGCGGATCTGCTGGGTCGGCCTGGGCGATCGCCACCGCCTCGGCCTCGCGTTCAACGAGATGGTCGCGAGCGGGGAGCTCAAGGCCCCCGTCGTCATCGGCCGGGACCATCTCGATTCCGGCTCGGTCACCAGCCCCAATCGCGAGACCGAGGCGATGAAAGACGGCTCCGACGCCGTCTCCGACTGGCCGCTCCTCAACGCGCTGCTCAACACCGCCTCGGGCGCGACCTGGGTCTCGCTGCACCATGGCGGCGGCGTCGGCATGGGCTATTCGCAGCACGCCGGCATGGTGATCGTCGCCGACGGCTCGGACGATGCCGCCCGCCGTCTCGAACGCGTGCTGTGGAACGATCCCGCCTCGGGCGTGATGCGCCACGCCGACGCCGGCTACGACATCGCAATCGATTGCGCGCGCGAGCACGGGCTCGACCTGCCATCGTTATGAAAAAAGGCTCCCGCCGCGAGACGGGAGCCATTTAAAATCTTCGAAAGTGTGCGGTCTATTCCGCCGCCACCGGCTCCTGCCGATCGGTGCCGAGTGCCCGGTTCAGCCATAGCGCAAGCAGCGTGGCGATCGCGCCGGAGAGCAGGTATCCGCCCGCCGCCATGACGCCAAAATTGGCCGCCAGCCACAATGCTGCGAGCGGCGCGAAGCCCGCGCCAAACAGCCAGGCGATATCCGAGGTGATCGCCGAGCCGGTGTAGCGCGACAAGCTGGGAAAGTTCGAGGCGACGACGCCCGACGACTGACCGAACGAAAAACCCAGAATGGTGAAGCCGACCACCATGAAGACGATCTCGCCAAGGTCACCGGCATCGAGCAATTGCGGCGCGAAGCCGCTGAACGCCGCAATCACCGCCGCACCAACACCGAGCAGCGAGCGCCGCCCGACATGATCCGCGAGATAGCCCGAAGCGACGATCCCAGCGATTCCGAACAGCGACGCGACCGCTTCGATCACCAGGAAGTGCGACACCGATTGGTGCGTGAACAGCATCACCCAGGACAGCGGAAAGACGGTGACCATGTGGAACATGGCGAAGCTCGCCAACGGGGCGAACGCGCCGATGATGATGTTGCGACCTTCCTTCTCCAGCGTCGGGAAAACGGCCGATGCCTGTAGGTCCTTGCTCTCGAACAGGTTGCTGAAATCAGGCGTCGAAACGAGCCGCAGCCGGGCGAACAGCGCGACGACGTTGATCGCGAACGCGCAGAAGAACGGGAAGCGCCAGCCCCAATCGAGGAAATCGGCGTTCGACAATTCGAGGACGAAATAGGCGAACAAGCCACTCGCCACGATCAGCCCGAGCGGTGCACCAAGCTGCGGCACCATCGCATACCAACCGCGCCGATTCGCGGGCGCATTCATCGCCAGCAGCGACGCCAACCCGTCCCAAGCGCCGCCTAGGGCGAGACCTTGCAGAATACGAAATGCCGCGAGCAGGATCCACGACGCGCTTCCGACGCTATCGTAGCCCGGCAAAAAGGCGACCGACACGGTCGAGATGCCGAGCACGAACAGCGCGATCGTCAGCTTGGTCGCGCGGCCGTAGTTGCGGTCAACCGCCATGAAGATCAGCGATCCCACCGGTCGCGCGATAAACGCGAGTGAGAACAGCGCGAACGAGTAAAGCGTCCCGGTCAACCGATCGACATAGGGAAAGCAGTAAGCCGGGAACACCAGCACGGAGGCAATCGCATAGACGAAGAAATCGAAGAATTCGGACGTGCGGCCGATAATCACGCCGATCGCGATCTCGCCCGGCGCAACGTGCGTGTCACGCGTGTTGATCACCCGCGCGTCGCGCTCGGCCTCGCCCGATCCCGCTGCGGTCCCTGCATTCATGGTCGATTCGACTCCTCGTCTCGCACTCGGCGATACATTCTCATATAGTCCGGCGCGCGCATATGCACCATCACCGACATGGAGGCCCTTTTGCACATGCGAGAGGGTTAGACAAACTGTCCTATGGGAATTTCCAAATTTTGCGCCTATGGGGGCCGCATGATCCCGAACCGATTTGCCCATTTTACGCGGAATCGCGTGATTCGTGCTGGTCTTTCAGTTGCTGCCGTCGCCTTGCTCGGCGCCTGCCATGCCGATGTGCTGCAGCCGTCCGGCGATGTTGCGGCGCAGCAGCGCGATCTTCTGGTCGCCGCGACTCTGTTGATGCTTCTGATCATCATTCCGGTGATGGTGCTCACCGTGATCGTCGCCTGGCGCTATCGCGAGTCGAACGAGGAAGCGACCTATCTGCCGGATTGGGACCATTCGACCGCGCTCGAACTGGTCATCTGGTCGGCGCCGCTGCTGATCATCATCTGCCTCGGCGCGATCACCTGGCTCGGCACGCATACGCTGGACCCGTATCGGCCGATCGCCCGGCTGGACAAGGGCCAGGCCGTTCCCGCCAACGCGCAACCGCTCGAGGTCGATGTTGTCGCGATGGATTGGAAGTGGCTGTTCTTCTATCCGCAATATGGCGTGGCGACGGTCAACCAGCTCGCGCTGCCGACCGATCGCCCGATCGCGTTCAAGATCACGTCGACCTCGATCATGAACAGCTTCTACATCCCCGCGCTTGCCGGCCAGATCTACGCTATGCCGGGTATGGAGACCAAGCTTCACGCCGTCCTCAACGACACTGGCACGTTCAATGGTTTCTCCGCCAATTACAGCGGGGCGGGCTTCTCGGGCATGCACTTCAAGACGCTCGGCCTCGATGCCGGCGGCTTCGATCAGTGGATCGGCAAGGTAAAGAGCAGCGGATTGCAGCTTTCGAACGCCAATTATTACAAGCTCGAAAAGCCCAGCGAAAACGTGAAGCCGATCGCTTTCTCCGCTTACGCGCCCGGCCTTTATGACCGCATCCTCAACGAGTGCACGCATCCTGGCGAGCCCTGTGTCGCCGATCAGATGAAGGCGGACATGATGAAGGACATGCGTGGCGAGAGCCCCAGGTCGCCCGCACCGGTCAACGTAACCGGTCCAGGCACGATCGGTAACGCCGAGGGGGCCCTGTTCAAATCGCCGCAGGAAAAGGGCGAAGGCAAGAACGTGGGCGAGCCGCCCGCCCCCGGCACGCCGGGCAACATCAAGCCCAGCGACCAGAAGAACCGGGGCATGTCGTGAGGCACCGCCGCCCGCCGCTTTCCGCTCAGAACAACCGATAGACCGCAGCTATGACCACGTCAGACCTCGCAAAGATCATCTTCGGGCGCCTCAGCCTGGAATCGATCCCCTATCACGAGCCGATCCTGATCGGCACGTTCATCGGCGTCGCGATCGGCGGCATCGCCGTGCTCGGCGCGATCACCTATTTCAAATGGTGGGGCTATCTGTGGAAGGAGTGGCTGACCAGCGTCGACCATAAGCGGATCGGCGTGATGTATATCGTGCTGGCGATCATCATGCTGCTGCGCGGATTCTCCGACGCGCTGATGATGCGCGCGCAGCAGGCATTGTCGTTCGGCGACAACCAGGGTTTCCTGCCGGCGCACCATTATGACCAGGTGTTCACCGCGCACGGCGTGATCATGATCTTCTTCGTGGCGATGCCGCTGGTGATCGGGTTGATGAACTTCGTCGTGCCGCTGCAGATCGGCGCCCGCGACGTGGCCTTCCCGTTCCTCAACAATTTCAGCTTCTGGATGACCGTCTCGGGCGTCATCCTGACGATGCTGTCCTTGTTCATCGGGGAATATGCGCGCACCGGCTGGCTCGCCTATCCGCCGCTTTCCAACCTCGCCTACAGCCCCGATGTCGGCGTCGATTACTGGATATGGGGCCTGCAGTTATCGGGTATCGGCACGCTGCTTTCGGGCGTCAACTTCGTCACCACGATCGTCAAGATGCGCGCGCCGGGCATGACGATGATGAAGCTGCCGGTGTTCACCTGGACCGCGCTCGTCACCAACGTGCTGATCGTCGCCGCCTTCCCGATCCTGACGGCGGTGCTGGCGATGTTGACGGTGGACCGCTACCTCGGCTTCCACTTCTTCACCAACACCATGGGCGGCAACCCCATGATGTACATCAACCTGATCTGGATCTGGGGCCATCCGGAGGTCTACATCCTGATCCTGCCGGCGTTCGGCGTGTTCTCGGAGGTCGTGCCGACCTTCACCGGCAAGCGCCTGTTCGGCTATACTTCGATGGTCTACGCCACCGTTGTCATCGCCATCCTGTCGTATCTGGTCTGGCTGCACCACTTCTTCACGATGGGCTCTGGGGCTAGCGTCAACTCGTTCTTCGGCATCACGACGATGATCATCTCGATCCCCACGGGTGCGAAGATCTTCAACTGGCTGTTCACCATGTATCGCGGCCGCATCCGCTACGAGCTGCCAATGATGTGGACGGTCGCCTTCATGCTGACCTTCGTGATCGGCGGCATGACCGGCGTGATGTTGGCGGTGCCACCCGCCGATTTCGTGCTGCACAACTCGCTGTTCCTGATCGCGCATTTCCACAACGTCATCATCGGCGGCGTGCTGTTCGGCATGTTCGCCGGGATCAACTATTGGTTCCCCAAGGTGTTCGGCTTCAAGCTCGACCGCACTTGGGGCGTGCGCTCGTTCTGGCTGTGGGTGATCGGCTTCTGGTTCGCCTTCGCCCCGCTCTACGTGCTCGGCCTGATGGGCGTGACGCGTCGTCTGCGCCATTTCGACGATCCCACGCTGCATCCCTTCTTCATCGTCGCGGCGTTCGGTGCCCTGCTCATCGCCGGCGGCATCGCCTGCATGCTGATGCAGTTCTTCGTTTCGATCCGCGACCGCGAAAAGCTCAAGGTCGGTGGCGATCCGTGGAACGGCCGCAGCCTCGAATGGTCGACCACCTCGCCGCCGCCCCAATATAATTTCGCTTTTACCCCCGTGGTCCACGATCTCGATGCCTGGTGGGATATGAAGGCGCGCGGCGCCGAACATCCAACCAGCGGCTATCACGCGATCCACATGCCCAAGAACACCGCCACCGGCGTCGTGCTCGGCGTGCTGGCAACGGCATTCGGCTTCGCGATGATCTGGTACATGTGGTGGTTGGCGGCGATCTCGTTCGTCGCGATGATCGGCTACGCGATCTTCCACACCTTCAACTATGACCGCGATTATTACATCCCGGCAGAGGAAGTCGCGCGGACCGAGGGGCATCGCACCCCCGCCGTGGCGACCCAAGGGTAATCCGATGGCAACGCAAGCGCTTCTCGCCGGCAACGGCGCGCCAACCTTCTACGTCACCGAGGAGGAGCATCATCCCGAAGGCGGCAGCACGATGCTGGGCTTCTGGATCTACCTGATGAGCGACTGCCTGATCTTCGCAGGGTTGTTCGCGACATACGGCGTGCTCGGCCATTCCTATGCCGGCGGCCCTTCTGGCCGAGACGTGTTCGAATTGCCGCTGGTCGCGGTGAACACGGCGATGCTGCTGTTCTCGTCGATCACCTATGGCTTCGCCATGCTGGCGATGGAGCGCGGCAGCAAGAGCCAGACGCTGCTGTGGATGGCGATCACCTGGGTTTTCGGCGCGGCGTTCATCGGCATCGAGATGCACGAATTCGCCGGCCTGATTGCCGAGGGCCACGGCCCCTGGACCAGCGGTTTCCTCACCGCCTTCTTCAGCCTCGTCGGTACCCATGGGCTGCACGTCACCTCGGGCCTGATCTGGATGATCGTGCTGATGGTGCAGACCGCACAGAAGGGCTTGATCCCGGCCAACAAGCGCCGCCTGATGTGCCTTTCGATGTTCTGGCACTTTCTCGACGTCGTGTGGATCGGCGTCTTCACCTTCGTCTATCTGATGGGAGTGCTCTGATGAGCATCGACACCCCCGCCCCGCACCACGGCAATCCAACCGGCCATGACCATCTCGAGCCGCATGGTTCGATGAAGGGCTATCTCACCGGCTTCATCCTCTCGGTTATCCTGACGGCGGTGCCGTTCTGGCTGGTAATGGATCACGTCATCACCAGCCCGGGCTGGACGACTGCGACGATCCTGTTCCTCGCCGCGGTGCAGATTTTCGTGCACATGGTCTATTTCCTGCACATGAACACGCGCTCGGAAGGCGGCTGGTCGATGCTCGCGCTGATCTTCACGCTGGTGATGGTCATCATCACGCTCTCGGGCTCGATCTGGGTGATGTATCACCTCAACGCCAATATGATGCCGATGACTCCGGCAATGGCTGAAAGCGCCCCGTGAGCGATCCCGGCGCTCGGCCCCGGCCGGCGCCGCTCGCCGCCGGCCGCGAGGCGAGCAACCGTTCGACGGCGAAGTTCGTCCTGTTGCTCGCGCTTTGTTGCGCCGCCTTTGCCGGCTTCGTTTCGCTCGGCGTCTGGCAGGTCCATCGCCGGGCGTGGAAACTGGCGCTGATCGAGCATGTGAACGCCCGCGTTCACGCCGCTCCGGCGCCGGCACCCGGCCGGGATGCATGGCGATCGATCACCGCCGACAAGGACGCATATCGCCACGTCTCCGTCACCGGCCGCTACGAGAATGACCGCGAAACGCTGGTCCAGGCCAATACGGAGCTCGGCCCCGGCTTCTGGGTGTTGACACCCTTCACCACGACGCGCGGGTTCACGTTATTGGTCAATCGCGGCTTCGTCCCGGCCGGCGATCGTGCCGCAGCCAGCCGTCGCGACGCGCAGATCGCGGGCGTTACCACCGTCACCGGCCTGTTGCGCGTCACCGAACCGGGCGGCGCCTTTCTCCGCCACAATGCGCCCGCCGCCAATCGCTGGTATTCGCGCGACGTTGCCGCGATAGCCAAGGCGCGAGGCCTCGGCACGATCGCTCCTTATTTCATCGATGCCGATCGCACCGCGCTTCCCGCCGACGCGCCGGTCGGCGGGCTCACGGTTGTCCACTTCCGTAACGCCCATCTGCAATATGCGCTGACATGGTTCGGCCTGGCGCTGCTCACCCTGATTGGTGCCGCGCTGCTGATCCGGGATCGTCTGCGCCGCGACGGCTAGCGCATCTGGCTCGACGATGGCACAAAAGCGCCGCCATGCACCGCGCTTGCATCCTCCTGCTCCTCACCGCCCTGACGGTCACCGGCTGCGACCGTCGCGCCAGTGACGGCCCGGTCGTCGTCAGTGCGATCGGTGGCGCTCCCCATATCGTCCCGCCGGCGCAACTGACGTCCGATCTCCCGCCGCGGCTGCTGCTCGCCGCCACGGCCCAGGGACTCGTCAGCCTCGACGCGGCCGGCCAGATCGAACCGGGTCTTGCCGAGCGCTGGACGGTGCTGGACGATGGCCTCAGCTATATCTTCCGCCTCCGCGACGCGACGTGGAGCGATGGCCGGCCGGTCACTACCGAGCAAGTCGTCACTATCCTGCGCCGCGCACTCAAGGACCGAACGAACAATCCCGCCGCTGCCTATCTGACCGCAATCGACGAGATCGTGGCGATGACGCCGGAGGTGATCGAAATCCACCTCTCACAGCCGCGCCCCGACCTGTTGCGTCGCCTCGCCCAGCCGGAACTCGCACTGTTTCGTATGAATCCGCCGGGCGGCGCCGGCCCGCTGCGGCTTGTCAAGCACCACGGCAATACCGTCCTCCTGCGTCCGGCGCCCGGCGATAGCGATGATCCCGAAGCCGACACCGCCGAGCCGAACCCGCGTGACGATATCGAACTGATCGGCGAACGCGCCGCGCGCGCCATCATTCGTTTTGCCGACCACCGTTCCGACATGGTGACCGGCGGCACGGTCGCCGATTGGCCGTTGGTCGCCGGCGTGGACATCCCGGCGAGCAGCATCCACCGCGATCCGGCGCAAGGCCTGTTCGGCCTGGCTGTCGTCGATCGCTCCGGTTTTCTGGGCCAGGCCACGGCGCGCGCCGCAATTGCCGCGGCGATCGATCGGCAAGGCATGGTCTCCGCCATCGCCCCGGACTGGCCCTCGCAAGCAGCGATCCTTCCCGAACGCCTCGATTCGGCCGCCGCCTCCGCGTCTCCCGCCTGGGCGAATGGATCGATCGAGCAGCGGCGCGACGGTGCCCGCGTCGTCACCGCATCATGGCGCGCGACACATTCCGACCCGCTGACGCTGCGCATCGCGCTGCCCGCCGGCCCGGGCGGCACATTGCTCTACGGCTGGATCGGCTCGGCACTGCTGGCGATCGGTATCGAGCCGCAACGCGTCGCGATCGATGCCGACGCCGATCTCCGGCTGATCGACCGCGTCTCGCCGTTCGATACCGCGCGTTGGTATCTCGCCACGGCATGTGCGCCGTGCAGCGACGACGCGCACGCCGCGATCGAGGCGGCGCGCACCGCACCGACACCCGCCGATCGCGCCGCCGCGCTGGCCAAGGCGGATGCGACGCTGACCGCCGATACCGCCTTCATCCCGCTCGCCACGCCGCTGCGCTGGTCGCTGGTCGCGCCCGGCCTCGACCTCTGGCAACAGAACGCCCGTGCCTGGCATCCATTGAACGCGCTACGCAGCCCCACCAAATAGACGCCATGGTCAACCAGTTCTCATCCACGATCCATCCGCGCCTCGCTGCGGCGATGGGCCGCGATCCAGCCGCCGTTCGGCAACGGCTCGAAGCGCTTGAGCACGTTCTCGAAGGGCTCGTCCGCGTTCCCGGCACCAAGCGCAAGATCGGCCTAGACGTGATCCTCGACGTCGTGCCCGTCGTCGGCGACACGATCGCCGCCGCGCTCGGCGCATGGCTGATCTGGGAAGCGCGCAACGCCGGCATGTCGAAATGGCAGATGGCGCGGATGACGGGCAACGTCGGATTCGACTGGCTGCTCGGCCTCGTCCCCGTCGTCGGCATCGTGCCGGATTTCTTCTTCCGCTCGAACACCCGCAATCTGCGGATGATCAAGCGGCACTTAGACCGGAATCACCCTGCCAGCGCGGTGATCGAGGGCTGAGGGGCACGCCGATCACCGCACGCCGCGCCAGATCCTGATCCGCGCATTGGCCTTCAGGCCGCCCTGAAAACTCGGGCAGCGACGATAGCGGTAAGTCTTGTCGAGGCAGACCCATACCTCCTCGAGCCAGCCACGCCGATCGGCGGTGATCCGCATCATGTTCGCCTTCATACCCGGGTTGGCGCGCGCCATCGCGGCCGCGAAATCGCCCGCGGTCAGCATCTTGCGGCGCGACAGCGCATCCATGGCCGGATACCGCAGCCGCGCGTAGAGCGCGCGCGATCGCGCCAGGAACCGCGGCGGCGAATCTCTCGTGCACGTGCCGTGCTTGGCCCATTCGTGTTGCGTCAATTGCACCGACGGATTGGCGCAGAGATGCTGGGCGATCACCGGCTTGGGCAGCAGCGTTGCCGCGCGGCAATATTGCGGCCAGGTCTTGCCGACGCCGTCCGGCCACAATCCATGCAGCGTGAAGCCGAAGCGATTGCCGCTGGCACATTCGAACTTCGCGTCCGCGCGCCGTCCGTTGACGTGGCAATATTGCGGCGCCCAGCGCACCGCGAGCGTGTAGCCGCCGATCGGCAACACTCGCTTGGGCTCGCTGCTGCTCGGCAATTCGGGGCGTGGCGTGGGGATCGTGTGCGGGATCACGCATTGATAGGCCTGCGCATGCGCCATGCCAGGCAGCGCCACGCCCGCCGCCATTAATGCTATCCCGATCCGCATCATCATTCCCCCCTTCGTCCGATGCGGCATTGGATCAGCCTTCCATCTGAAAATCCAGCCCGATATCGGCCGCCGGCGCCGATTGAGTCAGCCGCCCGACGCTGACATAGGTCACGCCCGTCTCCGCGATCGCGCGGATCTTTTCCAGCGTCACGCCGCCCGAGGCCTCGGTGGGGACACGACCGCCGACCAGCGTCACCGCGCCACGCAGCGTCGATGGTTCCATATTGTCGAGCAGCAGATGCGTCGCACCGGCAGCAAGCGCCGGCTCGATCTGATCGATCCTGTCGACCTCGACGATGATCGACGCGATGCCGGCCTCCGCCGCGCGTCGCACCGCCTCGCCAACCGATCCGGCGACCGCGACGTGATTGTCCTTGATCATCGCCGCGTCCCACAGGCCCATGCGATGGTTGGTCGCGCCGCCCATCCGCGTCGCATATTTCTCCAGCACGCGTAGGCCGGGAATCGTCTTGCGCGTATCGAGCAGCGTCGCGCCCGTTCCCATGATGCGATCGACGTAAGCGCGCGTCATCGTCGCGATGCCAGAGAGATGCTGGATGGTGTTGAGCGCCGAGCGCTCGGCGGTCAGCATCGCGCGCGCAAGCCCGGAAAGCTGCATCAACGCGGTGCCGGCGGCGACCCGATCGCCATCCTCGACGAGCCGTTCGATCGTCGCTGCCGGATCGAGCGCGCGGAAGAACGCTTCGGCCAGTTCCAGCCCGGCAACCGTGATCGCATCGCGGCTCGTCATCACGCCGGCGAAGCGCGCGCTTTGCGGGATCACCGCTGCCGAGGTGATGTCACCGATATCGCCCAGATCTTCGGCCAGCGTGGCGGCGACGAAGCCGTTGGTATCGAATCGATCGAGAACGAAAGTCATGCCCGCCGCTATGCCTAAGCCCGAGCGGCGCAACAACTAGACGGTTCCAAATCGCGCCACACTATGCGAACGGCGGGAGCCGCAACGCCAACACGGGAATCGCCCCATCCGCCAGGTCGCCGCCCTGCCCTATCGAATCGAATCCGACGGCCGCGCGCAGGTGATGCTGATTACCTCGCGCGAGCAGCGTCGCTGGGTCGTGCCCAAGGGTAATACGATGGCGACGCTCAACCTCCATGAAGCCGCCGCCGAGGAAGCGTTCGAGGAAGCCGGCATCTTCGGCATCCCGTGCCCAACCGCGATCGGCGAATATCGCTACCGCAAGCGCCGTGCCGACGGCACCACCCGTAACGTCACCGTCGCGGTGTTCCCGCTCGCTTTCCAGCGCCAGGCCGACCAATGGCCCGAGCAGGACGAACGCGAAGTGCGCTGGTTCGGTCTTGCCGAGGCCGCCGACGCGGTCGACGAACCCGAGCTCAAACGTCTCATAGCCAATTTCCGCGTGCCGCCGGTGGTGCCTGGCCTTGCCCAACGCATCATGCCGACTTCGCAGCGGACCAATAGGGAGAAGTTTCCGATGATGCGCTGGTTTCAGTCGCTGATGCCGCAGCAGGGCCGTTTCTTCGATCTCTTCGAAGCGCATGCCGCAACGCTCGTCGCCGGCGCCGAAGCGCTGGCGCTGCTGCTCCAGGGCGGCGATACGATCGACGAAAACATCGCCGAGATCGTCCGTCGCGAACATCAGGCCGACGACATCACGCGCGAAGTGCTGCACGACGTGCGGCGCATCTTCGTTACCCCGTTCGACCGCTCCGCGATTACCGACCTGATCGGGGTGATGGACGATGCGATCGACCAGATGAACGCGACCGGCAAGACGATCGCGCTCTACGAGCTCAACGAGTTCGAGCCGCAGATGCGCGACATGAGCGGGATCATCGTCGAGGCGGCGCGCGTCACCGCCGAGGCGATCCCGCTGCTGCGCCATTTGAACGAGAATGCCGGCCGGCTCCATGATCTGACCGCGCGGCTGATCCAGCTTGAAGGCCATGCCGACGACATTCACGAGGCGGGCCTGAAAGCGCTGTTCAAGCGGCTGGGCAAGACGCAGCCGATGGATTTCATCGTCGGCCAGGAAGTCTACAGCCATCTCGAGCGCATCGTCGACAAGTTCGAGGATATCGCCAACGAGGTCCAGGGCCTCGTGATCGACCACGCCTGAGCGAGGCCGAACGATGACCCTGGCCATGCCGCTCCTCGTCGGGCTGATCGCAATCGCGCTCGCCTTCGATTTTCTCAACGGGCTGCACGATGCGGCCAATTCGATCGCCACCGTGGTATCGACCCGCGTGCTGCGCCCGCATTATGCGGTGATCTGGGCCGCCTTCTTCAACTTCGTCGCGTTCCTCGTCTTCGGTCTGCACGTCGCCAACACGGTCGGCGCGGGGATCATCGATGCCGAGACGATCGATGCTGCGGTGGTATTCGGCGCGCTGATGGGCGCAATCAGCTGGAACATCATCACCTGGGTGCTCGGCCTGCCGACATCGAGCAGCCACGCGCTGATCGGCGGCCTGCTCGGCGCCGGTATCGCCAAGGCGGGGTTGTCGCCGATCGTGTGGGGCGGCGTGATCAAGACGGTGGTGTGGATCGTTCTCTCACCGGCGGTCGGCATGGCGCTGTCGCTGCTGATGGTGCTGGTCGTCTCCTGGGCGAGCATCCGCCTCACGCCGATGCAGGTCGACAAGCGCTTTCGCAAGGTTCAGCTTGCCTCGGCGGCGCTCTATTCGCTCGGGCATGGCGGCAATGACGCGCAGAAGACAATGGGGATCATCGCCGTCCTGCTCTATTCGCAAGGATTGCTGTCCGGCGGATTCCATGTGCCGCTGTGGGTGATCCTGGCCTGCCAGGCGGCGATGGCGTTCGGCACGCTCGCCGGGGGCTGGCGGATTGTCCATACGATGGGCTCGAAGATCACGCGTCTCACCCCGCCGCAAGGTGTGTGCGCCGAGACCGGCGGCGCGATCACCCTGTTCATGGCGACCTTCCTGGGCATCCCGGTTTCGACGACGCACACCATCACCGGCGCAATCATCGGCGTCGGCGCGGCGCGGCGACTGTCGGCGGTGCGCTGGAATGTGGCATCGAGCATCGTCGTCGCCTGGCTGGTGACGATGCCCGCCGCGGCCGCGATCGGCGCGCTGTTCTATGGCATTGCGCACCTGCTCTGATCGCACGGGCGATCAGGGACAGGTCGAAGCGGCGCCGGCGTCGAGATCAAGGCACCGCCCGTCCATTTTCGGTGCCGCGAGCGGCAGATGGATCAGCGCGGCGAGCGTCGGCGCGATGTCGACAGTCTCGACCGACAGCGGCTGCTCGAACGGCGTCATGCCCTTGCGCCAGAACAGAATCGGCACGCGGCGATCGTAATCCCAGAAGCTGCCATGAGTGGCCACATAGCCCTTGCCGGGGTCTTCGATCGGCGAAATACGCGGCTTGAGCGCGACAACCAAGTCGCCCGAACGCGGCCGATAGAAACTCGCCTTGGCGCGCTCGATCAGCGGCCAGGTCTCGGGCGGTCCGCTCGGCTCCGGCGCGGCGGCGATTTCGTCGGCAGTGAATACCGCGGCAACATCGGGATCGGCGAGGAGCATCGCTTTCGCTTCGCGGATGACGGCGGCACGCTGCGCCCCCGACAAGGACGGATCGACATAAAAAATGCCGTCGGAACTCCGCAGGGGATCGCCCGCCAAGCCCAGCTTTGCCGCGATCGACTTCGACAGCGCCTGCGCATCGAACCCCTTATCGGCCCGCTTCGCCATCGGCATCGCTTCCTGATCGAGGCGTTCGGGCAGATCGATGCCGCCGTGATCGGCTGACAACACCACCGCATAATCGACCCCCGTCCGGTCGAGCATCGCGAAGAAATCGCCAAGATCGCGATCGAGCGAGGCGAGTTGCAGACACATCTCGCTGCCCTGCGTGCCATAAGCATGGCCGACGTAATCGGTCGCCGACAGAGAGATGTTGAGCATATCCGGCGCGCTGCCCTGCCCCAACTTCATCGACTGGACCAGCGCACCGGCGACCGCGAGCGTCGCGCCGTCGAGTTCGGGCGAGGCGCGAAATGCGTCCTCGTCGCCGGCAGCGCGCGCGAACCGCCCGTCGCCGACCGTCAACCCCGGCTTGACCGCGATCGGCTGGGCACGCGGCACGCAATAATCGGGCAGTTCCAGGGCCGGCTGCGCTTCGGCAAGCTCGGTACCGATCACGCGATTGGCCCGGGCGACGACATCCGGGGTCGAGCGCCCCGCGTAGGTTACGAACTGCTGGCCGTTCCACCACCAGAGCTGATCGACATCGTGGCCGCCCATCATCACCGCCGCGCGATCCTTGCCCGAGACCGAGACGTTGCGGCTGGCGGTATTTGCCGCCTTCATTCGCTCACCCAGCGTCGGCACCAGCAGGTGCGCGACATCGACCGTGTATTTTTCATGCGTGCTGCCGGGAACGGTCTCGTCCTCGACGCAGTAGATTTTCTTGTCCGCGAGGGTCGATCCGAGGTTCAGCCAGTTGTTGGCGACGATACCGGTGTGCTCGGGCCGCATCCCGGTCATCAACGTCGAATGCCCGGGGCAGGTCTCGGTCGCCGCGTGGCTCTGATAGCCTGAAGGAAAGACGCCGCCGTCGAGCAATCGCGCGAAGCCGCCGGCGAAACGGTTACGATATTCCTGGAACAGGTCGGCCGAGAACTGGTCGATCGAGATCGCCACGAGCAGCCGCGGCGGCGTCTCCATACTGGCCGTAGCCGTGGGCGCGGCCGGCGGTGTTTGCTGCGCAACGGCGGGGACAGCCAGGGCGACGCTGGCGAGAAAGGCGGTCAGGCGGCGAGCTTTCACGATATCTCCTCACCTTCGGATGCAAAATCGATCGAACGGCGCTATCTCGCCGGCAACGGTTAGTGACAAGGATCAGCGCATGCGCGCAACCAGTTTCGTTTTCATGGCATTCCTGGCGGCATTGTTCGGCCTCGCCGGCATTGCGCGCGCCGACAGCCTGCCCATCAGCGGCGCGGCGCATCTCTCGATCCGCCTCGTCGCCGAAACCGACGCGCCCAGGGCCGGCAGTGACCTGACCGTCGCTCTGGCGACGACCCCGTCCCCCGGCTGGCACGGCTATTGGTCGAACCCCGGCGATGCCGGCTATCCTGCGACGCTCGACTGGACGCTGCCCGCTGGCATGACCGCAAGCGATCCCGCTTATCCCATGCCGACCACGCTCGAAATCGCCGGGCTGATGAACTATGTCTACGAAAAGCCTTATGCACCGTTGGTGACGCTCCACGTGCCCGCCGGCCTGGTGGTCGGCACCGCGCTGCCGATCAAGCTGCACACCGCCTATCTCGTCTGCTCCGCGTCGCTCTGCGTCCCGGAAAGCGCCGACCTCTCGCTCAACCTCACGGTCGGTGACGGTCGCGTCAGCCCGGATAAGCAGGCGCAATTCGATGCCTGGCGCCAGGCGCAGCCCAAGCCGCTCGGCAGCACGGCGACCTACCAAACCACCGGCGGCCGGCTCCGCCTCGCCATCCCCTACCCCGCCGACGCCAGCCTCGACGGCGCCTATTTCTTTCCGGCAGCGAACGGTTTCATCGCCAATTCCGCGCCGCAGACGGTGACGCGCGACGGCAATCGGATCGTGGTCGAGACCAAGGCCGGCAGCGGTGGTTCGGGCGCGTTCGCCGGCGTACTGCGCATCGGCCCCGATCGCGGCCTGGCGATTACGGCGAAGCCGGGCACCGTGGCGGCGGCGGCGTCCCCGTCCTCGTCGACGGCGCCCTCGGCCAGCCGCGGCTGGGCGCTGGCGCTCGCCGCACTCGGCGGCGCGATCCTCGGCGGGCTGATCCTCAACATCATGCCTTGCGTGTTCCCGATCCTGAGCCTCAAAGCGCTCAGCCTCGCCAATGCCAAGGTCGACGAGCGCGAGGCGCGGCACGAGGCGATCGCCTATACGGCCGGCGTTGTGGCGGTGTGCGTGGCACTCGGCACGATCGTCCTCGGGTTGCGCGCGGGCGGCGCCGCGGCGGGCTGGGCATTCCAGTTGCAGGATCCGCGCGCGATCCTGTTCCTGCTCCTGCTGGTGACCGCCATCGCGTTCAATCTCGCCGGCTTGTTCGAGCTGCCGACGCCGCGCTTCGCCGCCAATTCGAACGGCGCGGCGGGAGCATTCGCTACCGGCGCGCTGGCCGCGTTCATCGCCACGCCGTGCGCCGGCCCGTTCATGGCGACCGCGCTCGGCGCTGCGCTGGCGCTGCCGTGGATCGCGGCGCTGGCGGTGTTCGCCGGTCTCGGCCTCGGGCTCGCGCTGCCGTTCCTGGCGATCGGCTTCATTCCCGCGCTGCGCCGCCGCCTGCCCAAGCCGGGCGGGTGGATGGAAACCTTCCGCCACATTCTTGCGGTGCCGATGTTCGTTACCGCGCTGGGGCTCGCCTGGGTGCTCGGCAAGGAGGCCGGCATCGGCGGCATGACGCTCGGGCTTGCGGCAGCGCTGGCGCTGGCGTTGCTGCTGTGGCTCGCCGGCCGCCGGCAGGTGCGCGGTCTCGCTGCGGGCTGGCCGATCGGGCTGATGATGCTCGCCGTCGTCATCGCCGGGGTAGCGATCGTCCGGCCGGCGCCGAAGGACGGCACCGTCACCGCGGCGGCCGGAGCGCAGCCGTTCAGCGAGCCGAAACTCGCCGAGCTGCGCAAGCAGGGCCGCCCAGTGTTCGCTTATTTCACTGCCGACTGGTGCCTGACATGCAAGGTCAACGAAAAGACCGCGATCGAGACCGATGATGTCCAGCGCGCGTTCAAGGCGCATGACGTCGCGGTGCTGGAAGGCGACTGGACCGATGGCGATCCCGAGCTCGGCCGCTTCATCGAGGCGCACAATCGGCTCGGAGTGCCGCTCTACCTCTATTACGCACCAGGCGCCGACCAGCCCCAGATCCTCCCGCAAGTATTGACCAAGTCGATGCTCGAGGCGCTCGCGTCGAAGGGTTGATCGCGCCGGCTGAGCCCGTTAGGCAGACCGAGCACGCTCATGTTGCGCTGCACCATCGTTCATCGCGACCTGCTTGCCTGACCGTCCGGCCGTGGTTCGCGCGTCCACGGGAACCGCAATGGCCGACGTCCGCATGTCCTTCGCCTCGAACATCCGCCGTGATTGGCTGACCAACCCGCGCGTGGAATTCCTGTCCGGGCTGATGGTCGCGCTCGCGCTGATTCCCGAAGCGATCGGATTTTCGATCGTCGCGGGCGTCGATCCGAGCGTCGGGCTCTACGCCAGTTTCTCGATCGCCTGCATCATCGCCGTCACCGGCGGACGGCCGGGGATGATCTCGGCGGCGACCGCATCGGTGGCGGTGCTGGTGGGGCCGTTAGTGCGGGCGCATGGCGTCGATTATCTGTTCGCGGCGACTGTGCTGATGGGCATATTCCAAGTGATCGCCGGGCTATTGAGGCTCAACCTGCTGATGCGTTTTGTGTCGCGATCGGTGATTACCGGCTTCGTCAACGCGCTTGCCATCCTGATCTTCATGGCGCAGTTGCCGCAACTCACCCACGTCGCGCCGATCACCTATGTGTTGGTGGCAGCGACGCTGGCGATCATCTATCTGTTCCCGCGCCTGACCAAGGCGGTGCCTGCCCCCTTGGTTGCGGTGGTTGCCCTGTCGGTTTTCACCATCGCCAGCGGCACGCACGTCAACACCGTCGGCGACATGGGGCACCTGCCGTCGGCGCTGCCGCAAATCCGCGTGCCGCATGTCCCCTTCACCTGGGAGACGCTACGAATCATCGCGCCCTATTCGCTGGCGATGGCGGCGGTGGGGCTGCTCGAAACGATGCTCACCGCGGCGATCGTCGACGACATGACCGAAACGCGCAGCGACAAGCGGCGCGAGTGCATGGGCCAGGGGATCGCCAACTTCTTCACCGGCTTCATCGGCGCGATGGGCGGCTGCGCGATGATCGGCCAGTCGGTCATCAACATTTCCTCGGGCGGGCGGCGGCGCGCCTCGACCTTCATTGCCGGTATCATGCTGCTGGTGCTGATGGTCGTGCTCGGCCCATGGGTCGCGCGCGTGCCGATGCCGGCGCTGGTCGGCGTGATGATCTTCGTTTCGATCAGCACCTTTCGCTGGAAGAGCTTCGCCGAACTGCGGCATTTCCCGTGGCAATCCACGGCGGTGATGCTGGCGACGGTTGTGACGGTGGTTTGGACCGGAAACCTGTCGATCGGGGTATTGGTCGGTGTGTTGCTCAGCGGCATCTTCTTCGCGGGCAAGGTCCGCCGGATGGTCGATATGACGACCGCCTTGTCCGAAGACGGCCGCGAACGGATCTATCGCGTCACCGGACAAATATTCTTCGCGTCGGTCGATCGCATCGTCGAGGATATCATCTTCCGCGAGGACGGTGTTGAAAGAGTCGTGATCGATCTGACCGATGCGCATTTCTGGGATGTCTCGGCAACCGGCGCGCTCGACAAGATCGTGCTGCGGCTGCGCGCCGAGGGCAAGACGGTGGAGGTCATCGGCCTGAACCAGGCCAGCGCGACGCTGGTCGACAAGTTCGGCGAGCATGACAAGCCCTTCGCATCGCTGGGCGTCGTCGGCCATTGATCCTTCGAAAATTATGCGCAGGGTTGCGAACGCGCACGAATCGGTTAATGCGAGCCGGATTATGGCCCAGCCGCTGACGCTCTACGAGAAAATCTGGAACGCGCACGTCGTCGAACGGCGCGATGATGGCACCTGCCTGATCTATATCGACCGCCACCTCGTCCACGAAGTAACGAGCCCGCAGGCATTCGAGGGCCTGCGCGCGGCCGGACGCAAGGTTCGCCGTCCCGATCTCACGCTCGCGGTTCCCGACCACAATTTGCCGACTACCGCGCGGATCGATGCCGCGGGCCACCGCCTGCCGATCGCCGACCCGGAAAGTGCGCAGCAACTCGCCGCGCTCGAACGCAATACCGCCGAGTTCGGCATCGACTATATCGACGCGACCGCGCCCGAACAGGGTATCGTCCACGTCATCGGGCCGGAACTGGGCTTCACGCTGCCCGGCTCGACGCTAGTGTGCGGCGACAGCCACACGTCGGCGCACGGCGCGCTGGGCGCGCTGGCATTCGGCATCGGCACCAGCGAAGTCGAGCACGTCCTGGCAACGCAGACCCTGATGCTCAGCCAGTCGAAAACGATGGAAGTCCGCGTCGACGGCACACTCGGCTTCGGCGTCTCGGCCAAGGACGTGATCCTGGCGATCATCGGCAAGATCGGCGCGGCGGGCGGCACCGGCCACGTCATCGAATATACCGGCGAAGTGATCCGCGGCCTCTCGATCGAGGGCCGGCTGACGATCGCCAATATGTCGATCGAAGGCGGTGCCCGCGCCGGCCTGATCGCGCCCGACGAAACCACCTTCGCCTATCTCAAGAGCCGCCCGATGGCGCCGCGTGGCAAGGATTGGGAAAAGGCCGTGGCTTGGTGGAAGACGCTGCCGACCGACGCCGGCGCGCGTTATGACAAGAGCGTAACGCTCGACGCCACCGACATCGCGCCATCACTTACCTGGGGCACCAGCCCCGAGGATGTCGTGTCGATCACCGGCGCGGTGCCCGATCCCGAGAGCTTCGCCGATCCGTCGAAACGCGTCGCCGCCAGGAAATCGCTCGATTACATGGGCCTTACGCCCGGCACGCGGATGCAGGACGTGCCCGTCCAGCACGTCTTCATCGGCAGCTGCACCAACAGCCGGATCGAGGATCTGCGCGCCGCGGCCGAAGTCGCCACTGGTCGCCACGTCGCGGACGGTGTCCGCGCGCTGGTCGTTCCCGGCTCGGGGCTGGTCAAGCGCCAGGCCGAAGCCGAGGGCCTGGATCGCATCTTCGCCGAAGCCGGGTTCGAATGGCGCGAGCCCGGCTGTTCGATGTGCCTGGCGATGAATCCAGACAAGGTGCCGGCGGGCGAACGCTGCGCTTCCACCTCGAACCGCAATTTCGTAGGACGACAGGGACCGGGCTCTCGGACGCACCTGGTCTCTCCCGCAATGGCCGCCGCTGCGGCGGTCACCGGGAAGCTCTCCGACGTCCGGGAGTTGATGAGATAGTTCGACCAAAAAGGGGGTCGCACCCATGAAAAAAGCCCTGTACCTGCTAATCGCTGGCGCCCTGCTGAGCGGCATTGCCGCATATGCTGCCAGCGCCAATCCCTCGTACGAGGCGGCGCAGACACACTGATGGAACCCGTTACCCAGGTTTCCGGCCGCGCCTATCCGTGGGGTGCGAAGAACGTCGATACCGACGTGATCATCCCCGCGCGCTGGTTGAAGACGATCACCCGCGAGGGCCTTGGTCAGCACGCTTTCGAGACGGTCCGTGCGCAACCGGACAATATTTTCGACGATCCACGTTACGCGGGCGCGCCGATCCTGGTTGCCGGCGACAATTTCGGTTGCGGATCGAGCCGCGAGCACGCCGCCTGGGCGCTTGCCGACATGGGCGTGAAAGCGGTGATCGCACCGAGCTTCTCCGACATCTTCTCGGGCAATGCCTTCAAGAACGGCATCGTCACGGTCGCCCTGCCGCAGGACGCGATCGACCGTCTGGTCGAGGTCGCAGCCGATCAGCCGCTCACGGTGGACCTCGAGACAATGACCGTGACGACACCGTTTCAGGACCGCTTCACCTTCTCCCTCGACCCGTTTCGCCGCCGCTGCCTGATGGAAGGGCTGGACGAGATCGGCCTGACGCTGGCAAGAGATACCGAGATTTCGAAATTCGAGTCCGGTCTCGCCGAGGATCGGCCGTGGATCGCGAGGGAGAGCGGATATGAGGGCATTACTATCGAAGGCGCCGGGCGGACCTGAAACTCTGGAATTGAGCGAGGTCGCCGATCCGGTTGCCGGAAAGGGGCAGGTCGTCGTCGCCGTCAAGGCATGCTCGATCAACTATCCCGACGTCCTCGTCATCGAGGACAAATATCAGTTCAAGCCCGAACGCCCGTTCGCGCCGGGCGGTGAGATCGCCGGCGTGATCGAGAGCGTCGGCGACGGCGTCACCGGATGGCAACCCGGCGATCGCGTCATTGCGATGATCGGTAACGGCGGGCTGGCCGAAAAGGTCGCCGCCGATGCGCATCGCCTCTACGCCCTGCCCGACGAGCGCAGTTTCGCTGAAGGTGCATCGCTGCTCCTTACCTATGCCACCACGATCCATGCGCTGGTCGATCGCGGCCATTTGCAGGAAGGGCAAACGCTGCTCGTGCTCGGTGCCGCGGGCGGGGTCGGCCTCGCCGCTGTCGAGCTCGGCAAGGCATTCGGTGCGCGCGTCGTCGCCGCTGTCTCGTCCGAGGAAAAGGCTGCCGCGGCCAAGACAGCGGGCGCCGACGAGACATTCGTCTACCCCCGCGCGCCCTTCGAAAAGGCGCAATCGAAAGCGCTGGCAGACCAGTTCAAGGCCGCCGTCGGGCCGAATGGCGCCGACGTCATCTACGATCCGGTCGGCGGTGATTATGCCGAGCCCGCGTTGCGCGCGATTGGTTGGGAGGGGCGCTATCTCGTCGTCGGCTTCCCCGCCGGCATCCCGAAGCTGCCGCTCAACCTCACCTTGCTCAAGAGCTGCGACGTCTGCGGGGTATTCTGGGGCGCCTTCGCCGCGCGCGATCCGAAGGCGAACCAGGCGCATATCGAACGCCTGTTCCGCTTGTGGGCCGAGGGGCGGATCGCACCGCGCGTCACCCAGACCTTCCCACTTGCCGACGGCGGCAAGGCGATCGCCAAGATGGCAGCGCGCGGCGCGATCGGGAAGCTGGTGGTCGAGATCGCCTGATTCCGGCTCCCCGGACCTGTTCCAAACGCAGGCACGCCTAGAACATTGCCACTCACACTGAAGCCGACGCCGGAACCAGACCGGCATGACGAACACGGTATCATTGCGCCTTTCACTCCCCCGCCCTATCTCCGCAGCATCAGCAACCGTGCCAGCAGGGGATGGCGAAACAACATGACGACGTTCGACGACCGCGATCGCGCTTTCGAGGCCAAGTTCGCCGCCGATGAGGAATTCGCTTTCCGCGTGACGGCGCGGCGCAACAAGCTCGTTGGCCTATGGGCCGCCGATCGGATGAAGCTGACGCCGGAGGAAGCGGATGCCTATGCCCGCGCGGTCGTTCATGCCGAGTTCGAGGAAGCCGGCGACGAGGACGTCGTCCGCAAGCTGGTCGGCGATCTCACCGCTGCCGGTATCGAAACCGACGAGGCGGAAATCCGTACCGCGCTCGACACCAAGATGGTCGAGGCGCGCCGCCAGCTGATGCAGGAGCTTTGATCCGATGGCGATGGACGCGGCCAAGATCGAAGACCTGATCCGTACCGGCATTCCCGGCGCGACCGTGGAGATCACCGATCTCGCCGGCGACGGCGATCATTATGCCGCACGCGTCGTCTCGGAGAGTTTCCGGGGCATGCCGCGCGTTCGCCAGCATCAGGCGGTCTATGCCGCGCTGGGTGGCCGGATGGGCGGCGAACTCCATGCGCTACAGCTGACCACCGCCGCGCCCGAGTGACAGGAGTAGACAAGATGACCGAAGACACCAACGCCCGCATCGACCAGATCGTCAAATCGAACGGCATAGTGCTGTTCATGAAGGGCAGCCCGCTGTTCCCGCAATGCGGTTTCTCGAGCCGTGCGGTGGCGATCCTCCAGCATCTCGGCGCCGAGTTCGAAAGCGTCGACGTGCTGCAGGATCAGGCGATCCGTCAGGGCATCAAGGCCTATTCCGATTGGCCGACCATCCCGCAGCTCTATGTCAAGGGCGAGTTCGTCGGCGGTTCGGACATCATGATGGAAATGTACGAATCGGGCGAGCTTGCCGAGCTGCTCAAGACCGCGGGTGTCATCACGGCGCAATAACGGCGGGGTTATGCGGCGGCATGCTCAAACGCGCCGATGCGAACGATGACGGCACGCCGCTGGTCGTCTGCGATTTGACTCAGAGCTGGTCACCGACCGGCGGCGGCGGGATCAGCACCTATTTGCGCGAGAAGCGGGATTTCGTTCTCGCGCATACGCCGCACCACCTGCTCCAGATCGTCCCTGGTCCCGAGGACAGGATCACCACCAACGGCCGGCATATCTTTGCCGAAGTCGGCGCCGATCCGGTGCGTGGCAGCCCCAATTATCGGTTCATTCTGCGCACCCGCGTGGTCCGCGATCTCCTCGCACGCTATCGTCCCGCGATCATCGAATCGCTCTGCCCCTGGGTGCTGCCCTGGACCGCGATCAACCATCGCAAGGCCTTCCCGCAGACTGCCCTCGTCGCCGGCTATCGCACCGATTTCCCCAACGCCCATGTCTATCGCGTCGGCCGCGCCAAATTCGGCGACACGATCGGCCGGGCGCTGCGCTGGCTAAGCTACGGCTATGCCGAGATCACCTATCGCGAGTTCGATCACGTCTACACTTTGGGCGAAGCGGCGCGCAGCGCACTCGCCCGCCGCAAAATACATCGCAGCTCGATTCTGCCACTGGGGGTCGATAGCGATCGCTTCACGCCGGCGGCGCGCGATCCCGGCTATCGCGCACAGCTTGGCCTGCCCGGCGACGGGCCCCTGCTCGTCTACGCCGGCCGTCTCGACAATGAGAAGCGCGCGGACCTGTTGGTCGCCATGTTCCGCCAATTGCCTGCCGAACTCGGTGCAGCGATGGTGCTGATCGGCGACGGCAAGCTGCGCGACCGTCTCGCCGCCGAAGCGCAGGGGTTGCCGATTGCCATCACCGGCTTCCAGACGAGTCGCGCCGATCTCGCCCGTGCGCTCGCCTCGTCGGACATCTACGTTTCGGCGATGGCTGACGAGACGTTCGGCATCTCGGTGGTCGAGGCGCAGGCTTGCGGCTTGCCGGTAGTCGGTGTCGCCTCGGGCGCGATGCCCGATCGCGTGCCGCCCGCGCTCGGCCGCCTTGGCCCCGTCGACGATGCCAGCGCCATGGCCGACAACGTGCTCGCTCTCTGGCGCGACGGCGCCGCGGCGATCGGGGCGGCGGCGCGGGCACATGTGCTCGCGCATTATAGCTGGCGGCGCACCTTCGGCATGCTGTTCGGCGACATTTACCCGCGCGCCCTCGCCCATGCCCAAGCGCGCGCGGCGTCGGGTCGCGGCTGGCGTTATCGCGGCGTCGAGGAATTGGCGGCGGCCGGGTGAGGGCGAGCCGTTTCGCATTGTTGGTGGGAAGCGAAACGGCCCGCCCTGCTAAAGCGTCGAATGAGGAGACGCTCGGTGGGGGACAATCGAGATGCAGCCGCCATGCCAGATGGCGCCAGCCCCGCTGTGGCGCGGCTTACGATAGTTAACGCGCTCGCCGCGACGCGAGCTCCTGTAAACTATCCCGACAGGCGGCTCGCGGCGGAGCGGCGTCTCGACGGCGGGAACTATTGCGTGCCGCCGCCCTTCCCCATCAGCTTCTGCGAGAAATAGACCATCTGCAACGCCTGCAGCCGCGCGCCCTGGGCGATGTCGGCATTGCCGGTATGGCCGCCCGCAGTGTCCTCGTAGAACAGATAGGGCAGCCCATATTCCTTCATGCGAGCGGCGAACTTGCGGGCGTGCTCGGGCCCGACGCGATCGTCCTTCGTCGTCGTCCAGATGAATGGCTCGGGATAGTGCACGTCGCGCTTGAGGTTCTGATACGGCGAGATTTTCGCCAGGAAGGCGCGCTCGGCAGGGTTCTTGACGCTGCCATATTCGTCGACCCAGGAAGCGCCGGCCTCGATCTGCTCGTAGCGCATCATGTCGAGCAGCGGCACCTGGATGACGACCGCCTTCCACAGCTCGGGATGCTGCTCGAACTCGACACCCATCAGCAGGCCGCCGTTGGAGCCACCGTAGATGCCGAGTTTCTGTGGGCTGGTATATTTGTGCGCGATCAGATCCTTCGCGACGCTCGCGAAATCGTCATAGATGATCTGCCGGTGAGTCTTCAGCCCCGCCTCGTGCCATTTCGGCCCGAACTCGCCGCCGCCGCGAATATTGGCGAGCACGAAGCTGCCGCCATGTTCGAGCCACAGCTTGCCGGTCGTGCCGGAATAATAAGGCGTCATCGACACCTCGAAGCCGCCGTAAGCGGTCATGATCGTCGGCGTCGAACCGTCGAGCGGCATGCCCTTCTTGTGGACGATGAAATAGGGAATTCTCGTGCCGTCGGTCGAAACCGCTTCGTGCTGCTCGACCACGTCGTTCGAGGCATCGAACCGCGCCGGCGTCGACTTGACCTTGGCGACCGCGCCGGTCGCCGCATCGACGCTCCACAACGTATCGGGATCGAGGAAGCCGGTGACGTAAAGATAGGCAATATTGTTGCGATCGGTGCTGGAGACGATTCCGATCGTCGCATTGTCGGGCAACGCGAGCGGCTGCGACGACCAGCCGCCATCGGCATCGGGCGTATAGACCGCCGCGCGACCACGGACATTGTCCGAATAGACCAGGATCAGCTTGTCCTTCGTCGCCGTCACCCCGTCGATCGACTGGCGCGGACCGGGCTGGAACACGACGCGCGGATGGAGATCGCCGTCATCGCGCATGTCGGCGAGGTCGACCGAGACCAGCGCGCCGGCGGGAATCGTCTTGCCGCCGGCAGTCCAGTCCTCGCTGGTTTGGAACAGCACGCGGCCGGCGATCATGCCGGCGGGATTGACCTTCTTCGGGATCGGCAACTTCACCGCGCCGTTCGGTGTCAGGATGTATTTGTCACTGCCGAAGAAGGTTTCGGCACGGGTAAGCAAGGTGACGCGATTGCCCTCGCCATCGGTCAGCGTCATCGCGCCGCTCGATGCCTGATCGGTGGCGGCGCCGCGCAACACCTCGGTCGCCGAGGTCAACGGCGCGCCGCGCTTCAGCATTTTGACGATGAACGGATAGCCCGATTTGGTCAGCGTGTCCGGCCCCCAATCCCGCGAAACGAGGATCGTGTCCTGATCGATCCATGTCACGTCCTGCTTCGACTTCGGCAGATCGAAGCCGTCGACGACGAACTGGCCAGTCTGGAGATCGAATTCGCGCACCGTCACCGCGTCCTCGCCGCCGTCCGACAGGCTGACGAGGCAGTAGCGTTCTTCGGGATGCAGGCATTGCGCGCCCTCGAACACCCAGTTCTTGCCTTCCGCCTTGCCGAGCGCGTCGATATCGAGCAGCGTCGTCCAGTGCGGATCGGCGGTCGCGTAATCGGCCGGCGTCGTCCAGCGCCACAGCCCGTGCGGATGCGCCTGATCGCGCCAGAAATTGAGGATGCGGCCGCCGGTCTGGTCGGGATAGGGAATGCGATCCTCGGCCGAGGCGATCGCGAGCGCCTGATCGTAGAACGTCTTGTAGCGCGGATCGCCCTCAAGGCGCGGCAGCGTCTTGGCATTCTCCGCCTCGACCCATTTGAGCGCGCGCGGCGCGTTGCGCTGCTCGAGCCACAGGTTCGGATCGGCCTGCGTCGAGGCGGCTGGCGCGCCGGCCTCACTCTGCGCGATGGCAGCGGTGCCGAGCAGCAGCGAGGCGGCGAACAAGGTACGGAACGACTTCATTTATTAATCCCCCGAGGTGACAAGGTATCATGGCGCGAGGTAAGCGCGGGCGCAATCGGCTTTCCCTTTCGGCGCATCATGCTATGTCGCCGCGCGTGATGAGCGCCAATTCCTACCGCACCCAGCCCGACGAACGTGGGCATTTCGGCGATTTCGGTGGCCGCTATGTCGCCGAAACGCTGATGCCGCTGATCCTCGATCTCGAAACCGCTTATCGCGCGGCGAAGAACGATCCCGCGTTCCAGGCACAGTTCGACGATCTGCTCGAACATTATGTCGGCCGCCCCAGCCCGCTCTATTATGCCGAGCGGCTGACCGAGGCGCTGCGCGAGAGCGCGCCGCAGGGCAAGGGCGCGGAAGTGTGGTTCAAGCGCGACGAGCTCAACCATACCGGCGCGCACAAGATCAACAATTGCATCGGCCAGATCCTGCTGGCGATGCGGATGGGCAAGACGCGGATCATCGCCGAGACCGGCGCGGGCCAGCACGGCGTCGCCACCGCGACGGTGTGCGCGCGATTCGGCCTGCCTTGCGTGATTTACATGGGCGCCAAGGACGTCGAGCGGCAGCAGCCCAACGTGTTCCGCATGAAGCTCCTGGGAGCGGAAGTTCGTGCGGTCGAGAGCGGTGCGCGGACGCTGAAGGACGCGATGAACGAGGCGTTGCGGGACTGGGTCGCCAACGTCCACGACACATTCTACATCATCGGCACCGCGGCGGGCCCGCACCCCTATCCCGAGCTGGTCCGCGACTTCCAGAGCGTGATCGGCCGCGAGGCGCGCGAACAGATGCTGAGCCGCATCGATCGCCTGCCCGACCTGCTGGTGGCGGCGATCGGCGGCGGATCGAACGCGATCGGGCTGTTCCATCCGTTTCTCGACGACGCGGATGTGAAGATGCTCGGCGTGGAGGCGGCGGGCGAAGGGCTCGACAGGAAGCACGCGGCGAGCCTCGCCGGCGGCTTCCCCGGCATCCTGCATGGCAACAAGACCTATCTGTTGCAGGATGACGACGGCCAGATCGCCGAGGCGCATTCGATCAGCGCGGGCCTCGATTATCCCGGCATCGGTCCGGAACATTCGTGGCTAAAGGAGATCGGCCGCGTCGAATATACCAGCGTGACCGATGCGCAAGCGCTCGACGCCTTCCAATTGCTGTGCCGTACCGAGGGCATCATTCCCGCGCTCGAGCCGAGCCATGCCATCGCCGCGCTCACCAAGCGCGCGCCCGAGATGGACCGCGACGAGATCATCCTCGCCAACCTCTGCGGCCGGGGGGACAAGGACATCTTCACCGTCGCCGATGCGCTGGGGGTGGCGATATGAGCGGTCGCCTCGCGACGGCGTTCGCCAAGCCGCATCCGGCACTCGTCGCGTTCGTCACCGCTGGCGACGGCCCGACGCCGGCGATCCTCGACGCGCTGGTCGAGGGCGGCGCCGACGTGATCGAGCTGGGCATGCCGTTCACCGATCCGATGGCCGACGGGCCGGCGATCCAGGCGGCAAACTTGCGCAGCCTCGCCGCCGGCACGACGACCGCCGGCATCCTCGACATCGCCAAAGGCTTTCGCACGCGGCATCCCGACACGCCGTTGGTGCTGATGGGCTATGCCAACCCGATGATGCGACGCGGCGCCGAATGGTTCGCCAATGCTGCGCAGCAATCGGGCGTCGATGGCGTGATCTGCGTCGACATTCCGCCCGAGGAAGACGACGTGCTCGGCCCTGCCCTTCGCGCCGCCGGCATTGCTTTCATCCGCCTCGCCACGCCGACTACTGACGCTGCACGGCTGCCTGCCGTGCTCGCCGATGCCAGCGGGTTTCTCTATTACGTTTCGGTTGCCGGCATCACCGGCAAGCAGCAGGCTGCACAAGCCTCGATCGCCGAGGCGGTGGAACGGCTGAAGGCGGCGACCGACTTGCCTGTCGCGGTCGGCTTCGGCATCCGCACGTCCGAGCAGGCGGCCGCGGTCGCGCGGGTAGCCGATGGCGTGGTGGTCGGCTCGGCAATCGTCGAGCTGGTCGGCGCGCACGGAAAGGATGCGCCAGCGCCGGTTCGCGACTATGTTGCGAGCCTGGCTGCCGCCGTCCGCAACACGACCAAGGAAGAAGCATGAGTTGGCTATCCCGCGTCCGCAACGCGATCCCCTTCGTTCCCAAGGCGCAGACGGCCGAGAACCTGTGGCACAAGTGCAAGGGCTGCGGGCAGATGATCTTCACCAAGGAGTTGGAGGAAAATCTCTACGTCTGCCCGAAGTGCGACTTCCATGAGCGGATCGGCCCGCATCTGCGGTTCGACTATACGTTCGACGAGGGTAGCTATAGCGCGCTGCCGAGCCCCCGCGTTGCTGACGATCCGCTCAAGTTCCGCGACACCAAACGCTATACCGATCGTATCAAGGCCGCCCGCACCGCCACCAACGAGCCCGACGCACTGCTCAACGCGCGCGGCACGATCGAGGGCCGCAAAGCGGTGGTCGGCGTGCAGGACTTCGCCTTCATGGGTGGGTCGATGGGCCAGGCGGTGGGCGAAGCCTTCGTTGCCGGCGTCGAAGCGGCGATCGCCGACAAATGCCCTTATATCATCTTCACCGCGGCCGGCGGCGCGCGGATGCAGGAAGGCATCCTCAGCCTGATGCAGATGCCGCGCGCAACCGTCGCGATCCAGATGTTGCACGACGCTGGGCTGCCGTACATCGTCGTGCTGACCGACCCGACCACGGGCGGCGTCACTGCCAGCTATGCGATGCTGGGCGACGTGCAGATCGCCGAACCCGGCGCGCTGATCGGTTTCGCTGGCCAGCGCGTGATCGAGCAGACGATCCGCGAGAAGCTGCCCGAGGGATTCCAACGAGCGGAATATCTGCTCGATCACGGCATGCTCGATATGGTCAAGCACCGTAAGGAACTACGCCATACGCTCGCCGAGTTGATCGACTATCTGTGCGCCGGCACCAAGGCGGCGGCTTAGAATGACGCAAAGCCCCTCCCTTTCGCGGGAGGGGTGAATTATGTCTGATCACGCCACCTCCTCATCGTCAGCGGTCCAGGCGCAGCTCGATCGGCTCTGGGGGCTCTCGCCCGGCGCCGACGTGCTCGGGCTCGACCGCATCGCCCGCCTGCTGGCGCGGCTCGGCGACCCGCAGCGTTCGCTTCCACCGGTCTTTCACGTCGCCGGCACGAACGGCAAGGGATCGACCTGTGCGTTCCTGCGCGCCGCGATCGAAGCGGCCGGGCTCGAGGCGCACGTCTATTCAAGCCCCCATCTCGTCCGCTTCAACGAACGTATCCGCCTCGCCGGGCGGTTGATCGACGACGATACGCTCGCCACTTTGCTCGCCGAGGTGCTCGACCATGCCGACGGCATCGGCGCGAGTTTCTTCGAAGTGACAACGGCCGCCGCCTTCCTCGCCTTCGCGCGCACGCCGGCCGATGCCTGCGTGATCGAGGTCGGGCTCGGCGGACGGCTCGATGCGACCAACGTGGTCCAGCCGCTGGTCACGGGGATCGCCCAGCTCGGCATCGATCATCAGTCGTTCCTTGGCGACACGCTTGAGGCGATCGCGGGCGAAAAAGCCGGGATCGCCAAGCAAGGCGTACCGCTGGTGACGATGCGTTATCCCCCCAATGTGACGCAACGGATCGCGCAGGTCGCCGCGGCAGCGGGCGCACCGGTGCATTCGCTCGGGGTCGACTGGCATTTCGATCTCACCGACAGGGACATCGTCTATCGCGATGGCAAAGGGCCGCTCCATTTGCCCAAACCGGCGCTGCCCGGCCCGCATCAACCGAGCAATCTCGCGCTGGCCACCGCGATGCTGCGCCATCAAGCGAAGCTGGATATTCCGAACGCCGCAATCGCCGCGGCCGCGACGACCGCCCGCTGGCCCGCGCGGATGCAGCGCCTCGCCGCCGGCCCGCTGACCGCCCTGCTTCCCGCCGGCAGCGAAGTGTGGCTCGACGGTGGGCACAATCAAGCCGCGGCGGAAGCGGTCAGCGCGGCGATTCGCGAACGGCTCGATCACCGACCGCTTGATCTCGTCTGCGGGATGCTAGCCAACAAGGATGCCGCCGGATTGCTCGCCCCGCTCGCCGATATCGCGTCGAGCTTCACTGCAATCCCCGTCCCCGGCCATGACCACCACTCGCCGGCAGCACTTGCGGAAGCCGCACGAACGCTAGGCATAACGACCATCGCAACGGCGACGACGCCGGCCGAGGCGCTTGCCCGGCTGGGCGAGCCCGGCGAGCCGCGCATCGTCCTGATCCTCGGCTCGCTCTATCTCGCCGGCGGCGTGCTGGCCGCGAACGACGAGCTGCCCGACTGACTCGCTTAGTTGCTATTGACTTGCAATAACAGACTCGCGACCATGCTGGCATGACTGACGCGAGTCCCGCCCCGCCCGGCCCTGCCGTCTTTACTTACCCGCTGCCACATGCGCTGCCCGATGACGCGAACGCGCGGCTCGCGCTGTTCGCGATCCGCCGACTCGGCGCGCATGGCCTTGCCGACGCCCATGTCACCAATGCCTTCGTGACGCACTTCGGCGAGGGCTTCCGACGTCCGCTGGTGCTGATCCGCGCCTTCATGCACGAGCTCGCCGCGACCGCGACGCAGCCGATCGCAATTGCGCCCTGTTGCTGCCCGCGCGCGACACCATCCGAAGCGGCGTTGATCAACGTGCTGACCCGCGCGGCGAGCGCGCCATGCACGGCCTGGGTATTGCTAGCCGACCAGCTCGGCACCCGCGACGTCGCCGCCGTGCTGGCGTGCGCCGAAGCTGTTGCCGCCGCCTTCACCGACGCGGGACGGCCGCTCGGCTAGGCGCCCTCGCGGGCCCGCGCGTCTCCTTCACCGGCGACACCGGCGCTGCCGATCGAGCGGTCTACCAGGCCGCTCCTCACCATCCACCAGAACAACAGCACGCCGGGCAGCGCGATCACCGTGGTCAGCAGGTAGAAATCGACATAGCCAAACGCATCGATCAGCGCGCCAGCGGTCGTCCCCGTCACCACGCGTCCGACCACGCTCGCGGCGGCGGAGATCAGCGCATATTGCGCAGCGGTGAAGCGCAGATCGGTGAGCGCCGAGAAATAGGCGACCACCGCGACACCGCCGAACCCACTCGAAAAATTCTCGAACCCGATCGCGCCTGCCATGCCCCAGTCGGAATGTCCCGCCGCCGCGAGCAGCGCGAACGACAGGTTGGAGATCATCATCAACACCAGCGCGAACAGCACCGATCGTTTCATCCCCATCTTGGCGTAAAGCACACCACCGACAAAAATGCCGATCAGATACGCCCAGAACCCGAGCCCGACGTCGAAGAAGGCGATTTCATCATTGCTGAAATGCAGGCTGTCGAACAGCAGGCGGAAAGTCAGGTTGGCCAGCGTGTCACCGATCTTGTGAATCAGGATGAAGGCAAGCACGATCCACGCGCCTTGCCGCTCGAAAAACTGGACGAACGGCCCCCAGATTGCCTTGAGGATCGTTCTGATATCGCGCCGTTCACCGATCTCGCGATGCCGCCTCGGCTCGCCGACGATCAGGCCGGTCAGCATCGCCGGCAGCGCAAGCAGCGCGCAAGCGAGATACGCCGCCTGCCAGCCCCAGCGCTCGGCGATCACCAGCGCGATCGCGCCGGCGCCGGCGGAGCCGATCCGCCAGCCATATTGGCTCATGCCCGAGCCCACGCCGAGCTGCCGCGGCTCGAGAATCTCGATGCGATAGGCGTCGATGACGATATCGAAGGTCGCTCCCGCCACGCCGACCAGGATCGCCGCCAGTGCCGCGCGCGCGATATCCGCCTTGGGGTCGATCAACGCGAGGTTGGCGACCGCCGCCATCACCAGCAGCCCGGCAACGATCAGCCAGGATACCCGCTGGCCGAGCCTGCCGAGCAACGGCAGACGCACACCATCGACGAGCCAGGCCCAGAGCGGCTTGAGATTGTAGACGAGAAACGCGAGGCTGAACGCGGTGATCGTCGATTTGGTGATATTGTCCTGCGCCAGCCGCGTGGTCAGCGTCGCGCCGATCATCGCATAGGGAAAGCCCGACGAAATACCGAGCGCAAGCGCGGCAAGCGGCGCCTTTTCCAGATAGGGCCGCACGGCAGCCCACCATCCGCCGCTCTCGATCGCCTCGGCTTCACCATCCATGAATAGTCTTGCTCCCTCCCGGATTCGGGCAGACACTAGCTGCAAACGACGGAGAAGGAAGCCATGAACGCGCTGAGTCCGACGCCAGGACAGCTCGCCCTGGCGCGCGATCTTGCCGATGGGGGGCGTCGCAAAGCGGTTCCCGGCATCACGTATGTCGAGGCATCGGCCTATACCGATCCCGCGCGATATGCCGCCGAGCAGCAGCGGCTGTTCGCCCGGCTGCCGCTCGTCATCGCGCCGTCGGCGCTATTGCCCGAGCGCAACATGGCGGTGCCGCATGACGGGTTCGGCAAGCCGCTGCTCATCACCCGCGACAAGGCGGGCGACGCGCACGTTTTCCTGAACGTCTGCCGCCATCGCGGCACGCGGCTGGTCGAAGGCAGCGAGGCAGTTGCCACGCCCCGCCTCGTCTGCCCTTATCACGCATGGAGCTACACACTCGACGGCGCACTGGCCGGCGTGCCGCGCCCCGACGCTTTTCCCGGCCTCGACAAATGCGACTATGGCCTGAAACGCCTGCCGACGCGCGAGGCGGGCGGACTGATCTGGTTCTCGTTCGACGAACAAGCCGATTTTTCGGAAGCCGAAGCTCTGGCCGAGGATTTCGCCGCATTCGATCTCGCCGGCCAGCACCTGTTCCGCCGCCACACTCATGACGTGCCGGCGAACTGGAAACTGGTCATGGACGCATTCCTCGAAAGCTATCACCTTGCGCGGCTGCACGCCGCGACGATCGGGCCCTTCTTTAAGGACGGCGTGTCGACCGCCGACGCGATCGGGCCGCACCAGCGCTCGGCGGTCGGCCGCGAGATCGAGGCGAAGGCGCTCGCCGCGGGCGATTGGGAGACGCTGAGGCGCGCGATCACCTATACGTATCAGATGTTTCCCGGCACGGTGCTGATCGTCAGCCCCGATTACATCAATCTGATGGTGCTGATGCCGCAATCGCCCGGCCGCGTACTGGTCGAGGATTTCATGCTGGTCCCCGAGGCGCCCACGACCGACAAGGCACTCGCGCATTGGGAAAAGAGCTGGAAACTGCTCGACGGCGGCGTGTTCGGGGCGGAGGATTTCCGCGCCTGCGCGCTCGGGCAGGAGGGACTCGCTTCAGGCGCGGTCGAGCGCGTCACGCTCGGCACGCTGGAGAGTGGCATCCGGCTGTTCCACTATGCCGTCGAGTCTCGCCTCGCCTGACCGGATCACGTCCGCACCGCTGGTTCTGCGAACAGGGTGAACGCGGCCGGCAGCTTGCGCACCTTGCGGGCCTGTAGCACGTCATCGATCGCCCGGATTGCGCCTAGCAAGTCGCGCTGCTGATATGGCTTGGCGAGGCAACCGGCGGCGACGTGTTTCGCCTCGCTCGGGCAATCGCCGGTGACGAACAGCGCGGCGACACCGTGCCGGTGCGCGGCCTCCGCCACTTCGATGCCGCTGCCATCGGCAAGCTGGACGTCGACCAGCACCAGATCGATCGACTCACCGCTGGTTTCGATATGCTCGATCGCCTGCGCGACGCGATCGACCGTCGCATGGATTTCAAATCCTTCTTCGGAGAGGAAATGTTCCGTGTCGAACGCGATCAGCGGCTCGTCCTCGACGATCAGCACGCGATTGATTTGCCGTGGCCTGCGCCCGAAGAGCATCGTCTAATCAACCCTTTCCGTTCCGCCGAGCACCGCGCCGACTCGTTACGCCGCCGACGCCCTAACGCGCGATATGGGTATCGGCCGCAAATATTTTGAGCGGGTGCGGTAAAAGGATGTATCAGCGCGGCGTGTCACGTTCATCCCCCACCAAAGAACCACAGCGCATCGCCAAGCTGCTCGCCCGCGCCGGAATCGCCTCGCGCCGCGAGATCGAGCGGATGATCGCTGATGGCCGCATCGCGATCGACGGCAAGGCGCTCGATACCCCGGCGACGCTGGTCACCTCGCTGCACGGCGTGACCGTCGATGGCGAGCCGGTCGAAGCGCCGCGCCCCGCCCGTCTGTTCGTCTTCCACAAGCCCAAGGGCGTGCTCACCACCGAGCGCGATCCCAAGGGCCGCCCGACGATCTACGATCGCCTGCCGGGCGGGTTGCCGCGCGTGATGCCCGTCGGGCGACTCGACCTCAACACCGAGGGCCTGCTGCTGCTGACCACCGACGGCGGATTGAAGCGCGAGCTGGAATTGCCCGCGACCGGGGTGGAGCGCGCCTATCGCGCCCGCGCTTATGGCAGTGTGAGCCAGGAACAGCTCGAGGAACTGATCGAAGGCGTCGAGATCGACGGCATCCGCTACGGGTCGATCGACGCCAATCTCGAACGGCGCACCGGTGCCAATGTGTGGATCGAACTGATCCTCACCGAAGGCAAGAACCGCGAGGTGCGCCGCGTGCTCGAACATCTCGGTCTCGAGGTCAGCCGCCTGATCCGGACCCGATACGGACCGTTCGTGCTTGCCGACATGCCGGTCGGCGCGATCGGCGAGGTGCGGCAGCACGATCTCGTCGCCTTTCGTCAGCGACTCGGCAAGGGCGGCAAGGACGATCAGGCTGTCGTCGTCGAGCCGTTCTACTCCTCCCGGCCCGACGCCGCTCGCCCTGAGCCCGCCGAAGGCCGGGTGAAACGAACGACATCTCCCAGAACCGGGCGCGAGGCAAACACCGCCAAGCCACAGCGGCCCGCCTCTCCTTCGCGGGCCGCCGGTATCGACACCGAAAGCACGCCCACCAGGCCGCAGCGCCCCAAGCGCGGCGCTGGTTGGGCGAAGGCCAAGCCGCGTCCTCGCCCGACCGGCAAGCCGCGCGGCGGACCGCGCCGCAAATGAGAATCATCGCCGGCGAATGGCGCGGCCGCCCGTTGGTCGCGCCCAAGGGTGACGCGACACGGCCGACCGCTGATCGCACCCGCGAGGCCCTGTTCTCGATGCTGGCAAGCCGGCTCGGCAGTTTCGAAGGACTCGCGGCCGCCGATCTGTTCGCCGGCTCGGGTGCGCTCGGGCTGGAGGCGCTGTCGCGTGGCGCCGCTTCGTGCCTGTTCGTCGAACAGGATCGCGCGGCGCTCGATACGTTGCGGGCGAACATCGCCAAGCTCGACGCGAGCGGTGCGGACGTTCGCGCGCAATCGGTTCTCGCGCTCGGGCCGGCGCGCGCACCACTCGACCTCGTGATGATGGATCCGCCCTATGGCACCGGCGCCGGCGGCGTTGCGCTCGACAAGCTGACACGGCTCGGCTGGATCGGCGCAGGCACTTGGGTCAGCATCGAAACCGCGCGCGACGAGGAGATCGCCGCCGCCGGGTTCGAGATCGACGCCAGCCGCGTTCACGGCAAGGCGCGGCTCACCTTGCTCCGCGCCGCCTGACCAGCGCCAGCGCCCCGAGGCTCAGCGCGCCTGCCGCGACCAGATAAGCGCCGACCAGCCCCAGCCCGCCCCGGTCCGCCAGCGCCTGGGCAATGATCGGCGCCAGCCCGCCGCCGATGATCCCCCCGAAATTGAACGCCAGCGACACCCCGGTATAGCGCACGCCGGCGGGGAACAGGCTCGGCAGCCAGCCGCCCAGCGGGCCATAGGCAAACCCCATCACGAACAGCGCGAAGGCTAACCACGCGCCGACGACGAGCAGCGAGGAGGCGCCGAGCATCGGCCCGATCAGCAACCCGGCAAGCGCGGTGCCGGCAAATCCCCAGCCGAGCATCCGCGCCGCGCCGGTGCGATCGGCGACCACCGACGAGACGATGATGCCGGCGGCGAGGAACAGAATCGCGATCAGTTCGACGCCGAGCACCGCTTCTCGCCCGTGGCCCAGCGTCCCGGTTTCATATCCCATCGCAAAAGCGGTCGAGAGGTAGAAGATCGCGAAGCACGCGACCACGCCGATCGTCCCCGCCAGCGTCGCGCGCAAATGGCTGCTGAGCAGCGTCGCAACAGGCACCTTGGGCAACGCCTCGGCCTTGGCGGCGGCGACGAAATCGGGCGTCTCGGTAATCCGCAACCGAATCCACAGGCCCAGCACGACGAGCACGCTCGATCCCAGGAATGGTAACCGCCATCCCCATTCGCGGAATTGCGCATCGTCCAGCACCAGCCCGATCAGCAGGAACAAGCCATTGGCCAGGATGAAGCCGACCGGCGCGCCCAAAGGCGGGAACATGCCATAGCGGTTGCGCCAGCCAGCGGGCGCATTCTCCACCGCGAGCAGCGCTGCCCCGCCGAATTCGCCGCCGAGCCCGAGCCCCTGCCCTAGCCGCAGCAGGCAGAGCAGCGCCGGGGCGATCCACCCGGCCTGCGCGTAGCTCGGCAGGAACCCGATCGCGAGGGTCGATCCGCCCATCAACACGAGGCTGGCGACCAGCGTCGACTTGCGCCCGATGCGATCCCCGAAATGGCCGAACAGCACGCCGCCGACCGGCCGCGCAACGAATGCCAGCGCGAAGCTCGCATAGGAAGCGAGCAATTGCGCCGAATGCGATTGCACGGGAAAGAACAGCGGTCCGAACACCAGCGCCGCCGCGGTCGCGTAGATATAGAAATCGTAGAATTCGATTCCCGTACCGATCAGGCTGGCGAGCAGGATGCGGCGGTGCGGACCCATATTGTGCCGATCCGCCATCCCCTCTTTCCCCCGTTCATCCGCGATTCAAGCCGAGGGCTGCTCAATAGCGATTGATGCGGGGCCGGCAATGGGAGACGACCATGAGCAGACCGAAGACGCGCCGGCGGGTGATCCACGCCTTGCTCCTGGCGCTGGCGGCAGGCGGCCTCGTCGCCGTGGACAACCCCGCTCCGCGAATCAGCCACGATGCCAGCGTCGCGATCGCCAGCGCGGGTCATCTCGCGATCCAGAGCGCCGATGCGGTGACGCGGACATTGCGCGGCTAGGCTGCCCCGGCCAGTCGGGGGCCGGCCTTATCCCGCCAGCCGGATGCCGGTGAGCAGCAACCAGTAGAGCCCGCCCGACAGCAGCATCGCTGCCGGCAACGTGAGCAGCCATGCCGCGACCATGTGGGTGATCGTGCGCCGTTGCAGCCCGGCGCCGTTCGCCACGGCCGATCCGGCGACGCCACTGGTCAGGATATGCGTCGTCGATACCGGCATGCCATAGACTTCGGCGAGCAGGATGGTGCCCGCAGCGACAATCTCGGCCGACGCGCCCATCCCATATGTCATATGGACCTTGCCGATGCGTTCGCCGACCGTGACGACGATCCGCTTCCAGCCGACCATCGTGCCGAGCCCCAGCGCGATCGCGACGATCGCCTTCACCCAGAACGGAATGTAGCGCGTGCCGTCCTGCAGATGCGTCTGGTAGGCTTTGAGCGCGTCGAGCTCGGCTTTCGAGAAGCGCGCGCCGGCCTCCTTCGCGCCGCTCACCATCCTGCTGGTGTCGAGCACCAGATACATGTCGTTGCGCAGGTTGGGCGTGACCGCCGCGGGCACCTTGCTCAACGCGCCATAGCCCGAGATTCGCGCCGCGATATCGCGCGACACCGTGTCGATCGCGCCATAGACGGCCGGGTTATTCGCCTTCTTGTCCTGCAACGCGCCGGAGAGCACGGTACGCGCCTGATTGACCGGCATCGGGGTGCCGCCGTGCGCCTCGAAGATCGCCGCGGCGCGATTGGTCGATTGCACGAAGGCCGGGGTCGCGCTTTCGGGCATCGTGCGATTGAGCGCATAGGCGGTCGGCGCACAGCCGATCAGGATCAGCATGATCAGCCCCATGCCCTTCTGCCCGTCATTGCCGCCATGCGCGAACGAAACGGCCGTGCAGGTCGCGATCAGCAGGGCGCGAATCCCCCTGGGCGGCGCCTTGTTGCCGTCCGGCTCCCGATAGAGCTCGGGCTTGCGGATCAGCAGCTTCATCACCCACAGCAGCACCATCGCGCCGATGAACCCCATCAAGGGGCTGAACAGGAGCGAGGAAAGCACCTTCTCGGCTTGTCCCCAGTCGACGCCGGAGGTACCGCCCTTGCCGGCCGATAGGAGCTGGTTGGCAAAGCCCACGCCGAGGATCGATCCGATCAGCGCATGGCTCGATGAATTGGGCAGGCCGACGAACCAGGTCGCCAGGTTCCACAACACCGCCGCGAACAGCAGTGCGAAGATCATCGCATAGCCCGCCGCGCTGCCGATGTGCAGGATCAGCTCGACCGGCAGCAGCGTAATGATCGAATAAGCCACCGCGCCCGACGACACGATCACGCCGAGGAAATTGAACACACCCGACCAGATTACCGCCACCGAGGGCGACATCGAGTTGGTGTAGATCACCGTGGCGACCGCGTTGGCGGTATCGTGGAACCCGTTGACGAACTCGAAGCCCAGCGCGATCAGCAGCGCCAGACCGAGGAACAGGAACACGCCGACCTGCAACGTCTCGCCGACGTGCCGCGTATCGACGAAGATCGAGGTCGCCGCATATACCACCGCGCCGATGATGATCGCCAGAAATGCCCAGCGCCCCGCGGGATGCAGCGGGCGATCGAACCGCGGGCTGGTCCGGCCCGCCGACTCGGCGGCGTCGAAGAAGTTGGTAGCCATGGAAATCGCCCATCGCGCCGCTGTGTGACAAGTTGATGACAATTACGCGTCACGCCCCGCGCCGGCACATCTCGTCGCCCCTTCCACATTACCGTTTCCGCCTTGAACCGAGCAGGCGGCGCCGACTACGAACCGCTTCGATTTCATCTCGCCATGCCTTAGAAACGGCGCGACTTCAGCGACCCCGGACCAACCGCATGACCGATCCCGATGCCCCCCGTGCCGCATGGACCTCGCAGCAATTGATGACGCTGGGCTTTTGCGTCGCGATTGCCGGGCTGGCGGCCATCGGCTTCGGCTACAACGCCGGCACCCGGGCGCACCCCGCAACCGGCGCGGCCCCGGCGCCCGCGCCCCGCGCTTCATCCACAGCCTTCACGCCCCCTGCGGAATCGACCATTCCCGATGGCCCGGAGGGTGACGCCATCCGTCGCGGCGAGGCGATCTTCCTCCACACCCGCGCCCATGCCGGCAATTATGTCGGCAACGGACTATCCTGCGGCAATTGTCATCTCGATGGCGGCCGCACCGCCGGTGCCGCGCCAATGTGGGCGGCGTGGGTAAGCTACCCCGCCTATCGCGCCAAGAATGGCGAGATCAACACGATGGAACGCCGCATCCTCGAATGCTTCCGCTATTCGATGAACGCGCCGGCCTCACCGAGCGGCGGACCGCCTCCGCCGGGCAACCCGATCTATGCCGACCTGGAAATCTATTTCTACTGGCTCGCCACCGGCCTGCCGACCGGCAAGCCGCCCGCCGGCCGCGGCTATCCCGAGCTTGCCGCCACCGCGCAGGGCCACGATCCTGCTCGCGGCGCCACCGTGTTCGTCGACCAATGCGCCGCCTGCCACGGCGCCGATGGCCAGGGCGCGAAAAATGCGGACGGCAGCTACGCCTATCCGCCGCTTTGGGGCCCGAACTCGTTCAATTGGGGCGCCGGCATGGGCAAGATCGCCAATGCTGCGGCATTCATCAAGGCGAACATGCCGTTCGGCCAGGGCGGCACGCTCACCGACCAGCAAGCCTGGGACGTCGCCGCCTTCGTCGACAGCCATGACCGCCCGCGCGACCCGCGCCAGACCGGCACGATCGCCGCGGCCAAGGCGCAGTTCCACAAGAAAGGCGACTATTACGGCCAGACAGTCAACGGCGACCTGTTGGGCGATGGGATCACGACGGCCCGGCCAGCGCCCTGATCCGCGTTACAGATAGTCGGCCAGCGCAATCGACACGCGCCGTGGCGTGCCGTCATGTTCGATCGTCAGGCCGACGGTGGCGCCGGCGCCGCTCCCGAGCGCGTGGACCACATCGCCCAGGCGATGGCCGGCGATGATGTCTCCCGGCACGATCCCCGCCGCGGCGGCCGGGCTGCCGCGACCGACATCCGCGACCACCAGCGTGTCGCCCCTCTGGTCGATCCACAGGCCCGATGTCGAGGCGCGTTCGGGCGGCGGGTGCAGACGATTGTGTTCGATCAGCAGCCGGCGGTGACGTACATCGGTCGCGATATTGAGCTGCCGCAGGACAGCGAAGCCGATCACGCCATCGGCGACACGCTGGCCGCGGCCGCCGCCGTCGAGATGCACCAGCGGCCGATCGAACGCTATGCCACCGAGGTTGAGCGCGCCCGCGCGGACGATCCGGTCGATCGCGCCACGGCCGCCGACACCACTGCTCCTGACCGGCGCATAGGAACCCTTGCCCCACAGGCTGCTGCGCCGCACCGCCTCCGGATAGAGCCGGACGCCCGCGGGCGCCCCCGTATCGAGCAGGAAGCGGTAGCTCTGCCCGTCGAGCGACGCCGTGGCGTACATATAGGCCGAGCCGTGACGGGTCGGATGGCCGACATCCGACTCGATCGGGGTGAAGCCCGGCAAATCGGGTAATCCGTTGCGATAGATGCGCCACTCGCCGCGATCGAGGTCGAGAACGCTGTCATAGGCGGTCAGCGCGCCGGCGGCGAACGTGCCGCGAATATCCTCGCCGAAGCCGAAGCCGTCGACGCCGTTGAAGGCCAGATTGCCGTCACGCACGACGTTGCCGATCGATACCTCGCGCGCCCGATAAAGCGCCGAGCTGGTGCTCTTGCCGTTGCCGCCGCGGATGAGGTGGCCCGATACCACCGGTAGCTTGAGCTGCCTCGCCAGTGCATTGTCGATCAGACTGAGCGTGCCGCCGGTGTCGATCATGAAGAAGAACGGACCCTGCCCGTCTATCCCCACGGCGACCAGGATGCGCGGCCCCTGGATGGCGATCGGGACGACCAGCGGCCCATCGGCCGCCACGGCCCGCCCGGCGATCCATGGCGCCACGAGGCCGGCCCCCATGCCCAACAGCGCCGAGCGTCGTGAAATCATTCGCGATTCCCTGATCTTGGTCCAGGCCACCGTGCCGCAGCACCATGACAACCGCAAGACGCGATTCAACACGGTTGCCCCGCACGCCCGCGTTCCCTACCTGTTCACGGATGCCCCTTCCCGCGCCTTCACCTGCCGATCCACCTTATCTGCGCGGCCTCAACGATCCTCAACGCGAGGCGGTGCTGACGACCGAGGGGCCGGTGCTGGTGCTGGCCGGCGCGGGCACCGGCAAGACCGCGTGCCTGACCGCTCGGCTCGCGCATTTGCTCTACACGCGCAAGGCGTGGCCGTCGGAGATCCTCGCGGTCACCTTCACCAACAAGGCGGCGCGCGAGATGAAGGCGCGGGTCGGCCGGCTGGTCGGCGAAGTGGTCGAGGGGATGCCGTGGCTCGGCACCTTCCACGCGATCGGCGCCAAGATGCTGCGCCGCCATGCCGAACTGGTCGGCCTGCACTCGAACTTCACCATCCTCGACACCGATGACCAGTTGCGGCTGCTCAAGCAGCTGATCACCGCCGCCGATATCGACGAGAAGCGCTTCCCAGCGCGTCAGCTCGGCGGGCTGATCGACCAATGGAAGAACAAGGGCCTCACCCCGGCCGACATCGACGCCGGCGAGAGCGAACGCTACGCCAACGGCCGCGGCGGCGAGCTCTACGCGCAGTATCAGGCGCGGCTGCAGGCGCTCAACGCCTGCGATTTCGGCGACCTGCTGCTCCACATGCTGGTCATCCTGAAGACGCATCGCGACGTGCTCGCCGACTATCAGCGGCGCTTCAAATACATCATGGTCGACGAATATCAGGACACCAATGCGGTCCAATATCTCTGGCTGCGGCTGCTGGCGCAGGAGCGCAAGAACATCGCCTGCGTCGGCGACGACGACCAGTCGATCTATTCGTGGCGCGGGGCGCAGTTGGAGAATATTCTGAAATTCGAGAAGGACTTTCCGGGCGCTGCCGTCATCAAGCTCGAACAGAATTACCGCTCGACCCCGCACATTCTCGGCGCCGCCTCAGGCGTGATCGCGCAGAATAGCGGGCGTCTCGGCAAAACGCTGTGGACCGAGCTCGACGCTGGCGAGAAGGTCCGCGTCGTCGGCGTGTGGGACGGCCCCGAGGAAGCGCGCCGCGTCGGCGAGGAGATCGAGGCGGCGCAACGCAACGGCACCGGCCTCAACGACGTCGCGATCCTCGTCCGCGCCCAGCACCAGACGCGCGAATTCGAAGACCGTTTCATCGCGATCGGCCTGCCCTATCGCATCGTCGGCGGCTTCCGCTTCTACGAACGTGCCGAAATCCGCGACGCGCTCGCTTATCTGCGCCTCGTGCACCAGCCCGCCGACGACCTCGCCTTCGAGCGTATCGTCAACACCCCCAAGCGTGGCCTCGGCGACAAGGCAATCGCCAAGATCCACCAGCTCGCCCGCGCCGAGAGCGTGCCCCTGTCGATCGCCGCCGCCCGCATCCTCGACACCGACGAGCTGACCCCGCAGGCGCGCCGATCCCTGGGCAATTTCATCGGCGACGTCGCCCGCTGGCGCGACATGGACCTGCCGCACCCCGAACTCGCCCGGCAAATGCTCGACGAAAGCGGCTACACCGCGATGCTCCAGGCCGATCGCAGCGCCGAAGCCGCCGGGCGGTTGGAAAACCTGACCGAGCTGGTCCGCGCGATGGAGGAATATGAGACGCTCGGCGCGTTCCTCGAGCATGTCAGCCTCGTCATGGACAACGACGCCACCGCCGACGAGGCCAAGGCAACGATCATGACGATCCACGCCGCCAAGGGGCTCGAGTTCGACACCGTGTTCCTCGCCGGCTGGGAGGAAGGGCTGTTCCCCTCGCAGCGCGCGCTCGATGAAGGCGGGCTCGCCTCACTGGAGGAGGAACGCCGCCTCGCCTATGTCGCTATCACCCGTGCACGGCGCCGCGCCACCATTCTCCATGCCGCCAACCGCCGCATCTACGGCCAGTGGAATTCCAGCATTCCCAGCCGCTTCGTCGGCGAGCTGCCGCAGGATCACATCGAGAGCGAAAGCACCATGTCGGGCGGCGAAAGCCTGTGGCGCGCCAATTGGTCTGAGCGCGCCGATCCATTCGCCGATGTCGGGCGCGGCACCGGCCGTGGCCCGGGCTGGCAACGCGCGGCGGGCATCGACCTGAAGAGTCCCGGCGGCGGGTTCAAGCCACGCACCTTCACCCGCGAGCCCGCCCGTGTGATCGAATCGCGCGCGTCGGCCGTCAGCCTCGGCAACAAGGGCCGCGCAGACCTCTCGGTCGGGATGCGCGTGTTCCACCAGAAATTCGGCTATGGCGAAATCGCCGAGATCGAAGGCAACAAGCTGGAAATCGACTTCGAGCAGGCCGGCCGAAAGCGGGTGATGGATAGCTTCGTGAGCGTGGGGTAGAAGCCGACCCCGCCGGCCGTACCCGTCATTCGACCGATCGGGCGCTCCCTTCGATCCGCCTTTTGAGCAGTGGCGACTCATGTTGCATTGCAATATGCTGGCGCCGCCAGCGGATATGCAGCGTTAAGAATGCGCCGTTCCGCTCGCTTTCTCTCACCAGGAGCAGCATCATGGCGTTCATCACCACCAGCGACGGCACCGATATCTTCTACAAGGATTGGGGCGCCGGCCCGATCGTCACCTTCAGCCACGGCTGGCCGCTCACCGCCGACGACTGGGACGCGCAGATGCTGTTCTTCGTCCGCAACGGCTTTCGCGTCATCGCCCACGATCGCCGCGGCCACGGCCGATCGAGCCAGACCGCGGGCGGCAACGACATGGATACCTACGCCGACGATCTGGCGCAGCTGTTCGACGCGCTCGACGTCACCGATGCAGTGATGATCGGGCATTCGACCGGCGGCGGCGAGGTGGCGCGCTATATCGGTCGCCATGGCACCGCGCGGGTCGCCAAGGCGGTGCTGATCGGTGCCGTTCCGCCGATCATGGTCAAGTCCGGCAGCAATCCGCAGGGCACCCCGATCGAGGTGTTCGACGGCTTCCGTGCGCAGCTCGCCGCCAATCGCGCGCAGATGTACAAGGACGTGCCGGTGCCGTTCTATGGCTTCAACCGCGACGGCGCCGAGCCTTCGCAGGGCATCATCGATCATTGGTGGCTGCAGGGCATGATGGGCTCCGCGCTGGCGCATTACGAGTGCATCCAGGCCTTCTCCGAGACCGACTTCACCGAAGATCTGAAGAAGATCGACGTCCCCTGCCTGGTGATGCACGGCGACGATGACCAGATCGTGCCGATCCACGATTCCGCCGAGCTTTCGGCCAAGATCGCTCCGCACGCGACACTGAAGGTCTATCCCGGCTATCCGCACGGCATGTGCACCGTCCATCCTGACGTGATCAACGCCGATCTGCTTGCCTTCATCAAGGGCTGACGACGGGCGGCGGCGGTGAGATCCTCATCGCCGCCGCATCCACCGCTTTCGGCCCGCGCAGCCACGCGATTTCGCTGCGCGCCGCCCGCCGATCGTGCTATTCAAGCGGCGCGCGCGCCGCCAGAGCGTGTGATCCTGCAGGAGGGTTGAGCCATGCGTCGTCCTCTGTTCGTCTGCGTTGCGGCCACGCCGCTGTTTCTCATCGCCGCCGCGCCGGCCTCGCCACAGGAGGCGCGCCATCGCCCGCCGCCCCCGGTTGCGTCAGGCACGCCTTTCGATCTGCGCGACATGGTCAACGCCCGCGCCGGACCACCGGCCGAGGCGGAGATCGCGCGGCGCGGCTATCGCCGAACGCGGGTCAGCGCCGGCATCGCCTATTGGCAGAAGGATCGCGACCGCAGCTGTGCGGCCATTACCACGCGCAATGGCAAATATGCCTCGATCGTATCGCGCCCGGCGGCCGAGTGCCGTGGCGGGCCGGTGCCGCCATTGCCCGGCCCACGACCGCCGGTCTGGGGCAAGCAAATGACTGCGATCTGCTGGGGTCGCGGGGAGCGCCCCGGCCTGTTCTCCACCAACACGGACTTCGATTGGGATGAGCGCGCGCAAAGCTACGAAGCGCGCGGGCATGGCGATCGCAATCTGATGCGCGCCTCGGTGCAGGTCGAGATCCGTAACGGATCGGGCCGCATCCGGCTGAGCGGCAAGCTGCTGCCCACAATCAATTCGGGCGGCCACAACGGCTGGTGGCCGCTGACCAACATTCGCTTCGGCAACGACCGGGTGACGGCGCGCTATCGCCTCAACCTGCTCCACCGGCCGACCGTGACGATCGATCGCCGCGCCCGCACTATCGCGATCCGCGGCTTCAACGATTATGATGGCACCTGCGAATTCGGCAATTGGGGCATTGGCCGTCCGCATTGATCGTGGCCGGTATCGGTGGCGGGGGCATCGCCCCCACCACCCCACCGCTGTCAATGTTGGAAAAGCTTTGCCACACCGGATGGATGATCTGGCGTGGGCCCGTTTCCGCTTCTTTCGCATATCGGTGCGGCGATCGCCCCTCGCGCGTAGGAGCGTGACCTTCCGTGACCTTTGCCATATTTTCGCCGCAATCACCCGGCGCGTGCTGCCCGCATCAGTCCTCCAGCTTCTGCTTGGGCCAGGGAGTGATTTCCCAAACGTCGAGCTCGTCATCACGCGGAATGGTGAGCCGCCACCGCAGCGGCCCCAGCCGCTCGATCACGCCGATCAGATCGCGCTTCGCCTCGACGCCATAAGCGGGTGCGACCTGGACGCCGGCCGGCCGATCGGTCGCCAGCAATACCTGCCGCGTGTCGCTGTCGGGATAGAGCCAGCCGCCGGGCATCAGCCGGCCGGTCTGGGTGGTATAGGACAGCTTGTTCCCATCGAGCTTCACATAGCAGGTATCAGGCTTGAACCGCGTCAGCTTCGCCCACCCGCCGAGCCGGATGCGGCGGCATTCGTATCCGCCGGGCGGCAGGGCAACCAACGGACGGGCGGCTTGCGGATCGAGCAATTGGCGGTCGGCGGCAGTGGGCGGGCGCAGGCTGTGGGGCAACGCGTCGATCGCCGCATGCCAGCGTGCATCGATCGCATCGATCCGCTGCTGATCCTCCGGCCGCGCGACCGTGCGCCATTCGGCTCCTTCGCTCGGCGATTCGGGCTCGATCGTCACGCTGGTGCCCGGCGGCGGCGGCGTGTGCAGAATCGCGCAGCCGCCGGTCGCAAAGAGCGAAAGGCACAAGGCTATCGTCGACGGACGCATGTGATGCTCCAGGGCAACGGGTCCGAAACCCGGCGAATAGCGTTAATATATGGTAACGCCCCGATGGTTACCGAAAGGTAAATGCCGGCCGTGCCGCCATCTCGTTAAGCGACCGTTTTGCCGAAGCGGCGTAGCGCGATGCGATCGAATGCGTGAAGGAAGCCCCGATGATGTTGAAGACCATGCTGATCACCGCCGCCGCCCTCGGCACGCTTGCTGCCGCCACCGCTCCCGCCGCCGCGCAGACGGTTGAGGAACAGGCGCGCTTCGCCCAGGCGCAGGCGCGTTTCCAGAGCGAGCTCGCCCGCTTTCAGGACGAGTTCGACCGCTATCGCGCGGCGCAGGACCGCGATCGCCGCAACGGCTATTACGACGATCGCTCCGCGCCGCCCGGCTATCGCGACAACGGCTATTACGAGCGCGATGAGAATGGCTACGATCCCTCACGTTACTATCGCGCCGAGCCCAATGCGCCCGAACGCGTCCTGTCGCCGCAAGACCGCGTCTATGCCGGCAATGACGGGCGCTATTATTGCAAGCGCAATGACGGCACGACCGGGTTGATCATCGGCGGCGCGGCCGGCGGGATTCTGGGCAATGTGATCGATGGCGGCCATTCGCGGATCGTCGGCACGCTTCTGGGCGGCGCGGCGGGCGCGCTGGCCGGCAAGTCGATCGATCAGAACAACCAGCAGGTCGTCTGCAAGTGATGGCGTGGCTCGGCGGGCGTCAAGCCGGCGCCCGCCGAGCCAGCGTGTCGGCTACGCCGGTCGCGATCAGCGCCTGGCCCGCGAAATAGAGCGGCCAGACAAGCAGCGTCGGCACGATCGATCCGGCGAGCGGCCCGGCCCGGGAGAAGATGAGCAGGTCCGACGCGACGAACATCATCGCCCCGATCCCAACGCGGTATCGCGGAAACGCGCTGGTCCAGGCCGCCGCCGCCATCCCGCCGAGCGCCGCGGTATATATCGCGACGCCGATCTGCCGCGTCATCGCTGCCGCGATCGCGATCACCAGCGGCATGACGATGACACCCAATGCCCGCTGACTGGCCGACAGGCGATCACGTCGGTGCCGTAGATAGAGCAGGATCGCGACAAGATGGCCGAGCAGGAATGCCAGCGCCCCTACAGTCAGCCCGGCCGTCTCGAGCAATATGTCGCCGGTCGCGCCCAGCGCCATCACGGCGGCGAGCAACCAGCCGTCGATATCGCGCGCCTGCATCGCCGCCCACACGGCAAGCAGCGCGACGCCGGCTCCCTTCCACACCACCGTCGCCGGGCCGTGCCAACCGAACCATGCCGCGAGGCAATAGCTCGCGCCGGCAATGATCGCTGCCCCCAGAATCGCACGCATCGCGCCTCCCTTTCCGCTTTCTTGTCGCCGTCCGGCGGGGTGCCGGCAAGCATCCCCTGTTCGCGCGGCACGAAGATGCTAAGCGACCGCGCATGACCAATCACGATATCCATGTCATCGGCGGCGGACTCGCTGGTTCGGAAGCCGCCTGGCAACTTGCCGAGGCCGGCTTTCGCGTCCGCCTTTCCGAAATGCGCGGCTCGGGCGAAATGACGCCCGCTCACCAGACCGACGGCCTTGCCGAGCTGGTCTGCTCGAACAGCTTCCGATCCGATGACGCGGAGAGCAATGCCGTCGGCCTGCTCCATGCCGAGATGCGCGCACTAGGCTCGCTGATCCTGCGCGAAGGCGATGCGCACAAGGTGCCCGCCGGTTCCGCGCTCGCGGTCGATCGCGATGGCTTCTCGGCGGGCGTCACCGCCGCGTTGCAAGCGCATCCCAATATTACGATCGTTCGCGAACGGGTCGATACGCTGCCCGCCGAAGGCCTTGCGATCGTCGCGACCGGGCCGCTCACCGCTACCGGACTTGCCGACAGTATCGGCGCGGCGACCGGCGCGGAATCGCTGGCCTTCTTCGACGCCATCGCGCCGATCGTTCATTTCGACACGATCGACATGGAGACGGCGTGGTTCCAGTCGCGCTGGAACAAGGGCGAGGGCAAGGATTACATCAATTGCCCGATGGACAAGGAGCAATATCTCGCTTTCCATCAGGGGCTGCTCGATGGCGAGAAGACCGAATTCCGCGAGTGGGAAAAGAACACGCCCTATTTCGAGGGCTGCATGCCGATCGAGGTGATGGCCGAGCGCGGCGTCGATACGCTGCGCTATGGCCCGATGAAGCCGGTCGGCCTCGATGATCCGCGCACCGGCCGCTGGCCCTATGCGGTGGTGCAGCTGCGCCAGGACAATGCCAGGGGCACATTGTGGAACATGGTCGGCTTCCAGACCAAGCTCAAATATGCCGAGCAGGTGCGATTGTTCCGCACGATTCCCGGCCTCGAACAAGCGGAATTCGCTCGGCTGGGCGGGCTGCATCGCAATACCTTCATCCGCTCGCCGGAACTGCTCGATCCGGTGCTGCGCCTGAAATCGCGCCCCAATATTCGCTTTGCGGGCCAGATCACGGGCTGCGAAGGCTATGTGGAAAGCGCCGCGATCGGGCTGCTCGCGGGCCGGTTCGCCGCCGCCGAACTGGCTGGCCACACGCTCGCGCCGCCGCCAGCGGAAACCGCGCTCGGGGCGCTGCTCGGGCACATCACCGGCGCTGCCGAGGCCGAGACCTACCAGCCGATGAACGTCAATTTCGGCTTGTTCCCGCCGATTGCCGGGCGTTCGAAGAAGGCCGACCGCAAGAAGCTCTACACCGCCCGGGCCCGCGCGGCACTCACCGATTGGCTGGAGCCGGCATAGATCGCTCTACTCGTCGGAGGACGGCGCCGAGCACGCGCATTTGGGCGTTGTCTTGCGAACCACCTTTGTCGTCAGAAATTCCGCCGGCGTCAGGGTGCCCGAATGATCGGCATCGGCCGTCGCGAACTTGGTCGTGGTTGTGATCGCCCATTCCTCGAACGACAATTGCCCATCGTGATTGGTGTCGAGCTTGGCGAACGCCTTGTGCCGCGACGCGAGATATTCATCCCTCGTGATCAGCCCGTCACGATCCTTGTCATAGCGATCGAAACGCTTCTGCTCGCGCGTTCTTTCGCTCGCCGACGGAGCGGCAGAGGGCAACGCCGCCGGGCTGGAGGCGGTTTGCGGGGCCGGCGCGAACAGCGGCTGGTCCGGCTTGGCGCCCGACCGGAAAAATATGAAGCCCGCAGTCACAAGCAGCAACGCCGCGACGCCGCCCGCCAAATATCGCCACATCCCGATCTCCCCTAGCCCCAAAGCTAACCGATTCATTTCCGAGCGCAACCAGCTAGCGCCCGGTGAGTCGATGCCACATCAACCGGCCGATCCTAACCGCCGGGCGCGACTCATCCAGATCTTGTCGTGCCATCAACGCCAGCGCACCGATCATACGCCCCGATCGGCTCCATCTTTGCGTAAACGCCGCCTGCAGATGAGGCCGCGCAAGCGCGGCGGCACGCCCGGCCATCACGGGATCGCCCAAGTGCGATGCAAGATCGGCAAGCGCCCATCCATGCCCAGCATCAGCGATCGCCTTGTCATGAGCTTCCGTAACCGCGGCGAGCGCCCTGAACAGAGTCGCGCCGCGGACGCCGTGCCGCATGATCGCTTCATCGCCAAACGGCTCCTCCAACAATGCTTCCCAGCCAGTGGTGATCTCCGCCAGCGCCGAACCTTGCGTGCCGGACGGCAGGACATGTTCGGCAAGCGCGCGCAGGACGGGCTCAGCCGGCGGCGGCACGCGGTCAAGCGCCTCGATCGCATCACGCCACCAAGTCAGTCGCATCTGGCCGACCAGCGGGTCGTTATTCCGGCGCACGATTTCTGATAGACGGGCATCAAGCGCAAACAGCGCGGTCGCACCGGCGCGACCTGTCCTCGCATAATTAATCGCCAGCTGAATATCAGGTCGTTCGGAGATCATCGCCGCGGCCATAGCGCGAAACCGAGCCTCCCGCAGTTGAGAATTTCTTAAGAGCTATGGGCCTAGGCAGGCTCGGGACCATGGGACCGGGGACCTGAAACGATGCCGGGCGGAAGCACGAAGCCTGCTGCGATGTCGCACCTCCTCGCGAGGCTGCGCACCCTGTCACGTGACCGAAGCGCCGCGACGATCATCGAGTTCGCGGCGGTCGCCGCTCCCCTCATAGCGCTGATGCTCGCAACGATCCAGACCAGTCTTATCTTCTTTGCCCAGCAAACGCTGGAAACGACCGCGGAAGAGACGGCACGCCAACTCGTCACCAACCAGGCGCAGAACGCAGGCATGAGCCAATCGGACTTCCAGCAAGCGGCGTGCAGCAACCTGCCGGCCTTCATGAAGTGCACCGATCTCATGATCGACGTGCAATCGGCCAGCAGCTTTGCCGACATCAGTACGTCCGCGCCGGTGTTGAAATACGATAAGGACGGCAAGATCATCAACAACTGGCAGTTCAATCCTGGCTCTCCGGGCAGCATCGTCGTGATGCGGACCATGTATCTCTTTCCCGTGATCGGTGGCCCGCTCGATCTTGACTTCTCGAACGCGCAAGGCGGCAAGCGCCTGCTAATCGCGACGTCGGTGTTCAAGACAGAGTCCTATGTGAAATGATCGGCGCCGCGCTCCTCACCCGCTTGCGCGGACTGGCACGCGATCGCCGCGCACTCGGCGCCGTCGAGTTTGCGATGGCCGCGCCGTTCATGATCTTGCTCTATATCGGCGGGGCGCAGTTGATGGACGCGATCTCGGCCTATCGCAAGGTCGTCCTCTCCGATCGCACGCTGGCCGACGTGACCACGCAGTATGTCACGATCACGCAAGCCGAAGTCGATACCATTATCGACGGAGCGCGTCAGGTGATGTCGCCCTATCCCACCGATGATACAACGATGATCGTCACGCAGATCAAGTTCGACGACAAGGGCAATCCATCGATCGACTGGAGCCGATCGAACGACGGCACAGTGATGAAGGCAAGCGACCTCGACGTGCCCACGAACATCGCCGTTCCTGATACCTATATCGTGCTGAGCCAGATCACCTATCATTATAAGCCGAGGGTCGCGGCCACGCTTATCGGTCCGATCACATTCACCGATCACATCTACATGAACCCGCGCCGGTCGAATTCGGTCGCCTGCTCCGACTGCACATGACCAGCCGCACGCCCCAAGGGTTTTCAGCCATGAAAGAACGGGTAACCGCCCTGCTCGCCAAGTTCCGCACCAGCCGTCGCGGCAACGTGCTGATGATCTTCGCCTTCGCGATGATTCCGATGGTGTTCGCAACCGGCATGGGGGTCGACTATTCGCGCGCGGCGCGACTGCAGAGCAAACTCGACGCGATCGGGGACGCCGCCGCCCTCGCCGCCGTCACCCAACCCATGATGCTCAAGAGCGACGACGAAGCGAAGACGACGGCGGAAAACATGTTCGTTGCCCAGGCAGCGTCCCTAGGCAGCGACCTCATCTTCAACTCGGACGACCTGGATGTGACGATCACGCCGATTTACAACGCTTCTTCGCCGGGGCGTGAGGCTGTCGTCACCTGGCATGCCCAGTCGAAGAACGCTTTCGGCGGCATTCTGGGCAAAGAGACGCTTGCCATCGGCGGCACCTCCACCGCGACCGCGGACAAGGCGCCATATATCAATTTCTATCTGTTGCTAGACACATCGCCGTCGATGTTGCTGCCTTCAACGTCGGACGGCTTGACGCGTATGCGCACGATCACCGGCTGCGCCTTTGCTTGCCATCTCTCAGACCCGCACAGCGAAAATATCTACATTCAGGACAACAAAAAGAAGAATATCTGGCTCGACAGCAACGGTAATGCCTACAGCGTCGACAATGTTTCCAACGGCTACATCTATTCGACCAACAGCAAGGGAAAATCCGTTAAGATCGCCAAAGAATCGAGCGGCATGTACGCCGACTCATATTGGTTGGCGCACAACAATCTTGCGTACAATGGCAAGCCAAACATCGAAATGCGCATCGATGCCGAGCAAGAGGCGGTGCAGCAACTTGTCCCGACAGCGAAGGAAATCGCCGACGATAATAAGGTGATGTATCGGATGGGTGTCTATCGCTTCGATTATTACAGTCCGAAAACATCGAACTACGGACAAGTCGCGCCGCTTACCGATTTGGATAGCGACAGCAATGTGCAGTCGGTCGTAACGAAGTCAACCAATCTGCCGATGACCCTATGGTATCAAAACGGCTGGATCAGCTCTTCGTCGAACATCGACGACCAGTCGACCAATTTCAAGTCCGCGTTCGATCAGATGAACAGCATCATGCCGAATCCCGGCACCGGCCAAACTAAGGACGATCCGCAAGAGGTGATGTTCATCATCACCGATGGTATGAGCGACGAAAATCTGAGCGGGATGGGTCGCACGCATCGTGAGCTACAGCCGACGCACCTCGACCAATGCGAGGCTATCAAGAAGCGCAATATCCGGATCGCTATTCTTTATACTGAGTATTTGCCCGAATCACTGACCGGCGACAACTGGTCACAGACTAACGTCGCTCCTTATCTTCCTAACGTAGCGCCTGCGTTGCAATCCTGCGCATCTCCGGGCCTTTATCAGAAAGTGTCGACCGACGATTCAATTCCGGACGCGCTCAACGCCCTGTTCCGTCAGGCTGTCGCTACCGCGCATCTGACACAGTGATGGAGGGCCGGCCTGGCGGGATATCCGTCGGCCGGCCTCGACCGATCACTCCTTGTAGCAGACCTTCTTAGCCGCCTTCACGACCTTGTCGCTGTCGATCAGTGCGAGCTTTTCGAGGTTGGCGGCATAAGGCATGGGCACGTCCTCGTTGGTGACGCGCAGCACCGGCGCGTCGAGGTCGTCGAAGCCCTCTTCCATCGCGACCGCCGCGAGTTCGGACGCGATCGAGCAGGTCGGCCAACCTTCCTCGACCACCACCATGCGGTTGGTCTTGGCCAGGCTTTTTAGCACCGTCGCCTTGTCGAGCGGACGCAGCGTGCGCAGGTCGATCACCTCGGCGTCGATCCCCTCGCCCGCCAGCTTCTCGGCGGCTTCGAGCGCGATGCCGACGCCGATCGAATAAGAGACGAGCGTCACGTCCTTGCCCGGCTTCATGATGCGCGCCTTGCCGATCGGGAGCACCCAATCGTCGAGCTTCGGCACCTCGAAGCTGCGGCCGTACATCAGCTCGTTTTCGAGGAATACGACTGGATCGTCGGTGCGGATCGCGGCCTTGAGCAGGCCCTTCGCGTCGGCTGCATCATAGGGCGCAATTACGATCAGCCCGGGAACGCTCGCGTACCACGGCCCGTAATTTTGCGAATGTTGCGCGGCGACGCGCGACGCTGCGCCGTTGGGGCCGCGGAACACCACCGGGCAACGCATCTGGCCGCCCGACATGTAATTGGTCTTAGCCGCCGAATTGACGATATGGTCGATCGCCTGCATCGCGAAGTTGAAGGTCATGAACTCGACGATCGGCTTCAATCCACCCATCGCCGCACCCGTGCCGACGCCGGCAAAGCCGTATTCGGTGATCGGCGTGTCGATGACGCGCTTGTCGCCGAACTCGTCGAGGAGTCCCTGAGTGACCTTATACGCGCCCTGATATTGCGCGACCTCCTCGCCCATCACGAACACGCGTTCGTCGGCGCGCATTTCCTCGGCCATCGCGTCGCGCAGTGCCTCGCGGACGGTGAGCTTGACCATTTCGGTTCCATCGGGAACCTCGGGGTCGCTCTCGGCGTCGTGGCTGGCGGCTTCGAACATCTGGCGCGCGCCGGTCTCGACCAGCTTGGGCTCAGGCGCCTTGCTCTCGGCCGCCTGTTCGCGAAGCTCGGGCTCTTCGGCCTCCTCGACCGGCTTCGGAGTCTCGACCGAGCCGGCATCCTCCCCGTCCTCGGCGATCATCGCGATCACCGTGCCGACCTTCACGCCGTCGGTGCCCTCGGCGACGAAGATCTTGGCGATCGTGCCTTCGTCGACGGCTTCGAATTCCATCGTCGCCTTGTCGGTCTCGATCTCGGCCATGATGTCGCCGGCCTTTACGGCATCGCCTTCCTTGACCAGCCACTTGGCGAGCGTGCCCTCTTCCATCGTGGGCGACAGCGCCGGCATCTTGAGTTCGATCGCCATCTCAATAGGTCTCCACCAGCACGTCTGTATACAGTTCGGCCGCATCGGGCTCGGGAGTCTGTTCGGAGAAGTCCGCGGCCTCGTTGACCTGCTTGCGGATTTCCTGCTCGACTTTCTTGAGATCGTCCTCCTTGACGCCCAGCCCTTCGAGTTCCTTCTTGGCGCGCTCGATCGGATCGGAGGTGTCGCGCATCGACTGGACCTCGTCGCGGGTGCGATATTTGGCCGGGTCGGACATCGAGTGGCCGCGATAGCGATAAGTCTTCATCTCGAGGATGATCGGGCCCTTGCCGGCGCGGACCCAGGCGACCGCCTCGTCAGCGGCGCCGCGCGCGGCGAGCACGTCCATGCCGTCGACCTGGATGCCCGGAATGCGGAACGATTCGCCGCGACGGTAGAGCTGATCCTCGGCCGACGAGCGATTGACGCTGGTGCCCATCGCATATTGGTTGTTCTCGATCACGTAGATGATCGGCAGCTTCCACAGCTCGGCCATGTTGAAGCTCTCGTAGACCTGACCCTGGTTGGCCGCGCCGTCGCCGAAATAGGCAAGCGCGACGCCGCCGTCCTCATTGTATTTGTGGGCGAAGCCGAGCCCGGTGCCCAGCGACACCTGCGCGCCGACGATGCCGTGGCCGCCGTAGAATTTGTGCTCGACGCTGAACATGTGCATCGAGCCGCCCTTGCCCTTCGAGATGCCGGCCTCGCGCCCGGTCAGCTCGGCCATGACGTCCTTCGGCGGGATGCCGCACAACAGCATATGGCCGTGATCGCGATAGCCGGTGATCACCGAGTCCTTGTCGGTCAATGCCGACTGCACGCCGACCGCAACCGCTTCCTGGCCGATATAGAGGTGGCAGAAGCCGCCGATCAGGCCGAGGCCGTAGAGCTGGCCCGCCTTTTCCTCGAAGCGGCGGATGAGCAGCATGTCCTTATAGAACTTGAGAAGCTCGTCCTTCGACGCTTCGTAACGCTTTGGCTCGTCGGGCCGTTCACGGTTGGGCTTGGGGGGTTCGACTTTGCGTGCGGATGCAGGGGCTTTTGCCACGGGCGAAGTACCTCGTTTCCGTAGGGGGAGGATCGAATGCTGGCGCGCCTATAGGACGACTTTTGCGCCGGGCGCAATGTCCCGCCGCGGGAGGCATCCAACAGCGTCACCGAAAAGAACGAGAAGGCGGCGGAGTCGATCCCTTCGCTACTAAACGCAGCATGAAAGGCCTATCAGCGCCTGGTGCCGAACCAGATGACGTGTTGCGGGCCCTTGCCATTGCTGCGCACGCGTACGGCGACTTCCTCGACCGCGAAGCCCGCATCGGCGAGGCGGCGCGCAAAGGCCTTGTCCGGCGCGGCCGACCATATCGCGAGCACGCCGCCGGGCCGCAGCGCGGCGCGCGACGTAGCAAGGCCGCGCGAAGAATAGAGTCGGTCGTTGGCGTCGCGGCTCAGCCCGTCGGGACCGTTGTCGACGTCGAGCAGGATCGCGTCGTAACGCCCTGCCCCACGCGCAATGGCCTCGGCAACGTCGCCGCGGATCAATGTCACCCGCGAATCATCAAGGCAGCCGGCGGCGAGGTCGGCCATCGGCCCCCGCGCCCACTCGATGATCTCGGGCACGATCTCGACGACACTCACTTGCGCGCTGGCGTCGAGTTGCGCCAAGGCTGCGCGCAACGTGAAGCCCATGCCGTAGCCGCCGATCAGCAGATGCGGCGCCGGGCGGGTGTTGAGGCGCGCAATGGTCATCGTCGCCAACGCCTCTTCCGAGCCGCTCATCCGGGTCGACATCAACTCGTTGCGATCGAGCACGATCATGAAATCGCCGCTCCGACGAAACAGACGCAACTCGGCGCCGCCGGGCACCTGCGCGGTGGCGATCAATTCACGCGGAGTCATCAGTGGAGCGGCAGGATCACTTCGTCGGGCGCAACGACGCCCAGCTGCTTGCGCGTCAGTTCATCCGCCATATCGGGATCGACATGCTTGGGGTCGAGCAGGTCGACCCGGTTCTTGAGCACCGCGCGCTGCTTGTCGAGCCGAGCGAATTGCGCCTGCTTGACGGCAAGCTCACGCTTGTACTGGCCATAGGCCAGCACCCCGTTCGGCCCGAGCACCGCATAGCCGCCGAAGAACGACAGCACGATCAGCATCGCGGCCGGCCACAGCGCGCGGCGAAGCATGGTACGAAGGGTGGACGGCGTCGTCATCCACCCTTCTGTGAATCATCGCGACTCGCGGATCAAGCTGTTATTTCGTTCGGATGACGTCACGACCGGCATAGCGCGCCGCATCGCCCAGTTCTTCCTCGATGCGGATCAGCTGGTTGTATTTGGCAAGCCGGTCCGAACGCGCCAGGCTGCCGGTCTTGATCTGTCCGCAATTGGTGGCGACCGCGAGGTCGGCGATGGTCGAATCCTCGGTCTCGCCCGACCGGTGCGACATCACCGCAGTGTAGCTCGCACCTTGCGCCATCGACACCGCCTCCAGCGTCTCGCTGAGCGTGCCGATCTGGTTGACCTTGACCAGCAACGAGTTGCCGATTCCCTTCTCGATACCATCGGCGAGACGCTTCGGGTTGGTGACGAAGATATCATCGCCGACCAGCTGCGCCTTGCTGCCAATCGCCTTGGTCAACGCGGCCCAGCCGTCCCAATCGTCCTCGGCCATGCCATCCTCGATCGAGAAGATCGGATAGCGGCCGACGAGATCTTCGAGGTAGCGGACCATCTCGTCGGGCGACAGGCTCTTGCCCTCGCCAGCGATCTCGTACTTGCCGTTCTTGAAGAATTCGGTCGCCGCACAATCGAGCGCCAGCATGATGTCGTCACCCGGCGTGTAACCCGCCTTCTCGATCGAGGTCATGATGAAGTCCAGCGCATCGGTGGTGCTCGCCAGATTGGGCGCGAAACCGCCCTCGTCGCCGACCGCGGTCATCAACCCCTTTTCGGCAAGACCCTTTTTGAGGGTATGGAAGATTTCCGAGCCGTAGCGCACCGCCTCGGCGATCGAATCCGCGCCGACGGGCACGATCATGAATTCCTGGAAATCGATCGGATTGTCGGCATGTTCGCCACCATTGATGATGTTCATCATCGGCACCGGCAAGACGTGCGCCGCAACGCCGCCGACATAGCGATAGAGCGGCAAGCCGCGTGCTTCGGCCGCCGCCTTGGCCGCCGCCAGGCTGACACCGAGGGTCGCGTTGGCGCCCAGCCGGCCCTTGTTCTCGGTGCCGTCCAGTTCGATCATTGCCTGATCGAGGTCGGCCTGATCCTCGGCGTCCATGCCGATCACCGCCTCGGTAATCTCCGAATTGACCGCTTCCACCGCGCCGTCGACGCCCTTGCCGCCCCAACGGCTCTTGTCGCCATCGCGGCGCTCGACCGCCTCATGCGCGCCGGTCGACGCGCCGGAGGGCACGGCCGCGCGACCGAAACTGCCGTCTTCCAGAAGCATATCGACCTCGACCGTCGGATTGCCGCGGCTGTCGAGAATCTGGCGCGCGTGGATGTCGATGATTGCGGTCACGAAACGGTCCTCCTAGATAGGGATAAGGCGCCAGCGGCGGCGTTCGGGGCGGGCTGTAGCCTCTCGGGCACGGCATCGCAATTCGCGAGCGGCCAGCGGGAACCCGGCCCGCCACAGGTCGTTGGCTGAGTGTAACGGGAAGAGGCAGGTAGGATCATGGCCGACGAGACGATCAACGCGACCAGCAATGGCAAGCCGGCCACGGCCGTGCGCACCAAATCCGGCGCCAAGGCAAAGGTTTCCGCCGCTGCCAAGTCAGTGAGCAAGGAAGCAGACAAAGCCAAGTCGACCGCTACGCTGACGCTGAAGGATAGCGCGGCCAAGCTGCAGAAACAGGCGACCGGCAAGGCACGTGCCTATGTGGTCGAAGGCAAGGACAAGGCGGGCGGCGCACTCGACGAATTCTCCAAGCTGATGCGCGAGGCCGCGGGCTCGGTCGATGACAATCTCGGCGCGCAATATGGCGATTATGCGCGCTCGGCAGCCAAGGCGCTTGGCGGTTTTTCCGATCAGCTCAAGGCCAAGGACGTCGACGAATTGCTCGAGGATCTGCGCAATTTCGCGCGCAAGAGCCCGGCGGTCGCGGTCGGCACCGCCGCGGCGATCGGCTTTGTTCTCGCCCGTATCGTCAAATCGGGCCTCGACGGTGACCGCGACGCCTGAGCGATTCGTAACGAGGGGGCGATGTGACCGACGCGACGACCGAACAGGACGCAGCCGAAACACGCGAGAGCATCGCCGACCTGTGCGGTGACCTGGTCGAGGATGCCAAGTTCCTCGCCCGGGCAGAGGTCGCGCGCGTCCGCGCGATCCTCTTCCGCCGCCTCGTCAAGGGGCGAATGGCGCTCTTCTTCATGGTCACCTCCGCCCTGCTCGCGCAATCGGCCGTGCTGGTGCTGCTTGTCGGGTTGATGTTGTATCTGCGCATCCACGTCGGAATCATCGGCGCGGCCTTGATTGTGATGGCGCTTGCGCTGATCTTCTCCGGTCTGTTCGCCTGGCTCGCCTTCCAGCGTATCAAGCACGCGCTGAGCAAGGAGGACGACCTGATATGAGCCTTTCCGGCGAACGCCTCGCTCGCGCCGAAGCGCGCTCGGCCTTGGCTCGTGCGCGACTTACGGCGACGGTAGAACAATTACGAGCACGCCTTTCCCCGCGCAGTCTGGCCGAGGATGCGCTGGGCGGGCTTCGTCACGCCGGCGAAAGCGGCGTCGAGCGAGCGAAACGCCATCCAGTCGCGGTGGCCGGGGTGGTCGCGCTACTGTCGGTGCTAACCTGGTGGGGCAAGCGCCGCGCGAAGGCAACCGACGCCGACGCCGATAGTTTGAAACCCGAACGGGGCGAATCCCGTCGATCAAGGAGGTCCCGATGACCAGCACCGATAATTCTAAGACCCGCACGGCCGGCGATAGCCTGAAGCGCGCCGGAGACCTGCTGGAGGGCAACCCGCTCGCTGTGCTCGCCGGAGGGGCCGCGGTCGGATTGCTTGCAGGACTGGCGATTCCGCGTACCGAGCGCGAAAGCGAGTTGCTCGGCCCGGTCGGCAAGCGGATGACCGCTGCCGCCGTCGCGGCTGCTGCCGCGGCACGCGATACCGGCTTTGCCGAACTCGAAGCGCATGGGATCAGCGGCAAGGCCGCCAAGGCGCAGGTCAACCGTCTGTTCGAGGACGTAATCGACGCGGCAAGCACGGCCGGTCAGGCAGCCGCCAGCGCCGCGGCCGAAAAGGCCAAGAAGCCGACAAAATAGTTTCAGGGGTTTCAAAATGCGTCGTCGTGGGGCTAGAGGAGCGCCGACTCCTCCTCTGACAGAAAGTCCCTCGCGATGAGCAAGCTCCATCTCGTGTTCGGCGGACGCGTGACCGATCCCCAGACGCTCGACTTCGCCGATCTCAAGTCGATCGATATCGTCGGCATCTTCCCCGATTACGCCACTGCGGAAAAGGCGTGGCGGGGCGCCGCACAGCGCACCGTGGACGATGCCGAAATGAAATACGTCCTCGTCCACCTTCACCGGTTGCTCGAGCCGGAGCTGCCGAAGCAGGGCTGATACGAAAACGGGCTCCCGTCACCGGGAGCCCGCTTCGTTTCTCAAATGCCGCGATCGATCAGATGAATTCGATCTTCGAGACGAGATAATAACGATCGCCTGCGGGCACCGACACCTCGACCTCGTCATCGACCTTGCGCCCGATCAGCGCGCGACCGAGCGGCGAATTGTACGAAATGCGGCCCTTGTTCGCGTCCGCCTCGGTCTGGCCGACGATCTGATACTTAATCGGCTTGTCGTCCTCGTCGAGCAGCGTCACCGTCGCGCCGAACACCACCTTGTCGCCCGACATTTCCTTCGGATCGATGATCTGGGCGCGCGACAGCTTGTCCTCGATATCGGCGATGGACGCCTCGATCTGGCCCTGACGCTCCTTGGCGGCGTGATACTCGGCGTTTTCCGAAAGGTCGCCGTGCGCTCGCGCTTCCTCGATCGCGTCGACGATCTGCGGACGCTCTTCCTTCAAGCGCTTGAGGTCAGCGGTGAGCTTCGCGTGGCCCTCGGCCAGCATCGGCATCTTTTCGACCGTCGCCATATTCAGTCCTTTGCAAACGTCCCTGTCATCAGACGGCCCAGCCGGGTCCGCCCGCACGTTCGTCTCTCGATAAGGGGATCAATTGTGCGATTGCGAATAATAGGACTGCAACGGGCGCACTTCAAGGCTCTCGGTGCTTAACGCGCGGATTGCCTTGGCCGCCTCGACACTTGCCGAGGCGGTGGTGAAGTACGGAATCTTCTGCGTGACCGCCACGGCACGAATCGGCTGCGAGTCCTTCAACGACTGCCACCCCTCGGTGGTGTTGAAGATCAGATCGACACCGCCGTCCTTGATCCGGTCGACGATGTGCGGCCGGCCCTGCGCGACCTTGTTGACGCGCTCGACGGCGACTCCCTGTCGTTCGAGATAATCAGCCGTGCCGCCGGTCGCGACGATCGTGAAACCGTGCTCCGCCAGCAGCTTCACCGCCGACACGATATGCGGCTTGTCAGTATCCTTGACGCTGACGAACAGCGTCCCCGCTTGCGGCAGAACGACACCGGCGCCGAGTTGTGCCTTGGCAAAGGCGATCGAGAAATCGCGATCGATTCCCATAACTTCGCCAGTGGACTTCATTTCCGGTGACAATACCGGATCAACGCCGGCGAACCGCCCCCAGGGGAATACCGCCTCCTTCACCGCGACGTAATCGATGCTGCGGTCTATCCTTCCCAGATTGGCGAGTTTCTCGCCGGCCATGACGCGCGCGGCGATCTTGGCGATGGGCGCGCCGATCGCCTTGGCGACGAACGGCACGGTGCGACTGGCGCGCGGGTTGACCTCGATCAGATAGACCGCGCCATCCTTCACCGCGAACTGGATGTTCATCAGTCCCTTGACCTTCAGCGCGCGGGCCAGCGCATCGGCTTGGCGTTCGATCTCGGCGATGATCTCGGCGGAAAGGCTGTAGGGCGGGATCGAGCAGGCGCTGTCGCCCGAATGGACGCCGGCTTCCTCGATATGCTGTAGCACGCCGGCGACCACCACGTCGGTGCCGTCGGCGATCGCATCGACATCGACCTCGATCGCATCGCGGAGGTATTGGTCGATCAGAACCGGCGCGTCACCAGAGACTTGCACCGCGGTCTGGATATATTCCTCGAGCTGGGCGCGGCCGTCGACGATTTCCATCGCGCGGCCGCCGAGCACGTAGCTCGGGCGCATCAGCACCGGATAGCCGATGCGTTCGGCGACCGCGATAGCCTCCTCGCGGCTGCGCGCGATGCCGTTGGCAGGTTGCTTGAGGCCGAGCTTATTGACCAAGGCTGCAAAGCGCTCGCGGTCCTCGGCGAGGTCGATCGCGTCTGGCGAAGTGCCGAGGATGGGAATCCCTTCCGCCTCCAGCGCACGCGCGAGGTTGAGCGGGGTCTGGCCGCCGAACTGGACGATCACGCCGACCAGCGTCCCCTTCGACTGCTCGACATGCAGGATTTCCAGCACGTCCTCGGCGGTCAGCGGCTCGAAATAGAGGCGATCGGAGGTGTCATAATCGGTGCTCACCGTCTCCGGGTTGCAATTGACCATGATCGTTTCGAAGCCGGCATCCTCGAGCGCGAAACAGGCGTGGCAGCAGCAATAGTCGAACTCGATCCCCTGCCCGATCCGGTTCGGGCCGCCGCCGAGGATGACGATCTTTTTCCGGTCGGAGGGCGCCGCCTCGTTCTCGGGCTCGCCAAAACTGGGCGCCTCGTAGGTCGAATACATATAGGGCGTCTTGGCCTCGAACTCGGCCGCGCAGGTATCGATGCGCTTGAACACCGGGCGCACGCCGAGCTTGTGGCGCAGCGCACGTACCTCGTCCTCGGTGACGCCGCCGGTCATCGCCTTGACCGTCTCGTGGATCAGCCCCGAGCCGCGCGCGATGCCGCGTTCGTTGCCGGCCAGATTGGCTGATTTCAACGCGAGATAGGCGAGCCGTTTGTCGCTGAACCCCATCGCCTTTAGGCGACGCATGCCCGCGGCATCACGCGGCAGGCCGTGGCGGCACACCTCTTCCTCGGCATGAACAATCTCGGAGATGCGTTCGAGGAACCAGGGATCGTATTTGGCGATGGCGTGGACCTCGGCGACGGTGAAGCCCTCGCGCAGCGCCTGCGCCGCGACGAGCAGCCGGTCGGGCGTCGCCTTGGCCAGCGCCGCCTCGATCTGCGCGCGCGGTGCGCCGACCAGCGCATCCACTGTGTTGAAGCCGGACAGCCCCGTCTCCAGCCCGCGCAGCGCCTTTTGCAGCGATTCGTGGATGTTGCGACCGATCGCCATCACCTCACCGACCGACTTCATCGCGGTCGACAGCACTGGCTCGGCGCCCTTGAACTTCTCGAAGGCGAAGCGCGGGATCTTGGTGACGACGTAATCGATCGTCGGCTCGAACGACGCCGGGGTGACGCCGGTGATGTCGTTCTCGATCTCGTCGAGCGTATAGCCGACCGCCAGCTTGGCGGCGACCTTGGCGATCGGGAAGCCGGTGGCCTTCGACGCCAGCGCCGAGGAGCGTGACACGCGCGGGTTCATCTCGATGACGACCAGCCGGCCGTCCTTCGGATTGACCGCGAACTGCACGTTCGAACCGCCTGTTTCGACACCGATTTCGCGCAGCACGGCTAGCGATGCGTTGCGCATCACCTGATATTCCTTGTCGGTCAGCGTCAGCGCGGGCGCGACAGTGATCGAATCGCCGGTGTGGACGCCCATCGGATCGATATTCTCGATCGCGCAGATGATGATGCAATTGTCCGCGCGGTCGCGGACCACCTCCATCTCATATTCCTTCCAGCCGAGCAGCGACTCGTCGATCAGGATCTGGCCGACCGGCGACGCCTCGATGCCGGTGCGGGCGTAATGTTCGAATTCCTCGCGGTTATAGGCGACGCCACCGCCGGTGCCGCCCAATGTGAAGGCCGGGCGGATGATCGCCGGCAGCCCGATCTCGTCGAGCAACTCGAGCGCGCGGGCGACGCCGGTGACGCGGTCATAGCCGGTAATATTGCCCGCGGCGTCCCTGATCTCCGGCGCGGCGGCGATCGATGCGCGGGGACTTTCGAGGCCGATCTTGTCCATCGCGGCGCGGAATTTCTCGCGGTCCTCGGCCTTGTCGATCGCATCGGCATCGGCACCGATCATCTGCACGCCGAACTTCTTCAGCGTGCCGTCGCGGAACAGCGCCAGCGCGGTGTTGAGCGCAGTCTGCCCGCCCATCGTCGGGAGCACGGCGTCGGGGCGTTCTTTTTCAATGATCTTGGCGACGATTTCGGGCGTGATCGGCTCGACATAGGTCGCATCCGCAAGCTCGGGATCGGTCATGATCGTCGCCGGGTTCGAATTGACCAGGACGATGCGATAGCCCTCTTCCTTCAGAGCCTTGATCGCCTGCGTGCCCGAATAATCGAACTCGCACGCCTGCCCGATGATGATCGGCCCCGCGCCGATGACGAGAATGGAGGAGATGTCGGTGCGTTTGGGCATTAGTTCGTCGTCCGAGTAAGCGTGACATAAATTGGCGTGACGTAAGAACTTAGGCAGTTGAACATCGCGCTATCGACGTCATGGGCCGGGATTGCGATCTTTGTCATTTCATTCACGTCCGTGGTATTCATGTTGGTTTCCGACTTCCACGAGCGAACCTGGCATTTATTTGCGATCTGAACGACATAATCGGTGGTCGTTCGCAGCTCAGGAGCCGGATCAGTCTTTCCCTTGAAAGCCTCTTGGTCCCAACCTGTTGGGCGAGTGTATTGCAAAATGAATAGATCGTGCGATCCGCGCGTCTGCTGGATGAGCCAGCCAATTGAAAACGTAATGAATACAACCGCCGCTCCGGCCGAGAACGGCCTGAGCCACGGCCACCTCACCGCAACATCCCCACGAACCGCTCGAACAGATAGAAGCTGTCCTGCGGGCCCGGGCTGGCCTCGGGGTGGTATTGGACGCTGAACGCGGGGGCGTCGGTGAGTTCGAGGCCGGCGTTCGAGCCGTCGAACAGCGAGACGTGGGTCTCGCGCGCGTTGGCCGGCAGGCTGTCGCGCTCGACCGCGAAACCGTGATTCATGCTGGTGATCTCGACCGCACCGTCGGCGAGGCGCTTGACCGGATGGTTGGCGCCGCGATGGCCCTGGAACATCTTGGTCGTCCGCGCCCCCACCGCCAGCCCGAGCAACTGGTGGCCGAGGCAGATGCCGAACAGCGGCTTGCCGGTCTCCAGGAGCTTGCGGATCACCGGCACCGCATAGTCGGCGGTCGCGGCGGGGTCGCCGGGGCCGTTCGACAGGAAGAAACCGTCGGGGGCGAGCGCCATAATCTGCTCGAAGGTGGCGGTGGCGGGGACGACCGAGACCTTGGCGCCGGCCTTGACCAGGTTGCGGAAGATGTTGCGCTTGCTGCCGTAATCGATCGCGACGACGTGGGGGCGACCATCCTCGCGGCCTTCCTCGCCGTAGCCGAAGCCGAGCCGCCAGATGCCCCCTTCCCAGCCGTAATCCATCTCGGTCGAGACGACCTTGGCGAGGTCCATGCCCTCGAGGCCGGGCCAGTCGCGCGCCATCTGGAGCAGCAGGTCGATGTCGAATGTGCCATCCGCCGAATGCGCGATCGCGCCGTTGGGCGCACCGCCCATCCTTATCCGCCGCGTCAGCGCTCGCGTGTCGATCCCGGCCAGGCCGATCCGCGCGTGCGCCTTCATCCAAGCGTCAAGCCGTTCGACGCTGCGGAAGTTGCTGGGCTCGGTCACGTCCTCGCGCACGATCATGCCGAGCGCGTGGGGCGCATCCGCCTCGAAATCTTCCGCATTGGTGCCGACATTGCCGATATGCGGGAAGGTGAAGGTGATGATCTGCCCGGCGAACGAGGGATCGGTCATGATTTCCTGATAGCCGGTCATCGCTGTGTGGAAGCACACCTCGCCGACCGCCCGCCCCTCGGCGCCGAAGCCGCGGCCCCAGGCGATCGTGCCGTCGGCCAGAACCAATACCCCCGTCGCTCCGGTTGGCGCAGGCGAAGGGTTGGCGTCGGCCATGGCGGCGGGCACTCCGAGGTTAAGGTTGGCGATGTCGCTAAGGCTCACCCGCTAGGCGCGGCGGGGGGCTGCGTCAATCTGTTAATGTTACCGCGATGGCGCTAACGGGGCGGTTTACTCCTTCGAGGACCGACGAGATGATTCGCGATGACATCAAGGCTGCGCTGGTGACCGCCATGAAGAGCGGCGACAAGGAAACCACCGCGACGATCCGCCTGATCCAGTCTGCGATCAAGAACCGCGATATCGAGGCGCGCACCCAGTCGCCGGTCGCCGACGACGATGCGCTGGTCGTCGAGGTGCTGCAGAAGATGGTCAAGCAGCGCCGCGAATCGATCGAGCTCTACGAAAAAGGCGGCCGCCAGGAACTCGCCGACGCCGAAGCCAAGGAAGTCGCGGTGATCGAGCGATTCCTCCCCGCGCAGATGAGCGAGGACGAGACCAAGGCCGCGATCGAGGCCATCAAGTCGGAAACGGGCGCCTCGGGCATGAAGGACATGGGGCGCGTGATGGCCGAACTGAAAGCGCGCCACGGCACCCAGCTCGACATGTCGAAGGCCAGCGGGCTGGTGAAAGCGGCGCTTTCCTGAGCCCTTCGACGTTGCGATTCCGCCGCCGATCCGGCATAAGGTTAGAATCGTGGCGCCATGAGCCTTTCGCCTCAATTCCTCGACGAGCTTCGGGCGCGGACCCTGTTGTCCGCGCTGGTCGGCAAGTCGGTGAAGCTTCTCAAGGCGGGGCGCGAGTTCAAGGGCTGCTGCCCCTTCCATAATGAAAAGACGCCGAGCTTCTACGTCAACGACGACAAGGCGTTTTACCATTGTTTCGGCTGCGGCGCGCATGGCGATGCGATCCGCTGGATGACCGACCAGCGCGGCCTGCCCTTCATCGACGCGGTGAAGGAACTGGCACAGGTGGCGGGGATGGAAATGCCCGCCCCCGATCCCCGCGCCGCCGAGCGGGCCGAGCGCTCCAAGGGGTTGCACGAAGCGTGCGCCGATGCCGCCGAGTGGTTCGTTCAGCAATTGAACGGAATCGCAGGTGCCGAAGCGCGCGAGGTGCTCGAACGGCGCGGGATCTCCATAGCGACCGCCAAGACGTTCGCGCTCGGCTTCGCGCCGGACGCACGCGGCAAGCTCAAGGCCGCGCTCAAGGATTATGGCGATCCACTGCTGGTCGAAGCCGGGCTGTTGATCCAGGTCGAGGACAAGGAGCCATATGATCGGTTCAGGGGCCGGCTTATGATCCCGATCCGCGATCCGCGCGGGCGGGTGATCGCGTTCGGCGGGCGGATCATCGGCGATGGCGAGCCGAAATACCTCAATTCGCCCGAGACGCCGCTGTTCGACAAGGGCCGCACGCTCTACAATCTCGATCGTGCCGCCGCCGCGAGCCGCAAGACTGGCCGCATCCTCGTCGTCGAAGGCTATTTGGACGTGATCGCGCTGGCGCAGGCCGGTATCGAGGAAGCCGTCGCCCCGCTCGGCACCGCGCTGACCGAGGGACAGCTGGAGCGGCTGTGGCGGCTTTCCGACGTGCCGATCCTGTGCTTCGATGGCGATGCGGCGGGCCAGAAGGCCGCGATCCGCGCCGCCGGGCGCGCGCTACCGATGTTGGCGCCCGGTCGCAGTCTCGCATTCGTCACGCTGCCCGACGGGCTCGATCCCGACGATCTCGTCCGCCAGCGTGGGGCTCCGGCGTTTGAGGCGCTGTTGCGCGACGCGCAGCCGCTCGCCGACCGGCTGTGGGCGCATGAGCTCGCCGCCGAACCGCTGGACACACCCGAACAGCGCGCCGGTCTGCGCCAGCGGCTCACCGAGCGCGCCGAGGCGATCGAGGACCGCAACGTCCGCCACGAATATCTCGCCGAGTTCCGCCGGCGCTTCGACGAACAGTTCGCAGCCCCGCGCCGGCAGTTCAGCGGTGGCTCCCGCCCCTTCCAGCCCGGTCAACGGCGAAGCGGGAAGTGGGTGCCGCCCCTGCCGCCGGTTACCGCCGAAGCGAAGGCGTTCCGCGCGGCGGGCATCGATCCGGTGCTCGCCAAGGCAGTGCTCGCCGGGCTGATCCGGCATCCGGCGGAAATCGCCCGGCATGTCGAGGTGCTCGGCTCACTGCGCATGGCCGGCGGTGCGCTCGGACGGCTGTTCGAGGCGGTGGTCGATCTCGCGCTAGAAGAACAGGCGCTTGATAGTGGGAGCGTGCTTACCATATTGGCACGGTCCGGATTTGACTCGGTGGCCAGCGATTTGCTGAGGGCCGACACCCTGCCCTTCTCGTTCACGCAGAAAACCGCCGACGCATCGCGCGCCGCGGCGGATCTGAACGAGGCGATCGCGGTGCTGATTGCAGGTCCGGAGGTGGATCAGGCTTTGGCCGAAGCGACCGCGACATTGCAGGCCGAGGCAACCGAGGAAGCCTTTGCCCGGCAAAACGCGTTGGTGCGTGAGCAGGCGGCATTGCGCCATCGGCTTGCAAATCTGGTCCTTGCGGACGAAGACGACGAAATTCTTGATGCTTGAGGGCAATTGATGGCGAAGACTAATGGCAGCGGTGGTGATGACACGGCCACGGAAGTGGGTGATGCGCCGCTGATCGATCTCAACGATGCGTCGATCAAGAAGCTGTTCGCGAAAGCGAAGAAGCGCGGTTATCTGACCTATGACGAGCTCAACGAGGCATTGCCGCAGGATCAGATGACCTCGGATCAGCTCGAGGACGTGATGTCCGCGATCAACGAGATGGGCATCAACATCGTCGAGAACGAGGAAGCCGGCGAAGACGGCGAATCGGACAATAACGACGAGGACGACAACGAACCGGTCGATGCCGGTGACGGCTCGCCGACGCCGCCCGAAGTGCCGAAGAAGAAGGAAACCGTCGATCGCACCGACGATCCGGTGCGCATGTACCTGCGCGAGATGGGCGCCGTCGAGTTGCTCAGCCGCGAGGGCGAGATTGCGATCGCCAAGCGCATCGAGGCCGGCCGCGACACGATGATCTTCGGCCTATGCGAAAGCCCGATCACCTTCAACGCGATCATCGATTGGTCGAACGCGCTCAACGAGGGCGAGATGCAGCTGCGCGAGATCCTCGATCTCGAAGCGATGCTGACCAAGGATCCGGCGCCGGAAAGCCTTTCGGACGACGAGGACGAAGAGGGCAGCGGCGAGATTTCGGAAAAGACCGCGGGCCCGTCTTTCAAGGAAGACGATGAGGTCGAAGAGGAATCGGCCGACGAAGACGAAGAGGATTCGATGACCGAGCGGCGCGCCAAGCGCCCGTCCGACGACGATGATGAGGACAACACCCTGTCGCTCGCGCAGATGGAGGAGACGCTCAAGCCGCAAGCGCTCGAGAAGTTCGCCAACATCACCGCGATCTACAAGAAATTCTCGAAGATGCAGGGCCAGCGGCTCGACGCGATGGCGGCGGGCAATGAACTGTCCGGCGCCGAGGAGCGCAAGTATCAGAAGCTCCGCGAAGACCTGACCGCCGAGGTCGAGAGCGTTCAGTTCCACCAGGCGAAGATCGAATATCTCGTCGACCAGTTGTACAGCTTCAACCGGCGGCTGACCGCGCTGGGCGGGCAAATGCTGCGCCTTGCCGAGCGTCACAAGGTCAACCGCAAGGATTTCCTCGACCGCTATATCGGCTCCGAGCTCGACGAGACCTGGCTCGACACCGTCAAAGGCCTCGACAAGAAATGGGCGGCGTTCGCGGCAAGCGAAGCCTCGGCCGTCGACCGCATCCGCACCGAAATCGCCGAGATTTCGCAGCAGACCGGCATGGCGCTCACCGAGTTCCGCCGCATCGTCAACATGGTCCAGAAGGGCGAGCGCGAGGCGCGGATTGCCAAGAAGGAAATGGTCGAAGCGAACCTGCGGCTGGTGATCTCGATCGCCAAGAAATACACCAATCGCGGGCTGCAATTCCTCGATCTGATTCAGGAAGGCAATATCGGCCTGATGAAGGCGGTGGATAAGTTCGAATATCGCCGCGGCTACAAATTCTCGACCTATGCGACCTGGTGGATCCGTCAGGCGATCACCCGCTCGATCGCCGATCAGGCGCGCACCATCCGCATCCCGGTGCACATGATCGAGACGATCAACAAGCTGGTCCGCACCAGCCGCCAGTTCCTTCACGAGCAGGGCCGCGAGCCGACGCCGGAGGAGATGGCCGAGCGCCTGTCGATGCCGCTCGAGAAGGTGCGCAAGGTGATGAAGATCGCCAAGGAGCCGATCTCTCTCGAAACGCCGATCGGCGACGAGGAAGACAGCCACCTCGGCGATTTCATCGAGGACAAGAACGCCGTGATCCCGGTCGATGCCGCGATCCAGGCGAACCTCAAGGAAACGGTGACGCGGGTGTTGGCGTCGCTCACCCCGCGCGAGGAACGTGTGCTGCGCATGCGCTTCGGTATCGGCATGAACACCGATCACACGCTCGAGGAAGTGGGCCAGCAGTTCAGCGTGACGCGCGAACGTATCCGCCAGATCGAAGCCAAGGCACTGCGCAAGCTCAAGCATCCGAGCCGCAGCCGCAAAATGCGCTCCTTCCTCGATCAATGAGCCTTGCCGAGCCGGGAGCGCCGAGCGCGTTCCCGGCTGCGGCCTAGCTAAAGCTACTATAGGTCGCGACGCTCGCAGCGACGGGATCGAGCCGGATCCACAAGGCGATGCCGATCGCCAGCACCAACATCGCTGCCCCGACAACGACCACGCGCCGCCGCTCGACCGTCGGCATCAGTGGCACCGCGAGCACGGCGGCGATCGCCAGCGGCAGCGCGGCGATCATCGGAATGAACGGGCCGACCGCCTCGACCAGCAGGAAGCCCATCGCCAGCATGTAGCCGATGCCGAGCATGGCTGCGGCGACCGCGAGCGATCTACCCACAGTCTCGTTCGCCCGGCGCATCGCCGCAAGTCCCGCACCGCCAAGCAGCAACGGCACGACGATCGGATAGGCCGCGGTCGGCGCCATCGCCTGCGCGACCGCGCCCAGGATCAGCAGCGGCACCGCCGCCCCGACCGAGGTGCCGATACGATCGTGATCCGCGATGAGCAGTGCCCAGGCCACCACAAACACGCCGAGGCAAATCAGCAGGATCTGCCATTCGAGCCGCGGGATCGCGGCCAGCCGGTCGTAATAATTCACCGGCCCGTCCGCGCCTGACACGAGGTTGGCGCCATAGAGCAACGCTGCGCCGCCAATGATGAGCGCAAGCGTCATCACCGCGCCCCGCGCCGCTGCGCCGAGTGTCGCATGCCGCCAACCCGCGAGCGCGTAGAGCCCGGTTGCAGCACCAATCAGCACCCAGCCGACCCAGACCGGGTAAGCGACCAGCACCAGCCCAAAGGCGTCGAAGAACACCAGATCGGAGGCATGCCCCGGCAAGTTCGGCGCTTTAAGCAATCCGCGCGTGAGATCGAGCACCTGCCGGCCCATGTCCTGCAATGCGCCCCGATCGAGCGCTGCCGGCACCGCGCTCGGCGAATGATATTGCGACGGACGCCCGATAAACGCGAAATTGAACCCGAAGAAGCCGTGCGCCTTGGCGACGGTAAGGTCGGTATCGTTGGGCAAGTGCTTGTAGACGAACACGCTGAGCGAAGTCGCTACCGGCCGGTCGACGTTCCGCTCGAACAGCCGCATCATCGCGCCGTTGTCCGCCCCGGTTTCGAACATGCTCGCGCGTCCGCCGCCGCCGCGCGTCTCCATGTTGACGATAACCCCGACGTGGCGGCTCAACGGATTGCTGGTGAAAAACGCCCTGGCCCCGTCGAGCTCGAGTTCCTCGCCGTCGGTGATGAGCACGATGAGGTCGCGATCTCCCTGGCCCGAGGCCGCGATTGCTCGCGCGGTTTCGAGCGCCGAAGCGACGCCGGCGCTGTCGTCGGCAGCCGCAGGCGATCCGGCGACGCTGTCGTAATGCGCCATCAGCATCACCGCCGGCAGTGCCGAATTGCGACCGGGGCGAAGCGCGACGATGTCGACGATTGGGGGTAGCGGCGCGCTCGCGCCATTCTGCTTGTGAAACGCCTTGGCGCCCTTGGCGCTGACGGCCGAGCGCGTCGTCGTCACGGTGAATCCCGACCGCGTCAGCCGCCGAACCAGATAATGCCGCACGCGCTCGTGCTCGGCGCTGCCCGCCGGGTGCGGCGCATGGCCGATCGCGCGAATATCCAACATCGCGCGCGCCGCCGAGAACGCAGTCGCGGGCGCCGACGCCGACGCCGGGCGTGGCGGCGTCGTGCCGATGATTGCCAGTATCGCCGCGCCGACCAGCGCGACCAACAACGCTCCCCAATGCCGCATGCGATTTCCTCCCCGTATGCGGCGCAGCCTGCCGCTATAAGAGGCGGCGCGCAAGCTGCCACGCCATACCGCTACAACGAAATGGCCCCGACGAGAGAGGACCAGTCTCTTGCCGGGGCCGGGGTGCTCTCCGCTGGACCATGGGAGAGACCGGATTGCGGAGGCGGCTTGGGGATTCTCGTACCTCCGACTTGCAGGGAAAGGTTTAGCGCGCCAACCCTTGCGATAGGCCTTCGTGTCGCCAATGCTCGATTACGCATTCCATGCGCCGCATCCACAACTGCTGCGACACTGACGCTGGTTAATTAATCCGGATCGGTTGTTTTCTCGCAAGGATCGCGACCGGCCTGTCGCCGCACTCGCCTCCAAATCGGTTCCAGCATCTGTTGAGGCGGCGGAGTCACCAAGCGCACACCCCATGTATGACAGAGCATCTTCACCCCGCCGCCGGCGACGCCCAGACGGTCACCGCTTCCGCCCTCGTCCGGCAATTCGGCCTGTGGCAGGAACGCGCCGCCCGCGCGCCCGTCTATATCCTTCATCGCGGCCGCGCGCGCCTTGCCCTCACCTCGGTCGAATTGATGGAAGCGATGTGCGCACCATCCCGCCCTGAAGAGGATATCGGCGACACGCTGCTCGATACGATCGGCGACATCGTCGTCATCGTCGACGCTGCACTCGCGATCGCCCGCACCAGCGCGGCGGCAAGGCAATATTTCAGCATCGGCAACGATACGGGCATCCCGCTGGCGCAATTGGCACCGGGACCGGCCACCGACTTCCTCGTCGAAACCGCCGCACGCGTTATTGCCCGGGGTGCTGCCGAAACGATCGAAATCGTTTCGTCACGCCGGTCGAACCGCCTTTTGTCAATGACGATTCAGCCTTGGGCGAGGGGTGCCGCCCTGTTCGCCCATGACGTAACGCTGGAGGAAGAACGAAAGGATGCCACGAGCCACGTTCGCGCGCTCGATCAGGCGCTCGCCGCCGTAGAGGACGCCGCTGCCGCGCGGATCAACCTGCGCGGTTATCTCGAATCGCCAACGCCCTCGCTCGCCGCGCTCACGGGCATCGCCGTGGAAACGCTGGCCAGCGTGCGCTTCGTCACGCTGTTCGAGGTCGGTTCGCGCGTCGCCGTTGCCGAGGCGATCGAAGCGGTGATCGCAGACGGCGCGCCGCGCGGCGTATCAGCAATGATGCCGGTGAACCGGGCCGGCAGCCGCCCGGTGCGCATCGGCCTCAGCCTGCTGCGGCGCGGAGTCGCGCCCAATGGCGTAGCGGCGATTCTGGTCGGCGACGACCCCGCCGAGAACGGTTGAAACGGACTTAACCGCATCTTCACCACGTCTTTACGTGCTTCGGTATAGAAAAGCGCCGACAAGCCGGAGGACCGGTGGCGATCGCCGCCCGATCCATTGGAGCAGAGCGAAGAAAGATGGCGTTCGGCATGGCACAAGCCTCGCATCTCGACGGCAATCTGGGCACGATCGCAGCCCTCGTCGCGGCCGACGGCAGCGGCGCGCACCCTGTTGCGCGCGCGCTGGCCGAGTCGAGCGCGTCGATCCGCGACGTTGCTGATGCGATCCACGCTTTGTGCATGCTCCATGGCCGCCATCCCGGCGCGATTGACCACGCCATAGCATCGAATGACGATGACGTCGCGGAAGCCTGGCTTGCCGAGGCCGCCCAGGCCTTCACCGTCGAGCGCGGCTATCTGGCGCAGCTCACCGCCGCCGCCGGCCCGCTACCCTCAACCCCCGGCCAAGCCGAAACCGAAGCCGCAATCTTGGCGCAACGGCACGCTTTGGAGATGCTTGCCCAATCCGCTCGCACCGGCTGCGCGATCGGCGCCTCCATCGCGCTCGTGCTCGACTGGCGCGCGATCCGCACGATGCTTGATGCCGCGGCGCTTCGCTTCGGCGTTCTCCCCGCCTGGCTCGGCTTGCCGCTCGACGCCGACACCATGTCGCTGGTCGCGGCGCTCTCCACGTCGCCAGGTATCGAACGGGCAATGACCTTCGGCGCGCAGCAGGTGCTCGCCCAGCACCGTGCGCTATGGGATCTGCTCGACGCGCGCCGCAGCGCCCGAGACGATCAGTAACGCATCGCTTGCGCGACGGGGCTCGATAGCCCTATGTCCAAACCCGATATTCGAAACGATCGGGATGGGTATGCAGCGGTTCGAAGGCACGCCAAACTATGTCGCTACCGATGATCTCAAGGTCGCGGTCAACGCCGCCGTCACGCTCCGCCGCCCGTTGCTGGTCAAGGGCGAACCCGGCACCGGCAAGACGGTGCTGGCGCAGGAAATCGCCGACGCGGTCGGCGCACCGCTGATCGAATGGAACGTCAAGTCGACCACCAAGGCGCATCAGGGCCTGTATGAATATGATGCCGTCGCCCGGCTGCGCGACGGCCAGCTCGGCGATCCGCGCGTCCACGACATTTCCAACTATATCCGCCGCGGCAAGCTCTGGGAGGCGTTCACCGCGCCCGAGACCCCGGTGCTGCTGATCGACGAGATCGACAAGGCCGATATCGAATTCCCCAACGATCTCCTGCAGGAGCTCGATCGGATGGAATTCCACGTCTACGAAACCGGCGAAACGATCCGCGCTGCCGAGCGCCCGATCGTCGTCATCACCTCGAATAACGAGAAGGAATTGCCCGACGCCTTCCTGCGCCGCTGCTTCTTCCATTACATCAAGTTCCCCGATCGCGAGACGATGCAGGCAATCGTCGACGTCCACTTCCCCGGCATCCAGAAGCTGCTCGTCTCCCGCGCAATGGACATCTTCTATGACATTCGAGAGGTGCCCGGTCTCAAGAAGAAGCCCTCGACCAGCGAGTTGATCGACTGGCTGAAACTGCTTCTTCACGAGGACATGCCGCTCGACGTTCTGCAGAATCGCGACCCATCCAAGGCTATCCCGCCGCTGCACGGCGCCCTTCTCAAGAACGAGCAGGACGTCATGCTGTTCGAACGGCTTGCCTTCATGGCGCGGCGGCTAAGCGGCAAGAATTGACCGTTCTTACGGCACGGTTCGGCAATTTTTGGCCGGATTAATCGAAATTAACCATGTTCGCTAACCACTTCGTGACGCGCGCGCGGCAAGGTGCGGGGCATGAAGTTCCCCCCGCTTCATATCGCGCTTGCCGCGCTGGCTGCCGCAGTGACGCCGATACCGGTGAGCGCGGCATCTCTGCTCGATTATGTCGGGCAATGCGTGCCCTTCGCGCGAGCCGCCTCGGGCATCCAGATCTATGGCGATGCTTGGACATGGTGGGGCCAGGCCAAGGATCGATATCAGCGCGGCCACGAACCGCGTGTCGGCGCGGTGATCGTCTTCGCCAAGACCAGCCGATTGCCGCTCGGCCATGTCGGCGTGATCAGCCGCATTGTCGACAAGCGGGTCGCGCTCATCACCCAGGCCAATTGGTCGAAAATCGATGGCGAGCGCGGCCATGCCGAGCAGGACGTTACCTTGTTCGACGTTTCGAAGAATAACGACTGGAGCGAAGTCCGCGTCTGGTACAAGGACATGGACGGGCTCGGCAGCTCGACCTACCCGATCTATGGCTTCATCTATGGTACGCCGGCAAAAGATGCGCCCGATGCGGTTGCGAAAGCGCACGCCGCCCCTGAACTCACGGGCCGCAACCCGGATTATGTCGGCGCGCTGATCGATGCGTATGCGCCGAGCTGGCACGATCCCAACGGCTGAATTGCTGGTGGCGGCCGATCAGGCGGCGCCGTCGATATAGGCAAGCTCGAAATTCCCCCAGCGCCGCCCGCGGAAATGCAGCGGGACGAACACGCTCTTGACCGCGCGATAGGTTTCGTCGCCGAGTTCCTGCCGATAGGTGTAGAGCGAGAAGGTTTCGCGCCCGAGCGCGGCGCGGGTCGGCGCGTCCATCAGATTACGCAGGTTGCGGCAATTGGCCTGGTTCCACTCGGTGTCGTCCGGTCGCTGCGGCTGGCTGAATTCGGTGCAATGCGTGGGTAGCCAGCCATTCATGTCGACGATTGCGGCAGCGATGATCTTCCGGTCCGTGGCCGCCACGCGATCGATGATCGGCCGTACAAGCCGGTCAGCCGCCGTGACGAACCGCGTCGTGAACTGCTCGGGATTGCTGCCTTCGATCAGCCGGTAGTCGCGGTCGAACACGATGTCCGCGCTCACCTCGCCCCCCGCGATCGCGGCGTCGATGGCCTCGCGAACGTCGGTCATTCCCTCGATCGCCAGCCGCACGAACCGGCTGTCGGGCGTTTCCGCCCCGCTGTGCGCCACGATATCGAGAACCTCGTTCGAGCGTTCCTCGAGACCATCAAGCCGATCGCGCGCGCTCGCGAGCCGTACGGTCGCCTCGCCGGCAATCCGCGTGAAGCTGGCCAGCCCGCCGCGCACTTCACCGAGCCCCGCGCGCATCGAAGCGGCGCGCCCGGCGATGCTGTCGGTCTTGTCGTCGAGCCGACCGACCAGTTCGACGACATCCCCGATCGCGCACTGGATCATCTCGACTCGGTCGCGCGCCGCCTCACCGCGCGCAACGCCGGTGGCGATTTCCGCGCCGATGCCTTGCGCCTCACCGTTCAGCGATGCGACCGTTCCGGCAATTTCCGCGGTCGCCCGGTGCGTGTCGGTGGCAAGTTTCTTCACCTCGGCTGCGACGACCGCGAAGCCGCGTCCGGCGTCCCCTGCCCGCGCCGCTTCGATCGTCGCGTTGAGCGCCAACAGGTGGGTCTGCGCCGCGATCCCTTCGATGGTCTGCGATACGGTCCGCACGCGCTGCAACGCCTCGGCCAGCGCGGCCATCCGCGGTCCGAGCGCCAGCACGGTTTCGGTAAGGTCACCGAATACCGTAATCGCGCCGCGGATCACGTCGTTGCTCTGCGCAAGTTCGGCCTTGGCGCGCGCCGCGAAATTGTGCGCATCGGCCGTTGCTTCGGCCACCTCGTTCTGATCGGCAAGGACGTCGGCTGACGAAGCCTCGATCGCGCGCAGCAACTCGGTCTGTCGTGCGATCTGCTCGCTCGCGCTGGCGACGAATCCGGCAACGTCGCTGCATTCGACGGCGAATCGACCGCATGCCTCGGCAATTGCCGGAATGCTGTCCGCCGGATGGCTGACCGTTGCTTCGAACCCCATAGCGACCCCTCGCCCTGTTCCCCGCATGTCTAATCTCAATTGGTTAACGAGCCGTACGCCGCAGCAATTCGCACCTGTTCGCCCGCGCCCGCTTGTGGCAGTCAGATTACAACTAGGCGGGAGGGCATATGCGTAAACCGAGGTTGGGCGTTGCAGTTGCGATGGCGGCGGCGATGCTCGGGAGCGCGGGAATCGCACAGCATTTTCCTGCCGACATGCCGGCGCATTTCACCCCGGCGGACCAGAGCTTCGATTACGTCCGCCGCGTCGTCGACATTCCGATGCGCGATGGAGTCAAGCTGCACACCGTCATCATCATGAAGAAGGGAACGCAAGACGCTCCCATCCTGCTGGAACGCACCCCCTATGATGCCGAGGGCGCGGTCAAGGACGACGTGCCGTTCGCCGATATGGCCGTGCGCCCGTCCGACGCGATGTTCCTCGATCATGGTTATATCCGCGTCTATCAGGACGTTCGCGGCAAATATGGCTCCGAGGGCGAATATGTGAACGAGCGCCCGCTGCGCGGCCCCGACAATCCCACCAAGGTCGATCACTCGACCGATGCCTGGGACTCGATCGACTGGCTGGTAAAGAACGTGAAGCAGTCGAACGGCCGCGTTGGCATGATCGGTACCAGCTACGACGGCATGTTGGTGGCGATGGCGCTGGTGAACCCGCACCCCGCGCTCAAGGCTGCTGTCCCCGCTGATCCGGTCATCAACACCTGGATGGGCGACGACGATTTCCACGGCGGCGCGTTCCGGCTGATCGGCTATGATTATTATTACGGCCAGGATTCGGTGAAGGGTTCGGCCGGCGACGTCTGGCGCGACACCTATGACGATTACGATACGTTCCTGAAAGCGGGCTCAGCGTCGGGCTTCGTCAAGAGCCGCGGTCTCGATCAGCTTGGTTTCGTCAACAAGCTACACGATCATCCCTCGTACGACGATTTCTGGAAGGCACAGGCACTCGAGGACATCCTTGCCAAGCAGCCACAGACGGTGCCGACGCTGTGGGTCGCCGGGCAATGGGACCAGGAGGACATGTACGGCGCCGTCGCCGCCTATGAGGCGACCAAGCCGCACGATACGAACAACCTCGATCACCTTGTGCTCGGTCCGTGGTATCATGGCCAATGGGCCGGCAATGGCGAGCATCTCGGCCCGCTCGATTTCCATTCGGATACCGCGCTCTGGTTCCGCCAGAAGGTGCTGCTGCCCTTCCTCGACGCGCAATTGAAGCCCGGCGCGCCAGCCGCCGACCTGCCGCCGGTGCTCGCCTATCAGACGGGCAGCGACACTTGGCAGAAGCTCGATCATTGGCCGGTCGCCTGCGCCAGCGGCTGCGCGACGGCGATGACGCCGCTGTATCTCCACGGCGATTTCGGGCTCGGCTTCGATGTCCCGGCCGATACACCGGCGGATTCCTATATCTCGGACCCGGCCAAGCCCGTCCCCTATCGCATCCGCCCGATTCTCTCGACTTATGCGGAGGGCTCGACGTGGCGCCAATGGCTGGTCGACGATCAGCGCCCATTTTCCGATCGCACCGATGTGCTGACTTATGAAACCAAGCCGCTCGACAAGCCGATTGCCGTCTCGGGCGCGCCAATGGTCGACCTGATTGCCGCAACGACCGGAAGCGATGGCGATTTCGTGGTCAAGCTGATCGACGTCTATCCCGGCGAATATCCGCAGAAAAAGGAGATGGGCGGCTATCAGCTCGGCGTGGCGATGGACATCTTCCGCGGGCGGTATCGCAACGGTTACTCCAACCCGCAGCCGATCACGCCCGACACCCCGCTCGCCTACAAGTTCGCGCTGCCCAACGTGAACCACGTCTTCCTGCCCGGACACCGCATCATGGTGCAGGTGCAATCGAGCTGGTTCCCGCTATACGATCGCAACCCGCAGACCTTCGTGCCCAACATCTTCGATGCCAAGCCGGTCGACTACAGGAAGGCGACGATCACCGTGTTCCACGATCCCGCTCGCGCCAGTGCGATCGAATTGCCGGTGGTGCCGGTACAGCAGTGACGGTGACCCGCCTCTCCGTTCAGCCTGCGGCTGGCGAGAGCCGATTGCCGAGCGGTGAGAGCTGATCGTGCTTCGGCCAGTTCAGCACGAACGGAATCTCTGGTGCGCCGTTGCCGCACTGACGCTGCTCGGGCTCTCGTTGCGCATCTTGGCCGCGCGCGGCGCGCTGTGGCTTGATGAGGCTTGGTCGGCGACCTTCGCACAGGAAGCGGTGACCCCGGCCGGGGTGATCTGGCGGATCAATCACGACAACAACCACATTCTCAACACGCTGTGGCTGCAACTCGTCGGCGCCAATGCCCCGCCGATGCTGCAGCGCGCATTGTCAATTGCCGCGGGCGCCGCGACGATTCCGCTCGCCGCAGCTTTCGGCTTCCGCCGAAGCTCCGCATCAGGCCTGCTCGCAGCACTCGCCTTCGCGATCTCGCCGATGCTCGTCACCTATGGCAGCGAAGCGCGCGGCTATGCACCGATGGTCGCCGCTTTCGTCGCGATGCTGGTGCTCGTCGACCGCTGGCTAGACCAGGACGGCAGCCGCCCCGCACCGTGGATCGGTCTCGCCATCCTTGCGCTTCTCGGCACGCTCGCCCAGGCGATGATGGTCGTGCCGCTGCTTGCGATGACCGCCTGGGCCGGGATCACCCTATGGCGACGGCACGGGTTCGGTGCAGCCTTCGCCATCGTCCTGCGCGCGCTCGGCCCCGCGCTTGCCGCCAGCGCAATGGTCCTCCTTGTCATGCTGCTCGCCGCCCGCGCGGCGCCGCACGGTTTCGCGATCGGCAGCTACCAACCGTTTCACCTGCGCGACTGGATCGACGGCATTGCCGGCGCCGTGCGGTGGACACTCGGCATCGCCGCGCTCAATGCATGGCCGGCGCTATTTGGGTTCATCACGGCGATGGTTCTGCTCATATCAGGCCGGCATGGCCATCGCACCTCGCTTTATGTGATACTCATCCTGGCCTGTCCGGTGGCGTACGCGCTGTGCCGCCTCGGCAACGCCGGGATCCCGCGCTATCACCTATCCGCGATGACGGTACTGCTACTGCTTGCGGCCGACACGCTCGGCACCACGCAGCGCCGCTGGATCGCGCTCCTTCCGGCCGCACTCTTCGTGATCGGCTCAGCTCGGCTCGATGCAACGATCATCGCCAATCGCCGCGCCGATCCCGCCGTCGCCATTGCCGAATTGCGCAGGCTCGCGCCGCATGGAACCTTGCTCATGCTCCCCGACCAGCGCCTCGTCCCCGTCGTCGAGTGGGCCGCTCGCGCCGCCGGTTATCGCGTTCGCGTCGCCGGCACCAGCTGCGACGCCGCCCCGTTCCTGTTGCTCGACAGCGACCACCCCGCCGCCCAGCCACCGAGCCAGCGACTGTGCTGCGGCACCTATCGCCTCGTCGCCTCGCGCCGCGCCGAGGGGCTGTCCGGCACGGAGTGGTGGCTGTATCATCGCGTCGCACCTTAGGAACGACACCCGATGCTTCTTGATTTTCTCGACGAACTGCGCGCCGCCGGCATCCCTGCCAGCCTCAAGGAGCATCTTACGCTGCTCGAGGCGCTCGATCGTGAGGTCATCGCCCGCACGCCCGAAGACTTCTACTATCTCGCGCGCGCGACCTATGTGAAGGACGAGGGTCTGCTCGATCGGTTCGACCAGGTCTTCGCCAAGGTGTTCAAGGGGCTGGCCACCACTTATGGCACCCAGACCGCCGAAATCCCCGAAGACTGGCTGCGCGCTGTCGCCGAGAAATTCCTGACGCCCGAGGAAATGGAGCAGATCAAGTCGCTGGGCTCGTGGGACGAGATCATGGAGACGCTCAAGCAACGGCTCGAGGAACAACAAGGGCGCCACCAGGGCGGCAACAAGTGGATCGGCACCGGCGGCACCAGTCCGTTCGGCAATTCGGGCTACAACCCCGAAGGCGTCCGCATCGGTGGCGAGAGCGTCCACAAGCGCGCGCTCAAGGTGTGGGATCAGCGCGAGTTCAAAAACCTCGACAGCACGCGTGAACTCGGCACGCGCAACATCAAGCTGGCGCTGCGCCGCCTGCGCCGTTTCGCCCGCGAAGGCGCTGCCGATGAGCTCGATCTCGATGCCACGATCGAAGGCACCGCGCGGCAGGGCTGGCTCGACATCCGGATGCGGCCGGAGCGGCACAACGCGGTCAAGCTGCTGCTGTTCCTCGACGTCGGCGGCTCGATGGATCCGTTCGTCAAGCTCTGCGAGGAACTGTTCTCGGCGGCGACGAGCGAGTTCAAGAATCTCGAATTCTTCTATTTCCACAACTGCCCCTACGAGGGCGTATGGAAGGACAACCGCCGCCGCTTCACCGAGCGCACGCCGATGTGGGACGTACTCCACAAATACGGCCACGATTACAAACTGGTGCTGGTCGGCGACGCATCGATGAGCCCCTATGAGATCACCCATCCTGGCGGCTCGGTCGAACATATGAACGAGGAAGCCGGCGCGGTTTGGATGCACCGGCTGACCAACACCTATCCCGCGGCAGTGTGGCTCAATCCGGTGCCCGAGGGGCAATGGGGCTATTCGCAATCGGCCCGCCTGATCCGCGAGTTAATGAACGACCGCATGTATCCCCTGACGTTGGACGGCCTGGACGACGCGATGCGCGAATTGACACGGACGGTGTGACGGCGCGTTGACGGAACCATTGCGCCCCCGTTCCGGTTGTTAGGATAGATTGCAGGAGTATATTTCCGTGTCTCACATTCCGGAGTCCGCCATGCCCCATGCCAAGGCCGCGCCCGAGAAAAAGCCCTCGCGCGTGAAACAGGTCGCCGACAGCGCGACCAAGACCGCCAAGTCCGCCGCTAGGAACGCCAGCAAGACGGCCAAGTCTGCGGTGAAGAGTGTCAAGGCCAATCCTGGCAAGGCTGCCGCCGCGGTCGGCGCGGTGCTCGCGGCCGGTGCCGCCGCGGTTGCCGCACCCAAGGTCCGCAAGGCCGCCGCGACCAAGAAGGCACCGACCAAGCCCGCCGCGAAAGCTACCAGCAAGCCAGCGACAAAAACAGCGGCGAAGAAGCCCGCGACGCGCAAAACGACCACGCGCAAGACCGCAGCCAAGCCGAAGGCCGCCGCGAAATCCTGACGCGTCAGTAGATCAGGTAGCGCGCCCGCGTCTCCGCCCAGGCGGCTTCATCGGTGCGCGCCGCCCGATCGAGGTCGCCGGGCGTCGCATTCGTGTCTTCAACCCATTCGCGCAATTCGGTGCTGCCGTTGATGACGTCGATCGCAAGCTTGCCGAACTCGTATTCGTACGGAAAATCGCGCCACAGCTCGTAATCGGGGTATAGGACGCGGATCGCCTTGAATGCCAGCGCCTGCAGCCGCCATGGCTTGAACGCCGCGTGATCATAAAGCGGCGCCTCGGCATGAATGTGCAAGCCGTTGCAGAGCATCCCGACATGCTTGTGGAAGGTCGGCTGGAACCAGATGTCGCGCAGCGCGCATCCGTTCAGCCAGTCGGGCGCCAGCCGCTCCATTTCGGCTTTCACTTTTCGCGCATCGATGTCGGGCGCCCCGAACAGTTCGAGCGGCCGCGTCGTCCCGCGCCCCTCCGACAGCGTCGTGCCTTCGAGCATCACCGTGCCGGCATAAGCGCGCGCCATGTTGAGATTGGGCGCATTGGGACTCGGGTTGATCCAGATGCGCTGGCCTTCAGGCCAGCCGAAACCCGGTCCTTCTTCGGGTGCCCACCCTTCCATCTCGATCACACGATAATCGAGATCGAGGCCAAGCGTATCGATGAACCAGCGCCCGAGTTCACCCATCGTAAGCCCGTGGCGCATCGGCATCGCCCCGGCGCCGACGAAGCTCTCCCAGCCGGGGCGCAGCGTCAATCCTTCGATTGGCCGCCCCGCCGGATTGGGCCGATCGAGCACCCAAACGCTCTTGCCGTGCTCGGCCGCAGCTTCCAGCACATATCGCAGCGTGGTGATGAAGGTGTAGATGCGCGTACCCAGATCCTGCAGGTCGACCAGCATCACGTCGAACGTGCCCATCCATTGCCCGCGTGGTCGCCTTACCTCGCCGTAGAGGCTGAACACCGGCATCCCATAGGTCGGATCGGTATAATCGGGCGATTCCATCATATTGTCCTGCAGGTCGCCGCGCACGCCGTGCTGCGGCCCGAACAGGGCAGTCACGTTCAGTCCCGCCGCGATCAGCGCGTCGAGCGAATGCGTCAGATCCGCCGTCACCGAGGCGGGATGCGCGAGCAGCGCGACACGCCTGCCCTCCAACGGGCGACGCAGGGCGGGATCGGCGAGCAGCCGGTCAATACCGAATTTCATGCCGGCTCAGGTGCCGCAAGCCGCGCCGCAAAGCAAATTGCGTTGTGAAAGTCCGGCGCGCCCTCGGGATGTGCGAGGGCCCAATAGGATTTCTCGCCGGTCAGCGTTTCGATCACCGCCGACAAGCCGAGCGCCCACGTGCCGACATCGACCCAATCGGGCAAGTCGACCGTGCGCCGAACCTCGACAATCCCGTCACCGAAGGTCCGCCCGCCGCCGACCAATACGTTGTCGATGCGCGCCATACCGTGCCGATAGCCTGTGAAGGCATAAGCTCCCCATTGTCCTGAGGTCGAGAAATTGAGCTCGGCATAAGCAGGGTTTCCCGCGGTCCCGACGAAGGCCTCGAAGCAGCTATGCTCCCACAAGCCATCCGCCGGTTCGACGCCTTTCCAGTCGGGCCAGCGCACCCGCTCCACCGCACCCGACGCCCGATAGCCGAGTTCAAGCCTGCCGGCCGAGCCGCGACTCGCCTCCACTGCGATCGATTGGATCGCCGAACTGGGAAAATCACGATGCGGAACAAGCGCGTAATGGGCCATGCAACACACCTAGGAAAATCGGGGCGCAAGCGTTATATCCGCCAGCATTCCCATGGCAACGCAACTCCCCTCTCCGCCCAAAGTGGGCATGGTTTCGCTCGGCTGTCCCAAGAACCTTGTCGACAGCGAACGCATCCTCACCAAGCTTCGCTCGGACGGCTATCAGATGTCGCCCGATTATGCTGGCGCGGATGTGGTGCTGGTCAACACCTGCGGCTTTCTCGATTCCGCCAAGGAGGAAAGCCTGGAGGCGATCGGCGAAGCGATCGCGGAAAACGGCCGCGTCATCGTCACCGGCTGCATGGGCAAGGAAGCCGAAACGATCCGCGATCGCTTCCCCAATGTCCTCGCGGTGACGGGCGCGCACCAATATGAGGAAGTTGTCAGCGCCGTCCACGATGCCGCGCCGATGCCGCCGCATGCCTTCCTCAATCTGGTGCCCGATGCCGGGCTCAAGCTCACGCCGCGCCATTACAGCTATCTAAAGATTTCCGAAGGCTGCAACCACCGCTGCGCCTTCTGCATCATACCGCAATTGCGCGGCGATCTCGTGTCGCGCCGCCCCGACGCAATCCTGCGCGAGGCGGAGAAGCTGGTCGAGGCCGGCACCAGAGAGTTGCTGGTGATTAGCCAGGACACCTCGGCCTATGGCGTCGACATCAAACACCACCCGCGCATGTGGCACGGCAGCGAGGTCCGCGCACACATGACCGATCTCGCCCGCGAGCTCGGCAAGATCGCACCATGGGTGCGGCTGCACTATGTCTACCCCTACCCTCATGTCGATCAGGTCATCCCGCTGATGGCCGAGGGGCTGGTGCTCCCCTATCTCGACATTCCCTTCCAGCATGCCAGCCGATCGGTGCTGAAGGCGATGCGCCGCCCCGCCAACGAGGCCAAGGTGCTCGAACGGATCAAGGGCTGGCGCGAAATCTGCCCCGATATCGCGGTGCGATCGACATTCGTCGTCGGTTTTCCCGGCGAGACCGAGGACGATTTCCGTTATCTGATGGACTGGCTAGAGGAAGCGCAGCTCGATCGCGTCGGCGCGTTCCGCTTCGAGCCCGTCGAGGGCGCGGCCGCCAATGCGCTGCCCGATGCGGTGCCCGAAGAGATCAAGGAAGACCGCTACGCCCGCCTGATGGAGCTGACCGCGCGCATCTCCGCAGCCAAACTCGAGGCCAAGGTCGGCCGCACGCTCGACGTCATCGTCGATGCGGTCGATGAGGAGAGCGGCGGCGCCACCGGCCGATCGAAAGCCGACGCTCCCGAGATTGACGGCGAGGTGCACCTGCGCGATGCCGGCCATCTCTCGGTCGGCGACATCGTGGCCGTCGAGATCGAGGATGCCGACGCCCACGACCTGTTCGGCGTTCCCGCCGCCTGACGCCTGCTCAGGCAGGCAGGATCGCTGGCAGCGTCGAGAAGGCGTCTCGCAAGGCCTCCCCCCACCGCTCCGAGATGGCGAGGAAGCGCGGATCGTCGGCCTCGATCCGCTCGCGAACGTCGAACCTGAAACGCTCGCGCCGGATCACCGCGAGGTCGAGCGGCATGCCGACCGACAGGTTCGATCGTAACGTCGAATCCATCGACACGCACACCGCTTTCACCACTTCCGGTAGCGGGCTTTCGATCGTCAGCACGCGATCGAGGATCGGCTTGCCATATTTGATCTCGCCGATCTGGAAATAGGGCGTGTCCTCGGTCGCCTCGATGAAATTGCCCGCCGAATAGATCATGAACAGGCGGTGCTGCCCGCCCTTGCGCTGCCCGGCGACGAGGATCGTCGCATCGGCACCCGAGCCTTCGGCCTGGATCGATTGACGATAGCGATCCTGCAGCCCCTGCATCGCCAGCCCGACCAGCTCGGCAACCCGGTACATGCTTTCGGCGTTGAGGATCGTCTCAATCCCCGGATCCTCGGCGCTCATCCGGATCGCCTTGTTGAGCCGCGTCATCACACCTTGCGTGATCGAGAGATTGCCCGAGCACATCATGCCGATCGCGCGCTCGTCGGCCGCTTCCCAGGTGAACATCTTCGAATAGCGCGACACATTGTCGACACCGGCGTTGGTCCGCGTGTCGGATAGCAGCACGAGTCCGTCGGCGACCCGCACCGCGACGCAATAGGTCATTGGCTGCGTCCCCGGTTCATTGCTGCTGTTGCTGCTGGATCGCCTCGATGTCCCCCTCGCCCCGGGCGATGCGTACATCGGCCGAAACGGTGCCCGGCCCCCCGCCGGTCACGATCCCGCGTACCGGCGCCGCATCGCCGGCGTCAAGACCGGTGCACAGGCGAACATAATGATCGGTCGGGCTGACCCCATTGGCGACGTCGAACCCCACCCAGCCGAGGTCGCCGACGAACGCCTCGGCCCAGGCGTGGCTTTCGAACTGCTGATGCGCCTCCTCGCTCGCCAGCAGATAGCCGGCAACGTAGCGTGCCGGCACCCCGGCTGCCCGCGCCGCCGCGATGAAGACGTGAGCGTGATCCTGGCACACCCCGCCTCCGCCGGCGAGCGCCTCTGCCGCCGACGTCTTGCTATCGGTGATCCCGCTCCGGTACGGCAGCGCCGCGCGCACCCGCTCGCTCAGCGCGTGGAGCCCGGATAGCGTGTCGCTGCCGGGGTCGAGTCCCTCGGCCAGCCCGGCGATCGTGTCATCTGGCGCCGTCAGCGCGGTTTCGCGCAGGAATACCGCCGGAGGCGGCGCGCGGCGGAGGCCCTTGACGATCCCCGCCTGATCCTCGGTCTCCACGCGGCCATGAGCGACTATCTCCAATTCGTCGCGATGTCCCTGCGCCAGCCATTGCGCCGCGCGTTCGCCATAGCCATCGACCACGGTGCGCGCGATCTCGTCGCCGTCCACCGTGACATGCCAGTCGATCACGCGCTGGCCTTCGAAGCTCTGCGGGAACAGCTTGAGCCGCAAGGCGAGCCCCGCCGCTCCCTCCGGATAGCGCATATGGGTCAGATGGCGGACGACGAGCAGCATCAGTTGAAATGATATCCCTGGGCGATCTCGCCCGACAGTCGGTTGGTGACGGCGAGCGCCTTGAGCACGAATTCGTGCAGCCCCTCCTCGAAAATCTCCCCGCTCTCGCGGTCGCGCAGGTCGGAAAGCATCGTCATGGCGATATCGTGCGCCGCACTGCGCCGGCCATGGGCATGGGCCAATCGTTCGAGGTGCCAGCCGATCTGCCCGAAGCAGAACGACACCGAGCGAGGAAACTGCGGGTTCAGGATCAGCAGGTCGGCGATCCGCCACGGCGTATAGTCGCCGCCGCCATAGACATGGTGATAGGCGCGCGCCGCCGACAGCGCATGGAGCACCGACGTCCACTGGTAATGATCGCGCACCCCGCCGATCACCGCGGTTTCGGGCAGCAGGACATAATATTTCACGTCGAGCAGCCTGAGCGTCATCTCGGCGCGCTCGAGCGCGCCGCCGATGCGCAGGAAATCATGGCCTTCGTTGCGTATCTGCCCGGTCTCGACCGCGCCGCGGAAGGTCGAGGCGCGTGTCTTCACCCAGTCGAGCAATTCGGCGAGATTGCGTCGCGCACTCGCGACGTCGTAATGTTCGAGCCGCCGCCAATCGTCGTTGAGCGCCTCCCACATATCCTGCGTCAGCGCGGTGCGCACCGCGCGGCCGTTGGCGCGCGCGCGCAACAGGCATGATCGGATCGACGACGGATTGCCCTCGTCGAGCAGCAGCATGCGGACGATGTCGGCCTCTGCCACCGGGCGGTCACCGTCGATCATGCCGTCGCAGCCGGTGACGCGCAGCACCGATCGCCATTCCTCGCGATGGATCGGGCCGGGCAGGATCGCCATGCGCTGGCCCATCTGGATCAGCCGCGCGGTGCTCTCCGCCCGCTCGATGTAGCGGGCCATCCAGAAGATGTTCTCGGCGGTGCGGCTCAGCATGTCATTCGTCCAGCACCCAGGTGTCCTTCACCCCGCCGCCCTGCGACGAATTGACGACCAATGAGCCTTCGGTCAGCGCGACACGGGTCAGGCCGCCGGGCGTCAACCGCATCTGCTTGCCGACTAGACAATAGGGCCGGAAATCGACATGGCGACCGACAATCTCGTGGTGGCCGAGCACCGGCACCGTCGAAAGGTTTAGGGTCGGCTGGGCGATGAAATCGGCCGGGTTGGCGCGAATCCGCTGGGCATAGGCATCCACCTCGGCGCGCGTCGCCTTCGGCCCGATCAACATGCCGTAGCCGCCCGATCCATGCACTTCCTTGGCGACCAGCTCGTCGAGATGATCGAGCACATAAGCGCATTCGTCCGGCAATGCGCAGCGCCACGTCGGCACATTTTCCAGGATCGGCGCCTCGGACAGGTAGAAGCGGATCATCTCGGGAACGAAGAGATAGATCGCCTTGTCGTCGGCAATCCCTGCGCCGGGCGCCGAGCATAGCGTCACCCCGCCCGCGCGATAGGCGCCGAACAGCCCCGCTACACCCAGCATCGAATCGGGGCGAAACGCGAGCGGGTCGATGAAATCGTCGTCGATGCGGCGATAGATCACGTCGACGCGCTTCGGCCCGTGCGTGGTCTTCATCCACACCGTATCGTCGTCGACATAGAGATCCATCGGCTCGACCAGTTCGACACCCATCAAATCGGCGAGGAAACTGTGCTCGTAATAAGCCGAATTGAACGAACCGGGGGTAAGCACGACCACTGTCGGATCGCTGCCCGCGCTCGCCGGCGCCACTTCCTTGAGCGTCGCCAGCAGGTCGTTGGGATAGGAATCGACCGGCGCCACCCGGCTTGCACCGAACAGTTCGGGGAACATGCGCTGCATGATCTCGCGGTTCTCGAGCATGTAGCTGACGCCCGAGGGCGTTCGGCAATTGTCCTCCAGCACCTGAAAACCGCCCTCGCCGGTACGAATGATATCGATGCCGACGATGTGACTGTAGACGCGCCCCGGCGGGTCGAATCCGATCATTTCCGGCAGGAAGGCGCTGTTGCGATAGACCAGTTCGCCCGGCACGATCCCGGCGCGGATGATTTCGCCGCGATGATAGACGTCGTACAGGAAAGCGTTCAGCGCGCGGGCACGCTGGCGGATACCGCGATCGAGCGTGCGCCATTCTGCCGCTGAAAAAACGCGGGGTAGCAGATCGAAGGGGATCAGCCGCTCGGGATCGCCGCCCTCACCATAGACCGCGAAAGTGATACCGATGCGGCGGAAGATCGTCTCGGCTTCCTTGAGCCTGGCGTTGAGCCCCTCGATCCCGACCTCGTCGACCCAGCGCTGGACCTCGGCATAGCAGGGCCGCACCGCACCGGATTGATCGGTCATCTCGAAAAAGGCCATCCGCTCCCTTTCGCCGCCTAGCCATGATGCGCTGCACAACGAAATTGGCAAGATAAAATCTCGTAAAAGCCAAACAGCCGCCCGCGTGGAAAGGCAGGCGTGTTCGCTCAGCGCTTGTCATCGCCCAGCGCTGGCGCCCAATGGGCTGGTGCGATTGCCACTGTAGACGGACTATCGAGTTACCCAGCGCTCAGTGTAATACTGCTATGCGTGTTGGCGGCTCAGCGCTTCAGATCACGACAAACAACGTCCGCCTCAGCCGAACGGTCGATCGATCGAGGGCGACGGCTCGGTAAACCATTGCGCGCCGGTTTCGGTGACATGGAAATGATCCTCCAGCCGCACGCCGAAGCGATCGGGCACGACGATCATCGGCTCGTTCGAAAAGCACATGCCCGGTGCCAGGGACGTCGTGTCGCCTCGCACGAGATAGGCCGGCTCGTGAATCGACAGGCCGATGCCATGGCCGGTGCGATGCGGCAGCCCCGGGAGTTTGTAGTCGGGCCCCAGCCCTGCCTTTTCCAGCACGCCTCGCGCCGCGGCGTCGATCGCCTCGCACGGCACCCCGAGTTCGACCGCCTCGAATGCAGCATATTGCGCCGCGCGTTCCAGTTCCCAGATCGATCGCTGTTCGTCGTTTGGCGTCCCGAACACATAGGAGCGGGTGATGTCCGAATGATAGCCATGGACCCGGCAGCCAGTGTCGATCTGGACGATATCGCCTTCTGCCAGTTCGGGGTCGCCGGGCAAGCCGTGCGGATAGGCGCTGGCGCGTCCGAACTGGACGATGACGAAGCCATTGCCGCCCGGCGCTCCGATCGCGCGGTGCGCGGCATCGAGGAAGCGCGCGACTTCGCTCGCCCGGATGCCTGGATGCAGGATTCGCGCCGCGCGCCGCTGAACCTCGAGCGTCATCGACTTGGCTTGCTGCATCAACGCCAGCTCAACCGGCGACTTGATCATCCGGCAGCCGTCGATCACCGAATTCGCGGCGAGCACCGTGGATGAGGGCGCCGCCTTGCCGACCCGATCGACGAACAAGAAGCTAATCGCTGGATCGATCGCCAGCGTGCTCACGCCACATTCACGCATTGCCGCGGCAAGCATGTCGGCCGGGCTTTCATCCTCTTCCCACAAGCGCAGATCGACATCGATCGCCAGGTCGGCCTCCAGCGTGCCGCGCTCGAAATGCGGCGCGACGAGGATCGGCTGCCCCTTCACCGGCAGCAGCATGGCCACCAGCCGCTCCGTCTCGCTCCAGGGGACACCGGCAAAATAGCGCAAGCTGGCCCCCGCGCCGACCAGCAAGGCGTCGGCCTTCATGTCCCGCGTCAATTGTCTGGCACGGTCGAGCCGAGCGGCATAATCGTCCGGTCCCGGTGCGGCGGCGACATCGGCCCAGGGCCGGATATCCGCCAATTCATGCTCGATCGTCGATCCGCCGATTCCGTTCGTCACTCAATTCTCCCTAAATGCGGTCCACCGCGCCGCAGCATGGTCCGATACGGCCGCAAAAATCGGTTGTTTCCACCAATCTTATATCGTATACGAAGTTTATCTTCAACAGAGGGTATCAGCTTATATGAACGCGTCGAAGACCTTGTGGACCGGGGTTTATCCGGCCGCAACAACCCAGTTCGCTCCCGATAATTCGGTCGATTTCGACGCGACCCAGAAGGTGCAAACCGCGCTGGTCGACGACGGTGTCGACGGGCTGATCCTGCTCGGCACCTGCGGCGAAAACAACTCGCTTACAGCCGGCGAGAAGCGGTCAATCCTGTCCGGCGCGGTCGAGGCGCTCAAGGGGCGCGTGCCGTTGGTCGCCGGCATATCCGAATTCACCACCGATGCGGCGATCGCCTATGCCCGCGATGCCGAGAAGATCGGGGTCGATGCGCTGATGGTGCTCCCGTCGATGGTCTATGTGCCGACGCTGGAAGAACTGGCGCAGCATTTCCGCATGGTTGCCGAAGCGACCGCGCTGCCGATCATGCTCTATAACAATCCCCCCGCCTATCGCGTCAGCGTGGAGATGGAGACGCTCGACGCGCTGGCCGATGTCGAGAATATCGTCGCGGTCAAGGAGAGCGCCCCCGACCCGCGCCGCTTCACCGACGTCATCAACCGCTTCGGCGATCGCTATGCAGTGATGGCCGGACTCGACGATATCGCGCTCGAAGGGTTGCTGCTCGGGGCGACCGGCTGGGTTTCCGGGCTGACCAGCGCATTTCCGGCCGAATCGGTGCGTCTCGTTGCCGCCGCCAATGCCGGCAATTGGCGGGAAGCGCGCGAAATCTATCGCTGGTTCATGCCGCTGCTCCATCTCGATGCCGAGCATGACCTGGTGCAGTCGATCAAGCTCGCCGAGGCGATAATGGGCCGCGGCAGCGAGCGCGTCCGGATGCCCCGCATGCCGCTGTCCGGCGCACGCCGGGCGGACGTGATCGCGCGCGTCGAGAAATGCAAGGCGACCCAGCCGAGCAAGAAGCAGCGCGAGCTGGCCTGACGCCGATGCGTCATGTGTTCTTTTGTATCGACGGCCACACCGCAGGTAATCCCGTGCGATTGGTCGCCGGTGGCGCGCCGCTGCTGCGCGGTGCGACGATGCCCGAGCGCCGCCAGGATTTCATGGCGCGCTTCGACTGGATTCGAACCGGGCTGTGCTTCGAACCGCGCGGCCACGACATGATGTCGGGCGGCTTCCTCTATCCGCCGTGCGAACCGGATTCCGATATCGGCATCCTGTTTATCGAGACCTCCGGCTGCCTGCCGATGTGCGGGCACGGTACGATCGGCATGATCACTTTCGGGCTCGAAAACGGCCTCATCACGCCGCGCGAGCCTGGCAAACTGCGCGTCGAGACGCCGGCGGGCATCCTCGACGTGCAATATGGCGTTGACGGCGATCGCGTGCGCTGTGTGCGTTTTCGCAATGTGCGATCCTATCTCGCCACTGAGGGGATCTCGATCGAGGTTCCCGGATTGGGGCCAATCACCGTCGACATCGCCTATGGCGGCAATTTCTACGCGATCGTCGAGCCGCAAGGCGGTTACGCAGGACTTGACACATTCTCGGCCGCCCGACTGATCGCGCTTAGCCGCATCGTCCGGCAGCAGCTTCGCGCGGTGATCGATCCGGTCCATCCGCTCGACCCGCGCATCCATGGCGTCAGCCATGTGATGTGGACCGATCGTCCTACCGCGCCGGGCGCCGACGGACGCAACGCCGTGTTCTACGGCGACAATGCGATCGACCGCAGCCCCTGCGGCACGGGCACGTCGGCGCGCATGGCGCAACTGGTCGCCAAGGGTAAGCTCGCGGTCGGCGATACCTTCGTCCACGAAAGCTACATCGGCAGCCGCTTCACGGGTCGGGTCGAGGAAGCCGCCGAATTGGGCGGCAAGGCGGCCATCGTGCCGTCGATCGAAGGCTCTGCGATCACCACGGGGTTCAACACGATCTGGATCGATCGCGAAGACCCGTTCTGGCAAGGATTTTCGGTAAGCTGAACACAGCAACAAACGAACATTGGGAGACAGCACGATGGGAATTTGGGGGCCGATCAAACCGATCGAGCAATTCAGGTCGATCGACGCCGAGCATCGGTTACGCCCAAGCCTGAGCTGGCCCCATCTGATCGCCCTTGGCGTCGGCGCGATCGTCGGCACCGGCATCTACACATTGACCGGTGTGGGTGCCGATCGCGCCGGGCCCGCTGTGGTGCTGTCTTTCCTGGTCGCCGGCGTGGTCTGCGCCTGCGCGGCACTCGCCTATGCCGAACTGGCGACGCTGATCCCCACCGCGGGCAGCGCTTATACCTACACCTATTCGGTCGCTGGCGAGACGATCGCCTGGGTGGTCGGCTGGAGCCTGATCCTCGAATATTCGCTGGCCTGCTCCACCGTGGCGGTCGGCTGGTCAGGTTATCTGGTCGGATGGCTCCACGAAATGGGCATCGCCCTGCCCCATCTCCTGCTCGCCGGGCCGCATGACGGTGGAATCATCAACCTGCCGGCCGTCCTCGTCGCGTTCACAATCGCCGGGATGCTGATGGCCGGCACGCGCGAAAGTGCGACGCTCAACATCATTCTGGTCATCATCAAGCTCACGGCACTGGCAGCATTCGTCGCCCTCACACTTCCCGCCTTCCAGTCAGGCAATTTCCATCCGTTCATGCCCTATGGCTTCGGCAGCCATGTGGTGAACGGCGAAACACGCGGAGTGATGGCGGCGGCGGCGATCGTATTCTTCGCCTTCTATGGTTTCGACGCTGTGGCGACCTCAGCCGAGGAAGCGCGCAATCCCGGCCGCGATCTCAAGATCGGTATCGTCGGCTCGATGCTCGTATGCACCTCCATCTACATCCTGGTCGCGATCGCGGCCGTGGGTGCGATGTCGTATCTGGCGCTTGGCGGCTCCGCCGAACCGCTGGCGCTGGTGCTGCGGACGCTCGGCCATCCGCTCGCCGCCTATCTCGTCGCCGGTGCGGCGCTGGTTGCCCTGCCGTCGGTGATCCTGGTGATGATGTACGGCCAGAGCCGTATCTTCTTCGTGATGGCGCGCGACGGCCTGTTGCCGCGCACCCTTGCCAAGGTGTCACCACGCACCGGTTCGCCAGTGCTCATCACCGCGATCACCGGCCTGTTCGTCGCCGCGGTTGCCGGCTTCTTCAGCCTTGGTGAGATTGCCGAACTGGCCAATGCCGGCACACTACTTGCCTTCATCGCGGTCGGCGCCTGCATGATGGTCCTGCGTCGGCGCGCGCCAGAGATGGAGCGCGTGTTCCGTTGCCCCGCGCCCTTCTTGGTCGGCACGCTGGCGATCCTCGGCTGCCTCTATCTGCTCATCAGCCTGCCCGAAATGACGCTGGTGCGCTTCGTGATCTGGAACGCCGGCGGGCTGGTCGTCTATTTCCTCTACGGCCGCGCGCGCAGCACGCTGGCGCGCGACATCGTCACGGCGGCGGGCTGACGCATATGCCGATATCGCGTGGTCCGGCAAAGCGGCCCGCCACCGCGATCGTGATCGGCAATGGCCTCGTCGGCCTGTGCACGGCGATCGATCTGCAACAGCGCGGCGTCGTCACCAGGCTGGTCGCGCCCGACGTGCCGTGGCGCGGCGCTTCGTGGGGCAATGCGGGCCATATCGCGGTCGAGCAGATTGAGCCGCACGCGTCACTCGCGGCGCTGGGCAGCATGCCCCGGCGATTGTTCGCCCTCGGCGGCCCGGTCGCCTTTCCGCCAGGTGATATACGGTCGTGGTTTCCCTTTTCGTTGCGGCTGTTGCGCGCGTCGACGCCCACGCGTTTCCACCGTGGCACGGCGGCATTGCGTAGCACCTTAGCGACTGCGGTGCCGGCATGGAAGCGGTTGCTCAATGCGGCCGGTGCGCGCGCGCTGCTCCGGCTCGATGGCCATTTCATCGTCTGGGAACGGGAATCGACCGCCCGCCGCGGTATGGCGCACTGGCTGGGCGCCGATACCGGCACCGCCAGCACTCGTCCGGCGACCACCATGGAAATGGCTGCGCTTCAGTCTTTGACGTCCTCGAATCTGGCCGGCGCGGCGCGCGTCGAGGGCAGCGGCCAAATAGCTGACATGACCACCCTCGGAAGCCGCCTGCACGAACACTTCCAGCGCTGCGGCGGCAATCGTGTCGCCGGTCGGGTCACACGCATCGCCCCCGACGCCGATGGCGGCAGGGCCGCGCTCGACACCGGCGAGACACTGTCGGCCGACATCATCGTGGTGGCAGCCGGCGCCGCATCACGCGACCTGCTTGCGACGCTCGGTCTCGACGCGCCGCTGATCGCGGAGCGGGGCTATCACATTCAGTCGGACGCAGCGGATTGGCCCGCCGATCTACCGCCGGTGGTGTTCGAGGATCGCTCGATGATCGTCACCCGCTTCGCTTCGTCGATCAGGGCAGCGAGCTTCGTCGAATTCTCCACCATCGACAGCCCCCCCGACCCGCGCAAATGGATAATGCTGCGTAATCACGTCGCGCGGCTCGGCCTGCCCTTCAACACGCCGATCAGCGAGTGGGTCGGCGCGCGGCCGACGCTGCCCGATTATCTTCCCGCGATCGGACGCGATATTGCGCGACCCTGGCTCGCTTATGCCTTCGGGCATCAACATCTGGGGGTTACGCTGGCAGCGACCACGGGCGAGGCGATCGGCGCCCTGCTGTGCGGCGATGCGCCGTCGTTCGACTTCGATCCGTTCTCGCTGGCCCGCTTTGGGCGGTAACGTCGGGCCGCGCCCTCGACGCGCTCGCTCGGGTTCGCTATGGCCGTTACCAAGTGAAGATACCGTATAATGAAGATCCCACGCAGGATACGAAAGAATAATGAGTACCATCGTCATCCGAAATCTCTCGGATCAACTCGTCGATCTCGTGCGTGATCGGATTCTCGCCGGGGAGGTGCCCGTCGATCAGGCGATCCGGCAGGACGCGCTCGCCTCCGAACTGGGGGTCAGCAAGATTCCGCTGCGCGAGGCGCTGACCCGGCTCGAGCAGGAGGGCTTGGTGCGCTCACAAGCGAACCGGGGCTTCTTTGTGCGGCCGCTGGGCGCCGACGAAGCGGAGGAAGTCTACGCCCTGCGCCTGAAGCTGGAGCCCGAGGCCGCGGCGCTGGCGTCGGTTCGCGCCACCGAGCAGGAGCAGTCGCTGGCGATCTCTACGCTGGAGGCGCTCGATAGTGTGACGGGGCATGACGGTGCCGGTGTCGGCGCGTTCAACCGCGCCTTCCACCTCGCGTTGATCCGCCCCGCCGGGCAATCGATCACCACTCAATTGCTCGAACGGTTGCACGTGCTGAGCGACCGTTATGTCCGCAAGCATCTCGAGCCGCTGGGTCGCGACGAGCGCGCCAACGAGGAACATGCCGAGCTGCTCCGGCATTGGCTCGCTCGCGACAAGAAAGCGGTCGCCAAGAGCATGCAGGCGCACATCAAGAAGACGATCACCGACCTGCGCCGCCAGCTCGCCTCCAACGCGGATTGAGCTGGGCGACGCGTCGCTTACTGGTCGTCGGCCGGCAGGCTGTTCCAGTCGGGCGTGGGCTGGTGCTGCAGATAGCGCACGAAGAAGCCGAATTGCCGACGCTCGGCATAATGGATCGGGCCGGTCGAGCGGCCGGTGGTGTGCTCACCGCCAGGCACCTCGATCATGCTGAAATCCTTCTTCGCCTTGATCAGCGCATCGACCAACTGCAGCGACGACGAGGGATCGACATTGCTGTCCTGCTCGCCGAAGATCATCAGCAGGTGCCCCTTCAGCCGCCAGGCGTTGACCACGTCCGACGAGCGCAGATAGCTGCCGTCGACCGGCCAGCCCATCCACTGTTCGTTCCAGCTGATCTTGTCCATGCGGTTGTCGTAACAGCCGGCGAACGCCACGCCGACCTTGTAGAAATCGGGGTGGAACAACAGCGCCGAGACGGTGCTCTGCCCGCCCGCCGAGCCGCCGTAGATGCCGACGCCGCCCGAAATGTCGTACCAGGGGAATTGGGCGGCGGCCGCCTTGTGCCACAGGATGCGGTCCGGGAAGCCTGAATCGGCAAGGTTCTTCCACGCCACGTCCTGGAACGCCTTGGAGCGGTTGGCGGTGCCCATGCCGTCGATCTGGACGACGATGAAGCCCATGTCGGCTAGTTCCTGCATCCCGACGACCTTGTCGCCGCCGGAATGATAGCCGAACGGCCAGAAGGTCTTGGGCACGAAGCTGTCGTGCGGGCCGGCATAGATGTTCTCGATCACCGGATATTTCTTGTGCGGGTCGAAATCGAGCGGCTTGACGATCAGGCCCCAGATGTCGGTCTTGCCGTCGCGCCCCTTGGCGACGAACGGCTGCGGAATCCTGTAGCCCGCCGCCATCAACCGCGAGATGTCGCCCTTGGCAATGGTGCGGACCAGTGCGCCGTCGCTGGTGCGGTGGAGCTCGGCGACGTTCGGCATATCGACGCGCGAATAGGTGTCGACATAATAGTCGCCGTCCGACGAGAAGGACAGGTCGTGATCGGCCTTGGCCGGGGTCAGCGGCGTCAGGCCGGTGCCGTCGAAGTTGATCCGGTAATAATGGACGAAATAGGGGTCCTCACCCTTGTTCATGCCGCTGGCGGCGAACCAGATCTGGCGCGCCTTGTCATCGACGCGAACCACCTGGCGCACCGGCCAGTCGCCGGCGGTGATCTTGTTCTCCACCTTTCCGGTCTTGTCGTTGTAGAGATAGAGGTGCGCCCAGCCGTCGCGCTCCGACAGCCAGATCAGCTCGTTGCCGGCATTGTCGACGTCATGCCAATAGCCGCGATCCTGATAGATGAAGGTCTTGGCGTCCTCGGAAATCACCGCGCGCGTCGCGCCGGTATCGGCGTTCACCTCGATGATCTTCGCGTGCTGGTGGCCGCGCTGGGTGAATTCGAAGGCGAAGGTCGCGCTGTCCGACCGCCAATGCAGATCGGTGAGCTGATAGGGGTTGGGGAACAGCGCGTCGGAGACGGCAATCTCCTGCGTCTTGCCGTCGGGCGCGAGGTGGAACAGCACCGGCTGCTCGAGATCGATCGCATCGCCCGGCTTGGGATAGAGCTGCTTGCGGATTTCCGGCTGCAGCTGATCGCCGGGCGACGACAGCACGCGCGTCACGTAGCGCGGGAAGCCGGGCCTGATCCGATAGGCGACGATCTTGCGCGAATCCGGCGACCAGTGGATCGTCTCGGGATCGTAGAAATTGCCTTGCGTACCGTCCTGGCTGAGGATCGTCACCGGCCCGCCACCGGCTGGGCGGATCACGACGTTATAGCCCTGGACCAGCGCCTCCCAGCGGCCGTCCGGTGAGACGTGCGGCGTGTTGTTGGCCGGATAGCGCAGATCGCGCACCACGCCGAAGCCCGTCGGACGATCCTTGTCGACAACCGGCGCGCAGCCCCCGCCAGTCAGCGAGCATTGCCACGGCGTCTCCTCGATCTCGAAGACGATCGTCTTGCCGTCGTCGCGATAGTCGATATCCGAAAACGGCAGGCGCAGCGCTTCGTAATGCTCGCCCGTCGCCTTGCCCAGCGCGGCCGCTACCGCACGCTGGTCGAAGGCCGGCCGCGTGGCGCCGGTATCAGCATTCTCGCGAACGAAGGCGAAACCGCCCGCCACCGTCTTGCGGAACACGAAATCGTGGCCGCCCGCGACCCATCGCGCGGGAAAGGCGATGTCGCGCGTCAGATATTCCCAGCGCTCACGCAGCGACAATGCGTCACGATATTGCCGCGCGGCCGGAGCCGCCGCCGACGCAGCAACCGCGACGCCCGGCGCCATCATTCCCGCCATCGCCACCAGCCACAGGCTCGACCGCTTGATCATCGCGCCGCATCCCCTTTCCTGATTTGCTTTCGTTATACCGTATACAGACGGCTTTGAGTTTGTATAGTGCGCCCGCGGTAGGACAGTGATCGGGGGAATGATGCGTCGGAAGCACTTGCGAGCCATGGCCCGGCAATCGATGCTTGTCGCCAGCCTGTTCGCGCTGGGAGGCGCCGCGCCGCCGATCGATACGAGCCGTGGCGCAATAATGCTGTCGACGCCGACCCTGAGCGCGCGGCTCGACGCCCGCACGCAGACGCTGGTGTCACTGGTACCGCGTTCGACACCGGGCTTCGACTTCACGCCCTATGACCTTGAAAAACAGCGTAATAGCGATGGCTATTATCATCTCGGCGACATCGACCTGCGCCTGCGATCGGCGGGCGGCGTCTGGCGCGATTATTCGAGCGCGTTCCACAAGGGCGCGGTCGGGGCGCTGCCGACGGGAAACGGCGTGCTGGCCGCCGCCGATCTCGCGGCCTGTTTTCCCGCCGACATACCGCTCGACGTGCAGCGCCGCTGGATGCTGTCGGACGGCACGCTGGCGTTGCGCTTCCGGCTGACCAACCGATCGTCGCGGCCGGTCGAGATCGGCGGGCTCGGGCTACCGATGGTGTTCGACAACATCCTCACCGACCGCACGCTGGAGCAGGCGCACAATCGGCTGAGCTTCGCCGACCCCTATATCGGCCGCGATGCCGGCTATCTGCAGGTTACGCGGCTCAACGGCGAGGGGCCGGCGCTGCTGGTGCTGCCCGAGCGGCACACGCCGTTCGAGGCCTATAAACCGATCCTCGACCAGACCGGCCCCGGCGGCACGCCCAAAATCTTCAACGATCCGACCAAGCGCGGCACGACCTTCGAGGGACTCTACGACTGGATGGTCGCCACGCGCGGCTTCGCCGACAAGGAATGGAAGGGCGTGCGCGAGTGGAACTCGCCGACCGCTTTCACACTCGCGCCCGGAGAAAGCCGCGAGATCGGCGTGCGCTTCGTGCTGTCGCCGTCGATCCGGGGCATCGAGGATACGCTGGCGAAGAACGATCGCCCCGTCGCCGTCGGCATCCCCGGCTATGTGCTGCCGACCGACCTGCCTGCCGACCTGTTCCTGAAAGCGCCGCAGCGCATCGCCGCGATGAGCGTCGAGCCGCGGGGCGCGATCACCGTCACGCCCGCGAGCTCTCGCAACGGCTGGGCACATTACCGGGTCCAGGGCCACCAATGGGGACGCGCGCGGTTGACGATCCGCTATGTCGGCGGCGAGGCGCAGACCGTCTCCTACTTTGTGACCAAACCCGAACGGCAAGCCGTCGCCGACATGGGTCGCTTCCTGTTCACCCGGCAATGGTTCGACGACACGAGCGACCCGTTCCACCGCGCGCCCTCGATCATCAGCTACGATCACGACGAGGGTCGTCAGGTGCTGCAGGACCAGCGCGTCTGGATCGCCGGGCTCAGCGACGAGGGCGGCGCCGGCTCCTGGCTCGCCGCGATAATGAAGCAGCTCGGCGAACCCGACCCGGCCGAGGTGGCGAAGTTCGAGCAGTTCGTCACGGGCACGCTCGACGGGCGGCTGCAGGTCAATCAGGGGCCCGATTGCTACGGCGTGCGCAAGAGCCTGTTCTATTACGATCCCAAGGCGCAGCCCAACTTCCGTTACGATCCGTCGATCGACTGGAAGAGCTGGTCGGCGTGGGACAGGAAACAGGCCTATTCGGTCGGGCGATCGTTCAACTATGTTCATGTCGCGGCGGCCTATTGGGTGCTTTACCGGCTGGCGCGCTATCATGTCGGGCTGGTCCATGCGCATGACTGGCGCTGGTATCTGACCCACGCCGCTGAAACCGCGGTCGCGATGCAGCGGCTAGCCCCTGACTATGCCAAGTTCGGCCAGATGGAGGGCAATGTCTTCGTTTCCATCCTGCGCGACCTGAAGCGCGAGGGGATGACGGCCGAGGCCGCCAGCGTCGAACAGGTCATGCGCGCCCGCGCCGAGCGCTGGGCGCATGAAGCCTATCCGTTCGGCAGCGAGATGCCGTGGGATTCGACCGGCCAGCCCGAAGTCTATGCCTGGATGCGCTATTTCGGCGACGACGCGAAAGCCGCCCAGACGCGCGAGGTGATCCTGGGCTACGACCCCACCATCCCGAGCTGGGGCTATAACGGCAGCGCGCGGCGCTATTGGGACTTCAACTATGCCGGCAAGACCCGTCGGATCGAGCGGCAGCTCCACCATTACGGCTCGTCCAACAACGCGCTGCCGCTGTTCGCCGCCTATCGCCGCGACCCGACCGACTTCCATTTGCTGCGCGTCGCTTATGGCGGGCTGATGGGGCCGATCACCAATATCGCCGAGGACGGGTTCGGCTCGGCAGCCTTCCACTCCTATCCCGACATGATGCGGTTCGACGGCTATAGCGGGGATTACGGCACCAATTTCTTCGGCGTGGCGTTCGGCACCGCCAGCTATCTGGTCGATCATCCGGTGTTCGGCTGGCTCGGTTTCGGCGGGATTGTTGCGCAGCATGGCGACACCGTCAGCATCACGCCGCGCGACAGCTTCCGCTCGCGCGTGTTCATCGCGCCGGCCGGGCTGTGGCTGACGCTGCGCGCCGGCAGCTTCACACAGGTCGATTACGACCGGCATACCGGTCGCGTTCGCCTGCACCTCGCCGCTCGCGACCGCTATACGCCGGCGGCGGTGCTCGAAGTCAGCACGACCACCGCGACCGGCCGCCCGTATCGCCCGGCAACGGCGCTGAAGCGCGACCCCGGCGGCTGGCACATCCCGCTCCCGCAAGGCGGCACGACGATCGACCTTCTCCCCGGACGCCGACGATGATCGAGATCCGGGGCCGCCGCGCTACGCCTGAGTACCGGCCCCGGTTTTCGGCGTGTAGATCCGCACGCCGAAGACAGGGCCGGCGGTCTTGCCGTCCTCGGGCTGGAACTTCACTACCACCGACCGCTTGCCCTCAGTCAGCTTCTCCGGGATCGGATAGTCGACGTCGAAGAATTCGCCGGGCTTGTTGCCCTCCAGCGTCTGCGTGGCGATCGGCGTGCCGTCGACCAGGATGGCGAACTGGCGCTTGCGCTCGTCGCCCCAATAGGTCGCCTGCAGGATCAGCGGGCCGGGCCGCACCTTCATGGTGAATTCGAAATAGCCGCCGGTTCGCGCGTCACGTCCCTTCCGCCCGCGATAGGTGACCGGATAGGAAATGTCCGATTGCAGATTGTGGTCGCGCTCGGCCTGCATCTCGCCGAGGTGCATGATGTCCACCGACCGCGCGGCGAGATCGCGCAGCCGCTCCTGCTCGGCGCGATAGGCGACCTGCGCCTTGGCCCAGCCGTCATCGGTGAAGCGGCGGAAATAGACCGCGCTGCGCCGCTCGTAATTGGCGTAGAACGGCCCGAACGCCATGTCGTTGGGCCGGCCGATCCCCTGCGTCCGATACGTCGCCTCGCTCGGCGAGACCGGCTTGAACGCAGCCACCAGATCGCTGCCGACCAGCGCCGGCGCGTCGCCTTCCCAATCCTTGTCGGCCGGGCCGAGATCGGCGGCGAGCACCATCGGCCCGCGCAGCGCGGCGACCACATTGTCGTCGCCCTCGGTCGGCTCCAGCCGGATCTCCATCGGAATGTCGAGCATTACCACGTCGCCCGCCTGCCAGCGGCGATGGACGATCGCATAGCCCTTGTCGCGCAGCACCGGCGCCGGCTTGCCGTTGACCGAGACGGTCGTGCCCGGCGCCCAGGCGGGAATGCGCAGCGCCACCGCGAACGGCTTCGCACTGCCGAGCTTGCGCACCGTCATCGCCACCTTGCCGTCATAGGGATAGCCGGTCGCCAGCTCGAAATCGGCGCCGCGCGCCTGCCAGTGCGCGGTCGCAGGGATGAACAGGTTGACGAAGACAGTGTCGCCCCCCTTCCCTTCCCAGAAGATCGAATCGCCGTGCTTGGCGTGGCTCTCCATGCCGGTGCACACGCAACACCAGAAATCGTCGAACGGCGTCGACCAGTCGCGCTTCGTGCCCGACATCATCGGCGTCATATAGGTGAACATGCCCGTTGCCGGATTCTGCTGCGCGAGAATGTGGTTGAGATGGGTGCGCTCGTAATAATCGAACACCGCGCCATCCGGCGCCCACGCAAACATATGCCGGCTGAGCTTGAGCATGTTGTAGCTTGAACAACCTTCGCAGGTCTGCTCGGTGATGTGCCTGGCGATGGCATCGGGCTCGAAGAAATATTCGCGATCGCCATTGCCGCCGATCACGAAACTATGGTGATGCACCACCCTGTCCCAGAAGAAGCGCGCCGCGACACCGGTCATCGCATCGCCGGTCACCTCATGATAGCGCGCGACGCCGATCACCTTCGGAATCTGCGTGTTGGAATGGAGATACGGCAGAATGTCCTTCTGCTGCTCCAGCGGATCGAGGACCGCCTTGTGATAGAAACGCTCGGCGAGCCGCCGCCAGCGCGGATCGCCGGTGCGTGCGTAAAGGTCGGTGAAGCTCTCGTTGATGCCACCGAACTCGCAGGCGAGCACCTCCTGCATCTGCGCCTCTGTCAGCCCGCCGGTAATGCCGTCGATATAGCCGGCGAGCCCGGTGGCGATCACCAGCGCCTGACGGCGTCCGAGATGCTTGTCCACGTCGAGCAGCCCGGCGAACACCTTGTGCAGATTGTAGAAGGGCGACCAGGCGCCGTTGAGATCGAACCCGCCCGAGCGGATGTCGCCGGCCTTGATCTCGGGGAAAATCTCCTTGCCGTCGACGATCGTGCCGTCCTTGCGCTTGCGCATGAAGCCGGCGACATAGCCGTCGCCCTGCGCCGCCTGCACCTCGGCAAGTTGCGCCAGGATATAATCGATGCGCGTCGCCGCTTCGGCATCGCCGGTCTGCGCGTGGAGCAGCGCCAGCGCACTCAGATAATGTCCGAGCGCCTCGCCCGCGATCGTCTCGCCTTCCCAGCCGCCATAGAGCGCGCCTTTGGGCTCCAGCCCCGCGAACTTGCGGTAATTGTGCAGCAACCGGTCGGGCTCGAGCCGCATCAGATAGGCGCGATTGGCGTGGACGGCATCGAGGAACGGCGATGGCTTCAGACGCACTGCTTCGAGCGCAAGGGGCTGCGCACGATCGGGCAAGACGCGCATAGTGGCCGCACGAGCCGTCACGTCGGAGAACCCGGCCGCAATCGCTATGGCGCCGACGCCGCCCAGCAAATGCCGACGATCGATCATGGTGAGATCCATTTTCTCTAAACTCCCGATCTGTCTCGCCATGCATTATACGGTATACGTATAATGCACAATATATCGGCCGCCCACAACGCAGCCCTTTCGCTCCGATTCGCGCGAATCGCCTGTGTCAAACGCGCCACATTTACTCAGGCAATATGTTTTCGCTCTCGCGCCGGCGCCGCGCAACCCAACTGCAACCGATTGGAAACAGGCGGGTAACATTTGTATGACGGATATCGTATAAAATATTTGATAATCGCGCCGAACCATGTTCTTCTCTTTCCGCCACCAAACACAACATCACAGAGGGGGTTTGAGATGACGGGGATTCTCAATGCGAGGAATTCATTGCTCAACAGCGCGGGCCTCGCACTCGTTGCCGCAATGCTGGCGACGCCGGCCCATGCGCAAAATAACGCGGGCAGCCAGCCGGCAGCCGATGCGGCTGATGCAGGTGCACCACAGGCTGATAATCCAGGGCAGGACATCATCGTTACCGGCACGCTGATCCGGCGACCAAACCTGAAGAGCAACAGCCCGATCACGGTCGTCGACAGCAAGGAGTTCCAGTACCAGGGCTCGACCGCAGTAGAGGACACGCTGAACAGGCTTCCCCAATTCACGCCGGATGCAAACAGCAATGTGTCCAACGGATCGGACGGCACCGCCAACATCAATCTCCGCAACCTCGGCTCGAACCGCGTACTGACGCTGATCAACGGCAAGCGACTGCTGCCGAGCCAGGCGATCGACCTCAACTTCGTGCCCGCCTCGCTGATCGATCGCGTCGATGTGCTGACCGGCGGGGCGTCGCTGGTATACGGCGCCGACGCCGTGTCGGGTGTCGTCAATTTCGTCCTGAAGGACAATCTCAATGGCGCGCGGGTCGACGCGACCTACGGCTTCTATCAGCACAATAACGACGACCAGACACTGCGCGATCTCGTCTCCAATAGCGGCTACGATGTTGCACCCAAGAGCGTGACCGACGGCGACACGTACGAGATAAACGCTGCGATCGGCACCGACTTCGCGGACCATCGCGGTAACGTCACGATGTTCGTCGGCAACCGCCATTCGAACCCGGTCCTGGAATCGTCACGCGACGTGTCCGCCTGCGCGCTGGATCCTGCCGATGACGCAAACAGCACGCTACGCTGCGGCGGATCGAGCAACAATCAATATGGCCTGTTCACGCTGCTGAGCGGCCCCAACAAGGGTGAAACGCTGGTCAACGCCAAGGATGGCAGCAAGAGCTGGGTACCGTATGACAGCTCGTTTGCGTACAATTATGCGCCGACCAACTATTTCCAGCGGTCGGACAACCGCTATACCGCCGGCGCTTTCGCGCATTACGATATTTCGGACCTTTTCACGCTCTATGGCAGTGTGATGTTCATGGACGATCATACCTGGTCGCAGGTCGCCCCATCGGCAATCTGGCAGGGAACGACGTTCAAGATCAACTGTGACAACCCGCTGATGAGCGCGTCGCAGGCAACGACATTGTGCGGCAGCGACGCCGGCACGCCAACCACCGAGAACGTGTTCATCGGATATCGCCCGACCTCGGATGGCAGCTCCCCGCGGCGCGATGACTTGCGCCACACCGATTACCGCATCACCGCCGGCTTGCGCGGCAAGCTTGCCGAAGGAATCACATACGATTTCAGTGCGCTACGGTCACAAGTCGTTTACGACGAAAGCTACAAGAACGACATCGATCAGACACGCGCGGCGAATGGCCTTCAGGTCTCCAACGTCGATGGCACGCCAACCTGTCAATCGGTGATCGACGGCAGCGATCCCAATTGCGTGCCGGTCGACGTGTTCGGTTACGGCACCATCTCCGACGCGGGCTACAACTATCTCTACGTGCCCAGCTATACGCATGGCACATACAAGGAGTTGGTACTCAACAATACAGTCAACGCAGATCTCACGAGCTACGGCATCGTCAGCCCCTGGGCATCCCAGGGCCTCGCGGTCGCCATTGGTGCGGAGCATCGCGAGGAATATCTCGATTTTCAGGCTGATGAAGTCGCGCAGTCGAAGGGCACGACCAACTCGCACGGCACGATCGACGTGACCGAAGTGTTCACCGAACTCAACGTACCGATCGTCGAGAACGTGCCGCTCATGCACGAACTCAGCATCGATGGTGGCTTCCGTTATTCGCGGTACAAGAACAAGGGCACGGTTTCGGAGTCGAGCTACAAGGCCTCAACCTACAAGTTTGAGTTCAACTATGCGCCGACCAGCGATATCCGCTTCCGCGCCAGCTACAATCGCGCGGTGCGCGCGCCCAATATCGCTGAACTGTTCCAGTCGCAGGGCGTGGGCAACGTCTCGTCGCAAGATCCATGCTCGGGCGCCAACCCGACGGCGAGCGACCCGAACGCAACGCTCGAGGCCTGCGAGGCAAGTGGCGTCACCGCGGCACAATATGGCAGCATTCCGGAATGTCCGGCAGCGGTCTGCGTCCAGCAATATGGCGGCAATCCCGACGTGAAGCCCGAGAAGGCGGACACCTACACGATCGGCGCGGTGTTCACGCCGACTTTCGTGCCATCGCTGTCGCTGTCGATCGATTATTACAATATCAAGGTAAAGGATTACATCAGCTCGATCGATGCAAACCTGATCATCAAGCAGTGCATCGACAGCAACAATCCCTTCTTTTGCAACCTGTTCCATCGCGACCCGCAATCGGGCGTGCTGTTCGGCACGGATGGTTACGTCATCGCGACGACGCAGAACACGGGCTATCTCAAGACCGACGGTCTGGATATCAACGGCAATTACACCTTGGGATTGGGCAGTTCCGGCAATCTGAACTTCGATTTCGTCGGCACTTATCTCTTCCACGAAATCACCGAACCGCTGCCGGGGCTGGGCACCTATGACTGCGCGGGTCTTTATGGTCCAAGCTGCGGGCAGCCGAACCCGCACTGGCGGCATACCTTCCGCATGACGTGGCAGATGCCATGGTCGCACGCCACGCTGTCGATCAACTGGCGCTACAAGGGTGCGACCGAGATCACCAGCAACCAGACCAATTCGCTGCTGGCCGGTACCAACTACATCTACGGTGCCAAGATCAAGGCGTATAACTATTTCGATCTTGCCGGAACAGTGAAGGTGCTCGACGGCGTGTCGCTGCGTGCCGGCATCAACAACATCTTCGACAAGGATCCGCCGGCGCTATACGAAGGCCAGAACAACGTATACGGCAACGGAAACACGTTCCCGGGCTATTACGATGCGCTCGGCCGCCATATCTTCTTCGGCCTGACCGCCGAATTCTGAGGCGCATCGGCATTTTCCACCGAACCTGACCTGGGGCCGCCTGAAACAGCGGCCCCATTTTTTCCAGGGAGACGCAAGCGAATGACATATGCCGCGGCGCTGGGGATGGCCGTCGCCATGACCATCCCCAACCCTTTATCGGCCGCGGTCCACAGCGCCGCTCGGCCGGCTAATGGCGGCACGATCCCGCGCCTCGTCACCCATAACGGGCATTTCACCCTGATGGTCGACGACAAGCCGTTCTTCATTCTGGCGGCACAGTTGCACAATTCGAGCGCCTGGCCGCAAATGCTCGACCGATCGTGGCAGTCGGTCGAAGCGCTCCATGCCAATACCGTCGAGGCGCCGGTCTATTGGGAACAGTTCGAGCCTTCCCCCGGCCATTTCGATACCACCAATATCGATGCGCTGATCGCCAAGGCGCGCATGAGCGGCAAGCGCCTGATCCTGCTGTGGTTCGGCACGTGGAAAAACGGGCAGATGCAATATGCGCCCGAATGGATAAAGGCCGACGCCAAAACCTATCCGCGCCAGCTCGATGAGCACGGCCAGCCGCTCGGCGATCTTTCCACCTTCGCCCCGGCCACGCTTCAAGCGGACAGCCACGCCTTCGGCGCGCTCATGGCGCACCTCAGGAAGGTTGATGGCGCCCGCCATACCGTCATCATGGTTCAAGTCGAGAACGAGCCCGGCACGATCGGCGCGGTGCGCGATCACAGCCCGGCGGCCAATGCGGCGTTCAATGGCCCCGTTCCCGCCGCCATCCAGCAGCGCGTCGGCGGCAGGGCCGGTACCTGGAGCCAGCTATTCGGCGCCGATGCCGAAGAAATGTTCAACGCCTGGGCCAATGCCCGCTACATCAACGCCGTCGCCGCGGCCGGCAAGCAGGTCTATCCGTTGCCGATGTATGTGAACTGCTGGCTGCGCTACAAGGACAAGCGCTATCCGGGCATGGACTATCCGAGCGGCGGCGCGACCTACAATGTGTTCGACGTCTGGCGCGCGGTCAGCCCGTCGATCGACTTGATCGGCACCGATCTCTACACCACCGACGCGACCGAGTTCCGCAAGGTGCTCGCGCAATATCACCGCCCCGACAATCCCTCCTGGATTTCGGAGACCGGCTTCGATCCGAAGACCGCACCCTTCCTCTATTACATCCTGGCGAATGACGGCATCGGCTTCTCGATCTTCGGCATCGACAACCCGCCCTCCGACGCGCAGGCCAAGGCCATTGATGCGCACGCGCGCAACTACGCGCTGCTCGGCTCGATCGATAGCTTGCTCGCCCAGGCAATGGCTGATGGGCAGCTAAAGGCGGCGGTCGAGGCATTGGGCGAGCCGCGCCAGACGCTCGATTTCGGCGACTGGCGAGTGACGCTGTCATTCGGCCCGCCGCCATGGGGCGAATCGCCGGCGATCATTTCCAACTCGCCCGACGTGGACGGCCGCGCGCTGGTGATCCGGCTCGATCAGCAACACTTCCTCGTCACCGGCACCGACGTGCGCGTCGAGTTCGCCCGCGCCGCCAGGGACGGTCGGCACGGCCAGTTGCTGCGTGTCGAGGAAGGCAAATATGTCGGTGACACCTGGCAACCGCAGCGCTGGCTCAATGGCGACGAGGTCGATTACGGAATCAATTTCCACAAGGAAAGCCGCCTCGTCCGCGTGAAGGTCGGCGCTTATTAAGCAGCGACGTCCACTGGCGCGGCGCGGTACGCGGTTGATGTGATACGGTTATACGGTATACGACAAGAGTGATTTCGGATGGGAGGACACGAATCTTGAAACGGTCGATCATCATGGGAATAGCAGGCATCATCGTCATGGCTGCCACCGCCCCCCCGGCCGTCGCCCAGGATCACCCCGCCTGTTCGTGCGCACCGGCGCAACCCGAAAACGCCGAAGATGCGCGCTTCAAATCGATCTACTCAGCTGAATGGGATTGGCGCCAGCATCAGTTCGCGGACGATGAGGACAATCCCAGTTCGCACGTCAGCGCCGATCTGCCCGATGTATCGCAAGCCGCGCAGGAAAAGCGCCTGGCCTATTGGCAGCAGGTGATGAGCCAGCTCGATCAGCTTGACCGCGCCAAGCTGTCGCAAGCCAATCAGGTCAATTACGATGTCTACAAGGCGCAGATCGCCGTTCTGATCAACCAGCAGAAATTCAAGGACTATCAGCGCCCGCTCAATGCCGATACCTCGTTCTGGGGTGATCTCGCCGGCACTGCACGGCGAACGTTCACTACCGAGCAGGATTATCGTAACTACGTTTCGCAGCTCAATGAATTTCCGCGCTATTTCGCGCAGGAAATCGCTAATATGCGCGCCGGTTTGGCGCGAGGCTTCACCCCGCCCAAGATCACCCTGCAGGGCCGCGACGACACGGTGACTTCGGTGATCGACGTCACCAAGCCCGAAGACAGCATTTTCTACAAGCCGTTCGAGAAGATGCCCACCAGCATCCCGGCTGCAACCCAGGCCGCTCTGCGCGCCGATGGCGCCAAGGCGATCGAGCAATCGGTGATCCCCGCGCACAAGACGCTGCTGACGTTCCTGCGCGACGATTACATCCCCCACGCGCAACCCTCGATCCACGCCTATGACCTGCCCGACGGCAAGGCCTATTACCAGGCGAAGATCAAGGAATTCACCACGCTCGACATGACACCCGAGCAGATCCACCAGCTCGGCCTCGATCAAGTGGCGACGATCCACGCCGAAATGCTGCAGACCATGAAGGATGCCGGGTTCAAGGGGACGTTCCCCGAGTTCCTGCACTTCCTGCGCACCGATCCGCAATTCTACGCCAAGACCCCGCAGGAATTGCTCGAGGACGCCGCCTGGATCGCCAAGGACTTCGATGGCGTCGCGGCAAAATGGTTCGGCCACCTTCCGCGCCGCCGCTTTGCGATCGTGCCGGTGCCGGCCGATATCGCGCCCTATTACACCAGCGGCAGGGGCGGCCCCGGCGTATACCTCGTCAATACCTATGATCTACCGTCGCGGCCGCTTTATGCGCTGCCCGCGCTCACCTTGCATGAAAGCGCGCCCGGTCACGCCTTCCAGATGCCGCTTGCCGCCGAGAACAAGGATCTGCCCGCGTTCCGGCGCGATACCTACATTTCGGCCTATGGCGAGGGCTGGGCGCTCTATTGCGAATATCTTGGCCAGGAGATGGGCATCTACAAAACGCCTTATCAGCGCTTCGGGATGCTGAGCTACCAGATGTGGCGCGCCGCGCGCCTGGTGGTCGATACCGGCATCCACACGATGGGCTGGACTCGCGAGCAGGCGCAGCAATATCTACACGACAACACCGCGCTCGCCGATCACGAGATCCAGACCGAGGTCGATCGCTACATCGCCTGGCCGGGACAGGCGCTGTCCTATTATCTCGGCGAGATGGCGATCCGCCAGGATCGCGCCAAGGCCGAGAAAGCGTTGGGACCGAAGTTCAACATCCGCGCTTTCCACGATACCGTATTGCAGATGGGATCGGTGCCCCTGCCTGTGTTGAATGCCCGGATCGACCGCTTCATCGCCGATGGCGGAGTCGGTCCCTATCCCGACGAGGAATAAGGAGAAACGCTTGGCCGCCACCGCGATCGCCGCATCGACCAACGACACCGGCTTCCTCGGCCACCCCAGGGGCCTCGCCTATCTCGCTTTCACCGAGGCATGGGAGCGGTTCTCCTATTACGGCATGACCTCGCTGCTGGCGCTCTACATGGTCCAGCAATTGCTCACGCCGGGCCATGCGGAGAACGTGTTGGGCCTCGGCATGCTCCGCCATTTGTTCGAGGTGCGCGGGCCGATCGGCAATCAGGCCTTCGCTTCGCTGATCTTCGGTTGGTATTCGGGGCTGGTCTATTTCACGCCCGTATTGGGCGGGCTGATCGCCGATCGCTGGCTGGGTGCGCGCCGTACGGTCGTGATCGGCGCGTTGCTGATGAGCGCCGGGCACCTCGCGATGGCGTTCGACGCGAGCTTTCTCGTCGCGTTGGTATTGTTGATCTGCGGGTCGGGTTGCCTGAAGGGCAACATCTCCGCGCAAGTCGGACGACTCTATCCGGCCGAGGATGAATCCTGGCGGACGCAGGGCTACACGATCTTTTCCGCCGCGATCAACATCGGCGCGGTGCTGGGGCCGATCGGCTGCGGCGCGATCGCCGCCGCTTATGGCTGGCATTACGGGTTCGGGCTGGCCGGCGCGCTGATGATCCTCGCGCTGTGCATCTATCTCGCCGGCCAGCGCTACTTTCCCGAAGGGCGTGTAGCGGCGAAAAGCCATCATTTCCCGCCGATGACGCCCGCCGAACGCACGCGCACCTGGATGCTCGTGCTGGTGATCCTGCTCACCGTGCTGCCCAACATCGCCTATCCGATGATCTGGAACATTGGCATCGTCTGGGTCAACGGCCACGTATCGCTGGCAACGCCATGGGGCGAGGTGCCGGCGAGCTGGTTCAATTCGGTCGATGCCTTCGCCAGCATCGTCGCGGTGCCGCCGCTCGTCGCATTGTGGCGCTGGCAGGCGAAGCGCGGCCGCGAGCCCGGCGATATCGGCAAGATCGGGCTGGGATCGATGCTGACGGGCGTCTCCGCCTCGGTCATCACGCTCGGCTGCATCCTCACGCCTGCCGGCAGCCGCGTCGCGGTTTATTGGCCGCTGCTATCCTTTGCCGGCATGGGCGTCGCTTTCCTTTATTTCTGGCCGGTGCTGCTCGCGCTGATTTCGGAGGCCGCGCCCCCCAAGATGAACGCGACGCTGATGGGCGGTGCGTTTCTCTCGCTGTTTCTGGGCTCAGTGCTGATGGGCTGGGTCGGCAGCTTCTACAGCGAGATGACGCCGGCGATGTTCTGGGCTCTCGACGCGGCAATCGGCTTTGCCGGAGGCGTATTGATCCTCGCCCTCAAATCACCGATCTCGCGAGCGCTATCGACAACGGATGACCATTCCGTGGCCTTGCCCTAATCCCGCAATGCCTTGAACGAATTCGCAAAGTCGGAATGCTCCACCGCCAAAAACGAAAACCCCCGCCAAGTCGTTGAACTTGGCGGGGGTTTTTGGCGCGCCCGGAACGATTCGAACGTCCGACCCTCAGATTCGTAGTCTGATGCTCTATCCAGCTGAGCTACGGGCGCTTGGGAGTGGCGGACATAGAAGCGGATTCGGTGGAGCGCAAGCCCATTGCGCAGATTGTTTGCGGTCCATAGATCGCAGGCCATGGATCGCCCGCTTCTCGTGCCGTTGGCCGCGCTCGCCCTGCTCGCCGGCTGTGCCCAGCAAGGCAGCGATTTCCCATCGCTCGCGCCCCGCCCCATCGAGCGGATGGGGGAAGCGCCGACCACGCCGGCGCCGGCCCCCGTGGCGACACCTGATGCCGGTCTCGACGAACGGCTGGCGGCGCTCGGTAAGCAGCTTTCCGCCGCCGATTCCGCTTTCACCGCCGCTGTCCCCCGTACGCGCGATCTCGTCACGGCCACGGCCTCTTCCGGAATCGGCAGCGACGCCTGGCTCGACGCGCAGACCGCATTGGCCGAGCTCGATGGCATCCGTGCCGAATCGACCGCCGCGATGAGCGCGCTGGACGAACTCGCCATCGCCCGCGCCAATGCGCTCGAACCCGCCTATCCGGCGCTCGACAGCCTCCATGACAAAGGCGAGGCGCAGGTCGCCGCCGAGAGCGCGACGATCGCCGATTTGCAGAAGCGCATTCCCGGCAGCTGATCGCTCAGCCGGGCCGCGCGATCCGGTAGAGAATGTGCCGCTTGAGCGGGCTGCCGTCGGGCACGTTGGGATGGTCGAAATCGCCGTCCGCCACCCGCACCATGCCGAGCCGCTCCATCAGGCCCCAGCTTCGCGTGTTGGCGGGAACGGTGATCGCCACGATTTCGGCCGCGCCGAGCATCCGCCATCCCCAGTCGAGGCAAGCCGCGGCGGCTTCGCGGGCATAGCCCTGGCCCCAGAATGGCCTGCCGAAGCGCCAGCCGATCTCGATCTCGCCGTCGATCGGCGGACTGCCTGGCTTCAGCCCGCAAAAGCCGATCAACGCGGCATCGTCACGCCGCTCGACCGCCCAGAAACAATAACCATGCGTCGCCTGCATCGCCCGCATGCGATCGATTGCGGCATCAGTATCGGCCCGCGATTGCGGCGGGCCGAGGAAGCGCATCACCTCAGGGTCGCGGCACATCGCATGAAAGGGCGCGCGGTCGCCGTCGTGCCACGGGCGAATGACAAGGCGATCGGTGTCGATCATGGCCTGGCGATCGCATAGGTCACCGTCCGCCGCAGCGGATCGCCGGGTTCGAACGCCGGATGATCGAAATCGCCGTCCGGAACCCGTTCCATGCCGATCCGCTCCATCAGCCGCTGGCTCTTGAGATTGCGCGCCGCGGTGATGGCGACGATCCGCTGCTCGGCAAGGGTCGCCCAGGCCCAACCGAGGCTCGCCATCGCCGCCTCGCGGGCATAGCCCTGCCCCCAATAGGGCTGCGCGAACATCCAGCCGACCTCGACCAGCCCGGCGATCGGCGAACCCGGATTGCCGCGCTTGAGCCCGCAAAAGCCAATCACCCGGCCGTCCTCGCGCCGCTCGACGACATTGAAGCCGAGCCCTTCGTGGCGATAACTGTCGTGCCGGGCGAGCGTCGCGTCGGCCTTCTCGCTATTCATCACCGGGCCGAGATCGGCCATCACCACCGGGTCCGCCCACATCGCATGCAGCGCCGCGCGATCGCCGGCCAGCGGTACGCGCAGGATCAGGCGCTCGGTTTCGATCACGCGCCGAGCAGCCGCGCCGCGTGCGCGGCATGATAGGTCAGCACGCCCGAGCATCCGGCGCGCTTGAACGCCAGCAGGGTTTCGAGCACCAGCGCGTCACGATCACCGGCGGCGGATGCTGCCGCCGCCTCGATCATCGCATATTCGCCGGATACCTGATAGGCGAACACCGGCACCTCGAACCGCTCCTTCACCCGGGTGACGATATCGAGATAGGGCAGGCCCGGCTTGACCATCACGCTGTCGGCGCCCTCGTCGAGATCCAGTTCGACCTCGCGCAGCGCCTCCTGCCAGTTGGCGGCGTCCATCTGGTAGGTCATCTTGTCGCCCTTGAGCAGCCCGCGGCCGCCGACCGCGTCGCGGAACGGGCCGTAGAAGCCGCTGGCGTATTTGGCGGCGTAGGACATGATCTGGACGTTGACGAACCCCTCGCTTTCCAGCGCCTCGCGGATCATGCCGATGCGGCCGTCCATCATGTCCGAAGGTGCGATGATATCGGCACCGGCCCGCGCCTGGTTGAGCGCCTGCCCGACCAGCATTTCGGCGGTGGCGTCGTTCAGGACATAGCCGGCCTCGTCGAGCAGCCCGTCATGGCCGTGGCTGGTATAGGGATCGAGCGCGACGTCGGTGAGCACGCCGACCTCGGGCACGGTGTCCTTCAGCGCCTCGATCGCCTGGCACATCAGGTTATCGGGGTTGAGCGCTTCCGCCCCGTCGTCGCTGCGGCGATCGGGCTGGGTATAGGGGAACAGCGCGACACACGGAATGCCGAGATCGCGCGCCTCGCGCGCGCGCGCGACGATGCCGTCGACCGACCAGCGCGAGACGCCGGGCAGGCTGGCGATCGGCTGCTCGAGGCCCTCGCCTTCGACCACGAACAGCGGCCAGATCAGGTCGGCGGGCGTCAGGACGGTTTCGGCATGGAGGCGGCGGCTCCAGGCGGCAGCGCGAGTGCGACGGAGGCGAAGCGCGGGATAGTGGCTCATGCGCGTTCATTGGGCCGCAAGTGCCGATGGTGCAAGCGCCGCGAGCGGGCTAAGCGGTGGTGATGAAAGAGGACACGCAAATTCGGTCGGCGGCAATGATCGTCAACGCGCAATCGCGCAAGGGCCGCGACCTGTTCGATCATGCCTGCGCGCAGATGAAGGACCTGCCCTTCCCCGTCGACGCGCATGCGGTGGCCGATCCGGCGCAGCTCGACATCACCATGCGCGCCGCGCTCGCAAAGAAGCCGGACCTGATGATCCTCGGCGGCGGCGACGGGACGATCAGCGGGCTGGTCGATCATCTCGTCGGCACCAACACCGCGCTGGCGGTGCTGCCGCTCGGCACCGCCAACAGCTTCGTGCGGTCGCTCGGCATCCCGCTCGATATCGACGGCGCGATCGAGGTGATCCGCAGCGGACGATTACAGCGCATCGACCTCGGCAAGATCGACCATGATTATTTCGCCAATTGCGCAGCGATCGGTATCTCGCCGCAGATCGCCGGGACGGTGCCGCATGGGCTGAAGCGCTATCTCGGGCGGTTCGGCTATGCCGGCTGGGCGGTGCTGCAATATGCGAAATTCCGACCATTCACGCTGAGCGTCGATGACGGCACCGGCGAACGGACTCTACGAGCACTGGAGGTGCGGATTTCCAACGGCCGCTTCCAGGGCGGCACCGAACTGGTCGACGCCGCCAGCGTGACGTCCGGCGAAATCGTCGTGCAGGCGGTGACCGGGCATTTCAAGCGTCGGCTGCTCAAGAACTGGGCGGCAAGCATCCTGCGGCTCGACGCGCGACATGACGATGTCGTCGATTTCACCGGCACCCGGCTGCGCATCACCACCGTGCCGCCGCTGCCGATCTCGATCGACGGCGAGGTGCTCGCGCGCACCCCGGTAATCGCCTCGATCGCGGCCGGCGTGATCGAGGTGATGGTACCCGCCGATCGATAGCCGCGCCCCGCACCGTCATTGCGAGCGGAGCGAAGCAATCCAGAGCTACCGTGCGGTCCCCTGGATTGCTTCGTCGCTAACGCTCCTCGCAATGACGGCGGTAAGTCAGCCCAGCCGCGCGAGCGCCGCTTGCAGTCGATCGGCCTCGGCGGCCTTGTCGGCATGGTCGGCGCGGGCCTTTTCGACCGCCTCGGGCTTGGCGCGCTCGACGAAATTCGGGTTGGCGAGGCGCGCCGCAAGCGCATCCCGCTCCTTCGCCGCCGCCTCGATCGCCTTGGTGAGCCGGGCGCGTTCGGCGTCGAGGTCGATGATGCCCTCAAGCGACAGTGCGTAGGTCAGGCCATCAACCACGATCTGAGCAACGGCCCCGTCGAGCGAAAAATTGCCCGCGCTCACCCATTGGACTCGCGCCAGTCGGCACAACGTAGCTTCCTGTGCGCTCATCCGGCCGCCAGCCTGAGCCACGACGTCTCGATCGTTGGTTATGAGATGGAGCGGCACTCTCGCCCCCGGCGGTACGTTGAGTTCGGTCCGTGCGGTGCGCAGGTCGGAGACGAGGCGAATCAGGCAGTCAATCTCCCTCACCGCCTCCGCATCGAGCGCGCGGGCATCCGCCTTGGGCCATTGCGCGACGATCAGATCGTTCTGCCGCTCACCTAGCGCGTGCCACAGTTCCTCGGTGATGAACGGCATGAACGGGTGGAGCAGCACCAGGATCTGGTCGAGCACCCAGCCGGCGACCGCCTTGGTCTCGTCGTCGATCTGGCCCTTGATCAGCTCCAGATACCAATCGCAGAAGCGGCTCCAGGCGAATTGGTAGATCGCGTTTGCAGCGCCGTCGAAGCGATAGTCGGCGAGCGCGAGATCGACCGCCTGGATCGTCTCGACCGTCTCGGCGATGATCCATTTGTTGACGGCGTGGGCCGCCGCCGGCGCGTCGAGGGTTGTGCTGGCGCCGATGCCGTTGGCCTGGCAGAAGCGTGCGGCGTTCCACAGCTTGGTGGCGAAGTTGCGATAGCCGGCGACGCGGCTTTCATCCATCTTGATGTCGCGGCCCTGGCTCTCCATCGCCGCCATGAAGAAGCGCAGCGCATCGGCGCCATATTGGTCGATCAGCCCGAGCGGATCGACGGTGTTGCCCTTCGATTTGGACATCTTGGCGCCGTCGGCGGCGCGGACGAGGCCGTGCAGGTAGAGCGTGTGGAACGGCACGTCGCCGAGGAAGTGCAAGCCCTGCATCATCATCCGCGCATCCCAGAAGAACAGGATGTCGAAGCCGGAAATCAGCACGTCATTGGGGTAGCGACGCTGCCATTCGGGCTGATCGCCCTCGGGCCAGCCCATCGTCGCAAACGGCCACAGCGCGGAGGAGAACCAGGTGTCGAGGACGTCGCCATCCTGCCAAATTGCGACTTCAGATTGAGGGTCAAAGTCTGGAGATAGCAGCAGGGCATCCGCTGCTCGCTCATCCTCGCAAAGACGAACGCGCCGGTTGCCGACCTTCTCCCGATAATACTCCTCGAAAGCACGAACGGCCTCGTCCGCGGTTAGGCACACCCGAACTTCATCAAGGATGTTGCCGGAGTTTTCCAGTCCATCCAGTTTTTGAAAACTATAAACGGTGTCAGCTAAGCTCGTGCCGGCCCTTTCCTGCTTCGAAAACGCGCGCGGCCCATACCAAACCGGAATCCGGTGCCCCCACCACAATTGCCGCGACACGCACCACGGCTGGATGTTCTCCATCCAGTTGAAGAAGGTCTTTTCCCAGGTCTTGGGGACGATCTTGATCTTGCCCGAGCGCACCGCCTCGATCGCCGGCTTGGCGAGCGTCGCGGCGTCGACATACCATTGGTCGGTCAGCCACGGCTCGATCACCACGCCCGAGCGGTCGCCATAAGGCGTCTGGATCACGCGATCCTCGATGCGGACCAGCGCACCGGCTTCGTCGAGCAGCTTGACCACGCGGTCACGCGCCTCGAACCGGTCGAGACCGATGAGGTCGGCGGGGATCAGGCCATCGGCGGTCTGCGTCACTTGCGCCTTGGCATCGAGCATGTTGAGCATCTCGGCCGGCTTGAATCCGGCGCGCTTGCCGACTTCGAAGTCGTTGAAATCATGCCCCGGCGTGATCTTGACCGCGCCCGATCCGAGTTCGGGATCAGCATGCTCGTCGGCGACGATCGGAATCTCGCGCCCCGTGATCGGCAGCTTGACCGTCTTGCCGATCAACGCGGTGTAGCGCGCGTCGGTGGGATGGACGGCGACTGCCATGTCGGCAAGCATGGTTTCGGGGCGCGTGGTCGCAACCTCGATGAAGCCGGAGCCGTCGGCCAGCGGGTATTTCAGATGCCAGAACTTGCCCTGCACCTCGCGCGTCTCGACCTCGAGGTCGCTGATCGCGGTGCCGAGGCCCGGATCCCAATTGACCAGCCGCTTGTCGCGGTAGAGCAGGCCTTCGTTATAGAGATCGACGAACACCTTGAGGACGGCCTTGGAGAAGCCCTCGTCCATCGTGAAGCGCTCGTTCGCCCAGTCCATCGAACAGCCGAGGCGGCGGAGCTGCTGGGTGATCTGGCCGCCGCTCTCGCGCTTCCAGTCCCACACCTTCTCGACGAATTGCTCTCGCGAATAGTTGGTGCGCTTGTCCTGCTTCTCAGCCATCTGGCGCTCGACCACCATCTGCGTGGCGATGCCGGCGTGATCGGTGCCGACCACCCACAGCGCATCCTTGCCTTGCAGGCGCGCGTGGCGGACGAGGATGTCCTGCAGCGTGTTATCGAGCGCATGGCCGATATGCAGGCTGCCCGTGACGTTGGGCGGCGGATTGACGATCGTCCATGGCTCGGCGTTCGGGCGATCAGGGTGAAACTGGCCGGTCTCCTCCCAATGGGCGTACCAGCGGTTCTCGAGTTCGGCGGGGCTGAAGGTCTTGGGCAGCTCGGTCATGCGAGCGGCCTTAGCGAGGCTGCGCGCAAAGGAAAAGCGGCGGGTGTCGCCCGCCGCCTCCTAAGCCAAACCCGTGAACAACAGTCGCGCCGCGCGAGTCAGATCGTATTCGGGTCGACCGGCTTGTTCGCGATCGGCTTGGTCTCCACGGCCTTAACCGTCCTCGCCGGCGCCACGCCGTCGGCGACCGCTGGCGTCACCTTGGCGTTGTCGCATGTGCCCGCGCTGGTACGGATCACCTGCGGCTGATCGCTCGATCCGTTCGAGGTCATCCGCACGGTCTGCGTGCAGCCGTTGCTGCTCGTCGTCGACACATAGGAATAGCTGACCGTCCCGCCCGGCACCGTCTTCATATCGGCATGCTGCAGCGGCACGGCGGTGGCGGGCAGTCGCGCCATCATCGCCGCCTGCTGCATCATCGCATCCGCCCGGGCGTCCATCGCGGCCATCATCCGGTCCATCGCCGCGAAGCCGGGATCGACCATAGCCACCGGCACCGCGCGCACCGCGACCGGCACGAAATGCACCTGCGGCGGCGTGTCACCGACGTAGCGAACCTTGGCGATCGTTCCATCGGGCATCGCCACATTCATGACATGGACCGCATGTTCCGCTGCCACCGCGGTTCCGGCCAACGCGACCGTCGCGAACCCGCCGAGCAGAACCTTCGACATCAAGCGCATGAAAACACCTCCGGCATGATGAATCAGGGAGCCGCAATGCTAGGAAAACGAAGCTGAACGCGCGATGACCGGCGAGCAATCGGTTGGTCAGGACGCCAGTGGTGCGGCGCTCACCCGCATCCGGTCGAAATCAAGGGCCAGTTCGCCCAATTGCCGAATCGCATCGTCGCCGATGCGTGCCGCGCCTTCCTTGTCCTGCTCGATGATCGATACGTCGGTCAGCGTCACCGGCGCACCAGCGAGCTTGATCGTCAGTTTCGGCAACACCTTGTGGCGCGTCGCGACGACGCCGCCCGCCCCGCCGATCCGCCGGTCGTGCGTCACCGCGGCGCGTTCCTGCGCGCGGCTCAGCAGGGCGTGGCCGGCGGCGCGCAAATAGCTGGCGTTGGCACCGCTATCGAGGTGCGCGCCGCGCGTGCCCCGCGCCGTGGAGATCGGCACGCCCACCCCTTCCTCGTGCCAATAGAGCCGCGGCGCATCCGCGGGCACCGCCGGCGCGTCATCGCCCAGCGCCAGCTCGCTCGCGCCGTCCAGCCATGCTACCCGGTGGAACGCGGCAAGCGCCGGCAATCCCAGGATCGCCGGGATCGTCGGCAAATCCGCAATGGTCAGTTGGGCATCGGGCAGCACCAGCACCGGTAGATTCTCCACCGTCGCGCCGCCGATCGACAGCGTATCGATCACCCCCATCCGGCCCTGCACCGGCGCCGTGGTCGTGCCGACCTGCACATTGCCCGTCAGCATCCGCACCTCAATGCGATCGGCGACCGATTGCGACACCACCGAAACCTCGGCCCCGCTATCGATGAACCACGGTAAGGCGAAACCATCAACGACGACACTAGCGCTGCGGCTGCCGAGCTTGTTCGGCATCAGCGGCACCCTTGCCGATCCGATCGCGCGCACTGGCGGCAGCCCCTGCAACGCCCGCGCCATCGCGATATCGTCATCGGCCTCGCCCCTGGGGGCAACCGTCGCTTCGCTCGTGCAGGCGTGCAGTGCCGCTTCGTACCAACCGCGCAGGCCGTAATCGCTGCACAGCCGGTGCCACATTGCCGCACGGTCGACCGCCGCGCCATGGGCATTGGCGGCAAGCCAGCGCTGGATCGCAGCGTCAGCCCCCGCCTCGCCGAATTGCGAACGGCGCAGCAAGGAAGCTACCACCCCCTTGGGCGGTGCGGCGTAGGGGTCGGGGAGCGGCGGCAGCGAGGGCGTGCTCGCCGCGATCAGCCAGGGGAGCAGAACCAGCCTGCCGAAGCGGCTCGCCCGTCTCCCCGAGGGCACGCCGTCAGCTGGCCTGGCCGGTGATCCGGGCGATTTCGCGGGCGACCATCTGTTCCACCATCGCGGGCAGATTGGCGTCGAGCCAGTCGCGCAGCATCGGCTTCAACATCTCACGAACCAGCCCTTCCAGCGTGTCGGTGCCGGTCGTCTCGGGCTTGACGATCATCCGCGACAGCGCGTCGAGCGCGCCGCGGCTCAATTCGGCCGTCTGACGCGACAGGATGTCGTCTTCGGCGCGCGGCGCCTTCTGGCTCGGCTTGGCGGCAGGCACGGGATCGCTCAGCTCCAGGATTTCGTCGTCATCGTCGTCATGCTCGTCGACCGCCGCCGGCGCGGAAACGGCGGCGGCACGCTCGGCGAGCGCTGCGGGCCGGATCGGCTTCTTCTGGCGCGGCGCGGGCGCGGCGTCGCCCTCCTCGGCAATGATCCGCTTGATCGAGGACAGGATATCCTCCATCGACGGTTCGGCGCTTACATCCCCCATCGGCAACCTCGTCCGCATTACGGTTAACGACCTCAACCGCCGGTAACTGCGGGATTTGGTACCCCGCTGTCAATGGGCGAATCGAGGGTGGGCACTGCCGATTCGTGGACGTCGGCGCCCTGGGTCGGCGTATTGGCCGTGCCGGTGGCGACCGGCTTGGGCGTCGGATCCTCGTCCCAATCCCACATCTTGTGGTTGACGCGATTGAAGTTCGCCAAGGGGTTGTAGAGGCCGCCGCTGGCGAGCCCCAGGTCTTTCGCCTCGGCATGGCCCATCGACGCCAACAGCGCGAAGCCCGCGACATAAGCGTCCCGCTGCGCCGAAACGAGCGTCACCTGCGAATTGAGCAATTCCTGCTCGGCATTGAGGATGTCGAGAATCGTCCGATTACCTACGCTGTTCTCGGCACGCACGCCTTGCAGCGACAGCCGGTTGGCATCGACCGCGACCTGCGACGACTTGATTACCTGCTCAGCCGCCTGCCACGCTGCGAAATTCGAGCGCGCATCGTCGATCACCTGCCGCTCGGCGCCGGTCGCCTGCTCGATCGCCTGGCTCTGATAAGCCTGCGCCTGGCGCACCTCGGCGGCCGGACGCCCGCCCTGATACAGCGGGACGGTCAGCCGCACGCCGGCCTCGGCCGACTTGCCCGAATTGGGCGAACGGCCAACCTCGCCGGCGCCCTGCAACGTGCCGAGATAATTGAAATAAGTGCCGCTCCCGAACAGGCTCAATTTGGGCAGCCGATCAGCACGCGCGGCCTTGACGTCGTAGCCATAGGCATCGCTGGTCTTCTGTGCCGCCAGCAGCGTGGGGTTGTCGTCGAGCGCGATCTGCACCGCCTCTTCCGGGCTGCGCGGCAGCAGCGGCAGCGCCGGCGGCGGCTCCAGCTCGCCCGGCGGCGTCCCGATCAACCGCACGTAATTCTCGCGGCTGGCGATCAGGTTGGATTGCGCGGTTTCGAGGTCGCTGCGCGCCTGGGCCAGTCGCGCTTGCGATTGCGCGACGTCGGTCTTGGTCAGGTCGCCGACCTGGAAACGATCGTTGGTCGCCTTTAGGTTGACTTCGAGCACATGGACGTTCTGCGCGTTCAGGCCGACAATAGCCTCGTCGCGGATCACGTCCATATAGGCGCCGACCACGGCGGTGAACAATTCGGCTTCGGTCTCGCGCAGGTTCGCCTGCCCCGCCTCGACCCGCGTCTTCGCCGCCTTGATCGAATTGCGCACGCCCCCGCCCGCATAGATCGGCACTGATATTTGCGGCGATACGGTGAGCGATCGTGACGGCGCCAGATAGGCATTGGCGCCCTTCACCACGTTCTCGGTATAGTCGGTCTCAACATTCGCGCTCGGCAAGCCGTTGGCGCGCGCCAGCGGTACCGATTCGTCCAGCGCGCGCTGGCCGGCCCGGGCGCCGGTGATTGTCGGGTTGCTGTCATAGGCCTGCCGCAGCGCCTGCTGCAGCGTCTCGCCGAAAGCGGGCGATGCGAAAACCGTCGCCAGAGCGGCGCCGCCGAGAACGATGGATCGAATCATAGGCGGCGCTCGTGTCTCTCTCGTCAGAAGGTAAAGGTCTTGGGGCGCGTGAAACCGGGCAGCGAAACGCAATCCACATCGGCAAAGGTCGTCAGCCCGAACCCGCCGGCACTACGCACGCCCGCGGCCAACCGCGTCACGCCGCGATCCTCGATTCCGGTCACGACGCGCCCGCCCGGCTGGACCTGATCGATCAACGCCTGCGGCAGATGCTCCACCGCGCCATCGACGACCAGCAGGTCGTAAGGCGCCTGCTTCGGCGCGCCCGTGGCGAGATCGGCCTCGATCAGCTCGACATTCGAATAAGCCGAAAGCGCGGTCCGCGCGAGCGTCGCCAGCGCGGGATCGCTCTCAACCGCAACGACGTCCCTGGCAAGCAGCGCCAGCACAGCGGCGGCATAGCCCCCGGCAGCGCCGATCAGCAGCACATGATCGGTCGCGCGCACCTGCGCCTGAGTCAGCAGCTTGCCCGTCGCGATCGGCAGATTGGCCGCGCGCCCGTGCGCGATCGGCACGGCCGTGTCACGATAAGCAAGCGTGCGCTGGTTCTCGGGCAGGAAGTCCTCTCGCGGCACCCGCGCCATCGCCGAGACGACGCGCGGATCGCTGACCGCGTTGGTGCGCAGTTGGCTCGCCACCATCGCTTCGCGCATCCGCGTGAAATTCACCGTATCGATCGTCGCTTCGCTCATCTTGCCTGCCTTTGTCGCACAACTGTTATAGTCATGCAATACACTGTTTGTCTCGACCGGCTTCTATCGCGACACCCCTGCCCCGCCAAGCTTCCTTTGTCTCTCGATGTCGGCTTGCCCGCACCGAACCGCCTATAACCGCAAAATTCCTGCACGATGGTTGACACGAGGCCTGCCTCCGCGCATCTGCGCCGCTCCGGCCCGATGGCGGAGTGGTTACGCAGAGGACTGCAAATCCTTGCACGCCGGTTCGATTCCGGCTCGGGCCTCCAATATTCGATTTCCTGATAAAGTCCGCCGCGGAGATCAGCCGATCATCCCGCCATCTTCGGCACCGCGCGCGAGTTGGCGGCCGATCGCATCGAACAGCGAATCCATCGCCACCGGCTTGAACAGCACCTCGTCGGCGCCGGCGGCCAGGCACCGCTCGCGCAGATCGGCGGCGGTATCGGCTGTCACCACGATGATCGGCAGCTTGGCCTTGGCATCATTGCGCGCGCGAATCCGGCGAATCGCCTCGAATCCGTCCATCCCCGGCATGCGTAGGTCGACCAACAGGATATCGAAATTATGCTCATCGATCAGCGCGAGTCCACGCTCGCCGCTCTCGGCCTCCGTTAGTTGCGCGCCGGCGACATCGAGCATGTCCTTGACGACACGCCGATTCATCGGATCATCCTCGATGAATAATACATTCATCATCGTTCAGCCGCGGAACCTGCGGTTCGTTTCGCTCGTGAATTCATTGCCGCCGCCCTCTATCGACTCAAGCGGCGTCGGATACAAGGTCGCTATCGCCGCCCTCGTCTCCATTCGTCTCAATCGCCGGATACAGGGCGTCGCGCAGGGCTGGGCCGGCGATCGGCTTGGTCAGCACGTCGCCGATTCCACTGGCGGTAATCCGCTCGGTCTCGTCCGGCTCCGCTGCTCGCCACAACAGCACCGTCCGAATATCCCGGGCATGGTCAACCGCAACCTTGAGCGCCGATGCCCAATCGTCGCCCGCGGCTCGCACCGTCGCCTCGTCGAACAGCGCCAGCGCGATCCCGCCCGCCGCAAGCCGCTCGGATACCTCGTCGAGCGACCCCGCGAACACCACATTTCCTGCCCGCTCTTCCAGCAAGGCGCGGAGCATTGAGCGCGTGATCGGATTGCGGTCGACGATCAGCAGCACGTCTTCCGCCTTGCCTGCTCCCTCGTCGTCAGACGCCTCGCTCGCTTCGACGAGTGGAAGATCGACGGTGAAAGTTGTCCCTTTACCCACGGCACTTTCGACCGAAACATCACCGCCCATCGCGCGCGCGAGGTTTCGGCAAATCGCCAGGCCCAGGCCGGTGCCGCCGAAGCGCCGCGTGGTGCTGGCGTCGGCTTGACGGAATGATTCGAACACCTCGTCCAGTTTCTCCGGCGCGATGCCGATGCCGGTATCGCCAACGGCGATCCGCACCATTTTTCCTGTGGCGGTATCGGTGGTGTTGCCGCTCAGCGTGATGCGGCCGTGTTCGGTGAACTTGATTGCGTTGGAAAGCAGATTGAACACCACCTGGCGCAGCCGCGCCGCGTCGCCCATCACATGCGCGGGGCAATCATCGAGCGCGAGCACGAACTCGAGCCCGCGCTCGCGCGCCTGATCCTGCCAGATCCGCGCGACGTCGGTCAGCACCGCGCAAACATCCATCGGCGCCTGCTCGATCGTCATGTTCCCCGTCTCCATCTTGGCGACGTCGAGGATGTCGTCGACCAGCGCGCGCATCGTCACCCCCGCCGAATGGACGACGCCCAGCCGGTCGCGCAGGTCAACGGCGAGCTTGGGATCGGCCAGCATCACCTGCGTCATGCCGAGAATACCGTTGAGCGGCGTTCGGATCTCATGGCTGGTCGTCGCCAGGAACTCGGTCTTGGCGGCAAGCGCCTTGGCCAACGCGTCGTTGGTTTCGGCGAGCGCATCCTTGGCGGCCCGCTCCTCGTTGCGGCTGCGGCGGATCGTGACGATGCCGAACACCAACATCGCGATGACGATGATCGTGACGCCGCCGGCGGAGATGAAGATCAGCCGGACGGTGCGGGCGTGCGCGCGTTCGTAGGTGATCTTGCGCTGCAGATCCTGGGCTTCGAGCTTGGCGATCTTGAGGTTCTGATTGGTATAATCGAACCGCGCCGCCATCAGCGCATTGTTCGTCGACGCAGCCAGGCTCGCGGCCTGGTCGTCGAGCCTCTTCAGCGCCTCGAGATGCTCCAGCGCCAGGTCGTCCCGGCCAAGCTTCTTGTAGATGTCGTAGGCAAATTCATGGGCGTCTCGGTCGTTAAGCATAGCCGATTCGCCGCTGTCGGACGAAAAGGACTTCCGGATCGCCGCTTCGGCGCGGACCAGATCACCCTCACGAAACGCCGCAGCGGCGCTGATCGCATAGAGTTGTGGCAGCCAGCCATCCGCCTTGGAGGCCGCGCTCAGAGCAAAGCCCTGATGCAATACGCCCTCGGCCGGCTTCAACGCACCGCCGAACACATTGTTGAGCGCCATATTCACCAGGACGGTGAGTTGGAGATTCGTGCTTTTCAACCGCTTGGCGAGTACCAGCGCAGCACGATATTCGGCGTCGGCCTCGCCGTAGCGCTTGAGATGAAAGAGCGTGTTGCCGTGATTGATCCGCAGATAAACTGTTAGACTAGGATCGCCCTTATATGTTTCCGAGGCTTGCGCGTCGTATTTCAATGCGTTCTGCAAATCGTTGGCATCGCGATAAAGCGATGCGATATTTTGCAATGCGATGGCTTCACTCCGCGCATCACCAAGCCGTCGAAAAATATCATAGGCGCTGTGATAATCGCGCAAAGCATCGGCCACGCGCGCGCGTGCCGTATCCAGATTGCCGCGTGACATCAGGATATCGCCCCGCAGCTTCGTTGCGTTGTCGTCCCCGCCGATCAACTTGAAGGCGCTGCCGAGCAACGGCTCAGCCGATTGCGGATCATTGAGACGAAGCAATGCCTCGCCTTGCAGCCAGCGCGCTTTGGAAAGAGTCCGGCGCTCCTCCGGCGAGACGCGACTACGCGCGAGTTTGCGATCGATCGATCGCGCCTCTTTTAGAACGCGTCCTGGATTGGCCCCCATCGCCTTTTTGATCTGATCGAGCTGTTGTCCGAAATCACCTTGAGGGGCGTGTGTACCCGGCTCGGCGACAGCGGGGGGCGAAATCACCACAAGGGCAAACGTGATCAACGCCAGCGGACCTACGCGTCGCCACCATTTCGATGGAAACCAGCTAGGCACGTTTCCAGAAGCTCGCCGGCTGATTGAAGGCACCTTTGGTGGGCGCCGAATGCGCGATCGGCAGTTCCGCCGCCAGGAATTCGAGCAGCACGTCGAAAGGTACCGGCCGGCTGATCAGAAACCCCTGCACCATGTCGCAGCCCATCACGCTCAGTAAAGCCAGCGCCGCCTGCGTCTCGACGCCCTCGGCGGTCACCTCCATCTCCATCGCGTGTGCAAGGTCGATCGTGGAACGGACGATCAGGGGATCGCGATTGCTGCTCGTCAGCTGGATGACGAACATCTTGTCGATCTTCAGCTCACGCGCAGGAAGCTGCTTCAGATAAGCGAGCGACGACAGCCCGGCCCCGTAATCGTCGATCGCAATCGGCACGCCGATCGCCGCGATCTCCCGCAGATGCGCGATCGCCGTCTCGGGGTCGCGGATCACCGACGTCTCGGTGATCTCGAACCCGATTTTGCCATTGGCGGTCCGAACGCGATGGCACGCCTCGGCGATAAACCCGGCATCGTTGAGCAATTGCCCGGAAATATTGATGAAGATTTCCAGATCGTGGCCTGCCGCGGCAAGGCGACGCTGATCCGTAATCACCTGATCGAGTGTCCATAAAGTCAGGTCGGCGATAACCCGCGCCTCTTCCGCCGCGGGAATGAAATCGCCGGGATAGATCAGCCCCCTTTCCGGATGCCGCCAGCGCACCAGCGCCTCGACGCCGGTCACCTCCTGGCGGCGAACGTGGAGCTTGGGCTGATAGTGAAGGCACATTTCGCCACGCGCGATCGCCCCGGCCAGATCCCGGTTCAACCCGGCGCGGTCAAGCGAGCCGGTCGCATCGTCGAGATCGTAGATGACGATTCGATGCTCGCGCCGCGCGACCGCCGCCGCCGCCTCGATCGCTTCGGCAATACGAACTTCATCCGCTACCGCCAGCCGGCAGGCCACGCCGGCCAGGGCGACGTCGAGCCGATATCCGCACTCCGCCGACTCAGGACTTGCGGCCAGACGCTTGAGCGTCAGCTCCAGAGTGGCGTCCAAAGCCTCCCGGTTATCGCTTTCGAAACCGAATTCGAGGCTTGCCCGCCCTGTCGGATGTATGCGCGCCGCAGGAAGAAGCGATGAAATGCGCTCGGCAACCTCGTCGATCACCTGCGCGGCTTCGGTGACGCCCAACAGGCGTCTAAGTTCCGAGAAATTCGTGATCTCGACCGTGCACAGAAAGGTCCACGCCATCGGCTTGTTGCCGTTGGTCGAATTAGACGCCGTCGCTTGGCTGCGAATACGGCCGAAGTGGACGGGCCGGCGCTGGCGCACCGGCGAACGCTCGGCCCGCACCGTCGGGCGAACTGGCGGCAAATATCTGTCGTCCCCGGCACCGGCGCGCCGAAACGCTGCATCACGACGCTGAGGCCGGAAGGAAGACGCGCGAGTCATGCGCCCCTCCCTAGGTCAACGATGTTGATGAACCCTTAAGGATACCGACGGTCCCAAAGCGGGATCGGCACGTCAGTCGATTCGTTGCCTAATGCTTAATTTTGCTTTAATAATCGGCAACGCTCTCGCGAGCGTGCTAAGGGAGAAACGACAATGATGATGCTGCTTTTCGGGGCTGGACACCCCATCGAAGTCCACCCCTGGTAATTATATCAGGCCAGCTCGGATCGCGCTTTCCCCTTGTATTGTAAGGGGAATTATGCGATCCGGGCTGTTTTGCCGATAGGCGTTCGACGATTATCGGCGTGCTTGCACAGCCATGACTATTGACCCGATTCGATAAGCGAATCGGGTGTACCATTATGGGCTTGATGCCGCGCCTTTCGTCAGGCAGCGGCATTTTTATTTTATGGAACGGGCGTCACTTGCCCGTGTCTGAGCTCGCAGCATCGGCTTGCCAACCGCCGCCCAGCGCCTTGAACAAGGCAGCGGTATATTCGCGCAACTGCGCGTCGCTCATCGCCACCTGCTCGCGTGCCTTGAGCACATCGGTCTCCGCATTCAGCAGCGAATCCTGCGCGACGAAGCCCGTCCGATATTGCGCCTCGACCGATTTGGCGGTCTCTTCGCTATCGGCGAGCGCCTTATTGAGCGTGGCATTGCGCCGCCGCTCGGTATCGATCTGCGCCAGCGCATCCTCGACGTCGCGCAGCGCGCCGAGCACGGTCTTGCGATAATTGAGATACGCCTGCTCGCGATCTTCCTTGCGCATCCCCACCGTCGCCTTGCGCCGCCCCCAGTCGAGCAACGGAAACTGTACCGCCCCCGTCCCGGTCAATTGCAGACTGTCGCCGGTGAACAGGTTCGAAAGCGCCGAGGAGATCAGCTGCGCCATCCCGGTCAGGTTGAACTTTGGATAGAGGTCCGCGACCGCCACGCCGATGTCCGCCGTCGCCGCGCCGAGTTGCCGCTCGGCCGCCCGCACGTCGGGGCGCCGGCGCAACAGATCGGACGGCAGCCCCGCCGGTACCGACGGTACCGGCGCCATCGCTGATGCCGGCGCGGCAAGCTCGGCGGTCAGCGTCTCGGGCGCCTCGCCGATCAGGATGCCGAGCGCATGGCTCTTCATCGCGATATCAGCGTTGATCGGCTCCAGCGTAGCGCGAAGGCTGGTGATGCTGGCGTTCTGCCGTGTCACGTCAACATGCGGCGCCAGACCGGCCTCGGCAATATGCGCCGCGATCTGCAACGCCCGCGTCTGCCGCGCGATTTCCTCATTGACGATGCGCGCGCGTTCCTGGTCGGCCCGCAGCGCGAAATAGGCATCGGCGACCTCGGCAGCCAGCGTCACCGCCGCATCGCGTCCGTTCCACACTGCGGCCTCTTTGCGCGCCCGCGCCGCCTCGACGCCGCGGCGCGCACCGCCGAACAGATCGAGCTCCCAGCTCGTGTCGAACCCGGCCGAATAGGTCGTGATGCCGTCGCCCGGCAGTGCGACCCCACCGCTCGATGACCCGCTGCCGGATTCCGATCCACCCCCGCCGAACTGCTTGGCCAGCGACGACAGGCCGGCGTTCTTCGAGAAATGGATGTAGCTGACATTGGCCTGCGCATCGAGCGTCGGCTTGCCCTGCGCCTCGGCAACGATCTCCGCGAGCCGCGCCTGGCGCACGCGCGACGCGGCGACCTGGATGTCGGGATTGCCGGCCAGCGCGCGCTTGACCAACGCGTCGAGCTCGAGATCGCCATAGGCTCGCCACCATGTCGCCGGATCGACCTCGGCCCCCGGCGGAGGCGCTTCGGCCGTCGGCCCCTGATAAGACACCGGCACCGCCATCTCGGGCGCGTGATAATTCGGCCCGACGGTGCATGCCGTCATCAGCGCCAACGGCGCGAGGCCGGCGAGCAAGCGTTTTGCGGTCAATGTCCCATTCCTCCTCCACCCTGCCCCTTCTTGGGCGGGCGCATCAGCAACGCGACCGGAGACACGATCAGCACGACGATCATCAGCGCGTGGAACACGTCGAGGAACGACAGCATCGCCGCTTGTCGCTGCACCTGCTGGTAGAGCACGGCCAGCGTCGTCGGATCGGGGATCGCGCCCGGCTGTCCGCTGCCGCCGAACATCGGCGCAGCGTTCTGGATCCAGTCGGTATAATTGGGGTTGAGCGGATTGAGCTGCTCGACCAGCACCGATTGATGCACCTGCAATCCGTTGGCCAGCAGCACTTGCGAGAACGAGATGCCGACGGTGCCGCCGAGATTGCGGAACACGTTCAGCAGGCTCGATGCCTGCGCCGTCTTGCGCTGCGGCAGCCCGACGTAGGCGACCGCATTGATCGGGATGAACAGGAACGGCAACGCGATCGACTGGTAGAGCCGCGCCATTGCCGCATCGCCGAACGAGATGTCGGCGGTCAGCCGCGACATGTTCCACAGCGCCGCTGCCTGGACCAGCAACGCCGGGAAAAGCATGAACCGCACATCGATCTTATCGGACAATCGTCCGGCGATCGGCACCGCCACCAGCGTTGCGACGCCGCCCGCGGTCAGCGCCAGCCCGGCGTCGAGCGCGCTATAGCCCAGCACCTGTTGCAGCATCTGCGGAATCAGCTGCGTCGTGCCGAACAGGATCATGCCCGTCGTCGCCATCACCAGGATGGTCAGCGCGAAATTGCGGTTTTTGAGCAGCGACAGGTCGACCACGGGTTCGTCGTGGTTGAGTTCCCAGAACACCAGGGCGATCAGCGACGTGGCCGAGATGATCGCGGTCGTCACGATCATCCCGCTGGCGAACCAGTCCTCGCGCTGCCCGCGATCGCAGGTGATCTCCAGAAAACCGAGCCCCAGCGCGACCAGCAGCACGCCGATATAATCGATGCGGATGCCGCGCTGGTAGAGCTGCCGCCGCTCTTCCTTGATCGCTTCGGGCTCGTCGACGAAGATTTCGGTGAGGCCCAGCGCGATGATCCCCACCGGCACGTTGATCAGGAAGATCCAGTGCCAGCTCGAATGCTCGGTGATATAGCCGCCCAGCGTCGGCCCCAGTACCGGCCCGACGATCACCACGATAGCGAAGGCGGCAAACGCGACGCCGCGCTTCTCCGGCGGGAAGGTGTCGGCGAGGATCGACTGCTCGACCGGCGCCAGCCCGCCGCCGCCGATCCCCTGAAACACCCGGGCGAGCACCAGCGTCGTCAGATTGGGCGCCATCCCGCACATCAGCGAGGAAATCGTGAATAGCGCGATCGAGATCATGAAATAGCGTTTTCGCCCGATCACGTCGCTCAGCCATCCCGAAATCGGGATGACGATCGCGTTGGCGACGAGGTAGCTGGTCAGTACCCAGGTCGCTTCGTCGTTGGAGATCGACAGGCCGCCGGCAATATGCGCCAGGCTGACGTTGGCGATCGAGGTGTCGAGCACCTCCATGAAGGTCGGCAGCGAGATGATCACCACGATCAGCCACGGGCTGTATGGCCCTGCGGCCGATCGCGTCGGCGTCCAGGTATGCGCTGCCGCAGCGCTGGCCACGTCAGCGCACCTTGACGGTCGGCACTACGGACATGCCCGGGCCGATCGGATATTTGCGCGGATCGGGCCCGTTCTTGGTATCGAATTCGATCCGCACCGGCACGCGCTGCACGACCTTGACGTAATTGCCCGTCGCGTTCTGCGGCGGCAGGATCGAGAAGGCCTGGCCGGCGCCGCGCTGGATCGAATCGATATGCCCCTTGAAATGGACGTCCGGATAGGCGTCGACCTTGATGTCGACCGGCTGCCCGATCCGCATTGCGGCGAGCTGGGTTTCCTTGAAATTGGCCGTCACCCACATGTGATCGGGCACGATCGCCATCAGGTTCATGCCCGGCGCGACATAAGAACCGAGATTGACCGAGCGATTGACGACCTGCCCGGCAACCGGCGCGGTCAACCGGTAATCGCCGAGATTGACTTGCGCCTGCTTGGCTTGCGCCTGCCGCGCGGTGATCATCGCCTGAGCCGCCGTCACCTGTTTGCGTGCCACCGCGATCTGGGCATCGGCGTTGTCGATCTGTTGCCGCGCCGCGGCAGCCTGCGCCGCGGTCGAGCGGGCCTGCGCGCGCGCCTGGTCGAGCTGCTGCCCGGCGACCGCATTGGGGTCGATCGCCTGAAGGTGTTCGTAACGCGCCAGATCCTGCGCCGCCTTCTGCGCGTCGGCGAGCGGTGCCCGCGCCTGCGCCTGTGCCTGGTCGCGCGCCGCGATCGCCGCGGTCACCTGCGCCTCGGCCTGCTTTTCCTGCGAAATCGCCTGCTGCACGTTGGCGCTCGCTTCAGCGAGCTGTGCTTCGGGCGTGGACGGCCGGATCACCGCGAGCAGCCGCCCCGCCTCGACGTGGCGATTGTCGACATCGGCGACCTGGATCAGCGTGCCCGAAACCTGCGGCGCCAGCCGCACGACATGCGCATCGACGAACGCGTCGTCGGTCGATTCATATTGCCGCGAATGCAGCCAGTAGAGCAGCGCGCCGACCGCGATCACGGCGACGACGACGATCAGGATGATCCAGAATTTGGGCGTCCTGAACAACGAGGTCTTCTTCTCGTTGTTGCTGTTGTTGTCGTTATCGTCGCTGGCACCTTCGCCGTCATGGCTGTTGGCTGCGTCGTCGGTGTCGCGGTCCTGATCCTCGCTCATTGCGGCTCCTGTCGTTCAGCGATCAGACGGTCGAGAATGGCATCGGTATTGGCGGCGATCCGCGCGCGGACCTCGGCGATCAAATCGGGTGCATCGACCGGCCGCTCGAACAGCCGCGCGCAGGTCGCGCGCGCCGCGCGCATCGCGAGCACCTGACCGAACAGCGTCACGACCGCGACACTGGCGACATTGCGGTCGCGGCGTCCGGTGGCGATGCATACAAGCTCGACCAGCATTTCCATGAACCGGCCCATCGGCCCCGCATAAATGCGATCGAATGCTTCGGTCGGATTCATCTGCTCGCGCACGATGAACATCGACCAGGGCGAGGTCTGCGTGCTCGTCAGTTTGTCGATCATCCGGCCGAGCACGGTCTGGATCACGGCGCGTGCGGCTTCTGGCGTCTCCGGCAGTCCAGCGCGCTCGAACTCGAGCCCCTTCCCGACATCCTCCATCTGCTGCGCGATATAATCCGCCGCGGCCAGATAGAGCCCTTTCTTACCGCCGTAATGGTAGGTGATCGACGACATCGCCGTGCCCGCGGCCGCGGCAATACCGCGCGTGCTCGCGCCTTCGAGGCCCCTTTGCCCGAATTCGCGAACCGCCACTTCCAGGAGTTTGTCGTGCGCCATCACCCGCGCCCCTAGTTCGTTCGAACGAACGGGGCAAGGTCTTTCTTTCTGTGGGATAAACGCGGTGCGCTGCGTGCTCTAACGCGATCGCGCGCGGCTGGTTCCGATCAGGCCGCGCGCCGCTCCTTCGGCACGGGATTGGAGAATTCCATCTCGCGATCGACCGAGCCGAATTTGAGCGCCATCAGGTCGCGCGCATAATTCTGGTTGAGCTTCCACGGCTTGCGGTTGCCCTGCTTGGGGAATTTATCAATCGCGCGCCGCACATAGCCCGACGAGAAATCGAGGAACGGCACCGGCTCGATCTCGCCTTCCGCCACGCGCGGCGTCGCCTGCCGCATCCCGCGCTTCTTCATCGCGTTGAGCAGACGGCAGACATAAAGCGCGGTAAGGTCCGCCTTCAGCGTCCACGAGGCATTGGTATAGCCAAACGCCGACGCCAGGTTCGGCACGTCGGAGAACATCATCCCCTTGTAATTATAGCTGTGCGCGAGATCGACCGTCCGCCCGTCGACGCTGAACGCGACATCGCTCAGCAATTGCAGCTCGAGCCCGGTTGCGGTGACGATGATGTCCGCCGGCACAGTTTCGCCGGATGCTAGCGCGATGCCTTCGGGCACGAACCGGTCGATCTGTCCGGTCACCACCGACGATTTCCCCTCGCGAAGCGATGCGAACAAGTCGCTGTCGGGTACTAGGCACAACCGCTGATCCCAGGGATTGTAGCGCGGCGTGAAGTGCGTTTCGACGTCGTAATCGGGGCCGAGTTCGTCGCGCACCATGCCGATCAGCCGCTCCTTCACCTTGGCGGGCTGCTTGCGGGCGCGATTGAAGAAATAGATGCCGAACAGCACGTTGCGCCAGCGCACGATATCATAGGCGATCTTGCCCGGCAGGTGCCGCCGCAGCCAGTTGGCGAAGCGATCCTCCGCCGGCCGCGACACCACATAGGTCGGCGAGCGCTGCAGCATCGTCACGTGCGCGGCCTGCTTGGCCATTTCCGGCACCAGCGTCACCGCCGTCGCCCCGCTGCCGATCACCACGACGCGCTTGCCGGCATAGTCGAGGTCTTCGGGCCAGAATTGCGGATGGACGATCTGCCCGGCGAAATCCTCGCTGCCGGCGAAATCGGGCGCATGTCCCTTGGCATAATTGTAATAGCCCGAGCACATGAAGAGGAAATTGCAGCTGAACCGCACCTCCTCGCCCGACGCGCCGGTCGCCGTCACCGTCCAGGTCGCCGTCTCGGTCGACCAGCTCGCGGTCTTGACGTGGTGGCGAAAGCGGATGTGCCGATCGATCGCGTAATGCGCCGCGGTTTCCTTTACATATTTCAGGATCGCCGGCCCGTCGGCGATCGCCTTGGCCTCGGTCCACGGCCGGAACGCATAGCCCAGCGTGTACATGTCCGAATCCGATCGGATGCCCGGATAGCGGAACAGATCCCATGTCCCGCCGATGTCCGCGCGTCCTTCCAGGATCGCATAGGACCGGTCCCGGCAATGCTGCTGCAGATGATATGCCGCGCCGATACCCGAAATTCCGGCACCGACTATGATAACGTCGAAATGCTCCATGGGCCTCGCATCCTCTCACGATACCCAATATTCGATTTCAAAACGCAACGCAAACGGATCAATAGTTCTTCTTATAGCGCAGGCTGACGCTCGATCCGCCGAACGACCCCGCTTCGGAAAGCGCGCTCAGCGCCTTGGTCAGCGACACCTCCAGCTGCGTCGCGGTGAAGCCGCGCGCGTCGGTGATGATCGAGACGTAGATGTTGTTGGTGATATATTTGCCCGCCGAAACCGCAGTCTCGCGCCCGGTCGCCTGATCGGCGCCCAGGATCTCCAGCCGGTCGATCCCCGTCGCCGAGCGCAGCTTGCCGAGCGGGTTTAATCCCCCGCCCGATCCGCGCAGCGAATTGAGCGCCGCGGCGAGCTGGATCGCCTGGATCGCCGACAGATTCTCCGGGCTGTCGCCGAACAGCAGCCGGCTCAACACCTCGTCCTGCGGCAGGGCCGGGGTCGAGGTGAACTCGATCTGCGGTTTCTGCGCGGTGCCGGTGATGTTGATCACCGCATCGATATCATTGACGCTGGTCGAGGCCGAGATGTCGAGCGTCGGATCGGTCAGCGCGCCGCCTTCGAAATGGACGATGCCGTGATCGATGTCGAACCGTTTGCCGGCAAACGAGTAGGTGCCGCGCACCACGTCGGCTTCGCCCGTCACCCGCGGCGCCGCGGTGGTGCCGCGGACACGCAGGTCGGCTTTCCATTCCGAATCGAGGCCCATGCCCGAAACGAACAGCTCGTTGTCGGCATGGATGCGGATGTTGAGACGGAACAGGCCGATCGGCGCCGCCTCGGCTTTTTGCTGCTCGCTCTCAAGCGGCTGCCCCTTGCGCCGTATGCCGTCCAGCTCGGGCACATCGGCCGATCCCTGCCGGACGATCTGGTAGCGTGCCTCGGGGATCGAAAGATCGCCGGTGATCTGCCCGCCCGATTTGTCGTGATGAATCTTCAGCGTGCCGGTGGTCGTCGCGGCCAGCGAGTCACCGCGCGCCAGCCGGGCATTGTCAAAGGTCGCCGTCACGTCGATCGGGAAGCCGCTCGCGGCCGCCAGCCCGACCGACCCCTGCGCCTTGAGCGACCCGTCGCCCGCCTTGGCGCTCAGGCTGGTCAGCTCGAACCGGTCGTTGTTGAACCGCCCCTGCACCGCCATACTGGTCAGCCGCGTGCCATAGGTCTCGTTCTCATAGGTCAGATTGTCGGCGCGGATCAGGCCGTTGACTCGCGGCGCATTCAATTGTCCCGAGAAATCGGCGGCAACCGCGATCGGCCCGGTCAGTTGCTGGTTGGCCAGCCCCGACAGCGAGAACAGCACCGCCGCCGGCCCGTTGTAGCGGATGCCGCCATTCAGCGGGGCATTGGCCAGCCTCGTCGTCCAGCTTTCGCCACCGCCGAGCGGCTGCATCGTCGCCACCAGGCGGCCGATCGCGGTATCGCCGCGCTTCACCAGCGCGCGCACGTCGGCGCCGTTCGATTGCAGCGCGCCTTTCAGCGTGATGTCGACCGGGCTCGAAACGGTCGAGATGCTCGATCGCGTGAAGTCGTTAATCGTGATCAGCGCCTGAGCGTTGGGCGTGCCGCCGCCCTTGGGCATCGAGAAATCCATGCTGCCGGTCGCGACGCCGCCTATATCCAGCCCCGATACAAAGGCGTTGACGATCACCAGGTCGAGCCGGTCGAGCCGCGCCTGCACCGTCAGCCCGTCGCCATATTTGCCCGCGACGCGCAGCGTGCCGCGATCGAATTCGATCCGCGTCGGCGCCAACTGATAGCTGCCCTCGGCCTTCACCACGCGCGCCGGGTTGGCGGTGCGAAAATTGACGCCGGCCGCATTGCCCTCCAGCGCGACCAGCCAGGCATGCGGCGCCAGTTGGCCGTTGGCCGAGATGTTGAACGGCACCCCGTTCGATCCATTGGCGACGAGCTGCGCAGTCCCCTTGCCACCGTGATAATCGATCTTGGCGCGCGCCTTGGCGATCGCGGTCGGCCCGTAATGCAGATCGGCGACCTGCACGTCACCGGTGACCGCCGGTGCGTTCGGGTACATCACCACGGTCGCGTTGACGAGCGCGCGGCCGATGGTGAAATCGACCTGCCCGGGAATCTTCGCGTTATAGCCATGCGCCGCGATGTCCGCCCGCTGCACGCCATCCTGCGCGCCGAGCTTGACGTTGCCGCTCAGCCCCGATCCGGCAAAGGCAAGATCGCCCGCGAACGGCCCCGCCGCGGTCTGCTGCACGCGGCCATGGAAATCGACTCCGGCGAACAGAAGCTTGTCGACGTCCACCGTCAGCGCCTTGCCCGGCCGCAGCGTCACATCGGCGCTGAACGGCCCGTAATCGGTATCGCCCGTGGCGATCGCGGCATAGGCGCCGTTCGCGCCGCGCACATGCGCTTCGAGATTGGCGAGCCCGACGCCGAGCCCCGGCCGCGGCGCGCGTAACAGCACGTCGGGATTGGTGGCACTTCCCGTCACCCGCGCCGTCAGCGGCCCGTATTTGGTCGAGAAGGCATCGGCGTTGACCAGCAGGCGGCCGTCGGCATCATATCGCCCGCTCCCCGATGTCACCCGGAATTGCGGGGCGTTGAGCCGCAGGTTGGAGAAGCTGATGACCCCGTTCGTGTCATAGGCGAGGTCGGTCGAGACCGTTGCGTTGCCGCCGAGGAAGCTGCGCGCGCCCGAATTGAAGATCTGCGAGGTGCGCGCGACGACATGCCCCTTGATCCCCCAGCCGCCATTGGCGCCGGGAACCAGATTGGCGTCGGTCACGACATTGATCACGCCGATGCTGTCCACGCGGTAGTCGTTGACCCGCCCCTTCAGCGCGCCGGTGTAGCGCCCGGTCGCCATGTTCGCGGCGATGATCGCGGTCGCGTCGATCTTGTTCGATTTGAGGTGGAGATTGTCCGACAGGATCGTGCTGCCGTCGATCGCTAGGTCGCCGTTGATCGTCACATTGTCGAGCAGCCCGCCGGCCGCGGCGTTCAATCCCGTCACCCGCGCCGCGCGCGCGTTGACTGGGATCAGGATGCGGTTCGCATTCACCTTCGCCTGACCGGTCGCGTAGAGCCCTTCGACCGCAATCGTGTCGATCCCGATCGAGGCCGCCCGGATCACATAGCCGACGCTGGGCGTGGCGAAGGCGCCGTCGAGCGTCAGATGCGCCGCGGCGTCCTTCGCGGTCATTTTCGGCGCCACTGCGCCCGGCGTCAGCAGCCGCGCGTCGACCTGGAAATTGCCGAACCGGCTGTTGCCGAGGTCGAGCAACCCGCTGGCATCGACCGCCAACGCGCTCGATCGCAGCGTCAGCCGGCTGTTCGCCTGCCTTTGGTTGAGCGTCGTATCGAGCGCGATGTCGAGCCGCGGCGCCGTCAGCCGCGCAACCGCGCCGGCCATGTACAAGCCGGGATGCGCATTGCCACGCACTTTGAACGTGCCGTCACGCGCCGCCAGCGTCAGGTCGGCAAGCGATTGGCCGCCCAGCGTCGCCACTGCCTTGCCGTTCCACGCCTTCCAGTCGCCAGTGCCGCCGATCGATACGGTAATCGGCTTCTTCACCCCGCTCAGCCCCGCGACGATCCCGTCCGCCGGCGATCGCAATTGTGCATCGATATCGAGCTTGTTGTCGTCCGGCACCGCGTCGAGCTTGAACGCCAGCCGGTCGCCGCCGACCACACCAGCGCCGCTCAGCGCCGCCGCATTGGCGGTGATCTGCGCCCGGCGGTCGGCGATATGCGCAGCGCCGTTCAACCGCACGACGCGCTTCGCGCCCGATACCGGCGGCTCGAGCACCAGCCGGTCGACCGCCAGTCGGTTCACGTCGATGTCGATATTGGGCAGGATCGGCTGGTTGGGCTGGCTTGGCGTCGCCTTCAGCGCCGGGTTGCGCGTCATCACGATCAGCCGGCTCGTCGCCGAGCGCACGTCGATATGGTTGTTGATGAACTTGAACGGCCGCCAGTCGACATCGATCTCCGGCGACATCAGGAACACGCCCTTGGTGTCCCTCACCCGCACGTCCTTCAGCACCATCGCGCCGTAGATCGAGCCATCGATCCGCCCCACCGAGATATTGAGGCCGGATGCCATCGTATAACCGGCAATGCGATTGGCGACGAACCGCCGCCCCGGCCCGGTGTTGAGGCCCAGCAGGATCAGCCCGACCAGCGCGATCAGCGCGACGATCGCGATCCCGATCCATTTCAGGATACGTTGCCACGGCGGCCGTCGTTCGACGACGGTAACCTCCTCGTCGCGCTCCTCGGGCGGCGTCGGCACCGGGTTCTCGACCATCAGAAGGCCTGTCCGATCGAGATGTAGAGCGCGATCCGCCCGTCGCCCTTGCGCGGGTTGAGCGGCGTCGCGACGTCGATCCGCAGCGGACCGAAATTGGTGTAGAGCCGCCCGCCGATGCCGGCGCCGAAATGCAGGTGATCGAATTGCGGCATGCTGCTTTCATAGGCGTTGCCGCCATCGAGGAACGGCACGATCCCGTAATTGCCGAAGCGATAGCGCGCCTCGATCGAAAATTCGTTCAACGATCGCCCGCCGATCGGATCGCCGTTCGGATCGAACGGCCCGAGCCGCTGATAACCATAGCCGCGCACCGATCCGCCGCCGCCGCCGTAATAGCGCCGCGACGGCGCCAGCGCGTTGCGGTCGATGCCGAGGATCGAGCCGGCCCGCGCCCGCCCGGCCAGCACCAGATTGTCCATCACCGGATAATAGCCGGTCGCCTCCACCATCGTCCGCGCATAGGGATGCACCGCGCCCTGCACCGAGGTTTCGGGGCTGAGGTTGAGCTTGAGCCGATAGCCCCTGGTCGGATTGAGCAAATCGTCCGAGCGATCGAACAGCACCTGCCCGGGCAGTGCCAGGATGCCATAGGTACGCCGCACCCGCTCGCCTTTGTCGAAATCGTAGACGCTCTCGTTGGTGCCGACCAGCTCGGCGCCATAGGCGTAGGTCAGTTTCTTCTGCCACAGCGGCGTCGAATCATAGGCCCAGCGCACCGATAGCGTGCTGGTGAACGCGTCATAGGCGTCGTAATTGTTGTGATCGAGCGCGAGGCCGAGCGAGAAGGTCTTGTCGCGCCGCCCGGCATTGGATCGCCGGAAGGTCGCGCTCGCGCCCTGTTCCTGGCTGCCGGCGGTGCCGGTCAGGATCAACGCGCCCTCGGGCGGGAACAGGTTCCGATGGGTCCACGATCCTTCCAGTTTGAACCCTTCGCCGGTCGAATAGCCCGCCGTCGCCGCCAGCGTCCGCGGCGGCCCGGCCACCTGGCGCACCTGAAGGTCGGCGATCTCGGTCCCGTCCGGCCCCGGCTCGCCGGTCTTCACCGGCCGCACCGAGGCGGTCGAGAACAATCCGGTCGCGACCAGCGCCTTCCTCAGGTCGTCGACCTCGCGCACGTCGTACAAGTCGCCCGGCTTGAACCGCGCCAGCAATGCGATGTGCTTTTCGCTGAACACCGGATTCTTGCCGCGCAGCCGGAACGCCCCGAAGCTTGAGCGCGGCCCGGTATCGACCGGCAGCGTATAGTCGCCGGTATAGGTTTCGTCGTCGAGCACGATATCGCGCGTGCCCAGCTTGGCGAACGGATAGCCCTGCTGCGGCAGCACCAGGCTGACGTTCGCCTCGGCGCCTTCAACCTTCGCCGCCTTGATCGGCTCGCCGGTATGGAGCGTCAGCGCGTTGCGGATCAGGTCGTCGGGCACCGTCGGCTGCGCATCGATCGCGATCGTGCCTAGCCGGTACAGCTGCCCTGGCGTCGCCGACACGATCACGCGAACCCGCCCCGGCTGGTTGGGCTCGCGCTCGATCGTCGACAGCGCGGTCGCGTCGTAATAGCCGATCGAGCGCATCAGCCGCACCGCCAGGCCCTCGTCCTGCTTGGCGCGCGCCTCGACCATCGTGCCGTTCTCGGCCTTGCCCTTGCCGTCATAGAGCGCCGAAAGATCGTGGAACTGGTCGTCGAGCCCGATCGCGTTGAGCCCGTTGACCACCACGTCGTAATTCACCTGCGGCGTCTTCTCCGCATTCTCCTGGTCGGCGACCGTCTGCAGCGGCACCGTATCGAAGGTCGATAGCGGCTGCAGCGGCTGTTGCAGCTCGCCCGATGCCGCTTGCTGTTCCTGGACGATCGACTGGTCCTGCTGCTCGACATCGACCGACGGCTGCTCGCTGTTCGCCTGGCCGGTTGCGGTGGGCAGCGGCGAAACTGGCAGCAGCGGGCCGTTCTGCTGGATCGGCTCCAGCGGCGCCTCGATATCGTCGGTGATGGGCGGCAGCGCGGCATCGAACTGACTGTCCGGGATGACCGGTTGATCGCCCTTGGGATCGGCCGGCTGGGCCGGCATCGCCTGCTGGTCGGCCTGAGCCTGATCGCCGCCCTCCGACGGCACCGGTGGTGGCGTCGTATGGGTATCGATCGTCTGGGCAAACGCGGCCGCAGGCACCAGCATGGTACCGGTTACAATCGCCCATCGAAATGCGGTCAACGCTCGCACGCCCGCTTGGTCTCCTCCCAGGCCTGGCCGCGAACGCAGCAAACCCCTCGTTCCACACGAAACGATCGGGCCGCTCTTTTGCTCCCAATCGCTTCGAAACGCCCGGATTCCATGCGCGCGTGAACCCGGTCAGCCGCCCGTTGGTTGACTGGACATCCACCGAGCGAGCCCGAGGTCAATGACGCAAACCACAACCGAAGTCGAGCCTTTAGCCATCCCCGGCATCGAGTCGCTCGCGCCCTGGCATCACCCCTGGCCGGCATGGAAGGCTATCTTAAAGCGCATCTATGTGATGGATGGCTATCACAACCTTTCGTTGATGGCCGCGGGCGTCGCTTTCTACGCGTTCCTGTCGTTCGTCCCGCTGCTCGGCGCGGTGGTGATGCTCTACGGCCTCGTCGCCAATCCCGCCACGGTTGCCGATCACATGCGCACGATCATCGATCTCGTGCCGCCCGATGCCGCGCAGTTGATCCAGGATCAGCTCACCAACGTCGCGCAGACGGCGGCGTCGAAGGCCGGGCTCGGTTTCTTCGTTGCCCTGATCTTCTCGATCTACGGCGCGATGCGCGCCTCGGGTGCGATCATCCAGGCATTGAGCGTCATTTACGAAGAGGAGGATGGCCGCTCGATCGTCGCGGTCTATTGGCTGTCCGCGCGGCTTACCATGGTCACGGTCGCCGCCGGGGTGATCGGCCTGTTCGCGGCGATCGTGCTCGGCTATCTCGGCAACGCCGTTACCGTGCTCGGCAAGGCCGGCGTCGTCATCATCCAGGCGCTGACCTGGATCGTCGCCGCCGGCATCGCCAGTTGGGCGTTCGGCTTCATCTATCGCTACGGCCCCGATCGCGCCGATGCCCGCTGGCAATGGCTGACAATCGGATCGATCGCGGCGACGATCCTGTGGCTGCTCGCGACCGTGCTGTTCGGCGTCTATGTCGCCAATTTCGCCAATTACAACGCGACCTATGGGTCGCTCGGCGCGGTCGTCGTGCTGATGATGTGGCTGTGGGTGTCGGCCTATGCCGTGCTGATCGGCGCCGAGATCAACGCCGAGGCGGAGCGCCAGACCGGCATCGACACGACGACCGGCGCCCCCCGCCCGCGCGGCGAACGCGGCGCGACGATGGCCGATACGCTGCCCAGCCATCGCCAGAACAAGCCGCGCCGCGATAAATATTAGGGTGCGGGCAGGTTCGGGTCCTGGCCCTCAGCTCCGCGCCTTGGCCAGCGCACGATAGCGATGTAGCAGCGGCTCGGTATAGCCGTTGGGCTGGTCGACGCCCTCGAACACCAGCGCCCGCGCCGCCTGGAACGCCAGGCCCTCGGGATCGTCCGCCATCGGCCGATACGCGGGATCACCGGCATTCTGCGCATCGACCTTCGCCGCCATCCGCGCGAATGCCGCGTCAACCTCGTCCGGCGTCGCCACCCCGTGCAGCAGCCAGTTGGCGATATGCTGAGACGATATGCGCAGCGTCGCGCGGTCCTCCATCAGCCCGACATCGTCGATATCGGGCACCTTCGAGCACCCAACGCCCTGATCGATCCACCGCACGACATAGCCCAGGATGCCCTGCGCATTGTTGTCGAGCTCGCGCGCCACCTCGTCTCGCGTCCAGTTGCGGCCGCGCGCGAACGGCACCGTTAGCAGCGCCTCGAGCCCCGGCGCCGCCTCGCCGGCAATCTCGCGTTGCCGCGCGAACACGTCGACCTGATGGTAATGCAGCGTGTGCAGCGTCGCCGCGGTCGGCGATGGCACCCAGGCGGTGTTCGCGCCCGACAGCGGATGTGCGATCTTCTGCTCCAGCATGTCGGCCATGCGATCGGGCGCCGCCCACATCCCCTTGCCGATCTGCGCCTTGCCGGAGAGCCCGCAGGCAAGCCCGATGCGGACGTTGCGATCCTCATAGGCCTTGATCCACGCCGCGGCCTTCATCTCCCCCTTGGGCACCACCGCCCCGCCGCGCATCGCGGTGTGGATCTCGTCGCCGGTACGATCGAGGAAGCCGGTGTTGATGAACACGATCCGGTCCTTCACCGCGTGGATGCACGCCGCGAGATTGGCCGAGGTTCGCCGTTCCTCGTCCATCACGCCGACCTTGATCGTGTGCCGGTCGAGCCCCAGCAGATCCTCCACCGCATCGAACAATCGGTCGGTAAAGCCGCATTCCTCCGGCCCGTGCATCTTCGGCTTGACGATATGGATCGATCCAGCCCGACTGTTGCGATAGCGGCCGAGCCTGCGCAGGTCGTAAAGCCCGATCAGGCTGGTCATGATCGCGTCTAAAATGCCTTCGGGCGCTGCCGATCCGTCCGCCAGCGCCACCGCCGGCGTCGTCATCAGATGCCCGACGTTGCGCACGAACAGCAGCGATCGGCCGGGCAGCGTCAGCGTTCCGCCATCGGCCACGTCATAGGTCCGGTCCGCAGCCAGCCGCCGCGTCATCACGCGCCCGCCCTTGTCGAACGTCTCTTCCAGATCGCCGCGCATCAGCCCCAGCCAGTTGCGATACGCCGCCACCTTGTCCTCGGCATCGACCGCCGCGACCGAATCCTCCAGATCGACGATCGTCGTCAGCGCCGCCTCGATCAGCACGTCGGCAATCCCCGCCGGATCGTCACGTCCGATCGCCGAATTGTGGTCGATCACCAGTTCGATGTGCAGCCCATTGTGTCGGAACAGCAGCGACTCGCCGCGCCGCCCGACCAACTGCCCGGGATCGCGGAGCGCAGGTTCGCCGCCGCGCCAATCCGCCCAACGTCCGTCGGCCAGCGGCACCGCCTCGTCGAGGAACGCCTTGGCCCGCGCGATCACCTGCGCGCCGCGCTCGGCATCGTAACCGCCGGGCCGGGCCGTTCCGGGCAGCACATCGGTGCCGTACAGCGCATCGTACAGGCTGCCCCAGCGCGCATTGGCGGCATTGAGCACGAACCGCGCATTGAGCACCGGCACTACGAGCTGCGGCCCCGCCATCCGGGCAATCTCGTCATCGACGTTGCGGGTGCCGATCGCGAACGACGGCGGCGCATCGACCAGATAGCCGATCTCGCGCAGGAAGGCATCGGGCATGTCCTCGCCGGGGTGGGCGTCGTACCAATCGTCGATCTGCGCCTGGATCGCATCCCGCTTGGCGAGCAGCGCCCGGTTCTCCGGCGCCAACCGCGCAAAGATGTCGGCCACGCCCGCCCAGAAGCCATCCGCCGCGATGCCGAGCGGCGGCAGCACGTTATCCTCGACGAAGCGGGCAAGCGGGTCGGCAATGGTCAGGCCGGCGCGATCGATCATAGGTCCTCCTCAAACGGTCATGCGTCGTTCGGCCTGGGGAGGGCTTGGCCGCGCGTTTACGGCAAAACGGCCGCTCGCTTCAACCCTGATCGACTTCCAGCGCCGTCGCGGCCTTTTCCAGCCGCTCGAGCATCGCGCGCAAGGTCGCCAGCTCATCACGCGAGAACCCCTCGAAAATCTGGTGATCGATCGCCAGTGCCATCGGCGCCACCTCGTCGTAGAGCCGCCGCCCCGCCTTGGTCAGCGACAGGTGGTGCGATCGCTGATCGTCCTCATTGGGGCTGCGCGCCGCCAGCCCGCGCTCGACCAGCACGATCGCCGCGCGGCTCACCGTCACCTTGTCCATCTGCGTGACGTGGCCGATCGCGCGCTGCGTCATCTCGCCGCCCTCGGCGAGCACCGCGACCAGCCGCCACTCCGGAATACGCAGCCCGAACAGCGCATGATATGCCGTCGCGATCGCCCCCGACACGCGGTTGGAGGCGATCGACAGCCGATACGGCAGGAAATCGTCGAGCTTCAGCGTGTCGGCCATGGTCCCTCCCCTCTTCCTGTGGTTCACGCCCGGTGATGCCGGAACCAGCTGGGCGTGACGAGGTAGAAAAGGTCGCCGTTACCTAAAGTCTCGCTCAATACCCCTTGGCTTCGCCCGCCGGCCGGCGGCGGTCGTTGGCGCCGTGCAGCATCCCCGTCTTGGGATCGACGACGATCGCCTCGTCCGCGCCGATCGCCGCGATCGGGTGGAACGAATAGCCCATTGCCTCCAGTTTCGCCTGCGTGTCCGGCGTCAGATAGCCGGGCTCGACCAGCACGGTGTCGGGCAGCCATTGGTGGTGGAAGCGCGGCGCGTCGATCGCCTGCTGCACGTTCATGCCGTAATCGATCACGTTCATGATCGTCTGCGCCACGGTGGTGATGATCGTCGAGCCGCCAGGGCTCCCGGTCACCATCAGCACCTTGCCGTCGGGGCGCAGCACGATCGTCGGCGACATAGACGACAACGGCCGCTTGCCCGGCGCCACCGCGTTGGCGGCGCCCTGCACCAACCCGAAGCCATTGGGCACGCCCGGCTTCGAGGTGAAGTCGTCCATCTCGTTGTTGAGGAAGAAGCCGGTGTCGCCGGCCATCTTGCCGACGCCGAACAGATAGTTGAGCGTATAGGTCACCGCGACGGCATTGCCCTGCGCGTCGACCACCGAGAAATGCGTCGTGTCGATCCCTTCGGTGGCGCTCACCCCGCCCTTGATCTCGCTCGACGGCGTCGCCTTGTCCGGCAGGATCGACGCGCGCAGCTTGGCGGCATGTTCGGGCGAGATCAGCCGGGCGACCGGATTGTGGACGAATGCCGGGTCGCCGAGATCGGTGTTGCGATCGGCGAACGCGCGCCGCTCCGCCTCGACGACATAATGCGTCGCTTCCACCGACCCGAAGCCATATTGGCCCAGCGGATAGCCCTCGACGGTTTTCAGGATCTCGCACACCGTTGTCCCGCCAGAGCTCGGCGGCGGCGCGGCGATGATCTGGTAGCCGCGATAGGTGCAGGTCACCGGCGTATCCCAGTTCACCGTGTAATCGGCGAAATCCTTCATCGTGAACAGCCCGCCGCCGGCCTGGCTCGCCTGCACCATCTTCTCGGCGATCGGTCCGCTGTAGAACGCCTTGGTCCCCTTGCTGGCAATCCGCTTCAGCGTCTTGGCGAGGTTGGTCTGCACCAGCCGGTCACCCGCTTTCCACGGCTGGCCGTGATTGAGGAAGATCGGCGCGACATTGGGCTCCTGCGCGAAATCCTTGACGCGATTGTCCATGATCTTGACGTCGCCCGGCGCCAGCACATAGCCCTTCTCGGCCAGCGCGATCGCCGGCGCGATCACCTTCTTGAGCGGCATCGTGCCGTATTTGGCCAGCGCCTCGTTCAGCCCCATCACCGTCCCCGGCACGCCGACGCCGAGCCAGGTTCCGGTCGATCGGCCCGGCACGACGTTGCCGTCCTCGTCCTGAAATATCGTCGCGGTCGCCTTCAGCGGCGCTTTCTCGCGGAAATCGAGGAACAGGTTCTTGCCCGATGCGAGGTGGACGACCATGAACCCGCCGCCGCCGATATTGCCGCAACACGGATGCGTCACCGCCTCGGCATAGCCGACCGCGACCGCGGCATCGACGGCATTGCCGCCCTCCTGCAGGATGCGCACGCCGACATCGGTCGCCAGATGCTGCGCCGCCACCACCATCGCGTGCGGCGCCATCACCGGCTGCGCATTGCGCCAGTCGCCGCTCTCGGGCTGGGCGCTCGCCTGATCGAGCGCCTTGGCGGAGATCGGCGGCGACGCCGGCGGCGTCTGCTGCGCCGAAGCGCCGATGGCGAGAGCGACGGTGGAAAGAGCGGTCAGTCCGGCAAGCCGCGCGCGTGTCCGCAAGGCGGGTCTCCCTGTTGGTGGTCGAGTCACGGTCGCGCATAGACCAGTCGCGCGCGCTTGCCAAAATGCCGGGGAAAGTTCCGCCAGGCGATGCGTTCGAACTATTTGAACTGCGCCGCTTCGGCTGATATAGTATCAACAGATACCAGTTTTACGGAGAGCCATGCCATGACCGCCGATCAACGCGAAAACCCGATGGGCCTCGACGGCTTCGAGTTCGTCGAATTCACCGGTCCCGACCCGCAGGCACTCGCCGATTTGTTCGAGAAGATGGGCTTCACCCATGTCGGCACGCACAAGTCGAAGAACGTCCGCCGCTATGCGCAGGGCGACATCAATTTCCTGTTGAACATGGAAAAGGCCGGCCAGGTCGCCGGCTTCCGCGATGCTCACGGCCCCTCCGCCAATGCGATGGCGTTCCGCGTCGCCGATGGCGAGAAGGCGCTCGCGATGGCGGTCGAGCGCGGGGCCGTCGCGGTCAAGGGCGAGCATGGCCCCGGCGAGCTCGACATCCCTGCCATCGAGGGGATCGGTGGCGCCAATCTCTATCTCGTCGACAAGAAATCAGATATTTACGGCACGGATTTCACGCCCACCGGCAAGAGCGCGAACGATCGCTCCACCGGCCTCCACACGCTCGATCACCTGACCCACAATCTGCAGCGCGGCCGGATGAACTATTGGGCCGAATATTACGAGAAGATCTTCAATTTCCGAGAGATTCGCTATTTCGACATCGAAGGCCAATCGACCGGCCTGTTCTCCAAGGCGATGACCGCGCCCGACGACAAGATCCGCATCCCGCTGAACGAAAGCCAGGACGAGCATTCGCAGATCGAGGAATTCATCAAGGACTATAAGGGCGAAGGCATTCAGCACCTCGCGCTCGCCACCGATGACATCTTCGCCACCGTCGACGCGCTGCGCGCCAACGGCATCCGCTTCCAGACCACGCCCGAAACCTATTACGAGCTGGTCGACAAGCGTCTGCCCGGCCACAATCACGACGTCCAGGAAATGCGCAAGCGCGACATCCTGATCGACGGCGCGCCCGAGACCGGCGGCGGCCTGCTGCTGCAGATCTTCACCGAGAATATGGTCGGCCCGATCTTCTTCGAGATCATCCAGCGCAAGGGCAATGACGGCTTCGGCGAGGGCAATTTCAAGGCGCTGTTCGAATCGATCGAGCTCGACCAGATCCGCCGCGGCGTCGTGCCCGCGAAGGAAAAGACCGAGGCCTGATGGCCTTCCTCTCCCTCGACGGGAGAGGATACGAAGACTTGGCAGCTCGCTGCCTAGTCGCAGTTGGTGAGGGTGGAGCCTCGAGGGCGAAACGGTCGTGCATGTGGCCCCCACCTTCACCAAGCTACGCTAGCGAGCAATGCTCGCAAGCTCCGCTATCCTCTCCCGTCGAGGGGGAGGAGGAAGGGATGGCATGACGACTTCCTACATGACCGGCTTCGCCAATCATTTCGCGTCCGAAGCGATCCCCGGCGCGCTGCCTCAGGGCCGCAATTCGCCGCAGAAGCCCGCGTTCGGCCTCTATGCCGAGCAACTCTCCGGCACCGCCTTCACCGCGCCGCGCAGCGAGAACCGCCGCTCGTGGCTCTACCGCCTGCGCCCCTCGGCAGCGCACCCCGCCTTCACCCGCTACCAGGGCGCGCCGCTGTTCGCGCCCGGCGTCGTCAAGCAGCCCTTCGCCCCCAACCGCCTGCGCTGGGGCCCGCTCGACATCGACGGCGAGGCCGACTGGATCGACAGCCTGACGACGATGGTGGTCGCCGGCGACGGGCCGACGACGCAGGCCGGCGTCGCTGTCCACATCTATCGCGCGACCCGCGACATGGCACGCCGCGCCTTCGTCAGCGGCGATGGCGAGCTGGTCGTCATCCCCGAGCAGGGCCGCCTCACCCTCTTCACCGAAATGGGCCGCATCGACCTCCAGCCCGGCGAGATCGCCCTGATCCCGCGCGGCGTCCGCTTCCGCGTCACGCTGCCCGACGGCAAGGCACGCGGCTATGTCGCCGAGAACCACGGGGCACCCTTCCGCCTCCCCGATCTCGGCCCGATCGGCGCCAATGGCCTCGCCAATCCGCGCGACTTCGAAACCCCGACTGCATGGTTCGAAGACGTCGAGGGCGATTTCGAGCTCGTTCAGAAATTCCGCGGCTCGCTATGGACCACCAATCTCGGCCGTTCGCCGCTCGATGTCGTTGCCTGGCACGGCAATCTCGCGCCCTGCAAATACGACCTGTTCCGCTTCAACACGATCGGCAGCATCAGCTACGACCATCCCGATCCCTCGATCTTCACTGTCCTCACCTCGCCCAGCGACGTGCCCGGCACGGCGAACGTCGATTTCGTCATCTTCCCGCCACGCTGGCTGGTCGCCGAGGATACCTTCCGCCCGCCCTGGTTCCACCGCAATGTGATGAGCGAGTGCATGGGTCTCATCACCGGCGCCTATGACGCCAAGGCGGAGGGCTTCCGCCCCGGCGCGCTTTCCTTGCACAACCAGATGTCCGGCCACGGCCCCGATGTCGCGAGCTGGAAGGGCGCCAGCGAAGCCGCGCTCAAGCCACACAAGATCGAGGACACCATGGCCTTCATGGTCGAGAGCCGCTGGATCTTCTCGCCGACCGATTACGCGCTCAAAACGAGTGCGCTAGACGAGGATTACGATCAGGTGTGGCAGGGCTTCCCTAAGGCCGAGCTGCCGCGCGGCTGAACCGGGTGCGGGTTTGCCTCGCCCGCTTACCGGGTTAAAGCGCGGTGGTTTTCCGGATTCGGCACCGGCTTCGCCGAGAGGCGCTCAACAAACAGGTTCCCATGACGATCAGCAAAGCCATCATCCTCAGCGCCGGCCAGGGGTCGCGCCTTTTGCCGCTCACGGCGGACAGCCCCAAGTGCATGATCGAGTTCAACGGCCGCACGCTGATCGAGTGGCAGATCGAGGCATTGCGCGCCAACGGCATCACCGACATCGCGGTCGTTACCGGCTTCCACACCGAAAAGGTCGAGGCGCATCTCGCCGCGATCGACGGCATCCGCGTCGAAACCTTGTTCAACCCCTTCTACAAGGTCGCCGACAATCTCGGCAGCTGCTGGATCGCTCGCGCGGCGATGGATCGGGACTTCATCATCCTGAACGGCGACACGATCGTCTCGGACGAGATCGTCGCGCGGCTGATTGCCGGCGCCACGCGCCCGATCAACGTCACGATCGACGTCAAGCCCGCTTATGACGAGGATGACATGAAGGTCCATCGCGAGAACGGCCGGCTGCTCGCGATCGGCAAGCGCATGCCGCCCGAACAATCGAATGCCGAATCGATCGGCATGCTCGCCTTCACCGGCGACGGCCCGGCGATCTTCCGCAACCAGGTCGAGGCGATGATGCGCACGCCCGAAGGCGTCCAGCGCTGGTATCTCCGCGCGATCGACCTGCTCGCGGCGGACCATGATATCGGCACCGTCTCGATCGAGGGGCTCGACTGGGCGGAGGTCGATTTCTCAGCCGATCTCGACGCCGCCCGCGCGCTCACCGCCAGATGGGTCGCCGCCGGCCGCTACGCGAACTAGCGTGGTGGAATCGACCTTCGCTGCATCAAGATCGAACCGTCACCCTGAACTCGTTTCAGGGTCCATGGTGCTCCATCACCGCCAAGCGAGCCGTTGGTGTTGCACCATGGATGCTGAAACAAGTTCAGCATGACGGTACGTATGACGCGAACTTTAGATTCAGGTGCCTAGCGCCGTCATGCCCGCGGCCAATAACCCTTCAGCCACGTCGCCAGCGCGGCGATCTCGCTGCTGTCGATCTTCGCCGCGGTCGCCAAGTCGGGCGGTCCCGGCCAGCCCTTGTCGGCAAGCGTCAGGGCGGCGCCCGAACGGCTCCCCTCGTAGCGCGGGATCACATGAAAATGCACATGAGGATCGACCATCATCAGCATCAGATAATTGATCTTCTGATACTCGATCGCGCGCGCCAGCGCGCGCTCGATATCACTCACCACCTCGCGCATCTCGGCGAATGCCGGCGCCGGCAAGGCGGCGAAATCGGTCGCGTCGGATTTCGCCGCGAGCACCAGCGATCCCAGCGTCACCTGTGCCGGGCGCAATAGCACCACCCAATGCGCATAATCGCGGATCAGCGTCGCCGGATGGCCGAACTTCCGGATCGTCTCGTTCATCGCTTTCTCTCCTCGCTGCGCCCTATCCGCCGGCTATAGCGGCAAATCCTCTTCTCAATCATCAGGCGATTGGCTAGGCGCCCGCGGATGCCGAACGCGTTCCCCGACATGCCTTCGCCGAGCCTCGTCCCGATCGGTGACAATCCCGTTCCCATCTGGGGCATGCCCAATCGCGAGCGCGTGCGGCGGATCGCGGCGCAACAGCGCCTGTCCTTCGATAACGCCGCCGCGCCGCGTCAGTTGCTCGCCAACCTCGCCTTCGTGTTCGATCCGGCGTGGAGCGCCCATCTTGCCGGGCTGCCCGGCACCGTGCTGGTCGCGGACGGCCGTCCCGTCCTCGCCCATGTCGATGCCGGCCCCGCGCGCGAGGCGGTCGCGGCCGCGATGCAGACCGGCGCGGCGCTGCCGCCCGATACCGGCCTCGCGGTGATCGACGCAGCCGCGCCCGAAGGCATCTACAATCTCGCGCTGCGCAAGCGCGAACGCCCCTTCGTCCAGCCGCTCACCCCCGCCACCGTCCCTGCGATCGAGCGCGCCAGCTATGCCGGCGCCTACAAGGGCGTCACCGATCTTCTCACCAAATATCTCTGGCCGAGCTGGGCGTTCCATTTGACCCGCCTCGCCGCGCGGATCGGCCTGTCGCCCAACGGCGTCACCGCGATCGGCACGATCCTGTGCGTCGTCGCCACCATCCTGTTCTGGTACGGCTGGTTCTGGGCGGGGATGGCGACCGGCCTCGTTTTCATGGTGCTCGATACCGTCGACGGCAAGCTGGCGCGCTGCACCATCACCTCGTCACCGATCGGCAACCTCTGGGATCATGGCATCGATCTCGTCCACCCGCCGTTCTGGTGGTGGGCCTGGGCGGTCGGCTGTGCGGCCTATGGCCGTCCTCTCGATCACACCACCTTCATTGGCGTCATGGCGGTGATCCTGTTCGGCTATGTCGCCCAGCGCGTGATCGAGGGCATCTTCATGCGCGCGTTCGGCATGCACATCCACGTCTGGCGCAAGGCCGACAGCGATTTCCGGCTGATCACCGCGCGGCGCAATCCGAACATGGTCATCCTGTTCGCCGCGATGCTCGTCGCCCGGCCCGATTTCGGCATCATCACGGTGGCGATATGGACGGTGATTTCGCTCGTCTTTCATCTCGTTCGCCTCATTCAGGCCTTTTTGCTGCGTAAAAGCGGCGGCGTGGTGGAGAGCTGGCTCGCCTGAACACCGCGCGATCGGTTCGTCCGGGCGCGCGGGTCTTGCGAAAACGGCCTGAACCGCCACATCGAGGGGATATGCCGCTTCGCCCGCGCAACGATTACGGATGAGCCAGTTTTGACGAGACCAACCGCCATTGCCGCCGATACGGCCGCGCTCGGTTCGCCGCGTATGCTGCATGACGGGCTGTTGGCGCGCGCCGATATGCCCGTGCGCGTCGAACATCCCGGCCGCGCGAGCTGGTTCTCGTCCGATCGCATCGGCGTGATCTCCAATGCGCGCAGCCACCGCAACAAGCGTGACGGCATCACCGGCGTATCGGCGGAGGTCGCCCGCTTCGTCGAAACCCCGCGCCGGCGCGCCGATCTTGCTGGCGCCCTCGCCCGCCTTGCCGCGGCGAACATCGATCTGCTGGTCATCGACGGCGGAGACGGCACCGTGCGTGACGTCATCACCGCCGCGCCCGCCTTTTTCGGCGATCGGCTGCCCTCGCTCGCGGTCGTACCCTCGGGCAAGACCAACGCGCTGGCGATCGATCTCGGCATTCCCGCCAGCTGGACGGTCGAGGATGCCGTCGCTGCCGCGCGCGCCGGCCGCTTCGCGCGCCGCGCGCCGATCGAGATCGCCCATGAAGGCAGCGACGCCGTTCCGTTGCGCGGTTTCCTGTTCGGCGCCGGGGCGTTCGTTCAGGCGACCAAGCTCGCGCAGCGCACGCATCGCGCCGGCGCCTTCAAGGGCTTGGCCGTCGGCCTGTCGCTAACCCTCGCGCTCGGCCAGACCGCGTTCGGCCGCAAGTCGAACGCGTGGCGCGCCGGCCAACGCATGGCCATCCGCACCGAAGACGGACGCTCGGTCGATCGTGATTTCTACATCCTGCTCGGCGCCACGCTGGAAAACCTGCCGCTCGGCCTGAAGCCGCTCGGCCCCGTGCGCCCCGGCCTCAAGGTTCTCGCGGTCGATGCACCGCCTAAGGCGCTGGCGCTGCACGTCCCCGCGCTGCTTGCCGGGTCGCAGAGCGAGCGGCTGGCGCGGGCCGGCTACCACCACGCCGATCCGGGCGCCTTCCGCCTGTCGCTCGATGCCGAATTCATCCTCGACGGTGAACATTATCCCGGCGGCGAGCTGATCGTCGCCACCGGCGCGCCGATCGACTTCGCCGTCCCGTGAGCGATCTGGGCAAGGTCGTCGCGGCCGCGCTCGATCGCCCCGTCCCCGCCGAAATCGCCGAAGCGGCCCGCCGCCTCGCCGACCAGTTCGGCGGCAGCGCGGTGCTGTTCTACGGCTCGGTCCTGCGCACCGGCGATCTGGACGGCGTGCTCGATTTCTACGTTCTCACCGCTTCGCCTGGTCACCGCGGCGTGCGCCGCCTCGCCAATCGCTGGCTGTGGCCCGACGTCAGCTATCACGAGATGCCGATCGGCGGCCGCACGATCCGCGCCAAGGTCGCCACCATGCCGCTCGATACCTTCGCGCAGGCGGCGCGCGGCGCCTTTCTCGACACGACGATCTGGACCCGCTTCGTCCAGCCCGCGATCCTCGCCTGGTGCGCCAGTGATGCCGCGCGCGACGCGGTTCGCGATGCCATCGCCGCCGCCGCGATCACCGCCGCGCGCTTCGCCGCCGCGCTCGGCCCCGAGGCCGGCCCGCCGCGCGCTTACTGGCAGGCGCTGTTCGCCGCCACCTACCGCACCGAATTGCGCGTCGAGCGCCCCGGCCGCGAGACCCAGATCATCGACAACGCCCCCGATCATTTCGAGCACCTGCTCCCGCTCGCCTGGCAGGCTGCGGGCATCGAGGTCACGCGGCACGGCGCGGATCTGCGCCCGGCGATCGAGCCCGCCGAGCGCCGCCGCCTGCGCGCCCGCTGGCGCGCGCGCCGCCGCGCCGGCAAGCCGCTCAACCTCGCCCGCCTCGCCAAGGCCGCCTTCACCTTCGATGGCGCCGCCGCTTATGCGCTGTGGAAGATCGAGCGCCACACCGGCCGCCATTTCGCGCTGACGCCATGGCGCGAGCGTCACCCGATCCTCGCCGCGCCCGGCGTGCTGTGGCAGGTCTGGCGCGGCAAATGAGCTTCAACGCCCTCGTCCTCGCCGGCTCGCGCGGCGGCGCCGATCCGCTCGCCTTCTACGCCGGCGTCAGCGACAAGGCGCTGATCGAGATCGACGGGGAAACGATGCTCGCCCGCGTCGTCGCCGCGCTGCGTGCCGCCGGCGCCGCTCGGATCGCGGTTTCCGCTTCCTCGCCCGCCGTTGCCGATCACGCCGCCGCGCTCGGCACCGAGCCGCTCGCCGCCGAGCCTGGACCCAGCCGCAGCACCGCCGCCGGTCTCGCCGCGCTCGGCGCGCCGCTCGTCGTCACTACCGCCGATCACGCCCTGCTCGAGCCCGCGTGGATCAGCCAGTTCCTGCGCGATGCTCCTGCCGGCGCCGACGTCGCCGCGCTGCTCGCCCGCCGCGACTTGATCGAGACGGCCGCGCCGGGCACGCGGCGCACCTATCTGCGCTTTGCCGATGGCGATTGGTCGGGCTGCAACCTGTTCCTGCTCGCCACGCCGCGCGCTGCTGCCGCGATCGAGCTGTGGCGCGCGGTCGAGGCCGATCGCAAGCGCCCGTGGCGCATCGTCCGCCGCCTCGGCCCCGGCCTTCTGCTGCGCTACCTGCTGCGTCGCCTGACGCTGGCCGACGCGGTCGCCCATCTCGGCCGCACCGCCGGCATCCGCGCCGCGATCGTCGCCGCGCACGACGGCCATGCCGCGATCGACGTCGACAAGCCCGCCGATCTCGATCTCGTCCGGGCGATCGTGGCCAAAGCGCAACATTTACCGACCGACTGATCAAATTGCGCCGTCAGGGCTTTACCTCAGCCGATTTTTAACACACCCTGTTTTCGAATTTTCGACTGGCGCGTTAACGATGCCGGCGAAAACAGAAGTGCAAACGGAGAGGACATTCATGAAATCGTCAGTACGCCTGCGTCTCGTCGTTTCGTCGGCCGCGATCATTGCCGCCTCGTCAGCCGCGCCCGCCCTCGCCCAGACCACACCCACGCCCGCGCCGGCCGCACCGGCCGCGAGCCAGGCGCCGCAGAATGTCGACGAGATCATCGTCACCGCGCAGAAGCGCAGCCAGAATCTGCAGGACGTGCCGATCGTCGTCACCACGGTGAACCAGCAATTGCTGCAGGACAGCGGCGTCAAGGACATCAAGGATCTCGCCACGCTCGCGCCGGGCCTGCTCGTCACCTCCACCACCTCGGAAGCCTCGACCACGGCGCGCATCCGCGGCATCGGCACGGTGGGCGACAATCCCGGCCTCGAATCCTCGGTCGGCGTCGTCGTCGATGGGGTCTATCGGTCGCGCAACGGCGTAGGCTTCGGCGATCTCGGCAATCTCGATCGGATCGAGGTGCTCAAGGGCCCGCAGGGCACTCTGTTCGGCAAGTCGGCGACCGCGGGCGTGATCAACATCATGACCCAGGCGCCGCAATTCGATTATCACGGCAATGCCTCTTTCGAGATCGGCAATTACGGCGCCTATGGCGGTGACGTCTATGCCACCGGCCCGCTGATCGGCGATACGCTCGCCGGCAGCATCTATTTCGCCGATCGCCAGCGCGATGGCTATTTCGATGTCGACACCGGCCCCGGCCCGCGCACCTCGAAAAAGGACAATAATCGCAATTTCTACACGTTGCGCGGCCAGTTATTGCTCAAGACCGACGATGTCTCGATGCGCGTGATCGGCGATTATTCGCGCCGTGACGAACAATGCTGCATGGCCGTCATCGTTCGCAACAGCGAGGGCAATTTCGCCAACAACCTCGTCGCCGCGCTGGGCGGCAACGATGGCGATGCCGCTCACCCCTATCGCCGCCAGGCCTATGCGAACCGCCCCGATGGCCAGCGCATCAAGGATGCCGGCATCTCCACCCAGTTCGATTGGGATGTCGGGCCCGGCACGCTTACCTCGATCACCGCCTATCGCGACTGGAAGACCACTGCCGGTTTCGATGCCGATTTCTCCACCGCCGATATCGATTACCTGCCGCCCGACAAGTCGAACTCCACCGAGTTCAAGACGTTCAGCCAGGAAGTCCGCTACGCCGGCTCGTCGAAATTCCTCGATTATCTGATCGGCGGTTTCTATTCGAACGAGCGCCTGAACCAGAACACCAGCGTCCGCGTCGGCAGCCAGTTCACGCCGTATCTCAGCCTGCTCTTTTCATCGCTGGTCGAAGGCACGCCCGATCCCAATTTCCTGCAGACCGGGCTCACTTTCCCCTATGTCGGCGGCGTCCAGTACAATGCGGGTGACGGCTCGCGCGACCAGTATCGCCAGACCGACGACACCTATGCGCTGTTCACCGACGAGACCTTCCACTTCGGCGATCATCTCGAGCTCAATGCCGGGTTGCGCTACACCATCGACAAGAAGAACCTCGATAATTTCGACTATAATATCGGCAACGGCCAGGGCTGCGCCGCCGCCAACGCCGCTTTCGCGATCTTGAACGGCGTCAATCCCGAGGCGGCGGAGGAGCTCGCCGCGGTCAACAACACGATGTGCCTGCCGTTCCTCAGCCCCGGCTTCAACGGCTTCCACAACCAGCAGCACGAGACCGAGCATAATCTCTCGGGCACCGCCAAGCTGTCGTATCGCTTCAATCGCGATTTCCTGATCTATGCGTCCTATGCGCGCGGCTACAAGGCGGGCGGCTTCAATCTCGATCGCGTCCAGTGCACGATCGGCCAGCCCGGTTGCGAGCCGGGCAGCACCGAAGCGCTCACCCCGATCCGCGACACCTATTTCCCGGACGAGACCAACGACGCCTTCGAGATCGGCGAGAAGGCGACGCTGCTCGATCGCAAGCTGCTGCTCAATGCCACGTTGTTCTATCAGAAATACAAGGGCTTCCAGCTTAACACCTTCAACGGCCTGGTGTTCGTCGTCGATTCGATTCCGCAAGTCATCAGCAAGGGCATCGACACCGATTTCGTCTGGTTCGCGAGCAACAACCTGAGCTTCCAGGGCGGTCTCACCATCGCCGATACTCGTTATCATCTCACCGATGCCCAGCTCGCCGCGCTCGAGCTCAAGACGGGGTTCCAGGGCGGCAAGCATTCGCGCATGTCGCTCGCGCCGCTCTATTCGGCCTCGCTATCGGGCACCTACAGCCATGATATCGGCGCCGATTACAAGATCCGCTTCAATCTCGGCGGCAAATATTCGTCGAGCTACAACACCGGCTCGGATCTCGATCCCGGCAAGGTGCAGAAGGGCTATGTCATCATGAACGGACGGATCGGCTTCGGCCCGCAGAACGATCGCTGGGGCATAGAGGTCTGGTCGCAGAACCTGCTCGATACGCATTACAAGCAGATCGCGTTCGATTCGGGCTTCCAGAACGTGCCGACCAACGCCACCGGCGTGCTCGACGCTTTCCTCGGCGCGCCCCGCACCTTCGGCGCCACCTTCCGCTTCAAATATTGAACGCTGGAAGCGGCACCAGCCTGCTCCCCCCACCCCACCTCCCAGAACATTATGCGGGGTGGGGGGAGCGGGCTGGCACCGAACCGATTCAGCGAAGCTGAAGCCAACACCAAAAGCCGTCATGCTGAACTTGTTTCAGCATCCATGGAGCAACCTCAGCCGTGATACATGACGGCGATGAAGCGCCATAGCCCCTGAAACGAGTTCAGGGTGACGACCTACGCGGCAAACGTCGCTTCCACCATCGGGGCTCGCCACACGGCGAGCCCCTTTTTGCTGCGCGACTGGACCTCGCCACCCACCGCACCTAGATCGTCGTCACACAATCAAACCACCGGAGAGCCCCCGCATGTCCGCCGATCCCGTCGTCATCCTGTCCTATGCCCGCACCCCGATGGGCAGCTTCCAGGGCAGCCTCGCTGGTGCTGCGGCGACCGATCTTGGCCAGGCGGCGGTCGGCGGCGCGGTCGAGCGCGCGGGCGTCGATCCGGCGGCGATCGAGCGCATCTACATGGGCTGCGTGCTGCCCGCCGGCCTCGGCCAGGCCCCCGCCCGCCAGGCCGCGCTCCGCGCCGGCCTGCCGCAGCAGGTCGAGGCGACGACGGTCAACAAGATGTGCGGTTCGGGGATGCAGGCGGCGATCATGGCCGCCGATGCGCTCGCCGCCGGCTCGGCCGATCTGCTCATCGCCGGCGGTATGGAGAGCATGACCAACGCGCCCTACCTGTCGATGAAGCATCGCTCGGGCGCGCGGATCGGCCATGATGTCCTCAAGGACCATATGTATCTCGACGGGCTCGAGGACGCTTATGATCCCGGCAAGCTGATGGGCGCCTTCGCCGAGGAGACGGCGGCGGAATATCAGTTCACGCGCAAGGGTCAGGACGATTTCGCCATCGCCAGCCTGGAGCGCGCGCAACAGGCTCAGAAATCGGGCGCCTTCGATCGCGAGATCGTCGCCGTCGAGATCGCCACCCGCAAGGGTCCGCAGACCGTCACGCTCGACGAGCAACCCGCGCGCGGCGACGTCGCCAGGATCCCCACCTTGAAACCCGCCTTCTCGAAGGACGGCACGATCACCGCCGCCAACGCCTCGTCGATCTCGGACGGCGCCGCCGCGCTGGTGATGACGCGCCAGTCGGTGGCGGACGCGCTCGGCATCAAGCCGGTCGCCCGCGTGGTGAGCCATGCCGCCCACGCCCATGCCCCGGCGAAATTCACCACCGCGCCGGTGTTCGCGATGAAGAAGGCGCTCGACAAGGCCGGCTGGACGATCGGCGACGTCGACCTGTTCGAGGTCAACGAGGCCTTCGCCTGCGTCGCGATGATCGCGATGCGCGATCTCGGCATCGCGCACGACGTGCTCAACATCCACGGCGGCGCCTGCGCGCTCGGCCACCCGATCGGCGCCTCTGGCGCGCGGATCATGGCCACCCTGCTCTCCGCGCTCGAAACCACCGGCCAGAAGCGCGGCCTCGCATCGCTCTGCATCGGCGGCGGCGAAGCCACCGCGATGGCGATCGAACTGGTCGCCTGATCGGGAAAAGCGAGCCAGCGACATCGTCGTCATGCCGGACTTGTTCCGGGGCGACCGAGCAAATTCAGGCTCGCCGTCGCTCCTTACAAATAGAGCTGAAGGTCGCTTCAATAGGTATCGTCATGCTGAACTCGTTTCAGCATCCATGGCGCAACGCCGGCCAGCGCGCTGACGGCGATGGAACCAGCTCTGAGCTGAATCCTCACGCGCCCTAAACCCGCACCACCCGCGTCGCCAGCCGCTCGGCTTCGGCCATGTCGTGCGTCACCATCAGCACCGGCAGCCTGAAAACGTCGCGGATATGCTCGATCGCGCGCATGATCTCCTCGCGCCGGGCGTCGTCGAGCGAAGACAGCGGCTCGTCGAGCAGCAGCGTCCGGGGATTGGCGAGCAGCGCCCGCCCGATCGCCACCCGCCGCGCCTCGCCGCCGGATAGCGTGCGCGGCCAGCGGTCGAGCAGGTGGCCGATGCCCAGGAACGCGATCACGTCGTCGAACGCGAAGCTCTCGCCCGCATCGTGCCGCCCATAAGCCAGGTTCGCCCGCACGCGCTTGTGCGGAAACAGCCGCGGCTCCTGGAACACATAGCCGATCCGCCGCCGCTCCACCGCGACGTCGATCCGCTCGCCCGAATCGAACAGCGTCTCGCCATCGACGTGGACATGCCCCCAGTCGGGCCGGATCAGCCCGGCGATCATGTTGAGCGTCGAGGTCTTGCCCGCGCCGGACGGCCCGAACAGCACCGTCACGCCCTCGCCCGCGACGAACGCCGCGCCGACCTGCGCGTCGCCCAGCCGCTTGGTCACGTCGATATCAAACGACATGCAGCGTGCGCCCCCCGCGCCGCGCGATGAGCTCGGAAGCGATCAGCGCGCCGAGCGACAGCGCCACCGAAACCAGCGCCAGCCGCAGCACCTCGGCGTCGCCATCGGGCAGTTGCAGCGCCGAATAGATCGCCAGCGGCAGCGTCCGCGTCTCGCCGGGAATGTTGGAAACGAACGTGATCGTCGCCCCGAACTCGCCGATCGATCGCGCGAAGCCGAGCACGCAGCCGGCCAGGATGCCCGGCACGCTCAGCGGCAGCGTGATCCCGCCGAACACCCGCCACGGCCCCGCCCCCAGCGTCCGCGCCGCGCTTTCCAGCCGCCGGTCGACCGCTTCGATCGACAGCCGCATCGCGCGCACCATCAGCGGCAGCGCCATCACCCCGGCGGCGATCGCCGCTCCGGTCCAGCGGAAGAGTACGCCGACCCCGAACCAGTTCTGCAACATCGCGCCGATCGGCCCGTGCGGCCCGAATGCGATCAGCAGCAGCCACCCCGTCACCACCGGCGGCAGCACCAGCGGCAAATGCACCAGTGCGTCGAGCACCACCTTGCCGGGAAACCGGCCCCGCGCCAGCATCCAGGCCAGGGCGAAGGCGACCGGCAGCGTCGCCGCCATCGCCACCAGCGCGACCTTGAGCGACAGGCCGACGATCTGCCATTCGGTGGGGGTCAGCGACATCGTCTGGCCGATAGCGCGAAACTCACTGCGGCGAGAAGCCGTAGCGCGCGAAAATCGCCTTGCCCGCCGGCGAGATCAGAAACCGGCGGAACCCCTCGGCCTCCGGGCTCTTGCCCGCCTTCAACCGCGCCACCGGATAGCGGATCGGCTTGTGGCTCGCGTCGGGAAACACGCCGACGATCTTCACCTTGGGCGAGGCCTTGGCATCGGTCGCATAGACGATCCCCAGCGGCGCCGCGCCGCGCTCGACCAGCGCCAGTGCCGCGCGGACGTTGTCCGCCTGCACGACATGCGGCGAGACCCTCGCCCAGATTCCCATATGCTCGAGCGACGCCTTGCCGTATTTCCCCGCCGGCACCGCGCCGACATCGGCCATCGCCACCGGCCCGGACGCGAGCGTCGTCGCCAATGCGCTGTTCGGCCGCGTCACCACCGGCGCCGTCCGCGTCACCGGCGCGACCAGCACCAGCCGGTTGCCGAGGAACGTCACCCGCGTGCCCGCCACCACCGCGCCATGTTTCTCGACGTCGGTCATCCAGTCCTCGTCGGCGGAAAGGAACAGGTCGGCCGGCGCCCCGGCGTCGATCTGCCGCGCCAGCGCCGACGATCCCGCGAACGACAAGGTCGGCCGCACATGCCCTTGCCTCGACCAGGCGTCCGCCGCAGCATTGAGCGATTCCTGCAGGCTCGCCGCCGCCAGCACGATCGGCGGCTGCGGCGTCGCGGCGATCGCGCCGACCCCGGTCAGGCTCAGCAGAAATAGCAATGGCCACACAAGAAATCGGCGCATGACATTGCTCCTCGAATGGTTATAGCCAGCCGTATATAATTATCGTCGCGGGCACCAGCCCGAACGCAGGGAGCGACCAATTGCGCCTTGTCCTTCTCCTGGCCTTGCCCGCGGCCGTCATCGTGACACCAGCCTTCGCCGCCGATCGCGCCGGCAGCCCATTGTCGATCGATTTCGATCTGCGCGCGCGGATCGAGACGTTCGACGGCCAGTTCCGCCCCGGCGCGACGCCTAGCGATACGGCGCTGCTGCTGCGCACCTCGCTCGCCGCCACTTACGATGCCGGCCCCGTCACCGTCGGCGGCGAGTTGGTCGATTCGCGTGCCTATTTCGAAAACAGGGCGTCGTCGGTTGGCACGACCGAGGTCAACGCGCTCGAACCGATCCAGGCCTATGTCACCGGCCATCTCGGCGGCGGCGCGTCGCTGACGGCGGGCCGGTTCACCATGAATCTCGGCTCGCGCCGCCTCGTCGCGCGCGCCGCCTATCGCAACACCACCAACGCCTTCACCGGCGCTCGCTTCGATTGGTCATCGCGCGCCGGCGACGCACTGACCGTTTTCTGGACAATGCCGCAGACCCGCCTGCCGGATGGCCTCGCCGCCATCGAGGACAATCACGTCGAGCTCGATCGCGAACGCAGCGGCCTGCAATTCTTCGGCGTATCGGGCACCAAGCAGCGCGTGTTCGGCGGCACGCTCGAAGCCTATGTCTATCGCCTCGCCGAGGACGATTCTCCCTCGCAGCAGACCAGGAACCGCCATCTCTGGACGCCCGGCTTGCGGCTCTATCGCGCGCCCGCGAGCGGCGCGATCGATTGGGAGCTGGAGGGCGCCTGGCAGACCGGCCGCACCCGCGCCACCACGGCGCCCACCGATACCGACGATCTCGACGTCTCCGCCTGGTTCGGCCATTCGAGCGTCGGCTACACCGTCGCGAACGCCTGGCAGCCTCGCCTCTCCATCGCGGTCGATTACGCCAGCGGCGATCATCGCGGCGGCAAATACGGCCGCTTCGACACGCTGTTCGGCGCCCGCGTGTTCGAATACGGACCGAGCAGTTTCTACGGCGCCGTCTCACGCGCCAATCTCGTCAGCCTCGCCGCTCGCGCCGAGATCAAGCCGAGCGCCCGTTGGGACGGCTATGTCGCCGTGCGCCCGTTATGGCTCGACAGCGCCACAGACAGTTTCAGCGGCACCGGCGTGAAGGACGCCGCGGGCAGCGCCGGCCATTATGCCGGCACCCAGATCGATTGGCGCGCCCGCTATTGGGCGATCCCCAAACGGCTGCGCCTCAACGCCGGCTTCGCCATCCTCGCCAAGGGCCGCTTCCTCGAAACCGCCGCCAACGCCCCCGATACCGGCGACACCCATTACGGCTTCCTCGAGGCCGAGTTCAGTTACTGACAGGGAATAGACGTTCGCCCCACACGCATCGTCATGCTGAACTTGTTTCAGCATCCATGGAGCAACGATCGCCAGCACACTCGACGCTGATGGCGCGCTCGATCCTTATGCGGCTGGCGACCTGAGGCCCGTCACTTCTTCTCGTCGTGCCCCGTCATCCGCCCGATCGCCTCGCGGCCGAAATTGGCGATCATCTCGCCGATCTCGCGCGCCTGCGCCATCGAGCGGCTGCCCTGTTCGCGCAGATAGTCGCCCTGCACGTGCATCACTTCGGAAAGATCGCGCGCCTTGGCCGCGCGGCGCATCGCGTCGAATGCCTCGCGCGTATTGTGCTCGGCCTGATCGAGCAGCTTCATCGACATTTCCGATCCGCGCTCGGCAATCTTCTCGCCCGAGGCGCGCATTTTCTCGCCCGCCGCCTTCATCCGTTCGGTGATCTCGTGCGTCGCGTTTTTGGCGTCGGTTTTCTTGTCGGCCATGATACTTCTCCCGCGTTGTCGTCTCGCTTCTACCGCGCTCGACGCGCGAGCGCCATCGCGGTTCCGGTTGCATCGCGGCGATCGTGTCGCGATAACCGGCACATGCCCTGCTCCCGTCGCACGTTTCTCGCCCTCGCGGCCGCCGCCGCGATTACCGCCTGCCACGCCCCGCAGCATTGGCACTCTACCGATGTCAGCGGCTCGACGCCCGATCTCCAGTTCACGCTCACCCGCGCGACCGACGGCAAGACCGTCACCGCGAAGGATTATCGCGGCAAGATCGTGCTGCTCTATTTCGGCTACACCTATTGTCCCGATATCTGCCCGACCACGCTGGCGCACATCGCCCAGATGCTCACCCCGATCCAGGCATCGGCCAAGGACGTCCGCGTGTTGTTCGTCACGGTCGATCCGGGGCGCGACGACCTCAAGACGCTCAAGGATTATACCGCCAATTTCGGCCCCGAATTCGTCGGGCTGCGCGGCCCTGCCAATGAGCTGGAGACGCTCGCCAAGCGCTATCGCGTCGCTTATTCGGTCAAGCCCGATCCCGATCCGGCGAAATATGTCGTCAGCCACAGCTCGGCGCTCTACGCCTTCGATCGCGACGGCCACGCCCGCTTGCTGATGAGCGACCTGTCGAGCACCAGCCCCGATCTCAAGGCCGATACCGCCGACCTCCGCCAGCTCATCGCCGCGAACGATTAGGAGCCGGCCGCCGCCGCTCGCGGATGCTGCCGAACATAGTGGATCACCGCCCAGCCGAGCAGCACGGCGGCCACCACCGATCCGGCCATCACGCCCATCGCCGCGCCCGACGTGCCTTCCCGCGGCAGCAGGTAGAGCGAGGTGGCGAACAGCGCGATCGCCGCGGCAATGCGCGCCGCCAGCGCGGTTCCGGCGCGATGCACCGCCATCAGCACCGGCTCGAAACTCACCGTCGCCAGGTCGATGCACCCCGCCGCCGCCAGCCACAGCATCGAGGCGCGGCCGTGCAGGAAGTCCTTGCCGCCGACCAGGATCAGGATCGGGTGGCCCAGCGCCGCGATCAGCGCCAGCACGACCAGCGCCGCCGCCGCGCTCGCCAGGAACACGCGCACCATCATCTTGCCGACATTGCGTCCTTGCGGCGCGCGCACCGCGCGCACGATCTCGGGAAACGCCGCGCGAGAGACTTGCTGCGACAGCTTGGTCAGCGCCTGCGCGATCTGGAACGCGAGGCGAAACGCGCCCGCCGCCGCCGGCCCGACGAATCCGCCGACCATCAACAGCGGCGCCTGCTTGGTCGATAGCCCCAGCGTCGAGGTGGCGTTGGTGCTCAGCATGAACCGCGTCAGCCCCGGGTTCTCGCGAAACACCTGCCGCCCCGGCGCGCCGCCGCGCCCCACCAGTCGCAGGTCGCCGGTGCGCGACACCATCACCCAATAGACCGCCGAGGTCGCCACTTCGGCGATCGACCAGGCGATCACGAAGCCGGTCACGTCGGGCATCAGCAGCGCCGCGCCGGCCGCGCCGATGAAGCGCATCACCGGCGTCGTGCTGTCGGCCAGCGCCGCGCGCGAGAATTTGTCGCGCAGCCGCAGCATCCCGATCGGGCTCTGGCGGATCGTCACCAGCTCGACGATGACGAAGCCGATCGTCACCTTCATCAAGTCCGGCGTAATCCCGAAATCCTTGCCCCACAGGATCAGGATTACCGCCGAGATCAGCCCGCCGACCACCGCGCTGCCGGCATCGAGCAGGATGCACAACCGATAGAGCCGCCCCAGCGCCACGTCATCCTCGGCATTGAGATGATCGACGCCGTAGCGGACGATGATCTGCCAGGTCTGGAATCCGGCCATCGTCGCGATCGCCTGCGCCGCGCCGGTAATCAGCGCAAATCGCCCGAAATCGGCGACGCCCAGCGATCGCGTCGCGATGCCGAGATAGACCAGCGAGAGCAATGCGACGACGCCGCGCGTCGTCATCAGCCAGCCGAAATTGCGCGCCGAGGCACGAACCCCCTCGGGCAGGCGAAACTGACGGCGGCGAGGTGCGGAATCGGTCATGCCCGTTCGCGCGACTATCCGCACCGGGCGGCGGGGGCAAGCCACAGCGGGTGACAAGCGCCGCCGATCGCGGCAGGTTGGGCGTGAACCGCCCTTGCGGCATCACGATGGAACGCGCCATGCCCCGCTATGCTTTCGACGGCCACCGCCCCACGCTCGGCGAGCACGCGTGGATCGCGCCGAGCGCCGACGTGATCGGCGACGCCCGGCTCGGTGACGGCGCGAGCGTCTGGTTTGGCGCCGTGATTCGCGCCGACAACACGCCGATCATCGTCGGCGCGCGCACCAACATCCAGGAATCGGCGATGCTCCATTCCGATCCCGGCGCGCCGCTGACGATCGCCGAGGATGTGACGGTCGGCCATCATGCCATCCTCCACGGCTGCACGATCGGCGCGCGGTCGCTGGTCGGCATGGGCGCGATCGTCCTCAACCGTGCCGAGATCGGCGAGGAATGTATCGTCGGCGCCGGCGCGCTGGTCACCGAAGGCAAGCACTTCGCCGCCCGCAGCCTGATCGTCGGCAGCCCCGCGCGCGCCGTCCGCCAGCTCGACGATCGCGCGGTAGCGATGCTCAAGGCCTCCGCCGCGCATTACACCGACAAGGCCCGCCGCTACGCAGCCGGGCTCGAGCGGATCGACTGACGACCTGCCCCAACACCGTCACGCTGAACTCGTTTCAGCATCCATGGCGCACCATCGGCGCCGCGCGAACAAATGCCGCACCATGGACCCTGAACCAGGTTCGTAAGGATGAAGAACGTCGGGGGCGCGGATTTACCTCCCCGCCCATTTCGTCACCGCCGGCCGCAAGCGGTCGGCGATCGCCTTGCGCACCGCGATCGCGGTCAGCGTTTCCTTGACGCCCTGGCGCGAGGCTTCCGGCAAGTTCTTGTCGGCGAACGCCTGCACCTTGCCCGGCATCGCCGGATCGTTGGATCGCGCCGCCAGCCCGACGACGAACCCGGCGCGCGTGCTCTCCTCCAGCAGCGGGTTGACCGTGTCCAGATTGGCCACCGCGAAGTCGAATGCCAGATCGGGATGGAATTGCGCGACCGCCGCCAGCAGGCTCGCGCGCTGCGGATCGGTAAACGTCGCCGTCTTAACCAGATCGAGCGCGCGTTGCGCCAGCGCGCTATCCTTGGCCAGCCCCAGCATCACCACGTCGAAATTCTTGATGACCGGATTGGTCTCGGCCTTGGTCAGGTCGAGCAGCGCCTGCCACTCCGCCGGCGTGGCGTTATAGGCATAGGTAATCAGGATCGGCCGCCGGATCGCCGCGGGAATCGCCTCGGGATCGTTCTTCAGCGCCGCGACGTAGCTGCGCGCCTTGGCCAGCAGAGCCGGATCGCCATCGACGCCGAGCTGGCTGATCAGCGTCGATCGCAAATCGGTGACATAGGGCTCCTCGTCGGGCTTGGCCTCGAAGCCGACGCGGTCGAGCACCGGCGCCAGCATCGCCTCCGCCTTGGCCTCCAGCGGTGCTTCGAGCGGCGTGTCGCGATACAGGGCGGCGAAGCTCCCGACATCGCCCGCCACCATCGACCAGACCAGCGGATCGGCATTCTGCGGCACCGCGTCGAGCGTGTCGAAATAAACGCCGAGATCCTGATAGCCGCCGCGCGCCAGCGCCATGTCGTCGCCCAGCAGGCCGAGCTGATCGCTCAGCGCGAGCTTGGCGAACGCCGCGACGAGCGCCGCGTGATCCTTGGCGTCATATTGCGTCCGGAAATAGCTTTTCTGGCCCAGGTTGACGACCACCGGGCCGCAGCCCGGCACCGTCATCGCCGTGGTCGTCGGCCCGGCCACGATGCCATCGGCCGTGCCGCCGCCGATCGCGCCGATCTTCACCGGCACCTGCCACGTCTGCGGCGTCTTCGATGCCTGATCGAGCCCGAACCGCCCTTGGCTCATCGCGACGCTGGTCTTACCGCCCGCGCAGGTCTCGCTCGCCACGTTGATCAGCGGCACGCCGCCCTGCAGCGTGAAATCGTCGGCAATCGCCTTGATCGGCTTGCCCCAGGCTTGGCCGATCTCCGCCCAAAGGTCGTCGGTGGTCGTGTTCGAGTGATTATATTTCTGCATGTAATCGCGGATGCCGCTGCGGAAGGTATCCGCACCCACGGTCGATTCGATCATCCCGATCACCGCCTGACCCTTCGAATAGGTGATCCCATCGAAAGCGCTGCCGATCTCGTCGACCGTCGTCAGGTGGCGGATGATCGGATGGGTTGCCGCGGTCGAATCCGCGCCCATCGCCCGTTCCCGATCATGCGCGACGTTCTGCGCCGGGATGTTCCAACCCGGATTGAGGTCGCCCATCGCCTTGTTCGACATCCACGAGGCAAAGCCTTCGTTGAGCCACAGATCGTCCCACCATTGCGGTGTAACGAGATCGCCGAACCACTGGTGCGCCATTTCGTGCGCGACGGTCAGGAAGATGTCCTGCTTGTCGCTCACCGTCTCGTGGCTCGGATCGAACAGCAGCGTCGGTTCGAAATAGAAGATGGCGCCCCAATTCTCCATCGCGCCGAAGAACTGGCTCGATCCCGGCCCGGCGATCATGTCGAGCTTGGGCAGCGGATAGGGCGTGCCGAAATAATCGTTGTAATAATCCAGCACGCGCTTGGCCGATTGCAGCGCATAATCGCCCTGATCGACCACCCCGCGCCGCGTGATGACGCCGATCTCGGTCTTGCCGTCCTGAATCGCCTTGCGCTGGACGTCCCCCAACCCGAGAAACAGCAGATAGCTCGACATCTTCGGCGTCACGTCGAAATGATAGAGCTTGGTGCCGTCATTGCGCTTCTCCACCGCGCTGGTCGGCATGTTGGAGAACGCCGTCTCGTTGCCCGGCGCTACCGCGGAAAGCCGGAACGTCGCCTTGAACCCCGGCTCGTCCCACATCGGCGCGAACCGCCGCGCGTCGGGCGCTTCGAACTGCGTCACCAGCATCCGCGCCTTGGAGCCGTCGGTATTGGTGTAATCGATCGCGAAGAAGCCCGCCGCGGTCTGGTTGATCTTGCCCGTCCAGGCGAAGGTCATCACGTGCTTGCCCACGCTCGCTGCTGTCGGCAGCGTCACCGTGATCTGCCCCAGCGCCTTGTCATAGCTTACCGGCGCCGCCTTGCCGTCGAACGTCGCCCTGGAGATGTTCAGCTCCAGCGCATTGAGCACGATCGTGCTGGTCGCCTGCTTGACGTCGATCGTCACGCTCTCGCTGCCGGCGAAGGTCATCGCCTGCGCATCGGGGACGACCGTGATGTCATAGGCGATCGGCGCCACCGTCTGCGGCAATTGCCCCGCCGCCAGCGCGGGCGTCGATACCGAAAGCAGCAGGCCGAGGCCCAGCGGCAGCGCGAGTTTCATCGTTACATCTCCCCGAACGTCCGCTTGTGCGGTTTGGAATAGAAGGCCGTCGCATAGGCATCGTCACCCTGAACTCGTTTCAGGGTCCATGGCGCTCCATCACCGTTGCGTGCGCGGCTACCGTTGCTCCATGGATGCTGAAGCAAGTTCAGCATGACGACGCTTATGCGGCGCGCGTCAGCTTCGGATGCCTAGTTTCATCGGAGACCATAAGCAACGCGGATTGGCTGGACAGCGAGATAGGTTGCGCTATGAAACGCACATGACCGCGATCCCTCCGCTCGACCGCCTGCGGCTGCCCGCCATCGGTGCGCCGCTGTTTATCATCTCCGGTCCCGATCTGGTGATCGCGCAGTGCAAGGCGGGGATCGTCGGCGCGTTCCCCGCGCTCAACGCGCGCCCGCAGGCGCTGCTCGACGAATGGCTCCACCGCATCACAGAGGAGCTTGCCGCCTGGAATCGCGACAATCCGGACCAGCCCGCCGCCCCGTTCGCGGTCAACCAGATCGTCCATCGCTCGAATGACCGGCTCGAGGCCGATCTCGCCACCTGCGCCAAGTGGCAGGTGCCGATCGTCATCACCTCGCTGGGCGCGCGCGAGGATTTGAACCACGCCGTCCACGATTGGGGCGGGATCACGCTGCACGACGTGATCGACGATCGCTTCGCGCGCAAGGCGATCGAAAAGGGCGCGGACGGCCTGATCGCGGTCGCCGCCGGCGCCGGTGGCCATGCCGGCCGCCTCTCACCCTTCGCGCTGGTCCAGGAAATCCGCCAGTGGTTCACAGGCCCGCTCGCGCTGTCGGGCGCGATCGCCACCGGCGATGCGATCCTGGCGGCGCAGGCGATGGGCGCGGATTTCGCCTATATCGGCTCGCCCTTCATCGCCACTGACGAGGCCAATGCGGTCGATCCCTACAAGCAGGGCATCGTCGCCGGCCGCGCCAGCGATATCGTCTATTCGAACCTGTTCACCGGGGTTCACGGCAATTACCTGCGCCAGTCGATCGAAGCCGCCGGCCTCGATCCCGAGAACCTGCCGGAGGGCGATCTCAAGACGATGAACTTCGGCACCGGCAATGGCGCCAAGGCCAAGGCGTGGCGCGACATCTGGGGCTCGGGCCAGGGCATCGGTGCGATCGACGCGGTCGAACCCGCCGCCGTCCGCATCGCCCGCATGGCCGATCAATACGCCGCGGCGCGCGCGCGATTGTGCGCGCAATAGCCTGCCTTCGCCGCCTCCAGACGATTGGGCCGCCCTACCGCACCACCGCTCGGCCGGTGCGTTGCAGCTTGCCCCAGCCCACCTTCGGTCCGCGCACCGCCTGGGCGATCGCCTTGACGACGACGTAATACATCACCTGTCGATAACCGATGCGCTGCGGGATCAGCAGCCATAGGAGCCGCCACCGCTCGCGCCGCTCCAGCGCGAAGGCGATCGTGCCGGCCAGCAGGTCGATCGCCGTGAACACCAGCCAGAAAGCCAGCATCTTCTCCACGTCATGGGATGTCTGCGCCCAGCCATGCGCTTCGACCGCAAGATAGGTCGCGACGAAGCTCACCAGCAGCGCGAGATCGATGATCGGTGAAATCGCGGCGAGCGCGATCTGGAACACGATCGCCTGGGGCAGGCCGATCCGGGCGAGGCCGCGCGGCTGTCCGCTGGCCATCACGGCGCGATGCTTCCACAGGCATTGCAGCGTCCCGAACGCCCAGCGGAAGCGCTGCTTGGCGAGCGCCTTCAGGCTTTCCGGTGCCTCGGTCCACGCCACTGCGAACTGGTCGTATCGCACCGACCAGCCGGCCCGCTGGATGGCGATGGTCAGGTCCTGATCCTCGGCCAGCGTGTCGTGGGGATAGCCGCCGACGGCGCGGATGGCATCGAGCCGCCAGGCGCCGACCGCGCCGGGGACGACGGTAATCGCGTTCAGCCGGCCGAGCGCGCGCCGCTCGAGATTCTGCGCAGTGATATATTCCAGCGCCTGCCAGCGGGTCACCAGATTGACGCGATTGCCCACCTTGGCGTTGCCCGCCACTGCGCCGAGCTTCGGATCGCCGAACCACCGCGCCAGGCGCGCGATCGTGACCGGCTCGAACTGCGTATCGGCGTCGAGCGCGATGACGATCTCGGACGTAACCAGATCGAGCGCCCGATTGAGCGCCCGCGCCTTGCCGCCATTGTCGAGCGTGAGCAGCCGCACGCGAGGCTCGTTGGCGAAGGCGGCGGCGACGACCGCGCTGGTCCGGTCGGTCGATCCGTCGTCGATCACGATCACCTCGACATGCACGTCGGTCGAGGCGAGTACGCCCGTCACCGCGCGCTCGATCACCCGCTCCTCGTTGAACGCCGGGATCAGCACCGTCACCGATCGCATCGGGTCGATCGCCGGGAATATCTCGCGATTTTCCCGCCGCGCCTGGATCAGCGCCAGCGCCGAAAGCGCGATCGCGCGCAGGATGCCGATCGTGATCGCGACGATGAACAGCCAGCGCAGCGCGATGACGATCGCGCCCATCGTGGTGAACAACGCAAGATCGGCGCCGGCCATCAGGCGGTCGCTGGCCGAAATCGGCGGCATTACCGCTTGCCGGGACAGCCCCGCCAGAGTCGAGACCGGAACCAGCCGGTAGCCGCGGGCGCGCAGCCCGTCGATGATCGCCGGCAGCGCCGCCACGGTCTCAGCGCGATCGCCGCCGCCGTCGTGCAGCAGCACGATGTTGCGGCTGCAATTGGCATCGGCGTTGGCGCCGCAAGTCGGCGGGCCGCTGGTCACGCCGTCGATCGTGCGCTGGATGATCGCCGCCACGCCGGGGCGCTTCCAATCGTCGGGATCGACATGCAGCCCTACCGACACATAGCCGCGCTGCTGGGCCTGCAGCGCGGGATCGATCTCATCCGCGGTGGTCGGCTCGGCGTCACCGAAATAGGGCGCGCGAAACAGCCGCAGCGAATGGCCGGTAAAGGCCTGGAACAGCCGCTGGTTGGCGTTGAGCTCCAGCGCCACCTGCCGATGCGAGACATTGGCGAGGTTGGGATGCGTATAGGTATGGCTGCCCACCTCGTCGCCGTCGCGCACCATGCGCTGCAATAGCCCCCGCTGGGTCAAGGCGTTCTCGCCGACGATGAAGAAGGTCGCCGGCACGTGCCTGGCCTCGAGGATCGACAGGATCCGCGGAGTCCATTCGGGATCGGGCCCGTCATCGAAAGTCAGCGCCACGTCGCCGTGGATATTGCCCGTGCGCTGGACGACATAGGGCGATGGCAGCTGGCGGAAGTCGACTCCGTCGATCGTGCCGTCCGTCGCCGTTCGCGTCGCCCGCCGCCCGGCAACCGGCGAGCTCGCGATCTTCAGTATCTCTCCCGCGCCCTCGATATCGACGTTGGTGCCCGCCGGGATCGCGTCGATCGCCGTTGCCGGCGGCAACGCGCGGTGATCGCGACCGAAGATCGACCACAGGCTCGGGTCTTCCGATCCCAGCCGCCACAACGCCGCGCCGGCGATCCCGGCCTGCTTCAGGAAGTGGAGTTCGTTATAAGCCGATGCGGCGTCGAGCAGCCAGACGACATGCCGGCTGTCGCCATCCTCGAAGGCGAAGCCCGAATTGCCGCTCGCCGCGTCCCAGCTCGGCGTCGCGCCGGAATCGGCGGCTTCCTGCCACGCTTCCTCGACGTCGAGCGAATCGCCGCCGTGATCGTGCCAATCATAAGCGTAATTGCCGAACGCGACGACCAGCTTGGATCGCGGGATGCCCCGTGCGGCGCGGGCGACCTCCTCGGCGAACCAGCGCTGTGCGGCGATCGGCCCCGCCGGACCGCTCGTCTCGTGCTGGTCATAGGTCATCAGGAACAGCTTATCGACGATCCCGGCATAAGCGGGCAGGTTCCAGTCCGGATCGCCCACCGGGGCGGCGATCGCCACGATCCAGCCATGCGGGGCGAACCGGTGGTGCGCCTCGATCAGGAAGCGGCGATAGTCGCGCTGCGCCGGGCGTGGCAATTGCTCGAAATCGAAGAACACGCCGCCGGCATGATTGCGCGCGACGAATCCCTCCAGCCGGTCGAGCAACGCCGCCCGCGCCGTCTTGTCGCGCAGCAGCGCCGCTGTATCCGGCCCGTCCCATTGATCGTTCAGCGCGTTCTGCACCATCGGCAGGATGATCGGCCGGTGCGTCGCCCGGTTGATGATCGCCCGTCCCGGATTGTCCTGGAATTCGGTGATGCGGTGATCCGGCCCGGTCACCGACAGCCATCCCGGCACCAGCCAGTCGAGCTGGTCGATGTGCCGCCGCAGCGACGCGGTGCTCGATGGATCCCATGGCGCGTGGAAAGCAATCGCCAGCGGTGCGTTTGCCGCCGCGCCGCGCCGCGCCGGTACGGCACCGAAGATGGCGCGTGCGTACCAGTCGATGCTGCGACGGGTTCGCGTCAGCACGCCCTCGTGCGGCGGACGAAGCCGGTGCATGGCGGCGGCCTCCGAACGGACCGGCAGCAGCGGCGCTCGCGGCACCGCGCCCACCGAGACGAAGAACACCGCGGCCGCCAGCAGGATCAGTATCGCGAAGGCGATCACCGCCAGCGCGAAGCGGCGTCGTCTCCGCCCGGAAGCATCGTAGAAGACGGGGGATTCGGCCATGCGGGCGCTGTCTCAGAAGGCTGTGCGCCGCCATGGCGCGCGTCACCGGCCCGCGCCTTTAGCCGCGCCGATATGAACGATCAATGCACGACCAGTCGCGCCGCAAGCAATGCCGATCGCACGCCCAAGTCCCGGACAGCGACTGCGGCGCGCACCGGGTCGCCTCGTCTAACGACGATGAAGAAATTTCCCTCCGCCGCCTGGTTCCTGCCGGCGATCGGTGCCACAGCAATGCTGCTCGCACTGGCAACCGGCCGCGTCGCTGCCGCACCGCAGACCGCTGCGCCGCCTGCCGCCGCGGCGATGCCGTTCGATGGCTCGCTGTCGGTGTTGACCTATAACGTCCACGGCCTGCCCTGGCCCCTCGCCAGGAACCGGCCCGCCGCGTTCCGCCGGATCGCCGCCCGCCTCGCTGCGATGCGCGCGGCCGGCACGGCGCCGCAGGTCGTCGTGATGCAGGAGGCGTTCACCAGCGCCGCCGTCGCGATCGGGCGCGAGGCAGGCTATCGCTACATCGTCCAGGGCCCCGACGCGCAGCTTCGCGGCGCCGATCCTGACGGCGCGGCGGACGCGCACTTTCTGGCCGGCGCGCGTTGGCTGCGTGGCGAGACGGAGGGGCCGGTGCTCGACAGCGGCCTCGTCATCCTGTCCGATTATCCCGTCGTGTCGACCACCGCCATGGCCTATCCGCGCGATGGCTGCGCCGGGTACGATTGCCTCGCCAACAAGGGCGTGGTGCTGGCCCGTATCGCGGTGCCGGGTCTCGCCACGCCGGTCGAGATCGTCACAACTCACCTCAATTGCCGTAAGGAAACGGGCGTCGAGGATGCACGCGCGGACGCCGCTTACCAGCGCGAGCTCGCCGCGTTCGACGCCTTCGTCGCGCGCGCCCACGATCCGCGCCTGCCGATGATCGTCGCGGGCGATTTCAACGTCGGCAAGTCGGCACCGCGCAACCGGATGATCGCCTCGACGATCGCCGCGCTCGATGCTCAGCCGGCGATGGCGACGATGGTTGCCGAAGGCGTTTCATTGCCCCCCGACGCGCTGTTCTCCTGGGCCAAGAACAAGGATCTGCAGCTCCCGGTCTCCTCTCCGACCACGCGCCTTTCGGTCGAGGCGATCACCACGCCGTTCGGGCATGAGGGCGACGGCGCCATGCTGTCCGATCATGTCGGCTACGTCGCGCGCTATGCGATCGAGCCAGTCGACCTCCCCGCCACGGCCCCGGCCTGAGCCATCCCTGCCCGCTGGTTGCGAGCGCGCCTAAAAAACGCCGGTTTCCGGATAATTGCCGGTCGGTTTGCTTGTCCTTAAGAAACCACGGTGCATGCAGTGCGCCATGCTTGACAGCCGTTCCGCCGCCTTGTCGTTCGAGCAACCCGGCCGGTCGCCCTTTGCGATCGGCGCCGCACCGATATATCTTTTCCTGATAGTGAGCTGGGGGTTGATGCCGCTGGCGCTGACCATCAGCGGGTTGCGCATCGCGTCCGCCGAATTCGGCCTGGTCGGGGGCATTTTTGCCTTCGTGCTATGGTTCGCCTGGTGTTTGCGCGGGCGCGGATTGGCGCGCGTCGCCACCGCGCTTGAGGCATCGACATTGTTTTATGCGCTCTGCGTCACTTTCTGCTTGATGACTTTTGTCGCGGGGACGAGCGACCGGGCGTTCGTCGATGCTCCCTTGGCGCACGCGGATCATTTATTGTTGCCCTGGTTCAATTGGCCGGGCGCGATGCGTTCCTTTTCGGCGTCCGGGCTGCCTGTCCGAATTGCCAACCGTGTATATGAAAGCATCAACTGGCAGCCCCAGTTGCTGATCGCCATCTTGTCGCTGGCCGCCGCCTATGGCCGGGTCTGGCATTTCCTGCTGTCGTGGATCGCAACGCTGTGCATCGTTGTCGCGATTTTCGCTTTCTACCCGGTGCTCGGGGCCTATCACCATTTCGGCATTGCGGCGGCCGACGTTCCGGGTATGCTCGATCCCACGCCCTGGAATCAGCCCGCGCTGTTGGAGGGCTTGCACCGCGGAACGCTAAGGCTGATTTCTCTCGGCACGCTGGACGGCATCGTTGACTATCCCAGCTTCCATGCCGGCGCTGCCGTTTTGCTGACTTACGGCTTTTGGTCGATTCGCACCGTGCGATGGCCCTTCGCCGTTCTCAATGCGCTGATGCTGGCCTCCGCAGTGCCGATAGGTGGGCATTATGTCGTCGATCTGCTGGCCGGCGTGGTCACTGCCATCACGGGCATCATCGCGGCCGCATGGATCGTGAACCGGATGCCAGCGCTTGGCATCCCCATGCCCTATTCTTTCCGGCGGCGCACGGCCTTTTCCCGATCGCTTCATCCTGCTGCTTTGCCGTAAAACGCTCCACGCCGCGATGCGCGACGATCGGGCTGATAAAGCGTAGCATTCGAGAACCGGCAGCGGACTACAGGCCTGTGAGCACCGCAAGCGCAGGAAGTCGTCATTTGCAGCCCGCCATGGGCTGAATAACCGCAGACCCTAAAACGCCCGCGCCAGCCGGTTGAGCATCGATCGCGCCGGGCTCGCCGGCGCATCGTCCTGCCCCTGCGCCGCGTCGAGCCGCGCCACCCGGCGATAGAGCTCGGCGCTCGCCGCGATCAGGTCGCGCGCCGGCTCGGGCATCGCCGCCACCGCATCGGCATCGGATTGCGGCGCCGCCCCCAGCCGCCGCGACGGATCGAGCGCGTCGCGCCGCGGCATCTCGCCGGCATCGACCGCGCGCTGCGTCAGCAGCCACGCGATGACGTGCATCAGCCGCGTCGTCACTTTCAGGCTCTCGCACGAGAAAGCGACGCGTTGCAGCGGCGTCAGCCCGTCGCGATCGCCCTTCCCCGCCGCATCGAAATACCCCCGCGCCTCATCGGCCAGCAGCATCGCCTCGACATAGAGCTGATCGATCAGCTTGCGATGCACGCGGGAATCGGTTTCGAACGGCATCCGATCAATGTGCCACAAACCGGCGCGGTGGACACCTCACAATCATGGATGCCTGTCCCAGAAAGGTTGCCGTGTGTGCATGTCAGCCGCGATCCGTGGCCGCGCGGCAATCGGCCACATCGTCAACTCGCGAGCCGCCATCGCACGGTCGTCGTTTCGGTTGAGACCATCGGTTTCCCATCCCAACCCAGCGCGGGGGTAAAGTGGGTGTGCGAGATTTCGAGGCACGTTTCCTTATCCAGCGACGCCGAATGGCTGGAAATCACGATGCGACAATCCGTTACCTTGCCGTCGAGACCCACCTGATAGACGGCTATCGTATTTCCTTGTTCTCCACCTGCCATCGCCTCCGGGGGGTAACTGTCAGGCGAAAATTGTGCGCCGACATTGCCTTTCGCCCGCACGGCGATCTTCTGCTGCATCGCAGGGTCAAGGCCCCAGGAACGCAAGAGATCGTCTTGGCAGGTCTGTAGCGCCGCCAGCGCTGCCTTGGTATTCACGGGAGCAATAGTGGCTTCGACGTCTCGGCCGGCGGATATCGATATCTGCGTCGCCGAGGCAAGGTCCGACAGTTCGTCATGCGATACCTGCATCGTCGTCAGACGCGAAGGCCCCTTGGTCACCGTTACGCTTTCATACGTGGCGTCGATTGCCTTACCGCCCGGACGCAACGTCACCTGACCTTTCCCTTCATCGGGAGAAAATAGATTTTTCCGCGAAATGATGACGATGTCGTCAAGCTCCCCAAGCGGCAAGGGCCGAAAGCCGAAGGTGATCTTGTCCTTGCCGGTGCCGAATTCATGGCTCAGAACGCACATGTTCTGACTGTATTCGACCCGCCAGGCACCCACCGGTTGCAAGACAGCGGGCGCCGCGCCCTTGTCGGGCGCGGAAGCCGCGCACAGCAGCACCCCGGCCATCGAGACGGTTACCGCCCGCTTCCTCATCGTCATGACAGCAGCCCCTGCTTGTTTTCCAATACCCTATCACCCGCCCTCGGCATGGCAACGCTCTTTGAAGCGGGCGCACGCGAGGTAGCGAATTGGTACGCTGGCATCGTGAGCCGGCCGGATCGGACAGATCAAGGCTCTCCCTCGACACGCGCTGGGCGGAGACGGCGCGCTGCTATTCACCCGAATCTGACGGTCCCCTCGAAAGCATCGTCATGCTGAACGTGTTTCAGCATCCATGGAGCGACTGCAGCCGGCGCGCTTGACGGTCAGGAGGGCCACTGCCCCCGAAACGAGTTCGCCGATGACGATCCTCATACGGCGAAGACCGATTCCACCATATTATATCGAAACGCTATCGACCTGCGATCGCTCGTTCCTCGAGACGGTATGGGCAGGCCGCCCTCGTCACATCCCCCCGCCGTCATCCGCGTCCGGCGCCGGCGGCGGTGCGTCAGCGCCCGGGCCGCCGCCGGCCCGGCCACGCCAGCCGCCTCGCTCGCCACCCAGTTTGGCCGCGCGCAGTTCCTCCTGGGACAGCGCGCCGTCATGGTCGGTGTCGATCGCGTCGAACCGGGCGTTTTCGTAAGCAAGCAACTCGTCGAGCGAGACGCCGGCATCGTAATTGGTATTGGCCTTGGCGATCACCACGCCGTCGACCGGCCCGATGATGCGGCGAATGATGCCGTCCTCACCCTTGTCGTGGCCTGGCAGGTTGACCGCGTCGGCGATCGCGATGCCGGCGTTGACGCCAAGCCCAGTGCCTTCCGCCACGGCATCGCCCTGCCCGCGCTGCCACGCGAGGAATTCGTCGGGTTCGATCAGCTTGTCATGGTTGGTGTCGATCCGCACAAACCGGTCGCGGATCGCCTGGTCGCGTTGCGCGGCGCGCACCGCGTTCACCTCCTCCATCGTCACCAGATTGTCGTGCCTGGTGTCCAGATCGCGGTAGATCGCGGTCACCACGTCATCGAAATGCGCGCGCTTGATCGGCTTGAAGCTGGGCCCGTGCCGCGCATCATCGCCGCCCATGAGGTGGCCGCCGCCGCGGGGACCGTGCCGGCCCATCCCGCCCATCTGGCCCACGCCTCCCATCTGGCCCATGCCGCCATCCTGGCCCATCCCCGTCACCTGGCTGAGCGCAGGAGCCGCCAGCCCGAGCATCACCGCGCCAACCATCCATTTCTGCATCATGCCGGCCTCCCCGATTGCGTCGGTTGGCTGCCCCAGCAGAGGTGAATGGCGGATGACTGGCGATGCACGGTCGCAACCCTCGCAACGCCCGCGCGTCGTTCCTATCTGCCCCCTAGCCCCCCGTTCAGAACAAAGCTAGAACTCCACGCATGGCCCTTACCCAGATCACCGTCCGCGGCGCGCGCGAGCATAATCTCAAGCATGTCGATATCGATATCCCGCGCGACACGCTCACCGTCATCACCGGCCTGTCCGGCTCGGGCAAGTCGAGCCTCGCGTTCGACACCATCTATGCCGAGGGTCAGCGCCGCTACGTCGAATCGCTGTCGGCCTATGCGCGCCAGTTCCTCGAGATGATGCAGAAACCCGATGTCGATCACATCGAGGGCCTGTCGCCCGCCATCTCGATCGAGCAGAAGACCACCAGCCGCAACCCGCGCTCGACGGTCGCCACCGTCACCGAGATCTACGATTATATGCGCCTGCTGTGGGCGCGCGTCGGCATCCCCTACTCGCCCGCCACCGGCCTGCCGATCAGCGCGCAGACCGTCAGCCAGATGGTCGACCGCGTGATGGCGCTGCCCGAGGGCACGCGGCTTTATCTGCTCGCGCCGGTGGTGCGCGGCCGCAAGGGCGAATACCGCAAGGAACTCGCCGAATGGCAGAAAGCCGGCTTCACCCGCGTCCGCATCGACGGCGAGCTGTACGAGATCGAGGAAGCCCCCGCGCTCGACAAGAAATACAAGCACGACATCGAAGTGGTCGTCGATCGCATCGCCGTGAACCCCGACATCGCCACGCGCCTGGCGGACAGCTTCGAAACCGCGCTCAAGCTCGCCGACGGCCTCGCCTTTGTCGACCTCGCCGACGGCCCCGTCCCCGGCCGCGAGTCCGACACGGACGCGGGCGGCGCGATGAAAGGCGCCGGCGTCCCCGACAACCGCATCGTCTTCTCCGAACGCTTCGCCTGCCCCGTCTCGGGCTTCACCATCGCCGAGATCGAACCCCGCCTGTTCTCCTTCAACGCCCCGCAAGGCGCCTGCCCCGCCTGCGACGGCCTCGGCGAGAAGATGCTGTTCGACGAGGACCTCGTCGTCCCCAACCACGATCTGTCGATCAAGAAGGGCGCGGTCGTCCCCTGGGCCAAGTCCAACCCGCCGAGCCCCTATTACATGCAGGTCCTGGGCTCCCTCGCCCGCGAGTTCGACTTCAGCCTCGAAACCCCGTGGAAGGACCTCCCCGAGGAAGTCCAGCGCATCATCCTCCACGGCACCCGCGGAAAGCCCGTCACGCTCCGCTTCGTCGACGGCCGCAAGTCCTACGACGTCCGCAAGCCCTTCGAAGGCGTCATCGGCAACCTCAACCGCCGCCTGCTCCAGACCGAATCCGCCTGGATGCGCGAGGAGCTCTCCAAATATCAGGCCGCCCAACCCTGCGAGGTCTGCCACGGCGCCCGCCTCAAGCCCGAGGCGCTGGCGGTCAAGGTCGCGATGCGCGACATCTCCAGCGTCACCCGCCTCTCGGTGGTCGACGCGCTCGCCTTCTTCGCCCACCTCCCCGCCGACCTCTCGCCCCAGCAGAACGAGATCGCCCGCGCCATCCTCAAGGAGATCGACGAGCGGCTCGGCTTCCTCAACAATGTCGGCCTCGATTACCTCAACCTCGATCGCACCTCGGGCACGCTCTCCGGCGGCGAGAGCCAGCGCATCCGGCTCGCGTCGCAGATCGGCAGCGGCCTGTCAGGCGTGCTCTACGTCCTCGACGAGCCCTCGATCGGCCTCCACCAGCGCGACAACGACATGCTGCTCGCCACCCTCAAGCGGCTGCGCGATCTCGGCAACACCGTGCTCGTCGTCGAGCATGACGAGGACGCGATCCGCGCCGCCGATTACGTCATCGACATGGGGCCGGGCGCCGGCGTCCATGGCGGCGAGGTCGTCGCCCACGGCACGCTCAAGCAGCTCCTCAAATCGAAGAACAGCATCACCGCCGACTATCTCAACGGCACCCGCGAAGTCCCCTTGCCCACCAAGCGCCGCAAGGGCTCGGGCAAGCACCTCACCATCCACAACGCCACCGCCAACAACCTGCAAAACGTCACCGCGAAAATCCCGCTCGGCACCTTCACCTGCATCACCGGCGTGTCGGGCTCGGGCAAGTCGTCGCTCACCATCGACACGCTCTACGCCGCCGCCGCGCGGCAACTGAACGGCGCCCGCGTCCTCGCCGGCCGGCACGAGAAGATCACCGGCCTCCAGCATCTCGACAAGGTGATCGACATCGACCAGTCGCCGATCGGCCGCACCCCGCGCTCCAACCCGGCGACCTATACCGGCGCCTTCACCAACATCCGCGACTGGTTCGCCGGCCTCCCCGAGGCGCAGGCGCGCGGCTACAAGCCCGGGCGCTTCTCGTTCAACGTCAAGGGCGGCCGCTGCGAGGCGTGCCAGGGCGACGGCGTGCTCAAGATCGAGATGCACTTCCTCCCCGACGTCTACGTCACCTGCGACGTCTGCCACGGCGCGCGCTACAATCGCGAGACGCTGGAGGTGAAGTTCAAGGGCCGCTCGATCGCCGACGTGCTCGACATGACGGTCGAGGACGCCGCCGAGTTCTTCAAGGCCGTGCCCCCGATCCGCGACAAGATGGCGATGCTGGTCGAGGTCGGCCTCGGCTACGTCAAGGTCGGCCAGCAGGCGACGACGCTGTCGGGCGGCGAGGCGCAGCGCGTCAAGCTCGCCAAGGAACTCAGCAGGCGGGCCACCGGCAACACGCTCTACATTCTCGACGAGCCGACCACCGGCCTGCATTTCGAGGACGTGCGCAAGCTGCTCGAAGTGCTCCACGCGCTGGTCGAGCAGGGCAATACGGTGGTGGTGATCGAGCATAACCTCGACGTCATCAAGACCGCCGACTGGATCATCGACCTCGGGCCGGAGGGCGGCGTCAAGGGCGGAGAGATTGTCGCGGAAGGCACCCCGGAAGCCGTCGCCAGCGAACCGCGCTCGTTCACCGGCAAATACCTCTCGCCGCTTTTGACGCGCCCCGCTGAAGCGGCTGAATGACAAGCTATTCTTAACTTCAGAAGGTTGTCGTCCGCACTGGATTCTACGATCACAAAAATGATGATTGCGCAGACCGAACGTCGGCTGGGGCCAATCGAGCAATTCTCGCGAGAGCTTCAGCTTGCTTGTTAAGAATCATGTCCTGCAATCGGTCCACTGTAGCGCGTTGATCGGTCGCCCATTGCCCTTCCGAAAAGGACTCGAGGTTCAGCTTTAAAATGAACAGGCCCGACATCGCTCCCGCGATTGCGACGCTTATTGCAGAGCCGGAGTCACCACGTACGCGATCTGGACCAGAATCAAACGCGATAATTCCGTAGTCGACCAACTGGCTGCAAATCCTCACTATTTCAGAAATTATGTCAGTCGCCTGCCGTAAGAGCCGAAGTGCGCGCTCGCGCAGCCGACGTTTGGCCGCCGAGTCCGATTCCAAATCGCGCGCCTGCCGCACCAAAATAACCTCATCAAACTTTTCCGCGTCTTCTTGGAACAGCGTTTTGAGCCGCGGCACGAGGACATCTTCGAGTTGTTTTAGGAGGTAAGCGAACTGCGCTGCGTCGCCGTGATCTCGTCGGATGGAAATTTTATATACTGTAGCGCTGAGTTTGGCCGACAGCAGGGCCATTAACGCCGCAGCGCTTCCCGACCCTGGTGAATGACGCCCAGCGCCAAACTCATCGAGGAGCTCATCCGTAGGTAGCGCAATAAGCGCCCGATTCTTTGGCAATGGAACAACGGCCGAAGCCATATCGTCCTCCAGCAAGCATTCTCCACGAGTCGTGGACTTTATGCTTGCTTGCGCTGCCGATAGCAAGCATAAAGGCCCGCGACTCTAGCAAGCAGACGCACCATGCCAAGAACCCCACAAAGTCTCGGAGGCGATGCACGCGCGATCCGATTGTCGAGTGAAGAGCGCCGCCGGATCGCGCAGGAGGCCGCAAAGGCGAGATGGCAGCGCGCTCGGACCCAGACGAGGATTCCGACCGCCCGAAACGGTGGGAGCCTTCGCATAGGGGAGGTCGAGATTGAGGCTTATGTGCTGGATAACGGCCAGCGAGTGATCAGTAAGAAGGGAATTGCGCGCGGTCTCAACCTAAAATCGCAGGGCGGCAACGCCTTCATGCGAACGATGTCGCGGAAAGGCATCCAGTCAGCGCTCTCGCCCGAACTCATCGAGAAGATTGAGAGGCCGCTTTCGTTCTATGGGATGAGAGGAGAACTAGCCGATGGTTATGAGGCGGAAACACTGATAGAAGTCTGCGACGCTATTATCGAAGCCAAGAATAGTAAAAATTTATCTCCCTCTCAGTTCTTTCTGGCGCGCCAAGCAGAAATAATTTTTCGATCAGCAGCAAAACTAGGAATTATTGCGTTAGTCGATGAGGCAACGGGATATGTCGATAAGACGAGGGATGAGTATCGGAAACTCTTTGATGGCTTCATTAGAGCTGAGTTTCGCCAATGGGAAAAAGAGTTTCCCGATAAGTTCTTTGATATGATTTACCGTCTTTACGGCCTTAGACGTCAACAGCCTGATAGCACGAAGCATCCCCAATTTTTCGGACATTTCATCAGGAGGTACATTTATTACCCGTTAGCTAACAGCAACGGGGCAATTTTAGATAATCTCGAACAACATAATCCGGTAGTGTATGATTCTGGAGGAAGAAAAAGAAAATTCTTTCAGTACCTCTCTGATGAGATAGGCGTTCCTGCGTTTAGACAACATCTTTGGCAGGTTGTCGGCATCGGGGAGTCGGTAAACGATCGGCAACAATTCGACCGATCATTTTATCGAGCATTTCCCGAGGCAATTCCAAAAAAAGATGTAGATCAACTCGACTTTTACGATATTTTGAACACGCGATAAAATATTACGGTCACAGTTTACTAAATGTACCAAATCACGTTGATCTTGGCGTAATCCGCGGCCCGGCTCGGCGATACAGCTCGCGCACCTTGCGCAGCAGATTGCCCGGCACCTTGCCGTAGTACGGCGACAGGTCGCCCGTCCGCCGCACCGGCCGCAGGTCCGGCCCCGGCCAGAGGAAGCTGTTGACCTCGCTCGCGACGATCCAGCATCGCGCGTCGCCCAATCCGAGATGCGCCCGCACCGCCGCCGGCATTTCCACCACCGCATCGCCGGCGCGCGGCGGCTGCGTCGTCACCGGCGCGACGATGACCTGAGTGCCATCCTTGCCCTCGCGAGCCGACAGCACGACGACGACCGGCCGTTCCTTGCTCCCCTCGTCGCGTCCCTGGTCCGCCTCGCGCGCCCAGAGATAGACGTAGGACAGAACGTCAGTCGGTTGCGGGATCGTCCAAGAGGTGGTTGAGCCGCTCGGCCTCTTCGGGGATGGGGGCGTTGAGGATGGCGTCGAGCGTTTCGTCATCAAGGTCCTCGGTGCGGATCACCTGCCGGTCCCGACGCTTCAGCCGCTCATATTCCTTCAGCGACAGCATCACCACGCGCGTCGTGCCGTGCCGCTGAATTCCCACCGGCCGCTGCATCGCCTCGTCGGTGTAGAAGCCGAAACGGTTGGCGACATCCTTCGCCGAGACTTCGAATAGAGGTTCTGACATGGGGGAACTCTGCTGTCTAGGTGAAATAGCTATAAGCCGTATTATAACTAATAGCAATATTGCTCAAGCCAAATATTCGGACTTAGAGGGCGCTTAGAGGGCGGGCCCGGCCAATCCGGCTATCCCCCTAGGCAACGCCCTTCGATAGGGTTCTTAGTGGCCTCTAAATCGGTAACTGCGCTTGGCCCGTCACGGGAGAGCGGCAGGTCGATCATGCCCCCGGCATGATCTGCGCAATGCGGGGCATTGCGCACCTGCCGCTCCCGTGACGTCGAACGGGCTGGCTGCGCCACCCGCCGGCCGGGCGCGCCGGCGCCTGCGCGCCGCGCTCGATTTAGCTGTCGCTAAATCATCGGTGCGCGCGCGTCCGCGCTACCCCAACACCACCGCCATCGCCACCGATCCCGCCAGCTCCAGCACGATCAGCGTCGTCAGCAACGCCGCGTTCAACCGCCGCCGCCGCACGAAGATCAGCGCGATGTTCAGCGCCAGCGCGCCATACACCCCGGTCAGCGCCACCGTCACCGTCAGCGGATCGTCGGATAGCTCGGGCGCCGTCCCCGCCGGCGGCGCATAATGCGCGCCGATCACCGCGCCGATCACCGTCAGGATCAACAGCCCGGTCAGGATGAAGCGGTTGTGCTGGTCGTAATAAGCGTCGAAATCGGCCCATTCGTCCAGCTCCTCGGGCCATACCAGCGACGCCAGCAGGTAATGGCCGCCGACCACCAGCGTCATCACCACCAGCGCGACGTAATTGAACGGCAATTGGTCGCGCACCCGGAACATGATCGTCCAGCAGCTCAGCTGCGCCAGCAGGATAAACACCGCCAGCAGCGGCACCAGCCAGCCCACCCGCACCTCGCGCTCATGGCCCGCCCGCGCCCGCGCGTGCAGCTTCAGCACCTTGGCGAAGCCGCCCAGCACCTCCGCCATCGCCAGGCCGAGCAGCAGCGAAAACAGCCCGAACAGGAAATCGATCGCCCCCATCACGCCCCCCGTGCCGTCGCCAGATCGACGCTCATCCCGCGCCGCAGCGTGTTGGCGATCGTGCAGCCCGCCTCGGCCCGCGCGATCACCGCCGCCGGGTCGCCGCCGCTCGCCAGCGCCACGTCCGCCGTCATCACCGCCGCCGTCGCTACCAGCGGCTCGCCGTCCAGATCCACCGTCACCGAAATCGCCAACCGCTCGATCGCCTCGCCCAGCGCGTCGGCGGCATAATGCAGATCGTTGGCGAAGCACCCGCCCAGCGCCAGCCCCAGCAGCTCCGCGCCGTTGAAGCCGATCCCCGTGCCGCCCGCGCGCCCCGCCGGCCGGTCGACCACCACCGATGCGCCGCCGCTCCCACGCCCCAGCGTCGCGCCCATCCCCGCGACGCTGCCCAGCCTCACCGTCACCTGTCCCATCGCCCCGCTCCCGCCACCGGCTTACAATCCGTCCGACGATACGCTATATAGCGTCCCGCTACAGTCGCATATCGACGGTCTTCGGCGCTTTGCGGCACCCTCTTCCTTCTTTCCCTGCTGCCGCGGCACCGGCGCGCGCCGGCAGTCGGCGCGCCCGCCAGACAAGAAGGACTATCCACATGGCCACCACCGGCACCGTCAAATTCTTCAATGCCGACAAGGGCTACGGCTTCATCGCTCCGGATGGCGGCGGCAACGATGCCTTCGTCCACATCACCGCAGTCGAGCGCGCCGGCATGCAGACCCTCACCCAGGATCAGCGCGTCCAGTACGATCTCGAAGAGGATCGCCGCGGCAAGATGAGCGCGGTCAACCTCCAGGCGGCCGACTGATCCCGATCGTCACGGCGGCGCCATGCCCGGCGCCGCCGCTTCCCTCCCCCGAAGGAGATCGGCATGACCAGCGATCCCGTCTTCTACCGCGCCCGCGCCGCCGCCGAACACGCCGCGGCGGAAGCCGCCACGCTCGACAATGTCCGCGATCGCGCCCAGCGCGCCGAGGCCGCCTGGACACGGATGGCCGAGCGCGCCGAACACACTCTGTCACAACGCGAAACCCGCGAAGCGGCCGCTGCCGCTGCGCGCCTCGCCGCGTCGGACGAGCTGGCCTAACCTGAGGCAAGGACTCGATGGCTCCGGCCGTGCTACCCCATAACCATCGTCGGCAGTCTGACCACAAGTAAGCGCCGACGACTGAGAGGCTACCCGCACTCCCGCTTACGCGAAAAATGGGAGGCATTTCATGGATATCACCTATCTGCGCCATCGGCTCGACGTGGCGCGCGCCAGCGCCGCTAATGCCGACAGCGAACCCGCGCGCCGCGCCCATGCCGAGCTCGCCAGTCTCTACGCCAGCCGCCTCGCCGCGGCCGAAGCCGAGGCCGGCCATGCCCAGGCGCCGACGCTCAAGATCGTCGCCTGACGCGCAACCTCATCCGCGCCGCATTTTTAACTTTCCTACAGCCCCCTTCTTGGCATAAGTGAACAATCCCTTTTTGTTCTCATTGCCAAGAGGGATATCACTGCCCGCGATCACCGCAGGCCGTGCGGTCAGCCCGCCGCCGCGACCGCCTCGCTGATGGCGTCGCCGGCGAACTCGGCCGCCGCCAGGAAACGCTCGGCATCCAGCGCGGCCATGCAGCCGGTGCCCGCCGCGGTCACCGCCTGGCGGTAAACCTTGTCCATCACGTCGCCGCACGCGAACACGCCCGGAACGGATGTACGCGTCGACCCCGTCTCCACCTTGATATAGCCGTCGCTGTCCAGCTCCAGGTGCCCGCGGAACAGCTCGGTCGCCGGATGGTGCCCGATCGCGACGAACCCGCCCTCGACATCGAGCCGCGAGATATCGCCCGTCACCGTGTCCTTGAGGTCGATCGCCACCAGTCCTTCGGGAGAACCGCCGCCGATGAACCCGCTGACTTCCTTGTTCCACAGCACCTTGACGTTGGGATGCGCGAACAGCCGCTCCTGCAGGATCTTCTCCGCCCGCAGCGAATCGCGGCGGTGGATCAGCGTCACGTCGTCCGAATGATTGGTCAGATACAATGCTTCCTCGACCGCGGTGTTGCCGCCGCCGATCACCGCCACCTTCTTGCCGCGATAGAAGAACCCGTCGCATGTCGCACAAGCGGAGACGCCCTTGCCCTTCATCGCCTCCTCGCTGTCGATCCCCAGCCACTTGGCCTGCGCGCCGGTGGCGATGACGAGCACCTCGCCCTCGTACACGTCGCCCCCATCGCCGGTCATCCGGAACGGCCGGCCGGTCAGGTCGACGTCGACGATCGTGTCATAGATCAATGTGGTCCCCACATGCTCCGCCTGCTTCTGCATCTGCTCCATCAGCCACGGCCCCTGGATCACGTCGGCGAAACCGGGATAATTCTCCACGTCGGTCGTCGTCATCAGCTGCCCGCCGGGCTGGATGCCCTGGACGAGGATCGGTTTCATCCCCGCCCGTGCCCCGTAAATCGCTGCCGAAAGCCCCGCCGGCCCCGAACCGAGGATCAGCATGCGCGTCGAGTGAGTGGTCATTCGTCAATCCCGTTTGAAAATCGTCCCGCATCTACGGGGCAAGAGAGGTCGCTGGCAACATGGTGATCCACCCTCGCCCGCCAAATGCGAGAAATGCTTTGCCGATGCATCGATTGCCTTGCACCATCGTTGATCCCCTCGGGAGAAGACCATGAGCGACGACCGCGAAATCGATACCAGACCCTATCAAGGCCCGGCGGGCGGATGGGGGTCGATGAAATCGCTCGCCGAAATCAATGCACGGGAAAAAGTCCCCCCGGTCGAAACGCTGCGCGAGCTTTCCCGTCAGAACAAGCCCGAAGGCTTCATGTGCGTCAGTTGCGCCTGGGGCAAACCGGCCAAGCCGCACCTCGCCGAATTCTGCGAGAACGGCGCCAAGGCCACCGCCTGGGAATTGACCAGTTTCCGGGTCACCCCGGATTTCTTCCAGCAGCATACCGTCTCCGAACTGCTCACCTGGAAGGATTTCGATCTCGAACAGGCCGGCCGCCTCACGCACCCGCTCAAATACGACGCGGCGACCGACAAATATGTCGCGGTGAGCTGGGCCGAGGCGTTCGCCGACATCGGCGCGCACCTCAAGACCTACGATCCGACCAAGGTGATCTTCTACGCCTCCGGCCGCGCCAGCCTCGAGACGTCGTACATGTATTCGCTGTACGCCCGGATGTACGGCAGCCAGAACCTGCCCGACAGCTCGAACATGTGCCACGAAACGACCTCGGTCGGCCTCAAGTCGGCGATCGGCTCGCCGGTCGGCACGATCCATCTCGAAGATTACGAGACGTGCGACGCGATATTTTTCTTCGGCCAGAACACCGGGTCGAACAGCCCGCGCTTCCTCCATCCGCTCAAGGCCTGCGCCGATCGCGGGGTCGAGATCATCACCTTCAATCCGTTGAAGGAGCGCGGGCTCGAACGCTTCACCGATCCGCAGAACCCGATCCAGATGGCCACTGGAAAATCGACCCAGATCTCGACCCAATATCACCAGGTCAAGACCGGCGGCGACATCGCCGCGATCATGGGCATGTGCAAATATACGATCGAACTCGACGATGCGGCGCGCGCCAAGGGCGAGCCCGCGGTGCTCGATCACGCGTTTCTCGCCGAGCATACCCATGGTTTCGAGGCCTTCGCCGAGCGCGCGCGCAACACCTCCTGGGACGATATCGAGCGCGAAAGCGGGCTTTCCGTCAAGGCAATCACCGATGCCGCCAAGGTCTATTGCCGGTCCGAACGCGTCATCGCCGTCTACGGCATGGGGCTGACTCAGCACCGCCACGGCATCGACAATGTCCATATGCTGGTCAATTTGATGCTGCTGCGCGGCAATATCGGCAAGCCGGGTGCGGGCATGGGGCCGGTGCGCGGCCATTCGAACGTGCAGGGCCAGCGCACTGTCGGCATTACCGAAAAGCCCGAACTGGCGCCGCTCGATCTGCTCAAGAAACTCTATGATTTTGAGCCGCCGCGCGAAAAGGGCTGGGATACGGTGGAGGCCTGCGAGGCGGTGCTCGATGGCAGCGCGCAGGCGTTCATCGGGCTCGGCGGCAATTTCACCCGTGCGATCCCCGATCAGGCGCGGATCGAACCCTTGTGGCGCCAGCTCGATCTCACCGTCAGCATCGCGACCAAGCTCAACCGCTCGCACCTGCTGCCGGGCAAGACCTGTTACCTGCTCCCCTGCCTCGGACGGATCGAAACCGACATGCAGGCATCGGGCCCGCAGGCGGTGACGATCGAGGATTCGTTCAGCAATATCTATGGCTCGCGCGGCAAGGCGACGCCGGCCAGCGAGCATCTGCTTTCCGAACCGATGATCGTCGCCGAAATGGCCAAGGCGACGCTTGCCCCCAATCCCAAGGTCAATTGGGATGCGTGGGTGGCGGATTACGCCAATGTCCGCGATGCGATCGAGGCGACCTATCCCGACATGTTCAAGGATTTCAATCAGCGGCTATGGACGCCCGGCGGGTTCTGGAAAGGCAACGCCGCCGCGCACCGCCAATGGAAGACCGAAAGCGGCCGGGCCGAATTCAATTGCCCGGCCGGGCTCAACGCCACCGGTTTCGACGAAAAGGCCGGCCGCTACCGGCTCATGACGCTGCGGTCGAACGATCAGTTCAACACCACGATCTACGGCTATCACGATCGGTTTCGCGGGATCAAAGGCACGCGCGACGTGGTGTTGATGAACGCGGCGGACATTGCCGGCGCGGGCCTCGCCGAGGGTGATACCGTGTCGCTGCTCGGCGATTCGGGAGACAATATCGAACGCCGCGTCGATGGCCTGCGTGTTGTCCGCTACGACGTACCCGAAGGCTGCATCGGCGCTTATTATCCGGAGTGCAACGACCTCATCCCGGTTGCCCACCACGCCCTGGAAAGCCATGTACCGGCGGGCAAATCGGTGCCCGTCAGGCTGGAGAAGGCAAGCTGATTCTCGGTGCCGTCATCGCCGGAGGCCAATCACGACGGTTCGGCAGCGACAAGGCCGAGGCGCTGCTCGACGGCGCCCCGCTGGTCGAGCACGCCGCGCGCCAGCTTCGGCCTTATGTCGGCGCGATCGTGCTCGTCGGCCGCGATCGTCCCGGCTGGCTGTGCCTCCACGACCGACCCCGCGCCGGGCTCGGCCCGCTCGGCGGTATCGCCGCCGCCACGCATTATGCGGCAACGCATGGTCATGATCTGGTCCTCACCATCGGCTGCGACATGCCGCGCATACCGGCCAAGCTCATCGAGACGCTGGTCGAACGCCAGCCCGCCTATTGCGCGTCGGCCCCGATCCTCGGCTGCTGGCCCGCCTCGTTGGCGGCCGCGCTCGACCGGCATGTCGAACATGATCCGAAGCGATCGATCCGGGGCTGGGCCGATCGGATCGGTGCATCCCCGGTCGATACCCCCGCCCCGCTCACCAACGTCAATACGCCCGCCGATCTCGCCAGATTATGACGTCAATGTCCGATCTGGCCAACCGGCACGAACCGCGTCGTCCGCTTGTCGACATCGACCGCGACCAACTGAACATTGACCTGCTCGCCCGGAATCAGCCCCGCCGAGTTGATCCGCACGATCACCGGGACATCGTCGAGCTGCACGTGCCCGCTGCCATCGTCGCCGTCGACCACTGTAGCGCCGAACACCTCCCCCTCGCGCCCCGCGAGCAACACCGCCTCCGCCAGGTCGATCACGGCATGCTCGATCTGCGAGGACCGGCCATCGGCGCGCGCCATCACCTTGGGCAGTTTTTCGAATGCGGCAACGACCCCCTCCGGCACGGGCCGTCCGTTGGCGACGGCGAGCGCCGCCTGGATGACATAGCGATCGGCAAGCCGCCGCAGCGGCGCGGTCGCCTGCGCGTAAGTCGCCGCCATTGCCGCGTGCCACGGCGTCGTCCCGGCCCTGTACGGCGCATAGGAAGCGCCATTGCCGGCACGCCGGATCGCCAACATCATCGCGGCGGATCGCGGCTCGTTCGCGTCGAGCGTGCGCGAAAATTGCTCGAGCGTCTCCTCGCGAGGCCAGTCGAGCGCGTAGCAGCGCGCGGTATGCCGCAACCGCTCGACAGCTCGCGGATCGGGCGGCGCCATCACCCGGAACAACCCGGTGTGATGCGCCCGCAGGGCAGTGGCGACGGCGAGGTTGGTCGCAAGCGACAGGCCGGCATTATCGTCTTCGGCCATGGATCGCGGGCGGAACGCGAGCCGCAACCGGCCGTCGTCACCGTGCACCATTTCCTGCTCGGGCGGATCGACACGCGCGGCACCGCGCGCGTCCTCGGCCGCGCCGATCCGTCGCGCCAGCTCGTCGAAGCCTGCTGGCAAATCCTCTCGTTTCACCGTTTCATACGCCAGCTTCGCCGCCGACCGGATCAGCGCCCGTTCAGCGCCGTCTAGCGTGGCCTTGCCATCGGGTGCGACGCGCACCGCGAAAACGACTGCCGGCCGGTCGCCATCCGGCAGCAGGCTCGCCGCGCCTTCGCTCAACAGCGGCGGATACAGGGTCGCCTTGCCGTCGGGCAGATAGATCGTTTCGCCCCGTCGCCACGCCTCGGCATCGATCGGATCGTCATCGGCGACGAACCACGCGACATCAGCGATGGCATAGCGCAACACCAGGTCCGTCCCCGCCTGCTCGATCGCAAACGCCTGGTCGAGGTCGGTCGAGCTTGCCGGATCGAGCGTGACGAAGCGCGTCGCCGTGCGATCGACATGATCGCGCAGCGGGCGCGACGCTGCCTCTTTCGCGGCGGCAATCACGTCCGGCGGAAAGTTGTCAGGCACCTGGAAATCGGATCGGATCGAGGCAAGGCCCGCGGCAAGCGCGCGGTCGGGATCAACGAGTGTCTTCATCCCGCCTTCATGCGCCAGCGGACAACAGAAGGACAAGGCGGTCCAATGTCATAATCAATCACTTGCCGTTGATGTGCTCCCACACTTTGGAGATGACGACCGATCCTTCGCCGACCGACGAAGCGACGCGCTTCACCGATCCCGCTCGCACGTCGCCCACGGCGAATATCCCCGGCTGCGACGTGGCGTATGGCGATCCGCCGCCGACGGCATCGCCGGTCAGCACGAAGCCCTTGTCGTCGAGCGCGACCAGCCCGGACAGCCACCCGGTATTGGGCGCCGCACCGACCATGACGAACACCGCGCAGGTGGCAAGCTTGCGTTCGGACTGGTCTCGCGAATCGCGGATAGTGACGGCTTCGAGCTTGTCGGTGCCGTGCAACGCCACAACCTCGGTGCCATATTCCACGGTGATCGCCCGATCGGCCGCGAGACGGCTGGAGAGATAGCTCGACATCGATGCAGCAAGTGACGCGCCACGCACCATCACGCGGACGTGGCTCGACGACCGGCACAGAAACATCGCCGCTTGGCCGGCCGAATTGCCGCCGCCGATGACGATCGTATCGGCGCCCCGGCAAAAGCGCGCCTCGTTCTCGGTGGCTGCGTAATAGACGCCGGCGCCCTCGAAATCGGCGAGCCGGTCGATCGGAAGGCGGCGATACTGGACACCGGTCGCAACCACGACCGCGCCGACGCGGACGCGTTGCCCGTTGTCGAACGTGGCGCAGAATTGGCGGCCCTCCAGCCGTTCCAGCTTCACCACACGGCGCGGCACGACGAAGCGCGTGCCGAATTTCATCGCCTGAACCTCGCCGCGCCAGACGAGATCGGCGCCCGAAATCCCGGTGGGGAAACCCATATAATTCTCGATCCGGCTCGACGTGCCCGCCTGGCCGCCGATGGCGATCTCGTCGACGACCAGCGCGCTCAGCCCCTCGGCGCCGGCATAAACGCCCGCCGCGACGCCTGCCGGACCACCGCCGACGATCAGGACATCGAACGGCTCGTCCTCGGCGAGGTCGCGATTGACCCCGAACAAACGGGCCACCTTTTCGGGCGTGGGATCGGAAACGACCTCGTCGCGCCCGAAGATGACGGCCGGCTTCCCCGCTTCGATGGCGCAGCTCTCCGCGATCCGCGCGGCTTCGGGGCTTCCGATATCGTAAGAACTATAGGGCAAGCGGCTGCGACTGGCGAACTCGGCGATGCGCCGGATCCGGCGGTCCTCCTCGCCGATCAGCACCAACATGCCGTCACCGGCATCGAGCTGACGCCGCCGCCGCGCCGCGAGCACGGTAATGATGATATCGGACATTTCCGGGATTTCGGACATCAGCCGCAGCATCGCCGTGCGCGGGACGGCGATTGCCCGCGTATCGCGAACAGCGCGCATTGGCATCGTCCAGCTGCCGCCATAGAGGAACGATATCTCGCTCATGAACTGGGTCGGCCCGAGCGTCGACGGCACATGACGTTCGCCGGTGAACGGGTTCATCACCTCGATCTCGCCGTCCTCTACATAGACGAAGTGATCGACCGGATCGCCGGGTCGCACGATGACGGCGCCTGCCGGATAATGAACGAGCTGCCCCGCTTCACGCAGCGCATCGACATGCGAAGATGCCAGAGGCACGCGCTGCATCTCGCGAAGATCCCGACCGATTGTTTCCATTGAAAGCCCCGTCCTGCCAGCGCGAATCATGCTCCGTGCGGCCTCGTCAGGAACCTAGATGGCGGGGATTTTCGGGACGATCCAAGAAAATCGTTGCGTGTCGGGTTGCGGCTCGATCGCCAGCGCGGCGGTCACGAAAAACAATATCCGACCCGGTTATACGCCTTCTGCCCCTAATGCGATCCTCCCGCATCGAGGATAGAATCGCGACAGGAGACGCTGCCATGACCAGCACGTTCGCGATACTCGACATTCACCGGCAGGCCGATGGCCGCTTGCCCGAAGAAATGATCCGTCTTGCGTACAAGGCAAGCAGACGTGTGCGTATCGCCCTATTGCTCGACGACGTTTCGCCGGCCGAGGTCGATCGTCTGCTGGATCCGCTGGTCGCGCGTTGCCGGCTCGATATACCCGGCCTGATCTACCTGGAGCGCAGCCACGCGCCGCACGAAACGCCGCGCGAACTCGACGTCCAGCTCGATTTTGCCGAGCCGCACAATGAATCGGGGTTGATTGTCCATCGCCGCGCTGCGCCAGGCTCCGCGTCGGCAGTCGCCGTGCTCGCCAGGCTGGCACGCGCGACGCGGCGCGAGGAAGCGGCCGCATCCTGATCCGGCCGCTCCGCCAGATGTGCCCATCCCACGGCGCAAAATGGTTAGGCCGGCCCTCCCCCGTGGGAAGTATATCGCCGATAAATGGTCGCCCCTCGGCCCGCCGGATAAGCTGACCCCATCAAGGCAGGGAGGCAGCGATGGCCGATCATTTTGTGGGGATTTTCGAAGGCGGGTACGATCCGGCGGTCGGCATCGTCAGCAACGGCAAGCTGCTGGCCTATGCCGAAGAAGAACGGTTCATCAGAAACAAGCATGCCAACGGCTGGTACCCGGCGCGGTCGCTGCGCTTTTGCCTCGATCAGGCGGGTATCGGGCCAGGCGACGTTTCCGCGCTGGCGATCAACTGGGATGTGCCGTCCTACACCAACGGCGCGATGCGCGACTTCTTCCAGCAGATGCGCCGCGAATGGCCGGTCGACCAGCAGACGATCAACTGGCAGAACGGCGTGCTGCGCCACTTCAGCGAAGAGAGCGTCAAGGCACGCCACGCCACTGCCTGGCGCCGGGCGTTCGGCGCGCAGGAAATGCCGCCGATCTGGCCGATCCCGCACCATTATGTCCACGCGATGCACGCCTTTCTGCAATCGCCGTTCGACGACGCGATCTGCCTGACGGTGGACGGTTCGGGCGATCAGTTCTGCACGGTCGTCTGGCATGGCCAGGATGACGCGGTGCGCCCTCTCTATGAAGTGGCGATGCCGCATTCACTCGGCTGGTTCTATGCCGCTGCGACCGAATATCTCGGCTTCGAGGCCTATGACGGCGAATACAAGGTGATGGGTCTTGCAGCCTATGGCCACCCCAATCCCGAGATCAAGCGCGCGGTCGATCACCTGCTGTTCGCAGCCGAGGACGGGATCGGCTACCGGCTCGATCCGGCGTTGATCCATTATGGCCGCCACAATTGGTCGAGCCGGTTCACTGATGCCTTTGCCGAACTGTTCGGCCGTGCCCCGCGCGCGGCCAGCGAACCGCTCGCCGAGTGGCATTTCGATTTCGCCTACGCAATCCAAGAAGCGCTGGAGACGGCAACGCAGCGCCTCGTGCGCTGGGCGCAGGGCGAAACCGGGGCGAGCGCGCTGGTCATCGGCGGCGGCGTCGGCCTCAACGTCAAAATGAACAGCAAATTGTTCGAGATGGAGGGCATCTCGCGCATTTTCCCGCATCCGCTGTGCAGCGACAGCGGCGCTGCCGCCGGTGCCGCTCTGGTCGCGTGCTGGCAGCAGACCGGCATCCGCCCGGAACCGCTCGTCACGCTTGCGCTCGGCAACGCAGAAAGCGACGACGATATCGAAACGGTGCTCAAGCGCTGCGGCGTCGCCTATGCGCGCTCGAACGACATCGCGCGGTCGGTCGCCGTCGAGCTTGCCGAAGGGCGCGTGGTGGGCTGGTTCCAGGGCCGCATGGAGGCGGGGCCGCGCGCGCTCGGCCAGCGGAGCATCCTCGCCGACCCGCGCCACGTCAGCGCGCGCGACAGGGTCAACAACGTCATCAAATATCGCGAGCCCTGGCGCCCGTTCTGCCCGTCGATGACCGCTGAGGCCGCCGATCGCTATCTCGAACGGTGGGACGACGCGCCGTTCATGGTCGTCGCTTTCCGCGCCAAGCCCGAGCTGGGCGAAGACGCGCCGGCGATCGTCCATGTCGACGGCACGGTGCGCGTGCAGATGGTGCATGAAACCGCCAACCCGCTATTCCACAGCCTGCTCAAGCGGTTCGAGCAAATTACCGGCGTGCCGGTGCTGCTCAACACCTCGTTCAACGTGAAGGGCGAGCCGATCGTGTGCACCGCAACCGACGCGCTCAGAACGTTCTTCGGCACCGGGATGGACAGTCTGGCGCTCGGCAATTTCCTGATCCGCAAATCGGTCTTGCCCGAGGCCGCATAAGGATGATCCGATAAGCCGGACGGCGGTCAGCCGATCGCGATCGCCGACCCCGAGCCGGCGCGCTCCGTGCCGACGCAGAAGGCGAGCTGCGACCGGCTCTCGAGCTTGAGCTTGCCGAAGATGTTGTGGAGATGGATCTTCACCGTCCCCTCGGAAATGCCGCACTGATCGGCGATTTCGCGGTTTGAGAGGCCTCTCGCCACGCCCTGGGCGATCTCGCGTTCGCGCGCCGTCAGCGCGGCACTGGCCCGGCGATAGCGTTCCATGGTTGTGGCGAGTGCGTGGCCGACCAACTGTCTCGGCAACCAGCGCTCGCCGCGCAGCACGGCGGACAGGCACTCGACGAGTTCCTCAGGCACCGATTCCTTGAGCAGGATGCCGGCGACGCCCAATGTCACCGCCTGTACGATCTCCGCCTCGCCGATCGAAGCGGTGAGAAACACGATCCTGGTGCCGAAAAAGTCGCCCGGCGTGCGCGCCAGCGTACGCAGGATTTGCAATCCGCCGGGCGGCGGCATCGCAAGATCGAGCAACGCGATGTCCGGCTGCAAGCGTTTGATCGCGGCGATCGCCTCCGCACCATTCGCCGCCGTCGCGACGACGCGAAGATCGGTATCGCGCTCGATCAGCACCTTCATCGGCTCGAGCAGAATCCGGTGATCGTCAGCCAGCGTGATGGTGGGCATCATTCACGCCGCCAATCGGCAGGACAGAGGAGATCGTATAGCCATCGGGCGCATGGAAGCAGCTCACCGTTCCGCCGAGCTGGCGCACGCGCGCATCGAGCGAGCGCGGCGATTTCACCAATCGCGGCCCGGGATGTTGCGCCGTTCCGCCGTCATCCTTGAACGATACCATCAGCGCTCCGCAATCCTCGCGGACCTCGACCGTGACAGTGTTGGCGTTGCCGTGCCGCACCGCGTTCGACACCGCTTCAGAAAGCATCAGGCAGATTTCGGCCATCAAGTCCTCCGGCACGAGCAGGGCCGGCGGCGACACATGGATCTGGATCCGGCATTTCCATTGCCGCTCGAGAACCGCGCGCACGGTGAGAAGGCCATGGCGCAAGGACTGGTTGGTCTCCAGTTCCGACGGCCTCGACGTCTCGACGAAGCGCCGGATCGCGCGCTGTTGCTGGCGCAGGATCGCCGACGCCGTTTCGATCGCGCCATCCGGGTTGAGCGGCGCCGATGTCGACGCCACCTTGAGGTGTAGCGCCGCGGCGGCGAGGTCTTGCAGAACGCCGTCATGCAGATCGCGCGCGACGGCCGATCGCTCCATCAGCATAGCGGCATCGGCCTGCTCCTGCGTATTGGCGATCTGATCGAGCTGCTCGCTCACTCGTGCCGTCACCAAGGCCATCAGCGGCCCGATTTCCTCGGTCGCGGCGGGATCAAGAATGACCACCGCGCCAGCCTGATAACGGCTGTGGAACCGTTCGACCGCAGCGAACCGCCAATCGGAGATAGGCGCCTCTTCGGTATCGATCGTGAAATGATCGATCAGCGCATGAATCGGCGCACTTTGCGCGCCGCGCCTCTCGATCAGTGCCAATTGCCGTTCCGGCAACAGCCGCGCGGCGAAAAAATCGGGCGATATACGGTTGAGGGCCCGCCAGTCATGCGCACTGCACAGGATCGCCTTGCCATACCGCGCGGCCGCATCGCGCCAGGCGATCACGACCGCCGTCGATTCGAGAACCTCCAGCGCGCAGGACAGCGACGCCGCGAGCGTGGAATCGCCCCCGGTCGGCGGCGCCGCAGGCTGCCAGCTGGCGAGCTTGGCCATCTTCGTGCGCATCGTTTCGCGATACGTTGCAAAATAGCCGAGCATCGCGGCCGTCACCCACGTGTAGCAGGATCGGATAATGAGGATGTTGAGTTCGGAATCACCGTCCTCGATGTCGGACCATCCGACCGCCAGCAGAACCAGCTGCAGCGCCGCGGCGGTCAACAACACGCCCCTCATCTTCCACAAAAGCGCGGACGACATGATGGTGAAGGTGAAGAAGATGAAGAATGGGCTGTCGAGTTCTTCGCTGAAATAGGCGAGCAGCCCCAGCACGGCGAGATCGATGCCGTGAAGCAGCCGCAACGCGCCTTCGCCCAACCGATCCGTGAGGGCCAAGAAGATTGCACCAAGCGATGCAACGAGATAGCTCGCGAGGATTACCGCGATCATGTCGAGATCGTGCGCCGGCCTGGTTGGATCGAGCCAGACCGCGACCGCGGCGAAGGAGGCCGTCGTGAACCGTCCGAAACTGATCAGCTGGCGCGGATTGCGAATCGCGCGCGCCCAGTTGTTGGGGCCGAGGAAAGGGTGTGTGGCCAAATGGCGACGGGGTCGTTTCATCACTCCTGCCCTGGCGACCTGCGCGACTGCTCCCGGACAATCGGGCTAGCACGGGCACGGGTAGCGCTCGCGCGATCAAATTGGGTAGGCGACGGCTTTTTTGGGCGACACGCCGCCCCGCAGGGCGAAAACGCGCCCGCCGGATTTTCATGAAAGGCCTACGAATGGTAGCGGAGGAGGGACTTGAACCCCCGACACGCGGATTATGATTCCGCTGCTCTAACCAGCTGAGCTACTCCGCCACGCTGTCCGTGAGGCGCGGGCTATAGAAAGGCCTTCCTGCCCGGTCAAGCGAACATATGGCGCGATAGCGGTTCCCATAGCCCTCCGCGATACCACCAGCTCGCGAGCCCGGCGATCTTCATCGGGTGCGGCCTGAAATCGGCTTGCAATTCACGCAGCAACGCCGCCGCATCGGGCGGCACCACCTTGTTCTGAATCGTGATGTGCGGACGCCATGCGGCGAGATCCTGCGGCACCAGCAGGCCGGCAAACGCCTCGGCCAACCGCGAACGGATCGCCACCAGTCCGGACGCCTCGATCCGATAGGCAACACCGCGACCAAGCGAGATCACCGACGATACGCGCGCATCCGGGGGGCGGATGCCGCGGGTTTCCTCGATCAGCCTGTGCTTCAATTCGGGAGCGATCGATGGCGGCAGGTGATGGAACAGCGTAAGATGCGCATCGAGATGATTGAGCTGCGCCGGAAACCAGCGGCGGCGCAGCGCATCGAAATGGGCCTGGTCCTCGGAACCGAGCAGCGCGGTGACGATGATCGGCGCCGGCGCGCTCAAATCTCGACCTGGCTGCCCAGTTCGACGACACGGTTGGTGGGCAGCTTGAAGAATTCCATCGCGCTTTCCGCGTTGCGCAGCATCCACGCGAACAGTTTCTCGCGCCACAGCATCATGCCGGGTTTTTCGGCCGGAAGCAGCGTCTGGCGGGCGAGGAAGAAGCTGGTATCCATCATCCGGAAATCGGTGCCGCAATCATGCACGCTGGAAAGCGCCGCCGGCACGTCCGGATCCTGCATGAAGCCGTAGCGGATGATAATGCGGTGGAAGCCCTGGCCGAGATCGTCGTGACGCACGCGATCCGCTTCGGTGATGAACGGCTCGTCGGCGATCTTCACGGTCAGCAGGATAACGCGCTCGTGCAGCACCTTGTTGTGTTTCAGATTATGCAGCAGCGCGTGCGGTACGCCCTCCGGGCTCGACGTCATGAACACTGCGGTGCCCGGCACGCGCGAGGCCGAATTGGCAGCCGACTGGACGAACACCTTGATCGGCATCGAGGCTTCGCGCAGCCTGCTCATCATCAGCTGGCGCCCCTTGGCCCAGGTCGTCAGTACCGCAAAGACGATGAACCCGACCAGCAACGGCACCCAGCCGCCCGATGGCACCTTGGTCATGTTGGCGGCGAAATAGGCGCCGTCGACGAGGAAGAACAAGGCAAGCAGCGGGATCGCGTAGAGCGGCTTCCAGTTCCACAACCGGAACAGAACGACACCCAGCAGGCAGGTGTCGATCGTCATCGCTCCCGTCACCGCGATGCCATAAGCGGACGTAAGGTTCGACGAGGTCTGGAAGAACAGCACCAGCAGGATGACCATCGTCATCAGCAGCCAGTTGACCAGCGGAATGTAAATCTGCCCGGCGGTCGAGGCGCTGGTATGCTCGATCCGCAGGCGCGGCATGAAGCCGAGCTGGATCGCCTGTTGCGTCACCGAAAAGGCGCCCGAGATCACCGCCTGGCTCGCAATGATCGCCGCTGCCGTCGCCAACAGCACCAGCGGCAGCTGCAGGAAATCCGGGGCCAGCATGTAGAACGGGCTTTCCAGCGCGTGTGCGCCATCGCGGAACAGCAAGGCGCCCTGCCCCATATAGTTGAGCATCAGCGCGGGCAGCACGAAACACAACCACGAGAAACGGATCGGATTGCGCCCGAAATGCCCCATGTCGGCGTAAAGCGCTTCGGCGCCGGTCACCGCCAGCACCACCGATCCCATCGCCAGAAAGGCATGGAGCGGCCCCGCGGCGAAGAAGGCTAAAGCGTAGGTCGGGGAAAAGGCCCAGAGGATGCCGGGCGTCTTGGCGATGCTGATCAGCCCGAGCGTGCCGATCACCACGAAATAAAAGATCATGACCGGGCCGAAGAACAGCCCGACCTTGCTGGTGCCGCCGCGCTGGATCGCGAACAGGAAAACGAGGATGACGACCGCAAGCGGCAGCACGAGCCCGCCGAACGCGGGCGCCGCGACCGACAGGCCCTCGATTGCGCCGAGCACCGAGACCGCCGGCGTGATCATCGAATCGCCGTAAAACAGCGCGGTGGCGAAGACGCCAAGCAGGATGATCCCGCTCGTCCAGCGCAGATTCTTGACCTTGCCCGAGATCAGCGCCAGCAGCGCCAGGCTGCCGCCCTCGCCCTTGTTGTCGGCGCGCATGATGATCGAGACGTATTTGAGCGTCACGACGATCATCATCGACCAGAACATCAGGCTGACGACGCCCATGATGTGCAGCGTATCGAGCGGCAGCGTATGCTCGCCGGCGAAGGTTTCGCGGAAGGCATAGAGCGGGCTGGTACCGATGTCGCCGAACACCACGCCGACGGCGCCAACGGCGAGCTTGGCGAAACCCTCCTGGTGCCCATGCGCGCCATGGCCAGCCGACTCGGGCGGACGCACGTCAGCGTCGCCCGCTTGATCGTTCGTGTTGGTCACTGAAAGATGCTTCGTGCTCGTTCGAACGCCGGCTGAGCCCTGAACGGCCCCTGTATCACGCCCCTCGTCATAGCGATCGCGCCTCTAGCATGGCCGATGATGCACCGCAACGTAACGCGAGGAGAGGTCATTTCGCTCCGCCGAACAATGCGTCGGCTTCTCCGCGGGTGGGCACCGCGCGTAGTACGAAACTGCTCGAAATCGTGATGACTCCGGGCAATCTGCCGAGATGTTCGCGATGGAGCCGCTCGTAATCGTCGAGATCGCGGCAAACGATCTTGAGGCGATAATCCTGCGCTCCCGAAACCAGCGCGCATTCGACGACGCCGTCGATGCCGGCCACCGCCGATTCGAACTGGGCGAGATCTTCCTCGACCTGCGTGCCGAGCGTAATGTCGACCAGCGCGGTAACGTGAAAGCCGAGCCGCTTGTGCCCCAGCCGCGCACCATAGCCTTCGATCAATCCCGCCGCTTCCAGCGCCTGAATACGCCGCGTGCAGGCCGATTGCGACAAGCCTACCTCGGACGCGATCCGACTCACCGAGGCCCGCGCGTCGGCGGCAAGGCGTTGGAGTATGCCCGAGTCGATCCGATCTGTCTGCATGATTGTTCGGTCTAGTCGGCAATAGGCCAAACGTCCATGCAGCAAATAGTCCCATCAACGCACACTTTGCACGGATTCGCGGCTGACAATCGGATATATTGGCAAGCATCAGATTATTGGGAGAGCCTCCATGCGCATCGGTGTGCCGAAGGAAATCAAGAACCACGAATATCGCGTTGGCCTGACCCCGTCGTCGGTCGCCGAGCTGGTCGCCGCCGGCCATGAAGTGATCGTCGAAACCAAGGCTGGCTCGGGAATCGATTTCGACGATCAGGATTATGTCGATGTCGGCGCGCGGATCGTCCCCGATGCCCGGACGGTGTTCGCGCAAGCCGACATGATCGTGAAAGTCAAGGAGCCTCAGGCGAGCGAGATCGCGATGCTCGAGCCGCGCCACCTGCTCTTCACTTATCTCCATCTCGCGGCGGACCGTCCCCAGACCGAGGGGCTGATCAAATCGGGCGCGACCTGCATCGCTTACGAAACGGTGACCGCCAACGACGGCTCGCTGCCGCTGCTCAAGCCGATGTCCGAAGTCGCCGGCCGCATGTCGATCCAGGTCGGCGCGCATTATCTCGAGAAGGAACAGGGCGGCCGTGGCGTGCTGCTCGGTGGCGTGCCCGGTGTCGCGCCGGCGCGCGTCGCGATCCTCGGCGGCGGCGTCGCCGGGGTCAATGCGGCGCAGATGGCGGTCGGCATGCGCGCCGACGTCACCATCTATGACATCTCCAACCGCCGGCTTGCCGAACTCGACATGTTCTTCAGTTCGCAGATCAAGACCGCTTATGCCTCCAAGGCCGCGATCGAGGCCGCGGTGGCCAAGGCGCATCTCGTCATCGGGGCGGTGCTGGTGCCCGGCGCGGCGGCGCCGAAGCTCGTCACCCGCGAGATGCTCAAGACGATGAAGCGCGGTTCGGTGCTCGTCGATATCGCGATCGATCAGGGCGGCTGCTTCGAAACCAGCCATGCGACGACCCATGACGATCCCGTCTACGAGATCGACGGCGTCACGCATTATTGCGTCGCCAACATGCCGGGCGCGGTTGCGCGCACCTCGGCGTTCGCCCTAAACAACGCAACGCTGCCCTTCGCCCTCAAACTTGCCAACCTCGGTGCCGAGGCGGCGATGCGCGCCGACAAGCATTTGGCGGCCGGCCTCAACGTCTCCGACGGCAAGATTCGCCACCAGGCCGTCGCCGAGGCATTCGACATGCCGTTCGAAGCGTGGTCGTAACGAGCTGAGAGCAAGCCGGGACGGTGTCGGCACCGTCCCGGTATCCGGCCAGGCGTTATTGCCCGGCCAGCACCAGATAGCGTTCGAGCAGCTTGACCCGTTCTGCGAGCAGCGGCCGATACCCGGCATCGACGGGCGTCAGCGCCAGCGCCTTTTTCCAAGACGGCACCGCCGAGCGAAAGTCGCCGGCGCGGACCGCGGCGAGCCCTGCGAAAAAGAATGGCCCGGGATTGGTCGGCGCGAGCTGCTGCGCGCGCTTGAAGGCCAGTTGCGCCGCCGGCGACACATAGCCGCCGTCATGCGCCGCAATGACGGTGCCGAGTTCGGTCCACAGGGCAGCATCGTCTCCCTTGTGGCGAATCGCGCCGAGCAACACTCGCGCCGCACGATCGCTGTCACCCGCGCGCTGCAGCGCGTCGGAGGTGATAAAATATTTCGCATCGTCGCCGTATCGACCGAACATGGCGCCGCGCAGCTCGGTGATGCCGGGGTCAACGACGATTCCCTCGGCATCGGCCCGTACCGGATGGCCAGCCAGCCCGGGGCTCCCCTGCACCGCGTAGCCGATCGCGCCGAGCATCAGCGCAGCGCCGACGGTCGACCACAATCCGCGCCGGAGACCGAAAACCAGGAGCAGGCCGGCGGCGCCGACGCCGGTGGCGATCATCAACGCCCAGCCCATCAACCTTGCCCCCGCTTGCGCCGCTTGAAGCTCGCCCGCGCGATCCACGCGCCAATGATGAGCAAGGCCAGCGGCATCAGCCATAGCGGCGCCGTTACCGCGCTCCATGGCGGGTCGTAACTGACATAATCGCCATAGCGGTCGATCAGCCATTTGCGGATTTCGCGCGGCTTCTCGCCCGCGGCGATCCGCTGGCGGACCATCGCGCGCATCTGACCCGCCATGTCGGCGTCGCTCTGTGCAATCGACTGCCCTTGGCAGACGACGCAGCGCAGCGTCTCCATCAACGCGCGGGCTTCGGCTTCCTGATGCGGATCGGGAAGCTGCGTATCGGCCAGCGCTGCCGGGGGCAGCGGCGTATCGGCAACCGCCGGCGCAGCGACGACCAGCAGCGCAAGGGCGGCAGCCCGCTTCATCCGCCCGCCTTCTTCAGCGCGGCAAGCAATGCGGGCACGTCTTCGGCGCGGACGTCGCCGATATGCTGTTCGACGATCCGGCCGTGACCGTCAATCACATAGGTTTCCGGCACTCCGGAGGAACCGAGCGCCAGTTGCACCGCGCTTTGCCGGTCGTCGCCGATCCGCGCATAGGGATTGCCGAAGCGCTTGAGGAAATCCTCGACGTTCCGCGGCGTATCGCGGACCGCCACCGCGTCGATCTCGACGCCGTGTTGCTTGAGCGCCATCAGGTTCGGGCTCTCGGCCATGCACGGGATGCACCAGCTTGCGAACACGTTGAGCAGTCGCGGCTTGCCATCGGTGAACGTGGTGCTGGCCAGGCCCGGCGCATCGGGCACCATCTTCGGCAACGTGAATTGCGGCAACGCCTTACCCACCATCTGCGAGTGAACGAGATGGTCGCTCGGCCGGAACAGCCCGCTCGCCACGACTGCAAACAATAGCGCGAACGCGCCCAGCGGCACCCACAGCAATACGCGCTTCATGCCTCTCCCCTTCTCGCGCGACGCTCGCGGCGCAGCCGTCCGAGCAGCGAGAGCGCCCCGCCGATCGCGATCAACGCGCCACCCGCCCAGATAAGGGTCACGAAGGGCTTCCACCACAAGCGAAGCTGCCACCGCCCGGCATCGTCTTGATTGCCGAGCACAGTGTAGAGTTGGCCGTCGAGCACCGTTTTGATGGCCGATTCGTTGGTCATCTGCGGCGGTGTCGAAAAGAAACGCGATTGCGGGAGCAGCGTCGTCGACGCCCCGCCACGACTGGCCTTCAACACGCCCTCGACCGCGGACCAGTTGACGCCGACCACCGGCCGTACGCCAAGCAGCGTCACCGTATACGGCCCGACGTGCTGCGGCTCGCCGATCCGCGTCGCCACCAGCGTCTCCTTGTTGAAGGCGCTTTCCGACGCCATGCCGGCGAGGCTCACCGCAATGCCCAGATGCGCGATCACCATGCCATAGGTGAACAGCGGCGTTCGTTTGAGGTCACGTCCCCATAGCGGCGCAACACTCGCCACTGCGACGCCCGCCGCCAGCGCGAGCCCCAGCAGCGGCAGGATATGGATGCCGGGTGCGAGCACCAACAGCGCAACCAGCGCCACGACGCCCACCGCCGCCGGAATCGCGATCCGTTTCAGCCCGGCACGCAGGTCGTCACGCCGCCACCGCAGCAATGGTCCGATACCCATCAGCGCGACAAGCGCCAATGCGATCGGACCCGCCGTCGAATCAAAGAAAGGGTGCCCGACCGAAAGCTGCGTTCCGAATGCCGCCGCGACGATCGGATAAAGCGTGCCGATCAAAACGATGCCGAGGATCACCGAAAGCAGCAGGTTGTTGACCACCAGCGCGCCCTCACGGCTGATCGGCTCGAACGTGTTGCCTTGCCGGATCGTACCGACGCGCAGCGCAAACAGCGCCAGCGCCCCGCCGATATAGATCACCAGCAGCGCGAGGATGAAAGCACCGCGCTTCGGGTCGATGGCGAAGGCGTGAACACTGGTCAGAATGCCCGATCGCACGAGGAAGGTGCCGATCATCGACATCGAGAACGCGACAACCGCGAGCATGATCGTCCAGGCGCGCAACCCGTCACGCGTGGCCAGCACCGTCACCGAATGGAGCAGCGCGGTTGCTGCCAGCCATGGCATCAACGAGGCGTTCTCGACCGGATCCCAGAACCACCAACCGCCCCAGCCGAGCTCGTAATAGGCCCAATAGCTCCCGGCGGTGATGCCGATCGTCAGGAATATCCACGCCGCCAACACCCACGGCCGCATCGCGCGAGCGAAGGCCGGGCCGACATCGCGCGTAATCATCGCGCCCACGGCGAAGGAGAAGGCCACCGAAATGCCGACATAGCCGAGGTAGAGCGTCGGCGGATGGAAGGCGAGGCCGGGGTCCTGCAGTAGTGGGTTGAGCCCCTGCCCGTCTGGCGGCGGCGGATCGAGCCGCGCGAACGGATTGGAGGAGAACAGCAGGAACGCATAGAAGCCGAGCGCGATCGCGGCTTGCGCGCCGAGCGTCGCGACCAGTGTCTTCCGCTCTAACGTCCGCTCGAACAACGCCACCGCCGCGCCGGCAAGCCCGAGGATCGTCACCCACAGGAGCATCGAGCCTTCGTGGTTTCCCCAGGCCCCCGCGACCTTGTAAATCAATGGCTTGGCCGCGCTCGAATCTTCAGCAACAAGCCGCACCGACATATCGCTCTCGACGAACACCGCGATGAGCAGCAGCATCGCCAGCACCACCAGCACGCCCTGCACGATCGCGATCGGCCGCACCGCGGCGAGCATGTCCTCGACCCCGATCGCGGTCTGACGTCGCGACAGTGCCACCGCCGCCAACACCAATTGCAGCAGCGCCAGCGCCGCAGCGAACCACAAGGCTGCAAGGCCGCCTTCGGCGATCATTGCTCGAGGCTCTTGGTTTCGTGCATCGCGCCAGCGACCTGGGGCGGCATATATTTCTCGTCGTGCTTGGCGAGCAGGTTGGTCGCAACGAAGCTGCCGTCGGGTTGGAAATGCCCCTCGGCAACGACACCGGACTTTTCACGAAACAGGTCAGGCACGATGCCGCTGAACGACACCGGCACGCTCGCCTGTCCATCGGTAACCACGAAGCGAATCGAAATGCCATCGGGCAGATGCTTGATCGAGCCCGCCTCGACCATCCCCCCGAGCCGCACCGCCTTGCCGAGCGGCAGCCCGTCGCGCTCGACGTCCGAGGGCGCGTAGAAAAACGATGCCTGATCCTTGAGCGCCGACAGCGCGAGTAGCGCTGCACCGATCACCGCAGCGAGCGCGAGCAGCGCGAGCGTCAACCGCTGGTGCTTAGCCTTCATGCCCGCCGGCTCTCCTCGAGCGCGCGCTCGGCGCGGCGCATCGCGCGCCAGCTCAGCAACGACATCGCGACCGCCGCGATAGCGACGATCGCGTAGGCGGCGGTCACGAACGGCCAGGGATCGAGCTTCATACTGTCGCCTTTCGCCGCAGCCGCGCCTCGGCCTTGGCCCCCGCGATCAGCGCGCGCATCCGGATCAGCACGATGGCGGCAAAGAACAGCGTGAACCCCGCCAGCGTGAAGAACAGCGGCCACATGATCGACATCGCGATCGTTGAACTGGTCAACCCGATGCTCTGGCCCTGATGCAGCGTGTTCCACCACACCACCGAATAACGGATGATCGGCAGCAACACCGATCCGGCGATACCGAAGATGGCTGGAATCCGCCCGTCGCCACCACGATCATCGTCGGCACGGACCAGCGCCATATACGCCAGGTAAACGAAAAACAGCAGCAACATCGAGGTCAGCCGCCCGTCCCATTGCCACCACGTCCCCCAGGTCGGCCGGCCCCAGATCGAGCCGGTGACAAGGCACAGGCCCGCAAAAAGGGCACCCGGCATGGCGATCGCCTGGGCTGCGACACGCGCCAGCGGATGGCGCCAGACGAGATAGGCAATGCTCGAAATCGCAATCCCGCTCCACCCCGCCATGCCGAGCCATGCGGTTGGCACATGGATATAGATGATCCGCACCGCATCGCCTTGCAGGTAATCGGGGGGCGTCTGGGTAAGCCCCGCCCAACAGCCGAACGCCGCCAGCGCAATGCCCAGCCAGAACAGCAGCGGCGTCAGCGGCCGCGCGATCTTCAGGAAGCGGGCGGGATTGGCGAGGGCGTGGATCGCGGGCACGAACCAGGGCTTAGGCAAACAAACCTAACAAATCCACCGATCCTTGGCGAAAATCAGCCGCGCCCGATCAGCCGTCGCGCGATCGCATCGGCCACTTCGGAGGCGGGGCGCCCGCTCGCTTCGCTCTCATCCCACACCTGGTTGAGGCGATCGGGAATCCTGGTGATCCGCGCCATCACCTCGGCCTCATCGCCGTGGCCGAGATATTCGAGCCCGACGTTGATGATGCCGCCTGCGTTGATCACGTAATCGGGCGCGTAAGTGATGCCGCGCGCATGAAGGCGCGCGCCGTCCGCATGTGTCGCCAGCTGATTGTTGGCGCCGCCCGCGATCACGCTGGTCTTGAGCGCATCGATCGAACGTTCGGTGAGGATTGCGCCAAGCGCATTGGGGCTCACCACGTCCGCCTCGATACCCAGCACGGTATCCGCTGCTGCCAGGTCGGCGCCGAGTTCATCGGCAAGCACCCTGACCTTGTCGGCGTCGACATCGGCGATCGTCAGCCGTGCGCCGTCCTTCGCCAGCAGCCGCGCCAGTCCACCGCCGACCGAGCCGGCGCCCTGAATGGCGACATGGACGCCCTTCATATCGTCCGCGCCCAGTCCGCGCTTCGCCGCCGCCTTGACGCCGAGATAGACGCCATGCGCCGTATACGGCCCCGGATCGCCGCCCGCGGCGCCGCTTTGCACAGGCAGGCCGGAGACATATTTGGTCTCGCTCGCGATCACCTTCATCCGCGCTTCGGACATGCCGACATCCTCGGCCGTCACATATCGCCCACCGAGCGATTCGACCGCGCGGCCGAACGCCTTGAGCTGCGCCTCGCTGATCGTCGCCCCCGGCTTGTCGGCGAGCACCACGCCCTTACCGCCGCCGAGATCGAGACCGGCCATCGCGTTCTTGAAGCTCATGCCGCGCGACAGGCGCAACGCATCGGTGATGGCATCATCGCTGGTGGCATAATGCCAGAAGCGCACGCCGCCAGCCGCCGGCCCGAGCTTGGTCGAATGCACGGCGATCACCGCGCTCAGCCCGGAATCGGGGTCGGTGAACAAGTGGACGCCTTCATGGGCATCGAAATCAGGGAAGCCCCAGCCGGTGATCATCAAATTTCCCGGGGTTGTTCAACAGGAAATGGGGCGATCGACGGGACTTGAACCCGCGACCCTCGGTACCACAAACCGATGCTCTAACCAACTGAGCTACGATCGCCGCAATCCGCGCGCCCTAGCGGGGGGAAGCCGCTACCGTCAAGCCTATCAGATGCGCCCCTGGACCGAAAGCAGGAAGCCGTTTGCCGATGGCTGGAATCCCGCAAGCTGCAACTTCGTGCCGAGCGCCGGATCACCGGTGCGCATCGTCAGGTCCGCCGCATAGCTGCCATCGGCGTGGAAGCGAACGTCGAGGCTCTCGGTCCCCGCCGTGCTCACCAATGGCAGTAGCAGCGCGTTGCCATCGCACCGCGCGGTGCCGGCCATCGCCTGCGGCAGTGGCACGCCGCCCAATGCTCCGCCCAAAGTCGCGCGGACGCGGCCCTCGGCATGGTCGCACGCCCCGTCCTTGAACCGCGCGCTGACATCGTCGAGATCGAGTGACGTAACCGGCAACGGCGCGAACGCCGCCCCGCCCGCGAGGCTGGCGCTGACGTCGTCGACGCCAAAACCGTGCCGCGATACGCTCGCCGCGCCCTGAAGCGGGGCGCGCCCTTTCCCCGCCACATCGATCTTTGCCCGCCCGACCAGCAGTTGGATCGGCGAGACATGCGCGTCCATATCGCCCAGCACGAACCCGGCGGCTCGCGCCTCGGTCAACGAACCGAACCACATGCTGCCCGTCACTTGTCGCGCGGTCAGGCCGAGATCGCCGAGCCCGATCCAGCCAAGCACCAATCGCATCGGCAGGAAAACGATCAGCGCCGCGACGAAGATCGCCCCGAACAAGGCAGCCGGGCCGGTACGAAGCCGGATTCGCCTCATGATCCGCGCTCCGTCAGCAGCATCTCCGCCGCAACCGTCTGGTCGCCATTGTTGGTGACGTTGATCGTCTGGACGACGATGCCGGCACGTTCGAGCCCGGCGATCCAGGAGAACAGCGCCCCCGGCCGCGCGGTCGGAATCGCGATACGGACGCGATCGTCGCTCTGGGCATCGACGTTGGACAGCGCGAACCCGACATCACCGGCGCTCTGGCGGAGATAATCGGCCAGCGCGCCGGGGATCGGCTGCGGCTTTTGCTTCGCGAGATCGGCGATCGCATCACGCTCGGCCTGCGCCTGGCCCAGCCGGATGACCGCGTCGTTCAACCGCGTGCGCGACGACGATAATCCATCGCTGATTGGCAAGAAGATCGCGAACCAGATGATGGTCAGCACGATCATCGCCGCCATCACCAGCAGCATCCGGCGTTCGCGCAGGGAACGACCATCGAACCAGGCTTTGAACGCTGCCATCATGGTTTCACCGTCAGGTCGCCCGAAACCTGCCCCGCATTCGACGTGAAGGTACTCGCATCGACCGTGAAGCCGAGCGATTCGATCCTGTGCTTGAGATCGTTGGCCGCCGCTTCTCCCTGCGCGGTGACGGTGATCTTGAGCGCGCCGGTATCGTCAAAGGTCAGCGCGGTAAGCTCGGTACCGGGGATCGCCTGCACCGCCCCGAAAACGGCGCCCGCGGTGCTGCTGAAGCCCAATCCTGCGCCGCGCATCCCGGCGAGCCGCGCGGCAAGCTGGCGTTCGGGATCGCTGATCGAAGTCCCGGCCGGCAGGCCCTGCTCGGCCACCATCGCCGTGCGGGTCTCGATTCCTTCGGCGGCGATCTCGGTGCGGATGATCCGGAATACGCTGATCGATACGGTGACGACGACGATTGCCGCCGCCAGCCAGCCGAGCCGCTTGACCAGTGCCCAGTCGATCGCCCGCCGCCGCCGCTTGGCGAACGGTCCCTGCCTGAGATCGAGCGCAGGCGCCGTTGCTGCCGCGACGATCGCCGCATCGACCGCATCGCGATCGAGCGTTTCAGGCGGCGTACCGCCGGTGACTAGCTCGGTCAGCCGCGCTTCGTCGGCGAATCCCGCGGTCGCGCCACGCACCACGCCATGCCCGGCGAGATCGGCGCGGACATACCCTACCTCTGGCCGCGGCAGCAGCATGGGAGCGGGAACGACGGCGTCGGGATCGATCCCCTGTGCCGCCAACGCACCGAGCCAAGCGCGCATCCGCTCGACTCCGACGACGCCGATCGGCCGCTCCTCCGCCTCGTCCTCGCGCCCGACCGCGACGTGGAGATCGGCCATCGACGCGGCGCTGGCCTCGCTCAGCGCGATCCGCGCGGCGGCAACCGCTTGCGCCACGGAGCGATCGGGCAGTTCGGCCCAATGCAGCGTCACCGCATCGGCCGGCGCGACCGACACGATCCGCTGCGGCTCATCCTCTGGCCCCGGCAACGCAGGCACGCCCTCGCCACGCGCGACCACCGCGTCCCCGGCGATGCGCAGCCAGCGATAGGGCTCGTCCCCATCCTGCGGCGGGAATAGCACGATGGTCTCGCTCACGCCGGATCGCTCCATTGGCGCGAGACGATCTGGGCGCGCTGGTGCGTCGCGTCGAGAAGGTCAGTCTGGGTCAGCTGCACGCCATATGCGGTAACGTCGATCTTCATATCGAACCAGTAGGTTCTCACCCCCGTCTCGTTGTTCTTCGCGTCCTGATCGGCATTGAGGTTGCCGAGCACCGGCTGGTTCCAGAAATCCACCGTGCTGTCATATCCGTCGGGAGGCCGCTGGAGTAGCAGCGCGCGCGCCTTGCCCAGGTCCATCGTGTCGGGAAACAGCATCGCGAACAGCGGAGCCTGTTCGGGCTGCAGCGTATTGACGTTGATCCGTGACGGTTTCGCGACAGGCAAGGTGCAGACCCACGGCACCACTTTGTCGTAGATCTCGGGTGTCATCCCGGCGACCGCGCGCAACTCGCTGGGATCGGTCATCAGCGTGTTGGGTGTGCGATAGGGCACGTCCTTGCCGAGATAGGCGCTGTCTTCGGCGCCCATCGGCAGCGGGTTGGCGTCAGTATCGATCCAGTCGGCGGATGCGGCAGCGATGCCGTCGGCGACTTGCCCCGGGATGCCGATCAGCTTCATCAGCCGGACGAACTGCGTCACCTGATTGCGCTGCGCCACGTAGAGGCCGGGCTCGGTCTGCTTGACCAGTCCGTTGAGATTGAAGCAATTGCCGCCATCGGTAACCGTCAGTGTCGCGATCCCGCCCGGCACTGGCAGCGCATAGGGTTTGCCCGCCCAACCGCCGGCAAGCGTGGTGCGCGCGGCATCCTGCGCGAGGATCGAATTGACCCGGATCGTGGCGACCGTCTCGGCCGCATAGGCGAACGCCCTCGCCTGCTCGATCGCCGCGCCGTTCGCGGCGAGGCGGGTCGACAACCGCAACTTCTCGAGCGCGCTCGCCGCAAGTACCGAGATCACCGCGACGAGCAGCAGCACCGTCAGCAACGCCGCCCCCCGCTCGGAAGCCTTAACCCGCATTGCCGCCTCCGTGGACGCGGTATCCGGTGCCGACCAGGAACAGTTCGCGGAACGTGGTGCCATGGGTTCGCGCGATCGTCATTTCCACCGCGTCGGGCAGCGGACGATCGGGCGCGGGGTTCCACTGGTCGCTCCAGGCTCCGGCAAAACGATAACGCAGCTTGATCGAGGCCACGTCGTTCAGGATCGTCGCTGCCGGCCCCGGTGCCGCGCCATCGAGCATCGGATAGGAAACGCGCAGCAACGATCCGTTATCGAGACGGTATTCGACCTTCTGCTCGCTTGGCCGCGGCGCGGCATCGACGTTGGTCCAGCCCGCGCGAACCAGCCGCAGCATCGGTGTCGTCCCCGAATCGCGCGCGCCGAAGAACGGCGGCACGGGGTCGCCTGCCTCGTTCCGGGTGGGCCGCGCGCGGACCTGCGCGAGATCGGCCGACAGCGCCGAAGCGAGCTGATTGAGCTTGGCGATATCGGTGAGCTTTTCCGCCCCGACCTGCTGCGCACGCACGCTGAATGCGAGCAGCCCGACGCCAGCCGCCGCCAGCAGCGAGAAGATCAGCAGCGAGACCATCAGCTCGACCAGCGTGAAGCCGTGTTCGGCGGAACCCCCGCAAGACTCGAAGCCGTGTTCGGCGGAACGCCCGCAAGACTTCAAGCCGGGTTCAGCGGAACGTCGGGGAAGCTCGAAGCCGGCTTCGGAAGGCGATCGACTCACCATCACCCTCCCGGCCGCACGACCATCAAGTGCGCGATCGGCCGCCCCGCCCCCGCCACCGCGACGTCGATGCGTAGCGCCCCGGCATCGCCGAGCGGCGTCACTTGTCGCGTCCATGTCCAATTGCGGCCGCCGTTGTCCTCACTGCCGCTGGTTTCGCCGGCAGCCGGCGGTTGCGCGTCGGTCAGCGCCTCGACCGCGACGTTGCGCGCGACCATCTGCGCCGTCAGCGTCTCGTCGAGGATACCGGTCGAACGCAACGTCGCCCCTTCGAGCCGGATCAGCGCCAGCGCCGCAAGGCTGAACACCGCCAGCGCGACCATCATCTCGATGAGGGTGAAGCCGCGCTGGTTACCCATCGACGCGCACCTCGCCGCCGGCGCCGATATGCACCGTCGCGATCCGCCCGTCGCGCTCGAGCCGCAGATCGAGCGGCTGATCCGCCAGCCCGGTCGAATCGAAGATCACCCGCGCCCTGTCGCCGCCGGAAATGAGCGGCCGGACACCCTTGCCCCACTGAGCCACACGCAATCCCTTGTCGGGCATCGGCTGCCACCCGTCGCCGCTGTGGATGTCGAAGCCATAGCCCCCCGGCGCGACCCATACGGAGGTCGTCCGCGCATTCAGTACCGCAGCGTCGTGCGCCACCCGCACCCGCGCCGCGAAGCGATCGGCGTCGTCGGCCAGCCGGCCACGCGGATCGGGCATCATCAGCACCACCGCCGCCGAAGCGATGCCGATGATCGCGATCACCACCATCAGCTCGACAAGCGTGAAGCCCCCCTCTTGCGCCCCATCCGCGCGAACGGGGTGCAACAGGCCCAATAGGCGCGACTGGCTATTGCCAGCTGCCGATATCGGCATCGGTGCCACTACCACCTTCCTTGCCGTCGGCGCCCCAGCTCCACACGTCGGCTTCGCTGTGCTGTCCCGGAGACGCATATTGATACGGCCGTCCCCAAGGATCGTTGGGCAGCTTCTTGATGTACCCGCCGGTCTGATAATGCGACGGGTCGGCCGAGCTCGGCGCCGTCACCAACGCCTGCAATCCTTCCGAGGTGCTGGGATAGCGCATGTTCTGCAGCTTATACATTTCCAACGCCTGATCGATCGTCGAGATGTCGCTCTTGGCCTTCTCGATCCGCGCCTTGTCCCCCATCGGCAACACGTTGAATGCGACGATCGCGGCCAGCAGCCCGATGATGACGATCACAACCATCAACTCAACGAGCGTGAATCCCTCCTCGTCGGGCGAGCGCGCGGGCGGGGAGAACAAGCGGCGAAACAAGCGAACCATGGATAACCTCATTGACCGGCCAGCGTTTCGAGCTGGAGGATGGGAAGCAGGATTGATAGCACGATCGTCGCGACGACGCCGCCCATCAGCACGATGATCAGCGGCTCGAGCAACGACAGGGCCGTCGCGGTGAAGCGATCGAACTCGCGCTCGAGATAGTCGGCCGCGCGTTCGAGCATTTCGTCGAGCCGGCCTGCCGCCTCGCCCGACGCCGCGAGATAGACGAGCAGCGGCGGAAACACCTCGCTGCGGCGCATCGCCGCGGACAGGCTGCCACCACCACGGATCGCTTCGACGATCTCGTCGGTCGCGATCTTGAGCCGGGTGTTCTTGATCGTTCCGGCCGTCAGCGCCAGCCCCTCGAGCAGCGGCAGCCGGCTCGCCACCATCGTCGACAGCGTTCGCGCCATCCGCGCCGCGTGGAGGTCGCGCAACAATCGGCCGAGCAGCGGCAGCCGCAGCAGCCAGCTATCGAACGCCAGCCTGATCTGCGGCTCCTTCAAGGCACGCCACGCGATCGCGCCCAGCGCGGCGGCGATCAGCAGCAGCAACCACCAATAATGCGCGAGGAAATAGGATATCGCCATCACGATCCGGGTGAGCAGCGGCAGCGTTTGCCCCACCGTGTCGAACTGCTGCACCACCTGTGGCACCACGAAGATCATCAGAGCTGCGACCACGCCCATCGCCACCACCGCGAGCACCGCGGGATAGGCCATGGTGGTAATCAGCTTGCCGCGAATTTCCGCCTGCCGCTCCAGCAGCGCCGAAAGCCGGTCGAGGATCGTCGGCAGCGTCCCCGAACTCTCACCCGCTGAAACCATCGCGCGATAAAGCGGCGGGAAACTCTTCGGCTCGCGACCCATCGCGTCGGAAAGGCGACGCCCTTCAACGACGCCCGAATGGACGGTCGAGACGATCGCGCGGACCTGATCCTGCTCGGTCTGGCGCTGGATCGTGCGCAGCGATTCCTCGAGCGGGCTGACGCGGTTGAGGGTCGCAAGCTGGCGCGTGAACAATGTCAGCTGCTTGCCCGTCATGCGGTTGCCGAGGCTCGGCAGCGACAGCAGCGCCCGCCCGCGCGGCGGTGGCGCCGAACCGGGCTCGATCCGCACGACATAGAGCCGGCGCTTGTCCAGCGTGGCGCGTGCCGCCTCGATCGTCGCGGCGGCGACGTGGCCGGCTTTCTCCTGCCCGCGCGCGTCGATCGCGACGAAGTCGAAGTCAGCCATGGTCGGCCCGCCCCGTCCGTTCGGTCTGAGCTTGTCGAAGCCCGTTCACACCCCGCCCTCCGACACATTCAGGGCGAACGGATGATGTATCGCCGTCAGCCATCGACCTCGGCCATTTCGGCCCGGGAAACCCTTACGGCTTCCTCCGGCGTGGTCACGCCGTCGCGGACCAATTGCCGCGCGGCGATCGCCAGCGTATCTGCGCGCGCGAAGGCGTGACGGGCGATGACGCCCTCATCGGCGCCGTCGTTGATCAACCGGCGCATCGTCTCGTCGATGCGGATCGCCTCGAACACGCCGATCCGGCCCTTGAAACCGGTATGGTTGCACTCCGGGCAGCCGCCGGGCTCGTAGACCACGGCATCCGCCTCGATCCCGAGCAGACCGGCAAGCGAATTGCCCGCCGCGACCGGCTTGCGGCATTCGGGGCACAACCGCCGCACCAGCCGCTGCGCGATCACCGCGCGCAAGGTCGAAGCGAGCAGGAACGGCTCGACCTTCATGTCGCGCATCCGGGTGATCGCCCCCAACGAATCATTGGTGTGCACGGTCGACAGCACGAGGTGCCCGGTCAGCGACGCCTGAACCGCGATTTCCGCCGTCTCGCGATCGCGGATTTCGCCGACCATTACCACGTCAGGATCCTGACGCAGGATCGCCCGCAAGCCCGCCGCGAAGGTCAGCCCCACCTTGGCGTTGACCTGCGTCTGCCCGACGCCTTCGACGGCATATTCGACCGGATCTTCGACCGTCAGGATATTCCGGCTGTCGTCATTCAGCAGGCGCAGCGCGGCATAGAGTGTCGTCGTCTTGCCCGATCCCGTCGGCCCTGTGACGAGGACGATGCCGTTGGGTTCGGCGATTGCGCCACGCACCACCTTGTCGGTCGCCGCCGGCATGCCGAGCTGTTCGAGGTCGATCCCGGCGTTGTCCTTGTCGAGGATGCGCAGCACCACGCGCTCGCCGGCGCGGCTCGGCAGCGTCGAGACGCGCACGTCGAGCAGCTTGCCACCGAGCGTGAGGCCGATGCGGCCATCCTGCGGCACGCGCCGCTCGGCGATATCCATCCGCGCCATCACCTTGATGCGGCTGACCACGACGGGCGCGACGTGGGGCGGCATTCGCAAGGTCTCGCGCAGCACGCCGTCGATCCGCATCCGGATGACGAGGCCGGTCTCGTAAGGCTCGATATGGATATCCGACACGCCGTTGCGCGCGGCATCGGCGATAACGCCATTGATGAGGCGGATCGCCGGCGCGTCATCGGCCGAATCGAGCAGATCCTCGGCCGTCGGCAAGTCGGTTGCCAGCAGATCGAGATCGCCGTCGAGGCCGAGATTGCCCGCGGCCATCGCCGCTGCTTGCCCATCCATCGCGTACCGATCGGACAGCAGCTTATCGAATGCTTCGGCACTCACGAACTCGACGTCGAACGGCCGCCCGAGATGGCGGCGCAGCTCGATCAGCACCTTGGGATCGCCGCCCTCGCGCATCGCGACGATCGACTTTTCGGCATTGCCATCGAACACGACGCCGAAGCGCCGCGCGAACGGATAGGGGATCGCCGGCAGCAATGCGACGCTGGCAGCCGCAGCCGCCGGTTCGATCGGCGCCTCCGCGTCCATCACCGCCTCATCGCCTCGTGCTATCTTCATTGCTCCCTCTTCGCCGGGCGAATCACCTCGGTGGAGCTGCGCACCGTTGGCACCATGATCTGGGGATCGTGGATGTTGCCAGGCAGCGGCGCCGGCGGAGTCGGAGGCGCCGCGCCCATATAGTCGCGAACGAGTTGGTCGATGCTCGGTTCCTGGTCGGGGTTCATCTGTCCCTGCACCGCGCGGAGATAGCCGTAGCGCTGCTCGGTTACTTTCTGCGTATCGTCCGCCGTGCGCAAGATCGTCGGCCGGATGAAGATCATCAGATTGGTCTTGGTATGACTCTTCGAATGCGATTTGAACAAATTGCCGAGCAGCGGGATGTCGCTGAGATAAGGAATCTTCTCCAGCGTCCGCCGCTCGTTGTCGTCAAGCAGCCCGCCGATCACCGCGATCTGGCCGTCATCGACCGTCATCGTGGTCTGCACTTCGCGCTTGTTGATGATCAACTCGCTATTGTCGCTCGACACCGGCCCGGCGATCGAGCTCACCGTCTGGTGAAGGAACAGCTTGATCGTCCCGCTCGAATTGATCTGCGGCTTGACGTCGAGCTCGATACCCACATTCTCGCGCTGGATCGTCTGGAAGGCGTTGTCGAAATTATCCGAAAGTGCCTTGCCGGTGGTGATCGGCACCTCTTGCCCGACCAGCAGATGCGACGGCGTGTTGTCCAGCATCACCACCGAAGGCGATTGCAGCAGGTTCGACTGTGTATCGCTCTTCACCGCGTTGATGATACCGCCCAGGATCGTATCGCCGATCTGCGCGCCGCCGCCGAAGAAGCCGCCGTTGGTACCGAGGATCGAGCTCACCGCCGATTGCGCGAGTTGATCGCTGATCGTGGTATCCTGGCCGGTAATCGTCGTGCCGCCGTCGGTAACGGTAGTCGTCGATGTCGCCAGCTTCCGCGCGCCGATCGCACCGGCAATCGACAGCAGGCTCGGCGCCGAGGTCGAATAATTGGTCGCCGCGAACGCCCCGCCCTTCAGATTGCCGAGCAGGAACTGTACGCCGAGCTGCTTCGCGGCATTGTCCGACACCTCGGCGACCACTGCCTCGACGAGCACCTGCTGACGCCGCGTATCGAGTTGCCGGATCACTTCGGAAAGCTGGCGCTGCACCTCGGGCGGCCCGGCGATGACGATCGCATTGGCCCCGGCAAAGCGCGTGACGACTGCCGCCGTGCGCCCGCCCTCGCCGACGATCGCCGGCTTGTTGGTGCCATTCTCGCCATTACTGTTGCTCTGGCTCGCCGCCGGGGTGGGTGTCGGCGTCGACGTTCGATTGGCGCTCGGCTGCAATTGGCTGACCCCGCTCGAACCGCTGCCCGATTGCGACAGGAAATTAGACGTGATCGCCTGATCTTCATCGGGAATTGCGCTCGGCTGCTCGCCGACGAGTTCCTGAAGCACCGGGAGAAGCTGCGCCGCGTCGGCATTCTCGAGGAACACGACACGAATCTCGGTTCCGGCTTCGGCCTTCTGGTCGAGCTGTGCCGCCACCGTCGCCAGCCGCGAAACCGTATTGGGATCGCCTCTCAGCACCACCGAGTTAGAGCTGTCGACCGATACGACCTGAACGCCGGGTGTGCCATTCTGTCCGCCACCATCGCCGATCAAGCCCTTCAATGCCGTGGCGATTTCCCGCGCGCCTGCGTTCTTGAGCGGCACGACGCGCGTCGAGGCCTGATCGGTATCGATGCCGGCGATCACCTGGCGGATACGATGGACGTTATCGGCGAAATCGACGATCACCAGCGAATTGCCCGCCTTGTTGGCGGTTACCGATCCTTGCGGGCTGACCAGCGGCTTGACCGTGTCGAGCGCCGATTGTGCATCGATCGACCGCAGCCGGACGATATCGGTGATGAAACTGTCGCGCGCCGCCGCGCGGCTACCCACCGGGGTTGGTTGCGAAGCGGCGTTGTCGATCGGCTGGATGCGGAACGCGCCGCCCGACGTCGGCACCGCGACCAGGCCATTGGCACGCAGCGTCGAGAGGAAAATCTCGAAATATTGCGATTTCGACAGCGGATGATCGGTCACCACTGTCACCTTGCCGTTGACGCGATTGTCGATGATGAACGTCCGCCCCGTCGCCTGTGCGGCGTCGGCGATGAATGCGCGGATATCGGCATCGCGCACGTTCAGGGATAATTGCGCGACCGCCGGCGATGCGAGCGCCAGAGCGATGGCCGGAACCAGTGTTATCTTCTTCATGAACCCGTCACGTTGATGCCGATAGGAATTTTCTTGGCGCCGCGTTCGACCATCAGCGAAAGGATGCCGCCATTGTCGAAGCGTCCCTTGAGGTTCGCGATGTCGTCGGGCCCGGTGACGGGTTTGCCCATCACTTCGGTGACGATGTCGCCCTGCTGCAGCCCCGCCTTGGCAAAAGCCTGGCCGTCGCCATTGGGGCGTAGCACCAGGCCGGTGATCCGGCCGTCATCGATGCGCGGGATGAAACCGATCCCGCTGGTGATCTGCGCCAGCGTCAGTCCTTGCGATTTGATATCAGAAAACGACAGATGCTGTTGTTCGGGAGCGGCACCGGCGGTGGGTGCGCTTGGCGTTACCGGCTTCGACTGATCGATGTAGAGATCCTCGATCGTGCCGCCGCGATCGATCGTGATGTGATCGAAGGCGACCGCCTTCAGCGTCGCCCCTGGCATGATTTCACCGCCGACCGCGACGCTCTTCTGTTCGCCGTCGGGACCGGCAATGATCGCCGAGCCGCCGCCGGTGGCCTCGTTGACGCGAATGCCGTAAAGCGTGAGTTGCAACGACGTGACCGCCGCCGGCTTGTCCTCGTTGCCCGAAAAGCGAAAAAACGGATCGAATCCACCGAGCAATCCGGCGGAAGCGCCCCCCGGCTGCGCCGGGCGCCAGTCGCCAAGCGGCGTCACCGGGGTGACGATCACCCACACCAACCGCGCGCACTGCACCGCAAGCAACGCAATCAACACGATCTCCGCGAGCGAATAGACGTTCGCCCTCGGCAACCGCCGGAGCAACGCGCGCGCGCGGCCACTCAACACCAATCGCATGCGAACCCTATCCCCGGACTCCGCTCGTCCGGGCTCCTGTTACAGACTGATCGCTGCGCTGTGAAATGTTTTGGGCGAGCGTGTGGCGATTTGCCTCCGCTCTGGCGCCGGCGAACGCCATTTGGCAAAATGCCGCCATGGCCAGCCTCGCGAATCCCGCTCCGCCGCCCGAGACGTTCGGTTCGGGCTATCCGTCCGAACCTGTAGTGGCGTTCATCCAGTCGCATGCGAACGTGCAGAAGGTGCCCAACCCCAAGCTGACGCTGTTTCTCAAGCGCGATTTTCTCGAGCCCGAGCTGTGCGCCGCGCTGATCGATATGATCGATGCCAAGCGCCGCCCCTCGACCGTCTCCGATTACAATGGCGACGCCTCGTTCCGTACCAGCGAAACTTGCGATCTCGACAAGAGCGATCCTATCGTCGCCGCGGTCGAGGCGCGGATCATCGCGTTTACTGGGCTCGACCCCGCGCATGGCGAGCCGATCCAGGGTCAGCGCTACGCCGTTGGCCAGGAATTCAAGGCACATACCGATTATTTCGATCCGCGCGGGCAGGACTTCCAGAAATATTGCTCGATCGCCGGCAATCGCACCTGGACGGCGATGATCTACTTGAACGAGCCGGGCGCCGGCGGCGCGACGCGGTTCAAGGCGGTCAACAAAATCGTCCAGCCCGAAGCCGGCAAATTGCTCGCCTGGAACAACCTCAGGCCCGATGGATCGGGCAACCCTTCGACGATCCATCATGGCATGAAGGTTCGAGAGGGCACCAAATACGTCATCACCAAGTGGTTTCGCGAACGCCCCTGGGGATAACGTGACCCCGGCCGCTCCTTTGATGCGACCGGGGCCTTTCCCCTTTTCAGACGGTCAGAGCTTCAGGCTGAGCCCGATCGATCCGCTGGTGCCGACATCGTACAGGTTCCAATAGACCTTGTTGTCGCCAACCTGCTGGTATTCCTTGTACTTGGTCCCGGTGATGTTGCGGATGTCGAGCTTCACCTCGAAATCCACGCCGCCGATCGTGATCCCCTGCCGCGCGACGAAATCCAGGTCGAAACCGGGATATTCGTAGACGTCCGGCTGCGCGCCGGGGCCGCGATCGGTCAACCGCTTGCTCGCATAGGACAGGATGAAGGTCTGCTGCGAAAGGTGGTCGGTATCCTCGAGCCCGATCTGCAGGTTGGCGACGTGATCCGATTGGCCGGTGAGCGGGCGCCCGTCCTTGAACAGGTCGGTTGCCGCGATCTCGCGGCCGAGATTGTTGATCGTCGTGTCGTTATCGCCGACCGATACCCGCGAATGCGAATAGGTGTAGTTGGCGACAATCACGGCCCGCCGCGTGGCGAACAGATCGAAATGCTTCTGCACCTCGGCCTCGACACCGTACAGACGCGCCTTGGGGGCGTTGGCAAAGCTCGAGAAATAGGTATTGCCGTCGGTATAGAGATATTGCTCGATCGGATGATTGATCCGCTTGGCAAATACCGCGAGCGAGACATGCTGTTCACGCGCGAAATACCATTCGTATCGCGCTTCGACGTTATACAGCTGGCTGTCGACCAGATTGGGGTTGCCGTAATAATCGCGGTTGGTGTCGGGATCGTAGAACCGCTGGTAGAGCAATTCGCGGAACTGGGGCCGCGCGATCGTCTTCGAACCATTGAAACGCAGCTGCATTTCAGGCGCGATCTGCCACGTCAGCGTAGCCGATGGCAGCAGATAGTCGCGATCGATCCGGTTGCCCGCGGTGGAACTGACCGGCACGTCGAACACCTGCAGCGGATCGACCGTCTCGACGGCATGTTCGTAACGCGCGCCGACGTTTAGTTCGAGCGCATCGTTGATGTGCCAGTCACCCTGCAGATAGGCGGCATTGTTGCGCAGGGTCGCGCCGAACGCCGCGGAGGCCTGGGTCGGCTCGGAAATGTCGACGTTGTAATATTTGATGACTGTCGGTTCGAGCAGATAGTCCGGCCGGAACAGTGACACCGGCCCCGGATTGTTGATATTGAACCCGAAACCGTCGGCAGTGCGGTTCTGCAGGAAGTAATCGAACTCGCGACGGCTCGATGTGCGCCGCTGGTCGGTATAAGCGGCGCCCGCGGTCAGCGCGAAATTGTCGGCGGCGTGCATCGTGATGTCGAGCCCGCCGGACCACAAATTCTCGTTGAGCTTGGAGAACGATACCGCCGCATTGCCCGACTGGCTATCGAGCACGTTGACATAATTGCCTGCATACGGGCCCGCTTCGACCAGCGAGTAGCCGAACTCGCTTTCGTACGGCGCGTTGCGCTTCGAATTGGCGTAGCCGAGCCGTGCGTCGAGATCGACCGCGCCGAACTTGAACTCACCAACCAATTGCGAATCGATCAGTTGCCGCTCGTACCAGGCGGTGTTCTGGATCATCCGCTTGTAGCCATTGTAGAAGGTCTCGCCCTTGGCCAGGCGCGTGTCCTTCAGCGTGTCGCGGATGAATAGATTGGTCCAGCGGATCTTGTTCTCGCCGAACTCGAGGCCCGCACCGAACAGGCCGTCGACGACGACGCGATTGTCGGTGATGATGCGCTGATAATCAGTCGCAAGGCTAGAAAGATCGGCGTTGCTCGCGGTCTGATTGGTGGTGTCGCGAGTCCGCCATTTGTTGGAATAGCCCGCCGTGGCGATCAACCCGAGCGAGGCACCGCCGAGGTCGAAGGTCTTGCCGGCGGTGACATTCCCGTTCCAGTTGACCGGGATATTGTTGTTGCGCTGCACCACGTCGATGCGGCCGACGACAAGCTGCGAGGCCAGCGCTTCGCGATCGTCCTGCGACAGTTCGGGCAACGTCTTGCCGCTGTTGAGGAACGCCTTCAGCGCCGGCGGATTGTCGCGCTGGCCATTGTCGAAGCCGGTCCAATCGGTCGGGCTGCCGTAATAGGTATAGCCGAGGTTGCCGGTGGTGTAGGTATCACCGCCGATGCTGCCGCCGATCGAGATGAAGCCCTCGCGTGGCGCCGCCTTGGTGGTGAGGTTGATGACGCCGCCGCCGAACTCACCGGGGAAATTCGCCGAATAGCTTTTCTGTACCAGCGACGAATCGATCACGTTAGTCGGGAAGATGTCGAGCGGCACGACGCGCTTGAGCGGCTCGGGGCTCGGCAGCGGCAGGCCGTTCAACAGCGCCAGCGAGTAGCGATCGCCGAGGCCGCGGACATAGACATAGCCGTTGCCGACAACGCTGAGGCCCGTGACACGCGACAACGCTCCGGCAATATCGCCCTCGCCGGTGCGCGCGATATCCGCCGAGGATAGCACCGAGACGACCTGCGGGGTCGCCTGCTCGATATTGACCGTGTGCCGGCCGATCACCACGATATCGCCGCCCGGCACCGATACGTCCGGCTGCTCCTGCGCGCCGCTATCGGCGGGCGGCGCACCGGTCTGCTCGATTGCGCTCGGCGTCTGCGTCGTATCCGGCTGCGGCTGCGGCGTGTCGATACCCGACGTGCCCGGCGAGGTCTGCGCCCATGCCATGGCAGGTGCGACGATCGCCGACGTCGCCAACAACAAACGCCCGAGCGCCAGCATCTTGTTCATCCCGAAACCCCCTTGAAAACAGTCAAGCAGGGGTGAGGCGCTGCCGTGGCACCGCCCCACCCCCTTTCGTCACGCGTCGGCTCAGTTGTCGTAAACGGGCAAGGTCGTGCAGGCACCGTTGGTCGATCCGAAATCGACCGCAGCGCTGTTGCAGGTCCAGCCCTTGTACCAGGTGTCGTTGGCGTCCTTGACCGCGCCGATATACGACACGGTGTCGAAGAACGGGTCCGACGCCTTCGGGTCGGAAACCGGTACCGCCAACTCGTTGGCGCCATCGATGATCGTATCCGTCAGCGAGGGCGTGAAAGAGTCGTTGTTGTTGTTGCTGCCCGATCCGAACGCAGCCTCGACCTGCGCCGCCGTCACTGTGCCGTTGGTGTCGCTGCCGACATATTTGGTCGATGCACACTGCATCACCATCGACTTGAACACCGGCGGGCCATTTTCGTCCTTCGAGGCATCGGCAGCCTGGAGCGTCGCCGGGTCGCTGATGCGCAGGCAGGGATTGTCCGGGCTCACCAGGATGCCGTTGAGCAGCGAATAATCGGTCTGGCCGCGCAGCAGGATCGACGCCTTGTCCGAATTGTTCGGCGAACGATCGATGAAGGTGAAGTTGGAAACGCGGGTATCCTGCCGCGGAATGTCCGATGCGGTCGCGTTGTCGGTATCGGCCTCGATCATCGTGTCGCCGATGCCCTGGCGCTGCACCACGATCGCATATTGGAAGCGCGCCTTGGTGCCGGTATCGCTGTCCATCGCATCGTCTTCGTCGCCGACGACGATATAGTGCTTGAGGTGCGGATGGCCGCCGAAGAATTCGGCGCCGTCGTCCGAGCTGTTGTACGACATGTAATGGTCGATCACGGTGTCGCTGCCGATTGCTTCCGGCGTCAGCGACTGCAGCTCGTTATCCGGCGACAGCGCGTAACCCGAATAGCGGATCTGGATATATTCCAGATCGCCGCTGCTGGTAACGTTGTCGTCGCCGCCATAAACAGCAGGATCGGCCGCGCCTTCGGTCTGGCGCTCGCAGGCGGTGGTGCCCGGGGTCGCCGAGGGGCTCTCGCAATCGGTGACCTGACCGCGGCCCATCAGCACGACGCCGCCCCACTGGCCCGAAGAGCTATCGGACGTCAGGCCAAGGACGTTGTCCTTGCTGGTGAAGATGATCGGCTTGTCGGCGGTGCCGACGGCGTTGAGCTTGTTGCCGCGATTGACTGCGAGCCACGTCGGGCCGGCATCGGCATAGATGATGACGCCCGGATCGATCTTCAGCGTGACATTGGTGTCGCTCGCGGTCTTGGTCGGGCCGCCATCGTCACCGACGTCGACACGGCCAGCCATGCGATAGAGCAAGCCCTGCTCATACGGCAGCTCGAGATTCGAGCTGATCTTCGCGGGCAGCGTGCAGATCAGATACTCGCCGGTCGGGCCGGTGATCGTGGTGCCGTTGGTATCCCCCTTGGTCGTGCCGGTCGGACAGTCCGCCGCCGGCGTCACACCCGGGGTCGGGCTCGGGCTGGGGCTCGGGCTGGGGCTCGGCGACGGTGAGGGCGCCGGGTTATTGATGGTGATGTTGCCGCCGCTGCCGGGCGACGCAATGTCGTCGGCGCCGCACGCCGACAGCGCGGCCACCGCGGTGCCGCTGAGCAGGATCATCCCGACACGCTTGAAGCTGGTCATACTATCTCCGATCGATCGCGTTTCGTTGGCGTCGGCGCACGGATGGCGCGCCTCAGATCGACTCGGTTCCCCCTGTCGATCCCGGCGCCGGGCTAGACGTCGTGGATGACGGTTTGATGCGAGTTCGGAGACTCATGGATGACATTCAAGTGACAGTTACATGACATTGCGCGAGGGCAACACAGGTGCAACTGATCGAGATTAGTGCTATGACGCCATCGTCCATATAGGGTGCGGACGTGGGGTGGGCTTCAGACCGGGAAGGACTGATGGCCAATATTGTCGCGTCCGTCGTGCAACCATGATTTCGCTGGTGATCTTGCGGGAAGGCGAGCATTGCCTCGCCGGCATGGCATCTGGCGGCTATGTCTGCTGCCGCCGCGCCGGCCACGATGGCGAACACGAATTCGCGCCGATCGACATGGTGATCGTTGCTGCCGAGGCTCGTTCAGCCCTGACCGACAACGACAAAGAGCCGGCTCGCGGCAGCGAACCGGCTCTTGTATATGGTGGGCGCGGCTGGGATTGAACCAGCGACCCCTGCGGTGTGAACACAGTGCTCTACCACTGAGCTACGCGCCCGAAAAACGAAGCGGCGCCGGTTGCCCCGGCGCCTGCTGCGTCGCGCTGCCCTTAGGCAGCCGGCCGGGGCTTGTCCAGCCCCGGCAAGCGATCAGTTGACCGCGTCCTTGAGGCCCTTGCCCGCCTTGAACTTCGGCTGGGTCGACGCCTTGATCGTCATCGGTTCGCCGGTGCGCGGATTGCGGCCGGTCGAGGCCTTGCGCTTCGAAACCGAGAAGGTGCCAAAGCCGACGAGACGGACTTCATCGCCCTTCTTGAGCGCCGCTGTGATCGAATCGAATACAGACTCGACCGCCTTGCTGGCGTCGCCCTTGCTGAGGCCGGACTTGTCGGCAACGTCGCCGATCAGTTCTTGTTTGTTCATGCCGATGGAACCCCCTGGTTTACCGTGACTGGAATGGATTCGCGGCCGAAGCCGGTTGCACAGTTAAGGCGAGTCGGCACGCGCGAGTCAAAGCAAAACCGTGATTTCCACGCCCGAAAGCGCAGGAATCACGGGCAACCGTCCCTCAATGATGCATTTCGCCGCCGATTCCGGGAACCGCAGCCGGCGGCTGCGCCGCCAGTTCGTCCGCCTCGCTCCAATCGATCGGCTCAAGCACATCGACGAGAGCCAGCCGCAGAACCTCGTCGACATGCGCGACCGGCACGATCTCCAGCCCTTCGCGGACATTGGCGGGGATTTCCGTGAGATCCTTTTCGTTCTCGCTCGGGATCAGCACCGTCTTGATGCCGCCGCGCAGCGCCGCGAGCAGCTTCTCCTTCAAGCCGCCGATCGGCAGCACGCGGCCGCGCAGCGTAACCTCGCCGGTCATCGCGATATCCTTGCGCACCGCGACGCCGGTCAGCGTCGAGACGATCGAGGTGACCAGGCCGATCCCCGCCGAGGGCCCGTCCTTGGGCACTGCGCCCTCGGGCAGGTGGACGTGGATATCCTTGCGCGCGAACAGGCTCGGCTTGATGCCGTAGCTGGGGCTGCGCGCCTTGACGAAGCTGAACGCGGCTTCCACCGATTCCTTCATCACGTCGCCGAGCTTGCCGGTCGTCTTGATCGCGCCCTTGCCGGGCACGGTGACGCTCTCGATCGTCAGCAACTCGCCGCCGACCTCGGTCCAGGCGAGCCCGGTCACCGCGCCGATCTGGTGCTCCTCTTCCGACAGGCCGAAGCGGAATTTCCGCACACCCGCGAAATCGGCGAGGTTCTCCGGCGTGATCGTCACACTCTCGGCTTTGCCTTCGAGGATGCGGCGCAGCCCCTTCCTCGCCAGCTTGGCAATCTCGCGCTCCAGCGTACGAACCCCCGCCTCACGCGTATAATAACGAATGAGGTCGCGCAGCCCCTCGTTGGTCAGCGTGAACTCACCGTCCTTCAGCCCGTGCATCTCGACCTGCTTGGCGATCAGGTGCCGCTCGGCGATCTCGACCTTCTCGTCCTCCGTATAGCCCTCGAGCCGGATGATCTCCATCCGGTCAAGCAGCGGCTGCGGCAGGTTGAGCGTGTTCGCCGTGGTGACGAACATCACGTCGGACAGATCGATGTCGATTTCCAGATAATGATCCTGGAACTTGTTGTTCTGTTCGGGATCGAGCACCTCGAGCAGCGCCGACGCCGGGTCGCCGCGGAAATCCTGGCCCAGCTTGTCGATCTCGTCGAGCAGGAACAGCGGGTTGCTCGTTCCCGCCTTGCGCAGATTGGTCACGATCTTGCCGGGCAGCGAGCCGATATAGGTTCGCCGATGGCCGCGGATCTCGGCCTCGTCGCGCACGCCGCCCAGCGACTGCCGCACGAACTCGCGCCCCGTGGCCTTGGCGATCGACTTGCCGAGCGAGGTCTTGCCGACGCCGGGCGGGCCGACGAGGCACAGGATCGGCCCCTTCAGCTTGTTGGTCCGCGCCTGGACGCCGAGGTATTCGACGATCCGGTCCTTGACCTTTTCGAGCGCATAATGGTCCTCGTCGAGCACCGCCTGCGCCGCCTCGATATCCTTCTTGAGCTTGGATTTCTTGCCCCACGGCAGCCCCAGCAGCACGTCGAGATAGTTGCGCACGACGGTCGCCTCGGCGGACATCGGCGCCATCGTCTTCAACTTCTTGAGCTCGGCCGTCGCCTTGCTCCGCGCTTCCTTGGAGAGCTTGAGCTTGGCGATCTTCTGGGTCAGTTCGGCGATCTCGTCGCCCTCGCCCTCGTCGCCCTCGTTGCCAAGCTCGCGCTGGATCGCCTTCAGCTGCTCGTTGAGATAATATTCGCGCTGCGTCTTCTCCATCTGGCGCTTGACGCGGCTTTTGATCTTCTTCTCCACCTGCAACACGCCGAGCTCGCCTTCCATGAAGGCGAACGCCATTTCCAGCCGCTTGGCCGGATCGCGCTCGACAAGCAGCGTCTGCTTGTCGGAAACCTTGATCGAGATGTTCCCCGCGATCGCATCGGCGAGCCGCGAGGCGTCGTCGATCTCGGAAAGCTGCACCGCGGTTTCGGCCGGCAGCTTGCGATTCAGCTTGGCATAATTCTCGAACTGCTCGATCACCGAACGCATCAACGCCTTGATCTCACGATCGGCGCGATCGAGCTCGCCCTGATCCTCGACCGGCTCGACCGTGCCGGTCAGGTAATCGCCGGTTTCCTCAAGCATCTCGAGGCGAGCGCGCTCCTTGCCCTCGACGAGCACCCGGACCGTGCCGTCAGGCAACTTGAGGAGCTGCAACACCGTCGCGCTGACGCCGACGTCATACAGATCATCGCGGCCGGGATCGTCCTCCGACGGATCGAGCTGCGCGATCAGGAAGATCTCCTTGTCGGCGGTCATCGCCGCTTCCAGCGCGGCGACGGACTTGTCGCGGCCGACGAACAACGGCACGATCATATTGGGAAAGACGACGATGTCGCGCAGGGGAAGAACGGGAAAACTTTGGGTCATGAACACTCCGATACGTCCGGATTCGGACGCGCTTTGCTCCTTATATGGTGGCGCCGGCCACGGCATCAATCGGGCGCGCGTAACCGCATGACGATGAAGGCAATATTGCCGCATCTGCTTGTCGCCAGCGGGCTGCTTTCGATCGCGGCCGGCGTCGACGCGCAGACTGCGACCCTGCCGGCCAAAGGAGAGCCTCCGCTCACCGCGCAGACGCAAAGATCGGGCGGCCCGATCGATCCTGATCAGGCGAAACTGCAATTCGACGTCGCCAACCTGCGCTTCGAGGTCATCCCCAAGACCGAGACGCTGAATGGCATTGCCACCCTGTCCTTCACCGCCAAGGCTCCACTGACCAGGCTGGTTATCGATCTCGACCACAATCTCGGTCCGCAGGCGGTCGCGATCGACGGCAAGCCGCTGCCGCAAGACGCCTGGGCCAATCCCGACGGTCGCCTCGTCATCACGCTGCCCGCGCCGGTTGCAGCCGGCGGCCACGTCTCGACGACGATCACATACAGTGGCCAACCGCACGTCGCCGTTCAGGCGCCGTGGGACGATGGCATGGTCTGGGCCAAGACCCCGGCCGGAAAGACGTGGTTCGCCACCACCTCCGAAGGCTATGGCTGCGACATATTCTGGCCGTGCCTCGATTTTCCGACCGGCGAGCCCGGCCGCGTCGATCTCCACATCACCGTGCCGAAAGGGCTCAAGGCGCCCTCGAACGGCGTGCTCAAGGGCGTCGACACGCTACCCGATGGCCGCACCACCTGGAACTGGTCGATCGCGCATCCCAACACCTATGCGATCGCGCTCAACGTCGCCCCTTATGAGGTGGTCGAGGGCGCCTATCACAGCCAGTATGGCAACGATATTCCGATGTTCTATTGGTACCTGCCCGGCGAGGAGGAACAGGCCAAGGCATTGTTTGCCGAATTCGCGCCGACGCTCGATTTCTACGAAACGATGATCGGCCCCTATCCTTTCGGTAACGAAAAGATGGGCGTGGTCGAAACGCCCTATGAGGGCATGGAGCACCAGACGATCAACGCCTATGGCAATCACTACGCGAAGGGCCCCGAGGGCTTCGACTGGCTGTTCCAGCACGAATTCGGCCACGAATGGTTCGGCAACCAACTGACCGCCGCCAATTGGGACGATTACTGGCTTCACGAAGGGTTCGAGGAATATATGCAGCCGCTCTACGGCCGATGGCTGCAGGGCGAGGCGCGCTACGACGCGATGATGCTCGATCAGCGCAACAAGATCGAGAACCGGGTGCCGATCGTCCGCGGCCGGGTAATCACCGAGGAAGAGGTTTACGAACCCAGCAAGGGCGGCCCCGGACAGGACATCTATTACAAGGGCGCATGGATCCTCCATACGCTGCGCAACCTGATCGGCGACAAGGCTTTTTTCGAGGCGACGCGGTTGGAGGTCTATGGCCGCCCCGATCCGAAGCCGGGCAATTTCCAGCCACGCTTCGGCTCGACCGACGAGTTCATCGCCAACGTCAACAAGGTGACGGGCAAGGATTATTCCTGGTTCTTCGACGTCTATCTGCGCCAGGCGCCGCTTCCCAAACTCGTCGCGCGGCGCGACGGCGACAGGCTCACACTCACCTGGCTGGCACCCGCGGGCCTGCCGTTCCCGATGCCGATCGAGGTCGAGATCGGCGATGCGATTACCAAGCTGGCGATGGCCGACGGCACGGGCTCGATCATCGTTCCCGCGCATGCGCATGTCACGATCGATCCCTATGATCGCGTGCTCAAGGACGAGCCGGCGATCGACGCTTATCAGGCGTGGAAGGCAAAACTCGCCGCGCAGAGGGCGGGCACCAAGGCAGCGGACTGACGGAACGCGGATCGGAAGGAGTGAGAATATTGCGGAGCTATCCGGTCGGCCTTCCCGGCCTTGCGGCACTGGCGCTGGGCTTCCTCGCGTTCCTGCTCGCCGTGATCGTCGCGCGCGCCAGGCGTGGAGAGACCGATGGCGCGACGTCGCGGCGCTCGCTCCGCTCGATGATCGGCATCGCCATCCAGGGCGTCGCTTTCCTGCTGACGTCGTTCGGCTCCGGCAACGCCATGCTCGACCCGCTGTCGCCGCTCGCGCTGATCGAAGCGGCCGCGATCGCCTTGCTGATGGCTGCCGCCGTGTGGCTGTTCGTCTGGGCGACGCGCGCGATGGGCCGCAACTGGAGCATCGTCGCCCGCACCCGCGCGGACCACGAACTCGTCACCACCGGCCCGTTCGCTTACGTCCGCCACCCGATCTACAGCGCGATGGCGCTGATCCTGCTCGCGCTCGCCATCGGACTCGGCAACGAGTGGCGGCTGATCGTCGCGCTGCCGCTCTACGCGCTCGGCACCCGGCTCAGGATCGCCGAAGAGGAGAGGCTGCTCCGCGCGATGTTCGGTCCTGCCTACGACGCCTATGCCGCTCGTGTGGCGCGCTTCATTCCGGGGCTGCTCTGAGCGCTCACGGCGAAACGCCATATTCCTTCATCGTCGCGGCAATATCGGCGTCGAGCTTCTTCGCCGCGGCGATATCGGCATCGCCCGCCGCCCTTTGCCCCAGTCGCAGCTTGGCGACACCGCGCCCATAGAGCGACGTCGCAATCTTCGGGTTGCGCTTCAGCGCATCGTCATAATCGTCGATCGCATCATCGAAATCGCCGCGCTCGAGGCGAACGAGACCGCGGCTGTCGAGAATGCTCGGATCGTGTGGTCGCAAGTGAAGACCGTGATTGCAGTCCGACAGCGCATCATCGAGATCCATCCCATGCGTCACGCGCGCCCAGCAGCGATTGTTGTACGCGGTGGCGAGCTTGTTGTCGCGCGGGTGCGCATCGATCCAGATGCCATATTGGCGGATCGCCTGCTTCGACAGATCAAGCGCGTCATAGAGCGTGCCGAGTTCGAACCGCGTGTCGCTCGGCGTCGCCAGGATGCGATCGGCGGCATCGGCGTCGGCCTCGGCGCCCGTATGGTCGTCCTGTTTCACCCTCAGCCAGGCGCGCGCCAGTCTCGCCGTGGCATCGTCCGGCAAGCGCGCGATCGCCGCGTCGAGATCGGCGCTCCCCGCTTTCTCGTCATGCATCGCCAGTTCGATCGTCGCGCGCTGGTATCGATAATGGCCATCGTCGGGCGCCAGCGCGACCGCATGGGTCAAATCGGCGAGCGCGGCCGCATATTCGTGTCGCGCGGCGGATGCCATACCGCGTCCGCCATAGGCCGCCGCGCTGGTCAGTTCGCCGCCGGCGACAGGCTTGGTTGGCCGGTTCATCGACAGATCGAACACCGGTCCGCCATTGTAGGTGAAATACATCCGGTGCAGCTTGTTCGAGACATAGACGCGGTGTGACAGGAAAAAATCGGCGCCGATCAGCATATCGATATCGTTCATGTCGCCAAGATCGCCGAAGCGTAGCCTGATCTTCTCGATCCGCTCGTCATCGCCGATCTGCAGGCTGTCGAACGAGCCGATCCATGTCTCGATATTGCCGCGCCCGAGCCCACCCTGATAGCCGGCCTCGACGACGCCGGGGCTGCCCGGCTTGACGCCGGCCCGCGCCGCGGCGCGGGTGGACAGCAGTGTGGCCGCCGCGCCGGTATCGAACATCGCCTTGAGCTTGACGCCGTTGAGCACGACCGTGCCCTGGGTATGGAATTGCGCCGATTTTACCGGCTCGATCTCCTCGACCGACACCGATTTTCCCTTCGCCCAATAGGCGAGGTTGAGATCCTTGTCGCAATGTTCGGGGCGCATCAGCCGGATCGCCCCGTTGCCGAGATCATATTCGACGTCGGTGACGCCAAGGATGTTCTGCCCCAACAATCCCGCTGCCCCGACCTCGCTGCCGCCGACGAGAAATTCGACATGATGAAGCTGGAGCCGGCCGAGCTTGAAATCGTCGATCGTGGTGATGTCCGTTTCGACTTCGCCGCCGATACCGTAGACGCGCAATTCCTGCGGCGCCATGTGCCGCTTGAAGCCGTATTCCGCCGCCGTACCCGGGCTGAGCGAACTGAAGAACGCGCCGCTATCGACCGCCAGGCGCAGCGCATGACCATCGAGCGTCGCCTCGACGGTGGGCTGGCGGTCGACGATCGTCACCGGCAGATCGAGCAATTTCCCGATTTGGCAATGGTGTTCCACCGCCGCCGCTCGGCCCGGCATCATCGCTACGCACGCCGCCGTCGCCAGCAGGCAAATCCCCCGTCGCATGCCCCCTCCATGCTCCCCTATTTACAGTGCTGTATCACGGGCCTGGCTGACGCGCCATCGACCAGAACCGCGGGCCGCCGCGCGGCACATCCCAAGTGTCGACAAGCTCGAAGCCGAGCCCCCGATAGAAACCGACATTCTTTTCCAGCGGCGTTTCGAGGTAACAGGGGAGGTTATCGCCAGCGGTGCGCGCAAGGCCATGGCGGATGATGGCGCCACCGATTCCGCGCCCTTGAAAAGCGGGATCGCAGCCGGCGATGTGGAGATACCAGAAAGCGGTTTTCGGGTGGTGGGCATCGATGGCATTGGCGACACGCAGCGCCCGGCCGGTCGCGCCGCCGAGCGCGTGGAGCAGGCGCGGCGCGTGGCGGATCATCTCCCAGATGCCCGTCTCCGCCTTGCCCGGCGCGCGCCACAGGGTCGCGGCTTCGGTGCCGGTGGTGACGAGCCGCATGCCGACCGGCGCATCGCCATCGAACAGCAGGGAGAACAGGCGCGGCAGCCGCTTCGCGCGGTCGGCCGGATCGGGGAAAATGAAGCGCATCGCCGGATCGTCGGCGAACGCCCGCGCCAGCATCGCGGCAACCGCCGGTCGATCGGCGTGCGCCGCGATGCGGACGTGTGGCAGTTGACGGTCAGCCATTGCGCGATGATGACACTGCCCTTTCGCCAACGCCATCCCTAAGACAGCACCGTCGCTGCCGCAAAGAGCGAGGCATTATAAAGCGCGTGGATTGAAGCCGCCGCTTGAAGTCCGCGGTTGATCCCCCGACGCCGCCATACGACGAACGCGATCGAGAAGATGAGGAACGGCCACACCACCGTCAGGCCCTGATCGATCGAATCGAGCCCGTGGATCACCCCCCACAGTGCCGCACTGCTGAGCACCGCTATCATCGATCCGGCGAACCGCTCGACGACCACCAACCATCCCGCCATCAATGCCGTCTCGATCAGCGGCGCACCGATGATTCCGTAGATGACGACGAACGCATAGGGCATCGCCCCGAAGTTCGGCACACCTGCGGGAAACGCCCAAGCGACTATCGATCCGATGACGACCGCCGGCACCAGCGCGAGCAGCCACGCGCGCAGCACGTAACCGAGCATCGGGCCGGTGTCGTCCAACAGGAAGAGCGGCGGCCGCAACCGGCCCATGCCGATCGCCGTGACGCCCCCCGCGGCCACCTCAGGCAGCGTCGCCGCTGGCTTTTTCCTTCTTGGCATAGACGCGGATCGGGTCCTTGCGGCCTTCGACCACGTCCTTGTCGATCATCACTTCGTCGACGCCGTCCATCGACGGCAGATCGAACATCGTGTCGAGCAGGATGCCCTCGAGGATCGAGCGCAATCCGCGCGCGCCGGTTTTGCGATCGATCGCCTTCTTGGAGACCGACACCAACGCATCATCGGTGAAGCCGAGGCCGACCGATTCGAGATCGAACAGCTTCTGATATTGCTTGACCAGCGCGTTCTTCGGCTCGGTCAAAATCTTGACCAGCGCATCGATATCGAGGTCTTCCAACGTCGCGATGACGGGCAGACGGCCGACGAATTCGGGGATCAGGCCGAACTTGAGCAGATCCTCGGGCTCGACCTGACGCAGCACCTCACCGGTGCGCTTTTCTTCCGGCGCAGCGACATAAGCGCCGAAGCCGATCGACTTGCCTTGCAATCGGTCGCCAATGATCTTCTCGAGACCCGAGAAAGCGCCGCCGCAGATGAACAGGATGTTGGTCGTATCGACCTGGAGGAATTCCTGCTGCGGATGCTTGCGACCGCCCTGCGGCGGGACCGAGGCGACGGTGCCCTCCATCATCTTCAAGAGCGCCTGCTGCACGCCCTCGCCCGACACGTCGCGGGTGATCGAGGGATTCTCGGCCTTGCGGCTGATCTTGTCGATCTCGTCGATATAGACGATGCCGCGCTGGGCGCGCTCGACATTATAGTCGCTCGCTTGCAGCAGCTTGAGGATGATGTTCTCGACATCCTCGCCGACATAGCCGGCCTCGGTCAGCGTCGTCGCGTCGGCCATGGTGAACGGCACATCGAGGATGCGCGCCAGCGTCTGCGCCAGCAGCGTCTTGCCGCAGCCGGTGGGACCGACGAGCAGGATGTTCGACTTGGCGAGTTCGACGTCGGCGCCCTTCTGGCCGTGCGCGAGACGCTTGTAATGATTGTGCACCGCGACCGAGAGCACGCGCTTGGCCTGCTTCTGCCCGATCACATAATCATCGAGCACGTCGCAAATTTCCTGCGGCGTCGGTACGCCGCCGTCCTTCTTCGAGACGAGCGCCGATTTGGTCTCTTCGCGAATGATGTCGTTACAAAGCTCGACGCATTCATCGCAGATGAAAACCGTCGGGCCGGCGATCAGCTTCCTGACCTCGTGCTGCGATTTACCACAGAACGAGCAATACAGCGTACTCTTGCTATCGCCGCCAGAGAGTTTCGTCATTCAATCCATCCTTGCGCCGTCACACATACCCGGGCGCGTTCGAGCATGCCGATCATTCTAGACCGGCAACGCTGCTTACCACAATCACCTAAATGCGCCGTTACGACTTGTCGCTCGGCAGCTTCGCCACGTCCGACGCATCGTCGGTCGGCGCGGGGCGCTTGTCGAACACTTCGTCGATCAGGCCGAATTCCTTCGACTCTTCGGCCGAAAGGAACTTGTCGCGATCCATCGCCTTCTCGATCTCCTCGATCGGCTTGCCGGTATATTTCGCGTAAAGCTCGTTCATCCGGTGGCGGATACGAAGGATTTCGCGCGCCTGAATCTCGATATCGCTGGCCATTCCCTGCGCGCCGCCCGACGGCTGGTGGATCATGATCCGCGCATTGGTGAGCGCCACGCGCATCCCCGGCTCGCCGGCGGCGAGCAGGAAGCTGCCCATCGACGCCGCCTGGCCGATGCACACCGTGCCGACGCGCGGGCGGATATACTGCATCGTATCGTGGATCGCCATGCCCGCCGTGACGACACCGCCCGGCGAGTTGATATACATATAAATGTCCTTCTTGGGGTTTTCCGATTCCAGGAAGAGCAATTGCGCGGTGATCAGCGAGGCCATCTGGTCCTCGACCTGCCCGGTGACGAACACGATCCGTTCGCGCAACAGGCGGGAGAAGATGTCGAAGCTGCGCTCGCCGCGATTCGACTGCTCGATGACGATCGGCACCAAGCCGTTGGTCAGCGTGGTCAGCGGCTGGATGAAATCACCGGTCTCGAACGGATTTTGCATGAAGGGTCTCAGGTCCTCTTGAGTTCGCTTTGTAACATCGGCGCTGGCGCGAATGAGTTCAAGCCCGGTTGAACGCCCGCACCGAAGTTGACCAAATTGACGGCGCGGGCAGCGATTCGCAGGGGAGCATCGGGACAAAGTGGAGAAAGCGGAGAAAGTGGAGAGCGTCGGAGGCTTTTTGCCGGCTTTCGTCTGCGAGGCGACCACGACGCGACAGCAACGCGACACGGGCGCGGCGCATGGGCGACCGATGCGCGACGATTTCGAAACGAGTCGCGCCGCCGGCGCTGCGGGCTGGCGGCGGCTTTGCGCCGGCGAGGCGTGGTGCACAACAAAGCGATGCTTCGACGAGCTCAGCACGAACGGCGGCACGGCTGGCGCGAATGCCGGCCCTTAGACCCTGAAACAAGTTCAGGGTGACGATCGGAGGAGGCCAGTGGCGCGCCCGTTGCGCGTGAAGATGCTGGCGCAAGTGTCGGTTCATCGCGCAGGATAGATCAGAGATAATCCAACTTTTGAAGGGGTCTTCCCCCGTTCCGCTGTCAAACGCCCGGCGCCTTATGGGCGAGATAGGCCAGGCGGCGGACTTCGCGGCGGCCGCGCACCACGGTATCGAGGATCAATCCGGCGAAACCGTTGAGGAAAGCGAGGATCATCAGGCCGGTGGCGAGGATCGCGGTGGGGAAGCGCGGCACCAGATGCGTGTGCATATAAGTGATGACGAGCGGCACCGCGAGGATCACTGCCAGCGCCGCAAACGCCGCGCCGATCCAGCCGAAGAACAGCAACGGCCGTTCAATCCGATAGAGCGTGACGATCGTGCGCAGGATGCGCCAGCCGTCCGAATAGGTGCTGAGTTTCGAGGCCGAGCCTTCGGGACGCGCGAAATAGGGCGTCTCGATCTCCGCAACGGGCATCTTGAGCTCGAGCGCGTGGACGCTGATCTCGGTCTCGATCTCGAAGCCCGACGACAGCACCGGGAAGCTCTTGACGAAGCGCCGCGAAAACACGCGATAGCCCGACAGGATATCGGAAAAGCTGCGTCCGAACAGACGAGCAAGCATGCCGGTGAGCATGCGATTGCCGAAGCGATGGCCGCGGCGATAGGCCTCGACCGCTTCGCCGACGCGGCTGCCGACGACCATATCGAGCTGCTCGTCGATCAGCCGCGCGATCAGCGCCGGCGCCGAGGCGGCGTCATAGGTGGCGTCGCCATCGGCCATCACGTAGATATCGGCATCGACGTCCGCGAACATGCGGCGGACGACATTGCCCTTGCCCTGCATCCGCTCGCTGCGGACGACGGCGCCGGCGGCGCGCGCGACCTCTATCGTGCGATCGCGGCTGTTGTTGTCGTAAACGTAGATCGCCGCATCCGGCAGCGCGCTGCGGAACCCGGCGACCGTCTGCGCGATCGCGGTTTCCTCGTTATAGCAGGGCAGCAGGACTGCGATTCTCGGACCGGTCACGTCGCCCCCTCATCACCCCGGACTCGCTCCGGGCCCACCGGGCGGCAGGTGCCGCCTGCGCGACTCCTGCCCCACCGTCGATGTCGGAACAAGGGTTCCCGTTACCGTGGCCGCCTTATTCCCGAGTTCGCGACATAAACCCCGTCATGCTGAACTTGCTTCAGCATCCATGGTGCGACGCCGGCGACGCGACTGGCGCGAATGGCGGTCCATGGACCCTGAAACAAGTTAAGGGTGACGCCCGGTCTTATGCCGCCGTCTCGCGGCCGACCATGGTGCTTTGACACGCGCCCATGGCCGACCGACATGACTTTTACTTCTTCGCCGGCGCCTTCTTTGCGGCCGGCTTCTTGGCAGCGGGCTTGGCTTCTACCGCAGGCTTGGCCGCCGCCTTCGCAACGGGCTTGGCGGTCTCGGCCTTCTTGGCCGGCGCCTTCTTCGGCGCAGCATCCTTCACCGGCGCGTCTGCCTTGGCCTTGGCAGCAGGCGCCTTGGCCGGCTTGTCGTCCTTTGACGGCGCCGCCTTGGTCGCGGCCTTTTTGGCTGGTTCCTCGGCCTTGGGCTCGTCCGCCTTCTTGGCAGCCGGCTTCTTGGCCGCGGGCTTTTTCGCCGCCGCCTTCTTCGGCTTGTGGTCGTGGTCGTGGTCGTGATCGTGGCTGTAGGTGCCGGTGGCGAAGCCATCTTCCGATTCGATCGCCGCTTCCAGCTCCTCGCGCGTCACTTCGCGATCGCTGATCTCGGCCTTTTCGAACAGGAAGTCGACGACCTTGTCCTCGTAGAGCGGCGCGCGCAGCTGGGCCGCGGCCATCGGCTCCTGCTGGACATAATGGATGAAGCGCTGACGATCCTCGGGCCCGTATTGCTGCGCGGCCTGCGCGATCAGGCGGTTCATTTCCTGCTGGCTGACCTCGACACCATTGGCCTGGCCGATCTCGGAGAGCAGCAGGCCCAGGCGCACGCGACGCTCGGCGATCGCCTTATAATCGTCGCGCTCGGCTTCCATTTCCTTGATCGCCGCCTCGGGGTCTTCCTCGTGGCTCGCTTCATGCTGCAACTGGGCCCAGATCTGATTGAACTCGGCCTCGACCATCGACGGCGGCACCGGGAAATCATGGCCCTCGGCGAGCTGATCGAGCAGCTTGCGCTTCATGTGGGTGCGGGTGAGCTGGTTGTGCTCCTGCTCGACCTGGCCCTTGAGCAAGCCCTTGAGTTGCTCCAGGCTCTCGAGCCCCATCGACTTGGCGAGCTCGTCGTCGATCTTGCTCTCGCCCGAGACCTGCACCTTCTTGATCGTCAGATCGAAGGTCGCGGCCTTGCCCTTCAGATTCTCGGCATTGTAATCGTCGGGGAAAGTGACGTTGATCGTCTTCTCGTCGCCCGCCTTGACGCCGACGATCTGGTCCTCGAAGCCCGGAATCAGGCGACCCGAGCCGATTTCGACCGCCATGTCCTCGCCAGTGCCGCCGTCGAAGGCGACGCCGTCGACCTTGCCGACGAAATCCATCACGACCTGATCGCCTTCCTTGGCCTTGTGGGTCTTGGCGGCGTCCTTCCAGTTCTTCATCTGGCTGGCGAAGGTCTTGAGCTGCTCGTCGACCGCCGAATCCTCGACCGGCACCGTCAGCCGTTCGAGCTTGAGCGCGTCGATCGCCGGCGTCGGCACGTCGGGCAGCACCTCGAGCTCGACCTTGACCTCGGCGTCCTTGCCGGCCTCATAGCCCTCGTCGAGCTCGACCGACGGCTGCATCGCGGGGCGCAGCTTGTTGTCGGCGATGACCTTCTGCACGCCTTCCTGGATCGACGTGTTGAGCGCGTCGGCGGCGAGCGCCTCGCCGTGCATCTTGCGGATCAGGTTGGCAGGCACCTTGCCAGGGCGGAAGCCCGGCATGCGCACCTGCGGCGCGACGCGCTTCACCTCGGCCTCGACCTTCTTGTCGATGTCCTTGGCAGTTATCGTCAGGGTGTAGGCGCGCTTGAGGCCTTCGTTCAACGTCTCGACAGTCTGCATAAGCTCGTCTTCAATCTCTTTCCTGGGCTGGGCAGTCCCTCGCTTCGCTCGGGAGTTGCGTTGCCGAAAAACGTCCCCAGGGACGTTTTCGAGTCAACGCAACTGGTGCGGGCGAAGGGACTCGAACCCCCACATCTTTCGATACTGGAACCTAAATCCAGCGCGTCTACCAGTTCCGCCACGCCCGCGTGGGACAGCAGGTCGGCGGCGTCTATAGCAGCGCAACGGCTGAGGGCAAGCCGAGTCGCATGCGGCGCTTATGGCATTGGCCGACGCGCCGACGCATCCTATCTTGCCGATCGATCCCGCGATGACCACGATGCTGCCGCACCTCTCCCCCGATATCCACCTCTACCTGCTGATCGCGCTGATCGCGATCGCCGCGACGGTGTTGCTGCGCGTGCGGCTGTTGCGCTCGATCGTCAGCTTCGCGGTGACGGCGGGGTTGATCGGCCTGCTGATCGTCGTCGTCATCCAGCGCGGACGGTACGATCCCTATTTCTCGCGGCTCGTCTCCGCCTTGCACCTCGGCGGGCAGGACGTGGTCGGCCAGGCGGTGCGCATCCGCATGGCGCCCGACGGGCATTTTTGGGCGCATGTCACCGTCAACGGCGTGCCGCGGCGGATGCTGATCGACAGCGGCGCGACGCTGACCGCCTTGTCGAGCGGCACCGCGGCCGCGGCGGGACTCAAGACCGACCAGCAGCTGTTCCCGGTGGTGCTCAACACCGCCAACGGATCGATCACCGCGCGCACCGCGACCCTGCCCGAACTGCGGCTCGGCGATATCGTCGCGCGCGATCTGCCGGTGGTCGTCTCGCCGGCATTCGGCGATACCGACGTGCTCGGCATGAATTTCCTGTCGATGCTCAAATCGTGGCGCGTCGAGGGCCGCGACCTGGTGCTCGAGCCGCATCACCCGCAAGCGGATGGCGCGATCAGCTAGACGCGGGCTCGCGCTTCGCGGAAATGATCTTGATCGGCTGCGCGGGCACCTCGCCCTTGAACGAGCCACGCACCGTCGCCGCCGGATCGACCGCGCCGTCGAGGATCGCGTTGACCACGTCCATTCCCGAGACGACGTGCCCGAAGGCGGCATAACCGAGATTGTCGCCCGGCTTGGACGGATCGGCATCGAACGACGGCCGCTGATCGCCGACCATGATCGTGAACTCGCCCTGCGCGGTGCCGGGCTCACGCCGCGCGATCGAAAGCGTGCCGTCGGTGTGGTGCAGGCCGGTCTCGGTGGTCGGCTCGTGCTCGATCGGCGGCAGCACGCGCTTGGGATCGCCGCTCACACCGAACTGCACGAAACCGAAATGATCCTGCACCTTCACCGTGCGATAGAAGGTCTCGCCGTCGAGCTTGTGCTGATCGACATAGGCGAGGAAATTCTTCGCGGTGATCGGCGCGTGGACGGTATCGACCTCGACGACGATCGGCCCCGCGCTGGTTTCGAGGTCGACGCGCGGCAATGCAGGCGCGGGCGGCGGCGCGGCGGGCGCCGCCTGGAGCATCAACGCAAGCGCCGCGCCGAGCATCAGCCGAGCGCCTTCTTCAGCAGTTCGTTGACCACCTGCGGATTGGCCTTGCCGGCCATCGCCTTCATCGTCTGGCCGACGAAGAAGCCGAACAACTTGTCCTTGCCGCCACGATAATCGGCGACCTTATCCTCGTTCGCGGCCATTACCTCGGCGATCACCTTTTCGATCGCGCCGGTGTCGCTGGTCTGCTTGAGGCCGCGCTCCTCGACGATTTTCGCGGGATCGTCGCCGGTTTCGAGCATGATCTCGAACACCTGCTTGGCGAGACTGCCGGACAGAGTGTCATCGGCGACCAGGCCAAGCAATTCGGCCGCCTGCGAGGGACTTACCGGGCTTTCCTCAATTCCCTTGCCAAGCCGGTTGAGCGCGCCGAACAGTTCCGAGGCGACCCAGTTCGACGCCTGCACCGGCTTCGCGCCCGCCTCAAGCAACGCATCGAACCAGCGCGCGGTCTCGACCTCGGCGGTCAGCACGCCGGCATTGTACGGGGTGATCCCCAACCCTTCATAGCGCGCGCGCTTGGCGTCGGGCAGTTCGGGCAGGCTGGCGCGACATTCGTCGAGGAAAGCGTCGTCGAGCTCGAGCGGCAGCAGGTCGGGATCGGGGAAATAGCGATAGTCGTGCGCATCCTCCTTCGAGCGCATCGACCGCGTCGTGCCGCTGTCGGGATCGTAAAGGCGGGTTTCCTGAACGATCGTGCCGCCGGCTTCGAGCACGTCGACCTGGCGATTGGCCTCATGCTCGATCGCCTGCATCACGAAGCGGACCGAATTGACGTTCTTGGTCTCGGTGCGGGTGCCGAAGGGGGCGCCCGGCTTGCGCACGCTGACGTTGACGTCGGCACGCATCGAGCCTTCTTCCATATTGCCGTCGCACGACCCGACATAGCGCAGAATCGACCTGAGCTTACGCACATAAGCACCTGCTTCGGCGGGAGAACGCATGTCCGGCCGGCTGACGATCTCCATCAGCGCGACGCCCGAGCGATTGAGATCGACATAAGAGCGCGTCGGATGCTGATCGTGCATCAACTTGCCGGCATCCTGCTCGACATGGATACGCTCTACGCCGATCGTCTTGGTGCCGCCCTCATCGAGCTCGATATCGAGCGAGCCTTCGCCCACAAGTGGATGATAAAGCTGCGAAATCTGGTAGCCTTGCGGCAGATCGGCGTAGAAATAATTCTTGCGATCGAAGCGCGACCATTTGTTGATCGCCGCGTCGATCGCCATGCCGGTGCGCACCGCCTGACGGATGCACTCGCGGTTCGGCACCGGCAGCATCCCCGGCATCGCCGCGTCGACCAGGCTGACCTGCGTATTCGGCTCCGCCCCGAACGCGGTCGAGGCGCCCGAGAACAGCTTGGCGTTGGAGGTGACCTGCGCATGCACTTCGAGGCCGATCACGACCTCCCACTCGCCGGTGGCGCCCTGAATACGATAGTCAACCATCTTTGCCTCGCCACGCGGACCCAGCCGCACGCTTTATATCAACCATTATCGGATCTAAATTTCGTTGAACTACCGCAAGCAGCTCGGGAGACAAGTTTTCAAGTGTCTCGGAGACGCCATCTAACGACTCGTCGACTTCCTTTGGCGAAACCAATCCTCGGTTGGCCAAAATCCTTAGAGAGTGCAGCGACGCATGCAGCCCTGCCATCGCAACCGGAAAGGTGTCCCTGCCCATTTTACCACCACGCCTCCGGCCGAGCCGCGAATCCGGCGCGTTGCTCCAGCGCCAAGCCGGCGTTCAACACGCCCTGCTCGTCGAGCGCCTTGCCGATCACCTGCAGGCCAAGCGGCAGGCCGTGGCCGTCCAGCCCGGCGGGCACGCTCATCGCCGGCAGGCCCGCGAGTGAGCTCGGCACGGTGAAGACGTCGTTGAGATACATCGCGATCGGATCGGCCGATTTCTCGCCCAGCGCGAACGCGGCTGACGGCGCCGTCGGGGTGAGGAGCAGGTCGCAGCTTTCCCACGCAGCATCGAAATCGCGCGCGATCAGCGTGCGGACCTTCGAGGCCTGGGTGAAATAGGCGTCGTAATAGCCCGCCGACAGGACATAGGTGCCGATCATGATGCGACGCTTCACCTCGTCGCCGAAGCCGGCGGCTCGAGTGGCGGCATACATATCCTGCAGGTTCGCGCCGTCGGGCAGGTCGCGCAGGCCGTAGCGCACGCCGTCATAGCGCGCGAGATTCGACGAAGCCTCGGCCGGCGCGATGATGTAATAAGCCGGCAGCGCATATTTGGTGTGCGGCAGCGACACCTCGACGATCTCGGCGCCGGCGTCCCTGGCCCAATCGATCCCCCGCTGCCACAGCGCGTCGATTTCCGAAGGCATGTTCTCGACCCGATATTCCTTGGGGATACCGATCCGCTTGCCCTTGAGATCGCTCGACAATCCAGCTTCCCATCTGGGTACGTCGAGCTCCAGCGACGTCGCGTCGCGCGCGTCGAACCCGGCCATCGCCTCGAGCATTATCGCGCAGTCGCGCACGTCGCGCGCCATCGGGCCGGCCTGATCGAGCGACGAAGCGAAGGCGACGATGCCGAAGCGCGAGCAGCGGCCATAAGTCGGCTTGATCCCGGCGATGCCGGTGAACGCGGCGGGCTGGCGAATCGAGCCGCCGGTATCGGTGCCGGTCGCCGCCGGGCACAGCCGCGCGGCGATCGCCGCCGACGAGCCGCCCGACGAGCCGCCCGGCGCGAGCGGTGCATTACCGCCGTCGCTGCGCCGCCACGGCGAGATGACGTTGCCAAACGCGCTGGTCTCGTTCGACGAGCCCATTGCGAACTGATCCATATTGAGCTTGCCGAGCATCCCGGCGCCGGCGTCCCACAATTTCTGCGAGACGGTCGATTCGTAGGGCGGCGTGAAGCCTTCGAGGATGTGGCTCGCCGCAGTCGACGGCACACCCTTGGTGCAGAACAGATCCTTCATCCCGATCGGCACGCCGGCAAGCGGCTTGGCCGCCTCGCCCGCCGCGCGCGCCTTGTCGGCGGCATCGGCGGCGGCAAAGGCGTGATCGGGGGTTTCGACCAGGAACGCGTTGAGCTGCTTGGCGGCAGACACCTTGGCGACGAACGCCTCGGCCACCTCGCGCGCGGAGAAGGCGCCGTCCTGCACGCCATCACGGATGGCGGCGACGCCGAGATCGGTGAGTTCGGTCATTATTCGATCACCTTCGGCACCGCGAAAAAGCCGTGTTCGGCCTGGGGTGCGTTGCTAAGCACCGCATCGCGCACGCCACCATCGGTGACGACATCGTCGCGCAGGCGCAGATGGTTGGGGATCACCGCCGTCATCGGCGCGACGTCGCGCGTGTCGACCTCGCCCAATTGCTCGATCCAGCCCAAGATGTTGCCCAGCTCGGGCGCGAGCCGGCCGGCTTCCTCTTCGGTGATCGCGATGCGCGCAAGGCTCGCGATCCGCTTCACGGTTGCAGTGTCTACGGACATAAGGGCGCGGCTAGCACCGCGCAGCGCGGCAAGGCAATGGCCTTCGCGATTGCGTTCGCAACAACCATCATGCACGAGAAACCTGCTCGCGCCCCGCGCGTTTATGTTGCATTGCACAATGGAGCTGCCATCTTGGCCCGCAAGTTCCTCTATCTGGTTGCTGCCATCATCATGCTCACCGTCGCCGCCGCCTTCGCCTACCGCCTGTTCGGCGCGCAGCTGATTCGGCAGGCGATGGTGCCGACGACGACGTTCAAGGCCGAGCCCGCGCTTGCCGGCAATGCCTATGACGATCGCAGGATGTGGTTGGCGCGGCCGGATATTCCGGACAATCCCGCGCTGTGGACGCCGCGAGGCTATACCCCCACCACGCATCCGCAAGCCGCGGTGTTTTTCATCCACCCGACCTCGTATCTCAATCGTGCGCAGTGGAACGCGCCGCTCGACGATGCCGAAGCCAATACCCGCGCCGCCCTGTTCCTGCGCGGCCAGGCGAGCGCGTTCAACGGCATCGGCGCGATCTGGGCGCCGCGCTATCGCCAGGCGACCTTCGGCGCGTTCCTGACCGACAGCAAGGCCGCGCTCGACGCCCGCGCGCTTGCCTATCGCGACGTCCTCTCCGCGTTCGATGCCTTCCTGAAGCAGATCGGGCCGAACCAGCCGATCATCCTCGCCGGCCACAGCCAGGGCGCGCTGCACCTGACGCACCTGCTCCACGATCGCGTCGCCGGCACCCCGCTCGCGCGCCGGATCGTCGCGGCCTATGTGATCGGCTGGCCGGTTTCCAAGACCGCCGATGTTCCAGCGCTGGGGCTGTCTGAATGCACGACGCCGGACCAGGCCGGCTGCATCCTTTCGTGGCAGACGTTCGCCGAACCGGCCGATCCATCGCTGATCTTCGACGCGTTCGACGCCACCACCGGGTTCACCGGCGCGCCGCGCGCGGGCACCGCGCTGGTCTGCACCAATCCGCTGACCGGCATGCCCGACGATGCCGCGCCGGCCGACGCCAATCAGGGCACGCTCTATCCCGCCGCAGACCTGCGCACTGCGACGATCACGCCGGGGCGGATCGGCGCTAAATGCGAGGGGCGCGGCATCCTGTCGATTGGCACACCGCCCGATCTGGTCGGCAATTACGTGCTGCCGGGCAACAATTACCATGTGTTCGACTATTCGCTGTTCTGGGCGAATATTCGTGCCGACGCCGCGCGGCGTTTGTCTTCGTTCGAATCGCGCTGAGGAAGGATTGCGGGCCGCTTCACTTGCGGTTGAGGCTCGCTCCGTCGCGGCCACGGCACAGCGCGACCACTTTTGCATTGAACCGCCGTAGCCGATGCCGAGGTCGGGATCGTTATATTGTTCCCAAGCCAATCGACAGGAGAGCATCAATGACCCGCCTGGGTAAATTCGCCACCTTTACCGCCGCCGTCGCGCTGGGCGCGACCGGCGCGCTGGCACAATCGACCGCGACGCAGACCCCGCCGGCACAGACGCCGCCCGCTTCGGGCATGACGCCCGGGGCCGCCGCGCCGTCCGCCGGGGCGACCGCGCAAACGTCGTTCAGCGATACCGACGTGGACCAATTCGCATCGGCCGCGATCGCCGTTCAGAACATCCAGAACGATTCGACCGTGGCGGCGGCCGACAAGCAGACCAAGATGGCGTCTGCCGTGTCCTCGTCGGGCCTCTCGCCCGAGAAGTTCAACGCGATCGCCAAGGCCTCGCAATCCGATCCCGCGCTGATGAAGCGTATCCAGACCGCCGCGGCCGCCAAGATGCAGGCTTCGCCCAAGGCGGCACCGGACGCGGGCGGATCGACGGGCCCGTCCGGGCAGTAAGACGCGATACTTTCGTATAGAGCGCCCGGCCCGATGCGGCCGGGCGCTTTTGTGTCGGCCGCCGCCGCGCTAAGGCGCCGGCGATGATTACCGCCGACCGCGCCATCTTTCGCGACTCGCTGCCCGAAGGCGGGCGGCTGATCGGCCTCGACGTCGGCACGAAAACCATCGGGCTGGCCCTGTGCGATGCCGGCTGGAGCTTCGCCAGCCCCGCCGAGTTGGTCCGCCGCACCAAATTCCAGAAGGACAAGGCCGCGATCGCCGCGGTGATAGAGCGCCAGGCGGTGAAGGGCGTCGTTATCGGCCTGCCGCTCAATCTCGACGGCAGCGAGAGCCCGCGCAGCCAATCGAGCCGCGCTTTCGCCCGCAATGTCGAGGATTGGGGCCTGCCGGTGCTGTTGTGGGACGAACGCTGGTCTACCCAGGCCGTCACCCGCACGCTGATCGAGCAGGACGCGAGCCGCGCCAGGCGCGCCGAGCTGGTCGACAAGATGGCCGCTGCCTACATCCTGCAGGGCGCGATCGACGCGCTGACCGCGGGCTAATCCGCCGTCGTCGGATCGATCATCGCGCGCACCGCCGAGATGCGATTTGCCGGAAATCCGGCGATTTCGGCATGTTGGCGGATCATCGCTTCGTCGGGCGCGCGATAGATGCAGTAGATCCTGTCGTCGGTGACATAGCTGTGGACCCACTGGATTTCCGGCCCGAGGTCGCGCAGCACGCTGCACGATTGCTGCGAGGCGCCCTTGAGCTTGCCCGGCCCCAGCGTGCCGACGCCCGGCATATCTCGCTCGATGACGAATTGCGGCATAATTCTCTCCTGTCCCGACCGGAGAGGATGCGCTTGTCGCGCCGCCGATGATATCACGATTGCGACATGGCGATGTTACGGAAATGTTGCATTGCACAATTTTGACTTGATCGATTCGTTCCGCCGCCTAAATTCGCGCGCATGGAAGCCAGCCGTCTCGTTCTCGAAGCCATCGCCACCCGAAAGTGCCTCGAAGGGGTCTACAACCGCCAGGCGGTCCGGCTCGCCCCGCACATCCTCTATACCAAGCACGACGAGCTCTATGTCGACGCGGTGACGCTCGAGCGCGACGGCCAGCCGCCGCGCGAGCTCAAGGTCGGCTCGTTCAAGCTGACCGGCATCCACGACCCCAAGGTCGGCGAGCATTCGTTCGAGCCGCAGCCGGTGTTCGATCCCGCCGAGGAACGGTACGCTGGCGTAACGCTGTTCGCGATCTGACGAAATGGGGCACCCGGTCTGCCGAGTGCCCCGCCCCTTCACTTGACGTCGATGAACGGCATCGGGCCGTTGCCGGTATAGGTCGGCAACTGGCCGTTCCATTTCTCGACCGCACGCATCTTGACGATCTCCGGGTTGGTGCGGATCGCCTCCGCCTCGACCTGGATCGCCTTGGCGTCGCCTTCGGCCTTGGCGACGCGCGATTCGGCGTCGGCCTTGGCGGTGGCCACATTCGCCTGCGCCGCCAGCGCGGCCTGCTCATTCGCGATCTTGGCGTTGATCTGCGCCAGCACCTGCTGCGGCACGACGATATTGCCGGCCCAATAGACCTGCTCGATCTGCAGCCCCACCGGCGCGAAGAAGGCCTGGACGCGCTGCTGCGCGGTCTGGATCAGCTCCGCCTTATGGTCGCCGTAGATCTGCTCGACGCCGAGCTGCGCGGCACGCTCGACGATCGCGTTGCGGATTGCATTGCGCAACGGACCCGCGATGATCTGGTCCATGCTGGTGCGATAGCGCTGGAACAGGATCGACGCCCGCATCGGATCGACATGATACGACACCGCGACATCCGCGCTCAGCGACAGGCCGTTCTTGTCCTGGAAGTTGAAGCTCTCGTCGATCGTGCTCTGCTCGGTCGTCGAGGCCGTCCAGGTATAGGTCCGCGTGAACACCGGATATTCGTAGATGTGGGTGCCCGGCGGCGCGAAATACCAGCCCACGCCGAGCGAGCGCGGCGATACGCCACCCGCGACGTTGTTGACGCGAATGCCGACGTTGCCGGGCTGCACGCGCGCGAAGCTGCTCATCAGCAGCACGATCGCCACGGCGACGATCAGCCAGATCCACCAGCCCTTGAAGCGTCCGGGCATCCGAAGCGCGACCTTGCGGTCAGAATAAGCCATTTCCAGTCTCCCTGTTGCGGGGTGAATTCCCCTCAGGCGTCGGACGACGCGAGCGCGCGGGCAGACGACGGCAAAAGCCGCAGCCGATTGGATGATTTCGAATTGGAAAGGTGTTCGGGGCCGACGGATGCGCCCGAAAACGGGCGTAGGCGGGGGACGACGAAGCAACAGCCAAATCGCACGGCGCATCCCTTGGCGGGATCGCCACACTCCAAAGCTCAAGCCAATGCCGTGACGCCAACTCCTCGTTTGATCCGAACGGGTTGACTGTATACCCCTCCCCGCCCGGTTCAAGCAAAACCGGACACGGGCTTGTCGATTTTCGACTGCGCCCTTGCGCGGTTCCGGGCCGGGGGCTACGCGATCGCTTTAATGTCAGCTTCCGATCATCGACCCGGCGCCCAGATCAAGGGCGGCGCCGTTTTCCCGCACCGCCACTTGACCGGCATCGGCGGATTGCAGCCGCACGAGATCATGTTCCTGCTCGACGAGGCGGAACAATGGGTCGATTGGAACCGGCGCCACGCCAAGAGCCACCACCCGCTCGGCGGCCTGACCCAGATCAACGCCTTCTTCGAGAATTCGACGCGGACGCTGCTGTCTTTCGAGATCGCGGGGAAGCGGCTGGGCGCCGACGTGGTCAACATGCACGCGGCGCAAAGCTCGGTGAAGAAGGGCGAGACGCTGATCGACACGGCGATGACGCTGAATGCGATGCGCGCCGACGTGATCGTCATCCGCCACATGGCGTCGGGAGCGGTGCAGCTGATCGCCGACAAGGTCGATTGCGCCGTCCTCAACGCCGGAGACGGCTCGCATGAGCACCCGACGCAGGCGTTGCTCGATGCGCTGACCATAAGGCGGCGGCGCGGATCGATCGCCGGGCAGCGCGTGGTGATCTGCGGCGACCTGCTGCACAGCCGCGTCGCGCGCTCCAACATCCTCGCGCTGACCGCGCTGGCCGCCGAGGTGCGGGTCTGCGCGCCATCAACGCTGATGCCTGATGCGATCGAGCGGATGGGCGTCACCCCCTTCACCGATTTCGATGCCGCGCTGGACGGCGCCGACGTGGTGATGATGCTGCGCCTTCAGAACGAGCGGATGAACGGCGGCTTCATCCCCTCGACCCGCGAATATCACCTGCGCTACGGCCTGACGCCCGAGCGGCTGGAGCGCGCCAGGCCCGATGCGCTCATCATGCACCCCGGCCCGATGAACCGCGGCGTGGAGATCACCTCGAGCGTGGCCGACCATCCCGAACGCTCGGCAATCACCGAGCAGGTCGAGATGGGCGTCGCCGTCCGCATGGCATGCCTCGACGTGCTGACCAGGCGGGCGCGCGGCGTGGAGGGTTGGGCATGAGCCGTCCCCTCGCCTTCCTCAACGCCGAACTGGTCTGCCCCGATAGTGGCGTCTCCACCGGCAATTTGCTGGTCAGGGATGGCGCGATCGCCGCGACCGGCAGCATCGACATGCCCTCGGACGCCGAGACGATCGACTGCAAGGGCAAGATGCTCAGCCCCGCGATCGTCGATCTGGGCGTGTTCGCGATCGATCTCGACGCCTTCCACGCGGGCGGCATCGTCCGCGTCGGGCTGATGCCCGATCAGTCGCCGGTGCTCGACGATCCCGGCATCGTCCAGCGCGCCGCCTTGATCGGCAAGCCCAAGCTGTGGATCCACCCGCTCGCCGCCGCCACGCAGGGCCTGGCCGGCACCGATCTCGCCGAAATGGCGATCAATCGGGGCGCAGGCGCGAAAGCGGTCGCCACCGGCCGCCGCTGGATCGCCGACTCGAACGTGATGCGCAAGGTGCTCGCTTATGCCCGCGACCTCGACCTCGCGGTCGTCGCGCATGCGGAGGACGGCGGACTCGCCGCCAACGCCGTCGCCACCGCGGGCGAAACCGCGACGCGGCTCGGCCTCGCTGCCGCCCCTGCGCTCGCCGAGCCGCTGGCGATCGCGCGCGACCTGATGCTGGCCGAGGAAACCGGCGCGCGCCTTCACCTGCGCCAGGTGACCACGGAGCAGGGCTTCGACCTCGTTCGCGCCGCCAAGCGCCGCGGGGTTCGCGTCACCTGCGGGATCACGCCGTCGCATTTGCTGCTGAGCGACATCGCCATGAGCGATTTCCGCACCTTCGCGCACCTTTCCCCGCCGCTGCGTTCCGAAGCGGACCGCCAGGCCGCGCTCGCCGCGCTCGCCGACGGGACGATCGACGTCCTGTCGTCGGGCCATGATCCGCGCGGGCCGGAAGAAAAGCGCCTGCCCTTCGTCGATTCGGCGCCCGGTGCGGCCAATGCCGAATTGCTGCTGGCGCTGGCGCTCGGCTTCGTGCGCGACGAGCTGCTGCCGATCGAACGGCTGATCGCGCTCATTTCCGCCAACCCCGCCCGTGTCCTGGGCCTAGATGCGGGCACGCTTGCCCCCGGCGCGCCTGCCGACCTGATGCTCGTCGACCGCGACGCGCCGTGGCAGATTGCCAGCGAGCGGATGCGCGCCAAAGCCGGCAACACGCCGTTCGACGGGCTGCCGGTTCAGGGCAAGGTGCTCCGCTTGTTCAAGGGCGGCGCGGCGCTGGTTTGACCAGTTCGTCATTGCGAGCGCAGCGAAGCAATCTGGTCATCTGAATCGAGCTCGCATCATAAATGTCGTCATGCTGAACTTGGTTCAGCATCCATGGCGCAACGGCAGCCGATGCGCTCAACGGTGAGGGAGCACCATGGACCCTGAAACAAGTTCGCCGGTGACGGTTCGATCTTGATCGATTCCACCAGACTAGGTCGCGCGCGCCGCCCCTGGATTGCTTCGTCGCTACGCGCCTCGCAATGACGATCTGGGAGGGCTCAGCGTGACGCCAGTTCGGTGCCCTTGCCCACCCATTGCGCGACCTGATCGCCGGCGCCGGTGCGGATGAAGCAGCGGCCGCCGCGCGCGCGATACTGGTTGCACAGCCGCCGCGCGTCACCCTTGGCGAAGCCACCGGCGGACAAGCGATAATAGGTCGCCCCGTTCTGGCTGAAGCTCATTCCGTGCGGCGTTTGTTCGGCAAGCGACGGCAACCGGCGCATCGCGCGAGCCCAGCCGTCGTGCGCCACCGCAGGGCTATCAAATGCGCCGAACTGGACATAGTAATTGCCCTCGGCGAGCGGCTTGGGCGCCGTCTTGGCTGCCGCCTGCTCGACCACCGGCGCACGGCTCTCGCGAACCGGCGCCGCCGGCGCGGCGGGCAGTTGCTGGACGACCTCATGACGCGGCCCGAACGCCACTGATGCAGTCTGCACCGGCTTGGCTTCGGCGACCGGCGCGGACGCCGCGGCGGACAAGGCCGGCGTATCGACCCGTGCCGGTGCCGGTTCAGCGGCGGGCTCGGCCGCGGCGAGCGCCACTGGAGCGGCCGGCGCGTTGAGCGCGAGCGCGATCGGCTGGCCAGGGTCCTGCATCGGCGTGACGCCGAGCAGCGACGCGATCTGATCCGATGCCTGGCGCGGCTGCGCGAACTGCGCCCATTGGCCGAGCCGCTTGTCGACATCGGCCGGCGACAGATCCATGCTGACGATCAGCCGCGCGTCGCGCCAGTCACCCGCCAGCGCCAGCGCCAGCGCGAGGTTCTGCCGCGTCTTCGAATCGGCCCCCGGTTCGCGCGCCGCCGGATAGAGGATCGCGACCGCGCCCTTGGGATCGCCGGCCAGCGCCAGTGCCAGCCCGCGATCGCTCGCCGGGATGATGTCGGCATGATCGGCGAGCGTCTGCCGCGCGCCCGACCAATTGCCCTCGGCGGTTTCGGCAAGCGCAAGGTTCAGCGCCGCGCGGGCGTTCTTCGGGTCGAGCGACAGCGTATCGACGAACGCCTGATGCGCCGAGGCGAACCGGCCCGCTTGCATGTAGCTCTGGCCGAGCACGGCACGGTAATCCGCGTCACGCGGCTGCAGCGCGACCGCGGCCTCGGCATATTCGACCGCCTTGTCGCCCTTCTTCGCGGCCACGGCCTTGCCGGCCTTGGCGGCGAGATCGGCAGCCTGGGCGGCGACCTTGTCGGCATCGCGCGCGCTGGCCGAGGCGAGATGCGCATCATGCGTGCAGCCGACCATCGTGCCGCCGAGCAGCAGCGCGGACAGCGTGAACGAAGCAGCAAGGCGGCGGTTCATCGGATCATTCCCCCCGGGATTTGCGGCCCTTGGCCGGTAACGACTGGGCCAGCGCCTCCACTTCCGGAAGCGTGGCAAGGAAAGCGTCGAGCGCCTCGGTGACGAGCTGCTGCGCCGAACGATCGCATACCGCGGCGGCGAGGCGCAGCCGCAGGTGCCGCTCCGCGTCGAGGCGCAGCGTGAAGGCCGATTTGGCCTTGGTCTGCTTGGCGCGAACCTTGCGGCCGATCCGCGTCAGCGCCGCGTCGGACATTGCCGGCTTGGCCGGGGCGTCGATCGCGACCGGCTGCTTGCGCGGCGCCTCGATCTCGGCCTTCAGCGCCTCACGCTCGCGCAGCACCGGTGGCTCGGGGATTGGCGCCGGCGCCGGCTCGGCAACCTCGCGAACCGGCGGCTCGGCCATCAGTTCGGCCGCGCCCATGTCGTTCCAGCCGAGATCGTCCATCTGCCCGGCGGGATTGCCGAAGCCGGAGAATCCCTGCGGCCGCATCGCCGGGCGCGCCTGGCCCTTGCGGGCGAGCAGGCTCGACGACAGCGAGGCTTGCGGTTTGGGCTGTCCCATGATCGCCGCCATCTCAGCTCACCACCCGGCGGCCGAAGCCGCTCATCGGACGTTGCGGGATGTAGCCCGGGTTCGCGGTGGGCGCCGCGAACACGGTGCGGCGGAAATTCTTTTCGAGACGATCGGAGATATAGGCCCACAGCGCCTCGATCTCCTGCGCCGACTTGCCCTTGGGATCGAGCTCCATCACCGTCCGCCCGTCGATCATCGATCCGGCGAAATCGGTGCGGTGGTGGACGGTGATCGGCGCCACCGTGCCGTGTTGCGACAGCGCGACCGCGGCCTCGGAGGTGATCCGCGCCTTGGGCGTCGCGCCGTTGACGACGAAGATCAGCGGCTTGCCGGCGCGATCGCACAGATCGACCGTGGCGCCGACCGCACGCAGATCGTGCGGGCTCGGCCGCGTCGGGATGACGATCAACTCGGCGACCGCGATCACGCTCTGGATCGCCATGGTGATGGCGGGCGGCGTATCGATCACCGCCAGCCGGAAGCCCTGCTGGCGCAGCACCTCCAGATCGGCGGCGAGCCGCGCCACGGTAGTCTGCGCGTAAGCGGGATATTCGCTTTCACGCTCGTTCCACCAATCCGACAGCGAGCCTTGCGGATCGATGTCGATCAGGACGACGGGCCCCTGCCCCGCCAGCTGCGCCTGTACGGCAAGGTGACCGGACAAGGTCGTCTTGCCCGAGCCGCCTTTCTGTGAAGCCATCGCGAGAACGCGCATCATTTCCCCTGAAATCCGTCTGCTCCGGCATGCGGAATGTCACGGCGAGGATAAGAAGTGGTTAAGACGGCCGGGGTGTTGAGGCATCGCCAGCCTTCAACGGATGCGGGGACGACGACGAGATTGCTGTCCGGGCCGCCGCCCCCGCTGACCGAGACAAGGGAGGTCTGATCGGTCGCGACCGCCCTTGATGGCCGAATGTGTCGCCAATGTGTCCGCCGCGGCCATTGGCCCAGGGCTTTCGGGGACGGCGACTCCAGTCGCTATGAAATGCCGCCCCCGGCAGCCAGCAGCGGGGGGATGTAGGAATGAGGGCTGCTGGCCCCTCGCTCCATTCCGGGTGGTCAGCGATCGTTGCCGAATCGTCACGATGCCCCGCCATCGGTTCGTCGCGCGCCAGAGTCGCCTGGTCGTATCGATATGTCTGCTGTCCGAAAATGGGACAGGGCGTCGCCCGCGCCTCGGCCGGCGCCCAATGCGCCGGAATCGCGGGCGCTCCGGCGCCGCGTGGCGATCGCCCCCTTTGCTTCGGCTCCGGCTCGGGGCATGATCGTCCCGATACGGGCAAGAGGGAAAAGCGGCGATGATGACGATCAAGCGAGCCATGCTCGGCGCCGGATTGTTGACGGTGGCGGCGGCGGGCGCCGCCTGGGCACAGTCGAACCCGGTCAAGAACGGCGTCGACGCCTATGATCGCGGCGACTACAAGACCGCGATCCAGGATTGGCAGGGCCCCGCCGCCCGTGGCGATGCCGATGCCCAGTTCAACCTCGGCCAAGCCTATCGGCTCGGCAAGGGCGTGCCGATCGACAAGGCCAAGGCCGAGGATTGGTATCGCAAGGCCGCCGAGCAGGGCCATTTTCAGGCCGAGGACAATTACGGCCGCATGCTGTTCGAAAAGGGCGCCTATGCCCAGGCCGCGCCGTGGCTCGAAAAGTCTGCGGCGCGCGGCGATCCGCGCGGCGAGCTGATCTACGGCACGATGCTGTTCAACGGCGACGGCGGGCTGCAGAAGGACTGGCCGCGCGCCTATGCGCTGATGACCCGCGCCTCGAACGCCGGCCTGCCGCAAGCCAGCCAGACGCTCGGCGAGATGGATCGCTATATTCCCGAAGCGCAACGCAAGCAGGGCCTCGCGCTCGCCCGTCAGTATCAGGCCGATGCCCAGCGCACGCACCTGCCGCCCGAAGTGACCGCGGGCTCGACGATCAAGACGACGCCGGTGCCGCCGTCGCAGGTCGCGGCCAACGCCGGGCCCGGCGCGTCCTATTCACCGCCGGCAGCGACGGCGAAGCCGAGCGCCCCGCCGCCCAAGCCCGCGCCGCAACCCGCCGCGAAACCATCGGGCGGCGCGTGGCGCGTCCAGCTCGGCGCGTTCAGCACGGAGGCGCGTGCGAAGAGCCTGTGGCAGACCATCAGCCCCAAGGTCGGGGCGCTGCGGGGCGCCCAGCCCTATTACGTGAAGGCCGGCGCGATCGTCCGCCTGCAAGCCGGCGGCTTCGCCTCGAGCGCCGACGCAGCCCACGCCTGCGCCGACGTCAAACGCGCGGGCGGGCAGTGTCTGCCGGTGGCGCCGTAACGGCGCGACGCAAGAGCAGGTGTCGCTCCGATTTCGGCGTGAAGTGGAGAAAGTAGAGACCCCGGGAGCGTTTTCGCGGCTTTTGCGCCGGGAACGCACCAACAAAGCGGCCCGTTCGCCACGCCCACGCGACAGTCGCGCTACACGTGCGGGACGAAACGCGACGGGGACGCGACGATGAGGCACGCCGAGGCGACAGCGACGCGACGGGTTCGCGGCCAAGTTAATAGATCTGTCAAAGAGCGGTCGCCCGAGCGGACCGCGACGGTGTCTCAAACATTTTCCAACATTGGAAGCCTCGGCAGCTCTCGCCCCACTTGCGGACACACCGACGAAGTTACAGAACACTCGAATGCAGACGTTAGCTTTCGCAACGCTCTTTGCGCTCGGCATGCAGGCAAGTGTCATAGGAGTAGAGGCAATGCCTTCGACAATTGCTCCTTCCGCCCAGATCGAGGAACCGGCGAGTCCTGCCAAGCTCAAGCTAATCAGGCAGTTTATGCAATTGATTGGCCTTCAAGATCGGCTTGATACGGGCAGCTTTCTGGAGCGCTATGCCATTCCTGGCGGACCAATGTGGGCAGTCGCGCCGGGTGAGTTCACAGAGAGCCTCAGCGACGGATTTAAGGCGCGGTTCGATGCACTGAAAGCAGCTTATGTCAAGCGGCGAGCCGCATACCAGCAGGCTTACGAAGAACATCTCAACTGGGAGTTCGCGGAAGCCGAATTGAAAGAGATTAATGCATTTCTCGGCAAGCCGATAGGCAAGCACTACCTTGATGGGCGTTGGAGAATGGAGGCCTACACGACCACGAACACTGAGGACATGGAACAAGATATCGTGAAAGAGGCGTTGGCCAGCTTGAAGAAATAAGAGCCTTTTTTTCCGCCTAGTGATAACCGAAGCCGGCCGGGCAGTTCCCCACCTAAACTCTGGTCACCGAGTCGAGCAATTGGGCACCAGCAGCGGTCGGTCGGCATCCGCCCCAACGGCAGACATTAATTTCTCTCCCCTTGTGGGAGAGAATAGCGGCGCTTGGCGGCTCTGCCGCCTAGCAGAGCTTAGTGAGGGGGGATGCGAGGCCTCGCCTCGCGCGCGGCGCAGCCGCGCATCCCCCTCACCAACTGCGCCTAGGCAGCAAGCTGCCAAGGCTCCGTATCCTCTCCCGCAAGGGGAGAGGATATCGGCGGCACCTAACCACCCAAAAGCAGCCCCCCAGTCACTCGAATCTACCGTTCGCGTCATAAGCGTCGTCATGCTGAACTTGTTTCAGCATCCATGGTGCAACTTAACCGGCGCGCTCAACGGTGATGGAGCACCATGGACCCTGAAACGAGTTCGCCGGTGACGGTTCGATCTTGATGCAGCGAAGGTCGTTTCCACCACACTATTCCACCCATTCTCCCCGCCCGATCCCCTGGGCATAGAGCAGCGCGGTCAGGTCGGCGCGGTCGATGCGGGCGCCGGCGGCGGCGGCGACGATGGGTTTGGCGTGATAGGCCACGCCCAGCCCGGCGAGCTTGATCATCGCGAGGTCGTTGGCGCCGTCGCCGACCGCGAGGGTTTCGTGGGCGGCGAGGCCGAGGCGGTCGCGGGCTTCGAGCAGCGTGCGCTGCTTGGTCGAGGAATCAACGATCGGCTTGGCCACCGTGCCGGCGAGCGCGGCGCCGTCGATTTCCAGCACGTTGGCGATCGCTTGGGTAAAGCCGATCTCGGCGGCGACCGGCTCGGCGAAGCGGGTGAAGCCGCCCGAGACGAGGATCGTCTCGGCACCGCGCGCGCGCATCGTCCGGATCAAGGTCTTCGCGCCGGCCATGATCGTCACGCGCTCGGCGAGGCAGCGGTCGATCGCGGTGGCGTCGAGGCCCTTGAGCAGCGCCACGCGCGCGTCGAGCGCTTCGGCGAAATCGAGCTCGCCGCGCATCGCCGCCTCGGTGACGGCGGCGATCTCGGCCTTGATCCCCGCGTAATCGGCGAGCTCGTCGATGCATTCGACGGTGATCATCGTCGAATCCATATCGGCGACGAGCAGCTTCTTCTCGCGGCCGACCGCGGGCTGGACGACGACATCGTAAAGGTTGCCGGGAGCATCGAGGATCGCGCGCGCCTGCCCGGGATCGTGGCCGAACGCGATATCGGCCGCGCGCCCTTCATCGATCCAGTGCCAATCCTCGGGCCGGCAATGCGCCTGATTCAGCTTATCGATTGCCGCGGTGACGGCGGTGCGATCGAGCTGGTCTGCTGCTATCAGTGTCGCGATGAACATGGATTCCGCTATCCCCAAGACCGTTCGGGCCGAGCCTGTCGAAGCCCGCCCTTTCCCCGGATCGAGTCCGGGCTCAGGGCGAACGGAGGTCCGCTGATGCCGCGCCCCCGCGTCGCGCTCATTGCAGGCCCGACCGCGAGCGGCAAGTCCGCGCTGGCGCTGGCGCTCGCCGAGCGGCATCGCGGCACCGTGATCAATGCCGATTCGGCGCAGGTCTATCGCGATTTGCGCGTGCTTTCCGCGCGGCCGACGATCGAGGAAGAAGCGCGCGCGCCGCATTGCCTGTTCGGGTATATCGACGGCGCCGAAAGCTGCTCCGCCGCGCGCTGGGCGGCGGATGCGGCCGCCGCGATCGTCGAGGCGCACGCCGGGGATCGCCTGCCGATCCTGGTCGGCGGCACCGGCCTCTACCTCCGTACGCTGCTCGACGGCATCGCGCCGGTGCCGGAGATCGAGCCGACCATCCGCGCCGACATTCGCGCGCTGCCCGTCACCGAAGCGCACGCACAGTTGCGGGCGCTCGACCCGCCGGCGGCAGCGCGGCTCAATGCCAACGACACCACCCGAATCGCCCGCGCGCTTGAAGTCGTCCGGTCGACCGGGCGCCCGCTCGCCGATTGGCAAGCCGCGCGCGCCGGCGGGATCGGCGGCGAGGTCGACCTGGTGCCGCTGATCCTGCTGCCCGATCGCGACTGGCTGGTCGATCGCTGCGACCGCCGCCTGGCGATGATGTTCGATGGCGGCGCGATCGAAGAGGTCGAACACCTGCTCGCCCGCGCCGACCTGCCCGCCGACGCGCCGATCCGCCGCGCGATCGGCGTGCCCGAGATCGCCGCGATGCTGGCTGGCGACATCGATCGCGACACCGCGCTGGAGCGCGCCCGCCTCGCCACCCGCCGCTACGCCAAGCGGCAATATACCTGGTTCCGCAACCAGCCGCCCGAGGCATGGCCACGAACGAGCGAGAAAGAAACAGTCAATTTTGCACTTCGATTTGAAACAAGATTATCCCCGTAAGGGTTGACGAGCACTTTTCATGCCGGTAGCAGGCCAGCCCGCGCAATGCTATTGCACTGCGGCAAACCACGGAGATTGATCATGGCCGAAAAGAGCGGCGCCGACATCCTGATCGAGGCCTTGTGCGATCTCGGTGTCGAGCTCGTATTCGGCTATCCCGGCGGCGCGGTGCTGCCGATTTACGACGCGCTGTTCCAGCAGGATAAGATCCGCCACATCCTCGTGCGTCACGAGCAGGCGGCGACCCACGCGGCCGAGGGCTATGCCCGCGCCACCGGCAAGCCCGGCGTGGTGCTCGTCACCTCCGGCCCCGGCGCGACCAACGCGATCACCGGCATCACCGACGCGCTGATGGATTCGATCCCGATGGTGGTCATTTCCGGCCAGGTCGCGACGCACCTGATCGGCACCGATGCCTTTCAGGAAGCGGATACCGTCGGCCTGACCCGCCATTGCACCAAGCATAATTACCTGGTGAAAGACCCGGCGCGGCTCGGCGATATCGTCCATGAAGCGTTCCACATCGCCACCTCGGGCCGCCCCGGCCCGGTGGCGATCGACATTCCCAAGGACGTGCAGGTCGCCACCGCGCGCTATGCCGCGCCCGGCGGAATCGCGCACAAGACCTATCGGCCGCAAGCCGAGCCCGATGCGGCGCTGATCGAAACCGCGGTGGACATGCTGGCGGCGGCCGAACGCCCGATCTTCTACACCGGCGGCGGTATCATCAACGCCGGCCCCGCGGCATCGGATGCGTTGCGCGAACTGGCGCGGATCACCGGCGCGCCGGTCACCTCGACGCTGATGGGGTTGGGGGCGCTCCCCGCCTCGTCCGACCAGTGGCTCGGCATGCTCGGCATGCACGGCACCTACGAAGCCAATATGGCGATGAACAAGGCGGACCTGATCGTCGCGCTCGGCGCCCGCTTCGATGATCGCGTCACCGGCCGGCTCGATGCCTTCGCGCCGCATTCGAAGAAGATCCACGTCGATATCGATCGATCGAGCGTCAACAAGAACGTCCGCGTCGATCTGCCGATCATTGCCGATGCCGGCCGCGCGATCGAGGCGATGATCGCCTTGTGGAAGCAGCGCGCCACGCCGACGCCCGATCTCGGCGAATGGTGGTCGCGGATTCAGGGCTGGCGCGCGACCCGGAGCCTCGATTTTCCCGAGACCGACGCCCGCGCGATCATGCCGCAGCGCGCGATCCGGGCGCTGTGGGAGGCGACGAAGGACAAGGCGCCGATCATCACCACCGAGGTCGGCCAGCACCAGATGTGGGCCGCGCAGCATTTCGGGTTCGAGGCGCCCAACAAGTGGCTGACCTCGGGCGGGCTCGGCACGATGGGCTATGGCCTGCCCGCGGCGATCGGCGCGCAGCTCGGCCATCCGGACGCGCTGGTGATCGACATCGCCGGCGAAGCCTCGATCCAGATGAACATCCAGGAGCTGGCGACGGCGAGCCAATATCGCCTGCCGGTCAAGGTGTTCATCCTCAACAACCAGTATATGGGCATGGTCCGCCAGTGGCAGGAACTGACCTATTCGAGCCGCTATTCGAACAGCTACAGCGAGTCCCTGCCGGACTTCGTGAAGCTGGCCGAGGCTTATGGCTGGAAGGGCATCCGCATCGAAACGCGCGACCAGCTCGATGACGGCATTGCCGACATGCTCGCCTATAACGGGCCGGTGATGGTCGATTGCGCGGTATCGCAACTCGCCAATTGCTTCCCGATGATCCCGTCGGGCGCCGCGCATACCGACATGATCCTCCAGGCCAACGAGGTGTCGGGCACGATGGACGACGAAGCCAAGGCGCTGGTGTGATGGACAGCCAAACATTCTTCTCCCCCCCGGCGGGGGAGAATAGCGGCGCTTGGCAGCTTGGCTGCCTAGCAACGCTTAGAGAGGGGAGCGCACGCCAACGTACGTTTCGTCCCCACCCTCACCAACTTCGACTAGCCGGCACGCCGGCAAGTCTCCGTATCCTCCCCCGTCAAGGGGGAGGAAGGGAATAGTGATGCACATCAAACAGGAAACCATCGAGCGGCATACGCTTGCCGTCATCGTCGACAACGAGCCGGGTATTCTCGCCCGGATCGCCGGGCTGTTCACCGCGCGCGGCTATAATATCGAGAGCCTGACGGTGACCGACATCTCGGAGGACGATCTCGTCAGCCGGATCACCATCGTCACCTCGGCCAGCGTGCACGTGATGGAGCAGATCATCGCCCAGCTCGAGCGGCTGGTGCCGGTGCACAAGGTGCTCGATCTCACGCTGCTCGGCCCGCACGTCGAGCGCGAGCTGGCGCTGGTCAAGGTGGCGGGCACCGGCGACCACCGGATCGAGGCGCTGCGGCTGGCCGACGTCTATCGCGCTCGCGTGATCGACGCGACGATCGAGAGCTTCGTGTTCGAAGTGACCGGCGGCAGCGACAAGATCGATACCTTCATCAACCTGATGCGCGAGGTCGGCCTGGTCGAAGTCGCGCGCACCGGCATCGTCGCGATCGCGCGAGGGCCGAAGGGGGCATAGATTTTACCGTCACCCCGGCGCGGGTCCGGGGCTCCATCCACATGCGCGCTGGCGGCGCGAGATGCCGGCTTTCGCCGGCATGACGTTCGATAAGAAAGGGAATGCAATGCGTGTCTATTACGATCGCGACGCCGATCTGAATCTCATCACGACCAAGAAGATCGCGATCATCGGCTATGGCAGCCAGGGCCATGCCCATGCCCAGAATTTGCGCGACAGCGGCGTCAAGAACGTGGCGATCGCGCTGCGCGACGGCTCTGCCTCGGCCAAGAAGGCCAGGGACGCCGGCTTCGAGGTGATGTCCAACGCCGAGGCCGCGAAATGGGCCGACATCCTGATGATGCTCGCGCCCGACGAGCATCAGGCCGCGATCTGGGACGCCGATATCAAGGGCAACATCCGCCCCGGCGCCGCGATCGCCTTCGCGCACGGCCTCAACGTCCATTTCGGGCTGATCGAGCCGCCCAAGGATATCGACGTCATCATGATCGCGCCGAAGGGCCCCGGCCATACCGTACGCAGCGAATATGTCCGCGGCGGCGGCGTGCCCTGCCTGATCGCGATCGATCAGGATGCCTCGGGCAACGCCCATGATATCGCGCTCGCTTATGCCTCGGGCGTCGGCGGCGGCCGTTCGGGCATCATCGAGACCAATTTCCGCGAGGAATGCGAAACCGATCTGTTCGGCGAGCAGGCGGTGCTGTGCGGCGGCCTCAGCCACCTCATCACCGCCGGGTTCGAGACGCTGGTCGAGGCCGGCTACGCCCCCGAAATGGCCTATTTCGAGTGCCTGCACGAAGTGAAGCTGATCGTCGACCTGATGTATGAGGGCGGCATCGCCAACATGCGCTATTCGATCTCCAACACCGCCGAATATGGCGACATCACCACCGGCCCGCGGATCGTCACCGATGAGACCAAGGCCGAGATGAAGCGCGTGCTCGCCGACATCCAGGGCGGGCGCTTCGTCTCCAAGTTCGTGCTCGACAATCGCGCCGGCCAGCCCGAGCTGAAGGCGGCGCGCAAGGCCGCCGCCGCGCACCCGATCGAGAAGGTCGGCGCGGAGCTGCGCGCGATGATGCCGTGGATCGGCGCCAACAAGCTGGTGGACAAGGACAAGAACTGATCCCCACGGCAAAGCCGCTTGCAATCGTTACGGGCCGCGTCAGACTGGCGCGGCCCGTTTCGTTGGAGAAATTCGTCCGATGCGTTTCGTGATCGCCAGCCTCATCGCCCTCGCCGCCGTTCCCGTCCTAGCGCAGGATATGCCGAGCGAAGCACCCGGCGCGCCCGATCCGTCGCGCGTCGTCGCCGGCACCTACCAGGTCAATTCCGAGCATACCCAGCTGCTGTTCACGCTAAGCCATCTCGGCTTCAGCGAATATACCGGCATGTTCACGATGCCGACCGGCACATTGGTGCTCGATCCGAAGAACCCCGCCGCCGACAAGGTGGACGTCACCTTCCCGATCGCCAAGGTGCGCACCACCGTGCCCGCGCTCGATGAGCATCTGCAGACCGCCGATTTCTTCGACGCCGCCAAATATCCGACCGCACATTTCGTCTCGACGAAGGTCACCGTCACCGGCGATGGCGCGGCAACGATCGACGGTAACCTGACGCTGCACGGCGTCACCAAGCCGGTCAGCCTCGACGCGCGCTTCGTCGGCGCGGGCAAGGGGATCATGGGGCCGCCCAACCCCAATGTCGGCTTCGCCGCGACGACGACGATCAAGCGCAGCGACTGGGGGATGGGCGCCGACGTTCCCCTGCTCTCCGACGACGTGCTGCTGACGATCAACGCCGCGTTCGAAATGAAGTGAACGCCGCCGAGGACACCGAAATCGGCCCCGGCATCGGGCGCGTCGAGGCGTTTTCGGACGGCGTGATCGCGATCATCATCACGATCATGGTGCTCGAACTGAAGGCGCCCGAGGAGCCGGGGCTCGACCACCTCTGGCGGCTGTGGCCGACCTTCCTCGCCTACATCCTCAGCTTCGCCTATGTCGGCATCTATTGGGTCAACCACCATCGCCTCGTCAGCCATGCGCGACGGGTGACCAACGGCCTCGTCTGGTTCAACCTACTGCTGCTGTTCGCGCTGTCGCTGGTGCCGTTTTCGACCGCTTACCTTGGGGGCCAGCATTTCAGCCGCGATGCGACGCTGGTCTATCTCGTCTCGATGCTGTTGCCGGCGCTGGCCTACACGCCGTTTCAGCAAATCATCCGCGTCACGGGTTCACAAAGCGCCGCGGCACAGCGCTACTACCGCCAGAGCGTGCGCAAGGGGTTCGCAGCGACGGTGATTTACCTCGCCGGCTTCCCGCTAGCGTTCGTCGCGCCATGGCTGGGGATCGCCTGCGCCGGGCTGGTGGCACTGCTGTGGTTTTTGCCAAAAAGCCCGATCGATCGACTGTTCGCAGACGATTAAGCCGCGCGCCGCGCCGCCAGAAAACCTTCAAAAATGCCTCGCACCGCCGGCGACGCGCCTTCAACCAGCGCAGAAACCTTGTTGCCGAGCGCCTGACGCTCACCAAAGGACAGCCCATAGGCCATCGCCCAATTGCCGAACTCGCGCGCCTCGATCGTTCGGCGGGATACCACCACAAGCGCGCGGTGGCGCGGGTCGGCGGTAATCCGCGCATAGGTCGCCTCGATCCGATCGGGCGCTCCTTCGAGCACTTGCATGAAGCGAAGCCCATCGAAGTAAAGCAACCCGGTCAACAGATTGCGCGCGTTGTTCGCCCGCGACCGGGCGAGAATCTGCTGCACCTCGCGCTCCGACACGCCCGGTGCGGCGGTGCTGACATAGACGAGTTGCAACATTGCGCGGTCCTCTACCCAAAAATCGGCTGCCGTCATTTGCGACCAGGCGCTTGAAGATTTGGTGAAGGCGATATTGATCGAGATCATCTGCTGGACAAAATCTGACGAATGCGCCACACCCCCTCGCGCGATGCAGATGCAGCTTCTTCTCGGCGCACGACTTATCCGCCCTTAGGCGGAGCCTCTTTGCGCGCTTGATGAGCGCCGCATCCGCCTAAGGGCTTCCCTTCTACCACCAGAACCGCCATTCGGCAGCGCGTGTCCGCTGCCCCCGCGAGCCCCGAGGAAGCATCATGCTGAGCGATCCGAGCGTCAAATACCGCCCCTTTCCGCAGGTAGACCTGCCCGACCGGCAATGGCCGAACCGAACGATCACCAAGCCGCCGCGCTGGCTGTCCACCGACATGCGCGACGGCAACCAGGCGCTGATCGATCCGATGGATGCCGAGAAGAAGCGTCGCTTCTTCGATCTGCTGGTCAAGGTCGGCATCAAGGAGATCGAGGTCGGCTTCCCGAGCGCGGGCGCGACCGAATTCGATTTCATCTCCGGCCTCGTCAAATCGGGCCGCGTGCCCGACGACGTGACGGTGCAGGTACTCACCCAATCGCGCCGCGACCTGATCGAGCGGACCTTCGAGAGCCTCGACGGCGCGCCACGCGCGATCGTCCATCTCTACAACGCCGTCTCGCCGGCGTGGCGCAAGATCGTGTTCGGGATGAGCCGCGACGAGGTGCGCCAGATCGCCGTCGACGGCGTCAAGGTGCTGCGCGACGAAGCGGCGAAGCGGCCGGATACCGACTGGCATTTCGAATACAGCCCCGAAACCTTCTCGACTGCCGAACTCGATTTCTCGGTCGAGGTCTGCGAGGGCGTCATGGAGGTGCTGCGTCCGACCCCCGAGCGCCCGCTGATCCTCAACCTGCCGGCGACGGTGGAGGCGGCGACGCCGAACATCTATGCCGACCAGATCGAATGGTTCTGCCGCAACATCCGCAACCGCGATTGCGTGGTGATCTCGCTCCACCCGCACAACGACCGCGGCACCGGCGTCGCGGCGGCGGAGCTCGGGCTGATGGCCGGCGCCGACCGCGTCGAGGGCTGCCTGCTCGGCAATGGCGAGCGCACCGGCAATTGCGATCTCGTGACCGTCGCGCTCAACATGTACACGCAGGGCGTGAACCCCGGCCTCGATTTCTCCGACATCGACGAGGTGGTGAACACGGTGAATTACTGCACCAACCTGCCCGTGCATCCGCGCACGCCCTATGCCGGCGATCTGGTGTTCACCGCTTTCTCCGGTTCGCATCAGGACGCCATCAAGAAGGGCTTCGCGGCGCAGGAAGCGCGCAACGACGAGCTGTGGGAAGTCCCCTATCTGCCGATCGATCCCAAGGATCTCGGCCGCGATTACGAGGCGGTGATCCGCGTCAACTCGCAAAGCGGCAAAGGCGGCGTCGCCTGGGTGATCGAGCAGGACAAGGGACTGAAGCTGCCCAAGCGCCTGCAGGCCGCGTTCAGCCGCCGCGTCCAGGCATTGGCCGACGAAACCAGCCGCGAGCTCAACGCCGACGACATCTGGGGATTGTTCGAACGCACCTACCTCCCCTCGCCCGACGATCGATTCGCATTGGTCGATTACGAGGAGACCGGCAGCACCGGCAGCCGCGTCTTCACCGGCCGCGTCGCCATCGATGGCGAGGAACGCTCGGTCTCGGGGCGTGGCAACGGCCTGATCTCCGGCGTGATCGCTGCGCTGCGCGATGCCTGCGGGATCGAGCTCGACGTCGTCGATTATAACGAGCACGCGATCGGCCATGGCTCCGATGTCGCGGCGGCGGCCTATCTCGAATGCACCACGGGCGACGGGCGCACCGTGTTCGGCGTCGGCACCGACACCGATATCGCCACCGCCTCGGTCCGCGCCGTGCTCAGTGCCGCCAACGCGGTTTAGGGCGGTTAATCGGGGTTGGCGCGCACGATCTCGCATCCGATCGATGCGTCGGGATAGATATCGGGCTTGACCGAGCGAACGCGCACGCCGCGCACGCGGCGATCGGCGAAGCACAGGGCAGCGACCGCTTCGCACAGCGCCTCCTGCAGATGGAAATGGCGCTCGGCGAGCGCGCGGATGCCGGTGCGGACGAAATCGTAATCGACCGCGGCGGCGATGTCGTCACCAGGCGGCGCGTCGCGATAATCGACGTAGAGCGTCACCGTCAGCCGCACGCGCTGCGGCCGCGCGACCTCTTCCGGGTGGATGCCCAGCCGCATCACCACGTCGAGCCCGTCGAGGATCGTCGCGTAGCGGCCGGCGCCGTGCCAGGTCGAAAAATCGCTCATGGCCGCGCCCGCATTTCGAACATCACGTCGCCGTCGCGCGGCAAGAAGCGCTGTCCGCAATCGACGAACATCGTCTGCCCGGTGATGCTGGTGCTGGTCAGCAACAGGTCGACCGCACGCGCAATCTCTTCGATATCGACTTGCCGGCGCAGCAGATTTTCGCGTGAAACCTGCGCGAACTCCTCGGCGCTCTGGTCGCCGCTCGGCAGCGTCAGCCCAGGCGCGACGGCGTTGACGCGCACCGCGGGCGCCAGTGCCCGCGCCAGCATCTCGGTCGCGCCCGCCAGCGCGACCTTGGTGCAGGTGTAGGAGAAGAAATCCGGGTTTAGATTGGCGACCTTCTGATCGAGCAGGTTGACCACCGCGCCGTCGGCGAGCCCCGGTTGCCGCGCCAAGGCCGAGGCGAGCAGCACCGGCGCCCCCAGATTGACCGGCATCAGCCGCTCGAGCAGCGCCCAATCGTCGAGCGGCGGCCGATCGAACTCGAACAGCGACGCGCTGTTGACCAAGCCGTCGATCGGCGCCCCGGCCAATTCAGCCGATTCACCGATAAGGTTCGTGACCGCCGACTGGTCGGCGAGGTCCGCGCCGATCGCGACGCCACCGGTTTCGGCCGCGAGGCGCGCCGCCTCTAACTGAGAGTTCCCATAATGAATGACGACGCGATGCCCTTGCGCGGCAAGGTGTCGCACGATTGCCGCGCCGACACGCTTCGCCCCACCCGTAACCAGAACGGTTCTCTTGCGCCCTTCGTTCACGCCGCCGCGATGCCCATCAACGCCAGCACTTCCTTGCGGCTGCGGTCGTCGTCGCGGAACACGCCCATCATCCGGCTGGTGACCATCGTCACGCCGGGCGTCCGCACGCCGCGTGCGGTCATGCAGGCGTGGCTCGCCTCGATTACCACCGCGACGCCGACCGGATCGAGATGCTCCCAGATGCAATCGGCGACTTGCGCGGTGAGCCGCTCCTGCACCTGCAGCCGCCGGGCGAAGGCATGCAGCACGCGAGCCAGCTTGGAGATGCCGACGACATGATCCTTCGGCAGATAGGCGATGTGCGCCTTGCCGATGATCGGCGCCATGTGATGCTCGCAATGCGACTGGAAGGGTATGTCCTTCAACAGCACGATCTCGTCATAGCCGCCCACTTCTTCGAACACCCGCGACAAATGGCGCGCGGGATCGTCGGCATAGCCCTGGCAATATTCCCGCCACGCCCGCGCGACCCGCGCCGGCGTATCGAGCAGCCCTTCGCGCGCCGGATCGTCGCCGGCCCAGCGGATCAGCGTCCGCACCGCCTCGGCAACCTCCTCGGGCACGAGAATCTTGGCTGGCGACGCAACCGTGTCGCCATCTTCGGGTTCGGCATGATCGAAAGTCATCGGCACTCCATCCGGCCCGAATCGCCGGTAACGCTACGGCAATCGGGGATTTCCACAACAAAAGTTCGATTTTGAAACTGTCTCATTTGCGCAACATCTCCGCAACCCCGCAGTTTTCCTAATTATATTCGATTGACTGGTGCGCTATTTGATCGTTTAATTTACATACCTGAAACAGGAACTCCGTTTAGCCGGCACCAAAAGACCGGCAAGCGGCAGGAGGGGATGTCTAGCATGAAGAAGTTCGAACTGCTCGCCGCATCCGCGATCGCGCTGCTTTCGGCCGCTCCCGCGCTTGCCCAGACCGACACTGCTACCGCGCCCACGCAAACAGAGCCGGCGCCCGACACCACCGCCGCGACCGGCCAGACGCAGCAAGAGGCCGGCGGCATTCAGGACATCGTCGTCACCGCCGAGCGCCAGTCCGAGCGGTTGCAGGACGTGCCGATCGCGGTTTCGGCCTTCACCGCGCAGAACCTGCAGCAGCAGCAGATCGTCAACCCGGCCGCGTTGCAGCAATCGCTGCCCAACGTCAGCTTCACCAAGACCAACTTCACCTCGTCCAGCTTCACGATCCGCGGCATCGGCGACCTATGCACCGGCACCTCGTGCGACAGCGCGACCGCGATCCACGTCAACGACATGCCGCTGGTCTCGACGCGATTGTTCGAAAGCGAATTCTACGATCTCGAGCGGATCGAGGTGCTGCGCGGGCCGCAGGGCACGCTGTTCGGCCGCAACGCGACCTCGGGCGTGGTCAATTTCATCACCGCCAAGCCGGACCTTTCGGGCATCCACGCCAATGGCGAATTCGAATATGGCAATTTCGATTCGAAGAAGGCCAAGGGGATGTTCAACCTGCCGCTCGGCGATACGCTGGGCGTGCGCGTCGCTGGCCTGTGGCTGAACCGCGGCGGCTTCACCACCAACGATTACGACGGCAAGGATATCGACGGCCGCAAGCTCTATTCGGTGCGCGGCACGCTGTCGTGGGAGCCGGACAGCGATACGCGGCTCGACCTGATCGGCTATTATTTCCACGAGAAAGACGATCGCGCGCGCATCCAGAAGCAGCTCTGCCACCGCGATCCGACCGGCATCCTGGGCTGCCTGCCCGATCGGCTGACCAATGACGTGACCAACGGCAATTCCACCCTGGCCTCGATCCAGAGCTCGAGCGAGTTCCTGTCGATCGCGGGCAATCCGGGTCTGGCGCCGCTTGGCCTCGGCTCGGTCTATGGCACCGATTTCTTCGCCGACGCGGCCAATCCGGCGAACCTGCGCCACGTCAACGAAGACTTCAATCCGACCTATTACGCGCAGGAACAGCAATATCAGGCCAAGTTCTTCCATAGTTTCGGCAAGATCGACCTCAATCTGACCGGCGGCTACGCCAGCAACAAGGTCGACAGCCGCACCGATTACACGATGGCGGTGGAAAGCCCGCTCACCAACAATCCGGGGCTCGAGACGCTGCAGACGCTGGCCAGCCTGCCCGCGGCGGCGCTGCCGTTGCTCGGCTTCGCGCCGGGGCTCACGACCAACCCGTTCACCGGCCTGGCCAATGTGCTGATTCCCAACGGCGCCGCCGGTGGCGTCTGCCAATCGGATGCGTCGAAGAACGATGGCGGCGTCTATTCGGGGGCATCGATCGGCTGCTATGATCGCAGCATCGATTTCGATCGCTCGCAGGCGAATTACAAGCAATGGTCGGTCGAAGCGCATGTCGCCAGCCATTTCGACGGGATGTTCAACTTCCTGCTCGGCGGCATCTACCTCGATCAGAAGACCACCAACAACGCCTATTACGTCAATTCCTTCGGACTCGATTACACGTCGGGCCTGCTCGCCGCCGCAGCGGCCGCATCGGGCGCAGCGCCTCCAGGCCTGGTGTTCGCGACGCCATTCTACAATAACGACGAAGCGAAGTTCCGCCTGAAGTCCTACGGCATTTTCGGCGAGACCTATTTCGAATTCAACGACAAGCTCAAGTTGACGCTCGGCCTGCGTTACAACCACGACCAGAAATATCTCAAGGCGCGCACCACCTATCTGGTCGACGCCGCCGGCGCCAACCCGGCGCTGCCCTATGGCGCGACCGATCTCAGCCAAGCGCTCAACTACGCAGGGCTCGATTTCGATTCGACGCTGCCCGGCGTTCAACCCTGGGCGGAAACCAACGTCAGCTTCGGCCGCCTGACCGGCCGCGCGGTGCTCGATTACAAGATCAGCCGCAACAACCTGCTCTATGCGTCCTATTCGCGCGGCTACAAATCGGGCGGCATCAACCCGCCGCTGTCGCCGGTGTTCGCGGTGCCGACGGCATTCAAGCCGGAAAGCATCAACGCCTATGAAATCGGCTCGAAGAACACCTTCCTCGATGGCACGTTGCAGCTCAACCTGACCGGTTTCTATTACGATTACAAGAACCTGCAGCTCGCCCGCATCGTCGCGCGCACCGCGGTCAATGATAACGTCAATGCCAAGATCTACGGCATCGAGGCCGAGGCGATCATCAGCCCGACCCCCGATTTCGTGGTCAACGCCAATTTCAGCTGGCTGAAATCGAAGGTCAGCGGCGACACCTATCTGGCCAACCCGCGCGATCCCTCGGGCGGCCGCACCGATGCGGTAATCATCAAGGACATCACCAACGCGTCCAACTGCGCGGTCTATTCGGCCGCCGGCTCGGCCGCGGCGGCGCAGGCCTATGTCGACACGATCAACGGCGCGATCGGCACCAGCATCGGCGAGCCGGGGATCCTGCAACCGGCGACCCAGGTACTGCCCAACGGCACCTACGGCGCCTATTCGATCTGCGACCAGCTGGAAGAGAATGCCGGAACCGTCGGCGCGCTGTTCGGCGGGATCAATTTCGAAGGCTCAGGCGTGCCGGTCAACGTCAAGGGCAACAAGCTGCCGCAGGCGCCGAGCTACAAGTTCGCGGTGGGCGCGCAATACACGTTCCATACCGCCAGCGACTGGACGATCGTGCCGCGCGTCGATCTCAATTACACCGGCAACAGCTATGCCTCGATCTTCAACCAGCCGATCGATCGCCTGCCCGGCTATGAGGTCGTCAACGCGCAGCTGACGGTCAACGGCCCGGACAACAAATGGTATGTCAGGGGCTTCGTGAAGAACCTGACGAACGACAATGCGATTACCGGCCAGTATGTCACTGACCAGTCGTCGGGCCTGTTCACCAACGTATTCACGATCGAGCCGCGCCAATATGGCGTCGCGGTCGGATTTAATTTCTAGAATCTGGAGTTCGCTGCATCAGTGTCGTCATGCTGAACTTGGTTCAGCATCCATGGAACAACAGCAGCAGCCGCGCCTGGCGGTGACTGGAGCTCCATGGACCCTGAAACGAGTTCGCAGGTGACGATTCGAGTTTGATGCGGCGAACTTCGTTGCCACCATGGAAAGCGGGCGGAGCCAAGGCAAAGGTCACCTCAGCCGCGCGGCGTGCCAGGCGACGTGATCGGCCATGAAGGTCGAAATGAAATAATAGCTGTGGTCGTATCCCGGCTGCATTCGTAGCGTGAGGTCGATTCCCGCCGCCCGGCACGCTGACGCGAGCAACTCGGGCTTGAGCTGATCGGCAAGAAACGGATCGGCATCCCCCTGATCGACCAGCAATTCGGGCAGCCGCGCGCCATCCTCGATCAGCGCGCAGGCGTCATAGCGCCGCCATGACAGGCGATCGGCGCCGAGATAGCCGCCCAGCCCCTTCTCGCCCCACGGCACGCGCGACGGCGCGACGATCGGCGCGAAGGCGGAGACCGAGCGGAACCGATCCGGATTGCGCAACCCGATCGTCAGCGCACCATGCCCGCCCATCGAATGGCCCGTGATCGATTGCCGCGCCATGGCCGCCGGGAAATGCGCGGCGATCACCTGCGGCACCTCGTCCTCGATATAGCGGCGCATGTGGAAATGCGTCGCCCAGGGCGCCTCAGCCGCGTCGAGGTAGAAACCGGCGCCCTGCCCGAAATCATAGGCCTCATCATCCGGCACGCCGTCGCCGCGCGGGCTGGTGTCCGGCGCGACAAAGATCACCCGGTGCTCGGCGCAGGCGGCGCGATAGTCGCCTTTCTCGGTGACATTGGCATACGTGCAGGTCAGCCCGGAAAGATACCACAGCACAGGCAATCGCTCGCCCGCATCATGCGCCGGCACGAACACGGAGAAGGTCATGCCGGTGCCCGTCGCTGCCGAGGCATGGCGATAGACGCCCTGTACGCCGCCGAACGCCTTGTTCTCCGATACCGTCTCGATCGTCGTCACTTGAACACCACCGTCTTGCCGCCGTTGAGGAACACGCGCCGCGCGCCGATCGCGTTGACCGCTCGCGCCAGCACCTGGGCTTCGATGTCGCGGCCGATCGCGATCATGTCATCGGTCGAGGCGCGATGATCGACGCGCTCGACCGCCTGCTCGATAATCGGCCCTTCATCGAGATCGCCGGTGACGAAATGCGCGGTCGCGCCGATCAGTTTCACGCCCCTTTCATGCGCGCGATGATAGGGCCTGGCGCCCTTGAACCCCGGCAGGAAACTGTGGTGGATGTTGACGCACCGCCCGTCGAGCCGCGTCGCGAAATCAGCCGACAACACCTGCATATAGCGCGCAAGCACCAGCAGTTCGGCCCCGGTATCGTCCATGACACGCGCGATCGCCGCTTCTTGCGCCGCGCGATCGCCCCTGTCGATCGGCAGATAGTGGAACGGCACGCCATGCCACTCGGCCAGCCCGCGAAGCGTGTCATGATTGGAAACGACGCCCGCGATCTCGACGGCTAGGCTGCCCGATTGGCGGCGGGACAGAAGGTCGTTGAGGCAGTGCCCGCCCTTGGAAACCGCGATAACCGCACGCGGCTTCGCCTCGGCGTCGACCAGCGCCCAGCCCAGGTCCAGCCGCGCCGCGGTTTCGGCAAACGCTTCGCGCAACACGCGCGTGACGAGGGGAAAGCGCGGCCCGCCGGCCTGGAACACGACGCGCATGAAGAACCGCCCGGTTTCCAGATCGGCATATTGCTGGCTATCGACGATGAAGCCATCGCGCTCGGCGAGAAACCCGCTTACCGCCGCGACGATCCCCACCCGATCCTCGCAAGCGAGCGTGAGAATCCATCGCGCCGCTTCCATCACGCCAGCCGATGCGCCACGCACAATTTGTTGCCGGCGGGATCGCGCAGATAGGCGAGATAGACTTTGCCGAAGCCGCCTTCGCGAACGCCGGGCGGATCCTCGACCGAAGTGCCGCCATTGGCGACCCCCGCGGCATGCCAGGCGTCCGCCTGCTTGGGCGACGAGGCACGGAAGCCTATCGTCCCGCCATTGGCATGGGTCGCCCGCGCCCCATCGATCGGGTTGGAGATCATGAACAGCGCGCCATCATGCGCGTAGATCACGCGCCCCTTGTCGTCGGTCATGCCGGGCTTGCAGCCCAGCGCGCCGAGCGTGGCATCATAAAAAGCCTTGGACGCCGCAATATCGTCGGCGCCGACCATCACATGGCTGAACATCTTTTCCTCTCCCTCAATAGATCACCACCGACCGGATGCTCTCGCCGGCGTGCATCAGGTCGAAGCCCTTGTTGATCTCGTCGAGCGTCAGCCGATGTGTGATCATCGGGTCGATCGCGATCTTGCCCGTCATGTACCAGTCGACGATTGTCGGCACGTCGGTGCGGCCGCGCGCGCCGCCGAACGCGGTGCCTTTCCACACACGCCCGGTAACGAGCTGGAACGGCCGCGTCGCGATCTCCTTGCCGGCTTCGGCCACGCCGATGATGATGCTCTCGCCCCAGCCGCGGTGGCAGCATTCGAGCGCGGTGCGCATCACCTCGGTATTGCCGGTTGCGTCGAAGGTGTAATCGGCGCCGCCGTCGGTCAATTCGAGGATTTTCGCGATCGTCTCCTCGCGCGACAGGCCCTTCGAGTTGAGGAAATGCGTCATGCCGAACTTGCGGCCCCATTCCTCGCGGGTCGAATTGATGTCGACGCCGATGATGCGGTCCGCCCCGGCCAGCTTCGCGCCCTGGATGACGTTGAGCCCGATCCCGCCGAGCCCGAACACTACGACGTTCTCGCCGGGCGCCACCTTGGCGGTGTTGACCGCCGCGCCGACCCCAGTCGTGACCCCGCAGCCGATATAGCAGCTGGTGTCGAACGGCGCGTCCTCGCGAATCTTCGCCACCGCGATCTCGGGCAGCACGGTGAAGTTCGAGAAGGTCGAACAGCCCATGTAATGGAAGATCGTCTGCCCCTTGTAGCTGAACCGGCTGGTCCCGTCGGGCATCAGGCCCTTGCCCTGCGTGGCGCGGATCGCGGTGCACAGGTTGGTTTTCTGGCTGAGGCACGATTTACACTGGCGGCATTCGGGCGTGTAGAGCGGGATGACGTGATCGCCCGGCTTCACCGAGGTAACCCCCGCGCCGACCTCACGAACGATGCCGGCGCCCTCATGGCCGAGGATCGAGGGGAACAGCCCCTCGCTGTCCAGCCCGTCGAGCGTATAGGCATCGGTGTGGCAGATGCCGGTCGCCATGATCTCGACGAGCACCTCGCCCGCCTTTGGCCCATCCAGATCGAGCTCGACGATCTCGAGCGGGCGTTTCGCTTCGAACGCGACGGCGGCGCGGGTCTTCATCCTGTGCTCCTTCTCGGCTTCGCTCCCCAGATGCAGGCAACCGCCTGCCGATGCAACCGCCCGTCGGGGCGTGACAAATGCGTGAAGGCAGCGCACAAACGGGGCCCGCTCGGCCGCGCGATGATTCGCGGCGGCCTGCGACCTGAAAGGAAAGGATAAACATGGCCGATGCACCCAAGACCGGCGGTATTCACGCCCCCGTTCAGCCTTCGCCCGAGCTCGCGGCGATCGTCGGTAACGACAAATTGCCGCGCAGCCAGGTGATCAGCAAGGTGTGGGACCACATCAAGAAGAACAACCTGCAGAACCCCGAGAACAAGCGCGAGATCGTAGCCGACGACAAGCTGAAGAAGGTGTTCGGCAAGGATCGCGTTTCGATGTTCGAGATGAACAAGCACATCTCGAAGCACGTCAAGGCCTGATCCTTAACTGTCAGAAAGCGGGCGCCGGTCGATTCCGGCGCCCGTTTTCGTATCCGCGGCGGATCGATTTCGCTGTCAGGCGTCGGCCAGCTCGCGAGTCAACGCCTTGGCGATCGCCGCGTTGAACGCCGGGATGTCATCGGGCTTGCGGCTGGTGATGAGCTGTCCATCGACCACCACTTCCTGATCGACCACGTCCGCGCCCGCATTACGCAGATCGGTGCGCACCGAGGGCCAGCTCGTCACCTTCTTGCCTCTCACGACATCGGCTTCGATCAGCAACCAAGGCGCGTGGCAAATCGCCGCGACCGGCTTGCCGGCTTCCAGAAAGGCGCGAACGATTTCGGGCGCGCGCGCCTGCATCCGCAACTTGTCCGGATTGCCGACGCCGCCGGGCAGCACCAGCATGTCGTATTCATCCGGCGTTACCTGATCGAGCGTGATATCCGGCGTGATCGTTTCGGCTTTCTTGTCGTCGTTGACGACGCCCTGGATCGGATCGGTCTTTATCGAGGCGAGCGTCACCGTCGCGCCCGCATCGAGCAGCGCCTCGCGCGGCTTGAACAGTTCCGATTGCTCGAAGCCGTCGGTCGCCATGATCAGCACTGTCTTGCCGGTAAGATCGGCCATGATGTCCTCCATCTTGTTCGGGTTGCACGCCGATTGAACGACCGCTCGCGCCGCCCGTTCCGGAACCAGGCGATGGTCCGCGCATTGGAAGCGACGTTGCGCAAGCGGAAGGGAATGCCTTGGCGAGGATCGTCTATTCGGATGACAGCGAGCCCGGCATCACCCGCCGCAAGGTCCGCCACGGCTGGGGTTATTGGGATGCCGACGGCAAGCGCATCACCGATCGCGAGGAGATCGATCGCCTGAACGCCATCGGGCTGCCGCCCGCCTATCGAGACGCCTGGTTTTGCCCCAAGCCGAACGGCCACATCCAGGCGGTCGGCTGGGACGAGAAAGGACGCAAGCAATATCGCTATCACGCCGATTTCCGGGAGGCGCGCGAAGCGGAGAAATATGAGCTTTGCGCCGAATTCGGCCGCGCGCTGCCGAAGCTGCGCCGGCGCGTGGAAGCCGACCTGCGCCACCGCAGGATGGACAAGGATCGCGCCGTCGCCGCGGTCGTTCGCCTGCTCGATCTCGGCTTCGTGCGCGTCGGCAACGAATGCTATGTCAAATCGAACAGGAGCTATGGCGCGACCACCTTGCGCAAGCGCCACGCCGATCTCGACGGCCGCGTCCTCAAGCTGCAATACAAGGCGAAATCGGGCAAGACGCGCGCGCTGACCATCGCCGACGGCTCACTGATCCGCTTCGTGCGCAATTGCCAGGATCTGCCCGGCCAGCACCTGTTCCGCTGGATCGACAGCGACGGCGAAGGCCATGCCGTGACATCGGGCGACGTCAACGACTATATCCATGAAGCAATGGGTTCAGACTTTACCGCCAAGAACTTCCGCACCTGGGGCGCGAGCATGCTCGCCTTCGAGGCGCTCGCCACCGCGAAGCGCGACATCAGCCTAAAGACGATGCTCGAGCCAGTCACCGCCGCGCTCGGCAACACCCCGGCGATCGCGCGCAAGTCCTACGTCCACCCCCGTCTGATCGACCTTGCCAAAAGCAAGAGCGGCCAGTCGGCATTCCGCGCGGTGCTGAAGCTGCCCCGCACCATGAAATACCTGACGCGCATCGAGCGCGGCCTGATCGCCTTCCTCGAAGCCGAAGCCGCGCCGACGCGCCAAGCAGCCTGAAGAGAGAGCCATGTTCGCCAGTAACGCCGCCGCCCCCGCGACGACCACGCCCGCGCCCGCGCCCGTCAAGCCGGCCGAATCGATGCAGCAGCAGATCCACAATTTCGTCGTGGCGACGACTGACTGGCTGCAGACGCATTGGCTGCAGATCATCATCGCCGCGGTGATCGGCATCGTCATCGCCGCCATCCTTTACGGGTTGCGCGGGCTCGGCGCGCGCTTGTGCCGTCCCGAGCGCCCACGCTCGGACTGGCGGACGATCATCGGCCGCGCAGTCAGCAGGACGACCAGCTTCTTCATCGTCATGGTCGCGATCCGGCTGGTCGACGGCTATGCCGATACGCCGCCGGCGCTCGACGCGATCGTCGATTTCCTGTTCGTCGTCGCGGCCGTCTTTCAGGGCGCGATCTGGGCACGTGAGCTGGTGCTCGGCGCGATCGAGCACCGCACCTCGGCCGAAGACTATCAGGGTGATGCGGTGCTCAACGCGATGGGCCTGATCCGCCTGCTCGTCAGCATCGTCGTGTTCGCGATCGCGCTGGTGGTGCTGCTGCAAAATCTCGGCGTCAACGTCACTGGCCTCGTCGCCGGCCTCGGTGTCGGCGGCATCGCCATCGGTCTCGCCGCGCAGGGCATCTTCGCTGATCTGTTCGCGGCGCTGGCGATTATCTTCGATCGACCGTTCAGCCGCGGCGACGGCGTCAATGTCGACGGCAAGTTCGGCACGATCGACGAAATCGGCCTCAAATCGACGCGCATCCGCATGTTCACTGGCGAGATGCTGATCGTTTCCAACAAGAACCTGCTCGACAAGTTCATCATCAACCTCGCGGGCCGCCAGAAGATCAGGACGACCTATACGATCGGCGTCGCTTACGAGACGCCAGTGGAAACGCTCGAGCGGCTGCCGGCGATGCTCAAGGAACTGGTCGAAAGCGTCGGCGGCGAAGCAAGCCGATCGGGCTTCGAGGAATTCGGCGACAGCGCGCTCAACCACACGGTCTGGATCGACACGCCCGGCGCCGACTGGTCGGTCGCCCATGCGACACGCGACAAGTTCCTGGTGGCGGTGATGAAGAAGTTCGCCGAAGAAGGGATCACGATCGCCTACCCCACCCAGACGACCTACACCGCCGCGCCCGATGGCACCGTCATCATGCCTTATCCGGAGGTGCAGCCGGTCAAGCGCATCGACCTCAAGGAGGACGAAAAGCCGACGAAAGGCTGAGCCTCAGGCGAGCGCCGCGTCGGCGCCGCGCACGCTTGCGAGGAAACCGCGCCATCCGGCGATCGTCATCGTCGCGGCATATTCGGCCTGCATCTCGGGGGTGAGCACCTCGACCATCCGGCACCCCTCGATCCACAGCTCGACCACGCCGAACACCCCGCCGCGCTTGCGATACTTGGCCGGCCAGCCCTCGCGCTCGGCGATCGCGAACACGGCCTCGGGGCCCAGTGCGGTGGCCAGGGCAATGTGCGTCGCCGATCGCCGATCCGGCGCGCCCTTTACACCATAGGCATCGGCATCGCCTTGCGCCTCGACCAGCTCGGTGCCACGCGGATAGACCTCGATCGTGGTGTTGCGATCGTCGCCGGCCATCGCCATCCAGCTTCCTTCGGCAACGGGCGGAAACGGCTCCGCCGCGCCGCCCCACAATTCCGCGAGCACGCCCGCGACATGACGCGGATCGTCCGCATCGATCGATACGTGAAAAATCATGCCCGTCCTCCGACTCGATGACGCATGATCGATCATGGCACAAAATGTGTCAATCATTATTTGACACATTTTGTGCCAACGGCCATGACGACGGCATGGATGCCCCAACCACCACCCAAGTCCGTATCGAGGATGCCCTGCTCGCGCTGATCGCCGAGGGCGAGCACCTCAACCATGACAATGTCGCCGCACGCGCCGGCGTGTCGCGGCGCACGGTCTATCGCTACTTTCCCGATCAGGACGCGCTGCGCGCCGCGATGTGGCGCAAGCTCGGCCCGCCGGTCGGCATGCCGAAAAGCCTGACCGGATTGCTCGACGGGCTCGATGCCGGTTTTGCCAATTTCGATGCCAAGGCCGCGGCGATGACGGTGGCGATGGCGAGCCCCGAGGGCCGCGCGATCCGCAACGTAATGAAGCCCGAGCGCACCGCCGCTTATCGCGCGCTGCTCGACGAGGCGGGTATCGCCCTGCCCGAGCCGGACCGCACTTATGCGATCGCGGCGATCCAGTTGTTGGCGAGCGGCTTCGCCTGGCGCGAAATGCGTGACCAATGGGATATGACCGCGCCCGAGATCGCCACCGCCAGCCGCTGGGCGATCGAGACGCTGCTCGCGGACCTGCGCGAGCGCGGCGAGCGACGGCTAGGGGAACCCAAAACAGGAGTAAAGGGATGATAACGCCGAAAGGCCGCCAAGGATCGTGGTTCGCCAGATGGCAGGGCAAGGACTACCCCTGCGTCCATGAGCGATGGACCAGAGGCACCTGGCCCGAATACGCAGATCCCGGTGTCGACGACCGACCAGAATGGTTGCCGTTTGTCGAAGCGTTGCGTAAGGGCGAAGCGCTTTTAACCAAAAGCGTTATACCAGACGGCGACGGTCCTTGGCGTCGAAGCGGTTACACCGGCCTCTACGAGATTCAAGACGTTCGTGTCCAAGATGGCACGCTACGTTTCACCTTTGCGAAACGCGTTCATAGCTTCTGACCGCTCACATCGTGCTGTCGCCCATGCTGAGCAGCGAGGCATTGCCGCCGGCGCTGGTGGTGTCGATCGACACCGCGCGCTCGGCGACGAAGCGGAACAGGTAATGCGGCCCGCCCGCCTTGGGCCCGGTGCCCGACAGCCGCTCGCCGCCGAACGGCTGGCTGCCGACCACCGCGCCGATCATCGAGCGGTTGACGTAGAGATTGCCGACATGGGCATGGTGTTCCGTCACCTCGGCGGCGCGGGCGATGCGGCTGTGCAGCCCCATCGTCAGCCCGAAACCCTTGTCGTTGACCCGCTTGATCGTCTCGATCAGCTTGCCTGCCGGCCAGGTCGCGACGTGGAGCAACGGCCCGAACCATTCTTGGCGGAGATCCTCGATCGCATCGATGCCGATCAAGGTCGGCGGCACGAACAGGCCCTCGGCCGGCACCTCCACGGTCTTGAGCCACTGGCCGTGCACTGAATCGCGATACGACATCAGCTTGTCGTAAGCTGCCTGGTCGATCACCGGGCCGACATCGGTCGCCGGATCGCCCGGATCGCCGATCACCAGCAGGTCCATCGCCCCCTTGAGCATCTCGATCATGCCCTCGGCGATATCCTCCTGCAGCAGCAGCAGACGCAGCGCCGAGCAGCGCTGCCCCGCCGAGCGGAACGACGAGGTGATGACATCGGCCACCACTTGCTCGGGCAACGCGGTCGAATCGACGATCATCGCATTGATGCCGCCGGTTTCGGCGATCAGCGGGACGAGCGCGCGGTTCTCATCCTCCAGCAGCGAGCGGGCAATGCGGCGCGCCGTGCCGGTCGAGCCGGTAAACGCCACGCCCTGCACTCGTGTATCGTGGGTGATCGCCGCGCCGATCTCCGGCCCGCCGGAAACCAGGATCAGCACGTCCTTGGGGATGCCCGCCTGGTGCGCCAGCTCGACCGCGCGTGCGGCGATCCGCGGCGTCTGCGGCGCCGGCTTGGCGACAACGGTGTTGCCGGTGACCAGTGCCGCCACCGTCTGCCCCAGGAAGATCGCCAGCGGGAAGTTCCAAGGGGCGATCGTCGCCCACACGCCGCGCCCGTCGAGGTGCATCATGTTGTGCTCGCCGGTCGGCCCCGGCAGCTCGACCGATTGCAGATCGGCCCGCGCCCGCGCCGCATAATAGCGGCAGAAATCGACCGCCTCGCGCACCTCGGCAAGGGCGTCGGGGATCGTCTTGTGCGCTTCCTGGATGCACAGCGCCATCAATTCGTCGCGATGCTTCTCGAGCAAATTGCCGAGCTTCTCGAGCATGCCCGCACGCTCGTCGACATTGCGCGCGGTCCATTTCGGAAACGCCGCTTCGGCGCGCGCGATCGCGTCGAAAACCTGGGTCTGCGCCAGCTTGTCGGTGAACCCGTCGGCCATATAGGCGTGCGGCTTGTTGACCGCCGTCCGCGCGCGCTTCAGCACCTTGCGGTCGCCGAGATCGATCCCGGCGCTGTTGGTCCGTTCCGGCTGGTACAGATCCTTGGGCAGCGGGATCGACGGATGCCGGGTGCCGCCGACCTTGGCCACCTTCGCCACCGGATCGGCGAGCAGTTCGTCCTCGCTCAGCTCCTCCTTGGCGAGCTGGTGGACGAAGCTGGTGTTTGCCCCGTTTTCGAGCAGCCGCCGGACGAGATAAGCGAGCAGATCCTTGTGCCCGCCGACCGGCGCATAGACCCGGCAGCGATAGCCATTCTCGCGCACCAGCCGCTCGTAGAGGCCCTCGCCCATGCCATGCAGCCGCTGGAACTCGAAGTCGCGCGAATTACCCGCCCATTCGATGATCGTCGCGACCGTCAGCGCGTTGTGGCTGGCGAACGCCGGGCGGATGTTCTTCGCGGCGAGCATGTCCTTCGCGCAGGCGAGGTAACAGACGTCGGTCGAGGCTTTGCGGGTGAACAGCGGATAATTGTCGAGCCCGTCGACCTGCGCTTTCTTGATCTCGGTATCCCAATAGGCGCCCTTGACCAGCCGCACGTTCATCACCCGATCGAGCGCGTCGGCCCAGGCAATCACCGGCCGCGCGCGCTTGCTGTACGCCTGCACCGCCATGCCGAACCCGTCCCAGCCCTTGAGCGCGGGCAGGCCGGCGATCTTCTGGATGATGTCGAGGCTCATTTCGAGCCGGTCCTGTTCCTCGGCGTCGACGGTGAGCGCGATGCCCTTGTTCGCCGCCTGCACCGCCAGCGCTTCGAGCATCTCGGTCAGCTCGGGCACGCAGCGATCATATTGCGCGACCTCGTAGCGCGCGTTGAGCGCCGACAGCTTGACCGAGATCGAATGCCCGGCCGCGCGATCGCTGCCCACCGCCGCGATGGCATTTTCATACGCCTCGTAGAAGCGCTGCGCGTCGCGCGCCGTGCGCGCCGCCTCGCCGAGCATATCGAAGCTGGCGGTGAAGCCGCGATATTCGGGCTTGGTCATCCGCTTCATCGCTTCCTCGATGGTGCGGCCCATCACGAAGATCTCGCCCATCTTGCGCATCGCGGCGCCGACCGCCTGGCGCACGAACGGCTCGCCGGCGCGCGCGATCAGCCGGCGCAGCGGCCCTTCGTCGCCCTCGCCGACCAGCGCGCGGCCCACCACCAGACCCCAGGTCGCCGAATTGACCATCCGCGAACGCGACTTGCCGCGATGCGCCAGCCAGTCGGCATCGCCCAATTTGTCTGCGATCAGCCAGTCGGCGGTATCGGAATCGGGCACCCGCAGGAACGCCTCGGCGAGCGTCATCAGCGCCAGGCCTTCCGACGAATCGAGCTGATACTGGTTGAGGAACTGGTTCACCCACCCCTTGTTTTGCGCCGCGCGCAGTTCGTCGAGCAGCGACGAGGCCTGCCCCATCACCCGATAGCGCGTCGACGAATCGGTCTTCGCACGCTCGATCAGCGGTTTTAGAACATCGGGTTCGGGCGCGCGGTGCAGCTTAGCCATGCTTTCCCGCGCGGCGGACGTAGCGTCAACGGTCATATTCGTGTTCTCGGTCAACTGAGGCTTGCCCCGGGGGGTAGCGCGGTCCTATGTGATGGCCCGCGCTACGACGAAAGATCCCCGAAAGGAAAGCCGTGTCGACGATTCCCGTTCAGGAGATGGCCCAACGCATCGGCATGGAAACAATATCCGACTGGGTCGAAGTCACGCAGGAAATGATTGATAAATTTGCCGATGCCACCGGCGATCACCAGTTCATCCATGTCGATCCCGAACGCGCGAAGATGACACCGTTCGGCGGCACCATCGCCCACGGTTTCCTCACCTTGTCGCTGATGCCGCTGCTCGCCTCGAAAGTGCCCGACCGGCCCGAGATCGAGGGCGTGAAGATGGGCGTCAATTACGGCGGCAACAAAGTCCGCTTCCTGCAGCCGGTGCGTTCCGGCAAGCGCGTGCGCGGCCGCTTCAAACTCCTGTCGTTCGACGAGAAGCGGCCCGGCCAGTGGCAACAGGTCAACGAATTCACCGTCGAGATCGAGGGCGAGGACAAGCCCGCAATGATCGCCGAATGGATCAGCCAGATTTTCGTTTAAGCCAAAGAGAGGATTCCCCATGCGTTCCGCCGTCATCGTTTCCACCGCCCGCACGCCGATCGGCCGCGCCTATCGCGGCGCGTTCAATGCCCTGCCCTCGCAGACGCTTGCGGCGAAGTCGATCGAGGCCGCCGTCCAGCGCGCGAAGATCGACGGCGCAGAAGTCGATGATGTCGTGTTCGGCGCCGCGCTCCAGCAGGGCCACCAGGCTGGCAACATCGCCCGCCAGGCGCTGTTGCGCGCGGGTCTTCCGGTGTCGGTGGCGGGCATGTCGGTCGATCGCCAGTGCGCCTCCGGCCTGATGGCGATCGCCACCGCCGCCAAGGAGATCATCGACGACCGCATGGACATCACGATCGGCGGCGGCGTCGAATCGATCAGCCTGGTCCAGACCCCGCAGATGCGCGTCGCGCCCGATCCCGAGTTGCTGGCGATGCACGACGACATCTACATGCCGATGCTGCAGACCGCCGAAGTCGTCGCCAAGCGCTACGGCATCAGCCGCGACGTGATGGACGACTATGCCCTGCAATCGCAGCAGCGCACCGCCGCGGCGCAGGCCGCGGGCAAGTTCGACGACGAGATCGTCCCCGTCACCGCGACGATGAACGTCACCAACAAGGAAACCAAGGAAGTCACCCAGAAAGAAGTGACGCTGGCCAAGGACGAGGGCAACCGCCCCGACACCAGCCTGGAAGGGCTGAAGTCGCTGCAACCGGTTCTCGGCCCCGACATGACGATCACCGCCGGCAACGCCAGCCAGCTCTCGGACGGCTCCTCCGCCAGCGTGCTGATGGAGGAGAAGCTCGCCGAGAAGCGCGGGCTCGCCCCGCTCGGCCGCTATGTCGGCATGGCGGTCGCCGGCACCAAGCCCGACGAGATGGGCATCGGCCCGGTGTTCGCGATCCCCAAGCTGCTCGAACGCTTCAATCTGAAGATGGACGATATCGGCCTGTGGGAACTCAATGAGGCGTTCGCCGTCCAGGTGCTTTATTGCCGCGACAAGCTGGGCATCCCCAACGATCTGCTCAACGTCAACGGCGGCGCGATCTCGATCGGCCACCCCTACGGCATGTCCGGCGCGCGGATGACCGGCCACGCCCTGATCGAGGGCAAACGGCGCGGCGCCAAATATGTCGTCGTCACGATGTGCATCGGCGGCGGCATGGGCGCGGCGGGGCTGTTCGAAGTCCTTTGATATAGTGAAATCGACGGTCGCGTCATAAGTGCCTGTCATGCTGAACTTGTTTCGGCATCCATGGGGCAGCGCCAAGCGATGCGCTCGACGGTCATGGAGCGCCATGGACCCTGAAACGAGGTCGCCGGTGACGGTTCGATTCTGATGAGGCGAACCGTCACCCCGGTCTTGTTTTGCGTTCGCGCGCGCGGCAGCGCGGCAAGAAATCCGTGCGTTTTTAGCGGAATTTAACCTGGATAAGACAGGGCGGAAGCGAAGGCCTTCGCCTGGGCGGGGCACAACGCTGGAAGCAGCCGCCATGCTCACCGTTCGCTACCCCAAGATCGATTTCTCGTCCTGCTTCCCGCGCTGGGCGCCTCATCATGAGTTCGCGCAGTATTTCAATTCGGTATCGCTGCTGCCGTGCGGGCTCGAGCCGTTTGCGATCAACGTCTTCAAGAAAGTGAAGGACCGGCTCGATCCGGTCAGGGATGCCCAGTTGATCCGCGAGGTCGACTGGTTCATCGCGCAGGAAGCGCAGCATTACCGCCAGCACGTCAGGTTCAACAAATGCTTCAAGACCGGGCACTATCCCCGGATCGCCGAGCTGGAGCGGCGGTTTTGCGATGAATTGAACGACTTTCTCGAGAACCGGTCGATCGAATTCTGCCTCGGCTATGTCGAAGGCTTCGAGGCGTTCGGGATCGTCTGGGCGCAATTGTGGTTCGAGGAGCTGGACGAGTACAAGCAGGACGCGCTGCCCGGCCCGCTGGGGCTGTTCAGCTGGCATTATGCCGAGGAATTCGAGCACCGCGAAATCGCCTTCAAGCTCTACATGGCGCTGGCGGCGCGCGGCAGCCTGTGGCGCCGCCTCTATTACACCTATTTCTATCGCGTCTGGATCACGCGCTTCGTCATGGCGCACCTGACGAAACATACATACCGATCGCGCCAGCATTTGCTGGAGGTGGATCGCGCCGCGATGACCGACGCGGAACGTGAGGCGTCGATCGCGCGCGAAGACGCCATGCTGTGGCATATCGGCGCGCTGCTCAAAAAGGGCATCCGCGCGCTCTATTCGCCCTTCTATTCTCCCACCCGCAAACGCACACCACGCGGCCTGAACGAGGTTCTCAGCCACTATGCGGGCTGATCGCTGACAAGCGGTCGCACTTCGAAACAACCTGCTGCCACCACTACAGATAGCGGCGCGTCCTCTGCGTCAGCCCCGGCTCGTACCCGGTTGAAGTTTCGGCTGGTATTCGCGGCCCGATATGTTAGCGATCACCCCGGCACCGTCGGCGAACGATGGGTCGCAAAGGAGAGGCGCCAATGGGGGGCGAGGATGTGGGGCTCGTGGCCGATATCGGCCGCGTATCGGTGCGCTTCGGGCTGAGCGGCGGCAGCGCCGGACTGGCGCCGCGCGACGTTCAGACCTTTCACACCGCGGATCATGCCACGTTCACGTCCGCGCTCGCCGCTTATCTGAAACAGGCCGGCATGGAGAACCGGGTGCTGCCGAGCGCGCTGGCGATCGCCGGCGCGGTGCGCGGCGACGTGGTCAACATGACCGGCAGCCGTTGGTATATCTCGCTGTCCGGGGTCGAGGCCGTGCTGCGCGCGCGACCGCATGCGATCAACGAATGCGCCGCCAACGCGCTCGCGCTCCCCGAACTGTCCGATAGCGCGTTCCAGCCCCTGCCCGGCCCACGCCCCAAGCCGGTGCGCCCCGGCGGCAGCTTCCTGGTGATCGGGCTCGGCACGGGCCTTGGCGTCGCCGGCCTAGTGACGGCGAGCGGCCGTCTCGCCGTGGTGCAGAGCGAAGGCGGGCACATGAGCTTTCCGGTCACGACGCCCGAGGAGGCGAAGGTTGCCGAGCATCTTGCCAGGCGCGGCGGGACAGCCGGCAACGAAGCGTTGATCAGCGCGCCCGGCCTCGTCGCCATCTACGAGGCACTGTCTGGCGGCCCGGCGCCCGCGCCCGAGGTCATCACCCGCGATACCGCGCGCGATCCGATCGCGGCAGCCACGCTCACCACCTTCATCGGCGCGCTGGGCGGCATGATCGGCGATCTGGTGCTGGCGTTAGGCGCCTGGGACGGCGTCTATCTCAGCGGGGCCATCGCCCGGGCGCTGCTCCACAAGTTCGCCGACCCGGCGCTACGCCGGCGGATGACCGCCAAGGAGGCCTTTTCGCGCCAGCTTGCCGAGGTACCGATCGCGGTGATCAATCGCGACGATCTGGAGCTGCTTGGCGCGGCCGCTGCGCTTCAATCGCGGTGATTGCCCCGCCCCCGGCATCGTCGAAGAGATAACGCGGCCCCGTCCCGCGCGCCGCAGCGCTGTCGCGGGGATTGTGAAGCGCACACACGCTCAGCGACAGGCAGCCGCAGCCGATACAGCTCGTCAGCCGGTCGCGCAGCCGCGCCATCATCGCGATCCGCTCATCGAGCAGCGCCTGGATGCTGCGGCTGATCGTCTGCCAGTCGGCGGCGGTCGGCGCGCGATTGCCCGGCAGTTTGTCCAGTTCGCGCTTAATTTCCTCGATCGACAGGCCCAGTCGCTGCGCGATCAGGATGAACGACAACCGGCGGATGTCGGATCGCACGAAGCGGCGTTGCCCGCCGGCATTGCGCAGCGGCGCCAGCAAGCCCCGGCTTTCGTAGAAGCGGATCGCCGAAACGCTGACGCCGACGCGCGCCGCCAATTGTCCGATCGGGATCAGCTCGCCTCCCCGAATCATCGCTCTCCAAAATAGCTTGACCTCAACTTAACTTGAGGTTGCATAAGGGCGCCGTCAACCGAATCTGGCTCAACGGAGAAGACGTCCCATGGCGCACGCGGCACTCGAACATGTCAACCTGACGGTCAGCGATCCCGATCGCACGGCATGGATGATGGAGCGCTTGTTCGATTGGCACGAGCGCTGGCGCGGCGTCACCATCGGCCGCGGCTTCACTGTCCATGTCGGCAACGAGATGAGCTACCTCGCGCTGCACGTCCCCGCCGCCGCGCCGCTCGACGGCCGGCCCTCGATGCCGGGTCGGCCGCTCAATCATGTCGGTGTCCTGGTCGAGCAACTCGACGATGTAGAACGGCGCGCGCTCGCGCTCGGCCTCAAACCCTATGGCCACGCTGATTACGCACCCGGCCGGCGCTTCTATTTCAAGGATGGCGACGGCATCGAATATGAAGTCGTGAGCTATGCGTAGCGTCGAATGCAGTGACACCAGGCGAGACCGCCTCCGCAAATAATCCGAACGAGGGCGCGGCTTGACCGGCTTGCCCGGCCGCGCGATGCCGCGATAATGGCCGGCCCTTCGCTCGCTCATCGCGCCCGTGTCGAGGCGCACGCCGTCTGGCTGGCGGCGCGCGATCCGCGCACGCCGTGGACGGCGCGTCTGGTCGGTCTGCTGGTCGCCGCTTATGCGCTGTCGCCGATCGACCTGATTCCCGATTTCCTGCCGGTCATCGGCCTGCTCGACGACGTCATCCTGATCCCGGCGGGCGTCTGGCTGTTCGAGCGGCTGGTCACGCCCGAGCAGATGGCCGAGCATCGCGCCGCCGCGGAAGCCGCGTCGCACCGCCCGACCAGCTGGCTCGGCCTCGCCATCGTCGTGATGGTGTGGCTGGCGGCATTCGCGCTGGTCTGGAGCGTCTTCCGCTTCGCCTACGATTAGAGCCGATCGGCATTCAGAACGCAGCGTTCGCGTTGCATCGTCACCGGCGAACGTGTTTCAGGGTCATGGTGCTTCATCACCGTCAGGCACAGCGGCCGGCGTTGCGCCATGGATGCTGAACCAAGTTCAGCATGACGGACACTTATGACGCGAATTTTAGATTCAGGTGGCTAGGCCTTCCTCGCCTCGGCCCCGTCGAACTTGGTGATCCAGTCTTCCAGCACCGGCGCGATGCGCGTGCGCCATTTCGATCCGTTGAAGATGCCGTAATGCCCGGCGCCCGCAGCGAGATGATAATGTTTCATCGCCTCGGGCAGATTGGGCGTCAGCTTGAGCGCCGCCCTGGTCTGGCCGATCCCCGAGATGTCGTCGCGCTCGCCCTCGATCGCCAGGATCGCGACGTCGGTGATCGCGCCGAGATCGACCCGCTTGCCACGATGCGTCATCGTCCCGTCGGGCAGCGCATGTGTCTGGAACACCAGGTCGACCGTCTGCAGATAGAATTCCGCCGTCATGTCGCACACCGACAGATATTCGTCGTAAAAGTCCTTGGTCTGATCCGCGCTCTCGTCATCGCCCTGGACGAGATGCTTGAACATTTCCCAATGCGACATCAGGTGGTTGCCGAGGTTCATCGACATGAACCCGGCCAATTGCAGGAAGCCGGGATAAACCTGCCGCCCGGCGCCGGGATAGGTCATCGGCACGGTGGCGATCGCGTTCTGCTCGAACCAGGCATGCGGCCGCTCGGTGGCGGCGAGGTTGACCGCGGTCGGCGCCTCGCGCGTGTCGATCGGCCCGCCCATCATCGTCAGCGTTTTCGGGCGGCACGGGTTGTTATCGGCATTCATCACCGCCGCGGCGGCGAGGCACGGCACCGACGGCTGGCACACCGCCAGCACATGCCCGCCCGGCCCGATTTCCTCGAGAAACGCAATCACGTAATCGATATAATCGTCGAGATCGAACCGCCCTTCGGCCATCGGCACCAGCTTCGCGTCGCGCCAATCGGTGATGTAGACGTCGGCGAACGGCAGCATCCGCTCGACCGTGCCGCGCAGCAGCGTCGCATAATGGCCGGACATCGGCGCGACGATCATCAGCTTCGGCCCGCCCTCGACGCCTTCGCGCACGAAGCGCTTCAACTGGCCGAACGGCTTGCGGGCCACGATCTCCTCATGCACCGCGACATCACGGCCATCGATCGTCGTGCGATCGAGCCCGAACGCCGGCTTGCCGCGCGGCGCCGCGGCGTGCGCGAACACCTCCAGCGCCGAAGCCAGCACCGGCCCGCCGCCGAAATAAGCGAACGGATTCGCCGGATTGTTGAGCAGTCCCGCGCCGACATTGGCCATCGCGCTGGCGCTGGCCAGCCATGATCGCTGCAATTCGTAAGCGTCGTAGAGCATGCTCGTCCTTCTAGCAGAAACCGGTTTCCGGTGTCTGAACGCCTTAAGCGGGTGAAACGATGCTGGCAATGAAGGATGCGCCACGTTGACGCGCGCGCGGCCGCGCCATACCCCCCGTTCGATCACGTTTTCGGGGGAATCGCCATGTTCTGTCGCCATACCGCTCGCCTGCTCGCCGCGAGCGCGCTCGTTCTCGCCGCGCCGGCCATCGCGCAGAGCGGCGTCACCGAACGCTCGGTCGCCGCGCATGAGGCGTTCCTCGCCAGCGACGCGCTGCAGGGCCGCGGCAGCGCGACGCGCGACGAGGCGATCGCCGCCGCCTATGTCGCTTCCGAATTCCAGTCCTACGGCCTCACCCACGCGCCCGGCATGGCAAGCTACCTGCAGACCGCGACGGTGGTTCGCGAAACGCTCGCCCGGCCGGCGAAGCTTTCGGCCAACGATCTGGTGATCACGCCGACCTTGCTGGCCGGCTCGGGTGCGACGGTCAGCGGTACGCTCACCGTCGCCTCATCAAGCGACGCGGCCGCAATGCCCGAGGGAGATGTCGTGCTGGTCAGCGCCGCCGATGTCGATCCGATCGCTTTCCTGCGCGCCGCCTCGGCCAAGCACGTCAAGCTGCTGCTGCTTACCGAGAGCGATGCGACGCGCAAGCTGGTGACGATGTTCGGCGGTAGCCCGCGGCTGCCGACCTATCTCGACGGCCAGCCTCCCGAGTCGCGCTCGACCATCGCGATCGTCCCCGCCGATCAGGTCGCCGCGCTCGCCAGGCGGGCGGGCAAGACGGTCACGCTCGACGTCGCGACGACGCAGCAGCGCAACACCACAACCAACGCGATCGGCTACCTCAAGGGCTCCGATCCCAATGCCGGGACATTGCTGTTCACCGCGCATCTCGATCACCTCGGCGTGCTGCCCGACGGCACGATCATGCACGGCGCCAACGACGATGCCTCGGGCACCACCGCGGTGCTCGAGCTCGCGCAGGCGCTCGCCACCGGCAAGCAGCCCAAGCGGAGCATCCTGTTCGTCTGCTACGGCAGCGAGGAGATCGGCGAGTTCGGCTCCACCTATTTCGGCGAGCATCCGCCCGTCCCCCTGGGCAATATCGTCGCCAATATCGAGTTCGAGATGATCGGCGCGCAAGACCCCAAATTGCCCAGGGACACGCTGATGATGACCGGTTTCGACCGTTCGAACCTGGGCGCCGCGCTCAAGCAGCATGGCGCGCTCGTCGCCGGCGACCCCTATCCCGAGCAGCATTTCTTCCAGCGTTCGGACAATTATGCGCTCGCGCTTAAGGGCGTCGTCGCGCACACGCTGTCGGGCTGGGCCGTAACGCCGACCTACCACCAGCCGACCGACACGCTCGCCAATCTCGATATTCCGTTCATGACCAAGGCGATCCGCTCGCTGGTCGGTCCAGCGAAATGGCTCGCCAACAGCGATTTCGTGCCGGCCTGGAATCCGGGCGGCAAGCCGGGCGAAGACAAATAGCTTGCCCGTCACCCCGGACTTGTTCCAGGATCCAATCCACCGCGCTCAAACGGCTCGTTGCTCTTGAGGCGCTTTGGATGCCGGAACAAGTCCGGCATGACGGACTCGTCCTACGGCGTCCGGAACTCGTCGTTCAAATACAGATAGTCCGGGCTGAATTCCCCGATCCGCGCCAACCGTTCGGGATCGATCACCCGCACGCGCTTGTCGCCGAACTCGACCAGTCCGTCCTCGCGCAGGCGCTTGACCATGCGGTTGACGTGGACGCTGGTCAGGCCGCACGCCTCGCCGAGATCCTGTTGCGTCAACGGCAGATCGAACCACCCTTCGGCATCGACCCGCTCGATCGCCGCCATTCGCGCGCGCGTTTCACTGAGAAAATGCGCCAGCCGCCCGATCGCTTCTAAGCGGCCGACGCGAAAAATCCATTCGCGGTGCATCGCCGCGTCGAGCAGCGTCGAAAACCACAGCATCCGGCCGAGATGCGGGAAACGCTCGGTGATCGCGGTCAGCCGATCGTGCGGCACCACCGCCACTTCCGCCGCGGTGATCGTCGCGATGTCGTGATCGAGCCGCTGCAGCGGATAGCCGTGCAGATCGAGAAAATCACCGGGCACTTGATAAGCGACGAGTTGCCGATAGCCGTCGCGCGCATCCATGTAACGGCACATCGCGCCGGACAGCAGCAAGGTGCTGCTGCGCACGCGCTCGCCGCGATGATGTGTGGTGCGCCGCGCCGGCAGGCGGTCGACGCGCTCGATCGCGTCCTCGAGCGCGCGCCGTTCCTCGTCGCTCATCTCGCGTCGCCGCCGGCCGCGCAGGAAGTTGTCGATCAGCATCCCGCAACTACGAATGACGACCCGAAAAGGTCCGCTTCCGGAACGATCAGGCCGCCTGTTCGCTGACGAACAGTCCCTTCAGATCACGCTTCAGGATCTTGCCGTTGGCGTTGCGTGGCAGCGTTTCGTCGACGAAGCGGATCGCCACCGGCACCTTGAACCCGGCCAGGCGCGCGCGCACGAACTCCTGCAACTCGGCCTCGCTCGCGCTCATTCCCGGTGCCAGATGCACCACCGCCGCCGGCTCCTCGCCCAGCGTGTGATGCGGAATGCCGATCAGCGCGCAATCGGTGACGGCGGGATGCGCGTAGAGCACGTTCTCGACCTCGACCGAATAGATGTTCTCGCCGCCGCGAATGACGATGTCCTTGGCACGATCGACGATGTAGAGAAACCCCTCCTCGTCGAGCCGCGCGAGATCGCCGGTGCGCACCCAGCCATCGACGAAGGTCTCGGCGGTGGCTTGCGGCTTGTTCCAATAGCCCCGCACGATCATCGGCCCCCGCGCCCATAATTCGCCGACCTCGCCCGCCGGCAGCTCGCGCGTGCCGTCCTCCGACATGATCTTGAGATCGGCCGCCGCCACCGGTGGGCCCGCGCTGTCGGGCCGGTTGAGATAATCCTCGCCGGCGTGATGCGTCACCGTCGCCATCGTCTCGGTCATGCCCCAGCCGTTGCCGGGCAGCGCGCCGAATTCCTCATGAATGCGCTTGACCAGCTCGGGCGCCGAGGGCGCGCCGCCATAGGCAATACTCTCCAGGCTCGAGAGATCATAGCGATCGCGCTCGGGATGCTCGAGCAATTGCCAGGCGATCGTCGGCACCCCACCGGTCAGATTGACCTTCTCGCGCTCGATGATCTCCATCGCCTCGACCGGATCCCATTTGCGCATGAAAACCAGCGTCGATCCGGTCGCGATCGATCCCATCATCGAGGCACTGCACGCCGTGACATGGAACAGCGGAATGACGAGCAGCCCGGTGCGCGGCTCGGGCTGCGGCGGCATTTCGCCACGCCTGAGATACGATCGCGCTGCCGAAAAGCCCCCCGACATGATGTTGCTCATCAGGTTGCGATGCGTGCCGAGCGCGCCCTTGGGCTGGCCCGTCGTGCCCGAGGTATAGAAGATCGTCGCGGCATCGTCGGGCGCGATCGCCGCTTCGGGCAGCGCGGCATCGGGCAGCGCGTGCCAATCGTGCGGCGTGCCGATCACGTCCTCCAGCCGGCTCGCCTTGCCGTCGAGCGGGGTGGTCGCGCGGGTGACGAGCACATGCCGAAGATCGGGCAGCGCCTCGTAATGCTCCACCAGCCGTTCGTGCCGCCGCCGATCGATGATCAGCACCTTGGCGCCCGAATCGGCCAGCCCGTATTCGAGCTCCGGCCCCGTCCACCAGGCATTCAGCGGGACGACGATCGCCCCCAGGCTCGCCGCCGCGAAGAATGCGACCGGCCATTCGGGCATGTTGCGCATCGCCAGCGCGACGCGATCCCCCTTGCCCACGCCCAGCTCGCGCAACCGGTTGGCGAGCGTCGCCACCGCGCGGAAATTGGCCTCGTAGGTGACGCGCTCGTCCTGATGCACGGTGAACAGCCGCTCGCCATGGCTGCGCGAAAACTGCAGCAGCAGCGCGAGGTTGGGCGGCGCATTCTTCCACACCCGCGTCGCCACGCCGTCGATTGCCACCGTCTCCATCTCGAAGCGCTGCCCCGGCGCCGTCAGCAGCGCGGTCGCTTCGGCCAGGGTGCATTTCGGCCAGGCGGGATCGAGCGGGATGATTGGGTCGCTGGCCAAGGCTGTTCTCTCCGGTCTTGAATGTCGGGTTTGGCTTTATCGTCGTTTCCAGAAACGATAGTGTTGATTCTCGCGCCACTCAAGGCAATAGGGTGAAGTGCGTTTGAATGAAAGGTATGGAGAGGGGATGCACGGAACGAGCACCGGACACCACGGTTTCGACGCCGATCGCCTGGCGCGAATCGATGCCTTCCTGAAAGAACGGTACATCGACTCGGGCCTGCTGCCGCACGCCCAGATCCTCGTCGCCCGAGACGGCGAGATCGCGCATTTCGCCAGCCTCGGCACCGCGCGCGAGGGCGGCGGGCGCCTCGCCGACGATGCCTTGTTCCGCATCGCCTCGATGACCAAGCCGATCACCTCGATCGCCTTCATGATGCTGGTCGAGCAAGGCAAGGTCGCGCTCGATACGCCGGTCCACCACGTTTTGCCCGAACTGAAGCAGGTCGGCGTCTATGACGGTGGCGGCGGATATAATAACGAACGCTCGGTCCCGTTCCTCACCAAGCCGCCGGCGCGGCCGATGCTGATGGTCGATCTGCTGCGCCACACCTCGGGCTTTACCTACAGCTTCCAGCAGCGCACCAATGTCGACACCGCCTATCGTCTGCTCGGGCTGGAGCGCTGGCACGGCCATCTGACGCTCGACCAGTTCGTGGCGGAGCTTGGCAAGCTGCCGATCGAATTCTCGCCCGGCGACGCGTGGAATTATTCGGTCTCGACCGACGTGCTCGGCGCCGTCGTCCAGCGCGTCTCGGGCATGGAGCTCGACGCCTTCTTCGCAGAACACATCTTCGCCCCATTGGGCATGGCGGACACCTTCTTCCAGGTGCCCGCCGACAAGCTCGAGCGGCTCACCGATTGCTACACTTTCGTCGCCGGCAAGGGCCGCGTGATGTACGATCCCGGCGCGACCAGCGCCTGGGCGCGCAGGCCCACCCAGCTTTCGGGCGGCGGCGGGCTGGTATCGAGCACCCACGATTATCACCGCTTTTGCCGCATGTGCCTGGCAGGCGGCGAACTCGATGGTGTGCGGATCGTTGGTCGCAAGACGATCGAGCTGATGACGATGAACCACCTGCCCGGCAATTCGGACCTCGCGACCATGTCGAAATCGCTGTTCAGCGAGGCGACCAATGCCGGGGTCGGCTTCGGTCTCGGCTTCGCGGTGACGACCGACGTCGCCAAGACGATGGTCCCCGGCTCGGCGGGCGAATATTATTGGGGCGGGATGTTCTCGACCGCATTCTTCATCGATCCGGTCGAACGCATCAACATGATATTCATGACGCAGATGAGCCCGAGCAACATCTACCCGATCCGCCGCGAGCTCAAGACGCTGATCTATTCGGCGCTGACATAAACGAGTCACCACCCCGGCGAGGGCCGGGGTCCAGTTGGCAAGGCTGCCGCAACGAAGCGCGCCGCCAGCCAACTGCCACCATCGATACTGGACCCCGGCCTTCGCCGGGGAACGAGGAGAGAAAAATGACCAGCCCGATTACCACCCACCGCGACGGCAATGTCCTCGTCATCGTTTCCAACAACCCGCCGGTCAACGCGCTGGGCGCTGCGGTACGACAGGGGCTGGAGGCTGCGGTCAAGCAAGGCGTCGAAGACGATAGTATCCACGCCATGGTGATCCGCTGCGACGGCCGCACCTTCTTCGCCGGCGCCGACATCACCGAATTCGGCAAGCCGATGCAGGAGCCCGCGCTCCCCACCCTGGTCGACATGATCGAGGCTGCCGACAAGCCGGTGATCGCGGCGATTCACGGCACCGCGCTCGGCGGCGGCTGCGAGGTCGCGCTTGGCTGTCATTATCGCATCGCCGTGTCGTCGGCGAAGCTCGGCTTCCCCGAGGTCAAGCTCGGCCTGCTGCCCGGCGCCGGTGGCACGCAGCGCGCGCCCCGCCTCGCCGGCGTGGCGCTCGCGCTCGAAATGTGCGCGAAGGGCGATCCGATCCCCGCCAAGAAGGCGCTCGACGCCGGGCTGATCGACACGCTCGCCGGCGAGGACAGCCTCGAGGCCGATGCGATCAAGTTCGCCCGCGATTGCCTCCACAAGCCGCTGCCGCGCGCCAGCCAGAAAACCGCCAAGCCCGACCCGGAAGCCGTTGAAGCGTTCAAGAAGGCCAACGCCCGCCGCTTCCGCGGTTTCGACGCGCCGGCCGCCAACATCGCCTGCGTCGTCAAGGCGACCGAGGTGCCGTATGAGGAAGGCGTCCAGTTCGAGCGCGCCGAGTTCATGAAGCTGATGATGGGCGTGCAGTCCGCAGCCCAGCGCCACATCTTCTTCGCCGAGCGCAAGGCGCAGAAGATCGACGGCATCGCCGACGACATCAAACTCCGCGACGTGAAAAAGGTCGGCGTGATCGGCGCCGGCACGATGGGCGGCGGCATCTCGATGAACTTCCTGTCGGCCGGCATCCCCGTCACCATCGTCGAGATGCAGCAGGAGGCGCTCGACCGCGGCACGGGGGTCATCCGCAAGAATTACGAAGCCACCGCCGCCAAGGGCCGGATCAAGCCCGAGCAGGTCGAGTCCGCGATGGGCCTGCTCACCCCCACGCTCAAGCTCGACGATCTCGCCGATTGCGACCTCATCATCGAGGCGGTCTATGAGAATATGGACGTGAAGAAAGACATCTTCACCAAGCTCGACGCGCTCGCCAAGCCCGGCGCGATCCTGGCGTCCAACACCTCCTATCTCGACATCAACGAGATTGCGTCCGTCACGAAGCGGCCGGAGGACGTGCTCGGCATGCACTTCTTCTCGCCGGCCAACGTCATGAAGCTGCTCGAGGTCGTGCGCGGCGACAAGACCGCCGACGACGTGCTCGCCACGGTGATGGCGCTCGCCAAGAAGATCAGGAAGGTCGCGGTGGTCGCCGGCGTCTGCCACGGCTTCATCGGCAACCGTATGTTGATGCCGCGCCAGGTCGAGGCGATGAAGCTGCTGATGGAGGGCGCCACGCCCGAACAGATCGACAAGGTCCATGTCGATTTCGGGATGCCGATGGGTCCGTTCCAGATGAGCGATCTCGCCGGGGTCGATATCGGCTGGCACCGCGACCCCACGCGGATCGAAAGCATCCGCGACGCGCTCGCCGCAGAAAAGCGCTGGGGCCAGAAGACCAAGGCCGGCTTCTACGATTATGACGACAAAAGGAACCCCTCGCCCTCCCCGCGCGTCGCCGAGATCATCGAGGATTTCCGCAAGAAGACGGGCACCCCGCAGCACGAGGTGACGACCGAGGAGATCGTCGAACGCACACTTTATCCGATGGTCAACGAAGGTGCGCTGATCCTCGCCGAGGGCAAGGCGCAACGCGCGTCGGACATCGATGTGGTGTGGATCTACGGCTATGGCTGGCCGGTCTATCGCGGCGGCCCGATGTTTTGGGCCGATACCGAGGGGCTGAAGAAGATCGTGGGGGGCCTCGAGAAGCACGACTTCAAGGTCGCCCCGCTGCTCAGGGAGAAAGCGGACAAAGGCGAACGGTTCACGTCATGAGCGCGTCCGACTCGATCCTCCCCGGCACGGGGAGGGGGACCGCGACGCGAAGCGGCGTGGTGGAGGGGGGGCTCCACTGGCGCTGCGTTGCGTGGAGAACCCCCTCCACCATGCTGCGCATGGTCCCCCTCCCCGTCCCGGGGAGGATCGGGTGGTGATGCGCACCGCCCTCGCCACCGCCGCCGCGATCCGTGCGGGCGAAACCACCGCGCTGGCCGAAACCGAGGCCGCGATCGCCCGCATCGAAGCTGGCGACGCGGAAATCAACGCCGTCGTCGTCCGCGATTTCGATCGCGCCCGCGCCGCTGCCAAGGCGCTCGACGAGGCCGGGCCCGATGACCGCGCGTTCTTCGGCGTCCCGATGACGGTCAAGGAAAGCTTCGACGTCGCCGGCTTGCCGACAAGTTGGGGCTTCGAGGAGCACGCCGATCACATCGCGCAAGCCGATGCCGTCGCGGTCGAGCGGATGAAGGCGGCGGGCGCGGTGATCCTCGGCAAGACCAACGTACCCGTCGGCCTCGCCGATCTGCAATCGAACAACCCCAATTACGGCCGCACCCGCAATCCGCACGACCACGCCCGCGTTTCCGGCGGATCATCCGGCGGCGCGGCGGCGGCGCTCGCGGCGGGCTATGTGCCGATCGAGATCGGCTCGGACATCGGCGGGTCGATCCGGGTGCCCGCCGCGTTCTGCGGCGTCTGGGGCCACAAGCCCACCTACACCGCGCTCAATCCCGACGGCCATTATTTCCCGCGCACCGATCTCGTCCGCCTCGCGCTATCGGTGATCGGCCCGATGGCCGCCGACCCCGACGACCTTGCCGCCGAGCTCGCCGTCCTTGCCGACATGCCGCTGCCCAAACCGCCGGCGCGCGACCCGGGCGACTGGCATGTCCTGCTGCTCCCCGAGCATCCCGTCGCCAGGGTGCAGGATACGATCAAGCAGGCGATCTTCGATGTGGGCGACGCTTTCGCAGACGCCGGCGCCCGCGTCGATCGGGCCAGCGACTTCCTGCCCGATCTCGTCGAGCAATACGGGCATTATATGCACATGCTGAACGTCGCGATGACGCGCGGGCAGCCGCAGGACGGTCGTCCCGCGCCGACGCTCGACGACTGGTTCATGCTGCAGGCCGCGCAGGACCGCAACGTCCGCGCCTGGCAGCGCCTGTTCCACACCTATGACGCGGTGATCGCCCCCGCCTGGGGCACCACCGCCTTTCCGCACGACGATACCCCGATCGCCGACCGGCGGCTCGATATCGATGGCGAGGATACGCAATTCGGCCTGCAGCTCGCTTATCCCGGCCTCGCCACCTTCCCGATGCTGCCGGCGACCAGCGTGCCCGTCGGCCGCGATGCCGACGGCCTGCCGATCGGCGTGCAGGTGATCGCCGACGCCAACCAGGATTTCACCGCCATCGCCGTCGCGCGCGCCGCGCACGATCTCGTCTGGAGCGACCAATGACCGACCTCGACACGTTCCGCACCGAAACCCGCGCCTGGCTGGAGGCGAATTGCCCGCCCGAGATGCGCGAGCCGATGCGCTCCGAAAAGGACGCCTGCTGGGGCGGCCGCGATCAATCCATGCTCACCCCGGCGCAGAAGCAATGGATGGATGCGATGGGCGCGCGCGGCTGGACCGTCCCTGATTGGCCGAAAGAATATGGCGGCGGCGGGCTCAGCCCGGCCGAAACCAAGGTGCTGCGCGAGGAACTGCGCCGCATCCACGCGCGCAATCCGCTGAACAGCTTCGGCATCTCGATGCTCGGCCCGGCGCTGCTCAAATACGGCACCGAGGAGCAGAAGAAGCGCTTCCTGCCCGAAATCGCGCGCGGCGAAATCCGCTGGTGCCAGGGCTATTCCGAACCGAACGCCGGCTCCGATCTCGCCGGTCTCGCCACCTCGGCGGAGGACGCCGGCGACCATTATATCGTCAACGGCCAGAAGGTCTGGACCAGCTATGCCGACAAGGCCGACTGGATCTTCTGCCTCGTCCGCACATCGAAGGAATCGAAGCAGGGCGGCATCAGCTTCCTGCTGTTCGACATGGCGAGCGAGGGCGTCTCCACCAAGCCGATCCTGCTCATCTCCGGCTATTCGCCGTTCTGCGAAACCTTCTTCGACAATGTGAAGGTGCCCAAATCGCAGCGCGTCTATGAGGAGAACAAGGGCTGGGACGTTGCCAAATATCTGCTCGGCCACGAGCGCGAGATGATCTCGGGCATGGGCCTCGGCCAATCGACCGGCGACCCGCTGGTCGATGCGGCGCGCGGCGGCGTCGATCCGATCCTGCGCGCCGGCATCGCGCAATTCCAGGTCCGCGCGCGCGCCTTCGCGATACAGTCCGAACGCTTCATCGATGAATTGAAGGCCGGCAAGGCGCATCCCGCCCAGCCTTCGATGATGAAATATTACGGCACGGAGCTGAACAAGACGCGCCACGAGCTGCTGATGGCCGCCGGCGGCTCGGACGCGCTCGAATGGGAAAGCGAGGCCTCGAACCACGGCGCCGACGCCCGCGCCTGGCTGCGCACCAAGGCCAATTCGATCGAGGGCGGGACGAGCGAAATCCAGCTCAACATCATCGCCAAACGGATTCTGGAATTGCCTTCCTAAGCCTCACCCCGGCGAAGGCCGGGGTCTTTATCGATAGCGCGCTCCCGTGGCGCAAGATCCCAGCTTTCGCTGGAATGACGAAAGCGAAAACGATGCCCTTATTCCTCAATGACGAACAGACGATGCTCCGCGACACCGCGAAGGACTTCGTCGCCGAACATGCCCCCGTCAGCCACCTCCGCGCGTTACGCGACGCGGGCGACGCCACCGGCTTCTCGCGCGATCTGTGGAAGCAGTTCGCCGAGATGGGGTTCACCGGTATCCTGATCGGCGAAGACGCCGGCGGCCTCGGTCTCGGCCATGTCGAAGCGGGCGTGGTGCTGGAGGAGATCGGCCGTAACCTCTCGCCCTCCCCGTTCCTCTCGACCGCCGTAGCCGCGGTCGAGGCGTTGAAGGGCACCCCGCACGCCGACCGCTGGTTCCCCGGCATCCTGTCCGGCGAGGCGGTCGCCGCGTTGGCGATCGACGAAGGCCCCAAGCACCGCGCCGAAATCGCGATGACGGCGGAGCGTTCCGGCAACGGCTTCCGCCTTACCGGCGCCAAGCAGTTCGTCACCCACGGCCATGTCGCCGACGTCATCCTCGTCGCCGCCCGCACCGCCGGCCGCCCGGATGAGGCGGACGGCATCACCCTGTTCGCGATCCCGAACGACGCCGCCAACCTCACCAACACTCCCGAACGCCTCGCCGATTCCAGCCTCGCGTCGCGGCTTCGCTTCGACGGCGTGGAGGTCGATGCCGATGCGGTGATCGGCGAGGTCGATGCCGGCGGCGGCCCGCTCAAGCGCCTGCTCGCCGCCGGCCGCACCGGCGCCTCGGCCGAGTTGCTCGGCGTCGGCGGCGGCGCGATGGACATGACCGTGGGTTACCTGAAAGAACGCAAGCAATTCGGCCAGCCGATCGGCAGCTTCCAGGCGCTCCAGCACCGCGCCGCGCATCTCTACAGCGAGATGGAGGTCGCCCGCGCCGCCGTCCTCAAGGCGCAGCAATTGCTCGATGCCGGCGACGACAGCGCCGACGATGCGGTCTCGGTCGCCAAGGCGATGACCGGCATGGCCACCACGCTCGCGGTTCAGGAGGGCGTGCAGATGCACGGCGGCATCGGCATGACCGACGAATATGACATCGGCTTCTACATGAAGCGCGCCCGCGTGTTGGCGGAGATGTTCGGCGACGCCAATTTCCACGCGGACCAACTGGCGCGCGCGGCCGGCTATTGATAACCGACCGGGCATGGATAACGCCGCTCCCGATACGCCGCCCGCCGAGCTCACCCGCGCGTTGGTCGACCTGCTGACCATCGAGGAGCTCGACACCGATCTCTATCGCGGCGCCCGCCAGCCCGGCGGCGTCGGCCGCGTGTTCGGCGGGCAGGTGATCGCGCAGGCGCTCCAGGCCGCTCAGCGTTCGACCGAAGAGCCCAAGACCGCCCACTCGCTCCACGCCTATTTCATGCGCCCCGGTAGCGAGGATTTCCCGATCATCTTCCGCGTCGTGCGCGATTTCGAGGGCCGCAGCTTCGCCACCCGCCGCGTCATCGCGATGCAGCAGGGCAAGCCGATCCTCAACATGGCGGCCAGCTTCCAGACGCCCGAGGACGGCCTCCATCATCAGGACACGATGCCCGACGTTCCGGCACCCGAAACCCTCAAGTCCGACGCCGAACTGCGCCACGAGATGGCCGACGAGATCCCCGAGAAATGGCGCCGCCACATGCTCCGCGCGCGGCCGATCGAAATCCGCCCGGTCCACCCGCGCTCCTGGTTCCGCCCCGAACCGCGCGAGCCGACCCAATATAGCTGGTTCCGCCTCGTCTCGCCGATCGACGACGATGCCGCGATGCACCGCGCGATCCTGGCCTATGCCTCGGACATGTCATTGCTCGGCACCTCGATGCTGCCGCACGGGATCAACTGGATGACGCACAAGATCCAGACCGCGAGCCTCGATCACGCGCTCTGGTTCCACGAGCCGCTCCGCGCCGACGAGTGGCTGCTCTACGCCTGCGACAGCCCCTGGGCCGGCCATGCCCGCGGCTTCAATCGCGGCCGCATCTTCACCCAGGACGGCCGCCTCGTCGCCAGCGCCGCGCAGGAAGGCCTGATCCGGATGCGCGAATGAGCGATCAATCGATCGTTTCGTTGCTTCCCGGCTTGGTCATCTTGAACGCCACCTTATCGACGCAGCCGGTATAGCCGCGCTTCGACGGCGGCTTGGTCGATCGCCGGATCGTCTCGATCGCCTGGGTGCCGAACGCCTCGGCGGGCTCCGCTTTCAGAACGTTGAAATCGCCCGTCTCGCCCCATGGCGCGACATCATATCGAACGATCGCCCAGCCTTCGATCGATCGCTTGCGAAACGCTTCGGGAAAGGTGGTGAGCGCGAGGTTGGTCCACGCGCCCACGCCGTCGCAATCGGCGTCAGGGGGGCGGAATGCCGCAACATCCGGGCTGGGCGGCGCTTTCAGCGGCGCAATCGGCGTACGCCGGAACGGATAGGTGCATCCGCTCCGCGCGCCGTTCACATATCGCGACCGCTTCATCGCGGCGACGCCTTTGGCATCGAGCACGCGATTGCCGTCCGAAGCGACGACATGGACGTGGATCGGCTTGCCGTGGCGATTGATGTCATAGCCGATCATCGTGAAGCTGCGGGTGCCCGGCGGCTGCGGGATCGTCTCGAAATCGGGCCAGACGCGCACCAGTTCGGCGGGCGCGTTCGGCTGGAAGCACGTCGATCCTTTCGGAATGGTCCGCTCGAACAGATCGCGGTCGCCGCCCTTCATCGCAAAATAGCGCATCGCTTCGGCCGGCGGTGCGGCGCTGATCGGATAATCGTGGATTGCAAAAGCGATAACGCACCCCTGGCGCGGTGCCGCGGCGGCGAAATGCCACGCCGCGAATGCCGGCATGATATCGCTCCGGTCGATCCAGTGCGGCAGATCGTCCTTGTCGACGGCGATGTCTTCAGGCCGGCCGCTACCGTCGATCGAAAAGCGCAGCCGATAAAATCCTGTCGCCGGCAGCGGCTGGTCGTTCGAATAAGCGAAGCCGACCGAGGGATACGGTTCCTCGCGGCGATCGGGCGCCACCGCGACGCCGCCGCAATCTATCGCGCCCGGCGAAAAGGAAACGAACCTTTGCCTGTCGATCGGCACCGGCGGCATGGGCACATCGGCGGCGGGCGGCGGCACGCCGACGGCGGGCGGTGGGATGTGCTGGCCGGCAGCGAGCAGCGACGCGAACAGGAAAGCGGCGATCATGCCGACAGACTGCGCCCGGCCGGTTACGCTTTCAAGTCAAGATGTTGCACAACTCACGCCGCCGTCTTGCCGAACTCCTGGCGTGTCACCGGGTGGCTCGACGACAGCCCGCCGTCGACGACGATCGCCTGGCCGTTGACGTAGCTCGCATCATCGGAGGCGAGGAACAGCGCCACCTGGCCGATTTCCTCGGGCTCGCCGCCGCGCCTGAGCGGATTGAGCCGGCCGATCTTGTCCTCCTTGCCGTGCTCGCGCGCATAGTCATACGCGCGCTTGGTCATGCCGGTCTCGATCAGGCCGGGGCAGATCGCGTTGACGCGCACATTGCTGCCCGAAAGCTGCTGCGCCGCGGTCTGGACGAGGTTGATGACGCCGGCCTTCGACGCCGAATAAGGCGGCCCGCCCGCGCCCGATCGCAGCCCCGCGACGCTCGCGGTGCAGACGATCGCGCCCTTGCCGCGCTCGATGATCTTCGGCGCGGCATGCTTGATCGCGAGGAACGGACCGATCAGGTTCACCCGCAGGATGTCCTGCCACATCTCGACCGTGCAATCGAACAGGCCCGGAATACCGCCCGAAATGCCGGCATTGGCGTAGATAACGTCGAGCCCGCCGAACTTTTCACACGCCAGCGCGACGGTGCGCACGACCTCATCCTCGCTGCCCGCGTCCATGCGGATCGCGTGCGCGACGCCGCCGTCCTTCGCGATCAGCTCGGCGGTCTCGTCGGCGCCGTCGGTCTTGTCGGCGACGATCACCCGCCCGCCCTCGGCCGCGAACAGCCGCGATGTCGCACGGCCGATCCCCGAGCCGGCGCCGGTGACGATGATCGATTTTCCGGTGAACCGCATTACCCTCTCCTTCAGATCGTCACGCCGCCGTCGATCACGATCGCCTGCCCGGTCATGAACGCGCTTGCCTTCGAGGCCAGGAACACCACCGCGCCGGCGATCTCCTCCGGCTCACCGATGCGGCGCAGCGGCGCGCCCTTGGTGCTGCGTTTCTCGGTCTCCGGGTCTTCCCAAAGCGCACGGGCGAAATCGGTGCGGATCAGCCCCGGCGCGATACAGTTCACCCGCACGCCGTCCGGCCCGTATTCGACGGCATAATTGCGCGCGAGCTGGAAGTCGGCCGCCTTCGAGACGTTGTACCCGCCGATCACCGGCGAGCCGCGGAGGCCACCGATCGACGAAATGATGATGATGCTCCCCTCGCCGCGCTCGCGCATTTCGGGCGCCACCATCTGGATCAGCCAGTGATTGGAGAGGATGTTGTTGTCGAGGATCTTGCGGAATTGATCGTCGCTAATCCCGGCCAGCGGCCCGTAATAGGGGTTCGACGCCGCATTGCAGACCAGCACGTCCACCTTGCCGAACACGCGCCGCGTCTCGTCGACCAGATGCTGCAACCCGGCCTTATCGGAAATGTTAGCGGCAACGGCGATCGCCGTGCCCTCGCCATATTGCGCGTTGATCTCGGCGGCGACCGCGTCGCACGCTTCCTGCTTGCGGCTCGATATCACCACCTTCGCGCCCTGCTCGGCGAGTTCGATCGCGCTCGCCTTACCGATCCCGCGCGACGAGCCGGTGACGATCGCGACCTTTCCGGTCAGATCGAATTGCGACATGCTGATCTCCTATTCCGCCCCGGCCTTGACCGCGAAATCCCAGCTCGCCTTGGCCAGCCGATAGACGCCGGCGGCCGATTTCTCCGCCTGCGCGCTCGATGCGGTGCCGTCGACGATGCGTTTCTTGATGCCCTGGACGATGCCGGTCAGCCGAAACAGATTGTAGCTGAAATACCAGTTGAGATCAGGCACGCCGTCGCGGCCGGTTGCTGCGCAATAACGATCGACCATCTCTTCCATCGTTGGAATGCCCGTTTCGCCGCCGGTCCGGCCTTTCACCCCCGAACGCCCCTCGGGCTCGGTCACCCAGCTCATCAGAAAGTAGGAAAAGTCCGCCAGCGGATCGCCCAGCGTCGACAACTCCCAGTCGAGCACCGCCAGCACGCGCGGCTCGGATGCCGCGAAGATCATGTTGTCGATGCGATAATCGCCGTGAACGATCGCGGTACGCTCCTGCGGCGGGATCGTCCTTGGCAGGAACTCGATCAGCCGCTCGACCTCGGGCATGTGCTCGGTTTCGCTCATCCGATATTGCTTGGTCCAGCGCGCGACCTGGCGTTCGAAATAATTGCCCGGCTTGCCGTAATCGCCGAGCCCCGCCGCCACGTAATCGGTCTTGTGCAGCGCCGCGAGCGTGTCGCCCATCGCATGGTAGATCGCGGTGCGCTCGGCGGGCGCATAGTCGGGCAGCGTGCCGTCCCACAGATTGCGCCCGTCGGCATAGCCCATCACGTAGAACACCGCGCCGATCACGCTCTCGTCGGTGCACAACTCGTATGGCCGCGCGACCGGAAAGCCGGTGGGATAGAGCCCCGCGATAAGCCGATATTCGCGATCGACTGCGTGCGCCGAGGGCAGCAACGGCCCGAACGGCTTGCGGCGCAGCACATAGCTGCCCGAGGGACTGTCGATGCGATAGGTGGGGTTGGACTGCCCGCCGGCGAACTTGGCGTAGGTCAGCGGGCCGGTGAAGCCCTCGACATTGGCCACCATCCACTCGGTCAGCTTCGCCTCGTCGAGCCGGTCCTTCTCGGCGACCGGGATCGTGTTGATCTCGCCAGTCACCCGAACACCACCACCGATCGTGTCGTGTCGCCCTTGCGCAGCTCATCGAATGCGTCATTGATCCGCTCGAGCGGCATCCGGTCGGCGATGATCGTGTCGAGATCGAGCAGCCCGCGCATGTAGAAATCGACCAGCCGGGGGATATCGACCGGGAAGCGGTTCGATCCCATCAGACCGCCCTGCAGCTTCTTGCCCGACAGCAAATCCATCGCTGACAGCCCGACCTTCTCGGCCAGCGGCATCATGCCCAGGATCGTCGCCGTGCCCCCGCGCCGCAGCACCTTGACCGCGGTCGCCGCCGATTGCGGTCGCCCGACCGCCTCGATCGCGTGATGCACGCCGCCGCGCGAAATCTCGACCACCTCGTCCGCCGCGGTTTCCGACAGCGCATCGATGCTGTGCGTCGCGCCCAGCTTCTCGGCGAGCGCGCGCTTCTCGGCCACCGGATCGAGCGCGATGATCTTGCCCGCGCCGGCGATCTTCGCCGCGTTGACCGCCGCCAGCCCGATCCCGCCGCACCCGACGACGCACACCGTCTCGCCCGGCGTCACGTCGGTGGTGTTGAACACCGCCCCGGCGCCCGTCGTCACCGCGCAGCCGATCAGCGCGGCGCGATCGAGCGGCATGTCGCGGTCGATCGCCACGCAAGCATGTTCGTGGACCAGCATCTGCTCGGCATAGGCCGACAGGTTGAGCATCTGGTGGACCGTCTGATCGCCCATGCTGAGCCGCGGCGGCGCGGTCTTGGGTCGCTTGGTGCTGCTATCGACGCAGAGCGACATGTGCCCCGTCACGCAATGCTCGCAATGCCCGCAGAACACGGACAGGCATGTGACGACATGATCGCCGACCTTCACCGACGATACTTCGTCGCCCACCGCCTCGACCACGCCGGCGGCTTCGTGCCCAGGAATCGTCGGCATCGGGTGCGGATAGGCGCCGTCGACAAAATGCAGGTCGGATCGGCACACACCGACCGCCGCGGTGCGGATCAGCACCTCGTGCGGGCTGGGCTTCGATACCGACACCTCTTCGATCGACAGCGGCGTCTTTGCCTCGAACAGGACGGCTGCTTTCAAGTTCCTCTCCTTCCGTCATCCCCGCGCAGGCGGGGATCCAGAACCGCTAAGCGCAGTTGCTTTCAAACACGTCAGCCCGTCTGGATTCCCGCCTGCGCGGGAATGACGGGGATCAAGGTCAGCGCCGCACCATTTCCTTCGCCGCGACCGCTTCGGGCAGCTCGGCATATTTCCCGAACTCATGCCGCGCGATCGCCCGGTTGTGGACCTCGTCCGGCCCGTCGGCGAAGCGCAGCGTCCGCATCGCCGCCCAGTCGTGCGCCAGGCGGAAATCCTGGCTCACCCCGCCACCGCCATGCGCCTGGATCGCGTCGTCGAGGATCTGCAACGCCATGGTCGGCGCCTGCACCTTGATCATCGCGATTTCCTGCTGCGCCGCCTTGTTGCCGGCCTTGTCCATCATATCGGCGGCCTTGAGGCAGAGCAGCCGGGTCATCTCGATATCGATCCGCGCGCGGGCGATGCGCTGTTCCCACACCGAATGATCGGCGATGCGCTTGCCGAACGCGACGCGGGTCAGCAGCCGCTTGGCCATCGCCTCGATCGCCGTCTCGGCGACTCCGATCGTGCGCATGCAGTGATGGATGCGCCCCGGCCCGAGCCGCCCCTGCGCGATCTCGAACCCGCGCCCTTCGCCGAGCAGGATGTTCTCCGCCGGCACCTTCACATTCTCCAGCACCACCTCGCCATGGCCGTGCGGCGCATGGTCATAGCCATAGACCGACAACATGCGCTCGATGGTCACCCCCGGGCTTTCCATGTCGAGGATCATCATCGATTGCTGCGTGTGTCGGTTGGCGTCGGGGTCGGTCTTGCCCATCAGGATCGCCACCTTGCAGCGCGGATCGCCGACGCCACTCGACCACCATTTGCGCCCGTTGACGACATAATGGTCGCCATCGCGGACCATGCTCGTCTGGATATTGGTTGCGTCCGACGACGCCACCGCCGGCTCGGTCATCAGGAAGGCCGAACGGATTTCGCCGTTCATCAACGGCCGCAGCCAGCGCTCCTTCTGCTCGCGCGTTCCGTAGCGCAGCAGCACCTCCATGTTTCCCGTATCGGGCGCCGAGCAGTTGAAGCATTCGCTCGCCCAGCCGACCTTGCCCATCTCCTCCGCGCATAACGCATATTCGAGATTGGTCAGCTGCTCGCCCTCGAACTCGAACGAATCGTCGACATGCGGGCGGCCCGAACGCGGCGGCATGAAGAAGTTCCACAGCCCCGCCGCCCTGGCTTTTTCCTTGACCTCCTCGATCACTGGAATCACTTTCCAGCGTTCGCCCTCATGCGATTGCCGGGCATAATCCTCGTTGCGCGGCCGGATCTCGCGATCGATGAAATCCTTCACCCGATCGCGCCAATACGTCTCGCGATCGCTCAGCGTGAAATCCATGACGCATCCTCCAAGATTCTCGTTTGATGCCCGGCCTAAACCATACCGCATCTTCGGTAAAGCCGCAGATCGGCGGATTTCGACGTCTGCCGGCCCACAAACCGCAGCGTCACCGAATCGCCACAAAAGGGACTGTTCCTTCGAAACGAAGCTGCTAGAGTTCATTTCACTTGCGCGGAGTTCGGCACCGGCCCGCTCCCCACCCGGCCACCCGGCAAGGCTGTTTTCATGGGGTGGCCGAGCGGGGGAGCGGGCCGGTGCCGTATCCGGCTTCGGCATCGCCGACGCGGCAAGAGGGTTATGGAGGGGCGAGTGGCGTCGGTCAGGGACGAACATGAAGGCGCGACCAAGCGCTTCCGGGCAAAGCGCGACGCGATTCTCGCCGCCGCTGCGCAGGCGATCAACGAGCAATCCGCCAAAGGCATGACCTTCGCCGATGTCGCGCGCCGCGTCGGCCTCAACACCACCAGCGTCACCTATTATTTCAAGCGCAAGGACGATCTCGCCGCTGCCTGTTTCGAGAATACGCTCGACACGCTGATGGCGATGCTCGACGAGGCGATGGAGGAGCCGACGCCCGAGGCCCGCGTTGCCCGCTACCTTGCGATCAACATGCAGCGCTGCGCCCGTATCGAGCAGGGCGCGGAACAGGCCGTCGCCGTGCTCTCCGATCTCCGCGCGATGGAGGAGCCGTTCAAGGGCCCGCTGCTCGCCGGCTGGCGCGAGGTGTTCCGCAAGACGCGCGGCTTGTGGGGCGAAGGCTCGAACAAGGCCGAGCACGATCTCTACGGCGCCCGCGCCCACGTCCTCCTAGAAAACACCTTCTGGCTGCCGATCTGGCTGGTCCGTTACGATCCCGATCAATATGCCCGCATCGAAGCGCGGCTGATGGACGTGTTCGCCCGTGGCATCGCCGCGCCCGATGCGCGCTGGACGCCCGACATCATCGACCTCGATCATGACGAGGCGGTGCCGGGGCGCGAGCAATTCCTGCGCGCCGCCACCCGCCTGATCAACGAGCTCGGCTATCGCGGCGCCTCGGTGCAGAAGATCGCCAGCGAATTGAACGTCACCAAGGGCAGCTTCTACCATCACTTGGACGCCAAGGACGATCTGGTGATTGCCTGCTACAAGCGCAGCTTCGATACCATCGCCGCCGCGCAGGGCGAGGCCGATGCGCTGCCCGGCTCCTATTGGCACCGCCTGTCGAGCACGATCGCGACCCTGCTCGACGTGCAATTCTCCGAACGCGGGCCCCTGTTGCGCACCACCGCGCTTCACGGCCTGCCGCCGCGGGTGCGCGCCGAGATGGTCGATCGCTCGAACCGCATCGCGCGGCGCTTCGCCGGCACGATGGCGGACGGCATTGCCGAAGGCTCGATCCGCGCGATCGATCCCCTGGTCGCCGCGCAGACGCTGATGGCGCTCCAGAACGCCGCCTTCGACATGCGCAAATGGGCCAGCACCATGCCCCGCGACCGCGCCGTCGCGATGTACGCCAGCACGCTCGCGTTCGGCCTGTTCGACGATCGCGTGCTGCGAGGGTAATCTGCCGCAGCATCGAAGGGCGACGCGAGGATATCATTGGAATCGTCACCCTGAACTTGTTTCAGGGTCCATGGTGCTCCATCGGCATCGAGCGCCCCGGCTGGCGTCGCTCCATGGATGCTGAAACAAGTTCAGCATGACGGCCGTCAGCAACGTGCGCCCCTCAAGCCACCCGCTCCGGCTGCGCCGCGATCAGCGCCTCCAGAAATGCCCGCACCTCATCCGCGATCGCGATCGGCCGCCCGGTCGGCAAATGGACGTTGACCGTCACCATCTCGATCTCGGCGCACAGCTCGCCGCGCTGGTTGGCGAGCGCGAAGCCGGTGGTGAGGCTCGACCTGCCGATCGCCTCGATCCGCACGAACGCCTCGATCGTGTCGCCCAGCACCAGCGGCTTGAGATAATCGACCGCTGCGCGCCGCACATGAAACTCGGTGTCGTGCCACGCCGCGCCCAGCTTGTCGCCGATCCCGGTCCATTCCCAGAACTCGGTGACGGCGACATCGGCATATTCGAGGTAGCGCGAGTTGAACACCACGCGCTGCCCGTCGATCTCGGCGTAACGCACCTTGAAGCGCGTCGAAAAGGCGTAGCCCGGTCTGATGGTCATGCCGCCGCGATGCGACGGGCCGCGCGTCCGATCAATAGCCATTCATCCGGGCGAACCGCTCGCGCTGCCACGCCGCCGATCCCCACATCGTCTCCAGCACCTGCGCGCGCTTCATGTAGAAGCCGGCATCGTGCTCATCGGTCATGCCGATGCCGCCGTGGAGCTGGATCATCTCGCGGCTGACCAGGTGCACCGTCTCGCCCGCCACCGCCTTGGCCAAACACGCCGCCTGGTCGAGATCGGATCGCCCCGCGTCGATCGCCTCCAGCGCCGCCTCGACCACCGAACGCATCAGTTCGAGCTCGGTGAACATCTTCGCCATGCGATGCTGCAGCGCCTGGAACGTCGCCAGCGGCTGGCCGAATTGCACGCGCTGCTTGAGATAGGCGTTGGTCGTCTCGAACGCCTGGCTCGCCAGCCCCAGCATCTCCGCCGCCGCCGCCGTCGCCGCAAGGTCGCACACCCGATCGGTCAGCGCCGTATCGCCCAGCTTTTCCGCCGCCGCGCCGTCGAACCGCACGTCGGCATGGCTGCGCGCGTCGATCAGCCGCCGCGGCGAGCGCGCCACCCCGTCAGCAGCGCCATCGACCAGATACAGCCCGTCCGCCGCCGCGACGACGAACACGCCCGCGCTGTCGCCTTCCGCCACGAATGCCTTGTGCCCGCTCAGCGCGCCGCCGCTGATGCTCGCCTCGAACCGGCGATCGTGCCGCGGCCCCTCGTCGATCGCCAGCGCGGCCACCACCTCGCCCGAGGCGATCCGCGGCAGCCACGCTTGTTTCACCGCATCCGATCCGCCCTCGGCGATCGCCGTCGCCGCGACCGCGCTGGCGGCGAGCGGCGCGGCGACGAGATTGCGCCCCATCTGCTCGAGCACCAGCCCGAGCGAGAGGTAGCCGAACGCCGACCCGCCATATTGCTCGGGCACGACGATCCCCGGCCAGCCCATCTGCCCGATCTCGCCCCAGCTCGCCGCGTCGAAGCCTGCCGCCGGCGCCGTGTCGCGCATCCTGCGATAGGCGCTGACCGGGGCTTCGTTGTCGACCCATTCGCGCGCCATGTCGCGCAGCATCGCCTGTTCGTCGTTCAGAACCGCCATCTATTCTCTCCGCTCCGCGATCGCGCTTATTGGTGATCCAGCATCCCGAGCATCCGCTTGGCGACGATGTTGTTCTGGATCTCGCTCGATCCGCCGTAGATCGACACGGCCTTGCCCCACAGCCAGGTCCGCGTCTGCGCCAGCTCGTCCGCGCTGAAGCCCTCGCCCTCCCAGCCCAGGCCCTGCATCCCCATGATCTCGATCGCCAGCTCGGCGCGCTCCTGCGTGATCCGCGCGCCGACATTCTTCATGATCGAGCTGGCCGCGGACGGCCCGGCCTGCGCCTTGGCTTCCAGCGCGGCGCGGCGCAGCGTCGCCATGAAGGCGCGCACGTCCATTTCGTGCCGCACGATCCGCATGCGCAGATCGGCATCGGCGATCCGCCCCTCGGCATCGACGCCGCGATATTCCTTGGCGAGGTCATGCAGGCTCTTGCCGGCGAAGAACCGGCTCGCGCTCGATCCGCCGCCCGACAGATTCTGGCGCTCGTGCTGGAGCAGGCGCTTGCCGATCGTCCAGCCCTGCCCTTCCTCGCCGACGCGATTCGCCTTGGGCACCTTCACGTCGGTGAAGAAGGTCTCGCAGAAGGGCGAGCTGCCCGAGATCAGGCGGATCGGCCGCGTCTCGACGCCGGGCGAGTCCATGTCGATCAGCAGGAAGCTGATGCCGCCGTGCTTGTTGGTCTTGTCGGTGCGGACCAGCGCGAAGCATTTGTCGGCCCATTGCCCGCCGCTCGTCCAGGTTTTCTGGCCGTTGACGACATAATGGTCGCCCCACTCTTCATCAAAAGCTCCCTCGGCGAAGGTCTGCAAATTGGCGAGGTCCGATCCGGCATTGGGCTCCGAATAGCCTTGGCACCAGCGCACCTCGCCCCTGGCGATAGCCGGGATATGCTCGCGTTTCTGCTCCTCGGAACCATATTCGAGCAGCGTCGGCCCGAACATCATCACCCCCATGCCACCGATCGGATTCCATGCGCCGGCGCGCGCCATTTCCTCGGCCAGCACGCGCGCCTCGGCCCGGCTCAGCCCGCCGCCGCCATATTCCCTGGGCCAGGTCGGCACGCCCCACCCCTTCTCGCCCATCGCCTGCTTCCACGCCGCCTCGTCGGCCGACAGCTCGGTCGGCCCCTCCAGCGCGGACAAGCCATTGTCCTTGCCCTTCAGGCTCGCTGGGAAATTCGCCGCCAGCCAATCGCGCGCCTCGGCGCGGAACGCCTCGATGCTGTCGGCCCGGGTGTCCGGTTCGGCCACGGTCGCCATGTCATCCTCTCCATCGAATCCGAATATCGGGTATGCACTTTGCCATCGCACACATCGCGGCGCAGGGAAAGAGCGCCGTCGCGCCGGCGATGCCGCGAGCGGCCCCCTTTCCTACACGATCGAAATATGCCATGTTCTGCCAATGTTCTCGACTCCTCCCTGCCGCCCGAAAATTTACCACTGATGCGCCGGTCCGGCAGAAACCGCGCGACACTCTCCACTTTCTCCACTTCACCTCGACCGCCGACCTGACAGGAGCGAATTCGATGCGTTTCGAACACCGCGCCGTCCCGATCGTGCTCGTCGCGGTGGTGATCGACGTGATCGGCTTCGGCATCATCATGCCGGTGCTGCCCGCGCTGATAACCCGGCTCGGCCATCTCGATCTCCCCGCCGCGACGCGGGTTGCCGGCTGGCTGCTCGCGGTGTTCGCCATCGCGCAATTCTTCGCCGGCCCGGTGGTCGGCAATCTCGGCGACCGTTTCGGCCGCCGCCCGGTGCTGATCTGCGCGATGTTCGCCTTCGCGATCGATTACGGCATCACCGCCGCCGCGCCGACGCTTGCCTGGCTGTTCCTCGGCCGCGCGATCGCCGGGCTCACCGGCGCGATCTACGGCCCTGCCGGCGCGGTGATCGCCGACGTTTCGCCGCCCGAGAAGCGCGCCGCGAGCTTCGGCCTGCTCGGCGCCGCATTCGGTATCGGTTTCATCCTCGGCCCGGCGCTCGGCGGCCTCGTCGCCACCTTCGGGCCGCGCGCACCGTTCATCACCGCGTCCGCGCTCGCCGCGATCAACGCCTTGGCGATGCTGTTTTTCCTACCCGAAACGCTCGAGCCGGAAAACCGCCGGCCGTTCGCGCTGCGCGACGCGCATGTCATCGGCGCGTTCAAGCCGCTGTTCCATGCCGGCCGCGCCGCGCCGCTGCTCGTCGCCTGGTTCCTGTGGCAATTGGGCGGCGTGGTCTATCCCGCCACCTGGTCCTTCTGGGCGTCGATCCGCTTCGGCTGGGATGCCGGCGCGATCGGCTGGAGCCTCGCCTGGGTCGGCTTCCTCCAGTTCCTCGTCCAGGTTTTCCTCACCGATCGTGTCGTCACGCGCTTCGGGGAGCGTGGCGCGGCGATCCTCGGGCTCGGCTGCGGCGCCGCCTGCCTGATCGCTTATGCCTTCGTCACCCAGGGCTGGCAGGTCTATGCCTTCTTCCTGATCGGCTGCCTCGGCGCCTTCGCCTGGCCCGCGCTCAACGGCATCCTCTCGCGGATGGTCGATGCCACGCGCCAGGGCGCGCTGCAGGGCGGGATCGGCAGCATGAACAGCGTCGCGGCGATTCTCGGGCCGCTGCTCGCCGCGCAATCGCTCGCCTGGGGCGCGCGAATCGGGTTCGACGGGCTCGCCTTCATCCTCGCCGGCGTGCTGATCGCCACTGCCATGCTGATTATCACGACGATGGTCCCGGCAACCACCGTCGATGCCGTCTAGGACACGTTTCGAATATCGCGTATGGCATTTGCCCCTGATCTCGACTAGCCCGGCACGATGACCGCCACCGATCTTCTGGCGTCGGACTTCGCGACGCTTCCCGATCTGATCCGCGCCCACGCCGCCGAACGCGCCGACAAGCCCGCGCTGATCGCCGAGGACCGGGCGATCACCTATGCCGCGCTCGATCGGCTGGTCGATCGCGTCGCCGCCGCCCTCCAGCGCGACGGCGTCGGCCCGCGCGACGCGGTGGCGATCGTCGGCGCGCCCTCGATCTTTTATGCCGCCGCGTTCCTCGGCGCGCTGCGCGCCGGCGCCGCCGCCGCCCCGCTCGCGCCTTCCGCGACCGACGAGGCGCTCGCCGCGATGATCGCCGATTGCGACGCGCCGATCGTCTTCGCCGACGCGCCCGCAGCCGAGCGCCTCGCCAACCAGCCGATCGCCGCGAAACGGGTATCGCTGGACGATTGGGACGCCTGGCTCGCTCCGCAAGGCGCCGCACCGGCGCCCGCCGCCATCGCCCCGCAAGACCCGTTCAACATCATCTATTCCTCGGGCACTACCGGCACGCCCAAGGGCATCGTGCAGAGCCACGCGATGCGCTGGGCGCATATCAACCGCAACGCCCGCGCCAATTTCGGCGAGGCGGTAACGATGATCGCCACCCCGCTCTATTCGAACACCACGCTCGTCTCGTTCCTGCCGACGCTCGGCTGGGGCGGAACGGCGGTACTGATGGCGAAGTTCGACGCCCGCCGTTTCCTCGAGCTTGCCGAGCGCCACCGCGCGACCCACGCGATGCTCGTCCCCGTCCAGTATCAGCGGATCATGGCGCTTGCCGATTTCGATCGCTTCGATCTTTCGAGCTTCCGCCTCAAGACCTGCACCAGCGCGCCCTTCTCGCCCGCGCTCAAGGCCGATGTCGTCGCCCGCTGGCCCGGCGCACTGGTCGAATATTACGGCATGACCGAGGGCGGCGGCACCTGCGCGCTCGTCGCCACCAGCTTTCCCGACAAGCTCCACACGGTCGGCCGCCCGCTCGAGGATCACGACATCCGCCTGATCGACGACGAGGGCAACGAAGTTCCGCCCGGTGGCACCGGAGAAGTGGTCGGACGCTCGCCAGCGATGATGACCGGCTATCATAATCGCGGCGCCGCGACCCGCGACAGCGAATGGCACGATCCGGACGGCAATCGCTTCATCCGCCACGGCGACATCGGCCGCTTCGATGAGGATGGCTTCCTGATCCTGATGGATCGCAAGAAGGACATGATCATCTCCGGCGGATTTAACATCTACCCGTCCGATCTCGAAGCGGTGCTCGGCCAACATCCCGGCGTGGCCGATTGCGCGGTGGTCGGCGTGCCCTCGACGCGCTGGGGCGAGACCCCGATCGGCATCTACGTTGCCCGCGGCGATGCGGCGGAGACGCCGGCGGATATCCTCGCCTGGGTCAATGCCCGGCTCGGCAAGACCCAGCGCCTCGCCGATCTCCACCGCGTCGAGGAACTGCCCCGCAGTGCGATCGGCAAGGTGCTCAAACGCGAACTGCGCGACCGGATCGGGGAAGTGGCATGACACCGCTCAGCGATATCCTCGCCGCGACGACGTCGACCGACGATGGCTTCATTGCCGCGATCCCCGCCGACTGGATGCAGGGGCGCACCGCTTATGGTGGGCTATCGTCGGCGCTGGCGCTCCACGCCGCGCAGCGCTGCGAGCCCGATCTGCCACCGCTCAGGTCCGCACAAATCTCGTTTGTCGGTCCGCTCGCCGGCGAAGTCACGGTGACCGCGACCAAGCTCCGCCGCGGCCGCACCGCCGCCTTCATCCAGGCCGACATCTGCTCCGAAGCGGACCTCGGCTATCGCGCGACCTTCGTGTTCATGGCCGGCCAGCCGTCCCGCATCGCGCTCGACGAGGCCCCCGGCCACGACCGCGCGCCGCCGGCCGCGGACGCCAGGCTCTACACCGGCCCGGACGAATTCTTCACCGGCAATTTCAACTTCCTCGACGTCAAGGATCCCGCGCTCGGCCCGGCCGAGCTGCTGCGCTGGGCGCGCCTGCGCGATTGCGACGGGCTCGATCCGATGGTCCACCTGATGGCGGTCGCCGATGGCCTGCCGCCGGCCGCGTTCAAGCTGCTCGGCAACGCGCCTGCGCCGGTCAGCTCGCTCACCTGGATCGTCAACCTGCTGACGCCGGCGCCCGCTACCGATGATGGCTGGTGGCTGCTCCGCGCGCGTGCCGATCAGGCGCAGAACGGCTGTTCCAGCCAGTCGATGGCGATCTGGAACGCCGCCGGCCAGCGCGTCGCCGAAGGGATGCAGAGCGTCGCGATCTTCGCCTGATCCTTGCGACAAATTGCGACACTTTCACCGCCTCGGTGACAAACCCGCGCGACACCGGGTCGCCATAAAGGGCAGCGTCGGCGGGACGGTCCCGCCTCGGTAACAAGGATTGCCCTGTCATGACCCGTTTTCGCAAACTGCTCTTCGCCGCCGCGCTCGGTGGCACTGCGCTTGCCGGCACCGCCTACGCCGCGCAGGACCAGGCCGCGCCGCCTCCCCCGCCGCAGACCGGCATGCCCCATCATCGCGGCCATGGCGACATGTTCGCCAAGCTCGACGCCAACAAGGATGGCGTCATCACCCGCGACGAAGCGATCGCCGCTGCCGATGCGCGCTTCGCCAAGCTCGATACCAATGGCGACGGCCGGATCACGCAGGACGAAATGAAAGCCAGGCACGATGCGATGCGCGCCAAGTGGCAGCAGCGCCGTGGCGACCAGTCGGCCGACGCCGATGCAGCGCGGCAACACCGCGGTCCCCGTGGCATGCACCGTCATGGCCCGCACCATGGCGGCATGGAGATGAAGCGCCTCGACGCCAACAATGATGGCATCATCACCAAGGCCGAGGCCGAAGCTGCGGCGACCGCGCGCTTCGACAAGGTCGACACCAACCACGACGGCAAGATCGACCAGGCCGAGATCGCCGCCGCCAAGCAGCAGATGCAGGCCCGCATGGCCGAGATGCGCGCCAAGTGGCAGGCCCGCCGCGCCGCGCAAGGCAATGCCGCACCGGCCGTTCAACCGGCGCCCGCCGATCAGTAAATCCGGGCGCCCGGTCGCCGGGCGGGTGATCCTCCACGCCCGCCCGGCTCTTTTCCTGAAAGGCAGATCATGGCAATCGACGAGCCGATGGCCGAAAATCCGCACCTGCTGCTCGTCGACGACGAACGCTCGATCCGCGAACCGCTTGCCAAATATCTCGAGAAGCAGGGCTTCCGCGTCACCCAGGCCGGCGATGCCGGGGCCGCCCGCACGCGCCTGGCCGCTTATGCGATCGACCTCGTCGTGCTCGACATCATGATGCCCGGCGAGGATGGCCTCAGCCTCACCCGCCACATCCGCGAAACCAGCGACCTTCCCGTCATCCTGCTCACCGCCAGGAGCGAGGAGACCGATCGTATCGTCGGCCTGGAAATGGGCGCCGACGATTATGTCGTGAAACCCTTCTCTCCACGCGAGCTCGCCGCCAGGATCAAGGTTGTGCTGCGCCGCGCCGCCTCGGGCAATCGGCAGGTCGCGCCCGAATCCGGCAGCTTCGGCTTTGCCGGCTGGGTGCTTAAGACCGGCGAACGCGCGCTGGTCGACCGCGAGGGCGTCTCGGTGCCGCTGTCGACCGGCGAATACAATCTGCTGCTGGCGTTGGTGCAGCGCCCCCGCCAGGTGCTTACCCGCGATCAGTTGCTCGATCTGACCCAGGGCCGCGAGGCCGGCGCGTTCGATCGGGCGATCGACAATCAGGTCAGCCGGCTGCGCAAGAAGATCGAAGCGGATGCGAGAAACCCCGAACTCATCAAGACGGTGTGGGGCGGCGGCTATACGCTGGCAGCCGAGGTGACGCGGCTGTGAGAAGACCATCGCTGTGGCCGCGCAGCCTCGCCGGCCAGATGGCGCTGCTGGTGGCGATCGCCCTGTTCGTTGCCCAGGCGATCAATTTCGGCCTGCTGCTCCGCGAACGCAGCCAGCTGCGCTTCGAACAGATCGTCACGCCGACGGTCACCCGGCTGGTCGACGCCGCCGATCGGATCAATAGCGGCGGCACTGCCGATACGGGGCACGGCCACGTCCGCCTCGTCCCCGCCAATCCGATTGCCGCCGATCGGATACGTCGTGGATCGGTCGAAAAGGCCATCGCTCAATCGCTTTCTCAGGCGGGGCTTGCCACCGACGCGGTAATCGCCTCGGTTCGACCGATCGCCAGCGACGATTGGCCACCAAGCCGATACGGCCGCCGCCGCGCAGCGCGGCTTTCTCATTTCCGAAGCATCCTGGACGTCGCGGTGCACATGCCCGGCCGTGGCTGGCTGGTACTCCGCGCGTTCTGGCCGAATTCGGATCCGTTCCTGATCTGGCGGCTGATTGCCCAGACGCTGATCCTCTACGCCGTCGTGCTGATTCCCGTATTATGGATCGGCCGCCGTATCTCGCGCCCGCTCAAATCGCTGGCCGACGCCGCACATCGTTTCGCGCCCGGCGACGATCATGAACCGCTCGCCGAAACGGGGCCGCCCGACGTCCGCGAAGTCACTGCCGCCTTCAACGCGCTGCGCCTGCGCGTCATCGCGATGCTCGACGAAAAGGATCGGATGCTCGGCGCGATCGGCCACGATCTGCGCACCCCGCTCGCGGCGCTGCGCGTCCGGATCGAATCGGTCGACGACGACACCGATCGCGCGCGAATGGCCGACATCATCGACGAGATGAATCGCACGCTCGACGATATCCTGTCGCTCGCTCGCCTCGGCCGCCCGAGCGAGCCGCCGGTCGATGTCGATCTATCCGCCCTGGTCGACGCCGTGGTCGAGGACTTCCGCGATCTCGATCACGACGTCACGTTCGAGGACGGCCAGCGCCTGCCGATCAGGTTGCGCCCCGCGCTGATGCGCCGCGCCGTCCGCAACCTGATCGAAAACGCCGTCAAATACGGCGAGTCCGCCACCGTCCGCATCGAGCCGGAGCCGAGCCGCGTCCGCATCGTCATTTCCGATAACGGCCCCGGCATTCCATCGGATCGCCTCACCGACGTATTCGATCCCTTCACGCGCCTCGAAACGTCGCGCAATCGCGAGACCGGCGGCATCGGCCTCGGCCTCGCACTCGCCCGAGCGATCGTCAACGACGCGGGCGGCATCATCCGCCTCGAAAACCGCACTGGCGGCGGCCTCGACGCGATCATCGAACTGCCGCGTTAAGTCGTCGAACCCTAAGCCAGCCCGAAAGCCCGCTTCGGGATATGCGTGATCCGGCACGCCAGATCCGCCTCGCCGCTCGCCACGACATAATGGCCGTCCGCCTCGGCGATTCCCGTGGTGAACACCACGCCGTCGAGATACATCTGGCCCTTGAGCGGCTCGGTCAGCCCGGGGGCGGGCTCGAGCAACGGTTCGTGCTCGGTGCGCACGACGCGCCAAGGCTCAACGCGGTCGAGCAGCGACCAATAGGTGCGATAGACACCTACCACGCCCCTGGGCTCCACCCCGTGCCACAGACTCAGCCAGCCCTGATCGGTCAGGATCGGCGGCGTGCCCCCGCCCATTCGCGCGGTGGCGAGCGTCCCGGCATGCGGCCGTATCCCGGGATGGTCGCATGGTTTCCAATGCAGCGCGTCGGGCGACATGGCGAGATTGATCGACGGCCCGGCGCGCCATTCGCTGTCCGGCGGATACGCGAAATAGAGGTCGCCGAGCGGCCGCGTCTGCGCCCAGAAGGTCTCGTCGATCTTGCCTTCGAAGATCAGCATGTCCTTGTTCTGATGATCGAGGACGATCCCCTCCAACGTCCAGTCGAGCGCATCGGGCGAGCTGTACAGCGTCGTCGAATGCCGTTCGGGGCTGACCGAGCAGGTCGTCATCCAGTACCGATCGCCTACCCGGCTGATCCGTGCGTCCTCGACGCCATAGCATTGATAGGACGCAGCCGGCGCGATTGCCCGGTCGTAATGCACCGCGACCACCTTCGTCCCGCTCGCGTCGAGCTCGACCGGCAACAGCCATGACAGCGAGGTTAGCGCCATCACGCGCCACCCGCCGCCGCGCATCATGAATTTGCGCGGATCGGCGGTGTCGACGAGGTCGAGTGGCCAGGCATCGAGCGTATAGCCGCCGTCGAACCAGCGGATCGAATGAACATGCCCGTCGCGAACCGGCTGCCTCAGCGCCTCGGCGATGCGCACCATCAGCAGCAGATTGCCGTTGGCCAGCCGCGTCATCCCCGGATTGAACGCGCCGAGCACATAGGTTTCCGCGTCGATCTTCCCGGCGAGCGGCGATCGCGCCAGATCGACATCGCGAGGCGAGAACACCAGCGAATCGAAAAAGCTCATTCCTCACCGTCCATCATCGGCATCTCCGTGAACGAAGCCTACCCGACCCGAGACGCGTCAGGCTGCGGCCGGTTCCTTGGCGACGCGAGCGAGCAGCCGATCGGTCGCGGCGATCACATCGGGTTCGCCAAGCGTCGGCGTATGCCCGATGTCGGCGACCGTGACGAGCTCGCTGCCCGGCAAACGCGCCGCCATCTTCTCCGCCGTCGCCGCCGACAGCACGTCCGACCGCGCCCCGCGCACGATCAGCAGCGGCAGCCCGGCCAGCGCATCGAGCGCGGGCCACATGTCAGGCGCCGCCTCGCCGCCGGGCTCGCGAAACGGCTCGGCGATCTTCATGTCGTAATCGAGCACGATGCGGCCCGAATTGTTCACATAATAGAGCCGCTTGGCCATCTTCAGCCAATCATCGATCGTATAACCGGGATAGACGTCGGCGTTGGCTTCCTCGACCGCGCGGGCGGCGTGCATCCAGGTCGGAAAGCTGCTCGATTTACCGACATAGGTGCGAATCCGCGCCAGCCCCGCCGCCTCAATCTCGGGCCCAACGTCGTTGAGCAGCGCGCCCGCCAGCCGATCGCGCGCCTGAGCGGCGAGCAGCATCGTCACCAGCCCGCCGAGCGAGGTGCCGAACGCAACCACCTTGGTCAGGCCGAGATCGTCGAGCAATGCCAGCACGTCCGCGACATAAGTGAGCGGCGTATAAGTCGCCGCGTCCTTGGCGTAATCACTGTCGCCGCGCCCGCGCAGATCGACCGCCAGCACGCGCCAGTCCCCCGCCAGCCGTTCCGCCACCTCCTCGAAATCGCGCGCGTTGCGAGTCAATCCCGGCAGGCACAGGATCGGCGGCCGCCCCTCGCCGCCGGGATAGTCGCGATAATGCAGATTCAGCCCGTCGGCCGACTGCCACTGGCGGTTGTCATAGCCGGCCATGGTTGCGTCCCTCGCTCATCGCCCCCCATATCGCCGTATGGCCGCGTCCCCGCAACCCGCCCGTTATCGTCCCGAAACAACGATCCTCGATCTCGGTGACGCCTTTTACGACTCGGTGGAGCCGGCACGCTTTCCCGAAACACGCCTGCGCTTCCGCAACCAGCGCGCCGCCGCCTCGGTCGGCCTCGATCATCTGACCGACGCCGAATGGCTTGCCCATTTCGGCCGGTTCGAGCCGCTTTCCGGCACGCTCCAGACGCCGCTCGCGCTGCGCTATCACGGCCATCAGTTCCGCCAGTACAATCCCGAGATCGGCGACGGCCGCGGTTTTCTCTACGCGCAGCTTCGCGACGATCGCGATCGGCTTATGGATCTCGGTACCAAGGGATCGGGCCAGACGCCGTACAGCCGCTTCGGGGATGGCAGGCTGACGCTCAAGGGCGGCGTCCGCGAGGTGCTGGCGACAGAAATGCTCGAAGCCCTGGGCGTCGAAACCTCGCGCAGCTTCTCGCTGATCGAAACCGGCGAGGCGCTCGACCGTGGCGACGAGCCTTCGCCGACACGGTCCTCGGTGCTCGTCCGACTCAGCCACGGCCATGTCCGCATCGGCACCTTCCAGCGCCTCGCCTATGAGCGCGACGCGGAAAACATGGCGCGCCTCGTCGATTACGTGCTGCGGCACTTCTATAACGAACCCGGCGGCGGCGACGCCGCCGCACGCCTGCTCGAACACGTCGTCCGCGGCACGGCGCGGCTCGCCGCGAGCTACATGGCCGCAGGCTTCGTCCATGGCGTGCTCAATTCGGACAATATCAACGTCACTGCCGAAAGCTTCGATTACGGCCCATGGCGCTTCGCTCCGACCTGGGATCCCGCCTTCACCGCCGCCTATTTCGATCACGCCGGCCTCTATGCCTTCGGGCGCCAGCCTGAGGCGATCCACTGGGATGCCGCGCAGCTTGCTATATCGCTGCGCCTCCTCGCCGAGGCCGAGCCGCTGATCGCCGCGCTCGACGGCTTCGGCGATCACTACCAACGCGCGGTTTCCGATGCGATCCTCTGGCGGCTGGGCGTGCGACCGCGCGATCCGGCCACCGATCGGGCGCTGGTCCAGACGATCGAAAAAGCATTGCGATCGGGCAAGACGCCGATCGATCGCTTCTTCTTCGATGCGTTCGGCGGCGCCGTGCCCGATACCCCCGCTTACCAGGCATTCGCCGAAGCTCGCGAGGCACTCGCCGACTACACGCCCCGAGCGACCCGCGACCACTCCTATTGGCACGGCGCCGAGCCATGCTCGATGCTGATCGACGAAGTCGAGGCGATCTGGGCACGAATTGCCGATGCCGACGACTGGACGGCGTTCGAGGCGAAGGTCGCCGCGATACGCGAAATGGGCGCCGCGCTCATTTGACCATAGGTGATAAGCCCGGTGTGGAAAACGGCCGCGGTTTCGGGCAAGAGCGCGGCGGGAAGAAGGATATTCATGAGCGTAACCGAAATCGTCTCGAGTGAACCCGCGACCGGTGCGGAACTCTGGCGCGGCGCGATCAGTGACGTCGATGCCGAGGTGGCGCGCGCCCGCGAAAGCTGGGCGCAATGGGCCGCGCAACCGCTCGCCAACCGCACCGAGGCGCTACGCCGCTTCGCCAACGTCGTGCGCAGCCGCCATGAGCAATTCGCCGACACCATCGCCCGCGAGACCGGCAAGCCGTTGTGGGAGGCCCGCACCGAGGTCGACACCGTCGTCGCCAAGGTCGACATCTCGATCAAGGCTTATGCCGATCGCACTCCGCAACGCCGGCTCGAAGGCCAGGCCGGCGTGCGCATGGCGCTGCGCCACAAGCCGCACGGCGTGCTCGCGGTGCTCGGCCCGTACAATTTCCCCGCGCACCTGCCCAACGGCCATATCGTCCCTGCGCTGCTCGCCGGCAATGCAGTGGTGTTCAAGCCGTCGGAAAAGACCCCGGCCTCGGGGGCGCTACTGGTCGAATGCTTTCACGCCGCCGGCATTCCCGAAGGCTGCGTCCGGCTCGTCATCGGCGGCCCTGCCGAAGGCAAGGCTTTGGCCGGGCATGACGGCATCGATGGCTTGCTGTTCACCGGCTCGGCGCGCACCGGCATCGCGCTCAACCGCCAGTTCGCCGAACGGCCGGAGAAAATCCTCGCGCTAGAAATGGGCGGCAACAACCCGATCGTGGCGTGGGAAACGCCCGATCTGCACTCGACCGCGGTGCTGATCGTGCAATCGGCCTTCACCACCGCCGGCCAGCGCTGCACCGCGGCGCGGCGCCTGATCGTCGACGATGCCAAATGCCAGCCGTTGCTCGACGAACTGGTCAAGCTCACCGGCCGGATCATCGTCGGCGAGCCGCACGCCGAGCCCGCGCCGTTCATGGGCTGCGTGATCGACAACGAGGCCGCCGACCAGCTCACCGAAAGCTTCGTCACGCTGATGTCGCACGGTGGCCGCCCCTTGCGACACATGGAGCGGCCGGTCGACGATCGCCCGTTCCTCACGCCCGGCCTGATCGACGTCACCGACGTTGCCGAGCGCCCCGATATCGAGCTGTTCGGCCCTGTCCTCCAGATCATCCGTGTGCCCGATTTCGAGGCCGCGATCGCCGAGGCGAACAACACCCGCTACGGCCTCTCCGCTTCGCTGCTCAGCCAAAACCCGAAGCTCTACGACCAGTTCTGGGCCAATGCCCGCGCCGGGATCGTCAACTGGAACCGTCCGACCAACGGTGCCTCCTCGGCCGCGCCGTTCGGCGGCATCGGCTGGTCGGGCAATCACCGTCCCAGCGCCTATTACGCCGCCGATTATTGCGCCTATCCGGTCGTTTCGAGCGAGGTGGACCAGACCCGCGCCTCGATCGGCATCGGGCTCAGGGACAGCTGATCTCACGAGCGGGTCGTCGCCGACCTCCTTTGGCGTTTATCCCTTTTCGGGCATGTATATCCGCTTGCCATCCCAGCGAAGGCCAGGGCCGAGCAAAGTTTCGCTACCGGGGCCCCAAGCAACCATCCGTTGTAGCGAAGCGGCTTCGCACGCACTTTGCTCACCATGGCAAGTCTTCTTGATCCCACCGCGCGCGGGCGCGTCATCCTGGTCGGCGCCGGCCCGGGCGATCCCGGCCTGCTCACCGTTCGCGCCGTCGAGGCGCTCAAGGCAGCGGACGTCGTCGTGCATGACGGCCTCGTCGATCCGCGCGTAATCGCGCTCGCGCCGCCCGCGGCGCAGCGTATCTCGGTCGCCAAGCAGCGCGCGCGTCACACGCTGCCGCAGGACGCGATCAACGCGCTCATCATCGCGCATGTAAAGACCGGCAGCGTCGTCGTGCGGCTGAAGGGCGGCGACCCCTTCGTGTTCGGCCGCGGCGGCGAGGAAGTCGAGGCGGTTCGCGCCGCGGGATTGCCCGTCGAGGTGATCCCCGGCGTGTCGGCGGCGCTCGGATGCGCGGCGGAGGCCATGCTCCCGCTCACCCACCGCGATTATTCGAGCGCCGTCAGTTTCGTCGCCGGCCAGTGCAAGGGCCTGAGCGAGCAGAATTGGTCGGGCCTTGCCGGGCAGGGCCGCACGCTGGTGATTTACATGGGCGTCGCCACCGCCGACGCGATCGCGGAGAAACTGATCGCCGACGGTGTCGCTCCCGACATGCCCGTCGCGGTGCTCGAGCGCGGGACGCTCGACGGCGCACGGGCGCTGCGCACCCTGCTCACCGACATCGGCCCGATGGTGAAGCGCGAGCGGGTGCAGAGCCCCGCGATTATCGTCGTCGGCGAGGTCGTATCGCTTTCGGATGCCGAGGATCGCCTCGGCCATTGGGCGCGCCGCGCGCACTCCATCCATGGGACGGTGGCATGAAACTTCTGCTCGGCAATGATCTCAAGACCGGCGCGGTCGTCTGGTGGACCGGCCGGGATTGGTCGCTCCACGTCGAGGACGCGATGGATGTCGGTGAGCATGGCGAGACGATCGCCCGCGCCGAAGAAGCCGCCTGTCGCGTCGCTGGCGCCGCGGTGATCGACGCCGAGCCGGGCGAGGCTGGTCCGCGGCCCGCGCACATCAAGGATCGCATCCGCGCGCTCGGCCCCACCGTGCGCCCCGATCTAACGCTCAAACCCGCCGATCCGAGCGTCGGCAGCTGGGTGATCTGACCATGTATCGTTACGACCAATATGACCAGGCGATCGTCGACGCCCGCGTCGAGGAATTCCGCGATCAGACCGCGCGCCGCATCGCCGGCGAACTGACCGAGGACCAGTTCAAGCCGCTCCGGCTCAAGAACGGCCTCTACCTCCAGCTCCACGCTTATATGCTGCGCGTCGCCATCCCCTATGGCACGCTCGATTCGCGCCAGATGCGGATGCTCGCCGAAATCGCGCGCAAATACGATCGCGGCTATGGCCATTTCACCACGCGTCAGAACATCCAGTACAATTGGATAAAGCTCGAGCAAGCGCCTGACATTCTGGCCGATCTCGCTACCGTCGAGATGCACGCGATCCAGACCTCGGGCGAAAGCGTGCGCAACATTTCGGCCGATCAATATGCCGGCGCCACCGCCGACGAGATCGCCGATCCGCGCCCCTGGGCCGAACTGCTGCGGCAGGTGACGACCTTCATGCCCGAATTCAGCTATCTGCCTCGCAAGTTCAAATTCGCGATCACCGCCGCGGACAGTGATCGCGCCGCGATCCGTTGGCACGATTGCGGGCTGCGCCTCGTGCGCAACGAGGCCGGCGAGGATGGCTTCGAAGTCTATGCCGGCGGCGGCATGGGCCGCACGCCGATGATCGCGCCGCTGATCCGCAGCTTCCTGCCCGCCGATCAGCTGTTCGGATACGTCCAGGCCATCCTGCGCGTGTGGAATCGCCACGCCCGGCGTGACAACATTCACAAGCAGCGCATGAAGATCCTCGTCCATGAGCTTGGCGCAGAAGAGTTTACGCGGCAGGTCGAAGAGGAATTCGCCGGCTTCGAGGCACGCGACGTCGATCCGCCGCGCGCCGAATATGATCGTATCGCCGCCTATTTCGCGCCGCCGCCGTTCGAAACCGGCCTGCCCGACGAGATCGACCGCAGCGACCCCGATTTCGCGCTATGGCTCGATCGCCAGGTCGCCCCGCACAAAGCGCCCGGCTATGCAATCGCCAACATCAGCCTGAAGCCAGTGGGCGGCATCCCGGGCGACATCTCAGCCGAGCAGATGGAGGTCGTCGCCGATCTCGCCGAGCGTTACAGCTTCGACGAACTGCGTGCGACGCATGCGCAGAACCTCGTCTTGCCGCACGTCCGCAAGGCCGATCTCTATGCCGTCTGGCAGGCGCTCGACGCCGCTGGTCTGGCGGACGTCAATCTCGACCTCGTCAGCGACATCATCGCCTGCCCCGGCCTCGACTATTGCAGCCTCGCCAACGCCCGCTCGATCCCGCTCGCGCAGAAAATCTCGACGCGCTTCGCCGACATCGACCGTCAGCGCGATTTGGGCGAGCTCAAGATCAAGATCTCGGGCTGCATCAACGCCTGCGGCCATCACCATGCCGGCCATATCGGCATCCTTGGCGTCGATCGCAAAGGCACCGAGAATTACCAATTGCTGCTCGGCGGCTCGGGTGCCGAGGACGTCAGCGCGGCCAAGATTACCGGCCCCGGCTTCGACGAGGACGGCGTGGTCGACGCGATCGAGAAGACGCTCGACGCCTATGTTCGTTTGCGCGATCCCGGCGAGCGCTTCCTCGATACCTACCGCCGCATCGGCGTCGAGCCGTTCAAGGAGGCCATCTATGGCTGATGCACTGCGCTACCGCACCGATGCTCCCGCCGACGAACCGGCGGTGACCCTCGATGCGTTTCTCGACCAGGCCGACGCCGCCTCGGTTCGCATCGAGGCGGGCGACGACGTCCGCCACCTGTTGCCGCATCTCGCCCGCGTGAAGCTGGTGGAGATCGATTTCCCCCGGTTCCGCGACGGCCGCGGCTATTCGTCGGCGCGCATCCTGCGCGAGGCGGGCTATACCGGCGAGATCAAGGCGACCGGCGACGTGCTCGTCGATCAACTCCTCTTCATGCGCCGCTGCGGCTTCGATAGCTTCGCCCCCGAGGCGCCGATCACGCCCGCCGCTGCCGAACGCGCGCTATCGGCTTACCCCTATGTCTATCAGCACGCCGCCGATGACGCGGTGCCGGTGTGGAAGCTGCGTCATGGCTAGCCGGGTGCGCGACAGGATCGATACCGGCCCACGCTTCACGCAGGGCGACGCGATCCGCCTCAACAACCTGTTCCGCGGCAACGACACGCAGGAAATGCTCGCTGCCGTCATCGCCGATCGGCTCGTCGGCGATGCCGCGATCGTCTCGTCATTCGGTGCCGAATCCGCGGTGCTGCTCCATCTCGTGACGCGGATCGCACCCGATATGCCGGTGCTGTTCCTCGATACCGGCAAGCATTTCCCCGAAACGCTCGCTTATCGCGATCAGCTCGTCGAACGACTCGGCCTCAACCTCGTCAACTTGACGCCCGATGCCGAGGAACTCGCCGCGCGGGACGAAAACGGCCTGCGCTGGTCCTACGATCCCGACGGCTGCTGCGAGTTACGCAAGGTCAAGCCGCTGGCGCGCGCCGTCGCCGGCCTCGACGCGACCTTCACCGGCCGCAAGGGCTTCCAATCGTCGAGCCGCACCGGCCTGCCACGTTTCGAGATCGATACCAGCGACGCCGAGGGCCGGCTCAAGGTCAACCCGCTGGCCAATTGGGCCAAGCCCGAACTCGACGCCTATTTCGCCGACCACGCGCTCCCCCGCCACCCGCTCGAGGCCGATGGCTATCCCTCGATCGGCTGCGCGCCGTGCACCAGCAAGGTGCGCCCCGGCGAAGACCCCCGCGCCGGCCGCTGGCGCGGCTGGGAAAAGGTCGAATGCGGCATCCACATCCCCGCCAAGCCGGGGGAAGAACCGGCGTTTTAGATCAATACCGCTCCACCGCGAGATCGCTGAACCGCGTGATCTCCGGCTCGAATTTCAGCGTCACCTTGCCGGTTGCGCCGTGGCGCTGCTTGGCGACGATCAGCTCGGCAAGGCCATAGACGCGCTCCATATCGCTCGCCCATTTGGCGTGATCTTCGAAGATCTTGGCATCGTCGCCCTCGACCGGACGCTTGGGCTCCTTGGCTGCCGTGTAATAATCTTCGCGATAAACGAACCACACCATGTCCGCGTCCTGTTCGATCGAGCCCGATTCGCGGAGATCGGAAAGCTGCGGCCGCTTGTCCTCGCGCTGCTCGACTGCACGGCTGAGCTGCGACAATGCCAGAACCGGTACGTTAAGATCCTTCGCCAAGGTCTTGAGACCACGACTGATCTCCGAAATTTCCTGAACGCGATTGTCGTTCGATCCGCGCCCCGACCCCGAAAGAAGCTGGAGGTAATCCACCACCACCAGCCCGATCTGGTTGTTCTGCCGTCGCTGCAATCGCCGCATCCGCGTGTGTAGCGCGCTGATCGAGAGGCCGGCGGTATCGTCGATGAACAGCGGCAGCTTCTCCAGCTCGGCCGCCGCCGCCGCCAATTGCCCGAATTCGGCGCGGCTGATCTTGCCCATGCGCAGCGCCTCCGAGCTGATCCGCGATTGTTCGGCCAGAATACGCGTGGCGAGCTGGTCGGCCGACATTTCCAGGCTGAAGAACGCCACCTTGGCGCCGACCGATCGCTCCGGCTCGATTCCATCCTCCATGTCGCGCATCCACCGCCGCGCGGCGTTGAACGCGATATTGGTCGCCAGCGAGGTCTTGCCCATGCCGGGACGGCCGGCGAGGATCATCAGATCCGAATGGTGCATGCCGCCGATCTTCGAGTTCACCGAATCGAGTCCGGTCGTAATACCGGACAAATGCCCGCCCGAATTGAGCGCCCGCTCGGCCATCTTCACCGCGGCGGTGGTCGCCTGGGCGAAGCTCTTGACGGTATTCTCGTTGCCGCCGTCGGCCGCGACCTTGAACAATTCCTCCTCGGCCGCCTCGATCTGCGCGCGCGGATTGACCTCTTCGGAGGTGTCCATCGCGCGCTCGACCAGCGTGCGCCCCACCGTCACCAGCGAGCGCAGCATCGCCAGATCGTAGATCTGCTGCGCGAACTGCCGCGCGCCGATCAACCCGGCGCCCGATCCGGTGAGCTGCGCCAGATAGGCCGGTCCGCCGAGTTCCTTCATCCCCTCGTCGGCTTCGAACATCGGCTTCAGCGTCACCGGCGTCGCCAGCATGTCGTTGCCGCGCAACGTCTTGATCGCGGCGAAGATGCGGCCGTGAACGGGCTCGTAGAAATGCTCGGGCACCAGCTTGTCGATCAGCTCGTCGGCCAGCCGGTTGTCGATCATCATCGCACCGAGCATCGCCGCCTCCGCCTCGACATTCTGCGGCAGCGTGGTTCCTTCGGCGGTGGGCGCCGGGTGGGCAAGTGCGACGGTAGCCATGGCGACCGTTCTACTCCGCCCGGCGCCGCGCTCAAGATAGCGGTGCCAAGAATCATGTGGATGATTGATTCGCGGGCGCGCCTCGTCGATAGCCTCGCCTCATGGCCGATCCGCGCGTCATAGACGTCACGCTCGACGAGCGCACCATCCTGTGGCGCAATGCCGATATCGAGCAGGAGCGGCGCATCGCGATCTACGACCTGATCGAGGACAATCACTTCGCGCCGCAGAAAGTCCATGCCGACGGCTATGCCGGCCCCTACCGACTGGCATTGAGCGTGGAGGAGGGCCGCCTTGCCCTGCGTATCGATCGCGAGGATGGCAGCCATCTCGAGACCATCGTCCTCGGCCTCGCCCGCTTCCGCCGCCCGATCCGCGATTATTTCGCGATCTGCGACAGCTATTATCAGGCAATCCGCGCCTCGACCCCGCAGCAGATCGAGACGGTGGACATGGCGCGGCGCGCCATCCACAATGAAGCGGCCGAACTGCTCAGGGAACGGCTGGAGGGCAAGATCAACGTCGATTTCGATACCGCGCGGCGGCTGTTCACGCTGATCTGCGTATTGCACATTCGCGGATAGTGCCGATGGCTTGGTGGGGGACCTTGATCGGGCGGATCGCCGCCGCGCTCGTGCTGGCGCTGCTCGGCGCCATCGCCTTGTGGGTCTATGCGACCGGCTGGGCACCGGCGGCGCGAAAATATCCGATCCAGGGCGTCGACGTATCGGCCGCCCAGGGCGAGATCGTCTGGCCGACGCTCGCCGCCCGCGGCGTCGATTTCGCCTATATGCGCGCTACCGCCGGCGCGAATCTGCGCGATGACCGCTTCGCCGCCAACTGGCAGGCGAGCGCCGCCGCCGGCCTGCGTCGCGGCGCGATCCATCGCTGGTCCTTCTGCCAGAACGGCGTTGCACAAGCGGACAATTTCGTCACCACCGTCCCACGCACCGCCGGCGCGCTTCCCGCCGTGCTCGATCTGTCCTTCTCCCCCGACTGCGACGCACGCCCGGCGCGCGATGCGTTGATCGATCAGATCAGGCACTTCCTTGTCATCGCCGAAACGCATACGGGCGAACCGATGCTCATCAAGATCACCAAGCCGGTCGAGCGCGCCTATCGCGTGTCCGAGGCCCTTCCCCGCCCAGTCTGGGAGGTGCGCAACTTCCTCGCGCCCGATTATGCCGCCAAGCCATGGCGTATCTGGCAAGCCAGCGACATGCGCCGCGTCGACGGGATAAGCGGCCCGGTGCATTGGGACGTGGTGACGCCATGACGACACGCGACACGCTGATCGCTGCCGCGCGCCAAGCCGCCGCCAACGCCCATGCGCCCTATTCCAGCTTCGCGGTCGGCGCGGCATTGTTGATGACCGACGGCAGCATCGTCACCGGCTGCAATTTCGAGAATGCGAGCTACGGCCTGTCGCTCTGCGCCGAAACCGTCGCGCTCGCCACTGCCAACGCGCAAGGGCGCCTTGCCGATGTCGTCGAGATCGGCGTGATCGGCGGCCGCACCGTCGATGGCCGGCCAACGGGGAGCGATCCGGTCGGCCCGTGCGGCCGCTGCCGCCAGGTCATCAACGAAGCAGCGCAGATCGGCGGCCGCGACATCCTAATCCATTGCGCCGGCGCGGAGGGCGATACGGTCGCGACCTATCGGCTTTCGGAGCTGCTGCCGCACGCCTTCGGCCCGGCCGACCTCGGCCTGGCGTGAAGGGCCGTACTGGACCTTCCGTCCACCGCTGGGCAATGTCATATTTCTGCAATGCACAGTCGCATTCCGCTAGGGCGAACATACCCTCTTGACGAAACCTGCTGCATGCGCGAAGCACCGCGCCGCTATGAAATCACTCCCCTTGATGACCGCCGCCGCTGCGCTCGCCCTCTCGCTGGGCGCATGCCAGAAGCAGAAGCCCGAAGTGATCGACACCACCGGCCCCGATCCGATGGCGTCGCAGCTCGCCAACGCAGCGCCGGTGGAACTGCCGCCGTCGATGATCGGCTCGGTCACGTTCCGGTGCAAGGACAACAGCCTGGCCTATGTCGATTTCTTCAAGGGCAACACCCAGGCGAATGTGAAGCTCAAGAAGACAGACACGCCGACCGTGCTGAAGGCCGACAAGGACGGCGATCCGCTGACCGGCGGCGGCTTCACGATGACCGGCAATCAGGACAACATCAAGCTGACCAAGCCCGACGGCACCACGCTCGATTGCCATCACTGATTTCGGCGCGCCATAGCGACCTGAACCAAGGGGCCGGCGGGCAACCGCCGGCCCTTTTGTTTTGCGCGGGCCCCTTGTCTGAACCGGCGCGGCGCTCCACCATACGATCGATGGCCACGCTCGATCCGCAGCTCGTCCTCGGCGCCTATGCGGTGGGTGTCTTTCCGATGGCCGATCATCGCGACGCCTCAGGCGTTTATTGGGTCGAGCCCAAGGAACGCGCGATCCTGCCGCTCGAAACCTTCCGCCCCTCACGCTCGCTGCGCAAGACGATCGCCGCGGATCGCTTCCGCGTCACCGCCGACACCGCCTTCGAACAGGTCATCCAACTCTGCGCCGAGTCGACCGCCAACCGCCCCGAAACCTGGATCAACCATTCGATCGAGCATGTCTTCGTCACGCTGCATCGTCTTGGCTACGCCCATTCGATCGAATGCTGGGACGGCGATCGCCTGGTCGGCGGCCTTTACGGCCTCGCGCTCGGCCGCGCCTTTTTCGGCGAAAGCATGGTCAGCCGCGCCGCCAATGCGTCGAAGGTCGCGCTCGCCTGGCTGGTCGCGCGGCTCAAGGCCGGCGGCTTTACGCTGCTCGATTGCCAGTTTCAGACCGATCACCTCGCCTCGATGGGCGCGATCGAAATCTCGCGGCGAGATTATCTCTCGTTGCTGGGCGATGCGGTAGACGCCGGCGGCCGCGGTGCGGCGGGCTCGCTGGTCGTGACCACCGGCGCGTCGGCGCCAGCCGCTTCATTGTCCTCATCGGTTGCCGGCGATTTCGGCGCGCTCGATGCGCCGCCCGACCCGATGACCGACGCGGCGGCCACGCTGTCCGGTCCACTGTCGGGCCGCGACATCTTGCAGCTCTTCGGCCACACGTCGTAAATCGCGTTTTGCACGACGTTGAGCTCGGGCCGCTCTTTGTAGAGCCAGCCCGAGAAAACGCGCCGCCATTGCTGATCGGTCTGCTTGACGTCGAGCTGGACGAACGCGCCGGTCAATTCCTGCGGCTCCCACGATGCCGTGGTGTCGCACGCTCGCAGCCGGATCACCGCGTCGCCGACGCGCACCGCCTGCCCCGGTTTCATCGTCACGTCGCGGGTGTCGCCATTGCGTTTGTTGAGCACGCCGAGCACCGCGACACGCTCGGCCATCGGCGTCGCGCCTGCTTCGGTGTCGGTCGATTGCGGCGTGTCGATGGTGACGACCCCGGATGTCGCATCGTCGGCCGACTGATCGCTCGCACCAGGGCTCGGTGCGGGCGCCGGCGCCGCTTGCGCCTCGGCGCGGCCATCGTGCATCCACGCGACCGTCTGCCAGGCGCCGGCCGCAAGCACCACCGCCAGCCCAACGCCGCCGGCGATCCAGCGGCGTGTCACCCTTCGGGGCTCCATGCTTCATAGTCGCCGGTCGCAGCGGCGCGATGGCCGCCCTTTTCCAGTGCGCCGGGCGGGCGATAGGCGAGCGCGGTGCCCGTCATGTTGGGCACGGCCGGCTTCTCCCAGCCGCGTACCGGCGGCAGCGCGCGCTCGGGAACGTCATCGATCTGATGGTGCAGCCAACCGAACCATTCGGGTGGCACCCGGCTGGCATCGTTCGAGCCTTTGTAGACCACCCAGCGGCGCGGAATGCCGTTCGGATCCGTGCCGCCTTCGTAATAGACATTGCCCAGCGCATCCTCGCCGACCCGGGATTTGCCGCGCAGGCCCATCCACGTGCCGAAGGTGATGCCGTCCCACCAGGTGAAGCTGTTCTTCAAGATGCCCATGCCCGCCGCTTAGCCGCCCGCACGCGCGCCCGCAACAGGGCGTGCGTCAGTTTACGCCGCCATCGCCGACGAATCCGGTCAACCGCCGGCCCAGCTCACCTTGTCGTTCTCGGCGATGCCCAATGCCGATGCCCGACCTCCCTTCAGCTCGAGCACCGCCGCCACCGGCTCACCCGAGGGAATCGGCGTTTGATCGAACGGCACGGCATTGTCGGCGATGTGCGCGATCGTGTGGTCGGCACGGATGAAGATGATGTCGAGTGGGCTCGGCGTGTTCTTCATCCAGAACGTCGCCTCGCGCGGGGGGCCGCCCTCCGGCGGATAGGGCGCGAACAACATGCCGCCATCATCCGCGATATCGGTGCGGTACATTAGCCCGCGCTCCTGCTCGTCGGCGGTGCGCGCGGTCTCGACAGTGAAAACGTGCGGACCGTTCGCGCTGGCGATCGTCACGGAGACAGTTCCGGCCGTCGCGGTTGCCTGATTGACAGCACCGTCAGCGCCGACCTTGTCCTTGCACCCCGCCAGCAACAGCAACCCCAGCGCGAACGCGCCGACGCCAGCCTTCACGCGCCGTCCTCGACCATCACCGCTAGCGGCCCCTTGCGCGACTCGACGATGCGTGCGCGCAACATCTGATCGGGTTCGACCTCGTCGACCCCGCCACGCCGTAGCGTTTCGATATGAACGAAGATGTCGGGCGTATCCTCGTCCCGAATCAAGAACCCATAGCCCTTGAGCCGGTTGAACCATTTGACCCGAACGGGCTCGAACGGCCCTGCCTGATCGAGCAGCGCATCGAGTTCGGCACTGTTCGAGCCACCCGATCGCGGCGCCGGTTCGACCGCGTTGGTCAAGTCGATCGACAGCACCTCGCGCGCCTGGAGCCCGCGTTCGCGCCGCACCGCCACGCATTCGACCCGCGCGCCCTCTGGCAGGCTGCGCCGCCCATGCTCCTGAAGCACCGAGAAATGAACGAGAATATCACCGATCGCCGGATCGTCCGCGACCAGGAACCCGAACCCGCGCGTCACGTCGAACCATTTGAGCGTGCCGGCCAGGCGCATCCCCTCGGCTTCCGGCTCGACGAGCCGTACCGGCGCGCTCCTGTCGAGCTCCCCCTCCTCGGGCATCGGCTGAGGTTCAACACGCATGCTCACTTCCCCCCGTCACCGCGTAGCACAGAGTGCCGCGATGGCAAAAACCTGATGCCCATCTTTGGCACATAAGGGAAGCGCGGCGCACCTCATTCGACAGAAAATGTCCCGGTATCTTCTCCCGGCGCCATATCGACGATGCGTCGCGCAAGCGCGAAATCATGCCCTCCGCGCACCATCTGCGCGAGCTGTTTTTCGCGGCCTTCGCGATCGGGCACAGCAACGGCGAATGGCCCGATCCGCTTGCGACGGGCGAGCGCCAGTGCCGCCTCGATCGCCTTTTCCTCGATTTCCGGCGCCACGGCTTCGGCATCTTCGGCAGTGATTCCAGCAGCATGGAACGCCTGCGCCACGCGGCGCGCACCAAGCCCGCGCCGGGCCATCGATCGCGCCCGCGCCGCAGCGAAGGCGCGATCGTCGACATAGCCGAGTTCGGCCATCCGCCCCGCGATATCGTCTGGATCGACCGTCGCGCCATCCCAACCGCGCTCGCGCACTTTGCGGCGCAGATAATCGCCGAGTTTCGCGCGCGTCGTGGCAAAGCGTTCGACGTAGCGCAGCGCGAGCCGATCGAGCGACTCGGCGTTGAGCGGCGGGGCTGGACGGCGGCGGGAAGTCATCGCGCCATCATTGTGCCACAGTCGGAACGGAATTTGAACGTCAGCGCGGGGCAAAGGCGCAGGTTGGACTGGGCTTGCGAGCCTCCTGACGAGACACCGCGATAAGGGCGCGAAAGATGATGACCGAGGAACTGGAGCGACTTGACGAGGGGGCGCGCGCGATCGCGCCGACCTCTACCGAGGATATGCTGCCGCGGCGCTTCTCCGATTTCGCGACACTGGGCGAGGCACTCGATTATGCCGCGACTGGCACGCGCGGCCTCAATTTCCACGATCCCCGTGGCACGCTGGTGCGCGCCTATCCCTTCACCGAGCTGCGCCGCGACGCAATCGCCGCCGCCCATCGCCTGATCGCCGCCGGCATCGAGGTCGGCGATCGCGTCGCCCTCGTCGCCGAAACGAGCCCCGAATTCGCCGCCTTGTTCTTTGGCGCAGTCTATGCCGGCGCGTGGCCGGTGCCGCTGCCTTTGCCGACCTCGTTCGGCGGCCGCGATTCCTATGTCGAGCAGCTCCGCGTCCAGCTCAGCAGCTGCGACCCCAAATTGCTGATCTACCCGCCCGAGCTTTCGGAAATGGCGCACCAGGCGGCGGTCGCTTCGGACGTCGAGGGGCTCGATTGGCAAACGCTCGCCGACCGCGAGGCGCCGGCTGCGCCGCTGCCCCAGGCCGCGCCAGAGGACATCGCCTATCTGCAATATTCTAGCGGCTCGACGCGTTTCCCGCACGGTGTCGTCATCACGCATCGCGCGTTACTCAACAATCTCGCCGCGCATGCCCATGGCATGGCGCTGATCGACAGCGATCGCTGCGTCTCCTGGCTGCCCTGGTATCACGACATGGGGCTGGTCGGCTGCTTCCTGTCGCCGATCGCCAACCAGGTCTCGACCGATTACCTGAAGACCGAGGATTTCGCGCGGCGCCCGCTCGCTTGGCTCGATCTCATCAGCCGCAACCAGGGCACTACCCTCTCCTATTCGCCGACCTTCGGCTACGACATCTGCGCACGCCGCATGTCGAGCCAGACCAAGGCCTCCGACCGTTTCGACCTGTCGCGCTGGCGCGTCGCCGGTAACGGCGCCGACATGATCCGGCCCGACGTGATGCAGGCCTTCGTCGACGCCTTCGCCGATGCCGGTTTCCAGGCCTCGGCTTTCCTGCCGAGCTACGGCCTCGCCGAAGCGACGCTCGCCGTCTCGATCATGCCGCCGGGCGAAGGCATTCGCGTCGAGCTGGTCGAGGAAACCCAGCTTTCCGGCGTTCCCGCGGGCGAGGACCGGCCACAACGCTATCGCGCGATCGTCAATTGCGGCAAGCCGGTCAAGGACATGACCGTCGAGATCCGCGACGAGGACGGCAACCCGCTTCCCGACAGCGCGATCGGCAAGGTGTGGTGCACCGGTCCGTCGGTGATGAGCGGCTATTTCCGCGACGCAGAAGCGACCGAGGCCTGCATGACCGACGGCTGGCTCGATACGGGCGACATGGGCTATCTGTCTCAAGGCTATGTCTACATCGTCGGCCGTGCCAAGGACATGATCATCGTCAACGGCCGCAACCACTGGCCGCAGGACATTGAATGGGCGGTCGAGCAGCTTCCGGGCTTCAAGGCCGGCGACATCGCCGCCTTCGCGATCACGACGCCCGGTGGCGAGGAAACGCCGGCGGTGCTCGTCCAGTGCCGCACGTCCGACGACAGCGAGCGCGCGCGCTTGCGCGACGAGATTCGCGAGCGCGTTCGCGCCGTCACCGGCATGAACTGCGTGATCGAGCTCGTCCCGCCGCGCACGCTGCCGCGCACCAGTTCGGGCAAGCTCAGCCGCGCCAAGGCACGCAACCTCTATCTGAACGGCGAGATCAAGCCCTACGCGGTCGCCGCCTGATCGGGGCGCCAGGCACCTGCCGGTTCGGAAATGAAAAGCGGGCGCGACGAAGGCATCGTCTATCTTTGCGTCTGACCTCGCGATTCTAACCTTCCGCTAACCAGCGGCGGGATATGCGGGCGCGGTGACGCGTCAGACATCCCAGTTCGCCCAACCGCGGATCGATACCCGCGCGTTTCTCGGCCTGTACGATCCGGCGGATTCGACGGATTGGGGGCCGATTCGCGCCGCTCAGTTGCACGCCGGGCGCGATTTCGCGGTATTCCTGTTGGGCGCCCATCTGCTCAGCGCCGCATTGGTCGTCGTCATCCTTGCCGCGCACCGGCCGTTGGTCCCGCTCGCGATCTGGGCGGGTGCCGTCGGCGTGGCGGCGGTCGGCGTCACCATGCGCCGTCTCGCCGCGCGCTATCGGGAGCTTTACAGCGCCGCTGTCGGAGAGGTGCGCCGCAGCGCGCTGGGCGGAATCCTGCTCGGCCTGTTATGGGCGGTGGTGCCGCTCGGCTTCGGGATGGCCGATGCGCCCGAAACCGCGCTGAGCCTGTGGATCGTGCTTTCGCTGCTGATGACGGCTTGCGCGGTCGGCCTCGCCGGCCTGCCGCTACCGACGATCGCATTTCTCGTCATCCTTGGCAGTTCGGTCGCCGGGATGCTCTACATGCACGGGTCCGCCCTGCTCGGCTGCGCGGTGCTGCTGTTTACCGCGTTGCTGGTGATCGGCTGCTTCACTCGCGGCCGCCAACTCGTCGTCATCCGCGCGCATGAGATCGCGCTCGGCGAGCGCGACGAGACCGTCAGCCTGCTGCTACGCGATTTCGAGGAATCGGGGTCGGACTGGTTGTGGGAGATCGATGCGGGCCGCCGCATCGTCCGCGCCTCGGCGCAATTCTGTCATGCCGTCGGGCTCGATCCGCTCACCGTCAACGGCAAGAGTTTTCTTGAACTGCTTGCCGGGCCCACCTGGGAAAGCGGCAAATTCTCCCCGGGATTGCGCGACCTTTCCGAACGCCTCAAGAACCGCGACAGCTTCCGTGACGTCCTCCTGCCCGTCTACGTCAAGGGCGGCGAGCGTTGGTGGGAGATGGCAGCGAGCCCGCGGTTCGACGAAGCGGGCACCTTCATTGGCTTTCGCGGCGTCGGCTCGGACGTCACCGAAGCCCGCGAATCGGCCGACAAGATCAGCCGGATGGCCCGATACGACACGCTCAGCGGCCTACCCAACCGCCTGCTGATCAACGAAACCCTCGCACACGGGATGGCCGAGGCAGATAAATGGGGCGGCCGCTGCGCCTTCATGATGATCGACCTCGATCGCTTCAAGGCGATCAACGACACCCTCGGCCATCAGATCGGCGATCGCTTGCTGTGCCGTGTCGCCGAACGGTTGCGCCACCTTGCCTCGGCCAGCGACATGGTCGGCCGGCTGGGTGGCGACGAATTTGCCGTCGTCGTCCGCGACGCGGCCGATTTCGCGCGCGTCGAGAAGCTGGCGCTGGCAATCATCGAATCGCTCTCGCAACCCTATGAGGTCGATCAGCACACGCTGTATATCGGCGCCAGCGTCGGCGTTGCGATCGGGCCGCGCGACGGCCGCACCGCGGAAATGCTGATCCGCTCGGCCGACCTCGCGCTCTATCGATCGAAGGACAAGGGCGGCGGCCATTTCCACGTCTACGATCCGCAGCTTCACTCCCAGGCAGAGGAGCGCCGCGTGCTCGAGATCGCGCTGCGCCAGGCGCTCGAAAACGGCGAGTTTCATCTGCAATATCAGCCAGTCGTCGCCGCCGACAGCGGCTCGCTCTCCGGCTTCGAAGCGCTGCTGCGCTGGACCAATCCCGAACATGGATCGATCTCGCCGGCGAAGTTCGTGCCGATCGCCGAGGAAGCCCGCCTAATCGCCCCGATCGGCGAGTGGGTGCTGCGCACCGCCTGCCAGGAAGCGGCACGCTGGCCGTCGCACGTCCGTGTCGCCGTCAACGTCTCGGCGGAACAGCTTTACAGCCCCAATTTCGTCGCCACCGTCGTCTCTGCGCTCAGCCAGGCGGCATTGTCCGCCGAACGCCTCGAAATCGAAGTCACCGAAAGCCTGTTCATGCGTGAAGGCACCAGCGCGATCCAGGTGCTCGAGCGGCTGCTCGATCTCGGTGTACGTCTGAGCCTCGACGATTTCGGCACCGGCTATTCGTCGCTCGGCTATCTCTCGCGCACGCGCTTCTCGACGATCAAGGTCGATCGCAGCTTCGTCGTCCAGGCCTCGCAAGGCGCGCAGGAAGCGATCGCGATCATCCGCGCCGTCGTCGCGCTCGCTGACAGCCTCGGCATGGCGACCACGGCTGAGGGCGTCGAGACCGCGCATCAGCTCGGCATGGTGCAGCAACTCGGTTGCACCAAGGTGCAGGGCTATTATTTCGGCCGTCCGCTGCCGGTCGAGGAAGCCCGCACCATCGCCAACCGCGGCTACGAACCGTCCGCCGTCGCCTGAGCGATCGCAAACCGCTCTTGCTCGCCTCTGCGTCAGGCGCTACAGGCGCGGTCGCCTGGAGGGGTGTAGCTCAGCTGGTTAGAGCGTCGGTCTCCAAAACCGAAGGCCCTCGGTTCGAATCCGAGCTCCCCTGCCAGGCCCCTGCCCCACTCGCTGCCCGGCAATCCGCCAATCGGCCATTGCGTCGCGCGATCTTCGAGATACTGTATCCTTTATCTTGAAACGAGTGCGGGGAAATGGCGCATGAACACATTGGTGAAGGCGGCGTTGCTGGCGGCGGCCGCAACGGGGATGACGGCTGCGCAGGCGCATCAGGATTCCAAAGACAAGGGAGATCAGGCGGCGGCGGCTGATAACGCGCCGGCGCTGCCCCCCGGCCCCAACGCCCTGTTTGAGCCGCACTCGGAGCAGAGCTCGGGCACCGTTTCGGTCGAAGGCAAGTCGATCGCCTACGATGCCTATGCCGGCACATTGGTCGTCCACCCCGAAGGCTGGGACGACACCGCCTGGCGCGCGAAATCGGCCAAGGATCTGGAAGACAAGAAGGGCGACCAGGCCGAAGCCTCGATGTTCTACGTCGCCTATTTCAAGAAGGGCGCGCCATCGGCCGACCGGCCGATCACCTTCCTGTTCAACGGCGGCCCGGGATCGTCGACAGTCTGGCTGCACATGGGCGCGTTCGGCCCGCGCCGGATCATCACCAGCAACGACAGCCACACGCCGGCCGCCCCGTATCAGCTGGTCAACAACGATTACAGCCTGCTCGACGCCAGCGACCTGGTGTTCATCGATGCACCGGGCACCGGCTTCAGCCGCGTCGCCGGCAAGGACAAGGAGAAGGCCTTCTACGGCGTCGATCAGGACGCCCATGCCTTCAGCGAGTTCGTCCGCGCGTTCCTGACCAAATACGATCGCTGGAACAGCCCCAAATATCTGTTCGGCGAGAGCTACGGCACGCCGCGCTCGGCGGTGCTGGTCAACGATCTCGAAACCGGCAACGACGTCGACGTCAACGGCGTGGTCCTGCTCTCGCAGATCCTCAATTTCGATCTGTCGATCGACACCCCGTCGTTCAACCCGGGATCGGACGAGGCCTATATCGTCGGGCTGCCGACCTTCGCCGCCACCGCCTGGTATCACAACCGCCTGCCCGGCACGCGGCCCGCCGATCTCGAGGCGTTCCTCGCCCAGGTCGAGCAATTCGCCAATACCGATTATGCCGCCGCGCTGCAAAAGGGATCGGAACTCGACCCCGCGACCAAGACCCGGATCGCGCAGCAATTGTCGCAATATATCGGCATCCCCGCCGCCTATATCGAAAAATCGAACCTGCGCATCGACGGCGGGCAATTCTCGCAGCAATTGCAGATCGGATCCGACCTCACGACCGGCCGGCTCGATTCGCGCTTTTCGGGCCCGTCGATGGACCCGCTCGAGAAGGAAGCCGATTACGACCCGCAATCGGCGGCGATCAGCTCGGCCTATGTCTCGGCGTTCAACGATTACGCGCGCCGCGACCTGCATTACGGGCTGCATCAAACCTACAAGCCCGAAATCGACGTGTTCAAGGATTGGGATTTCAGCCACAAGCAGCCGGGCATGCCGTTCGCGATCCGCGGCGCGACCAACGTGATGCCCGATCTGGCCCAGGCGATGAAATACAATCCCGATCTGAAGGTGATGCTGAACGGCGGCTATTTCGATCTCGCGACGCCGTTCTACGAAGGCTGGTACGAGATGCACCACCTGCCGATTCCCGACAGCCTGCAGAACAACATCGAATATCATTATTATCAGTCCGGCCACATGGTCTACGCCAACACCGAGTCGCTGAAGCAGCTTCACGACAATGTGGCGGCGTTCATCAGAAAGACCGACAATCTGGGCGGCTGAGCCATCCGGGCGGGCGCCCGCCGGCGCTCGCCCGAGCTACGGCGCCGGCTAATCTTGTCAAAGCCGGCGCGAACCGCTATCTCGCCAGCCAATCCGAAATCGGGATGATGAAGCGCCGGCCACGATGGGCCGGGCAGCGGACCCATGCCCGGTTTCATGTCGTTGAAGAAGGACGCAGCCCGTGGCCCGAACGAGCCCGATCGAGTTCATCCGCGAAGTCCAGGCCGAGACCCGCAAGGTCGTCTGGCCGACCCGCCGCCAGACGATCATGACCGCGGTGATGGTGATGATCATGGTCTCGATCCTGTCGATCTTCTTCGTCTCGATCGACGCCGTGTTCGACGCGATCGTCCATTATCTGCTGTCGCTGGCCTGAGTTAGGGAATTTCAATGTCGCGCTGGTACATCATCCACGCTTATTCGGGTTTCGAGGGCAAGGTTCGCGATGCGATCATGGCCGAGGCCGAGCGTATGGGCCTCGAGCAGCTGGTCGAGCAGATCGAGGTGCCGACCGAGACCGTCACCGAGGCGCGCCGCGGCAAGAAGGTGCAGGTCGAGCGCAAGTTCATGCCGGGCTATGTGCTCGCCAAGCTGAACATGACCGACGACGTCTATCATCTCGTCAAGAACACGCCGAAGGTGACGGGCTTCCTGGGATCGAGCGGCAAGCCGCAGCCGATCAGCGACAAGGAAGCGGCGCGGATGCTCAATTCCAAGGAAGAGGCGGCCGCCGCGCCCAAGCACCAGATCAAGGTGGATTACGAGATCGGCGATTCGGTCAAGGTGCTGGACGGCCCGTTCGCGAGCTTCAACGGCGTGGTCGAGGAGCTCGATTTCGACAAGGGCAAGGTCAAGGTGTCGGTCAGCATCTTCGGCCGCGCGACCCCGGTGGAACTGGACTTCGAGCAGGTCGAGCGGACCAAATAATTAGCGCCAGCTAATTATCAGAGGCCGCTCGACCGGCCGGCGGGTCGCGCAGCGAACCCGTCCGACGACGCGGGATTTACTCCCGCGTCGGGCGCTGTCGGCACCGTCGAGTAACGACAGGCGCCCTAAACTCGGTCGTACGGCGCCTTGGTCGGTAATCCCGAAAACCGCATCCATTCATCCAGCTTGGCGAGTTCCGCGAATTTCCTGCACGCGAGGCGCGAAGCGCTTGCTTCTGTTCCATTTCATCGCGGCACCCGTCCATGCGGCAAGACGCTCGTACGCTAGACCGGGAATTTCAGGACGACGTTGTCGACGAGGTCCTCGATAAAATCGATCACCTTCGACTTGTTGACGGTTACGCCGGAAGGGTGCGCATACGAGTTCCGCGTGCCGAGTTTCTGATCGAGAATCTTTCGCACATCATTTGAGACGATGCCCGCCGCTCGGCACAGCTCGATGAACTTGGTTTCCTTGATTTCGGTGAAATCGTCGCGCTGCGACACCGACGTGATTTTTACCCCCTTGTCCTTGGATAGGGCCGCGTTGAAGTCCGTTAGCTTGTGCGCGAGGATGTAGGCGAACAGGTGATCCATCGCCAATATCCAGGTCATGATGATCGCTGCGCGATTCGCTCCGATCTCGAAGCAGTCAATTGCCTCTTTCAAGAACTCTTTATCAGTGCCAGCGGGCAGCTTGTGTTCGAGACCCCGAAGCGTGGAACTGGTCTGAGCCGTCACGGTCTCGGCACCGAGCTTCTTCGACAATGCTTCTCGCATATGGCGTTGGAGCCTATATGTGCCCTTGGTTTTTATGTACTTGGGTGGTTTGACTTTCAGCCCCTCGGCGAGCCGCGCGCTGACGTTCGCGGGCACCGTCAGATCACACGCCTCAAAGCAGTCGGTGATTTGCTTGGGTGTGGCAGCTTCTTGCCCCAGCTCCACCGTCAGGAAATATACGAACAGCTCGACTAAGCCGCTCTGGCTCTGGCTGGCCGCACCTTCGATGGAATTGTAGAAGCGATTGACTGCGTCGTTCATTCAGCAGCTTTCCGCTTCATGGTGTGGTTAAAGTGATTGTCGCCCGCGATGGTGATGGGGAGATCGGTGGACGACCTAAAATCGATGTAACCGAGTTTGCTGCTGGTATCGTAGAACGCCTGTGCGAACGCCTTCGGTATCTTGTCACCCGTGGCCTTGAAGCAGGTATAGACCTGATCCGTATTCGGGCTTTCGATATGCAGCGACTCGGTCATGAACTTCAGGAAGATGAGAATCTTTTCCGCGTTGTTCTTCGGCACAAACTGGCCATAGAAAGCGCCAAGTCCAGACGTGTCCAAATCCGTGTCGAGCTTGGGTGAGTCTGCGACCACGGCGCTGCCGCTCTCGTCGCCGTTGGTCTTCTTCTTCGCAGCGGGACGACGCTTCGCCCTCGACTTGGGTGCGGGCGGGATCTGTTCATCGGCGTCAGCCCCAGCAGCCGGGCCCTGCGGGGTGGGAGGCGCGGGCTGAGAGAACTTCACCCCCGACAAGAGGTGGGTCTTGAAGTCGGCGTAGATTTCACGGACCAGTTCGGGATCGCCCTCAATGTCGATAAGACCTTGAGAAATGTCGATGCGCAATTTCGTGTTCATAGCTCTTCCCTGTTCGACGATCGCGCGGCTTGCCCAAGTCAGCGCTTCTTCAAGCCAAGATATGAACCCAAGCGGACTCTTCAAGAGAAGCTTCAAGAAAATGGTTGCGATGGCGCAACGTCCGATCACCAAACTTCGCGCGCCGGTACAGAAGACGAGGCCAGCCCCGGTCCAATCAGCAAAATCCTCACATCGGTGACGCTCCTACGTCATGCTGCGCAATGGCTGCTTTCCCCATCTGTCGTCCAAAGTCAGTCAGTCCGGAAACGACCCAACATGAACCATCACCTCTCCTGCCAGTCCTCTATCCGCCAGCCGCCGAACAGCGCCACGTCTTCGTGGTGCGGCGGCTTGTCCGGGCGGGCCTTGCTCCAGCCCGTCACCTGATCGAGCGCCGGCAGGATCGGCGCGTCCTTCCCGTCCCTCGCCGCGCGCCGCGGCTCGCTCGCCAGCACCTTGCGGACAAGCGCGTCCTCGGTGCGGGCGGCCAGTTCGGCGCGATAGGCGGCGGCGCGGCGGGCGGACCAGGTGTCGGTCGTCTCGCCGCGCCGCGCCTTCATGTCCGGACGAGCGATGCGTAGCCGCGCTTCCTTCTGGTGGAGGTGGAGAAGTTGCAGCGCCTGGTTCGGCGTCATCGCCGGGATCGGCGGGGGATCGTTATGGCGCCAGGCGTCGTCCTGCTGCGCCTCGGGCATCCAGCCTTCGATCAGCGCGCCCTCGATCCGCTCATAGCCGATCTGGAGCGCCAGGCGCATTTCGCGGGCGAAGGCGGGGCTGGACTTTCGCCGGGCATAAAAGGCGCTGTGCGAGAAACCCGCCGCCGCCGCGCTGAGCCGCACGTTGGCGGTGGCGCTGAGCGCCGCGAGAAAGGCTTGCTCGGCAGCGCGGGTAAGGCGGCGGCGGCCGCCCGGGCGGCGGAGCTGGAGGCGGCCGGAGGGGGTGCGGTGAAGCTGGGGGTCGCCGAACGAGCGGGGTGATGGAGGCGGCCCCCCGCCACCGCGCGCCGCGTGCTCTCCCTCGCCGCCCCGGAGACGATCGTGCAGCGCCGCGTGCGCCAGCGCGAGCGCGGCGTCCCATTCGGCGGCGAAGGCGGGATGTTTCGCGCGGCGGCGGGTGAATTTGGCGCGGTGGGCACCGAGGAGGCGAGCGGCTTCGCGCGCGTTGCCGGTGCGGGCGAGCGCCTTCAGGAAGGCACGGTTTTCGAGGCATTGGGCGCGGGTGAAGGGTCTCGGCACGGCGACGGCGTATCCAGCGCGGAAAATCCAACATTGCAACCCGCAGGCGTTGCCATCACGGCCCGCTTCGGCTATGGGCGCGCTCTTCCAACGCACCAGCAATGGAAACCCGCGGGAGGGCGCTTGCGCCCGCTCGGACCGCTAAACTTGAGACGATGTGCCGATGGCGCAGCGCTCGACAGAGTGAGTGAGGTAAATGGCTAAGAAAATTACCGGCTATATCAAGCTGCAGGTGCCGGCAGGCGCCGCCAATCCGTCGCCGCCGATCGGCCCGGCGCTTGGTCAGCGCGGCGTCAACATCATGGAATTCTGCAAGGCGTTCAACGCCGCGACCGGCGACCTGGAAAAGGGCGCGCCGATCCCGACCGTGATCACCGTCTATGCCGATCGTTCCTTCTCGTTCACCACGAAGACGCCGCCGGCGACCTTCCTGATCAAGAAGGCGGCGAACCTGAAGTCGGGCTCGAAGGAGCCGGGCAAGGTTTCGGCCGGAAAGATCAAGCGCTCGGCGCTGACGCAGATCGCCGAGACCAAGATGAAGGACCTGAACGCCAACGATATCGAGGCGGCGACCCGCATCATCGAAGGCTCCGCCCGCGCGATGGGCCTCGAAGTGGTGGAGGGCTGAGATCATGGCAAAGCTGACCAAGAAGCAGAAGACCTGGGCGGTCGACGCGAACAAGCTCTACGGCGTCGATGAGGCGATCAAGCTCGCCAAGGACAACGCCACGTCGAAGTTCGATGAGACGATCGAGGTCGCGCTGAACCTGGGCGTCGATCCGCGCCATGCCGACCAGATGGTGCGCGGTGTCGTCACGCTGCCCAAGGGCACCGGCAAGACGGTGCGCGTCGGCGTGTTCGCGCGCGGCGCCAAGGCCGACGAGGCCAAGGCCGCGGGTGCCGACGTGGTCGGTGCCGAGGACCTGATGGAGACGATCCAGGGCGGCACGATCGATTTCGACCGCTGCATCGCCACGCCCGACATGATGGGCGTGGTCGGCCGTTTGGGTAAGGTGCTGGGCCCCAAGGGCCTGATGCCGAACCCGAAGCTGGGCACGGTGACGATGGACGTCGCGGCGGCGGTGAAGGCGGCCAAGGGCGGCCAGGTCGAGTATCGCGTGGAGAAGGCCGGCATCATCCACTCCGGCATCGGCAAGGCGAGCTTCGCGGCGGAAGACCTGCGTGCGAATTTCGACGCGCTGGTCGATGCCGTGGTGAAGGCCAAGCCGTCGGGCGCCAAGGGCAAGTATGTCAAGAAGGTGGCGATCAGCTCCTCGATGGGCCCCGGCATCAAGATCGACACGGCTGAAGTGGCGAGCGCTTGAGCCTGAGCGGCGCGCAAGGCTGAGCCGCGTCCGACAGGATGGAATTCACGTCCATCGCGGCCAAGCGATAAAAGGGGCCGGGAGAGCGATCTCCCGGCCCTTTTTCCATGCCCCGATTGCAGCCGCTCCGCCCAGCGCCTAACCCCGAGGACGTGAACACCGTCCTCGACATCAACCGCTCGATTCTCGGCCAGCCCTGGCGGTGGCGCTCGCTGGCATCCGATGCACGCGACCCCGATTTCGCGCCCGACGACCTCGTCACGCAATTGCTGCTCGCCCGCGGCTGCCCGCGCGAGGCGATCGACGCGCACCGGGCGCCCTCGATCCGCGCGTTCATGCCCGATCCCTCGATCTTTCGCGACATGGACAAGGCCGCCGACCGGCTCGCCGACGCGGTGATCGGCGGCGAACGCGTGACGATCTTCGGCGATTATGATGTCGACGGCGCCACCTCCGCGGCGCTGATGGTCCGGGTGCTGCGCGATCTCGGCCTCGATCCGGCGATGTATATCCCCGACCGCCTGATGGAAGGCTATGGCCCGTCGGGCGAAGCATTGGTGCGGATCGCGTCGGGGGGCAGCTCGCTGATCGTCACTGTCGATTGCGGCGCGCAGGCGTTTGACGCGCTCGCGATGGCGCATGAAGCGGGGGTCGACGTCGTGGTGGTCGATCACCACAAATGCGCCGCCGCCCTCCCCCTCGCCCATGCGCTGGTCAACCCCAACCGCCTCGACGAGACCGACGGGGCCGCGCACGGCCATCTCGCCGCTGTCGGCGTCGCCTTCCTGCTCGCCGCGGCGCTGATCCGGACATTGCGCGCGCGCGGCTTCTTCGCCGGCCGGCCCGAACCGCGCCTGCTCGATCTGCTCGATATCGTCGCGCTCGGCACCGTTGCCGACGTCGCGCAATTGAAAGGCCTCAACCGCGCCTTCGTGGCGCAGGGCCTGAAGGTGATGGCGCAGCGCCGCAACATCGGCCTCAATGCGCTGATCGAGGCCTCGCGGCTCTCGCGCGCGCCGACGGCCAGCGACCTCGGCTTCGCGCTCGGGCCGCGGATCAACGCCGGCGGCCGCGTCGGCAAGGCCGATCTCGGCGTGCGCCTGCTGACCACCACCGATCCCGAGGAAGCCCGCGCGATCGCAGCCGAGCTCGATCGCCTCAACGAAGAACGCCGCGCGATCGAGGCGATGGTTCAGGAAGCCGCCGAAGCGCTGGTCGCAACCAATCGCCGCACCATCCTCGTCGCGGCTGGCCAGGGATGGCACCCCGGCGTCATCGGCATCGTTGCCGGCCGGCTCAAGGAAAAGACCGGCCGACCGGCGATCGTCATCGCACTAGACGAAGACGGCGTCGGCAAAGGCTCCGGCCGCTCGATCACCGGGGTCGATCTCGGTGCTGCCGTGCTCGCCGCGAAAGATAGCGGCCTGCTCGTCGCCGGCGGCGGTCACGCCATGGCGGCGGGGCTGACCATCGCGCCTGGAAAGATCGACGCATTCGCCGATTTTCTCGACGATCGGCTCGCCGAGCCGGTGGCGCGCGCGATCGACGCCCGCGCGTTGCTGGTAGACGCGTTGCTCGCGCCGGGCGGTGTCACGCCCGCCCTGGTCGAATCGTTCGAGGCCGGGGGGCCCTATGGCACCGGCTGGCCGGCGCCCCGCGTCGCCGCCGGCCCCGTCCGCGTGATCAAGGCCGATGTCGTCGGCAACGGCCATGTGCGCGCGATCGTTGCCGGGGACGACGGCCGCAGCCTCAAGGCGGTCGCCTTCCGCCAGGCGGAGACCGCGCTCGGCCAGGCCTTGCTGGGTGCAGCGTCCCATCGCCGATTGTGGCTCGCCGGCCGGCCAAAGATCGACGATTGGGGAGCAAGGCCCGCAGCCGAACTCCATATCGACGACGCCGCCTGGGCTGACTGACCCTACCCGCAAAACGACCGCTTGACCCGGGCGCTCCATTTCCCTAACCGAGCCGCTCCGCCGCGCCGGCACGGTGTGGCCCCTTCGTCTAGCGGTCTAGGACGCGGCCCTTTCACGGCTGAAACACGGGTTCGATTCCCGTAGGGGTCACCAACTTGCCCTCCCAAGGGGTACCACGAAGCGCCATAAATGGCAGTTTTCTGCGGGTTTCCTGTGGTGTAACTGTCTCACCCGGAGCGGCTGGATACCAGCTCATACCAGCAATTTGATGGTATACCTGATGGTAGCGCAGGCCTCCCCTGACGGGAGATACCATCATGGCTTTGACCTCGGTTGCCATCCCTATTCATGTGGCAAGTCCGCTTTGCGGTCATCCGGCCAAACGAAGGGAGATAGGCCATCACAGGGATTGGCCCAGCATTGCTTCGACATCCCCCCGATAACTTCGGCTAAGCATGAGGCGTGTTCCGTCCTTGAGTTCGATCTCGAACTCCCCGTGCGAACGGCGTTCGAGCGAGGCGACCGACCTGAGATTGACGATACTCGATCGGTGAATGCGGACGAATTGGAACGGATCCAGCCGGCTCGCGACACTGCCGAGGCTGGCGCGATAGAGAAACTCTTGTCCTCCTGCGTGCAAGGTTACGTAGACGCCTGCCGCCTCGATCCAATCGATGTCCTGAGCCATGATGAGCCGCGTGGCCGTTCTCGTCCTGACGACCACCCAATCCCATATCTCGCCCGGCCGGGCGCGCTTGGCCGCCAGCTTGAGCAATTCCGGCCCGATCGCCCCCGCGTCGACTGAATCGCCCGCCCGGATTTGCCTTAGACGCGCCTTGGTGCGTTCCATGGTCTTTTCAAAGCGCGTGTCGCCGAAAGGCTTGAGCAGATAATCGACCGCGTCGGTCTCGAATGCCTGGACGGCAAAGCGATCATAAGCCGTCACGAAAACGGTGATCGGCATGTTTTCCGGTCCTAAAGCGTCGATCACACCGAAGCCGTCCACGCCGGGCATCTGCACATCGAGAAACACGATGTCAGGCTGCTCTTCCTGGATCAGCTTGACCGCTACGACGCCATTTTTCGCCTCGAGCACTCGCCCGACGCCCTGATCCTTCGCCAGCAGATCGATAAGGCGTTTGCGAGCGGGCGTCTCGTCGTCGACGACCAGCACCGAGATGAGATCAGACGGTCGCTTCATGCCCGTCGCTTTCGCTTCTGTGCAAGGGAATTCGTATGGCTACTTCGGTTCCCCCCGTCGCACGGCGGCCGATCGTGAGGCAGTATTCCGCCGATTCCGGATAGAGCGCGGCCAGCCGCTCCCGCGTGACCCGCACCCCGATACCCGTTGAATCGTCCAATCGCCAATCGTGCGGCAGGCCGACGCCGTCGTCCAATACGCGTATATCGAGATAATCCGAACTCGGGCTCGCGGCGATGACGATGGTTCCGCCCGATATCCGGCCATCGATCCCGTGACGGATCGCATTTTCCACCAACGGCTGTAACAACATCGATGGCACCAACATGGACAATGCCTCGGGCGCGGCGTCGATCTTGATCTCCAATCGGTCGCCAAAGCGGACTCGCTGGATCGACAGATAATGTTCGAGGAGCTCCAATTCCTGAGCCAAGCTGATTTCGGCTCGCTCTTTGCAGTCAAGCGAACTTCGGAGCAGCGCACCCAGATTTTCGAGCATATCGCGCGCCAATCTGGGATTGGTCGTGACATCAGACGAAATGGCGTTGAGCGCGTTGAACAGAAAGTGCGGCTCAAGCTGGAGGCGCAGTGCATTCAGTCGCGATTCAATCAACGTCTTTTCGGTCCGCTCAAGCTCGAGACGATTTTCCAAAAGGTCGTTATGATATTTCAAGGCCTGTAGAATTCCGGCGACAGCACAAAACATCTGCCAGCTCGCCATGAAATAATAGATGGTATAATTTTCATTGCGAAAAGGGCTCCACCAAATCTGCGATATCGGATATTGTATGATAGCTGATAGATAGGTATGCCCGACAGTGAATGGGATACTTAACAGGGCAAAGATTATTACAATCTTACCGATGCTGTTTTCAGCCCATGCCAGTTTGTGGTCAATAATGAGTATGGCCGGTGTCAGGATCGCCCAGGCCCATGCTTCGATGAGTTTGGAAGCTACAAACGGCCACGACAAGCCATTGACTATTCCAGGCAGAAACTGAAAAAATCCGACCACGGTCCAGGCCAGAAAGATCATGCCGGCCGATCGAGCCGAAATGGGCCAAAGGTTCGCCCATGGGCTTGGCGAATATCGGATCCGCACATCCTGTTGCCGGGCGGCGGCGTTGAGCGAGGCGCGGTTCATGTCGGATGTCGCATATGTTCATGGCCTGGCGCGAACAGCCTGACCATAGCCGATGGTTGCGCAAGATGGATCGCGGCACGGCGGCGGCGTGAGGCAACCAACGGGATTATAGGGTTCTCGCGCAGGCGAACATTCTGCGGCCTCTCCTACAACATTTCACCGGGCGACTTTATCTGCGCCTGCCCTTCCAGATGAAGGAAGCGGTTCTACCCGATTCTCGCCCTGGATACCCAAGACATATTTCCGATGCCTTCTGAGGGATTGCGTCAAAGCAGCCAAGGTGGGTTTCATCCGATTTTTTCGGCAATGTTCCGAAACGGGCTCTCGTTTTGCGAACCGGATTTCAAATTTGCGAAGCGGATTCAACGCTAAAATATTCCCAAAGAATTCGCCGCTATCCCCCATGAATTCCCACGCGTCCTCATGGATCTATTCTAAAAAATGTGTTCATTGGTACTTGTAAGACAAGTAAGTCAAGAACAACCGAAATAGCAGGGGGATATATATCAGGTTATTCGCTAAAAGGCTTTAGGTTGCTCCGCTTTGAACGAGCCTGTCAAGAAATACAAAAATTGACTGCGCTCTAGCCCGCGCGAGCAGGACAGCGCCCATCCTGGCGGTTGGGCAATCGGCCAATGATTGAATCTGCGATTAGTCAGGCGATCAGTCTGCGCTGCATCGCTGTCGCGCCGACAACGCGATTCTATCGAAAGATTCAACTGTGCCGTTATTGGGAGGGGATAACATGAAAAATGCAATTGGTGTGCGTTGTGCATTGGGGGCGACCGTGTCCATCGTCGCCCTATCCGCCGCTATTCAGCCGGCGACCGCGCAGACGGCGGATGTGCAGTCAACCGACGCGGCGACACAGGCTGCGGACAAAACGGCCAAGACCGGCAAGACAGACAAATCGTCAAAGGATACCGATATTATCGTGACGGCGCGCCGTCAGGCCCTCCAGACGTCACAGTCGATCAAGCGCAACGCCGATACGATCGTGGACTCGGTCACGGCGGATGCTGCGGGCGTCCTTCCCGACAATTCGATCACCGAGGTTCTGCAGCGCGTGTCAGGCGTGACCATCTCGCGCTTCACCGGTACGAACGGAGGCAGCACGGCCTTTCAGATCGAAGGCTCGGGCCTCGCCGTACGCGGTCTTCCCTACACGACGAGTACGGTTAACGGGCAACAAGTGTTCAGCGCCAATGGTGCCAGCGCTATCAGTTGGAACGAGGTGACACCCGAGCTGATGGCGGGCGTCGACGTTTATAAGGCTTCGCGCGCGGACATGATCGAAGGCGGCGCGTCCTTGATCGACCTTCGCACGCATTTACCCTTCGATTTCAAGAAGAACGAATTCGACGTCACCATCGATGGGAGTTACGGCGACCAGGCTCGCAAGGCCTCCCCTCAAATTTCGGCATTGTATTCCGAGCGCTTTCAGACCGGTATCGGCGAGATCGGCCTGCTGTGGGATTTGGCGTACAGCCGGCTATACCAGCAGAGCAGCGATCTGCAGGTCGGCGCCATGTTCGGCGAATATGCGCCAACGGCGCCCGGAGCCGACCATATCGGATTGATCCCCAGCAGCTTTACCTGGAGCTACAATCGGAACAAGCGCGATCGATATGGCGCCTACCAGGCCATTCAATGGAGCCCGGCTTCCAACCTGACCTTCACCAGCACCGTGTTTTTCACAAAATACGTTCAGGATAGCTACGGTAACAGTGCGTCTTTTGGCCAGACGCCCTACGCTACCGCCGAGATGCTGCCCCAACTCGGGGCGCCGGTCACCTATGACGCCGATGGCGCCTTCAAGACCGGCACGCTCACACTGGGCGGGACGGGAAATGCCGTTTGGGCGTCGAATACGACGTCAGCGGCATTGGAGCCGCCCGGATGGGATTGGTTCCCCAGCCAATATCTCAACCTCGATTGCGGCGGCAGCTACGGCAGTCCGCCCTCCAGCCTTCAATGGGATTGGTCCGCCGGCGCGAAAACGCTCGTCCGGTGCAGTACGCCGACAACCAGTCTGAATCCCAGCGGAAGTTCTTCGATTTCGCATAGTGCGAATTCGACGCTTGATATCTCGGAAAGCTTCGCCTGGTCGCCCAGCGACCGATTGCATGTTCGTGCCGGCGCGCAATATATCTATTCTCGGGCGAACGGCAGGAGCATGTCCGTCGCCATCGCCCAGAACAGCCCCCTCGTCGATTCAGTGAAGGTCGACCTCACCGGGTCGATCCCGGTTCTGTCGGGGTTGAATCCGGCGGGAATGCTGGACACTGGCACGGTTGATCCAGTTACGCTGGAGACAACTGGCGGGTATTTTGCCTACGGAGGGTACAACGGCCCGAAGAATACGGGCAAGATGTTCGCCGGGCATGCGGATTTCGAATACGATGTCAGCGATAACGGATTTCTCCGCAACATTTCGGCTGGTTTCCGCATTGCCAACCGCACTGAAGATGATGATTTTGTCGGGACATACTGGATGCCTCTCGGCCAATCCTGGCTGAACCACCTTCCCAGCTATGACCCCAACGACCCAATTAAATCCAAGATCCCGGGAAACATTCAGTATCTGAACAGTTCCGGCGTGAACCCCGCCGATTATCAAGTCGCTACATTTCCGAATTTCTTTGGAGGCGCAGCGCCGCTACCAGCTCAAGTGTTGGTTCCCAGTCAAACCCTTATGAAGAGCATGGACTGGTATTATCTTCTGCGCCAATATAATGGCCAGATTCCAAACGGAACGGCTTCGCAATATTGGACGCAATACGTCGACCAGGGTTTGGGCAGAACACAATCCAAAATCTTCAACAAGGCCGTCTATGTCGAAGCGAAGTTTGCCCACGATCGGATCGGGTTCATCCCGGCCTTCTCGGGCAACATCGGCGTACGCGTATTCCACGAATCGCTACATTCTACAGGACTGCTTTCGGCGCCAAGCACGACCAGCCTGTATGCGTTGACCCAGGCCGACAGTACGCAATATTTTCTTGCGAGCAAGGATGCGACGGGCGCGACGCCTTATCCTACCATGTATTCAATCAATCCCGGGACTTCGACGCAGGTCCGCGATTACGGTTACACGCGCGTTTTGCCGTCGTTCAATATCAAGTTCGATGCCGCCAAGAACTTCATCATTCGTGGGGCAGCCTCCGAAGCTGCGGCGCCACCCAATCTCAACGATATTCGCGCCGGCGGGACGATCAACCCGAAGTCTGTCTCAAACCCCGGCAATAGCCAGGCGCCGTCCATTCTCACCGGCGTGACCGTGCAATCCGGCGGAGCGCAGCTCAAGCCCGTCCTGATCACCAGCGAGGATCTCTCTTTCGAATATTATCCGACGCCACAAAGCATGTTCTACGTCGATTTCTTCGCCAAACAGATCAAGGATCAGGATCTGTTTGCCTCTTACATAGCCAATAACCTGCCGATTCCGGCAACGGCCTTCGACAACGGCGCGACGAGTGGAGGAACCGCGACGAGCCTGGATGTTCCCTGGGTGTATCTGCAGAACAAGACGTCGTCGGTAAAGGCGCACCTCAAGGGCTTCGAGATCGGCGGCCGGCAGTTTTTCGACATGCTTCCCGGCTTGCTCAGGGGTTTGGGCCTCGAAGGCAATTTGACCTTTGTCGATAGTCGTAATCCTGCCCAACAAGCGAACAATGTGTTGAGCCCCTATACGCCGAATGGCGGCCTCAATGCCGATGGAACGATTCCGCAAACCTATTCAAACCTGCCCTATCCCGGCCTGTCAAAATGGTCGTATAACATCAACTTGCTCTATAGCCTTGGACGGGTAAACGTCCGGCTCGCCTATAATTGGCGGGACAAGGCGTTGCTGTCGACGAACGTGAACCCGCTGTCTTATGCGACAAGTGGTGGCAACCCGTATACACTCAACACCAGCGCCACCAACTTCGATGCGACGCATTCCTATCCCGTCTACTGGATGGTTCCGGCCTGGATGGCGAGCGCGGGCTATATGGATCTGGGCATCGACTATAAGCTTAGCGATACCGTTGCTGTGTCGGCCCGCGTCAGCAACTTGCTGAACACGACCTCCAGAACGCTTCAGGAGCCCGTTCCCGGCGTTTTCGAGCCGTATGATGCCAACGTCAGCGATCGCCGGTTCGACGTATCGGTGAGATTGCATTTCTAATCGCGTGAGGAACCGAGGCACTTCGTCGTGAAGTGCCTCCTCCCGTGCTTTGAGTGTTTTCCGTCGCCCTATGAAATGAGCAGCAGGCCAATGACGTCGATCGGACAAATAACGAGATTTGATCATGAATGACGCTCATCTGCGCGAGATCGTCATTCTCGGCGGCGGCGCGGCTGGCTGGATGGCGGCTGCTTTGCTCGCCAAGAAGATCGACACCAACCTCACGCGCATCACTTTGGTCGAATCCGCGGAAATCGGCGCGATCGGGGTTGGCGAAGCGACCATTCCCGTATTGCGGAATTATAACAATCTGCTCGGCATCGATGAGTTCGACTTTGTCCGCAGGACACAAGGCACATTCAAGCTGGGAATAGAATTTTGCGATTGGGGCGTGCCCGATAACAGGCATTTCCACGCATTCAGCGATTATGGACATGCGATCGAAGGGGTGGCGGCCCATCATTATTGGCTGAAACTGCGTGCGGCGGGCGAACCCCATCCGATAGATGATTATTCTTTCCCTTATTGGATGGCGCGTTCAGGGAATTTCTCGCCCAGCGATCCCAACAATTTGAGATATCTCCATGCCTTCCATTTCGACGCCACCCTCTACGCGCGTTATTTGCGCGATGTCGCGCAGTCTCTCGGCGTGGTGCGTATCGAAGGCAGGCTGATCGATGTCGAGCGAGATGGCGAATCTGGCCATATTCGAACAATAAGACTCGCCGACGGTCGCGAAGTGGCCGGTGACTTTTTCATAGATTGCACTGGCTTCGCGTCGGAATTGTTGGGCAAGGCGTTACAAACGCCCTACGTCAATTGGTCGCACTGGCTGCTGTGCGATCGCGCGATTGCGCTGCCTTCTACAAGGACCGTAACGCCGAACCCTTTCACGCGGTCGACTGCGCACGAAGGCGGATGGAGCTGGAACATTCCGCTTCAACATCGCTCCGGCAACGGAATCGTTTATTGTTCTGAATATTGGAAGGATGAGGCGGCGCTCGAAACCCTTGAACGCGCCCTGGAGGGAACGCCTCTCGCCGAACCGAGAACTTTCCGCTTCACCTCCGGGCATCGGAAGTTGTTCTGGAATCATAACTGCGTCGGGATAGGCTTTGCCTCCGGGTTCCTGGAGCCGCTCGAATCCACTGGTATCCAGCTTATCGTATTAGCCATCGTCAGGCTGCTTGAGCTGTTCCCGGATCGTCATTTCGACCCCGTCCTTCGCAACGAATATAACCGCATTGCCACGACCGAGATGGAGCGCGTCCGCGATTTCATCATTGCCCATTACTCCCTGTCGCGCCGCCCCGAACCCTTATGGGCCGCGTGTCGCAATATGGCGATCCCCGACAGCCTGCGGCACAAGCTGGAGGTTTGGCGTTCCAGCGGACGCGTGCCCCTGGGAGAGGCCGAGTCCTACAAGGAACCGAGCTGGGTGGCGATCTTGCTGGGCAACGGCGTCATTCCCTCGCGGTATGACGTCCAGGCCGATGTGCTTCCTCTCGAAGCGGTGAGCGCGGGGATGGAGAGGCGCAGAACGAGCATGCGGCAAGCGGCGCAGGCGCTCCCCCCGCATCAGGCGTTTATCGATCGTCACTGCAAGGCGCCGGTGTCTGATCTGTCCCGGCCGATTCCGTCGGCTCTTGCAGGCTGAAGCGATTGGTGTTGGCCGACGATAGGAACGGAGCCCGATCATGAGGACGCGTTATGCCGCCCCGGCGCAACCCGATCGAAGCGGCCTATCGCATCGGCTGCGGCGGGCATCACATCGGAAGGCGAAGCGATTCCTCAGCCGATCCTGGGCACAGCGGCTTTGGCGTCGAGCCGTGGTCGCGCGCTGGATCGCCATGGTATCGCGGCAACTTCTCCAAAGCCGGGCGCTGCCCGTGCTGTTCCTCGCGTTCGTTTTGGCGACGCCGGCGTCGTCGCGGAGCGTGGAACTCAACACCGGCTGGCGCTTCCATCGCGGCGATGAGGCCGGCGCGGCGCGACCTGCGTTCGATGATAGCGGCTGGCGGGCCGTCAGCGTTCCCCATGACTGGTCGATCGAGGATCTACCCGGCCAATCCCATCCTTTCGACAAAAACGCACCCGGCGGGGCGGCGATTGCCTATACCGATGGCGGCATCGGCTGGTATCGCCTGAGGTTAGACTTGCCCGCCGACGTGCGGTCCCGCTCCGTGTTCCTGCATTTCGGCGCGGTTTACATGAATGCGGAAATCTGGGTGAACGGTCAGCCCGTCGGGCAGCATGCTTATGGCTACACGCCGTTCACGCTCGACATCGGTGATGCGGTCCGACCCGGCACGAACCTGATCGCGGTGCAGGTCGACAACGAACAGCCATCCTCGCGCTGGTATTCGGGCTCCGGCATTCTCCGGCGGGTTTATCTGAAGGTGCTGGACAAGGTTCACATCGATCCGGACGGCCCCACGATCACCACGCCCGAGGTCGCGGTGGACAAGGCGGCGGTCCACACGACAACCATTGTGGCTAACGATTTGGCTCGCCCGGTCGAAGCCCAGTTGATCAGCGCGGTCGTCGATGCATCCGGCCACGAGGTCAGTCGGACCGCGTCGGTCCGTACCATCGCCGGTGGCGCCAGCGCCGATATCGTCCAGGCACAGACGCTCGATCAGCCGGCGCTGTGGTCACCCGACACCCCCAATCTGTACCATCTCGTTCAGGAGGTCAGGCTGGGCGGGCGGCTCGTGGATCGTCGCGAGACCAGCTTCGGCGTGCGTCGCGTGACTTTCGACGCCCAACACGGTCTCCGGATCAACGGCAAGCCCTTCCTGCTGCGAGGCGGGGCGATCCATAGCGACAATTACATGCTCGGCGGCGTGTCGCTGCCCAGGGCCGACGAGCGCAAGCTCGAGCTGATGAAAGCGGCTGGCTACAACGCCGTGCGCAGCGCCCACAATCCGGCGAGCCAGGGATTGCTGGACGCCGCCGATCGCCTCGGCATGCTGGTCATCGATGAGGCATTCGATGCCTGGACGGTGGCCAAGCAGAAGAACGACTATAGCCGTCATTTCAAGCAGGACTGGCGCAGCGATATCGCGAGCATGATCGCGTCCGGGCGCAATCATCCGAGCGTGATCCTGTGGAGCATCGGCAATGAAATTCCCGAACTTACCAAGCCCGCCGGCCACGACGAGGCGCGCGCGCTTGCCGATCTGATCCACAAGCTCGACCCGACCCGGCCGGTCACTGCCGCGGTCAACCAGTTCGGGCCTGGCTCGGAGGGTTTCATCAAGGCCTTGGACGTGGCCGGCTACAATTATTATCCAGAACGTTACGGCCCGGATCACGCGGCTGATCCCGACCGGGTGATGTTTGGATCGGAATCCTTTTCGGCCCAGGCGTTCGACTATTGGACTGCGGTCGAGACCATGCCCTGGGTCGTCGGCGATTTCGTGTGGACCGGCTTCGATTATCTCGGCGAGGCCGGCATCGGCTGGACCGGCTTCAACAGCCATTTCGGCATCGGGCCCTATCCTTGGCAACTCGCCATGGCCGGGGAAATCGACGCCACCGGCCGGCTGCGGCCCGCCGCTTATTATCGCGAAGTGCTGTGGAAGACCCACATCACGCCGACCTCGGCCTTCGTCGAATGGCCGGGTGCCGTGGGGTCATTGCCGGACAAGGCCAGCGGCGGCCAGCTCGCGCTGACGAACTGGGTGCAGGACGATCTCCATCCGGTATGGCACGCCTTCGGCCTGCCGGCCGATTACATGCCGCGCAAGATCGTCGTCTTTTCCGAGGACGATGAGGTCGAACTGTTCCTCAACGGGCGCAGTCTCGGCCGCAAGCCGGTGTCGAAGGCCACCGAGTACGAGGCGGTGTTCCATGCCCGGTTCGAACCGGGCGAACTGAAGGCGGTGGGCTATGTCCACGGCAAGCCCGTGTCGCAATGGACGCTGGAAACCGCCGGCCCGCCCGCCGCGATCCGCCTGAATGTGGATCGGTCGAGCATTCGGGCCGATGGGGACGATCTGGCCTATGTCACCGCCGAGCTGGTCGATGCCAAGGGGCGGCCGACCTATATGCCCGAAAGCGACAGGTTGCTGACCTTCAAGGTCGAGGGTGCGGGCGTGTTGGCCGGCGTCGGCAATGGCGATCCGACAGCGCTCGAAAGCTTTCAGAGCGGCAAGCGTTCCACCTTTCACGGCCGGGCGGTGGCAGTCATCCGCGCCGGTCGCCGTCCGGGGCCGATCCGCATGGAGGTGCAAGGGGCCGGTCTGCCGCCTGTGGCCGTCACCGTCCTAGCCGGCGAAGAATGTAGGACGAAACGGGCAAACGCCCTGGGGGAGCCCGTGGCGTCGCGCCGAGGTGAGGCCGGACGGCCGTTGGGGCGCACCCATTGAGCAGCAAGGTTGCCCTGCACGACACCGCCTTTGAGCTGGTACGGCTCAATCGCGCATTCTTGCGCCCGTTGCGTACCCGCGCTGCGCTGCGAGATATGCGGGCTCTTGAGAAAACAGCGTCTCCCCCTCGTGCGGCGATCGGCTCCTGCGGGAGGCGGTCGCCGCACTCTTTTTGGGGGGAAACTTCGCTCGAGAATTATGAAGAGAATTTTATCAAACTTTTGTAATTGAAAGGAAATATGAATGAAGATGGGGAGACGGGAGCTTCTGGCCTCGACAATTGCGTTGGCGGTCGGCGGCTGCGGCGGCAGCACCTCCAGTTCTGCTTCGTCGATCCCGATGACCCCGGCACCAGCACCGTCGCCGTCACCCTCCCCCACCCCAACACCAACACCAACACCAACACCAACACCAACAAGCCTCTATCCAAGCTATAACACCAACCCGATCCCGCCGGATTCGACGGGCATGACGAGCACCGCGGTGGATATCGCCAGCCGCATCACGCTGGGCTTCAACATCGGCAACACGCTGGAGGCCACTGGCGGGGAAACGGCCTGGGGCAACCCGAAGATCACGCAGGGCCTGGTCGACGGCATCAAGGCGGCCGGCTTCGATTCCATCCGCCTGCCCCGTTCGTGGGACCAATATGCCGATCAGACAACCGCGGCGATCAGCGCATCCTGGCTCGATCGCGTCAAGGAGGTCGTGCAATATTGCATGAATGCGGACATGCGGGTGCTGCTCAACATCCACTGGGATGGCGGCTGGCTCGAGAAGAATGTGACGGTCGACAAGAAGGATGCCGTCGTCGCCAAGCAGAAGGCCTTCTGGGAGCAGATCGCCACGCATCTGCGCGATTTCGACGAGCGCCTGATGTTCGCCAGCGCGAACGAGCCCGATTGCAGCACCGCGGAGCAGATGGAGGTGCTTTACGCCTATCATCAGGCCTGTATCGACGCGGTGCGCTCAACGGGGGGGAAGAACGCCTATCGCGTGGTGGTGCTGCAGACGCCTCAAACGGGCATCGATCTGGCCAAGAAGCTTTGGTACCGCATGCCGACCGATACGGCATCCAACCGGCTGATGGTCGAGGTCCATTATTACACACCGCCCGAGTTCTGCATCCTGATGGAAGACGCAAGCTGGGGCCGCATGGTCTATTACTGGGGCAAGAATTATCACTCGACGATCGAGCCGGATCGCAACGCAACCTGGGGTGAGGAAGATACCGTCGACAGCGAAATGGCGATCGAGAAGCAGCAATTCACCAGTCAGGGCGTTCCGGTCATCCTGGGTGAATATGCGACGCCGAAGCGGAGCACGCCGCTCGACCTGCAGCGGCATCTGGATTCGCGCGCGCACTGGATGGAATATGTCACCCGGCAGGCCCGAGCCAACGGCGTGCTGCCTTTCCTTTGGGATACGGGAGAACTCATCGATCGCTACAATTATACCGTCAAAGACCGGCAAGGCCTGGACGCGCTGCTGCAGGGCGCGGGCAAGGCTTGATCGAGCTGAGCCGCCCCCTTCGGCACCTTCAATCACCAATCAGGGAAACCCAATATCATGATCGATCCTACACGCCGTAGCCTGCTGGGCGGGGGTATCGCGCTGATGGCCGCCAGTGCCGCCACTCGCGTTGCCGCGCAGCCGCCCAAAGGCGCCGACGAGGTGATCCCGCTGTGGCCCGGCACGCCGCCGGGGGGTGCGGGCATTCATCTGACCGAGAAGGCCGTAGACCAGTCGCATGACCCCGCGCATCCCGATCGCTGGCTGACGCAGATCGGCACGCCGATGCTGGTGGTGAAGCGCGCCGCCAAGCCCAATGGCACCGCGGTCATGTCGATACCCGGCGGCGGCTATGGCTTCCTGGCCTATGACAATGAGGGCACCGAACAGGCGGCGTGGTTGAACGCGCGCGGCGTCACCACCTTCATCCTGCTCTATCGCCTGCCGGGCGAAGGCTGGGCGCAGCGCGCCGACGTGCCGTTGCAGGATGCGCAGCGTGCAATGCGGGTGATCCGCGCCAATGCCGGTCGCTTCGGCATCCATCCCGATCACGTCGCGATCCTCGGCTTTTCGGCGGGCGGGCACCTGGCAGGCTCGCTGGCGACGCGGTTCGACGACAAGGTCTATGATCCGGTCGACGATACCGACAACCTCTCCGCACGGCCCGATCTCGCGGGTCTGATCTATCCCGTGATCACGATGGGGCCGGCAGCGCATGTCGGCTCGCGCGACAACCTTCTGGGCAACGCCTCGACCAAGGCCGAACGCGATGCCTATTCGGTCGAGAACAATGTGACGGAAGGCACGCCGCCAGTGTTCCTGTGTTGTGCCGGCGACGATGGCGTGGTGCCGCCGGTCAACAGCCTGATGATGTATCAGGCGATGCTGAAGGCCGGTCAGCCGGCAGAGCTGCACGCTTTCGAAAAGGGCGGCCACGGCTTCGGTGTGCGCCTGCCCCAGGGCATGCCGGGTTCACACTGGCCCGATCTGTTCATGCGCTTCGCCCAGTATCAGAAGGTGCTGGCGTAGGCGCCGGCGCGCTTGCGGCCGGGTGACCGTAGCGGCTGCCACCGCGAGGTCGGCCAAAGAAGCGGCATAAAGGGGGAGAATGATGAGACGATTGCTGATCCTCATGTTCATGGCGATCGTCTCGATAGCGTCGATCGGATGGGCCGGGTGCGCGGTTGCCGCGCCCGGCCGCGCGCTTCCGGTCAGCGGCACGGTGCGGACGCGGCTCAACTTCAATGCCGGTTGGCGCTTTGAGCGGCGCGACGTGCCCGACGGGCAAAATCCCGCTCTCGATGATGCCGACTGGCAGCGTGTGGGATTGCCGCACAGTTTCAGCATCCCCTATTTCCAATCGCCGTCCTTCTATGTCGGCTATGGCTGGTATCGAAAGAGCTTCGACCTGCCCGCGTTAGCGAAGACGCGACACCTCTTCCTTGAGTTCGAGGGCGTATTCCAGGTTGCCGACGTGTTTGTGAACGGCGTCCGGGTGGGTGGACATCGCGGCGGTTACACCGGCTTTTCGATCGACATCACGGACGCGGTGCATCCGGGGCGGAATCTGGTCGCCGTCCGGGTCAACAACAAATGGGATCCGACGCTGGCCCCGCGCGCCGGCGAGCATGTGTTCAGCGGCGGCATTTATCGCGATGTCTGGCTCGTCGCTACCAACGGGGTTCATGTAACCTGGACGGGGACGCGCATCACGACGCCCGATCTGTCGGCCGCCTCCGGCCGCGTCGCCGCCGATACCGAGGTGCGCAACGACGCCGATCATCCCGTCCGCGTGCGGGTTCAAAGCAGCGTCGTCAGCGATCATGGCGCGACCGTCGCCACATTGCCGGACACCACGATCGAGATCGGCCCGCAGCAGACGGTGACGGCACACCAGCTTTCGGCACCCATCGCGCATCCCCATTTGTGGAGCCCCGACACACCGACGCTCTATCGCGTGAAGACTCGCCTGCTGGTCGGCGGCAACGAACGCGACCGATACCAGACCGAATTCGGCTTCCGCTGGTTCAAATGGACGGCGGACAAGGGCTTTTTCCTCAACGGCAAGCACCTCTATTTCCGCGGCGCCAATGTCCATCAGGATCAGGCCGGCTGGGGCGACGCCGTCACCGACAAGGCGATCGACCGCGACGTCCAGCTGATGAAGGATGCCGGTTTCGATTTCATCCGCGGATCGCATTATCCGCACGATCCGCATTTTGCCGAAGCGACCGATCGCATCGGCATGATGTTCCTGTCCGAAGAATCCTTCTGGGGCACCGCCGGCTTCAAGAATCCGTGGGGCGCATCGGCCTATCCGACCGACCCGGCGAACCAGGCGGCGTTCGACGCCAGCGTCCTGCAGCAGCTTGCCGAGATGATCCGCATCAACCGCAATCATCCCTCGATCGTCGCATGGGGGATGGACAATGAGGTGTTCTTCTCAACGAAGGAGACGATGCCCAACGTGCGCCACCTGCTGCGCGAGGAAGTGGCGCTGGCCCACAAGCTCGATCCGACCCGCCCGGCCTCGATCGATGGCGCGCAGCGCGGTGATATCGATCATCTCGGCGATATTGTCGGCTATAATGGCGACGGCGCGTTCCTGTTCCCCGATCCGGGCATTCCGAACTTCGTCGCCGAATATGGCTCGACCATTTCGGATCGGCCGGGCGAATATGCGCCCGGATGGGGCGACTTGCCGAAGACGCCGGGAGCAAAACCGGACCAGCCTTATTCCTGGCGCCTGCCATGGCGATCGGGCGAAGTAATCTGGGCGGGGTTCGACCACGGCTCGATCGCCGGCCGGTATGGCAGGATGGGAATCGTCGATTATTCCCGCCTGCCGAAGCGAAGCTGGTATTGGTATCGCCATGCCTATCGTGGGATCGCGCCGCCGCCATGGCCCAAGCCGGGCGAGCCCGCCGCGCTGCGGCTGACATCGAGTTCGCCGACCATTCGCCATGCCGACGGCACGGATGACGTTCAGTTGGTGATCACGGTGGTCGATGCCAGCGGCAAACCGATCAGCAACAGCCCGCCTGTCACCCTGGCGATCGTGTCCGGGCCGGGTGAACTGCCGACGGGCCGATCGATCACCTTCTCACCCGATGGCGACATTCCGATTAGGGACGGCAAGGCGGCGATCGCCATGCGAAGCTACCGCAAAGGCGTCACTCGAATCCGGGCAAGCTCACCGGGGCTTCGCGACGGCATGATCGAGATCAGGACGACCAGCGGCCCGCGCTTCGTTCCCGGTGTGACGCCGGTGGCGGCTGATCGCCCCTATATCCGCTTCGAGGGTGATTCCGGCGCGGCGGAGGCGGAAACGGTGCTGGGCACGAACAACCCGACCGCCGCCAGCTCGAGCGCTGAAGGCCATTCGTCCCGGCTCGTCAATGATGGGAATCCGGCCACTTACTGGCAGGCGGCGCCCGGCGACACCAGGCCCTGGATCATCGTCGATCCCGAGCGCATCCTGCAATATCACAGGCTTCGTATTCGCTTCCCACAGGCGGCGCCCTATGGGCTGACCATCGACGTGCGAATGGCCGACGGCACCTGGAAAACGGTGGCCCATCAGCCGGTCGGCGGCGATACCGGCCAGGAGCGGGACTTGGCGCTGCCGGAGCTGAAGGGTGGCCCCGTCCGCGTCTCGATCGAGGCACCCCCCGGCGTGCCTGCCGGCGTCGCCGAGATAGAGATCGTCGGCAAGGTCGACAATCGCTGACTTAAAATCCGCCCTGCATCACATTCTGAAGGATCGGAAATAGAGTGTCGAAGAAAGGAATCGCCATGTCGCGCACCGTGTCGAGCGGGATCACGATAGCGGGGGCCGCGCTGCTGATCGGCGTCTCGCTTCAGCCGACGGCCGCCCGGACAGAATCGGCGCAGGCGAACGCGACGACCAACGCCCCGGCCTCGCCCGTTTCCCTTCTCACCGCCGACGCGCATGGCGCGACCTTCGCTGTTCCCGGCGGCAAGGTGCGTGTCGACCTGTGGAGCGATCGCATCGCTCGGGTCCGCTTCTCCCGCGGCGACACTTTCGTCGATAGCCCCGTTCCCACCGTGATCGGCGCGCCGGCGGCGGTGGGCTGGAAGCAGGAGCAGACGGCGGACGCCTACGTCCTCGCCACCGGCGCCATGCGCGTGCTGGTCGCGAAGTCGAGCGGCGAGGTGACTTTTCAGACGCCCGACGGCAAGCCGATCGGCGGCGAGACCGACATATCGCATCGGCGAACGGAGACGGCGCCGGCCGCCTATGGCAAGATCGAACAGCGTTTCCAGGCGACCGGCGACGCCTTTTACGGCCTGGGCCAGCACCAGAACGGGCTGCTCGACAATGCTGGCACGATCGTGCGGTTGCAACAGGCCAATACCGATGTCGGCATTCCCTTCCTCGTATCCACCGCCGGCTGGGGGCTCCTTTGGAACAATGCGTCGGTAACGCAGGTCGATGTCGCGATGCCGCAGGATCGCGGGCAGATCGTGTTCCGCTCGGAGGCCGGCAGCGAGACCGATTATTATTTCATCTACGGCCCGCGGCTGCACGACGTCATCGCCGGCTATCGTGCGCTGACCGGCACGCCGCCGATGATGGCGCGCTGGACCTGGGGGCTCTGGCAGTCGAAGGAGCATTACGCGACCCAGGATGAGTTGCTTTCAGTCGCCGCGCGCTATCGGCGGATGGGCGTGCCGCTGGATGCCGTTGTGCAGGACTGGCAATATTGGCGCCCCGGCCAATGGGGTAGCCACGCGTTCGATCCGACCCGCTATCCCGATCCCAAGGCAATGCTGCAGAGGCTGCACGACGAGCATGTCCACAGCATCGTGTCGGTCTGGGCGCGCTTCGATCTCGGCACGGCGAACCTTGCCGAGCTGAGCGCGGCGGGCGCCGCTTTCCCCAAGGTTTATCCCAATGTCTATCCGGCCGGAAAGGGCCGCTGGTATGATCCGTTCTCGGCAAAAGGGCGCGACATCTACTGGCGGCAAATCGCCCGGACGCTGGGCCAGGACGGGTTCGACGGCTATTGGCTGGATGCCAGCGAGGCCGAACTGGGCGGCAATTGGGGCGAGATGCGCGACGTGCAGACGGCCGCCGGGCCGGGCGCACTGGTGTACAACGCCTATCCGTTGCTCCACACCACCGCCGTCTATCAGGGCATGCACACAGATTTTCCCGACAAGCGGCCGGTGATCCTGACGCGATCGGCCTTTGCCGGGCAGCAGCGCAACGCGGCGATCACCTGGTCGGGCGATATCAAGGGCACCTGGGACTTGCTGGCGGCGCAGGTGCCGGCCGCGCTCAACTTCTCGATGAGCGGCATCCCTTATTGGGCGGCGGATATCGGCGGCTTCTTCGGCGGCGATCCGAAGGATCCGGCCTATGCCGAGTTGTTCACCCGCTGGCTGCAGTTCGCGGTCTTCAACCCGATGTTCCGCATCCATGGCACCGGCAAGGGCAAGGAGGTCTGGGAATTCGCCCCCGACGTGCAGGAGCGCCTGATCCGGACGATCGACCTGCGATATCGGCTGCTGCCCTATATCTATTCGCTGTCGTGGGGAGTGACGCATGACGGCGACAGCATGATGCGACCGCTCGCAATGGATTTCCCGGGCGACGTGGCGCTCGACAAGATCACCGACGAATATATGTTCGGGCGCGCGTTTCTGGTCTCCCCTGTGGTGCATTCGGGGGTGACGAGCCGCCATGTGCTCCTTCCCGGCGATACCGCATGGTACGACTTCTGGACCGGCGACCGGATCGCTGGCGGCCGGGCCATCTCCGCCAGCACGCCGCCGGACCATATCCCGCTTTACGTCCGTGCCGGCAGCATCGTCCCGCTGGGGCCGGTCGTCCAATATGCCGACGAGCAGCCCGACGCGCCGCTCGAAATCCGCGTCTATCGCGGGCGGGACGGTCATTTCCGGCTCTATGACGACGCCGGAGACGGCCCCGGCTGGCGAAAGGGCGATCATAGCGTGATCGATTTCACGCTCGACGATCATGCCGGCACGCTGACGATCGGCGCGCGGCAGGGCAGCTATCCCGGCATGGCGAAGCGCCGGCGTTTCCGCATCGTGGAGGTCGGGCCGGGGCAAGGCGCGGGGCTGGAGGATACGGGCACGACCGGCACGCTGGTCAACTATGACGGCCAACCGGTGACGGTGCCGCTGCGCTGACCGGAGCCAACGACGGCGACGGTTGGCAGTTGGTGGGCACCGGCATTGGCGAACGCGTGCCGGCCAGCCGAATGGCATAGCGATCAGCTACCCAGCGGGCGCGCGCGCCTCGTGCAATAGGGCGACGACCTCGGCGTCGCTGGTCTGATCGAAGTGCCGATAATGCGCGCCGACTGCGAAAAACGGCTCGGGCTGATGTAGGCAGACGATCTCGTCGCAATCGTGATGCAGCGCCGCCAGTGTCTCGGCGGGCGCCACCGGCACGGCGAGCACCAGGCGCTCGGGTCCCGCCTTGCGGATGCCTTCCAGCGCGGCGCGGATCGTGCCGCCGGTAGCGATCCCGTCGTCGACGACGATCACCGTCCGCCCGGTCGGCGAGATTGGCACCGCATCGCCCAGATAGGCGTGCCGCCGCCGCTCGATCTCGGCGAGCTGGCGCTGCATCTCGGCGCGGACATAGACCGGCGAGGGGCTAAGCTGGCGAACGATGTCGGGATTGAGCACCAGATGCGGCTCGGCACCGTCGACCACCGCACCGATGCCGAGTTCCTCATGCCCCGGCGCGCCGAGCTTACGGACGATCAGCAGGTCGAGATCGGCGCCCAGCGCGCGCGCCACCTCGAACGCCACCGGCACCCCGCCGCGCGGCAGCGCCAGCACAAGCGGGTGCTGCGGCTTGAGATGTTCCAGCGCGATCGCCAGTCGCCGGCCGGCCTCGCGGCGGTCGCTGAATTCAGGCTGCAGGCCGAACATCTGTCGCCTCCTCGAAATGATGCAGGAACCAGCGCGTCGCGTGATCGACCACGGCGTCGAGCGTGCCCGGCTCCTCGAACAAATGGTGCGCGCCGGGAACGATGATCAGCTCGTGCGGGCAGACAAGGTGTCGCGCCGCGACCTGGTTGAGCTCGATCACCGGCAGGTCGCGGCTGCCCACGATCAGCAGGGTTGCGGCGCGCACGCGGGCCAGCGCGGCGGCGCCGGCGAGATCGGGCCGCCCGCCGCGCGAGACCACCGCGCGCAGGCGCTCCCCGGCCTTCGATGCTGCCAGCAACGCCGCGCCAGCGCCGGTGCTGGCGCCGAAATAGCCGAGCGGCAGGTCTCGCACCGGCCGCACCAGAGCGGTCCAGTCCGCCGCCGCCGCCAGCCGCGAGGCGAGCAGGGGAATGTCGAACACGTTGCGGCGGTCGGCTTCTTCCTCGGGCGTCAGCAAATCGAGCAGCAGCGTGGCGATGCCGGCGCGGCGCAGCCGCTCGGCGACATAGGTGTTGCGCGGGCTCAACCGACCGCTGCCGCTGCCATGCGCGAAGATCACCAGGCCGCGCGGCGCCTCCGGCACACCAAGCAGCGCCGGCAGGCGATCGGGCTCGACCAGGACCTCGGCGGGAGGCTCGATCGCGCGCATCGTCACAGCCCGAACGGCCAGGTTTCCGGTGCGCCGCGCGCGTGCTCGGGGCCGAGGGGCGTTACCGCCCGCGTCCGCTCGAACCACACCAAAGCGTCGAACTGCTCGGCCATCACCGCTTCGAAATAATGGCTCGCCCGCTCGGTCTCGGGTCGATAGACGACACCGATCGCGCGTTCGAGGCGCGGCCCGCGCAACGCGGCGACCAGCTCGCCTTTGCCGCCGCCGCGCCAATCGACCAGGAAGCGCTCGATGCCGGTCTGGCGGAAGGCATGTTCGAAGCTGTCGGGCCGCGCCGGACGCACGGTCTTGATCTCCATGTCGCCGCCCCAGTCGCTCGCCGCGGCGACGGTGCCGGTATCGGTGCCGAAGCCGATCGACACCGCTTCGTCGCCATGCGCCATGCGCGCCAGCTCGCCGATGTTGAATTCGCCCTGCCAGCCCATCGCCGTCGCCGCGGCGTTGCCGACATGGCTGTTGTGCGCCCAGACGATCGCCTTGGCGCCGTCGCCCTGATGCGCGAGCAGCGCCTGCAGCGTGCCGAACATGTGTCGGTCGCGCAGGTTCCAGCTCTCGGTCGAGCTGCGGTACATCGCACGGTAATAGCGTTCGGCGGCGCGGACGATGCGCGCGTTCTGCACCGCGTCGAACCACGCCTCGCCATCGTGCCGGATATAGTCGAGGCGCCGGGCGAGGAGATCGCGGAGCTGCGCGACCGCCTTGCCCTCGCAGCCGCCGTCGCCAGCCATCAGCGCGGCGCGGCCGTAATGGCTCGGCTCGTCCTGCCAGGGCGTCAGGCAGCCATAGCGGCGGCGCGCCTCGGCTGCGCCATCGGGATCGACGCGATCGAGATAGGTCAGCACCGCGTGGATCGATTCGCCCAACGAATAGACGTCGAGCCCGCGGAACGAGACGCGCTCCCCTTCGGGCCGATCGGCATTGTGCGCGCGCAGCCAATCGGCGAACTCGAGCAGTTCGAGGTTGCGCCACATCCAGGTCGGGAAGCGAGCGAACACGTCGCCCCGGCGCGGACGCGGCGCCTGATGGCGGACATAATCGTCGATCCGGGCGGCATCGGGCCAATCGGCCTCGACCGCGACGATCGAAAAGCCGTGATGCTCGATCAGGTGGCGGCTGATCGCGGCGCGGGCGCGGTAGAATTCGCAAGTGCCGTGCGTCGCCTCGCCGAGCAGCACGACCCGCGCATCGCCGAAGCGATCGAACGCGGCGCCGAACGCGCCCGCGTCGGCGGGATCGGGCAACGGCTCGGCATGATGCCGCAGCACGCTAACGAGCGGGTCGGCGACTGTATCCGCCGCGCGATGGAGCACATCATCCCTCATGGGAGCCACTGTGCGCCCTGGCATCCTCAAGTCAGTGCGTAATGATCCTTAGTCCATCGGCACCACCGAAGGGGTTTCATCCGAATATGTAAAACCCCGTATACCCCGGGGAGCAGCCGGCCGGCATTAGCGATCATACCAGGCGTGATGGCTATGAGGGGGCGGGCAATGTATGTCGAGACGGGTAAAATGACGGCGCGCGCGGCCGCTATGGCCGACATATCGTCCTGTGCTGACTGCACGATCCGCAGCGGCGCGATTTGCGCCGGCCTGGGCGGTGATACGCTGCACGAATTTTTCAGGCGTGGCCGTCGCGTCAAGCTGGAGCGCGGGCAAACCCTGATGTGGGAAGGCGATGCCGCGCCGGTGGTGGGCAGCGTGCGGCGCGGCCTTTTGAAATTGACCAGCATGTTGAGCGACGGGCGCGAGCAGATTCTGGGGCTGGCCCTGCCGGGGGATTTCGTCGGCCGGCCGTTCGGCGGGCGAGCGACGAGCACGGTCACGGCGCTTACCGAAACCAGCCTGTGCGTGTTCCCGCGTGCGGTGTTCGACGCCTTCGTCGCTGACCATCCCGAGTTGCAGCACGAATTGCTGCTCCATACGCTCGACGCACTCGATCATGCCCGGCGCTGGATGATCCTGCTGGCGCGCAAATCGGCCGGCGAGCGCGTCGCGAGCTTCCTGCTCGAAATGGCGGACCGGGCCGGCGTCGCCGATGGCGAGCCCGCCGAGATCGTGCTCTCGCGGCAGCAAATGGCTGACTTCCTGGGGCTGACGATCGAGACGGTAAGCCGCAAGCTCACCTTGCTGCGCCAGAGCCGGGCGGTGCGGCTGCCCGATCTCAAGAGCTTCGTCATTCTCAACCGGGCGGCACTGAGCGACGCGGCCGGCGGCGAGGACCGGCTGGCCGCCTGATCGCCCCCCTGCCCCATCCGGATTTATCCGTAGGCCCTTGATTTGACGGCGGACAAAGCATTCGCAGGCGCCGCCACGCACACTCCTGAATACAACAACAGGAGTATTCACATGAAGACCATCTTGCTCGGCACCGCCGCACTGATCGCTGCCGCCATGGCGACGCCGGCGGCGGCGCAGGATCGCACCGGGCTGGCATCGGGCGATGTCCTGCTGCGGCTGCGCGGCATTGTCGTTGCCCCCAACGAATCCTCCGGCGGGATCAATCCGACCTTCCCGACCGAGCACGTCAAGGTCAACAATGCGGTCATGCCCGAAATCGACGTCACCTATATGGCGACCGATGCGATCGGTTTCGAGCTGATTGCATCGACCACCAAGCACAACGCCTCGGGCACCAGCGGCACGACCGGATCGATCGGCAAGCTCGCCTCGACCTGGGTGCTGCCGCCGACGCTGACCGCGCAATATCACTTCAACGCGCACGGGCACATGCGGCCGTATCTCGGCGCCGGCATCAACTACACGGTGTTCTGGAACGAGAAGGCGTCGAAGGGTCTCGAAGCCGCGGTCGGGCCGACCAAAGTGCACATGTCGGACAGCTTCGGCTGGGCGGCGCAGGCGGGCGTCGATGTCGACATCAGCCCCAAGGTGTTCGTCAATCTCGACGTCAAATATATCGATTTACGGACGACCGCGCGGCTCGACACCACCGCACTGGGCACCGAGCGCGTGCGCGTGCATCTCGATCCGCTGGTGTTCGGCGTCGGCGTCGGGCTGCGGCTCTGACCCTACCCTCTCCTCGCCTCGGGCCGGCAGCGATGCCGGCCTTTTTTTGGCGCAACGGTCAGACTGCGCTGCTGAAGCGCCGGCCCTCGTCGCCGCGATAGGCATCGAACGTGGCGGCGATCACGCGGGCATAAGGCAAGGCGTGATCGACGATCGACAGCGTGTCGCCGGTCCAAGTCGCCAGTCCCTCGGCCACGAACGGCGCCAGCCGGTCGCGGATCGTGGCGAGGCCGGGGATGCCGGCAAGATCGGCACGCCCCCCGGCCAGCAGCGCCTCGATCGCGCGGCCGCGCCGGCGATCCTCGGCGGTGCGCCGGATGCCGCGCGCGGTGGCGAAGCGGCCGGCGCCGATCGCCATGTGGTAGCGGCCGGTATTCTTCTCGTTCTGCAGCAGCGCGCCGGGAAACTGGCTGATCGCGCTGGCGCCGAGGCCGATCAGCACTTCGGCCCGATCCTCAGTAAAACCCTGGAAATTGCGGCGCAGCGTGCCCGAGGCGGCGGCTTGCGCCAAAGCATCGCCGGGGAGCGCGAAATGATCGAAGCCGACCGCGCGATAGCCGGCGGACGTCACCAGCCAGTGCGCGAGCGCGGCCTGGCGGAACCGGGCGCGCGCATCGGGCAGCGCCGTCGCGTCGATGCGGCGCTGGCGCGGCACGAGGTGAGGCACATGCGCATAGCCGAAGATCGCGAACCGATCTGGCGCCATCGCCAGGCTGGCCTCGATGGTGGCGGCGAGCGCGTCCTCGCTCTGGCCGGGGAGACCGTACATCAGGTCGACATTGATCGAGCCGACGCCCGCCTCGCGCATCAGCGTCACGGCGCGGCGGATGTCGTCGACCGGCTGGACCCGGCCGATCGCCGCCTGCAGCGCGGGATCGAGCGTCTGCACGCCAAGGCTGGCGCGCGACACGCCAGCGCGGGCGAGTGCGGCCGCCCAATCACGCGTGAAACCGCGCGGATCGATCTCGACCGAGATGACCGCGTCATCGCAGGCGAAGGCGGTGCGGACGCGGTCGGCGAGTCGTTCGAAGGCGGCGGGCGCAATCGCATTGGGGCTGCCGCCGCCGAAGGCGATGCGGCAGATCCGCCCGCGACCGCCCAGCCGCGTCGCGACCAGCGCGATCTCCTCCTCGAGCCGGTCGAGATAGGCGGTCAGGCGGCTCGTGCGGTTGGCCGCCCCGGTGTTGCAGCCGCAATACCAGCAGATCGCCTGGCAATAGGGAATGTGAAGGTAGAGCGAGACCGGCGTGTCGTCGGCGATCGTATCGAGCGACCGCGCCATGTCGTCCGATGTCACGGCATCGGTGAACTCGGCCGCCGTCGGGTAGCTGGTGTAGCGCGGCACGGGCCGGGCGAGCAGATCGGGATGATAGGGCCACATCGGATGGTGCGCCTCGGTCGGGTGTCCGGGCGTCGTTGGAGACGGCGGCGCCCGGACGGGGTCATCAATCGCGGACGGTGCGATCCTCGAGCGGGTCGCTGTGGAATTCGTGCCACATGCCATTCAAGATACCGAAGCCGACGGCGAGGCCGACGCCGAGGATCCAGGCGAAATACCACATGATCGGTGCTCCTTAATAGAAATCGGGGTTCATGCGGACCTGCTCGTCGGTCACGCGGCCGAACATCACGCGATACGCCCAGGCGGTGTAGACAAGCACGATCGGCAGGAAGATCACCGTCACCAGCAGCATGATGAACAGCGTCCCCTGGCTCGACGAGGCGTTCCAGGCGGTGAGGCTGGAAGCCGGATCGATCGAGCTCGGCAGGATGAACGGGAACATCGACAGGCCGACCGTCGCGATGATGCCCACCGTCGCCAGCGACGAGCCGGTGAACACGATCATGTCGCGGCCACTGCGGATGCCGAACAAGGCAATCGCCGGGCCGAGCAGGCCGAGCGCGGGCGCGATCAGCATCCACGGATGCGCGCCGTAATTGTCGAGCCATGCGCCAGCGGCGTGGACGGCGCCGGTCAGGTGCGGGTTGGATGGGCCGTTGGGATCGGCGACGGCGGCGAGGCGGTAGCCCATGTCGCCATAAGCGACGAACGCGCCGCCAATCAGGAACAGCACGATCGCAGCGATCGCGGCGATCTGTCCCCAGGCGCGGGCGCGGTCATGCACTACGCCCTCGGCCTTGAGGCTCAGCCAGCCGGCGCCGTGCAGCACCAGCATCGCCACCGACAACAATCCGGTGATCAGTGTGAACGGGGTGAACAGGCCGAGCAGCGTGCCCTCGTAGAAAGAGCGCAAATCGCTATCGAGTCGGAAGGGGGCGCCCGCCAGCACGTTGCCGACCGCGACCCCGAACACCAGTGCCGGCACGAACCCGCCGACGAACAGCGCCCAGTCCCAGCGGCTACGCCATTTGGCGTCGGGCTTCTTGGAGCGGTATTTGAAGCCAACCGGCCGCAGGATCAGCGCCGCCAGCACCAGGAACATCGCCAGGTAAAAGCCCGAAAAGCTGACCGCATAGACGAACGGCCAGGCCGCGAAGATCGCGCCACCGCCGAGGATGAACCACACCTGGTTGCCTTCCCAGGTCGCGCCGATCGTGTTGATCACCATGCGGCGTTCCTCGTCGGTGCGGGCGATCCATGGGAGCAGGGCGGCAGTGCCGAGATCGAAGCCGTCGGTCAGCGCGAAGCCGATCAGCAGCACGCCGAGCAGCGCCCACCAGATGATCCGGAGCGTTTCGTAGTCGAAAGGAATGGTCATCATTTGTGTCCTTGGCTCTGGCTCATTCGGCCGGGACGGCGAAATGCGGGTTGGGCTCGGGCGAGCGCGGCGTCGGATCGTGGCGCGGCTGCCACGGCGTGTAGGTTTCCGGGCCGTGGCGGATCGTCGCCAGCATCAGCCGCACCTCGATCACCGCCATGATGCCGTAGATCAGCGTGAAGCCGGCGATCGTCGTCCATAGCTGCGCGACCGTCAGGCTGGACGCGCCGAGGAAGGTCGGCAGCACGCCGTCGACCGCCCATGGTTGGCGCCCGATCTCGGCAACCGCCCAGCCGATCTCCGCGGCGAGCCAGGGGAAAGGAATGGCGATTACCGCCAGCCGCAGGAACCAGCGCCGGTCGAAGCGGCGGATGGTCGAGAAGTAGAAGGCGGCGGCAAAGAACGCGATGAAAGCGAAACCCAACCCGGCCATGCCGCGGAACAGGAAGAACAAGGCGGGCACGTTGGGCACTGTCGACCAGGCGGCCTTGTCGATCGTCGCAGCGTCAGCGGTGCGCGGATCGGCGACATAGCGCTTCAGCAGTAGTGCGTAGCCGAGGTCGTTCTTGGCCCGCTCGAACTCGGCGCGTGCGGCGACATCGTTGGGGTTGACCTTGAGCTTCTCGACGCCGTCATAAGCGGTGAGGCCGTTTTCGATCCGCAGCTTCGCCTTGGCGACCAGCGGGAAGATTCCCTCGACTTGCCCGGTCAGGCTGCGCGTGCCGATCAGGCCGAGCACATAGGGCACCTTGACCTGATAGAGCGTGTCGCGACCTTCGTAGCGCGGAATGCCGAACACGGTGATGCCCGCCGGCGCCGGCTCGGTGTGCCACTCGGCCTCGATCGCGGCGAGTTTCATCTTCTGGTTATCGGTAAGCGCATAACCGCTCTCGTCACCGAGCACCACGACCGACAGCGAGGCGGCCAGCCCGAACGCGGCCGCCACGGTGAAGCTGCGCCTGGCAAGCTCGAGATGGCGGCCCTTGAGCAGGTAGAAGGCCGAGACGCCAAGCACGAACACGCTGGCGGTGACGTAGCCTGCGCTTACCGTGTGAACGAACTTGGCCTGTGCGACGGGATTGAACACGACGTCGTAGAAATTGGTCACTTCCATCCGCATTGTCGCCGGATCGAAGGCGGCGCCGGCCGGGTGCTGCATCCAGCCATTGGCGATCAGGATCCACAGCGCCGACAGGTTCGAGCCAAGCGCAACCATGAAGGTGGTGAGCAGATGCCCGCGCTTCGACAGGCGATCCCAGCCGAAGAACATGATGCCGACGAAGGTCGCCTCGAGGAAGAAGGCCATCAGCCCTTCGATTGCCAGCGGGGCGCCGAAGATGTCGCCGACATAATGCGAGTAATAGGACCAGTTGGTCCCGAACTCGAATTCCATCGTCAGGCCGGTGGCGACGCCGAGCACGAAATTGATGCCGAACAGCTTGGCCCAAAAGCGGGTGATGTCGCGCCAGATCGGACGATCGGTCATCACGTACACGCTTTCCATGATGACGAGCATGAACGACAGGCCGAGCGTCAGCGGCACGAACAGAAAATGGTAGAGCGCAGTGAGTGCAAATTGCAGCCGCGATAGCTCGACAACAGCGAAGTCGGTCATGACAAACCCTCATTCCGATGCGACAACGAGCGCCAAGCGCTTGTTCGCAATGAGCGATCTTTCTAGGCAAAGCCCTACGCCCCGCCTTGACGAAAATCAAGAGTTATAATTACAAGATATAGAATATTGAGAAATCGAACTCGCACTTTTTGGTTCTGGCTGCTCGACGTCGCAGGCGCGGCGGTGTTCGCGCTCGGCGTCGCTTACGGAGTGAGCGCGCTGGTCGGCGCGCAGCGGCCCGAATGGCCGGCGATCGTCGCGCTGATCGTCGGGCCGATGCTGCGCGGCGCCGGCGTGTATGGGGTCCATGCGGTGGCGATCCGCGAAGCGCAGGCGGCGGCAATCGACTGGCGACGGCGGCTGTTTCCCGGGCTGCTCGGCGGGCGCACCGGGCGCGCCCTGCTCGCCGGCGAAAGCGCGACGCTGGCGATCGACCATGTCGCCGCGATCGAGGCTTATGGCGCGCGCTTCACGCCCGCACGGGCGAGCGCGGTGATCGGGCCGATCGTCGTCGCCGCCATCACCGCGGTGGCGAGCTGGGTGGCGGCGCTGATCATGCTCGGCACGATGCTGCCGTTCGTGATCGGCATGATCCTGGCGGGCAGCGCGGCGCGGCGCGCGTCGGAACGCCAGCTCGCCGCGCTCGAAACCTTGTCCGGGTTGTTCGTCGATCGTGTCCGGCATCTGCCGCTGATCCGCCATTTCGGCGCCGAGGAACGGATCGCCCGGCAGGTGACCGCAGCGACCCGCGAAGTGGCGCAGCGGACGATCGCGGTGCTGCGCGCGGCGTTCCTGTCGGGCGGCGTGCTCGAATTCTTCGCCGCGCTCGCGGTGGCGCTAATCGCGGTCTATTGCGGCTTCGCGCTGCTTCACATGCTGCCCTTCGCGCCGCCCGAGCATCTGACGCTCGAACGCGCCTTCTTTGCACTCGCGATGGCACCCGAATTCTATCTGCCGATGCGGCGGCTGGCGGCGGCCTATCACGAGAAGCGGTTGGGCGAGGCAGCGAGCGAGGCACTGACGCAGGCCTTGCCCGATGCGCCCGTTGCCGAGGTCCAGCCCGCGCGCTTCGACGGCCTGCGGGTGGCCGGGCTGGCGATCGACTGGCCGGGTACAAGGATCGGGCCGCTGAGCTTCGCCCTCGACCCGCACGACTTCGTCGCGCTGACCGGGCCGACCGGCAGCGGCAAGACCAGCACGCTGGCGGCGATCGCCGGGCAAGTGACCGACATCGCCGGCGCGATCACCACGGCAGGCGGCGGCGCGCTCGACCCCGCCGACATCGCCTGGGCGGCGCAGCGCCCGCTGCTGCTGCCCGGCACGCTCGGCGAGAATATCGCCCTCGCCGCGCCCGATGCGACACCCGACAGAATTGCCGCGGTTGCCGAGCGCGTTGGGCTCGGCCCGCTGATGGCGGCGCGCGGCGGGCTCGCTCTGGTGCTCGATCATCGCGGCTCGGGGCTGTCGGGCGGCGAGCGGCGGCGCGTCGGGCTGGCACGGGCGCTGCTGTCGGGGCGGCCGCTGCTGATCTGCGACGAGCCGACCGCCGATCTCGACGCCGACAGCGCCGCCGACATCATCGCGCTGCTCGCGGCCGTCTCGCGCGAGCGTGCGGTTCTGGTCGCGACGCACGACCCGGATCTGATCGCCGCCGCCCGGATCGAGGTGGCACTATGAGCGGGCGCAAGCTGTTCGGCCACGAGCTGACTCCAGAGATCCGCCGCTTTATCCGGCTCGCGGCGCTCGCGGCGACGGTCGCGGCGGTGTCGTCGATCCTGTTGCTGGCGATCTCTGGCTGGTTCCTCACCGCTGCGGCGATCGCTGGCGCGGCGGGATCGGTCGCCGCCTATGCGTTCAACTATCTGATCCCCAGCGCGACGATCCGGCTGCTCGCGATCCTGCGCACCGTCTCGCGCTACGGCGAGCGGCTATGGTCGCACGAGGCCGCGCTGCTGGCGATGGCGGGGCTGCGCGGGCGGCTGTTCGAGCGGCTCGCGGCACAGGACAGCCGCACCGCGCCGAACCTCTCGGGCGGCGACGCCAGCGCACGGCTGATCGGCGATATCGACGCGCTCGAAGACCTGATCGTCCGCCGGCCGACGTTGCTGGCGAGCCTGATCGGCGCGGCAACCGGAGTGGCCATCGCCGCCTTTGCCGGCTGGCGCGCAGCAGTGATGCTGCTGGTGCTGCTCGCGGCGCTGCCGGTCAGCCTGCGCGCGCTGGCGACGCGGCTGACGCGCGAGCCGGCGCGCGAGGCGGCGGAGGCGCTAGGGGCGCTCCGCGCACGCTATGTAGATTATGCCGAAGCGCGCGCCGAAATCGTTGCTTACGGCCTCGCCGCGCGGGTCGAGCAGGATCTCGCCGCGATCGCCGCCGATCTCGACCGCGCCAATGCCCGGTTGTTCTGCGGCGAAGGCGCGATCGCCGCGTTGCTGGCCGTCTATGCCGGGATCACCGCAGCGCTGGTGCTGGCGACCGCAACGGCATCGGCGCCGCGCGTCGCGCTGGCGCTGCTCGCGTCGGTCTCGGCGATCGAGGCGATGGCGGCCTGGGCGCGCACCGCGCTGCGCCAGGCGCGCGTCGAGGCGGGGTTGCGCCGGCTTGCCGATCTCGAGGCGCTGCCGATGGCGCCGCCTGCACCCGCGCCGTCAGAGGCCGCCGCGTTGTCGCTGACAATCGGCGGCGAGCACCTCGCCCCCGGCGCGCGGATCGCGATCACCGGGCGATCAGGATCGGGCAAGACCTTGTTGCTGCAGAGCCTCGCCGGCTCGCGGCCGGACCTGTTCGACCTCGCGATCGGCAGGGAACCGATCGACACCGTCTCCGCCGCGACGATCCGCGCCCAGGTCGCATTGTCGCCGCAGGACGCGCCGATGATCGCCGGGTCGATCGCCGACAATCTGCGCGTCGCACGGCCCGGCGTCGACGCGGACGCGATGTGGCAGGCGCTGCACGTCGCATGCCTCGACGAGCGGCTGCACGCCGCGCCCGACGGGCTCGACACCGCGCTCGGCGAGGCCGGCGGCACCCTGTCGGGTGGCGAGCGCAAGCGGCTGTCGCTCGCCCGCGCGCTGCTCGCGCGTCGCCCGTGGCTGCTGCTCGACGAGCCGACCGAAGGCCTCGACGCCGCCACCGAGGCGCTGCTGGTCGAGCGGCTCGGCGGTTGGCTGCGCGACACCGGCACAGGGCTGGTCCTGGTCTCGCACCGCCGCGCGCCGCTGGCGCTGGCGACCCGTTCCATCGCCATCGGTGACGTGCCGCGACTTCAGGGCCGCATGTCGTCCATGCCGGCGACGGCGCGCAAGGCATAAGCGGCGACCAGCAGATTGCCTTGCGCGGCGATGCGGCCGCTTTCGGCGTCGATCGCTTCGCGCTCGGCATCGAGTAGCGCGAGCTGCGGCTTGGCACCCGATTGCACTTCGAGCCTGGTGCTGTGCAGCGCGCTTTGAGTTGCCGTCGCGCGCGCCTCGGCAGCGGTCAGCACCGCGCGGGCGGCGCGCACCACCTCGAAGCCCTGCGTCGCCTGCTGCTCGATCGCGTCGCGCGCCGCCTGATAGTCGCCTTCGCTGGCGCTGAGATCGGCCTCGGCGCCGCGCTGCCTGGCGCTCGCCTGGCCGCCGGAGAACAGCTTCCAATGCAGGCGCAGGCCGGCGCTGGCGCTGTCCGCCTTGTAGCCGGGGAAGAACTGGTCGCGCACGCTCGACGCCTGCGCATAGGCGCTCAGCATCGGCAGGCGATCGGCGCGCGCCGCCGATACGCCGGCGCGCGCCGATTTGACCATCGCATCGGCCTGGGCGAGCTGCGGATTGTGCGCGATCGCCTGCGCGACGGCGGCGTCGATGCTCGCCGGCACCGCGGGTGGGCCGGGCAAGGCGGCGTCGGGCGTCACCGGCGCGCCGGTCAGCGTCTTCAAGCGCGTCAGCGCCGATTGCTGGTCGCCCTCCGCGCCCGCGAGCCCGGCTTGCGCTTCGGCGAGCCGCGCCTCGGCCTGGGCAACATCGGTCGAGGTGCCGTCGCCGGCGGTGAACTTGAGCTTGGCCTGGCGTACCGTCTCGGTCAGCGCATCGACCAGCTTGGCGTAGCTCGCCATCCGCTCGCCGGCGCCGAGCGCATCGGCATAGGCCTTCACCGTCTGAACGCGAAGCGCGAGGCGCGCGGCATCGAGCGCATAGCCCGCGGCGGCGCGGCCGCCCTCGGCCTGCCGCTCGGCCGCGCCCAGCCGGCCGCCGGTGAACAGCGGCAGCTCGGCGTCGAGCGCGGCCGAGCGCGGCGTGACGTCGGCGGCGGCGAGATTGAAGAAGCCCTGCGGGTCGATCCGGCCATAGCCGACCTGCCCGTCGAGGCTGACCTGCGGCAGCCGCGCGCCGCGCGCTTCGTCGACCTTGGCGGCAGCGGCATCGGCGCGCGCGCGTGCGGCGGCAAGCGTCGGCGAATGCGCCAGTGCCGCGTCGATCACGGCATCGAGCGATTGCGCGCTCGCGGGTGTAGAAAGCATGGCCCCGACGAGCAGGGTGACGAGGGTCAAGCGTCGCATCGATGGACTCAGCGGAACGCGCAACCCGCCCGCACGCCCAGCGCGCGGAACAGCATCGCCGCCGGGCAGAAGCCAGTGATGCTCGCTTGCAGCATGTTGAGCCCGGCGAAGATGGTGAGCGCGAGCCACCACGGGCTCATCGTCACCGACAGAATGGCGCTGACCAGCACCACCGTTCCCGCAAATGCCATGACGGCACGATCGAGGTTCATCGTCCACCCTCCTCAGTCGAAGCGCAGTTTCTTGATGCCGAGCGCGTGCAGCGCGAGCTTTTCGTAGAAGGGCTCGCTCTCACCGCGGCGGATCTTGCGCAGGAAATATTTCTCGAAGCCGATCTTGGCCAAATGCACCCACTTGCCTTCCGACGCCCAGTTGGTGTTGCGCGGCGGGATTTGCGGCTTGGCGACGAAGGCAACGCCGCCGTCGCCGAAATCGGCGAGGCAGATTGCGTTCCAAGTCGCCTCATTGGTCGGCTCCTTGCCGTCGAGTATCTCTTTGAGGTTCTGCGCGATCGCGGTGACCATGCTCTCGATCATGAAGCCGGTCTTGGGCACGCCGACAGGCAGCGGCGTCGGCCCGGTCGGCGGGATGGCGATGCACACCCCAAGCCCGAAGACGTTGGGATAAGTCGGGTTGCGCTGGTGCTTGTCGGTCAGGATGAAGCCGCGCGGGTTGGACAGTCCCTCGACTCCCATCACCGCCTCGACGCCGCGGAACGGCGGCATCAGCATGCCCCAGCCGAACGGCAGGTCATGCGTTTTCTTCGTCGAGCCGTCGTCATTGACCTCCTCGACGTGGAGCATGCCGTCGTCGACCGAGGTCACCTTGGCGTTGGTGATCCACTTGATGTGGCGATCGCGCATCTCGCTTTCGAGCAGGCCCTTGGTATCGCCGACGCCGTCGAGACCGAGGTGGCCGATATAGGGCTCCGGCGTGACGAAGGTCATCGGCACCTTGTCGCGGATCTGGCGGCGTTTGAGCTCGGTATCGAGAAGCATCGCCATCTCGTAAGCGGGGCCATAACAGGACGCACCTTGCGTGGCGCCGACGACGATCGGCCGCGGATCGGCGCACAATTGCTCGAAGCGTTCGTGCGCGGCGACTGCGTGGTCGGTCTGGCAGATCGATACGGTGTTGCGCTCCGGCCCGAAGCCCTCGATCTCGTCGAAGGCAAGTTCGGGGCCGGTGGCGATTACCAGATAATCATAATCGATAAACGAGCCATCATTGAGCTCGAGCCGATTCGCCTCGGGATGGACCTTGCGCGCACCGACGCCGGTGAAATCGATGCCGCGCTTGCGCATGATCGGCGGCAAGTGGACGCGCAGCGCCTCGCCCTCGCGCCAGCCGACCGCGACCCAGGGATTGGACGGGACGAACCAATAGTCCTCACCCTTGTTGACAACGGTGATCTTCGCCTGGTCCTTCAGTGCCTCGCGGATTTCATAAGCGGCGATCGTGCCACCCAATCCGGCCCCGAGGATGACGACGTTCGCAACGCTCATAGCAGCCCTCCATCAATTTCAACTTGATGTATATTGTGAAATCACTATATGTGCAAGCGGCAAATCAGCCGATGAGGTGCACATGTTTGGTTTCGGTTCGAAATCCGCGGTCAATGAACTCGATCCGCGAGCGCTGGACGCGATGATCCGGGGCGGCGACGCGATCGTGGTCGACGTCCGCGAAAGCTCGGAATTTGCCTCGGGCCATATTCCCGGCGCCATCAATCAACCCCTGTCCAGCTTCGATCCGGCGGCATTGCCGGCGGCGCCGGGCAAGACGGTCGTGCTCGTCTGTGCGGGCGGCAAGCGCTCGGCGATGGCGCTCGACAAATGTGCGCGCGCCGCGGCTGCGGTCGATACGCACTTACACGGAGGGATGGCGGCGTGGATGCAGGCTAATCTGCCCACCCAACGCTGAGGAGGGCATCGATGTCGGGGGATCGCAAGCGACTAGCATGGGGGACGCTTGCCGCGGCGGCATTGCTCGCCGGGTGCGGCAGCGACAAGCCGGCGCCGCAGCCGAGCCAGGCCGCGCGCAGGCCGGTGTTCACCGTGCAGACGGTCGATGCGCCGAGTTGGAAATCGGTGAGTGCTGAGGTGTCGACGGTCGATCAGGCGCAGGCGATCGCGCGCATCCCCGGCATCCTGTCGACGCTAACCGTCAAGGACGGCGATTATGTGAGGAAAGGCCAGGTGATCGGCCGCATCGTCGATAGCCAGCTCGGTTACCAGAGCGGCGCTTACGGCGCCCAGGCGGCGGCCGCTCAGGCGCAGGCAGCGCAGGCGCAAGCCGATCTCTCGCGCACCAAATTCCTCTACGACAACGGCGTCTATGCCAAGGCGCGGCTCGAACAGGCACAGGCCGCAGCCAGCGCGGCAGCGGCGCAGGTGCGCGCGGCGCGCCAGCAGCAATCGGCGGTGCAGGCGGTGGCCGGGCAAGGCGCGGTGCTGGCGCCCTCGACCGGCCGGGTGCTTCATGCCGACGTGCCCGCAGGATCGGCGGTGGCGCCCGGCATGTCGATTGCCACGATCACGTCCGGACCGGTGGTGCTCAAGCTCGATCTGCCCGAATCGCTGGTCGGCAAGGTCCATGTCGGATCGGCGGTCGTCGCCACTGGCCTTGACGGCGATGGCCGTGACCAGCGCGGCACGGTGACGAAGGTCTATCCGTCGGTCGATTCCGGTCAGGTCCGCGCGGACGTTACCATATCGGGGCTCGACGGCACGCTGATCGGCCGCCGCGTCGCGGCCAAAGTCGAGGCTGGGACGCACCCGGCGCTGCTGGTGCCCGCCAAATACGTTACGACGCGCTTTGGCATCGATTATGTCGATGTGCGCGGCGCCAGGGGTGCGGTCGCCACCGTGCCGGCGCAGACCGCGCCGTCGATGGAGGCCGGCAAGGTCGAGATCCTGTCGGGCGTATCGGCGGGCGACCGGCTCGTCCTCGGGTCGGGCCAATGAGCCTCGGCATTTCGGGGCGCCTGACCAAGGCGACGATCAATTCCCCGCTGACGCCGCTGTTCCTACTCGCCGCGATCCTGGTCGGGATCATCGCGACGATGACCATCCCGCGCGAGGAAGAGCCGCAGATCAAGGTGCCGATGGTCGACATCCAGGTCGCCGCACCGGGCCTGTCGGCGCAGGATGCGGTCGAGCTGGTCGGCAAGCCGCTGGAGACGATCGTCAAGTCGGTGAACGGCGTCGAGCACGTCTATACGCAGGCCGAGGACAACGGGGTGATGGTCACCGCGCGGTTCATGGTCGGTTCCGATCCCGACAATGCCGCGATCCGCATCAACGAGAAGATCGACGCCAATATCGATCGCATCCCGGTCGGCATCCCGCCGCCCAAGGTGACAGTGCGCGGCATCAACGACGTGCCGATCGTCACGCTGGCGCTGACGCCAAAGCCGGGCGCGCCGGGCACCTGGACCGCGCAATCGCTGACCGAGCTTGCCGGGCGGCTGCGCACCGAGCTTGCCAAGGTCGATAATGTCGGGCTGACCTTCATCACCGGCAGCCAGCAGCAGGTGATTCGCATCGCCCCCGATCCGGCGAAGCTGGCGCAATATCGCGTGCCGCTGTCGAGCGTGATCGACGCCGCCTCGCAGGCCAATCGCAGCTTCCCGGTTGGCACCGTGCGCGAGAATGGCGAGGCGACCAGCGTCATCGCCGGCCAGACGCTCGAGTCGGCCGACGAAGTGGGCGCGCTGATCGTGCGGTCGGTCGCGGGCGCGCCGGTCTATCTGCGCGACGTTGCCAGCGTCAGCGAAGGGCCGACGCAAGATCAGGCGCGCTCGTGGCGCTGGTCGCGCGACGACGGCCAGTGGCACATGGCACCCGCCGTCAGCATCGCCATCGCCAAGCGCGCCGGCGCCAATGCCGTCACTGTGTCGGAGGACGTGCTGAAACGCGTGGACTCGCTCAAGGGGACGCTGATCCCCCATAGCGTGCGGGTGTCGGTGACGCGCAATTACGGCCACACCGCCGATGAGAAGGCCAACGAGCTGCTGTTCCACCTCGCGCTCGCCACCATTTCGATCGTCGTCCTGATCGGCTTCGCAATCGGCTGGCGCGAGGCGGGGGTGACCGCGATCGTCATCCCGACGACGATCCTGCTGACCATGTTCGCCTCTCGCGTGATGGGCTTCACGATCAACCGTGTCAGCCTGTTCGCGCTCATTTTCTCGATCGGCATCCTGGTCGACGACGCGATCGTGATGATCGAGAATATCGCCCGCCATTGGGCGATGAAGGACGATCGCAGCCGCGTGCAGGCGGCGATCGACGCGGTCGCCGAGGTCGGCAACCCGACGATCGTCGCGACGATGACGGTGGTCGCCGCTCTGCTGCCGATGCTGTTCGTATCGGGGATGATGGGGCCGTACATGGCGCCGATCCCGATCAACGCATCGGCGGCGATGGTATTCTCGTTCTTCGTCGCGGTGATTATCGCGCCGTGGCTGATGGTGCGCTTCGCCCGCTCGGCGCTGATGGCGGCGCACGAGCACGAGGACACGCATGGCGGCAAGCTCGGCACGCTCTACGCGCGCGTCGCCTCGCGCGTGATCGCGACTAAGCGCAGCGCGCGGACCTTCCTGATCGCGGTGGGCGTGGCGACGATCGTGGCGTGCTCGATGTTCTACTTCAAGGCGGTGACGGTGAAGCTGCTGCCGTTCGACAACAAGTCGGAGCTGCAACTGGTCGTCGACATGCCCGAAGGGACCAGCCTGGAGGCGACCTCGCGCGTGCTCGAACAGGCCGCCGCGGTGACGCGTCAGGTGCCCGAGGTCGAGGCGATGGAGGCCTATGCCGGCACCTCGGCGCCGTTCAATTTCAACGGACTCGTCCGCCATTACTTCCTGCGCGACAAGCCATGGATGGGCGACCTGATGGTGACGCTGGCGCCCAAGGGCGATCGCTCGCGCGAGAGCCACGCGATCGCAGTCGATCTGCGAAAGCGGCTGGCGTCGATTCCGTTGCCACCTGATGGCTCGATCAAGGTCGTCGAAACGCCGCCCGGGCCGCCGGTGCTGGCAACCCTGCTCGCCGAGATCTACGGGCCGAACGAGGCGGTGCGCCGGGCGACCGCGCTGCAGATCGAGACAATTTTCAAGTCGGTGCCCTACATCGTCGATGTCGACAACAGCTTCGGCGTGCCGCAGCCCGAATTGCGGCTGATCCCCGATCGCGACAAGCTCGATCATTACGGGCTCTCTGAACGCCAGGTCTATGACAGCATCGGCGCGCTGCTCGGCGATCAGACGGTCGGCTATGCGCCGCAGGGGCAAGGGCGCGATCCGCTGCCGATCCAGATCACGCTCGACCAGAACCAGCGCAGTTGGTCGCAGTCGCTCGCCGCGACGCCGGTCGCGGTGGCGCAGGGCGCGGGCGGGCCGCAACTGATCGAGCTGGGGCAGGTGGTCGATGCGACGCAGACGAAGGGCGGGCAGACGATGTTCCGCCGCGACGGCCGCGGCGCGACGATGGTCACCGCCGAGCTTGCCGGGCGCTACGAGGCGCCGATCTACGGCATGCTCGCGGTCGACCGCGCGATCGGCCAGTTCGACTGGAAGGCGCACGGCCTCGAAAAGCCGGCGATCAGCCTGCATGGCCAGCCCGAGGATGAATCGCACACCACCTTGCTGTGGGACGGCGAGTGGGAGATCACCTGGGTCACCTTCCGCGACATGGGCGCGGCGTTCATGGTGGCGCTGCTCGGCATTTACGTGCTGGTCGTCGGGCAGTTCAAGAGCTTCAAGTTACCGCTTGTCATCCTGACGCCGATCCCGCTGACGCTTGTCGGCATCGTGCTGGGCCACATGCTGTTCGGCGCACCGTTCACCGCGACCTCGATGATCGGGTTCATCGCGCTGGCCGGCATCATCGTGCGGAACTCGATCCTGCTGGTGGATTTCATCCGTCATGCGAGGAGCGAGGACAAATCGTTGCGCGACACCCTGCTCGAGGCGGGCATGATCCGCTTCAAGCCGATCGTGCTGACCGCGGCCGCCGCGATGATCGGGGCGGCGGTGATCCTGACCGACCCGATCTTCCAGGGGCTGGCGATCTCGCTGCTGTTCGGTCTGGCCTCGTCGACCTTGCTGACGGTGCTGGTCATCCCGGCGATCTACGTCGTACTGCGCGACGATGGCCGACCGTTGACGAAGGAAATTGCATGACCCCCGCCATGCCGATGGACCAGATGCGCGAGACCGCGACCGGGCTTGCCGCGACGCTGAAGGCGCTGGCGCATCGCGACCGGCTGCTGCTGCTGTGCCGGTTGTCGGCGGGCGAAGCGTCGGTCGGCGAACTGAGCGAGGCGTCGGGATTGCGCCAGGCGGCGGTGTCGCAGCATCTCGCGGTGCTGCGCGAGGCGGGCGCGGTGGCGGCGCGCACCGACCAGCAATCGCGCATCTATTCGATCAGCGACCCGCAGGTTGAACGGATGTTCGAGGCGCTGTGCACGATCTGCACGGAGGAGATGACATGAGCGACGCGATGGTCGTCTGCCCGGCATGCGGCGCACTCAACCGGGTGCCTGAGGCGCGGCTGGCCGACGCGCCGACCTGCGGGCGCTGCCACGCCGCGTTGTTTACCGGCAAGCCCGTCGCTGCTGACAGCGCGCTGTTCGACAAGCTGGTTGGCAAGGGCAGTCTGCCGGTGCTGGTCGATTTCTGGGCGGCGTGGTGCGGCCCGTGCCGGATGATGGCGCCGGCGTTCGAGACGGCGGCAAGGCAGCTCGAACCGCGCGTGCGCCTCGCCAAGCTCGATACCGAGGCGGCGCCGGATATCGCCGCGCGCTATGCGATCCGATCGATCCCGACGCTGATCCTGTTCAGGCAGGGCCGCGAAGTCGCCCGCCAATCGGGCGTGATGAGCGCCGAGGCAATCGCCGCCTGGGTGCGGAGGGCGCTCTGAACGCGGACGACGGTCGCGGCACCGCTAGATGTTTATGCGGACGGCCGTGCTTCAAGAATATCGCGCGCCCGCGTCGTTAACGTCTGCGCTCAAGCAGCAGGTCGAACGGCGCTTCCTCGATCAACATGTCGGCCAGGCTACCGCGCAACGCCAGACCGAGCCCGGTGCGACCATGCGTCACCGCGACAACGAGGTCGCCGTGAAATTGCGCCCAAGCCCGCGCGATCACCGCCACCGGATCGCCGCGCTGCGCCACGGCGTGAACGGTGCAAGCAATGTCGCGGCGCTGGCCGAGCACGTGACTGACCATGGCTTCGATATCGTTCTGCGCCGCGTTCTGGATCGAACAGTCGTCGCCATCGGCCGCGACCAGCTGCGACACCGTCGGCAGGAAGGCGTGAACGGCAAACACTGTGTCCGCCGACGACATCGTCGTGGCAAGCGCGAGCGTTTCGCGGCCGAGCGTTTCGTCCTCGATCGCGGCGACGATGCGCCGATAGGGCCGATCGGCAACATTGCGGGCGACGAGCACCGGCCGCCCGGTATGGCGGACGAGGTTTTCCACCGTGGTACCGAACAATTCGTCGCCCCACCGCATCGGGCCATGACCGCCGACGACGATCAGATCGGCATGAACACGAGCAGCTTCGGCCGCGATCGCGTCCGACGGGCGGCCACTTCCCAGCCGCGTGGTGATCGCGCGGATGCAGGGATGCCGCCGGGTCTGCGTGGCGGCGAGTTCCTCTAACTCCTCGGCGAGCAGCGCCCGGTCCGCCGCGTGCATGGCGCGTCGTGCAACGTGGAAAATCACCAGGTCAGCGCAATGCTGTTCGGCGATCAGGCACGCGCGCGCCAAAGCGGGCGTCGCCGCTTGCGAGAGATCGCTTGCGATCAGGATCGTCTGCATCGGCCAGACCTATCTGCTTGGTTGCGCCAGCGCGTTGATCAGCACCCAGATGTCTGGCGCCGCGCTAAAGACAATCCGCGCGAGCGCGATCGCCCCGGCGATCACGGCGAGCCCGGCAAGCGCCTCAGGCGGCGACGGTATGACGCGCATTGTCCTGATCCGCTGAAACGCCGCGCGCGCTGCGATGACGGCCATCGAGCGTGATTCGTAGCGGGAGATCGAGAGCGACGACGGTGCCGACCCCGGCACTGCTGCGCCAATGTAACCGTCCATGAACGTCTGTCAGCCAGCGTTCGATGCGCGGCAAGCCGTGGGGGCGGCCATCTGCGGCACCGATCGACGGCCAGCGCGGCCGGGCGACACCATGACCATCATCGGCGATCAGCAGCCAGGCGCGCGCGCCGACGCGGCGCGTCCGAATGATGACGCGGCCGCTGACGTCGAGCGCGCGTCGGGCGTTGAGTGCGAGCTCGATCACGGCGCTATCGACTTCATGTTCGTCGGCCGCCAGCGGCAGCGGATCGGCGCACAGATCGAGCGTCAGCCGTGCGCCAAGGCCGAGCACCATGGCAAGCGCCGGCTGGAGATCGGCGATTGCCGAATTGAGATCGAGGCGCCGCGGCGTCTCGCGGCTCGCACGCACCAGTGCCGCGCGAACGATATCGGCACCGCAGGCCGCAGCACGGTCGATCGCATGAAGGAGCAACGCCTGTTCGTCTGATCGCGCGCGATCCTGCAACACATGCGCACCCGATGAAATGACCGCGAAGAGGTTGCCCAGATCGTGGACGTAATCGTGAATGCGGACGTCATCGCGCGGCGGTGTCTTGATCGGCGCGGAATGCATGGTGATCTTCCTTTCCAGCCGTACAGATCGCGCCGCTGGCAAGCACGCACCATGCGCAATTTTCCGGAGGCGGCTCGCCAGGTTCGCACCGGATAAGGGAAATTGCGGATCGATCATCACACCCTGCTGAGCGAAGGAGATACTGCGACCCGAGGGCTCTTTATGAGCCCTACCTGGCCCGGCGGTTCAGGCTGCCGGGCCCGTTTTTTTCTGTCGTCGGGTTGGGGTGCCCGATCGACGGGCTCGATTCGATCGAGTTCGTCAGGCTCCCGCCGCGCCTTTACCAGGTAGGTCGGCGATCAACGTACGCTCGACTGGGTCAGGCTCGTCTCGCGGCGCCCAGCGCTTCATCTTTGGCTCCGCTGATAACGGGTATCCAACAGCGGGGCCCATCGATGATTAGGGTCCTGACCCTAGGCAAAGCCCGCGTTGTGGTACGCAACCGCGTCGCTGCCGCGAACTTACAATAATTTACACCGGAACAGGGCGATATAGTGCTATAAAACAATACGCAAGATGACCTGTACAACAGAAGATCGCAACAAAAATATCAGTGGATACTATTCCTCGGGTCGCACGTATTTGAGCGATACAATATTTCGCCCTCTTGGGGAATTGTCTTAATTTTATGCGATCGGGGGGCAGGATAATTGCTGCGGCGCAAAGTGCGTCGCAAGGCGCTCGTCGCGAAACGCGCAAGCATGTTGCAGCGCGCCCGTCGGTTGTTTCCGACGAGCGACCACATCGGCTTCTTTATTTGTCGGTCCGGGCCAAATTCGCGCTCGCACTGCTCCTTGCCTGCCTCTGGACAGCGCTGAGCATTTGGCTCTCCGAGCGTTGGGTGCACGATCTGGCTACCGTCACAGACTGGCCATTTGCGCTAATCACAATCGCTTTCATCGCCTACGTGCCCGGCTTCATGAACGCCTTTCTGATCGTCACGCTGCTGCTCGATCGCCGCCCCCCGTTGCGGCCGGTCGCCGCCTTCCCCGGCGTCACCATCCTCGTCGCCCCCTATAATGAAGCGGCAGCCATCCGTGATACTTTGTCCAGCATCGCCAGGCTTGACTATGCCGGTCCGGTCGAAGTCCTGATCCTCAACGACGGTTCGACCGACGACACCGCGGCAATCGTGGCACAGACACTCGATACGATCGAGCCGCCGTCGCAAATGACGCTTCGCCCGTGCGATTTCACAGTCAATCGAGGCAAATCCGCCGTACTGAACGATGGCTTGCGGCTCGCCGCGCACGATTTGATCGTGACTATTGACGGCGATTGCTGGATGCGGCCGGACGCGCTCCGCAATATCGTCGCGCGGTTGCTTTCCGATCCCGCGAATACCCAGGCGATCGCCGGTGCGGTGATGGTTCGCAATTCGCGGACCAATCTGCTGACACGCGCGCAGGAGTGGGACTATTTTCACGGCATCGCCGCCGTCAAGCGCATGCAGGCGATGTACCACGGCACGCTCGTCGCCCAAGGCGCGTTTTCGCTTTATCGGCGCGCGGCGCTGGAACAGGTGGGCGGCTGGCCCGAATGCGTCGGCGAGGACATCGTCGTGTCCTGGGCCTTGCTCGCGCAGGGCTATCGCATCGGCTACGCGGCAAATGCTTTCGCCTTCACCAACGTGCCGGAGCGGATGCGGGTCTTCGCGCTGCAGCGAAAACGCTGGTCGCGCGGGCTGATGGAAGCCTTCAAGCATCACTGGCGGCTGCTGTTCCGGCCGCGGCTGACGCTGCTGTTCATCTGGTGGAATGTCTGCTTCCTGCCGCTGGACCTGGTCTATACGTTCGTCTTCATCCCCGGGCTGATGCTCGCCTGCCTGGGCTATTTCTATATCGCCGGCCCGCTGACGCTGGCGGTGCTGCCGCTCGCGGCGCTGTGGAACGGGATCATCTTTCGCATCCAGCGCAGCGTGTTTCGCGACGAGCAACTGCGTGTTCGCCGGAACCCCATGGGGTTTCTCTTCTACGCGCTGGCTTACAGCCTGCTGATGCAGCCGGTGTGCGTGTGGGGATATGTCGTTGAATTGATGGGAATGAGAAAATCGTGGGATACCAAGTGATGCGCGCCGGCGGGATCACCCTTCTCGGGCTCGCGGCATTGCTGCCCACGCCCGCTGCCGCCATGGACGATGCGGCCGCGCCAGCGACGGCCCCGGCGGCGGCACCGACCTCGCCAGGCGAGCCGGCCAATACGCATGCGGCCGGGCTCGATTTCTTCATGTCCACCGATGCCGATCATACCGACATCTATCGGGCGGGCCTGAACCTCGACATCGGCCATCGCGATTGGGATCGCTATTGGGGAGTCGCTGTCGAAAAGAGCTGGTATCGGCCGACCGGCAGCAAAACGACGAGCCGCGATCGCGTCTATCTGCGCTACGCCGACAAGAGCGACTCCTGGGCGTGGAACGGCCGGATCGGCACCGACGGCGACACCGTGCTGGGCTCGGCCGATATCCACAACAACGCCCGTTTCCGGCAGGAATATTTCATCGAGCGCGACATCGTCGAAACGCGCATGGGCCTCGACCGCGGCCTTTACTACACCTTCGCCGGCGCGGCGATCGACCTGCCGGCAGACGATCGCAACGTCCTGACGGTCGTCGCCGGTGCGCAGGCATTCAGCGGCAAGAACATGCGCCTGCATCTCCGGGCCAATTACGTGCATGTCCTCAAATCCGACTGGGGACTCAGCGCCCAAGTGCGAACCCGATATTTCTACAGCACGCATCCGCGCGAATATGATTATTACTCGCCGCGCTGGTACCTCCAGGCGGTGCCGGTATTGCAGCTGCGGCGATATTCGGGCGGCTGGCGTTACATGATCGCCGGCGGCATCGGCGCGCAGCGGGACGCGACGAGCGGATGGCAACCATCACGCTATCTCGCCGCCCAGGTTTCCAGTCCCTCGTTCGGGCGCAACTGGTTCCTGAAAGCCAATGCGGAATACAGCAACACCTCGCTGACGTCGGGCGTGTACGATTATCTGCAACTTTCGCTCTCGCTCACCAGGGCGTTCTAGCGTGGCGCGCGGATGACGATGGCGGCGCAACAATCCATGATCGGCGATGCGATATTCGCCGCTCTCGCGTTGCTGATCGCCGTCGAAGCGATCGTGCTGTCGCTTGCCCAGCACATCCTCACCCCGGCGCTGCGCTTGTCGCTGCGCCGTTGGCAAGCGGGCACGCTGACGCTCGCCGGGGCGTGCGCGGTGTGCGCTGCCGTGAGCGTATTGCCAACGCCGATAGTCGCCGTGGCGAGCAGCTTGCTCGTTACCGGCGGGCTGATCGAGTATCATCGGTCGCTACGCCTGTTTCGCGGACGTCTCCTGCGCCGGCGCGACTTTCTGCCGCTGGCGGTGGCGACGGTGGGCGTGCTGGATTTTCTGTTCGTTTGCGCCAGCCCGGCGTTGCTGACCGCAGTCACCGCGTTCGTCTGGGTGTGGGCGATGTCCGACTGCCTGCGGATGATCGTCGTCGACGGCAAGGGCGAGGCCGGGCGCGGCCGCTACACGATGGCCGGCATTTTCGCCCTTGCTATGGTCCTGACGCTTGTGCCCGCCAGCCGCCCCATCTTTTTCGACACGATGCCGGGGACGAGGGGCGATTGGCGCATGCTGGCCGCGGCGATCTTCCTTGGTCTGTTGCCGATTGTCGGTGCCACCGTGTTCCTGCTGATGTGCGTCGATCGGCTGAAGAGCAGCCTCGAACTCGCGGCCTTGACCGATCATCTGACCGATCTATCCAACCGCCGCCTCCTGGGAACCATCGGCAAGGACGTGTTCGATCGCACCCGGGCGCGCGGCACGCGCTTCTCTGTCGCGATCATCGACATCGATCACTTCAAGTCGATCAACGATTCGTTCGGCCACGCGGTCGGCGACGAAGTGCTGGTGCACGTTTCGCAGCGGTTGAAAGAGAGCATCCGCAAATCCGATTTCATCGCGCGGTCAGGCGGCGAGGAATTCGTCGTCATCCTCGACGACCCACGGCTGGAGGACGTACAAGCAACCGTGGAACGATTGCGCGTCGCCGTCGAGTGCAGCCGCTTCCCTGGAAGAAGGGGGATATCGGTGACGATCTCGGCCGGGGTGGCGACATACCACCCCGCAGACACCGGCTTCGACGATGTCCTCCAGCGCGCCGACAATGCCATGTATCTCGCCAAATCGCGCGGCCGAAACCGGGTCGAGCTTGCCGACGAGCCGATGTGGGAAGAAGGGGAAGACCGGGAAGCCGGCGCAGCAAGCGCTGGGCGGCGGGGATCCCGGTAGCGGGAGTCAACGCGCTGCCGTAGCCCGGCAGTGCTCCTGGTGGCATCTACCCAGAATTGTAAATTTTTGTCTCTGACGGGGGATCATTGCGCCGCAAGCGTTTAGATAACAGGGACGGTCGCGGATTAAAGAACCGCCCATCACCAGGGATAGCGAATGCGGCTTGCCATTGTTGATGACGACGAGGATCTGATCGATTTCGTGCGCGAGGCGCTGGGGGGCGCCGGATACAAGTGCGTCGGCTTTCGCAATGCGACCAGCCTGCTTGCCGCCCTGAGGCGCGAAACCTTCGACCTGCTGCTGCTCGACTGGGGTCTTCCCGACACTTCGGGCTTTGACCTGTTGCAGCGCATCCGGGCGAGCGACACGCGGCCGTCCGGCATCATCATGATTACCAATCGCGCAGACAAGGAAAGCATCGCCGAGGCGCTGCGAGCGGGCGCAGACGATTATATCATCAAGCCGGAGAGCGCGGCGGTCATCGTCGCACGGATCGAAGCGGTGCTGCGTCGAGCGACGACGCAGCACGACACCGATCGATTCCTCCGCTTCGGCGGCTATGAATTTGATCGACTGACGCAAACCACCCGGATCGGCGACGAGCCGGTGGCGCTGAGCAGCAAGGAATTCGCGCTAGCCCTGCTGTTTTTCGATAACATTCATCGCCCGATGTCGCGCGGCTATATCCTCGAGACACTCTGGCATTCGGCGTCGGACCTGCCGACGCGGACGCTCGACATGCACGTGTCGAAGCTCCGCACCAAGCTCCGCCTCCGTCCAGAAAGCGGGTATCGCATCATTGCGATATCGGGCTATGGCTATCGCATGGAGCAATTTCCGACGGAGAATGCCCCGTGATCGCGCTGCTGCTCGTCGCGGCCGCCGCTGCATCACACACTTCGGGCGACGTGGTGCGCTACGTCATCAAACAGGGCGATACGTCCTCCGATCTCGCCCAGCGTTATCTTGTTCCGGCGCATGACTGGCATGATCTGCTCCGTCTGGCGAATACGCGCGATCCACGCGCCATGCCGGCCGGCCGTGCCGTATCGATACCGGTCGCCTGGCTGCGCGACAGCCGCGGGGACGCCAATCTGGCGAGTTATCGCGGTACCGTGACGATTACCGTCAACGGCCGCTCGACGCCGCCGCGGACCGGCATGTCGCTCGGCGAAGGCGCAGAGCTGACCACCGCCGCCAACAGCTTCGCCACGTTAATCCTACCCGATGGATCGCGGGTCGCCCTGCCGTCGCAAAGCCGGCTGAAGGTGGTGGAGCTGCGCAAGTTGATTATCAACGGCGCGATTCGATATCGTTTCGAACTCGGACGCGGCAGCGTCGATACGCATGTCACCCCGCTTAGCGATCCGTCCGGCCGCTACATCATCTCTACACCGATCTCGATGACGGCGGTGCGCGGCACCGAATATGCCGTTTTCTACGATGATGCGACGCACGCGGCGGGAACCGAGGTATTCTCCGGCACCGTCGCCGTATCGCCGCCAGACGGTTCACGGCCGCTGCTCGTGCCCAAGGCGTTCGGCGCCACCACCGACGCCGACGGGCAGAGCGAGAAGACAGCCTTGCTGCCAGCCCCCGATTTAGTCGATCCCGGCAAGGCGCAGCATGACGACCTCGTCACGTTGAATCTCACGCCGGTTCCGGGTGCGGTAGCTTATCATATCCTGCTCGCGACCGACGCGGGCTTCGTCGATTCCTATCGCGAGCAACGATCGCCGACACCACATTTCGAGGTGCAGGGCGTGCCCGACGGCCATCAGTTCGTACGGATCTCGGCGGTGGCGCCGAGCGGGTTGGAAGGACAGCGCCAGACCTATGCCTTCACCCGCTTGCTGGCCTCGATCCACGGCGAAGCGATCGCGACAACCGATGGCTATCGCTTCAAATGGTATGGCGCCGGACAAGGCGAGCGCCATTATCGGCTGCGCATCTTCCGCGACGCCGCCAAGGGCGTGCCGATCATCGACGATGTCGGCCTCACCGGAAACGAAATCGCAGTGAAGAGGCTGCCGCCCGGCACCTACTTTTGGCAGGTCGCGACCGTCCAGGCGGGACCGGACGGCATGACCGAAAACTGGACCGACCCGGAACGACTGGTGATTGCTGCGCCGGATGGCGGCTGAGGCTTGCAACACCGCCGGCTCCTTCTCGAATGGTGCGTGATCGTCCTCGTCACGATGGCGCTGGTTGCCGGGCTGGTCGCGGCACGCGCCACCGAGCGGATCGATCACGTTTTCTATGATTCGCTGGTCGGCTTCCGGGCACCGCCGCCGTCCGACCATATCCTGCTGGTGACGATCGACGATTCCAGCATCGCGGCGATCGGCCGCTGGCCCTGGCCCCGCGCCGTGCATGCCCGCATGCTGGAACGATTGGAGGCGGCGCGACCGGCGGCGATCGCCTATGACGTCCTGTTCACCGAACCGGGAGGCAGCGCCGACGACGCACGCCTCGCGGCGGCCGAAAAGACTCTGGGCAGCGTTGTCCTGCCGGTGCTGTTCGAAGCCCCCGGACATGACGGGCGACCGATCGACGCGACGCCGCCCATCGCACCGATAGGCACAGCCGCGCGGGCGATCGGCCATGTCGCGCTGCTGCCCGACGACGACGGCACCGCGCGATCGGTGCTGCTGTCGCTCCCGGCGGACGGCCGGGTCTGGCTACATCTGATGGAATGGGCCTACCGCATCGCCTTCGGCCATCCCTCCGCCGCCTGGCAACATCATCGGAACACCATCACGATCCCGTTCCAGCCCTATAGCGGCGGCTTCCGCACGATCTCCTTTGCCGACGTGCTCGCCGGTCAGGTGCCGACGGCATTTCTGCGCGGGCGCATCGTGCTCGTCGGCGTTACCGCGGCGGGCCTCGGCGACCGTTACGTGGTGCCGATGCGGCGCGGCGGGCCGATCAGCGGGCTCGAGGTGCAGGCCAACCTGCTCAACACGCTGATCGCCCACCGCTCGATCGTCACGCCAGCCCGGCCCGTGTTGTTCGCCGCCGCGCTGTTGCCCAGCCTGTTGCTGCTGATCTGCTTCTGGCGGCTGGGCCCAGGGCACGCCTTCGCCGCCTCGCTGACGCTCATAGCACTGGGGTTGGTGGTGCCGGCGGTATTGCTTGCGCTGGCCGGGATCTGGCTGCCGCCGACGCCCGGACTGATCGGGCTGTTGCTCGTCTATCCATTATGGGGCTGGCGGCGGCTACAGGCAGTCGACCGGGCGATCGGCCAGGAACTAACCGCATTTGCCGCCGAAGCAGCACCGGTGCCGCCGAGAGCGCCCAGGCGTGCGCCGCTGGATCCGGTAGGCGGCCAGACGGCACGGCTGCGCGACGCGATCACCGACATGCGCGATATGCGCCAGCTGGTCTCCGATACGATCGAAAGCGTCGACGATCCGCTGCTCGTTACCGATCTCGACGATCGGATATTGCTCGCCAACCGGCCGGCCGCCGCGCTGTTCGGCTCGTCGCTTGCCGGCCGCCAAGCGGCGGCGCTGCTCGCCGATGCCGCCGAAACCGAAGTCACGCCCGATGCGATGCCCGCTGAACTGGCGGTTGGCGATCGCGCGTTCTCGCTTCGCCGGTCGTCGCTATGCGGCAGCGATGGCGAACGGCGGGGCTGGATCGTGCATCTGCTGGATATCACCGCCACCCGCGCGGCCGAACGCGAGCGCGAGGCGGCACTGGAATTCCTCAGCCACGACATGCGCTCGCCGCAATCGTCGATCATCACGCTGATCGAGCATCATCGGCACGCGTTGGGCGATGCCGATATCGCACCGCGCATCGCGGCACTGGCGCGGCGCACGTTGACATTGGCCGACAATTTCGTCGAACTCGCCCGGCTTGACGTAGCTCGCTTCGCGCCTGACGAACTCGACCTCGGCGACGTGCTGACCGAGGCGGCCGACGACCTCTGGTCGCAGGCCTCCAGCCGCAACATCCGCATCGAGCTCGAAGGGACCGACCAGCCCCGCTTCATGCTCGGCGAACGCGATACGCTGCGCCGCATGTTCGCCAATCTGCTCGATAACGCGGTGAAGTTCAGTGCCGACGACGGCGTCGTCCGTTGCCGCCTGACTGGCGATGCCGCGGGATGGATCGAGTGCGTCATCGACGATGACGGGCCGGGCATGCCGCCGGAGCGCTGCGCCGATTTGTTCAAGCGCTATGGCTATCGCCGCAAGGCGCCGGGATCGCGGCACGCGGCCGGTCTCGGGCTTGCCTATGTCGGCGCCGCCGTTGCCCGGCACCATGGCGAGATCAACTGCACGCCGCGCGCGCCACATGGCACGCGCTTCATCCTGCGCTTTGCCGGCGTACCATAACCCATCCGCCGACATAGCATGAGCGCGGCGGCGCAGCGCCTATGCTTGGTTGGCGAGAGCTGCTTTCGCGAGCAGCGGCAGCACCGTCGCGGGCGCGCCGTGGCAGCGCGAGGTGATCGCGCCGGTGCGACGCACCACTGCACCGGTGGTACGATCGATCATCGCCACGGTGAGGACATAGGCTTGCCGGTGGCAGAAGCTGGGCGGCGCCTTGGCCTCGGGTGAGACCGTCGTATTTCCGCCCGCCCCATCAGGCACCGTCAGCGCCAGCCGGCGCGGCCGCACCGCGAAGCCGACCTCGATCCGCTGCGCCGCGTCCGCGGTTTCTACACGGCCCGCAGATACCAAAGCATCGTGCACCGCGGCGATAGCAGCGGCGTCGTTGCCCGGCGCCATGACGAAGCTCGCGCGTGGATCGCCGGCCACCGCGCCGCCGAAGTGCCGGATCGACGGCGCGCACCCGGCGAGCGCCAGCACCGCTGCCAGAGCCGCCGTCCGGGCATGGATTTTCATTCCGGTCACGTAGGACAGGATAATCCGGGCGGCGAACAAGGCAAGCGGCGCGTGCGGCCGCATGAATTGTCGGAGAAATTCGCTATTGTTTCAGTATATTATGTGCAATTTACGGCAATTTACTGGACCTGCCCGCCGCCATGCCCGATCAGGGTTGTCGTGCCTCCCTGGCGACACGTGTGGGAACGCACAACCCCGGGGCAACGGTCGAGCCCCCCAAAGGTGACCGTTGCCCCCTTTTTTCGGCCTCGGAGCGACATTCGGGGTTGCGTCGCTCAATAGCGAACCGGCGCCGGGACGCGATACGACGGGCCGAAAAGGACGAATTGGCTGGACGGCAAGGAAACAGCGCATGGCCCATCGCTTCGAAATCTACACCGACAAGGCGGGCGAGCACCGGGTGCGATTCAAGTTCAATGCCGAAACGATCTTCTCCACCGAAGGGTATAGCGCGCGCAGCGGCGCCAAACGGGCGATCGAAGCGATCAAGAAACACGTTCCGGCCGCCGAGACGGTGGAACTCGACTAGCCGCACCGCCGCCGAATGGTGCGGTGCGAATCGGCTGGCATTGCATGACAGGGGGCAATGCCGGGGCGGTCGTCGGATGCGACGACAGCCCGCTCGGGCGGGGCCACGCGCATCCGGCCCCGCCCGGCGCCGATTCGGACTGGTTGCACCCCGAGCCGTTGCGATCGGCACGAGCAACGGGCTGCTTCGACACCATCGAGCAGGCCGCAGGGACCGGCGCGCCCGGATCAGGCAGGCGCAACAAGGGCGGCTCGCGCCGCCTTGGCCGCGGCGACCATATTCTCCAGCGCCGGCTTCACGTCCTCCCACTTGCGCGTTTTGAGGCCGCAATCGGGATTGACCCATAATTGCCCGGGCGACAGCCGCTCGCTTGCCTTGAGCAGCAGTGCCTCCATCTCCCCGGCGGAGGGAATACGGGGGCTGTGGATGTCATACACGCCCGGCCCGATCTCGTTGGGATAGTCATAGTCGACGAACGCGTCGAGCAGTTCCATTTTCGAGCGCGAGGTCTCGATCGAAATGACGTCGGCATCCATGGCGCCGATCGATTCGATGATCTCGTTGAACTCCGAATAACACATGTGTGTGTGGATCTGCGTTGCGTCGCCAACGCCAGCCGCCGAGAGGCGAAAGCTCTCCACCGCCCAGCCGAGATAATATTGCCAGTCGGCCTTGCGCAGCGGCAAGCCCTCGCGCAGCGCCGCCTCATCGATCTGGATGATCTTGGCCCCGGCCGCCTCGAGGTCGAGCACCTCGTCGCGGATCGCCAGCGCGATCTGGCGACACGTGTCCTCGCGCGGCTGATCGTCGCGGACGAACGACCAGTTGAGAATGGTGACGGGGCCGGTCAGCATGCCTTTCATCGGCTTGTCGGTCAGGCTCTGGGCATAGCGCCACCATTTGACTGTCATCGGCCCGGGCCGCGAGACGTCTCCGAAGATGATCGGCGGGCGGACGCAGCGCGAGCCGTAGCTCTGCACCCAGCCGGCGTGGCTGAACGCGAACCCGGCGAGCTGCTCGCCGAAATATTGCACCATGTCGTTGCGCTCGAACTCGCCATGGACGAGCACGTCGATGCCCGCGTCTTCCTGCCATTTGACGGTGCGGACCGTCTCTTCCTGAAGGAAGGCCTCGTAGCCGGCATCGTCCAGTTCGCCCTTGCCGTGCGCGGCACGCGCCTTACGCACCTCGGGCGTCTGCGGGAACGACCCGATCGTCGTCGTCGGCAACGGTGGCAAGCCGAGATGTGCCTGCTGCGCCTTGATCCGCTCCGCGAACGGCGCGCCGCGGCGGGCCATCGCAGCATCGACCGTCGCGAGGCGATCGCGCACCGCGGGGTTCCGCGTCAGCGGCGAGCGGCGGCGGCTCGCGATCGAATCGGCATTGTCGGCCAGTTCGGCCCAGATGATGTAGCGCCCCTCGGCAAGGCCCTGGCGCAGGATGGCAATCTCCTCCAGCTTCTGCGCGGCGAAGGCCAGCCAGTCCTTGATCTCGGCATCGAGCTTGGTTTCCAGCGCGAGATCGACCGGCGTGTGGAGCAGCGAGCAGGACGGCGCGATCTGGACCTCGGCACGCTGCCTGACGACCATATCATAGCGGTCGAGCAAAGCGGTAAGATCGGCTTTCCAGACGTTGCGCCCGTCGATCACGCCCAATGACAGGACGAGATCATCGCGCGCACCGGCGAGCACCGCATCGAGTTGCTCGGGCGCGCGGACCAGATCGACGTGCAGGCCGGCAACAGGCAGCGCCAATGCCGTTTCCAGATTGTCGCCCAGCGCGCCGAAATAGGTCGCCAGCATCAGCTTGATGCCGCGCACCTTCGCGAGTTCGGCATAAGCGGTGCGATAGGCATCGCGCGCCGCATCGCCGAGATCGAGCACCAGCGCGGGTTCGTCGATCTGCACCCAGTCTGCACCGGCCTCGGCCAGCTTCGCCAGCAACGCGGCATAGACGGGCAGCAACCTGGGCAGCAGCGACAACGGATCGAAGCCCCCTGTCTTCGATTTGGCGAGCAGCAGATACGTGACCGGGCCGAGGATCACCGGGCGGGTATGGTGGCCGAGTGCCCTGGCTTCCTGGAAATGGTCGATCGGCTTGGTCGCCGACAGCGCGAACGCCTGATCGGGTGCCACCTCGGGCACCATATAATGATAATTGGTGTCGCACCACTTGGTCATTTCCTGCGCGGGCACGTCCAATCCGGCGCCGTGGCCGTGGGCACAGCCGTGTTCGATCGCCTCCGGGCTGGCTCCGGTCTGGCGGCCGCGCGCCATCGCGAAATAGACGTCGAGCGAGTCGGGCGCGCCGATCGCGCGATAGATTTCCGGAATTGCGCCGACCATCACCGAGGTATCGAGCACCTGGTCATAGAAGGAGAAATCGTTCGACGGGATCACCTCGATGCCGGCGGCTTTCTGGCGATCCCAGGTCGCGGCGCGCAGGTCTTTTGCGGTCTGAAGCAATGTCGCTTCGTCGATTTTGCCGGCCCAATAGGCTTCGGTTGCGGCCTTGAGCTCGCGGCGCGGGCCGATGCGGGGGAAACCGAGATTGGCGGCTGAAACAGTCATCATGCACTCCTGGTCAGGCCGGACCGGTGAACCAGGATAGAGCGCGCGAGGGCGCAGGAGACGACGCGGCCCGGAGGTTGGCGGACACGCGACGCAACTCGTGCGTCTGGCGCGATCCACCGGAGGAACCCCCGTCCGAGGAACGTTATCGCGTCGAAAGGCAGGTCTCCTGGCTTGCGGGTCAGCACGTCGATCCCGGCCTTCCCGGCGCGCGTGCGGCACGCCAGTGACCATCGATTGGGATCGCCGCTCGCCGCTTACAGTTGCGGGGGCAGCGCCGGACTCCGCGCCTTCAAGACGCGCCACCGGCTTCCCGTCTTAGCCCCGCCGCCATGCCTGGGACGGGGAACCTCGACGCCGGCTTGATCGCGGATTTCGCGAACCGCGTCAAGAACAATATAAAGATATGTTTATATCGTTATGTCATGCCGGGACCGCACCACACCGCCGGCGATAAGCGGGACGAGCTGATCGCTAACGCTTGGGGGATTCCCCATGTTCTGCTACGGCGCCGCCGATATGCTCAATCTGACCGACATCACCGTGCGCCTCGGCGGACGCACGATCATCGATGGTGCCACTGCCAGGCTGCCGCCGCGCGGCCGCATCGGCCTCATCGGGCGCAATGGTGCCGGCAAGACGACGCTGGTCCGCACCATCACCGGCGGTATCGAGCCCGACACGGGATCGATCGACATGCCGCGCGGCACCCGGCTCGGCTATATCGCGCAAGAAGCGCCGGCGGGCGACGCCACGCCGCTGGAAACGGTGCTGGCCGCCGATACCGAGCGCACCGCGCTGATGGCCGAGAGCGAGACCTGCACCGATCCCGATCGGCTGGGCGACGTCTATGAGCGGCTGATCGCGATCGACGCCTATACCGCCGAGGCGCGCGCGGCGCGCATCCTGATCGGCCTCGGGTTCGACGAAGCGGCGCAGCAATGCCCGCTCGACAGTTTCTCGGGCGGCTGGAAGATGCGCGTGGCGCTCGCCAGCCTGTTGTTCTCGCAACCCGACGTGCTGCTGCTCGACGAACCCTCCAACCACCTCGATCTCGAAGCCGTGCTGTGGCTGGAGGATTTCCTCAAGAGCTATCCGGCGACGATCCTGCTGGTCAGCCACGAGCGCGATTTCCTCAACAACGTCGTCGATCACATCCTGCATCTGTCGGGCGGCAAGCTGACGCTGTACCCGGGCGGATACGACGCGTTCGAGAAGCAGCGCGCCGAGCGCCAGGCGCAGATCGCCTCGGCGTGCGCCAAGCAGCAGGCCGAGCGCGAGAAGCTGCAGGATTATGTCGCGCGCAATTCGGCGCGCGCCTCGACCGCGAAGCAGGCGCAGTCGCGCGCCAAGATGCTCGCCAAGATGCAGCCGATCGCCGAGCTGATCGACGATCCCAGCCTGAGCTTTGATTTCCCCGATCCCGACGAGCTGCGCCCGCCGCTGGTGACGATGGACATGGCCACCGTCGGCTATGGCGAGACGCCGATCCTCAAGCGGCTCAACCTCAGGCTCGATCCCGACGATCGCATCGCGCTGCTGGGCCGCAACGGCAACGGCAAGACGACGCTCGCCCGCCTGCTTGCCGCGCAGCTCGCGCCGATGGAGGGCGGGATCACCGCCACGGGCAAGATGCGCGTCGGCTATTTCACCCAATATCAGGTCGAGGAACTCGATCGCGACGAAACCCCGCTCCAGCACATGACGCTGATGATGAAGGGCGCGAGCCAGGGCGCGGTGCGCGCGCAGCTCGGCCGCTTCGGGTTTCAGGGCCAGAAGGCGACGACTGCGGTCGGCAAGCTGTCGGGCGGCGAGCGAGCGCGCCTCGCGCTGGCACTGATTACCCGCGACGCGCCGCACATGCTGATCCTCGACGAGCCGACCAACCATCTCGACGTCGACGCCCGCGAGGCGCTGATCCAGGCGCTCAACGCCTATACCGGCGCGGTGGTGATCGTCAGCCACGACAAGCACATGATCGAGATGACCGCCGACCGGCTGGTGCTGGTCGACGGCGGCACAGCGAAGGAGTTCGACGGTTCGGTCGACGATTATATCGCGCTGGTGCTGAGTGGCGAACCGAAGGCCGAGAAAGCCGACAGGAAGGAGCGCCGCGCCACCGAGACGCGCGAGCGCGAGAAGGAATTGCGGCAACGCGCCAAGACGGCGGAGAGCGAGTTGAGCCGCCTTTCCGAACAGCGCAGTGCGGTCGACCGGGCAATGGCCGATCCATCGGCCGGCGCCTCGATGAATGACCTGATGAAGCGCCGCGCCGAGCTTGACGATCAGGTCGCCAGTGCGGAAAGCGCCTGGCTGGAGGCGAGCGAGGCGCTGGAGGCAATCGCGGCCTAACGTCTTTCGTCATGCCGGACTTGTTCCGGCATCCAACGGGCCACGGGTGCCATCGGAGAGTTGGACTCCGGAACAAGTCCGGGGTGACGGCCCTAATGCGCGTCAGCGCCGTTTCAGCCGCACGATCGCCGTATCGAGCGACTGCAGGAACGCCGACCGATCGGCCTTCGAGAACGGCGCCGGCCCACCGAGTTGATCGCCACCCGCGCGCAAATCGGCCATGATCGCTCGCGTCGCGATCGCGGCGCCGATCGAGTTTGCGGTGAACGGCTTGCCGGTCGGTGCCAGCACGCTTGCCCCGACCTTCAGGCAGCGGTCGGCGAGCAGGATGTCGGCAGTGACGACGATCGTCTCGCTGCCCGCGGCCTCGGCGATCCAGTCATCCGCGGCGTCGAAGCCGTCGCTTACGACGATACGCTCGATCGCCGAGTGATCGGGCACGCGCAACCAGCTGTTGCTGACGATCGCCACCGCCACCTCATGCCGCCATGCCACCTTGTAGACCTCGTCCTTGACCGGGCACGCATCCGCATCGACGAGGATGCGCAAGGTCACGCCGGCTTGCCCTTTCGCGGCTTGCCCGGTGCGCCCTTGCGCTTCGGCCCGCCGGGCCGGAACGGCTTGGGACGGTGCTGGCCGCCGGGAGGACGCCCCCTGCCCTCGCGCTGGCCGCGCGCGGCCATGCGCGGGCCCTCGGACGGCTCGATGCGCACGTCGGCCTGCTCGTCCTCGTCGCGCGCGGTGCGCGCGACCGCCGCCGTGAACTTCCCCGCGATCGCACGCGGTACCTGGAAATGAGTTTCGTCCGCACCGATCCGGATCGCACCGACCTCGTTGCGAGTGATGTGCCCGCGCCGGCATAGTAGCGGCAACAGCCAGCGCGGATCGGCATTCTGGCGGCGGCCGATGTCGATCCTGAACCAGACGACGTCCTCGAACCCGGCGCGATGCCGCTCCTGCTGCGCCGCGCGGCGCGCTTCGGGCGTGTTCTCGATCATCTCCTCGGGCTGCGGCATCGATGCGCGATGCGCGCGAACCAGCGCGGCGGCGATGTCCGCGGGCGCGCGCTCGGCCAGCAGCCGCTCGGCGATCGCTCGATCTTCTTCATCCACCTCGACCGGTGCGAGAAGTGCCGCCAGCAGCCGCTCGCGATCCTGCGCGCGGATCGCTTCCGGGGTCGGCGCGTCGATCCACGCCGCGTTGATCCGCGCGCCGCGCAGCATCGATTCGACCCGCTTGCGACGCGGATAGGGAACGATCAGCACGGCGGTGCCCTTGTTCCCCGCGCGCCCGGTGCGGCCCGATCGATGCTGCAGCGTCTCCGCATCGCGCGGAATCTCGACATGGATGACGAGGCTGAGGCTGGGCAGATCAATGCCGCGCGCGGCAACATCGGTAGCAACGCAGACCCGCGCGCGCCGATCGCGCAGCGCCTGCAGCGCGTGGTTGCGTTCGGATTGGGAATGCTCGCCCGACAAGGCGACAACGGCAAAGCCGCGCTCCTGCAGCATGGCGTGCAGCCGGCGGACGTTGTCGCGCGTCGCGCAGAACAGGATCGCGGTTTCCGCTTCGTGGAAGCGCAGCAGATTGACCACCGCCGCCTCTATCTCGGCGGGCGAGACGGTGACTGCTTGATAGGTGATGTCGCCATGGCCGCGATCCTCGCCCACCGTCGACAAGCGCAAGGCATCGCGCTGATAGCGCCGCGCCAGCGCGACAATCGGCTTGGGCATCGTCGCCGAGAACAGCAGCGTACGCCGCTCACCCGGCGTCGCGTCGAGGATTTCCTCGAGATCCTCGCGGAACCCCATGTCGAGCATCTCGTCGGCCTCGTCGAGCACCGCCGCCTTCAACGCCGACAGGTCGAGCGCGCCGCGTTCGAGATGGTCGCGCAACCGCCCCGGCGTGCCGACGACGATGTGCGCGCCACCATTGAGTGCGCGCCGCTCCTTGGACGCATCCATGCCGCCGACGCAGGTCGCGATGCGCGCGCCGGCCTTGGCATAGAGCCACATCAACTCGCGGCTGACCTGCAGCGCCAGCTCGCGGGTCGGCGCGATCACCAGCGCGAGCGGTGCTTGCGCGCGCGGCAGCCCGCCATCGGCATCGAGCAGATCGGCCGCGAACGCGAGCCCGAACGCGACGGTCTTGCCCGATCCGGTCTGGGCAGAAACGATCAGATCCCGCCCCTCGGCCTCGGCGGTCAGGACAGCGGCCTGAACCGCGGTGGGGGCAGCAAAGCCGCGCTCGGCAAGGGCATCGGCGAGAACGGACGGAAGGGTCGAAAAAGGCATCATACTCACGGGATCGGCCAGCCCGGGGGCTGTAGGACTAAAAGGTAAAGGCGCGGCGATGTTCCGATGGGCAATGCCATCGCTTCGGAGCCGCAAAGCCTGCGGCCGCCGCCATGTCTCCACCTGCCCTTACAGCCTGATGCGCCGTTTGGCTTGTATTGATTTTCCGATCCGCTCGTCGCCGACCTCACCCAGGCGCCAGGCAGCGTGTTTTATCGCTGCCGTCAGCCTTCGGTGTCGGGAATCTCGCGCACCCAGATGTTGCGGAAGCTGATCGGCGCGCTGGCGTCGCCATGTGCCTGCAGCTTGATCGGCGCGCGATCATAAGCGGTATAGCTGGGCTTGCCGATATACAGCGTCTCCCCGTGCAGCGCGACGTGATCCTGGATCAGCACGCCGTTCAGGAAGGCGGTGACATGGGCCGGGGTCTTCACCGACCCATCGGGCGCGAAGATCGGCTTGTTCCACACCACGTCGATCGCCTGCCACTCGCCCGGCTTGCGCACCGGGTTGGCGAGCGGCGGATATTGTTTGTAGATCGCGCCGGCCTGGCCGTTGACGTAGGTGTTGTTGCGATAGCTGTCGAGAATCTGCAGCTCGTAGCCCTTGTCGCCGGGGCCCGTAGAGGCGAGGAACAATCCGCTGTTGCCGCGTGCCTGGCCGGAGCCGGTGATATTCGCGGGAATGCGGTATTCGAGGTGGAGCTGGTAACTGCCGAACGACTGGCGTGTCTCGATATTGCCGGCCTTCTTGTTCACCGTCACGATACCGCCTGCGACCGTCCAGCCGGCCGGCGCGCCGTCAGCGACATTCTGCCAGTGATCGAGCGAAGTGCCGTCGAACAGCACGATCGCGTCGGACGGCGGTAAGGCGGTGTCGATCTTGCCCGGCGTCACCACCGGCACGGCCGGGGACCATTGCTCGGTATCCTCGGGCTTGGCCTTGTCCTGCGCGGTGGCAGCGATCGGCATCATGGCCAGGACAATGGCCGCGCCCCGGAGAATCGATTTCATAGCTCCCACCCCTTGCGATATGTGCGGTCGAGATAGCGGTTCGCATCGGCGACGTTGGTGATCCGGCCCGCGTTGCCGTCGTATTCGATCGGCGTGCCGGCGCGCATCGCGACGATGCCGAGCAGCATGGTTTCGGTGAGCGGCACCGCGACCGCGAAGGGCGACGAGATTTTCTCCTCGCCACGGATGGCGCGGATCCAGTTCATCTCGTGCCCGTCGATGCCGCCTTCGATGCGCGGCAGCGATGGCGGAATCGCCGCAGCACGTTGGGCGGTGCCGTCGCCGATCAGCACCGGATTCTGGCCATAGGTCTCGTGCATCAGCATGCCCTGGTTGCCGATATAGAGCACGCCGCCCTCCGGCTTCATCACCGCATCGGCCGGCAGATCGCGCGGCGTCGGCGGCATCAGCCCGCCGTCATACCAGGTCAGCTTGACCGGCCCGCCCTTGGCGTTGCCGAATTCGAAATGCGTCACCGTCGCCAGCGGATAGCTACCACGCAGGTCGCCCTCGGGCGTTCCCGGCGGCCGGTCGTTCTCGCCCCACGCCGAATGGCGGGTCTCGATTCGTGTCGGCAACCCAGGATCGAGCGCCCAGACCGGAAAGTCGATCAGATGCGCGCCCATGTCGCCCAGCGCGCCGCACCCGAACGGCTGCCAGCCGCGCCAGTTGAAATGCGCGTAGATCGGGTTGTAGCCCCAGTTCACCATCGACGGGCCGAGCCACACATCCCAATCGAAACCGTCGGGCGTGGGCAGCGCCGCCGGCCGCGCGACGCCCTGCGGCCAGATCGGCCGGTTGGTCCAGACCTGCACCTCGCGCACGTCGCCGATCGCGCCGCCGCGGATCATCTCGACCACGCGGCGGCCGTCATCGCCCGAATGGCCCTGATTGCCCATCTGCGTCACAAGGCGCGGATTATCGCGAGCGAGGCCGTTCAGCACGCGCCCTTCGCGCACCGTATAGGTCAGCGGCTTCTGCACATAAACGTGCAGGCCCCGCTCCATCGCCATCTTCGCGGCGACCGCGTGGTGCTGATCGGGCGTGGCGATGACGACCGCATCGAGATCCTTGCGACTGTCGAGCATGCGCCGGTAGTCGGCATATTTGTCGGCCTTGTCGTAAGCCGCCTTGAGCGTCGCGCGGCGCGCGATCGGCGCGCCATTCTCGTCGACGAACGCCTTGGCGACATGCGACAGATCGGGATCGGCGATCGCAACGATGTTCTGGCTGGTCAGCCGCTCCATGTTGGCAGCGCCCATGCCGCCGGCGCCGATCGCCGCGATATTGACGCGATCGCTGGGGGAAATCCTGCGACGCCGTGGCGGCGACGCATAGGCGGGCAGCACCGAAAATCCAGCAGCGGTAACGGCCGCCCCCTTCAACCACGAACGCCGGTCGATCACCATCGGCACCCCTCTCAAATCACCGGTCCGACGGACGTCGACACGCCACCTGGACTCTTTCCCCCGGCCGGCCGAAGGGATTATGAAATCGATCTCATGCTAGGTCGGGGATATCCGCTTGTCCAGACAGTCACCGCTTCGGCAAGGCTGTGCGATTGATGTCATTGCGGTTACGGTGGCGCAATGACGACGATCAGAGATGTCGCGACCGCCGCCGGCGTATCGCGCGCCACCGCGGCGCGAGTGCTGTCCAATCCGGAGCTGGTCGCCGAAACGACCCGGCTGCGCGTGCTGGAGGTGGTGCAGCGGCTCGGCTACAGCCGCAATTCGGTCGCGGCCAGCCTGCGCACGACGCGCACCGGCCGCATCATCGTCACCGTTCCCGATATCTCCAACCCGTTCTTCTCCCGCGTGATCCGCGGCGTCGAGGAGGCGGCGCAGGAAGCCGGCTATGCCGTGCTGCTCGGCGACACCCGCAACGAGCGCGAGCGCGAGGAGCAATATGCCGAGATGCTCAACCGCCGCGAGGCCGACGGCATCATCTTCCTCGGCCACCGCCTGCCGACGACGCTCGCCCGCGTGCTCGACCGCGACGGCAGCCGCGCCCCGATCGTCAACGGCTGCGAGTTCACGCCGTCGCTGGGCGTGTCGAGCGCGCATATCGACAATGCCGGCGCAGCCTATGAAGTAATGGATTCGCTTTACGCGATGGGACACCGCGACGTCGCGCTGGTGCTGGGGCCGCAGGACAGCCCGCTGACGCGCGACCGCCTGATCGGTGCGCAACGTGCCGCCGAAGATCGTGGCCTGATCGGCCGGCTCGTCGTCGAAACCGGCGATTTCTCGGTCGAATCGGGGCGCCGCGCCGCCAACCTGCTGTTTGCGCGCACGCCGCGCCCGACGGCGATCTTCTGCTTCAGCGACGAGATGGCGATCGGCACGATAGCGGCGGCGCGGTCGGCGCAAATCGCCTGCCCCGAAGCGCTGTCGGTGGTCGGCTTCGACGACATCCAGATGGCGCGCTACGTCGATCCGCCACTCACCACGATCCGCCAGCCGATGGCCGAAATCGGACGCAAGACGGTCGAGCTGTTGATCGCCATCCTGCAGGGTCGCCAGTCCGCGCCCGTCTCCGCCACGCTGCCGCATCGCCTGATTATCCGACAGAGCGTCGGCGCCGGGCCGTTCGCCCGCGCCGCATCAACCGGCCCGACCGATGAGAGGTCGTAAAATTTAGCTTGCAATGAGATCGATCTCATGATTGGTTCGATAAATCCGGCAAAGACCGGGCAGTGGGGTGGGATGTGAAGGGGCGCAAGGCCAATTCGCCGCCCGAACAGTGAGCGGGATGATCGGCATGGCGATAACAACATGGTGAAACTGCGCCTCTCCGCGATGATGTTCGCGCAGTATTTCGCCTGGGGCGTCTGGCTGGTCCCGCTCAGCACCTACATGAGCAAGGGGCTGCATTTCGATACGATCATCGGCACCACCTTCGGGCTGATCGGGATCGCCACGATCCTCTCCACCTTGTTCATCGGCATGGTCGCCGATCGTTTCATCGCGGCGGAAAAGCTGCTCGGCATCCTGTCGCTCGGTGCCGGCGCGGCGCTGTTCTGGGTGACGACCATCCATCAATCGCCGTCGCTGTTCCTGATCGGCTGCCTCGTCCACTTCCTGTTCTATGCCTCGACAATTCCGCTGGCGACCGCGATCGCGTTCAACGCGATCGACGATATCGGCCAGGAATTTCCCGCGATCCGCGTCTGGGGGACGATCGGCTGGATCGTCGCCGGCTTGCTGGTCGGGATCATCAGCGGCGCTGCCGAAACCGCGCTGCCGATGATGATGGCGGCGACGGTCTATATCGCGCTCGGGCTCTACGCCTTCACGCTGCCCAACACCCCACCGCGCGCACGGCATAAGGTGGTCAGCGTCGCCGCGATCTTCGGCCTCGACGTCATCTTCCGCCACAAGGAAGCATCGTTCTGGGTGTTCATCGTCTGCACGCTCGCGCTGATGGTGCCCAAGAGCTTCTACGACACCTATGCCAATGCCTTTTTCGCCGACAAGGATCTCCACATGACGATCTTCGGCGCGCGGCTGGAGGCGACGGGCATCCAGACCGCCGGGCAGATTTTCGAGACGTTTTTCCTCATCAGCCTGCCGTTCCTGCTCGCACGGCTCGGGATCAAGCGCGTGCTGGTGATCGGCATGGGCGCCTGGGCAGTGCGTTTCGTGCTGTTCGGCTTCGGCTATCACGGCGGCACCGCGATCATGCCGATGCTGCTGCTCGGCATCATCATCCACGGCATCTGCTACGATTTCCTGATCGTCTCGGGACAGATTTACGTCGATCGCAAGTTCGACATTGCCTCGCGCGCCCGCGCCCAATCGTTCCTCACGCTGATTACCCAGGGCATCGGTATCGTCGTCGGGTCGAACATCGCCGGGCTGGTCTATGGCCTGCATACCGATCCGGCCGGTGGGCATGACTGGCGCGCAATCTGGCTCGTCCCCGCCGCGATCGCCCTCGTGACGATGGTGGTGTTCGCCCTTGCCTTCCGCGAGAAGCTGGCGGCAGCGCCGGTCACTGAGGAGGGCGCCGCGGCGCCCGCGCAAGCCTGATGGCACAGCCCGCCCTTCGGCTGGGCCTGGTCGGCGGCGGCCCGGGCAGCTTCATCGGCCCGGTCCACCGCATGGCCGCGTGCCTCGACGGTCGCTTCGTACTCGCCGCCGGTGCCTTCAGCCGCGACATCGCCAAATCGCAGTCGCAAGCGGTGGCGTGGGGCCTCGCCGCTGATCGCGCCTATGACGGGATCAAAGCGATGCTCGCCGACGAACGTCAGCGCGACGACGGCATCCAGGCCGTCGCCATCGCCACACCGAACGACAGCCATTTCGCGATCGCCAAGGCCGCGATCGAGGCGGGGCTGCCGGTGATCTGCGACAAGCCGATGACCGCGACGCTCGCCGAGGCCGAGGCGCTGGCGCCGATCGTCGCCGCGAGCGGCCGGCCGTTCGCGCTTACCTACACCTACACCGGCTATGCGATGATCCGCGAGGCCCGCGCCCGCGTCGCCGACGGCACGATCGGCCGCGTGCGGAAGATCATGGTCGATTACCCGCAGGGCTGGCTTGCCGACGCGATCGAGGACCGCAACACGCAGGCGAGCTGGCGCACCGACCCGGATCGCGCCGGCCAGGGGGGCGCGATCGGCGACATCGGCGTCCACGCCTTCCAGCTCGCCGAATATGTCGCCGGCCTTCGTGTCGAGGAACTCGTCGCCGATCTGCCGCGCGTCGTGCCCGGCCGCCGCCTCGACGACGATTGTAACATCCTGCTGCGCTTCGAGGGCAAGGTGCCCGGCGTGCTGACCGCTTCGCAGATCGCTACCGGCGAGCGCAACGGCCTGCGCCTGCGCGTCTATGGCGAGAAGGGCGGACTCGAATGGGATCATGATGCGCCGGGCAAGCTCATCTTGCGCTGGCCCGACGCGCGCACCGAAATCCTTCACAGCGGCGCCCCCGGATTGCATCTGACGGCGCAGCGCGCGACGCGGCTGCCGAGCGGCCACCCCGAGGGGTTCATCGAGGCCTTTGCCACGCTCTACGCCGGCTTTGCCGACGCCATCGCCGGCGAGACGGCGGCGCTCGACGGCTTGCTGCCCGGCATCGGCGATGGCCTGCGATCGATGCGCTTCATCGATCTCGCGGCGCGCTCGCACGAGGCTCGCGCCTGGCTGCCTTTCTCCGGAGGCGCGGCATGAAGACGATCAAGGGCCCCGGCATCTTCCTGGCGCAGTTTCTCGGCGACGAGGCGCCGTTCGACACGCTCGACCATCTCGCCGAATGGGCGGCGGGGCTCGGGTACAAGGCGGTGCAAATCCCCTGCACGTCTCGCCTAATCGATCTCGAAACCGCGGCCGACAGCCAGGCCTATTGCGACGACCTCAATGCGCGGCTCGATCGCCATGGGATCGTGGTCAGCGAGTTATCCACACACCTGCAGGGCCAACTCGTCGCCGTGCACCCGGCCTATGACAGCCTGTTCGATGGCTTCGCGGCCGAGCAGGTGCGCGGCAAGCCCGCCGAGCGTCAGGCCTGGGCGGTCGATCAGGTCAAGCTCGCCGCACGCGCCAGCCGGCGGCTCGGGCTGTCGGCCCACGCGACTTTCTCCGGCGCGCTCGCCTGGCCCTATGTCTATCCGTGGCCGCAGCGGCCCGCAGGCCTGATCGACGAAGCCTTTGCCGAGCTCGGCCGGCGCTGGCGCCCGATCCTCGACGTATTCGAGGAACAGGGCATCGATCTCGCGTACGAGCTTCATCCCGGCGAAGACCTGCACGACGGCGTCACCTACGAACGCTTTCTCGACGAGGTCGGCCAGCACCCACGCGCGAGGCTGTTATACGACCCCAGCCATTTCGTGCTGCAACAGCTCGATTATCTAGCCTTTCTCGACATCTACCACGATCGGATCAGCTGCTTCCACGTTAAGGACGCCGAGTTCCGGCCCACGGGGCGCTCGGGCGTCTATGGCGGCTATCAGAATTGGGTCGATCGGCCTGGACGCTTCCGCTCGCTCGGCGACGGCCAGGTCGATTTCGGCGCGATCTTCTCCAAGATGGCGGCTTACGACTTCCCCGGTTGGGCCGTGCTCGAATGGGAGTGCGCGCTCAAGCATCCCGAGGACGGCGCCCGCGAGGGCGCGCCTTTCATCCGCGATCATATCATCCGCGTGACGCCCCACGCCTTCGACGATTTCGCCGCCAGCGGGGTGGACCGCGCGGCCAACCGCCGACTGCTCGGCTTGAGCCCCGATAGTGACGATGCGAGGTAGCAATGACTGTAGTTCAGGAGAGTATCCGATGAAATTTCTATACGGATCGGCCACCGCCATCGCCGCGATCGCCGCCATGGTCTGCGCCGCCGCGCCATCGACCGCGCAGGATCAATCGGCCGGCGCGAAAACCTTCGTCATGTGCAAGGGCTGCCACACAATCGACAAGGGCGGCCGCAACGGGATCGGCCCGAACCTCTCCGGCCTGTTCGGCCGTGCCGCCGGCTCAGTCGCCGGCTACAATTATTCCCCGGCGATGAAGAAATCGGCCATCCGCTGGGACGACAAATCGCTCGACGAATTTCTCGCCGCCCCGACCAAGAAGGTTCCCGGCACCAGGATGCCGATCAGCGTGGCGGACCCGGCCAAGCGGGCCGCGCTGATTGCCTATCTCAAATCTGCAACAGCGAACTGAACAGGAGACGCCGCATGTCGCCCTCTCGCCGCTCCGTGCTCGCCGCATCGGCCCTAGGCCTCGGCATGGCGACCGTCGCGCGCGCCGGGCGTCCAACCAGCAATGCCGCGCGTTTCTCGCTAAAATTCGCGCCGCACGACGGCAGCTTCGTGAGCCGCGGCGATGTGATCGAGCAGATCGCCTTCGCCGCCGATCAGGGCTTCACGGCGTGGGAAGATAATGAGGCCGTCTCGCGTCCGCCGGCGCAGATCGACGCGATGGCAAAGGCGCTGCGGCAGCGCGGCATGACGATGGGCGTGCTCGTTGCCAGCATGCCCAAATGGTCGCAATTCCGCCCGCTCCTCGGCGCGGACGACGGGGCGGAGCGCGAGGCGATGCTGGCCGATCTCGGTCCGGCTATCGAGGTCGCCAAACGCCTCGACGCGAAATGGCTCACCGTCGTTACCGGTTTCATGGACCCCAAGGTGCCGATCGACCTGCAAACCGCACGGATCATCGAGCTGATGCGCCGCGCCGGCGACGTCGCCGCACAACACAACGTCGTGCTGGTGATGGAACCGCTCAACACGATCACCAACCATCCGAACATCTTCATGCGGACGATCCCGCAGGGCTATATGATCGCGAAGGGCGCCAACAGCCCCGGCGTGAAGGTGCTCGCCGATCTCTATCATGCGCAGATCCAGGCGGGGAATCTGATCCCGACGCTGCAAAGCTGCTGGGACGAGATCGGCTACATCCAGTTCGGCGACAATCCGGGCCGGCTCGAGCCTGGCACCGGCGAGATCAATTACAAGACGATCGTCGGGTGGCTGCGCAAGCGCGGCTATGCCGGCGTGATCGGCATGGAGCACGGCAACTCACTCGACGGCCGCGCCGGAGAGGACCGGCTGATCGCTGCCTATCGAGAGATCGACGCCGCATGACGACGCTGGATGGAGAGAGGACATGATCGATCGACGCACCGCCTTGGCCGGCGTGGCCGCCCTGTTCAGCGCGCCGCTTTATGCGCCGATCGCCCGCGCCGCCGGCCTCGCCGGAAAGGCGGCACGGCCGGTAATCAGCGACGGTCCGCCGAGCGTCCAGGTGTTCACCCCCGCCCAGAAGGCGGCAATGACCGCGCTCAGCGATCGCGTCATTCCCACCACCGACACGCCGGGCGCGATCGCGGCGGGCGTGCCTGATTATATCGAGAAGCTGCTGGCCGATTGGGCGTCACCCGACGAGCGCATCCCGATCATCACGATGCTCGATCGCCTCGATGCGAAAAGCCTGGCCGACAACAAGGTGCCCGTCGCCAAGGCGACACCCGAGCAGCAAGACGCGCTGCTCACGGCGGCGATGAACAATGAGATCCCCAACGGCGCCTGGTTCTTCGAGGCGTTTCGGCAGCTCGTCATCACCGGATATTACACGTCCGAGATCGGCATGACGCAGGAGCGGGAATATCTCCCCGTCCCCGGCGAATATCACGGCGATTATCTCTATTCCAACGTCAACAAGGTGTTCACGGCATGACTTTGAACAGACGCACCTTCGTCGCTGCCGCGGGTGGCCTGATGGCCCTCGGCGCGAGCGGGATCGCGCGCGCAGCACAGGTCCGCACGATAGGGCTGCAGCTCTACACCGTGCGCGAGATCTTCGCGATCGATCCGGTCGGCACGCTCGAGAAGGTCGCACAGGTCGGCTATCGCGAGGTCGAGTTTGGCGGCGGCAATTACGACACGATGGATCACGCGATGCTGCGCAAGGCGATGGATCGCCTGCAGTTGCGCGCGCCCTCGCTGCACGTGCCGCTCGAGCTGATGACCAAGGACTTCGCGGCCATCGTCAGAATGGCCAGGACGCTCGGCGGCGAAACGATCGTGCTGCCCTGGCTTGGCGACGAATATCGCTCCGAGGCAGGCTTCGCGACGCTCATTCCGCAAATCAACCGCTTCGCCGCCCAGGCGCGCGATGCAGGATTCGCCTTCGCTTATCACAATCATGACTTCGAATTTCTCACCCGTTCGGCGGACGGCACCACGCTGTATGACCGGCTGCTCGCCGATACCGATCCCGCTTTGGTGCGGTTCGAGCTCGATCTCTATTGGGCGATCCACGCCGGCGCCAACGCAGCAAAGCTGATCGATCGGGTTTCCACCCGCCTCTACGCCTTCCACGTCAAGGACATGAAGAAAGACGGATCGATGGCCGCGGTCGGCGCCGGGACGATCGACTTCGCGGCGTTGTTCAAGCTGCCCGGCGCCGCGCACGTCCGACATTTCTACGTCGAGGATGACGAAGCACCGGCGCCGTACATTCCCGACATCACCACCAGCTTCAAAAACCTGCGCGCGCTGCGTTTCTGACGGCAATTCGAAGAGGCTTGCATCATGGCATCGACCAACGCGTTCGACGCGATCGTCATCGGCTCCGGAGTCAGCGGCGGATGGGCCGCCAAGGAGCTGACCGAAAAGGGCCTGCGCGTGCTGATGCTCGATCGCGGCTTCATGGTCGAACACGGCTCGGGCTATCCTTATGACGGCACCCCGGCGTTCGAGCTTCCCGCGCGCGGCACGGTGCCCCAGGCAATCGTCGACAGCGACTATTTCATCGCGAAATACGGCTATCTCGAAAGCAGCAACCTGCAATTCTACAATGACGATCGCCTCAATCCCTATGCCTTCGACGAGGGAGATGAATTCCGCTGGATCAGACCCGCGGCGGTCGGCGGAAAATCGCTGATCTGGGGCCGGTGGTGCTTCCGCTGGAGCCCCGCCGATTTCGAGGCGAATAAGCGCGAAGGCGTCGGCGGAGACTGGCCGATCCGCTACGACGACGTCGCTCCCTGGTACAGCTATGTCGAGAAGTTTGCCGGTGTATCGGGATCGCGGGAAAACCTGCCTTATCTCCCCGACAGCGAATTCCAGCCGCCGATGCCGATGAACATCGCGGAGAAATGGCTTAAGCCGCGGCTCGAAAGCAATTTCCCCGGGCGCAAGCTGATCCACGCGCGCTTGTCCAACATGACCGAGGACAAGCCCGAGCAGAACCGCACCAAGTGCCAGTTCCGCAACCAATGTTCGAACGGCTGTTCGTTCGGGGCTTATTTCTCGACCCAGGCCGTCACCCTGCCGGCGGCCCGCGCGACGGGCCGCCTCACAGTCCGTTCCGATGCGGTGGTGTCCAACCTCGAATATGATCCGGCGCGCAAGCGGGTGACGGGCGTCCGCTTTATCGATGCCAAGACCGGCCAGGCCGAGGTGGTGAAGGCCGATCTCGTCTTCCTGTGCGCCTCGGCAATGGCTTCGGTCCAGATCCTGATGAACTCGCGCGCACCCGGCGCCGAGCGGAGCTATTTCGACACCAGCGGCACGCTCGGCCGTTACATCATGGATCATATCTTCCGGGTCGGCATTTCCGGGGAAATACCCGGCATGACCGACTATATCGAATATGGCCGCCGCCCCGGCGGGGTCTACATCCCCCGCTTCCGCAATGTCGGCGAAGACGACGATGTCGGGTTCCGGCGCGGTTATGGCTATCAGGGCGGCGCCGGCCGCGATGCCGCCCCGCCAGAAGGCTTCGGCGCGTCGATGAAGCAGGGCATGCGCCGATACGGGCCGTGGCGCTTCTCGATGGGCGCGTTCGGCGAGTGCCTGCCTTACGAAGACAACCGCGTGACGCTGCACCCGACCAAGGTCGATCGTTTCGGTATCCCACAATTGCTGTTCAACGTCACCTTCCGCGACAACGAGCTCAGGATGATGGCTGATGCGCGTGAACAGGGCGAGATCATGCTGCGCCGGGCCGGCCTGCTCAACGTGACGAGCAGCGAGCAGAAGCATGTGCCCGGCGAGGCGATCCACGAAATGGGCGGCGCGCGCATGGGTGCCGATCCGCGCAGTTCGGTCCTCAACCAGTGGAACCAGGCGCACGAGGCGCCCAATTTGTTCGTCACCGACGGCTCACAGATGAACTCGACCTCGTGCGTGAATCCATCGCTCACCTTCATGGCGATGACGGCGCGCGCGGCCGATCACGCCGTTGCGCAAATCAAGGCCGACGCGATCTGACCTCAATAAGCCAGCGCGCACCCGTCGGCGCGCATCTCGCTCGCGGCGGCGTAGACGCGGGTGTCGCCGTCACGCCGGTTCTCGACGCACTCGTATCGGCCGAACCCGCCATCGGGTTGGCCGATCGTCCAGCCGATATCAGCCAGTGCCGCCCGCGTTGCCGCCGGAATACCCGTCTCCAGCCGCAGCAATCCGGTCCTCGGCAGCCCCGGCGAATCCTCGCCCATCGATTGCGACGAACCTTCGTGGTGCCAGCGCGGGCTGTCGGCGGCGGACTGGATTTCCAGCCCGTAATCCTTGCGATTGACGATGATCTGCGTCTGGCCCTGCGGCTGCATGTCGCCGCCCATCACGCCGAACGCCATCCATGGCACGCCTTTGATACTGGCGAAACCCGGTATGATCGTCTGAAACGGTCGCTTGCCCGGCGCGTAGATGTTGGGATGGCCGTCCTTTAGCGAGAACAGCTGCCCGCGATCCTGGAACATGAAGCCCAGCCCGTCGGCGACCAGCCCCGATCCCATGCCGCGGAAATTCGATTGGATCATCGACACCATCATGCCGTCTTTGTCGGCGGCGCTGAAATAGGTGGTGTCGGCATGGTCGGGCGCATGGCCGGGGTAGACCGGCGTCAGGATGCGATCGGGCCTGATCAGCGCCGCGCGCTTTGCCGCATATTCTTTGGAGATAAGCCACTCGACCGGCACTTTAGAGAAGTGCGGATCGGCATAATATCGCGCGCGATCCTCATAGGCGAGCCGCTTCGCCTCGACCTGGAAATGGATCGAGCGCGCCGACTGGAAGCCCTCGCCGCGCAGGTCGAAATGCTCGAGCATGTTGAGCATCTGCAAGGTCGCGATGCCCTGCGTGTTGGCGCCCAGCGCATGCACCGTCACGCCGCGATAATCGGTGGTGTGAGGCTCGACCCATTCGCTGTGCATCGCCTGCAGGTCGCTCTTGCGCAGCCAGCCGCCGATACGGCGGAAATAGGCGTCGATCGTGTCGGCGATCGGCCCGTCGTAAAAGGCGTCGCGGCCGCCCTTGGCGATCATCCGATAGGTGCGCGCGAGATCGGGGTTGCGGAACACCCCGCCGGTCGCCGGTCCGATGCCATCGGGGGCGTAGGTCTTGAAAGCATTGTCGATTTCCTGAATCTGATCGCGGCGCTGCTTGAAGATCGCCATGTTGTGGCGAATGTAATAAGCGATCACATCGGGCACCGGCACGCCATTCTCGGCATAGTCGATCGCGGGCTGCAACACCTCGGCCCAGGGCAACTTGCCGTAGCGCTGGTGCAGCGTCCACCACGCATCGAGCGCGCCGGGCGTCGACACCGCGATCGCGCCCAGCGCAGGGATCGCGCCGTTCTGGGCATGCTGACGGACGGTCTCGAGGCTCAGCCCCTTGGGCGAGCCGCCCGATCCGGCCAATCCCATCAGCTTGTTTTGTTTGGGATCCCACACCATCGCGAAACAGTCGCCGCCGATCCCGCTCGACGTCGGCTCGAGGAAGCCCAGGCAGGCATTGATCGCCACCGCCGCATCGACCGCCGATCCGCCGCGCTTGAGAATGTCGAGCCCAGCCATCGTCGCATAGGGGTGCGCCGATCCGCACGCGCCCGACGTACCGTAGACCGCAGTGCGCGACGCAAAGCTGGCGCCGACCGGCCGATCCCCGGCGCCGACATCGGTGCGCACGAAGCGCTCGGCGCCATCGGGCCAGAATTTGGGTTGCTCCGCCGCGCTCGTCGAGGGTGACGAACCGGCTTCGCCCGTTGCGCGCGCCTTCTGCTCGCCGCGCGCCAAGGCGGAACTCGCCACCGTAGCGGCGGGAATCGATGCGATGAAGGTTCTGCGACGCATGGGCGATCTCCCGGGTAGGAAGGGACCGGCTGGCGGTCCAACGAGATGCAGGCACCTTGGCGACCGCTGCGCACCGGGTCAACGTGGTGCTCCGGAGCGCCTCACCCCGGCTGGCGTGCCGCGACGCTTGATGGCATGGAGCGGGGCAATGGCACAGTGGCACTTCTGGATCGATCGCGGCGGCACTTTCACCGATGTCGTCGCCCGACACCCCGACGGCAGCATCTCGACCGCCAAGTTTCTGTCCGAAAATCCAGAACATTATGACGACGCCGCGGTCGCCGCGATCCGCCAATTGACCGGCGTCGGCGACGGCGACATTCCACCCGCCGATATCCGCATCGGCACCACCGTCGCGACCAACGCACTGCTCGAGCGCAAGGGCGAGCCGACCGCGCTCGCGATCACCAGGGGATTCGGCGATGCGCTTCGCATCGGCTATCAGGAACGGCCGGATATCTTCGCCCTTGCCGTCGAGCGCCCTGCCCCGCTCTACGCCGATGTGGTCGAGATCGACGAACGCGTCACCGCCGACGGCGAGATATTGCAGCCGCTCGATTCCCGCGCCGCTCGCGCCGGGCTGACAGCGGCTTATGAGCGCGGACTGCGCGCGATCGCCATCGTCTTGATGCACGGCTTCCGCCACCCCGCGCACGAGGCCGCGCTTGCCGAGATCGCCCGCGAGATCGGTTTCACCCAGGTTTCGGTCAGCCACCGCGTCTCGCCGTTGATCAAGCTGGTCGCGCGCGGCGACACCAGCGTCGTCGACGCCAGCCTGTCGCCGGTGCTGCGCCGCTATGTCGAGGGGCTCGAAGCCGCGCTCGGCGAGGGACGGCGGCCCTTGTTCATGCAATCCAATGGCGGGCTTACCGACGGGCACAGCTTCTCGGGCAAGGACGCGCTGCTGTCGGGGCCGGCGGGCGGCATCGTCGGCATGGCGCGAACGGCTGAACAAGCCGGCTTCAGCCACGTCATCGGCTTCGACATGGGCGGCACCTCGACCGACGTATCGCTCTATGCCGGCGACTATGAGCGGCGCCACGACGCCGTGCTCGGCGGCGTCAGGATCGCCACGCCGATGCTGCGGATCGATACGGTCGCCGCGGGCGGCGGATCGGTGTGCGACGTCAGCATGGGGCGGCTGGTGGTCGGGCCGGATTCGGCTGGCGCGGTGCCGGGGCCGGCCTGCTATCGCCGCGGCGGCCCGTTGACCGTGACCGATTGCAACCTCGTTCTCGGCAAGATCCAGCCCGATCATTTCCCCCACGTTTTCGGCCCCGACGGCGACCAGCCGCTCGATCGCGCCGCATCGGAAGCACGGCTGGCCGAACTGGCGGCTCGGGTCGAAAGCGAGACGGGGCAGCGCATCGCGCCGCGCGCGCTTGCCGAAGGGCTGATCGCCATCGCCGTCGCCAACATGGCCAAGGCGATCAAGTCGATCTCGGTCGCGCGCGGGCACGATCCGGCCGATTACGTGCTTGCCTGTTTCGGCGGCGCGGGCGGCCAGCATGCCTGCCTCGTCGCCGACGCCTTGCGGATCGAGCGAGTGATGATCCACCCGCTTGCCGGCGTGCTCTCGGCTTATGGCATGGGCCTCGCCGAGCGCCGCGTGATGCGCGAGCGTACCGTATCGCTGCCGCTCGCCGACAACACGGGCCGCGCCGAGGCGCTCGCCGCCATCGAACAGGAAGCGCACTCAGCACTCGCTGCCCAGGGCGTCCCCGGCGACACCATCAGGATCGAGGCGAGCGCGCAACTGCGCCACGCCCGCGCCGATTTCGGGATTGCCGTCAAAGTCGGCACGCCCGACCGGATGCGCGCCGATTTCGACGCAGCGTTCCGGCGGCAGTTCGGTTTCACTGTCGATGACGCGCTGGTCATCGACCTGTTGCGGGTCGAGGCGATCGCCGGCGGTGCCGCGGCGCCGGCATCGGTGGTCGATCTCCCGACGAAAAGCCTGCCACCGCTGGCCGAGGTCGAGCTGTTCTCGGGCGGCACCGCGCATCGCGCGCCGCTGTTCGACCGCGCCGGGCTCGCCGCCGATGCGACGGTGCCCGGTCCGGCGGTGATCGTCGATCCCACCGCGACGACGATCGTCGAACCCGGCTGGCGCGCTACGGTCGATGCCCAAGGCAGCCTGATCCTCACTCGTCACGATGCGATCGAGCAAACAGATGCGGACAGCAGCGCCGATCCGGTGCGGCTGGAACTGTTCGCCGGCCTGTTCATGGGCCTGGCCGAGGAAATGGGCGCCGCGCTCCAGCGCAGCGCCGCCTCGGTCAACATCCGCGAGCGCCTCGATTTCTCGTGCGCGCTGTTCGATGCCGATGGTAATCTGATCGCCAACGCGCCGCACATCCCGGTCCATCTCGGCTCGATGGGCGACAGCATCCGCGCGGTGATCGCGCGCCGCGGTGACGGTGCCGACGGCCGCGGCATCCGGCGCGGCGACGTTTACGCGCTCAACAACCCGTATGAGGGCGGCACGCACCTGCCGGACATCACCGTCATCATGCCGGTGTTCGTCGGCGACGGCACCGCGCCGGCCTTCTTCACCGCAGCGCGAGGCCATCATGCCGATGTCGGCGGGATCAGCCCCGGCTCGATGCCGCCCGACAGCACCAGCATCGCCGACGAAGGCATCATCTTCGACAACGTGCTGATCGTCGACGAAGGCCGGTTCTGCGACGCCGAAATCCGCGCGCTGCTGGCATCGAGTGACCACCCGGCGCGCAACATCCCGCAGAATATCGCCGACCTTTCCGCCCAGATCGCCGCCTGCCGGCGTGGCGCGGACGGCCTCGTGTCGCTGGCCGACAGCCACGGCGTCCATGTCGTCCAGGCCTATATGGGGCATCTGCAGAACAACGCCGCCGCTGCGGTCCGCGCGCTGATCGGCAATCTGTCGGAAGGTGATTTCGCCTACCAGCTGGACAATGGCGCGGTGGTTCGCGTCGCGGTGCGGCTCGACCGCGCACAGCGCACGGCGACGGTCGATTTCACCGGCTCCAGCGATCAGCTTTCTAGCAATTTCAACGCCCCGCGCGCTGTCGTGCGCGCCGCGGTGCTCTACGTGCTGCGGACCTTGGTCGATCTGCCGATCCCGCTCAACGACGGCTTCCTGCGCCCGGTCGAGATCGTCGTACCCGAAGGCTCGATGCTCAACCCGCTTTATCCCGCGGCTGTTGTCGCCGGCAATGTCGAGACCAGCCAGGTCGTTACCGACGCCTTGTTCGGCGCGCTCGGGGCGCTGGCGGCCTCGCAAGGCACGATGAACAACCTGACCTTCGGCGACGACCGCTATCAATATTACGAAACGATCTGCGGCGGCGCGGGCGCCGGTGCCGGTTTCGATGGCTGCGACGCCATTCAGACTCACATGACCAACAGCCGCCTGACCGATCCCGAAGTGCTCGAGACGCGCTTCCCGGTGCTGCTGGAGGACTTCTCGATCCGCCGCGGATCGGGCGGCAGCGGCGCGCATCGCGGCGGCGAAGGCACCGTGCGCCGCCTGCGATTCCGCGCGCCGATGCACGCCGCGATCCTGTCCAACCGCCGCCGCGTCCCGCCGTTCGGGCTGGCGGGCGGCGCGCCGGGGGCGCGGGGCGTCAACCGCATCGAACGTGCCGATGGCCGTATCGAACCGCTCGCCGGCACCGGCGCCAGCGACATGGCGCCGGGCGACACATTGGTGATCGAGACGCCCGGCGGCGGCGGCTTCGGGCGCGCCGACTGATGCTCGTCCTTGCCGGCATCGTCGTCATCGCGGCCGGGTTCATGCTGCGCTTCAACCCGCTGCTCGTGGTCGTGGCGTCGGCGCTTGTGACCGGCCTCGCCGCCGGTCTCGATCCGGTCACCATCGTTTCGGCGTTCGGCAAGGCGTTCAACGACAATCGCTACATCACGATCGTTTACATCGTGCTGCCGGTGATCGGCATTCTCGAACGCCACGGCTTGCAAACCCGCGCGCGTGACCTGATCGGCCGTATTCGCGGCGCCACCATGGGCCGGCTGCTGCTGGTCTACCTGCTGTTCCGCCAGATTACCGCCGCGCTCGGCCTCACCTCGATTGCCGGTCCGGCGCAGACTGTCCGCCCGCTGATCGCGCCGATGGCAGAGGCCGCCGCCGAAACGCAGGGCAATAGCGATCCCGACAAGGCGCGCGCACTCGCCGCCGCCACCGACAATGTCGGCGTGTTCTTCGGCGAAGACATCTTCATCGCGATCGGATCGATCCTGCTGATGAAGGGCGTTCTGCAGAGCTACGGCATCGATCTGCCGCCGCTGCACCTCTCTGTATGGGCGATCCCTACTGCGGTCGCGGCGAGCGTGATCCACGGCACCCGCCTGCTGCTCGCCGACCGTCGCCTCGCGCGGCGCCGCGCCGCATGATCGGGCTCGGCTTTCTCTATCTCGTCGCCGGCGCCACGTTCGGCGCCTTCGCCATTCTCAGCCTGATCACGCGCCCACGCCGCCCCGGTAACGCGCTGTTCTACGCGCTGATCGCGGTCAGCTTCCTGCTCGGCGACCGCCTCGGCAATTTCGGCAACGGGCTTCTCGTGCTCGCCATCGTCGCCGCAGCGACGCTCGGCCGGATGCGGTCGGACAATGGCGATGCCGAGGCAGTCGAACAGCGCGGCTCGTTGCTGTTCGTGCCGGCACTGGTGATCCCCATGACAGCCCTCATTGGCACGCTGGCATTCTCGCGCCTGCCCGGCATCGTCGATCCCAAGCAGGTGACGCTCGTGTCGCTCGCGCTCGGCGTGATCCTCGCGCTCGTGATCTGCTATGCCTGGCTCAAGCCCGCCCCGGCCGAGCCGTTCCGCCAGGGCGCGCGCCTGATGGACCATATCGGCTGGGCCGCGATCCTGCCGCAGATGCTGGCGAGCCTCGGCGCGGTGTTCGCGCTGGCCGGCATGGGCGACGCGGTCGGTGGGCTGATCGGGCACCTCATCCCGTCGGGCAGCGTTTTCGGCGCAGTTGCGGTCTATTGCCTCGGCATGGCGCTGTTCACCATCATCATGGGCAATGCCTTCGCTGCCTTCCCGGTGATGCTGACCGCGATCGGCCTGCCGCTGCTCATCCACGGCTATCACGGCGAGCCGGCACGCGTCGCCGCGATCGGCATGCTTGCCGGCTTCTGCGGCACTTTGCTCACGCCGATGGCGGCGAATTTTAACCTCGTGCCGGCCGCGCTGCTCGATCTCAAGGATCGCTACGGCGTGATCCGCGCGCAGGTGCCGACCGCAATCCCGTTGCTGATCTTCAACATCCTGCTGCTCTATCTGGTGATGCCATGACCCGTCTCGATGCCGACACCGCCGCGCGCTTCGCTCGCCTGACGCTCGGCCATCTCGGCCAGGAATATCCGCACAAGCTCGATCACGTGCTCAATAGCGACGGGGATGCGCTGCCGCCCCGCGTGCTCCACCCGATCTTTCACGGAAGTTTCGACTGGCATAGCTGCGTCCATGGCTGGTGGCAGGTGCTCACTTTGGCGCGTCTCTATCCCGAACTGCCCGAGGCCGCGGCAATCCGCGCCCGCGCCGATGCGATGCTGACGCCCGATCTGGTCGCCGCCGAATGCGCTTATCTGGAACGGGCCGGCGCCGGCGCGTTCGAGCGCCCCTATGGCTGGGCGTGGCTGCTCGCGCTGCACGGCGAAGCGGCGCGGCACGATACGGCCTGGGGCGAGTCACTGGCCCCCCTTGCGAAGGCATTCGCGGCCCGTTTCCTGGCGTTCCTGCCCAAACTGACCTACCCGATCCGCACCGGCACCCACGCCAATACCGCCTTTGCACTCACGCTCGCGCATGATTGGGCGCGGGAGCACGATACCGCCCTGGCCGGCCTGATCGCCGAGCGAGCGACCGGCTGGTTCGGCGAGGATCGATCATGCCAGGCCTGGGAGCCGGGCGGCGACGAGTTCCTGTCACCGGCGCTGATGGAGGCAATGCTGATGAGCCGGTTGCTCGACCAAACGGCCTTTGCGCGCTGGTTCGACGCCTTCCTGCCGGACGCCGCCCAGGGCCGCCCGGAAACGCTGTTCGTGCCGGCGACGGTATCCGATCGCAGCGACGGCAAGATCGCTCATCTCGACGGGCTCAACCTCAGTCGCGCCTGGTGTTGGCGGACGATCTCCGCCGCACTCGGCGGCGATCACGCGATGACGACGCGCGCCCGCGACGCCGCGGACCGGCATATCACCGCCAGCCTGCCGCATATCGCCGACGACTATATGGGCACGCACTGGCTCGCCACGTTCGCGCTGCTCGCGCTGGCGGGTTGAGGCGGCGGCAGCGAAACCGCCGGTACGTCTGCTATTGCAAAGCGCGGACCCGCGATCCGCCTGCGGCACGGCGCGCGCGCATCGGCCGCCATGCGGTTTCCCGCCGCCTGCGGCCGAGATAGGTATCGAGCCCAATCTGGGCGCCGATCAGATAGTAGAGGAATGGCTGGAACGCGATTCCGACGAACGCGCCGCCGAGGAGATAGATGAGATGCCCGTTCTGCAAGGCACCGGCGAGGGGCGCAATCCACGCTTCCTTTTCGTCGGTGGAATGGCGGTAGCGACGGCGCAGCACTTCCATCCGGATCAGCCCGCCGATGTTGATCATCAGCCATAGCGCCAGCCCCGGCCACCCCTGTTCGCCAAGCATCTCGAAATAGCTGCTGTGATAAGCGCGCGCGGCATCGACCTGCAGCGTCTTGTCGACCGTCGCCTGCGCGCCGTGATCGATCACCTGCACGGTATCGTAACGAATCTGGTTCTGGAGATAGGCATTGAACCCGCCGCCGAACGGATGGTCCTTGACGTAGCTCAGCGTCCATTTCCACACCTGGATGCGTGTCGAGGCCGACGCGTCGGCCTGGTACGATTCGATCGTCCCCATCCGCTCGGTGAAGCTGTGCGGCAACAAGGGCACGGCAACAACCGTCGCCGCGGCCAGGGCGCCCAGATAGAGTATCCGCCGCTTCGTCTCGCGCAACATCAACACGGCGAGGAGGGCGATGCACAACAAGCCGGTGCGCGCCTGGGTGCCTACCGGAATCAGCAAACACGCGAAGCACAGGGCGTAGCAAAACGCCTTCACTCGCCAGTCAGGCGTGAAGATCGTGCCGAACTTACTAAACCACAGGATGACGGGAATCAGCGCGATCGCGACGGTGGAGATGATGCTGCCTTCGTAGAGACCCGAATTGTTGGTCACCATCAGGTTGAGCTCGCCATATCCGCCGCCGGAGAACAGCGTCTTGATCCCGCCGACGATGATGATCGAGGCGGCGGACAGGATCACGAACAGCAGCAGCGCCTCGATCCTGAGCCGCGTGCGCAGCGTCAGCGGCAGGAAGGCGGCGAAGGCCAAGCTTTTCCACACCCAGGACCATTTATCGAGCGCGCTGAGCGGAAAGTCGGCATGCAGCGTGGTGATTCCGCAATAGACCAGCAGCACGGCGATCAGGAATTGTCGCGGGGCGACCCGCACATCCTTCTTGTCGTCGAATATCGCCCAGCCGCCGACCGCGAGCACCACCGCAACCAGCGAGATCGGCACCGAGTTGAGCAACAGATAGGTCAGCCGCTGCGGCGAGACGATATCGATATAGACATAGGCCAGCACGAACAGGAACGGCTTGCGCAAGCCCAGTCCGAAGATCGCCAGCAGGAAGCCGATGAAGGCGAGATCACGCACCGATACCGCCCTTCGGCGTCGCCGGCGGTTCATGGTCGAGGTCACGACGGCGCATCAGCATGAAGGCGGCGAGCAGCATCAGCCCATGCGTCAGCCCGAGCGAAAAATTGTCGATCATGGCTGCCGCGCTCCTTGCTTGCTCGCGCCGCTCGAAGGCGCCAACGAATCCTAGGCGCGTTCAGGTTGATGCCGCGTTAAACAGAGTCGCGACAACCGATCGACGTCAGCCGCGGGGCCGTTAGATAATCCTTAGCGAACAATCATTACCGTCACCCGCGCCGAACCTGGGAATAGCGCCGAGCGGGGACATGATGACGTTAGTGCAGCCGGTTGTACCGGCGCGTGGCTATGCTGCCGAATTCGGGCCCGAAGACCGGCGCGCCACGCGGCGCGCGCTTGAACTCGCGGTGGTCATTCCGGTTCTCAACGAACGGGGCAACGTGCGCCCGATGCTCGATCGGCTCAATATCACGCTGGCGGGGTTGCAGCATGAGATCGTCTTCGTCGACGATGGCTCGACCGACGATACCGCCGCCGAGATCGAGGCGATCGCGCGCTATGATCGCCGCGTTCGGCTGGTTCGCCGCTATGGCCGGCGCGGCCTGTCTTCCGCGGTGATCGAAGGGATGTGCGCCTCGGTGGCGCGCGTCGTCGCGGTGATCGACGGCGATCTGCAGCACGATGAAACGATCCTGCCGCGCATGCTCGAGGCGATCCTGGAAGAGGGGCACGAAATGGCGATCGGCACGCGCTATGCCGATGGCGGCTCGGTCGGCGATTGGGATCGCGGCCGCGTGTCGATCAGCCGCTTCGCCACACGCCTCGCCGCGCCGATCATGAAGACCCCGATCAGCGACCCGATGAGCGGTTTTTTCGCGATCCGGCGTGATGTGCTGCTGGAGATCGTACCGAGGCTTTCCACCGTCGGTTACAAGCTGCTGCTCGATATTGTCGCTTCCGCGCCGCGCCGGCTGGATGCCGTCGAAATTCCGTATCGGTTCCGGACGCGCACCTCGGGCGAGAGCAAGCTCGATACGGCGGTGGTGCTCGAATATTTCGAACTGCTGCTGGAAAAGATGATCGGGCGCTGGATTCCGCCCAAGCTGATCCTGTTCGGCGCGATCGGCGCGGCTGGCGCGGTGGTACAGCTGGCAGTGCTGGGCCTTGCGCACAAGATCGCCGGCGTCGGCTTCGCTTATGCCGAGATCGTCGCGGTCGGCATGGCGATGCTGTTCAACTATACGCTCAACAACATCCTCACCTATCGCGATCGCCGCCTGATCGGGCTGCGCTGGGTGAAAGGCCTGATCTCCTTCATGCTGGTCTGCTCGTTCGGCGCGATCGCCAATGTCGGCATCGGTACGGTGCTCTACGGCCAGCACGGGGAAAGGTGGTGGCTGGCCGGCCTGCTGGGCATCGCCGTCGGCTCGGTATGGAATTACGTGGCAACCAAATGGCTCACGTGGCGCAGCCGGTGAGGCAGGGCGGCGCGCTCGCGCTGCTGATCGGCGCGGCATGCGGGCTGCTGGTCCAGATCGCGCATCTGACGGGTCATGTCTTCGTCAATCTCGATTTCGGGGTGCATTACGATTACGCCCGCGAATATGCGGCGGCGATGGCGGCCGGCGACCTTTGGCCGCGCTGGGCGATGCAGGCGCAAGCCGGATTGGGCGAGCCGGGCCTGCTTTATTATGCCCCGCTCTATTATGTGTTCACCGGGCTGGTCAGTCAGGTTGTCGGCAATGTCTGGGCAGCGATGCAGATCGTCGAGATCGCGGCAAGCGCGCTGCTCGGTTATTTCAGTTTCCGGCTGATCGCGCTCTACGTTCCGGGCCCGCGCGCGCTGCTGGCGCCCGTGCTGGCGTGCCTTTCGCCGATGCTGGTGATGCTTCACCTGGAATTCAACGGCTATCCCTGGGCTTGCGCGATCACGCCGCTTGCCGGCTATTGCTGGGCAATCCTGCGGCCGCGGGCGCGCGATATGCTGATCAATATCCCGGCGATCGCGGCGCTGGCGCTCACGGTGATGACGCACACGGTAACCGGGCTGATGGCGGTGATCGTCACGGCGCCGCTGGTGCTGTGCAGCCTGACCGGAAACCGCCGTTCGCCGCTGGACTGGCGTCGGCTCGCCGCGCCGGTCGTCACGATCGCCGGCGGCCTCGCCTTGTCGGCGGTCTATCTGTTTCCCGCCTTCACCTCGCAATCGATGATCGATTCGGCGGTCTGGCGAACGAGCTACACCCCTTTCGACGCCTTTTCGCTGCCCATAGTGACGGCATGGCGGTTCGGGATGCGCTGGGCCGCGTTTCAATGGCCGATCTCGCTCGTCATGATCGCCGCCGCCGTGCTTGGCGCCTGGCTGATCTGGCGGGAGCATGACGACAAGCTGCTGCCCCTCCGCTTGCCGATCAGCCTGATCGCCGGCGCCGCGATTGTCCTCAGCATCGAGCTTTCCTATCCGCTCTGGCTGATCGACAGCCCGTTGCGCGACGTCCAGTTCCCGCACCGTTTCCTGACGATCCTGACGCCGCTGCTGCCATTACTGGTGCTCGCGCCGAGCGGCAACCAGCGATGGTCGCGTCGCATCCTCTGGCTCCTCGCGCTGGCTGGCGTCGCGATGGCAGTTCTCACGCTTGCCAAAGCGACGATCGCCGAGGGCAAGCGCCCCGATCTCTCCGAAAGATCGTTGCCGACCTATAATGGGCTGGACGAATATCGCACCCGTTGGACGCCGCACCACGTCATGAGCCGCACGCTGGCCGAGCGCGGATCGGATTGCGTCAACGGCCGGCTATCGTGCGCGAAGCCCGGTCGCACCTCGTCGGGTATTGCGTGGCGCACTATCGCGTCGAAGCCGGGCCGATATAGGTTGCCGCTCTATTATTTCCCGGCGTGGCGCCTCACGATCGACGGACACCCCGTCGCGATCGATGCCGATCCCGCGACCGGTCTGGTCCGCGCCCAGCTGCCGGCAGGGCCATCCCTGCTCGATTTCTCCTGGCAGCCATTGCCGCAGGAACGGGCCGGGCTGGCGATCAGCGCGGCGATGCTGCTCGGCCTGATCCTCGTCGCGCTGGCGCGGTCAGCCCCCTTTCAGACACGCAGACGCGATATTCGCGACCTCGAACCGGTCCACCAGCGGCTTTAACGAAATGAACGCAAGCGATAACTCCATCGAACGGGACATGTCCGACGCGCCGTATCTCCGCCCGAGCAGCATCGCCCGCCGCTTCGGCACGAGCCGCGGCTTGGTTCGGCTGTTGCTGGCACACGCTCAAACCGCCGTCGGCACCGCCCAAATCGTGCGGCCGGAAACGGCGGCGGTTCGCCGGATGGTGTTCGTCTGCCAAGGCAACATCTGCCGAAGCGCCTTTGCCGAGGTGTTGGCGCACCGGCTTGGACTGGCCAGTTGCTCGTTCGGCCTGTCGGCGACTACTGGCGCCAGCCCGCCCCCGCCCGCGATCGCGGCCGCCGACGGACTGGGAATCGATCTCCGGCCGCACGGCGCGACGAGGTGGCAGGATTATACGCCGCGTGCGGGCGACTTGCTGCTTGCGATGGAGGTCCGGCAACTCGATCGGATCGCGGCCAACCCGGCACTGGCAGCGCTGCCGCGTTCGTTGCTCGGGCTGTGGGCGACACCACAGCGCCCGCACCTCCATGACCCCTATTCGTTGAGCGACGCCTATATGCGGACCTGCTTCGAAGTGATCGGCACCGCGGTGACGGCGCTCGAACAGGCCTTTCCCGGCGCGAAGCTCTAGCGGCGGCGCAACGCCTTGCGGGCAATGGACAGCGCATCGCGGCACAGCGGCCCCGGATCGCGGAGCGTCGCCACATAATAACACGTGCGCGGATCGAGCATGCCGCCGACATAGCCGAGCAGGTCACGCCATGGCGTCACCGCGAACATCGGATCGACGATCGCCGCTCGCCCAAACAGCACGCGCGCCAGCCGGCGCGTATCGGGCACCATGTAGCGCGCGCGCAGGCCCGCTCGCGGCGCCGGCGCGGGCTGATCGTCGCCGAGCACCGCGCGGCGATAAGCCTCCCACGCGAAGCGGGCACCACAATGCCACGCCAGCGGCAGGCTCCCCCAGAAGCGCCCGTTGACCTCCATCAGCCAATAAGCGCCGGTTCGTTCGTCATGGCGATATTCGACCATCGCGGGCCCCTGCCAGCCGATCGACTGCAGCAGCGCGATCGACCGCTCCATCTGGTCGGCGTGCCGATCGAGCGGCTCGGCCGCGCAAAAGGTCGACGTCCCGCCCTCGGGCGGCCATTCGCGCAAGCGACGATGCTGGAAGCGCAGCACCGCTTCGCCGCGGTCCATGAAGATCATCTGGCCGATGCCGACGCCGGGACAATAGGATTGGACCAGTGGCCATTGTCCGAGCGCCCGGTAACGGCGCATCATCGCCAGCAGCGCGTCGGCATCGTGCAGGAATTCCGCCTTGATGAAATCGAGCCCGGCCTGATCGAGCAACGATGTGACGGCCGGGGGATCGGCCCATTTGGCGACCACCGGATAGGCCAGCGATCGCGCCCGCGCCGCGAGATCGTCCTCGGGCATGGGCTGCCAGGTCGGCGGCGTATCGATGCCGATCGCGGCGGCGCGGCGCAGCGTCTCGGCCTTGTCGAGCACGATGCCCAGCGGCGCCGCGCGCGGCGTCAGGATCGCGCACCCATCGATCTCGGCAGGCAATACCGCGAGTTGCAAAAGGTCGTTTTCCGAAACCGCCAGCAGCGCGCGGGCCTGTGTTTCCGCAATCACGTCAGGCAGCCAGTCGCCGATCGGGCCGGCCGGCCGCTCGGTAAACCCGCGGCAATAACGCGACGCGCGCCCGATCGACCGGCGCGAGCCGATGGCGTGAACCGGCACGCCCTGCTCGCCAAGCTCGCGCATCACCGTCAAGCCGATCGGCGAATCGACGCCGAGCACGATCGCCGGGGGCAGGCTGCTCATGCCGGGCGCAAGCTGCGCTCGTAGCGCCACGTCGCCAGCACCTGCGCCACGACGCGCGCTGCCGTGCGCGCATAACTGTGGCGGGCCAACCCAAGCGGCTGTTCGGGAAGCATGGGCGGCAGATCGCGGAACCCTTCGGCCCGAAGCGCCGGCTGGGCCGCGATATGACGGCACAGCGCCTCGAAGCGGGCCATCACCGCGCGGTTGGGCCGCGATCGGTCGCGCGACAGCATCTCGAAACTGTGCGTGACGATCGTGAAACAGGGATGTGCGTTGCGCGCGGCATGGTCGAGCGCGGCGCGCATCTCGCGCGCCGACATCGCGCAGACCTGCGCCGGCCGGAAATGACCGGGGCGATCGAAGATGCCCGACACGGGAACCAGGCCGACGCTACCGCGCTGCTGCGGCGTGACCAAAGAGGGCAGCGCGGTGATCGTGCAGTCTCCGCCCAGATAGCCGGCATTGAAGCTCGTATCCCAGGCGATGCCGAGCCGATCGAGCGCGGCGATGGTGCGATCATCGGCGCCGTAATTTCCCGCCCGGAAGGCGATCGGCGCCGGTGCGCCCGCGCGCATCAGCACGTCGCGGGCATAGCCGATCAGGACAACCTGGTCCTCCAGCGAAAAATCGCCGATATTGCGCCCGCGGCGCTCACCGACCGGCGAATGGCGCGCCCATTCCAGCCACTCGGTGTGGATATGAAGCTGCACCTCGTGCCCGCGATCGACGATCGGGCCTACCATGTCGGCAATCAACGCGTCGCCATGCACCAGCGCCGGCATCGGATCGACGAAGAACACACCGCGCGCTCCGGCGGCGTCGAGCCGGTCGAGCAACCAGGGAACGCCGAAATCGCCTTGGCCGCACCGGCCGAGAAACGAGCTGCGAAAATTGTCGCCCACGCTCCAGCCGCGCCCCTGCCGCCCCGCGGACAATTCGGTATCGACGGTGATGAGCACGGCGGTAGACATGCAGCCGATCTAGCGCCGCCGGGTTGACAATCAGTTGATCGGAAACCGTCGCTGCGGCGCAAGCTGCACAGTTCGTCTCACCGGGGCAGACCATCGGCGCCCCGATGCGCACCAAAGCGAGGCGATCGGTCATCGGCCGATTCGATACTTACTCCGGCTTCAACCACTTGACTAATAACTCTACATATGTCGTCATAAAATCCGTCACTCAATCGCACCTGTGCCTGCCGACTTAGCGGCGGCGCCAACCAGGGGTTGCTTATGAACAAAGAAATGCCCCGGTCCGTCGTGTCGCAAGACGGGAGCGGGCCGGCGCGACAGGTGCGGCTGACGGTTGGCGTCGAACTCGGCGGCACCAAGACGATCGCGGTCGTTGGTCATGATCGCCAGATAGTCGATCGCCTCGTCGTACCGACAGCAGCGCCCGGAACGACGCTCGATGCCGTCGCGGCCCGACTGCGGACGTGGCGTGAGCAATACCGGCCGGATGCGATGGGCATTGCCAGCTTCGGCCCGATCGCGCTCGACGCACGTCATGGCAATCGAGGCGTGATGTTGCCGAACCCCAAGCCGGGCTGGTCGGGCGCCGATGTGCTCGGTCCGCTGCTGAAGGCCATGCCCGTCCCCACGACGGTGCATACCGACGTGACCGCCGCCGCCTTGGCCGAAGGGCGCTGGGGCGCCGCCGAAGGGCTCGACGATTTCGTCTATGTCACAGTCGGCACGGGCATCGGCATGGGAATCATCGCCAATGGCCGGCCGATCTCCGGACGGATGCATCCAGAAGCCGGCCATATCCGCATCCGGCGATCGATCGGGGACACATTCGCCGGGGTCTGCCCCTTTCCATGGCGATTGTCTGGAGGGCCTCGCCTCCGGCCCCGCGATCGCTGCCCGAGCGGGAGCGCCTGCGGAAACGCTCTCGCCGAACGATCCGGTCTGGGCGCCGGTCGCCGACGCTCTGGCCGAGGCCATGGCCAATCTGCTGCTTACCCTGTCGTGCGAGCGGATCGTGATCGGCGGCGGTGTCGGAGTCGGTCAGCCGCACCTGTTCGACAAGATCCGGGCCGGCACCGTGGCAAAGCTCGCGGGCTATCTTCCCGGCATGGACCGCCACGCTGTCGCCCGCACGATCGTGCCCGCCGCGCTGAGCAGCGACGCCGGCCCGCTTGGCGCGCTCCTCCTCGCGGACCAACACCCTTCCAACCGCCGCTAACCCAGTTTCGGCAGATAATGGTCGCCCCGCGCGATCGCCTTGAAAAGGCCACTCTCGCACCGAATGAGCAACACCCTTTCACCCTGCACGAAATGTTGATCCGCGCCGTCGGGCTCCAGCATGACGTAATGCGTCTGGCCGAAACGGTCGATCACCCTGCCGCGTGCGGGATTGCCCGGCGCGGCGGTGCCGATGACGATTTCCGCCTCGCGACCGGTCAGCGCCTGCACGTCGATCGCGGTCGTCTCGTCATGCGGCAGCACGCGGCTCAGCGGACGGCAGAGCGCACCGGTGGCGGGTAGCGTCAGCGCCGCAGAGCCCAGCGCCGCCGCCCACGCCGGCCACCGCACGCCGGCGAACGCCGCCAGGAGTTCCTGGCCAGTCAGGCCAATCACGGCAAACAGCACCAGCAAGATCATCAGCCACATCATGAACGGCACGCGGCCAACGCCGAACAGCGACAACAGCCCGGCATCGACAGCCAGATCGCCATCCGCGTGAACGTCGGCATCGAGATGCAGATGCGCGCCCAGTATGTCGGCCAGACCGACGAACTGCAGCAGGGCCAGCAGCATGACGACCGCAAGCGCCACCGCGAACGGCAGGTTTCCCGCATGAGTCAACAGGTCCAGCATCTTCGTCATTCCCTTGCTTGGAGCGAGCTACGATCGACTTCGCCCCGGCATTGTCCGGTTCGTCGGTTGGGGGTTGTATCGATGTTCCGATACAACCCCCGCCCTCCCCTCAGTCGGCGGCAGCCACCGTCTCCTCTTGCTCGGCCGGTGCTGACGCCGGCACGCGGTCGCCCACCAGCGCTTCGAGCGAGGCACCATTCAGGCCGAGCTCGTTCATCAGCCCGTCGATCAACGGCGCCTGCGCGCGATAGGCCAGAGCAGCGCTCACCGCATCATTGGCGAGGTTGCCCGATCCGCTGCCGGTTGCCTGCGCGCCGACCGTGCCGCCACCCTTCTGGGTCAGGCCGTCGACCTGCACGATCTTGATCGAATCGATCGCTTCCATCGGCCGCACGCTTTCGCGGACGACCTCGGGCAGAACCTGCAGCAACGCCATCTTCATCTGCAGCGACACCTGATCCGAAGACAGGATGTTCGCCGCTTCGTTGATCGCGCGCTGGCCGGCCGCCTCGACTTCCATGCGAACCCGCGCGGCGTCGGCGCGCAGCTTCTCGGCCTCGGCCTCGCCTTCCGCTTCGAGCCTCGCGGCTTCGGCGCGGTTGGATGCAGCTTCCTTTTCGGCCTCGGCCTCGACCTTGATGGCGATCGCTTGACGCTCGGCTTCCTTGGCGGCTTCGATCAGCTCAATCCTCTTCGCGCGTTCGGCGATTTCCGTATCGCGGCTGGTCGAGACCTGCTCCTCGGCGGCCACCGCCTTGGCGCGTGCCGCGTCGGCTTCCGCCTTGGCCTGGCTTTCTTCACGGCTCTTGTTCTGGATCGCGATCTGCTGCTCCTGCCTTGCCAGTTCGACCGCCTGCTGCTGCGCGATCCGGGCTTCCTGGACGGCGCGGTCAGCCTCGATCTGCTTGGCATCGACCAACTGCTTGGCCTGGATGCGGGCTTCCTCCGCCTCGCGGCCGCGCAACGCCTGCTCGCGGGCGACTTCCGCCGCCTGCTCGGCCCGGCGCATCTCCACCTCGCGCTCCTGCTCCAGACGGGCGAACTCATTGTCCCGCTGGATCTCGAGCGACTGCCGCTCGGCTTCCAGGTTCTTGGTCTCGATCTGGACGCGTGTTTCCTGCTCGATGTCGTTGCGGGTCTTCTTGCGCAGCTCGATCTGCTCGGTCAGCTTGGTCAGGCCTTCGGCATCGAACGCGTTGTTCGCGTTGAAATGCTCGATCGAAGTCTGGTCGAGGCCGGTCAGCGAGACCGACTCCAGTTCAAGACCGTTCATCGCCAGATCCGACGATGACACCTGCTGCACCTTCTGCACGAAGTCGGCGCGCTGCTCGTGAAGCTGGTTCATCGACATGCCCGCTGCGACCGATCGCAGCGCGTCGACGAACTTGCCTTCGACCAGATCCTTCAGCGCCTCGGGGTGCATCGTACGCGCGCCGAGCGTCTGCGCGGCCATGGCAATGGCCCCCGCATCGGGACGAACCCGGACATAGAACTCCGCCTTCACGTCGATCCGCAACCGGTCGAGCGTGATCAGCGCATCGTTGTTCTTGCGCTCCACGGCCAGGCGCACGGTGTTCATGTTCACCGACATCGTCTCGTGGAAGATCGGCAACACCAGCGCGCCGCCGTTCATCACGACCTTCTCCCCGCCGATGCCGGTGCGCACGAAGGCGATTTCCTTGCTCGCGCGATGGTACAGCCGCGCCAGCATAATGCCGAACGCGATCAGCAGGATAACGAAGCCGACGGCGATTACGCCGATGCCCATCAGGCCATTGAAAAGGCCACCCATTGTCTTTCTCCTTTTTGGGATGCCGCGGACGGCACCATGCCCCGCATTATTTGGATTTCATCCCAGCTCAGCCGTGCTTTGCCGCGCAGCTCAACAGAAATGACGTTCCGACACACGCCAGCCGCTGCACCACGACGCGCGCAGTATTTTCCACGAGCCAAAGACAGACCCATGACAGCATAGCGATGATGAAAGTTGATCCGCGACCGGACAGGTCGAGCGAATAGCGCGGATAACAAGAGCAGCTAAGCCCCGTCACCCCGTCGGATGATCAGTGACTTCGCCTTTTTGCCGAACGGGCGAACATCATGATATCTCCTCGAACAAGGCGTTTGCGGAGAGCATGATTGCCGCCGCTCGACTTGGCCTCGCCTGTTGGGAAATTGATAGCCGAATCAACGAATGCTGCCTAGCAAAACCGGATTTTTGCGAGTCGATTGCAGAAAGCGCGATTCCGCTAGCGAGGGCGCGATCGGTCCGCATCTCAGCCCCTTTCCGTACCGTTGCGCCCCGATCGGCTAAGCTTCCACAAAGCCGGCCAACAGCGCGCGCGCCACTTCGTGCGCATCGGCGGCGAGTGCTTCGTCGGAAAGCTCGCCCGCCGTCCAGAAGGAAAGCACTCCGCGAAAGCCAAATGCGAGCTGCCGCGGTAACACGCGCAACGCCTGATCGCGCCGCGCTTCGATCAGGCCCTCGCCCGCCCCGATCGCCGCGGCCCACAGGGCCGTCGAATGCGACAGAACATGTCCGGCGGGCGCGCTCTGTGTTCCGATCCAGCCCATCACCGTTCGATTCACCGCGGGCTCCTCGATCATCACGCCGGCGCCGACATCGATGGCAAGCAGCACGCGATCGGCAGCCGCCGCCAGCCGCGGCGCCTCGCCAAACCGTTCGATCATGGTGTCGATGCGCCGCCCGGAGAGCGCGCGCATGATCTCCGCCTTGCTGCCGAACTGGTTGAAGGGCGTCGCGAAACTGACTCCCGCTTCGGCGGCGAGATCGCGCATCGAAAACGCGGCATTGCCGTCGCGAAGCAATCGCTCGGCAGCATCCAGCACGTGCTGGCGCAGTTTCTCGCCTCGGATTCCGGGGGACGACGCGGAACTCTTGTTGATGGTCATCGGATATCTATATCACGATATAGTTACGTTGATACTCCGGAGATACACTATGGCTGTCACCAACCCCAAAACCTTCCTCATCACCGGCGTCAGCTCGGGTCTCGGGCGCGCTTTTGCCGCCGGCGCGCTGGAGGCAGGCCACCGGGTGATCGGGACCGTGCGGCGCGATGCCGACGCGACCACTTTCGCGGCGCTGGCAGCCGATCGTGCGAATCCGCTCAAGCTCGACGTGACGGATTTCGAGGCAATCCCCAGTGCGGTGCGCGAGGCCGAGCACATGGCGGGGCCGATCGACGTGCTGGTCAACAATGCCGGCTACGGCCATGAGGGCGTGCTGGAGGAATCCTCGATGGACGATCTCCAGCGCCAGTTTGCCGCCAACGTGTTCGGCCCGGTCGCGATGGTGAAGGCGGTGCTGCCGGGCATGCGCGAGCGGCGGCGCGGCCATATCGTCAACGTCACCTCGATGGGCGGCTTCATCACCATGCCGGGGATCAGCTTCTATTGCGGCAGCAAGTTCGCTCTCGAAGGCATTTCCGAAGCACTCGGCAAGGAGGTTGCGGGGTTCGGCATCCGCGTGACCACGCTCGCGCCGGGCCAATTCCGCACCGATTGGGCAGGACGATCGATGGATCGCACCGCACGCAGCATTGCGGATTATGATGCGGTGATGGACCCGATCCGCGCCGCGCGGCAGGCCAAGAGCGGCCGTCAACCGGGCGATCCGGCGAAGGCTGCCAGGGCGCTGCTGGCGCTCGTCGATGCCCCCAACCCGCCGGCGCGGCTGTTGCTGGGCGAGGACGCGCTGGGTCTCGTCGAACAGAAGCTGGATGGCATGAAGTCGGAAATGGCAGCCTGGGAGCCGCTGTCGCGATCGACCGGGTTCGCGTCCTGACCCGCAACACGCGAGGCGGCGCACGAAAAAATCGACAGCGCCGGTGACCGCAAGGCGCGCATGCCTTCATCCCTCACAGGGTAATGGAAACCGCTACGACATGCTCGCCACGCAGCCACAAACCGCCTTTCAGTCTTCGGGGGCGACGGTCACGGCCAAGCCGTCGAAGCTGGCAGACCAGGGAATCTGGCAGGAAAGCCGCGAATTCGCCTGCCGATGGCTGGAACTGTCGAGCAGGTCATTCTCGTCCTCACTCATCGGCGGCAAGGCCGCGAGACGATCTTCCTGCACATAGATATGGCAGGTCGCGCAGGAGCAGCAGCCGCCGCACAAGGCAAAGGCATCGTCGACGCCGTTGTCGCGTAGGACTTCCATCACCGACAGGCCTTCTTCGCCCGAAACGTCCTTTTGCTCGCCTTCGCGCGTCGTCACATGCAGGATCGCCACTCTCATTTTCCCCTTTGATGAAGGTCGGCCGCTTCAACGGGCCACATAGGCGCGCCAGCCACCCAGCGCGGTGATGTCTTCGGCGCCCTCGGTCGCGCGCGGCTCGGCAACGAAGCCCTTGACCATGCTGCCGTCGGCCAGCGTCACCGTGCCGATGGCGAGTGGCGGCGGCACTTCGGCGACGAAGCTGCCGAACGCCGCCATGTCGAGCTCGTAAATTTCGATCGGGATCGATGCGCCATCGTCGGCGTGGACCAGCGCCGGCTTGGGCGGCGTGCTCTCCATCGCGTAGAGGCGATAGGTCGGCGCGGTCATCGCCTCGCCGACGAAGGCCGCGTCGCGCGAGGTGAGCTGCCAGTGCAGCGGCATGTCCTTGAGGTGCGCGCCGACCACGGCCAGCTTCACGGTTTCCATTCGTCCCTCCATGTCGAGCGCCGGGGGTGCCGGCACGGGAAACAGCGCTGTTGCCGCGTCGAGCAGCGCGCGATCGGTGCCTGCGGGACCGATCAGCGTAACGCCGAAGCCGACGCCGCTGGCATAGGCCCCGGCGGGCACCGCGATCGCCGCCATGTCGAGCAGGTTCACGAAATTGGTGTAGGCGCCGAGATGGGCGTTGAGCGCGATCGGCGAGGCGAGCATCTCGGCAACGCGATAGCTGGTCGGCGCGGTGGGCAGCAGCAGCAGGTCGATCTCGCGCCACATCGCCTCGGCGGCGCGGGCCAGCTCGGCAAGACGATACTGGCCATTGAAGGCATCCACGGCGCTATAGTCGCGCCCCGCCTCGACGATGGCGCGCACAGTGGAGTGAACTGCCTCGGGGTGATCGTCGAGGATGGTTTGCAAAGCGGCGGTGCGCTCGGCGACCCAGGGGCCGTCATAGAGCAGGCGCGCGGCTTCGCTGAGCGGGGCCAGGTCGATCTCGACCAGCTCGGCATCGAGCCGGGCAAGCGCGCGATCGTAGAGGGCGCCGGACTCGATATCGCCGAACCACTGGCGCTGGTCGGCGCGCGGGACGCCGATCCGCCGCGCGGCACGCGGCATGTCGGCCAGATCACGCGAGAGCGTGTCTTGCCAGTCGAAGCCCGCCACGACCGAATCGACCAGCCCGGCGTCGCTCGCGGTGCCGGCGAACACGGTGATGCAATCGAGCGTCCGGCACGCCGGGACGAGTCCGTGCGAGCTCCACCGGCCGCGCGACGGTTTGAGCCCGATAAGATGGTTGAAGGCGGCGGGCACGCGCCCCGATCCCGCCGTATCGGTGCCGAGGGCGAAAGCGACGAGGCCGGCGGCGACCGCGACCGCCGAGCCCGAGCTCGATCCGCCGCTGATCCAGGCGCGATTATAGGCGTTGCGCGGGATGCCATAGGGGCTGCGGGTGCCGTTGAGCCCGGTGGCGAACTGATCGAGATTGGTCTTGCCGACCGGGATCGCGCCGGCCGCGACCAGCCGCTCGACGACCGTCGCCGATGCGGGCGGCGCGTAAGCGAAAGCGGGGCATCCGGCGGTGGTGTCGAGGCCGGCGACGTCGATATTGTCCTTCACCGCGAAGGGCACGCCGGCCAGCAGCAGCGTCTCGCCCGCTGCGATGCGCTTGTCGACACGCGCCGCCATGGCGCGCAACGCATCGGCATCGAAGCGAGAGATCCACACGGCGGGCTGGAGCGCATCATAGGCCGCGAGGCGATCGAGCACTTCCTCGATCACCGCAACGGCGCTGCGGCGGCCGGCAAGCACGTCGCCAGCGATCGCTTCCGCCGACAGGCGATCGAGCGCGATCACGCGCGCACCAGCGCCAGCATCGCCGCACCGGGCGACACGGTCTGCCGTTCCGCGACGAAAATCTCCGCGATCGTGCCGGCGGCCGGGCTGGTGACCGGAAGCTCGGTCTTCATCGCCTCGATCACCGCGATCGTCTCACCGGCGGTGACTTCATCGCCGGGCGCCTTCATCAGCTTCCAGATACTGCCGCCGAACGGCGCCTCGATCAGCTCCGCGCCATCGGGCAGCGCGACCGCGTCGGCGGCGTCGTCATCCGCTTCCTCGATCAGGCTGGCGACGCGATCGAATTCGCCGCGGCGCGCCCATTCCTCGCGCTCGGCAGCGAAGGCAGCGTTGCGGCGCGCCTCGAACGCGGCGATCGACGCGGCGTTTTCTTCCAGGAACGCCCGGTAATCGGCAAGCCTGAACTCGGTTTCCTCGATTTCGATCGTCCGCCGGCCGAGCGGGAAGTCGCGGCGCCACTCGTTCAACTCGCCGTGACTGACCGGGAAGAAGCGAACCTGGTCGAAGAAGCGCAGCAGCCAGGGCTTGCCGTCGGCGAAGGCCTCGGTCTGCCGATAGGTGTTCCACACCTGGATGGTACGGCCGAACAACTGGTATCCGCCCGGCCCTTCCATGCCGTAGATGCACATATAGGCGCCGCCGATCCCGACGACGTTGGGCGGCGTCCAGGTGCGCGCCGGGTTGTATTTGGTCGTGACGAGCCGATGGCGCGGATCGATCGGCGTGGCGACCGGCGCGCCGAGATAGACGTCGCCAAGCCCGTAGACGAAATAGCTCGCGTCGAACACGGTGCGGCGGACGTCGTCCGCGCTGTCCAGCCCGTTCACCCGCCGGATGAACTCGATATTGTCCGGGCACCAAGGCGCATCGTCGCGCACCACCGCCATGTAACGATCAACCGTCTGGTGGATGGCTGGATCGTCCCAGCTCAGCGGCAGATGGACGATTCGCGACGGGATGACGAAATCATCGAGCTCGCCCAGGTCTTCCTCAATCGCCGTCAACCGATCGAGCAGCGCCGCCTCGCGCAGCCGCACGCCATCGAAATGCACCTGAAACGAGCGGATGCCGGGCACGATGTCGATGATGCCAGGCAGGTTCAGTTCGGCGAGCGCGGACGTCGCGCCATGGACGCGCAGGCGCAGTTCGAGGTCGAGCGTGATCGGGCCATATTCGACCAGCAGGTTGCGGTCGCCCTGCCGGCGGTAAAGCACGCGCGGGCGCCGGCCCTGCTCGGGCAATTCCTGCAGGATGGCGTCGGCGTCACCGAACGGCCCGCGCCTGGCCGGTGCCGCGGCAACCGCGCGACCTTCGATCCATGCGTTCTCGGCGATGCTCGCCGCCTCGGCCTCGGCAAGATCGACCTGTTCGAAGCGAATGCGGTCGCCGGCGGCAAGCTGGCCGATCTTCCACAAATCCGCCGCGATCACCACGAACGGGCAGACGAAGCCGCCCAGCGACGGCCCGTCGGGACCGAGGATGATCGGCATGTCGCCAGTGAAATCGATCGCGCCGATCGCATAGGGGTTGTCGTGAATGTTCGACGGGTGGAGCCCCGCTTCGCCGCCGTCGGTGCGCGCCCAGTGCGGCTTGGGGCCGACCAGGCGGACGCCGGTGCGGTTGCTGTTGTAATGCACCCGCCAGTCGGCGGAGAGGATCGTCTCGATATCCTCCGGCGCGAAGAAATCGGGCGCGCCGTGCGGGCCATAGAGCACACGCACCGTCCAGTCCGGGCCGAGCCTCGGCTGGTCGACGCTGCGCCGTCCCGGCACCACCGCCGGCGGATGAAGCGCGAGGTGGAGTGTGTCGCCCGCGCGCAGCCGCCGCCCGCCATGCCCGCCGAATTCACCGAGATCGAAGGTGCTGCCGCTGCCGAGATAGCTAGGCACGTCGAGCCCGCCGGCGAACAGGATATAGCCGCGCATCCCGCCGCCGGTGACGCGGCCGAGGCTGAGCGTCTGCCCTTCGGCAACGGCGATCGGCTGGTTGCGCTCCACCGGGCGTCCATCGAGCGTCGCGCCGAAATCGGCACCGGTCAGGCAGATGCGGGTCACATGGTTGAACACCAGGGTGGGCCCGGTCGCAGTGACTTCCAGCCCGGCGGCATCGGATGGATTGCCGAGCAACTGGTTGCCGAGGCGAAAGGCGCGCGCATCCATCGGACCCGATGGCGGCACGCCAACGTCCCACAGGCCGATACGGCCGGGATAATCCTGCACGCTGGTCGCCGCCCCGCCCGACTGGACGATGATGCTGCGCGGATGATGCGCGATCGAATCGAGCAGCCGCGTCGATACCTTGCCCGACAGGAAATCGGCGCTCTGCGCGACATCGCGCAGCCAGCGCAGGTTGGTCTCGATCCCGGCGAAGCGCGTCTGCCCGAGCGCCGCCTGCATCTTCGCCAGCGCGGTTTCGCGGCTCGATCCGTGGACGATCAGCTTCGCCAGCATCGGATCGTAGAAGGGGGAGACGGCCGTGCCGCTTTCCACCCACGTCTCGGCCCGCGCGTCAGCGGGAAAGGCGACGTCGGTCAGCATGCCCGATGCCGGGCGGAAATCGAGCATCGGGTCTTCGGCATAAAGCCGCGCCTGGATCGACCAGCCGTTCGGCGGCGGCACCGGCGCGTCGAGGAAAGCAAAATCCCCCGCCCCGCCGCGCACCATCCACTCGACCAGGTCGACGCCGGTCACTTCTTCGGTGACGCCATGCTCGACCTGCAGCCGCGTGTTGACCTCCAAGAAGAACCAGTCCTCACGTTCGGCATCATAGAGGAATTCAACCGTGCCGGCCGAGCGATAACCGGCAGCGACGCCGAGCCGGATCGCGGCATCGGTCAGCTCGGCGCGGATGCGATCGGGCAGGTTGGGCGCCGGCGCCTCCTCGATCACCTTCTGGTTGCGGCGCTGGAGCGAGCAATCACGCTCGCCGAGCGCCACCACCTTGCCGGCGCCGTCGCCGAAAATCTGCACCTCGATGTGGCGCGCGCGCGGCACGAAGCGTTCAAGGAACAGCCCCGCATCACCGAAATTGCCGGCGCCCAGCCGCGCTACCGCGGCATAGCCCTCGCGCACCGCGCGGGCATCGTTGCATACGCGCATGCCGATGCCGCCGCCGCCCGCGGTCGCCTTGAGCATCACCGGATAGCCGATCTGCTTCGCCGCAGCGATGGCCTCCTCGGGATCGGCGAGCAGGCCGGTGCCGGGCGCCAGCGGCACGCCTTGCGCCTCGGCGAGCGCGCGGGCGCTGTGCTTCAGGCCGAAGGAGCGGATATTGGCCGGGGTCGGCCCGATGAAGGCGATGCCAGCTGCTTCGCACGCCTCGGCGAATTCGGCATTTTCCGACAGGAAGCCGTAGCCGGGGTGGATCGCTTGCGCGCCGGTTTCCCGTGCGGCGGCGAGGATACGCTGGACGTCGAGATAGCTCTCGGCCGCCGGCCCCGGCCCGATTCGCACCGCCACATCGGCTTCGGCGACGTGCCGCGAGGCCTCGTCGGCGTCGGAGAACACCGCGACCGAGCGGATGCCCATCCGCTTCAGCGTGCGGATGATCCGACATGCGATCGCCCCCCGATTGGCGACCAGGACCGTGCCGAATGTCATGCCGCGACGATCATCCGCACCGGCGTCGGATCGAAGCCATTGCAGGGGTTGTTCATCTGCGGGCAGTTTGACACCACGACCGTCACGTCCATCTCGGCGCGCAGGTCGACCGTCAGGCCCGGCGCCGAAATGCCGTCGACGATGCCAAGAGCGCCATCGGCTTCCACCGGCACGTTCATGAAGAAATTGATGTTCGAGACGATGTCCCGCTTGCCGCGCCCGGCGCGCAGATTGGCCTCGAGGAAATTATCGACACAGGCATGGTGCGACTTGGTGTGATGGCCGTAGCGCAGCGTGTTCGATTCGCACGAACAGGCGCCGCCGATCGTATCGTGATAATCGACCGCGGTATCGGTGATCGTCATCATCGGGCGCCCCTCGTTCGAGAGCAGGACGCTGCCGGTGCGCAGGAAGATGTTGGCTTGCGCGGCAATCGTGTCCTGCGCGCTGTAGCGTTCGGCGTCGTCATCGGCGGCGTAGAGCAGGAAATCGACCGACTGATTGCCGCCGAGATCGACGATGCGCAGCGTTTCGCCGGCATTCACGCGGTGCATCCATGGCGCGCGTGCTGGCACCACTTCATCATGGACAACGGCACCGGAAAGCCCGGCGAGATAGGAATCTTCGGTTGTCATCGGCGGTAGAGATCCTCGGTGTTGAGGAAGGCGCGCTGCCCCTCGGGCGTCGCGTTGCGGATCGGGTCGGTTTCGGCGGTTATCGGCCCGCGCCATGCGGTGGCTCGCAACGGCGTCACGCTCCACGACCGGGTGTCAAGCACATGCGGACAATTGGCGATCACCACGATCAGCGCCATCTCCGCGCGCAACACCAGCGAGCGGCCGGGCGGGAACGGGCCGAGCTGCGGCTCGATCGCGCCGTCGGCGCCGATGCGCACGCCCTTGAACAGGTTGAGGCAGGGATGAACGTCGCGGCGGCCGAGCCCGTGCTTGGCGGTGCCGAGCAGCAGGCGATCACGCGCGTTGGGGAAATCGCCCGAATTGCGGCCATCGCCGTAGCGTTTCCTGTTGGACGCCGCGGTGGAGGCGCCGCAAAAGGCATCATGCGTGCCCGCCTCGTCCTGCTCGATGCTGGCGAGAACCCGCCCCATGTCGGAAAGCAACAGGCTCCCCTGCCCCGGATAGGCGTTCCACTGCACCTTCAGCGTGTCGGCGACGTTGAGGCGCTCGGTCGGCATGTTGGCATTGAACAGCAACAGCGAAGCGCAGGCGTCGCCCTGCAGGTCGATCAGGCGCACCCGCGTGCCACGGGCGATCGCGCGGGACGCATAGCCCCCGGCGGCGATTGTCTCTTCCCACACCAGGTCGTCCGGCGCGACGGCTTGCGGCAGGTCGTCGGCACGCGGCGGCAACACCGGCATCGCCTCGACGACGGTTCCCGCCATCGCCCGCGCATGATCCCGCGCGGCGTTGGGATTGGCCAGCGCCGCGCTCATGCCGTTTCGCTCCGTAACGCGGCCGCGCCAAGCTCCTGTTCATGGAGCGGCGGCAGCAGCGCGGTGGTGGTGAACAAGCGAAGCTGCTGCACGCCGCGAACCTTGCGCATCGCATCGCACAGGCTGCGCAAGCGCGCCGGCGGCCCCTGCACCAGCAGCACCTCGAGCGACTGGTCATCCTCGAGGAAGACGTGCTGCGAGGAGATCACTTCTTTCAGATATTCGGCCTGGGTCTGCGCCAGTTGGTGGCGGACCCGCCCCATGTCGCCGCGATAGACCAGCGTGATCGTGCCCGCGAGCATGTCTTCGGGATGCTCGTCGGCGCCATGTGCGGCGAGCTCATCGCGGATCAACTCGGCAATCAATTGCGATCGCGACGGCAGGCCGCGCTCCTCGACCATGGCATCAAGCTGACGGGACAGTTCGGCCGGCAGGCTCATGCTGAGCCGCGCCAGGCTGGCGGGCGGTGTTTCCTTCATGACGGCAACTCTCATTGTTATTACCGATTCTGTCAATCGTAATACTAGCTTTATTCGGCAATTTTTTCCTGCGGTTTGGCCCGAAGTGCGAGGTCGTAGACGGCGGTCGCGCCGAAACGGTGCGGCGCGTGCGGATCGATGCGGCGCTTGTCGAATGAGAGGATGCGCGTGCCCAGCTTGAACGCCTCACCGATGTCGTGCGTCACCATCAGCACGGTCAGTTCGTGCTCGCTCCACAAGCTCAGGATGAGCCGGTGCATGTCTTGCCGGATACCGGGATCGAGCGCGCCGAACGGCTCGTCGAGCAACAGCACGCGCGGTCGCGCCATCAGCGCCTGCGCGATCGCAAGGCGTTGCTGCATCCCGCCCGAAAGCTGCGCCGGATAAAGGTGCAGCGCATCGCCGAGGCCGACTTCGGTCAGCATCGCCTCCGCCTCTGCCTCCGCCTCGCGCCGCGCCCGGCCGAACAGCCGCGCGGTGAACGGTGCCGCGGCGAATTCGCGATTTAGCATCACGTTGCCAAGCGCGCTCAGGTGCGGGAAAACCGAATAGCGTTGGAAGACGATTCCGCGATCGGGGCCGCATTCGGCCGCCAGCGCCGCGCCGTCGAGCAGAATGCGGCCGCGGGTCGGCGCTTCCTGGCCCAGCACCAGGCGCAGGAAACTGCTCTTGCCCGCGCCCGAGGGGCCGACGATCGAGACGAAGCTCCCCGCCGCGATCGCCAGGTCGACATGCTCGAGGACGACCTTGTCGCCATATTCGAGCCAGACATTCTCGAACGAGAGCAGCGGTTCGCTCATCGCGCCCCCGCATGCGCCCAGGCGAAGGCCCGCCGGCTCAATTGCATCAGCGCGAAATCCATTGCGATCGCGAGCAACGAAATCCACGCGACATAGGGAATGATGATGTCCATCGAGAGATAGCGCCGCACCAGGAAGATGCGGTAGCCGAGCCCGACATCGGAGGCGATCGCCTCGGCCGAGATGAGATACACCCAGGCCGGGCCGAGCGAGAGGCGCAACCCGGCAATCAGCCGCGGCAGCGCCTGTGGCAGCGCGACACGCAGCGCGAGCTGCCAGCTACTCGCGCCCAATGTCTGCGCCTTGATGAGCTGCTCGCGCGGGATCGTCGCGACATGATCGGCGAGATCGCGGATCATGAATGGCGTGATGCCGATCACGATCAGCGCCACCTTGGCGGTTTCGCCCAGGCCGAAGGCGATGAACAGGATCGGCAGCAGCGCAATCGGCGGGATCACCGCGATCGTCGTGACCAGTCCGCCCAAGGTCGCGCGCGCCGCCGGCAGCACCCCGAGCACCATTCCGACCAGCAACGCCGACAGCGTGCAAATGCCGAGCGCCAGCCCCAGCCGTTCGAGGCTCGCCATCGTATCCGCCCAGAAAATCAGCTTGCCGCTCAGCGGATCGGCGCTGGTCAACAGGCCGTGCATCGCCGTCGCCATGGCGCCGGGGGTCGGCAACACCTTGTCCGACGGATTGGCCGCGTGCCGGCTGGCCGACGCGATCACATAGACGAGAACGATCAGCAGCAGCGGCACGGCACCGAGCACCGTCGATTGGCGGCGGCCGGGCCTGATATTCACCCAACGCATAGGCAAGACCTCGCCGTCATGACGTTACGGACGAAAGGTTCGCTGATGCGCACGCTCAGAGCTTGCCCACCGCCGCTTGCTCCATGAAGGTCGGATCGAACCGCAGCTTCACATTGGCGCTGCTGCCGAGCGTCTTGCCGCCAGGGAAGGCGATGCCGATCGCATCGGCGGAGGCCGCGCCCGGCCCGAACAGGCCCTTCGAATAGCTGAAGTCGCGCACCTTGGTCATCGTATCGACCAGCGCCGGCGCCTTCATCGCGGCGACCGCTTCTTGCGGCTTGGTGTAGAGATAGGTGGTGCGCAACTGCGCATCGAACGCCTCGGGCGTCGTGCCCGCCATCTTGGCCATCGCCGCGCGGGCCGCCGCGCCCTCGGCGTCCTGCCGCTGCATCAGCGTGATCGTATCGTACCAGATGCCGGCGAGCGCCTTGCCGAGATCGGGGTTGGCCTTGAGCGTAGCGGTGTCGACGCACAGCAAGTCGAGAATCTCGCCGGGGATCTGGTGCGAATCGAACACCAGCTTGGCGCCTGGCATCTTGGTGAGCTCGGTAAGCTGCGGGTTCCACGTGACCGCGGCCGTCGCGGCCGGGTTCGAGAACGCGCTGACGATATCGGCGTCGGAGGTATTCATCGTCTTGACGTCCGAAAGCTGCAGCCCGACCGTCGAGAGCGCGCGCGCCAGCAGATAATGCGACACCGAAAGCTCGACCATGTAGACCGTGCGGCCCTTGATGTCGGCAAGGCCGTTCGCGTCCTTCAGCACGATGCCGTCATTGCCGTTCGAATAATCGCCCAGGATGATCGCGCTGGTGTCCTTGCCGCCGGCGGCGGGGATGGTCAGCGCGTCCATGTTGGTGACGGTGACGCCGTCGAGCTTGCCGGCGGTGTATTGGTTCACCGATTCGACATAGTCGTTGACCTGCACGAAGTTGATCTTGAGGTGGTATTTGTCGGCCCACTTCTTCACGATCCCAGCCTTCTGGGCATAGGGCCAGGGCATCCATCCGGCATAGATCGACCAGCCGATGTTGAAGTTCGTGCGCTTGGCGGCCGCTTGCTGAGACCCGCTGCTGCATGAAGCCACGATCAACATCGCGGCGGCCGCGATCGCGAAACGCGCTTTCGACACCCAGCTACCCATTGTCACCCCCTTGATCGGCCAACGACTGTTGCAATGCAGCACGAATATTACGTTTGCGCAAGTGAGTAATACCGTCTACATCAGTTTCATGATGCTTGTCACGCCGTTTCGTGTCGTGAATCGCATTGCTGCAATGCGTCATTCAGGCACGCTGCTCGCTGCCGCCCTGCTGCTCGGCGGCGCTGCGTCGCCATCGCATATCGGCCCGCGTTTCGCGCCATGGATCAACGGCACGAAGCCGGATGAGCCGGCAACCCAGGTGCAGCGAATCGGCCCCGACACGATCGTCGTCCGACAGTCGGTCGAAACCAATTTCGAGGCGCCGTTTCTCTATCTGCTCTTCGGCGACCGGCAGGTGCTGCTGCTCGATACCGGCGCGGGCGGGCTCAAGATACGACCCACGATCGACCGGATGATCGCCGACTGGCGCGTGCGCCATCACGGCCGGCCCTTGCATCTGATCGTCGCACACACCCATGCCCATGGCGATCACCACGCCGGCGACGACGAATTCCGTGATCGGCCGGATACCGAGGTAATCGGCCTCGCGCCCGCCGATGTTGCCGCGTTCTTCCATATCACCGATTGGCCGCGCGAGATCGGCCATTACGATCTCGGCGGCCGCACGATCGACATCATCCCGACCCCAGGCCATGAACCGTCGCACATCATGATCTATGATTCGCGCACGCGGCTGCTGTTTTCCGGCGACATGCTGTATCCAGGGCGCCTCTACTTTCCGGCCGATCAACTCGATACGTTCCGTGCCAGTGCCGATCGCCTCGCGGCCTTTGCCGCCACGCACCGCATCCGCGCGGTGCTCGGCGCGCATATCGAGATGACGACGACGCCGGGCCAGGATTTCCCGATGAAGGCCGCCGCGCACCCGCACGAACATCCCCTCGCGCTGCCGCCCGCGGCGATCGACGAATTGCAACGGGCAGCGGCCGGCGAGCCATCACCGCCCGTCATCGATCGCCATGCCGATTTCATCCTATATCCGCTGGCGCCGAGGCCGCGCCGTTGATCGGCGATCGCCCGCCGGCGCCCGCCGACCGATCAATCCTCGCCGGAGGTCGGTACCGGCCACCAGGTCAGCGTGTGCTGGTCGTGCGCCGTCGTCCACACTCCGTCCGGCGAATAGCGCAATCCGCCGCTACCGACGTCCTTGCCGACCCGCGCCAAAATGGCGAGCGACCGGGGATCGATCTCGACGAAGGTCTGGCCGGTCGTGGTGCGCAACCACACCTTGCCGCCGCCCACATCGATATCGCCATATTTGAGCGTTTCGGAGACCTTCACCCGGTCGGAGACCTTGCCGGTCGCCGGATCGATGCGGGCCACCGTGCCGTCGCCTTGTTCCTGCACCCACACCGCGCCCTCGCCGGCGGCGAGAAACCCCGGCTCCTTGCCCAGCTTGGTCCGCTTGACGACCTTGTTCGTCGCGGGGTCGATCTTCTGGAGCAATTGCCGGTCGGCGCTCACTGCCCACAGCGCGCCGAGGCCGAACGCGAGGTAATGACTGTCAGGCGCGACCTTGATCGTGGCGATGACCTTGTTGGTCGCCGGGTCGACACGCGCGATCCCGCCCTTGGGGTCGCTCGGCACCCAAATCGATCCGGCACCGGCGACGACGTTCAGTTCGCCGCGGCTGCCGATCCCGGTGGCAATCGTCGCGGACCGGGTCGCGCTCTCCAGGTCGATCCGCTCCAGCGTCTTGTCCTGGCAATCGGCGACCCACAGCGAGCCCGATGCGATCGCCATCGCGCCACACGGATGATCCATGGCGACGGCGGCGAGCTTGCCCTTGCGGGACCAATGTTCGACGCGTCCCCGGTTCGTCACCCAAACGGTCGCACCATCGACGGCGATGAAGTCGGCGAAGCCGGGCACGGACATTTCCTGTTCGCCCGCAACGGCGCCCGACGCTGCCGTCGCCGCGCCGCAGCCGCCGATCACCGCGGCAATCATCGGCGTGACATAGCTGAACAGGATTTTCTTCATCGTGCTTTTCGCCCCCGATATTGTTGCGAGATCAGGCTAGGCGCGGCGAAACTGCCGACCGATACGTCAAATGCCCCCTGCCTGGATGCCTGTCGCGCCTCCTTTGCCGGGAGCCACGCTCGCGGGCGAAGGCGATTGACAGCGCGGCGTGCCGTGCCGGAGAGAGCGGGGCCGTATCGGAGGACGCCTTGCCCGATCTGATCGCCCGGAAAAGCCCCCAGGGCGAGCCGACGACCAGCGCCGCATCGCGCGCCGGCGACCGGGCAGTCTTAGCGGCGATCGTCGTCTTCGTCGTCATTGCCGCCCTGGCGCTCTACCTGGCCGTTCCCGGCGACGCGGTGGCGCCGATGCGGGTCGGCGCAGCGGCGGCGATAGTGCTGCTCGGCGGGGCGGTTGCCTTGCTGTTCACAAGGGCAAATCGCCGCCACCGCACCGCGGCGCTTCGTGCGGAAGATCGAACGGAAGCACTGACGGCCGAGATCGCAGCACAATTGGCAAGCCGCTCCGAATTGGAGCGCGCCCAGGAGGCCGCAGAAGCAGCCAACGCCGCCAAGACGCGATACCTGGTGGCAGTGAACCACGAAATCCGCTCGCCGCTCAACGCCATCTACGGCTATGCCCAATTGCTCGAGCGCGACGGCACGATTTCCGCCGTCGAGGCGGGCGGCGTCATCCGCCGCTCGGCCGAACATCTCGCGAACCTGGTCGAGAGCCTGCTGGAAATCTCGCGGATCGAAAGCGGCACGGTCAAGCTGCGCAGCGATGTCGTCCAGCTTCCCGCCCTGCTCGACGACGTGGTCGACATGTTCCGGATGCAGGCGAAGGCGAAGGGTATCGAGCTACGGTACGAGCCCGCGGGCCGCTTGCCGCGCTTCGTGCGGACCGATGAGAAGCGGCTTCGCCAGATCCTCATCAACCTGCTGTCGAACGCGATCAAATATACCATCGCCGGCAGCGTGACGCTCTCGGTCGCCTATCGCAGCCAGGTAGCGGAAGTGGCCATCACCGATACCGGGATCGGCATCGCGCCGGAGGATCTGGAGCGGATATTCGAGCCGTTCGAGCGCGGCAGCTCGGCGGAGGCGGCGCTGCAGCCCGGCGTCGGTCTGGGGCTTGCGATCACGCGGATGCTGGCGCGGGTGCTGGGTGGAGAGATCACCGCGGCCAGCACGCCGGGCATCGGCAGCTGCTTCACGCTTCGCCTGTTCCTGCCCGAGCCCGCCTCCCCGCCCGGCGATGTCGCGACGCGCAGCCGCATCACCGGCTACGCGGGCTCGCGCAAGACGATATTGGTGGTCGACGATCAGCAATCGCAGACCATCGTCCTCGAAAATTTGCTGCGGCCGATCGGCTTCGATGTTTTTACCGCATCCAACGGCGCCGAGGGGCTGGCGCTCGCCGAACGCTGCCTTCCCGATCTGGTGCTGCTCGATATTCAGATGCCGGGCATCAGCGGATGGGAAACCGCGACCCGCCTCCGCGCAGCCTATGGCGATGCGATTCGCATCGTCATGGTCTCCGCCAACGCGCCCGAAATCCATCGATATGACGAAGACGCGCCACCCCATGACGCGTTCGTTTCCAAGCCGGTGGACCTGGAAGCCCTGCTTGCCGTGGTCGGCCGCGTGTTGCGCCTCGACTGGGAAACGGCGAACGATCCGCCGCGGCGCGCAGTTGCCGCGCCTCCTCCTCCCCTCCCCGCCTCGGCCGACAAATGGCTTACGCAGCTACGCCGCCTGGCGAAGGTCGGCCACATCCGAGGCGTCGAGGCGACGCTCTCCGAGCTCGAAGAGAACGTGCCGGAAAGCGTCGGCGCTGTCGCCGCAATGCGCTATCATGTGAACAATTTCGATCTCGGCTCGCTGATGAGGATGCTCGATGATGGCCAGCTCAACTAGCGCGGCGCTCGCCGGCGCTGCGGCCACCGTACTGGTCGTCGACGACACGCCGGAATCGCTGCGCTTCCTCACCACGGTGCTCGAAGGGGCGGGCATCACCGTACTCATCGCGATCGACGGATCGGCGGCGCTCGATCTGCTCGAGCACGTCACGCCCGATCTTATCCTGATGGACGCTGTGATGCCGGGGCTGGACGGCTTCGAGACCACCCGCCGGATCAAGGCCGATCCGCGTTTTCGCCATCTGCCGGTCATTTTCATGACCGGGCTCACCGAAACCGAGGACGTCGTGCGCGGCCTCGAAGCGGGTGGCGTCGACTATGTCAGCAAGCCGATCGTGATCGACGAGCTGCTCGCGCGCGTGCGGATCCACCTCGCCAACGCGCGCGTGACGCAGGGCAGCCACACCGCGCTCGACGAGAATCGCCGACCCGCCTTCGCGGTCGACGGGCAAGGGGTGCCGCGCTGGTTCACCCCGCTCGCGTCGGAAATGCTCGAGCGGCTCTTCCCCGGCTGGACCGGGCGCGACGGCGATCTCCCCGATCCGCTGGCCGCGCCGCTCAAACGGCTGCTGGCAGGCGAGCCGGCGGTAGACCGGATCGCGCTGGAGGTCGGCGACAGCAAGCTGGGATGCACGCTGTTGCGGCGAACCGATGGCGACGAATGGCTGTTCCGACTCAGCGAGCAGCGCGATCAGGATCAAGAGCGGCTACTCGCCGAACGCCACGGGCTTACCTCGCGCGAAGCCGAAGTGCTGCTGTGGATCAGCCGCGGCAAGCAGAATCGCGAGGTGAGCGAAATTCTCAACATCAGCCCGCGTACCGTGAACAAGCATCTCGAGCAGATCTTCCAGAAGATCGGGGTCGAAAACCGCGCTTCGGCGGCCGCCATCGCGGTCGGCACGCTCAACGGCTGAGGCGGGAGGTGCGCGAGGATGACAGCCGGGACATCGGTCTAGCACGCGAGGCGCTGGCCCGCGGTGACATGGCGACCGTCCAGCGCCTCGCGCAATCGCTGACCGAGCGCACGCCCGACGAGCCCGAAGGCCATTTCCTGCTCGCGCTCGCGATGGCGGCCACCGGACGGGTCGGCGCGGCGGTGGCGCAATTACAGTCAGCCGTCGCGCTGGCGCCGCGCGGCGAATATCGCGCCCAGCTCGCGCGCATGCTGGTCATGATGCGGCGTGACGCGGAAGCCGCGGCGGTGCTCGCCGCGGTCGAAACCGATCCGCCCGACGATGCGCTCAGCCGTGACACGATCGGCTGCGCTTACGCACGGCTGGGCAATCACGAGGCGGCCCTGCCCCATTTCGACGACGCAGTGCGGCGCGCGCCGGACCGGACCGACTTCCGATACAATCGTGCCGCGACGCTCAGCTTCCTCGGCCGCGCCGAGGATGCTGAGGCCGAGCTCGAAACGCTGATCGCAGCCGCGCCCGGAGAGTCGCGCGCGCATCACCTCCTTAGTGGGCTGCGGCGTCAGACGGCGGCGCGCAATCACGTCCCCCGGCTGCGCTCGTTGTGCGCGCAGGCGACGGCGGACCGCGATCGTCTGCTGCTCGGCCATGCCCTGGCCAAGGAACTCGAAGATCTCGGCCGGGCACAGGAGGCGTTTGCCGCTCTGTCGTCGGCCAATGGCGCGCATCGTCGAGCCTTGCCTTACGATTTCGCGCGCGACGCCGCGGTGTTCGATGCGATCGAGGCCTGTTGGGCGACCGATGCCGGTCCGGCCCCCGGCGCGCCGGTCGATCGGGCACCGATTTTCGTGATCGGGATGCCGCGCACCGGCACCACGCTGGTCGATCGCATCCTTTCCTCGCACCCCGAAGTGGAGAGCGCCGGCGAATTGCAGGCGATGCCCCTCGCGCTGAAGGCCGCAGCCGCGACACGATCGCGCACCGTGCTCGATCCGGATACCATCGCTGCCGCCGCGCGCGCGAACCCGGCGGCGATCGGCAGCGACTATCTCGACCGCGCCCGCCCACACCGGCGAACCGGCACGCCGCGCTTCGTCGACAAGTTTCCCGGTAATTTCCACTATGTCGGCCCGATCGCGCGGGCCTTGCCCAACGCCGCGATCGTCTGCCTGCGGCGTCACCCGCTCGATACCGTGCTCAGCAACTTTCGCAACCTGTTCGCGATCAGCTCGCGCTATTATGACTATAGCTACGATCTGGCTGATATCGCGGCTTATTATGTCCGTTTCGATCGACTGATGGCCGCCTGGCGCCGGCTGCTACCGGGCCGCGTGCTCGAAATCGGATATGAGGCGCTAGTCGCCGATCAGGAAGGGGAGACGCGCCGACTGCTCGCGCATTGCGGGCTCGACTGGTCGGTGCGCTGCCTCGAATTCCATACCAACGCCGCGCCGGTTTCGACGCCAAGCGCGGCGCAGGTGCGGCGCCCCATCTATACCGACAGCATCGCACGCTGGCGCAATCATGAAGAGGCCCTGGAGCCTGCCCGCCGCCTGATCGAGGCGGCAGGCATTCCCATCGATTGACGCCGGGCGGCGCGGCTATCGGCTCAATAGTGAATACGGAAATCGATGCCCACGCGACGCGGCGTCAGCACACCGCGCGCATAATAGCGCTCGACCACGTCGGTGCGGACCAGATTGTACGACGACAGGTCGTTGCTCACCGAGGTTACCGCATATTTGTCGGTCAGGTTGTCGGCGAACAGCCCGATCTCGAAGCGATCGGTGATATAATTCACCGAGGCGCTGTGAGTGATGTAGTGCGGGATCACCTCGCCATTGCCGCGCAGGCCGACCCGCGAATAGATGTCGCCGTGATATACCGAGGCCCAGGTCGCCTGGATCTTGGCGCCATTATCCAGCGGATAGGTGTAGATGATCCGGCCGGTCGCCGAATTCTTGGCCGATCCCGGCAAGCGGTCGCCCGCCTCGGCATCGTATCGCACGCCCTGGCTCACCACCAGGCCGGCGACCCCCGTGGTCAGATGCGCGTCGACATAGGAATAGGTGCCGATCATCGTCAGATTCGGCGTGACCCGCAGCGTGCCCTGAACATCGAAGCCCTTGGAAACCGCGTCGGCACCGTTCACGGTAATGCCGATCGCGCCGTTCACCGTCTGGCTGGGCACCTGCACGCCGGTCCAATCGATGTGATAGGCGTCGATCGTGAATTGCAGGCGCCTGTCGAACAGGCTGCCGCGCACGCCGATTTCCTTGTTGCGCGTCTTGTCCGGGCCATAGAACAGCTCGTTCGGCAACGCGCAAAGCACCTGCTTGCCTTCCGCCGCTCTTTGCAAATCTTCGGGCGTGCACGCCACCACATGGTTGGCGCCGCCCACGCGATACCCGGTCGAATAGGTGAAGTAAGCGAGCAGATTGTTGCTGAACTTGTAAGAGGTATTCGCCTTCCAGACGACACCGTCCTTTGATGCGGTTCCGGTCTTTATCCGGGTCGGGAGAACCGTGTCCGCCGGATAATCGTCAACGCCGATGCCCAGCAGCGGCAGAGCCGATCCGCCGGACGACATCACGTCGTATTTGAAATAGCGGATGCCGCCGGTCACCTGCCACTTGTGGGTTATGTGCAGCGTGCCTTCGCCATAGACCGCCTTCTCCTTGTTGACGTTGTTGACCTGCGAAACATATTCGAGGTTGTCGGGTCGATCGACGCCCCAATAGCCGTCCCATTGAGCAAAGCCCGGCGTATATTCATGGCGGTGGGACTTATATTTCTGGCGATTGTAGAACCCGCCGATCACCCAGTTGAACGGCCCGCCGTGAGTCGAAACCAGCCGCACCTCCTGGTCGAACTGGCGGGTGGTCGATTCATTGTGGGCATAAGAGGAGAATTCGGGGAACGCCTCATAGCCATAGTCGAGGTCGAGCAGCAGATCGGTATTGTCATCGGTGCTGTGGTTCGTCTGCTTCGTATAGGCGGTGGTGCTGACGAGCTGGGCGAAATTGAAGAAATTGAGATAGACCTCGGCCGAGAAAAGATCCGATTTACGTTTGCTCGGCTCGAGATAGCGCCACGGCCCCTCATAATTGCCGGTGCCGAGCACGCCGGCGCCATTTGCCTGGCGTCCGTCGGTCTTGGTCGTCTGGTGGGCGTAGGTAAGGTACGCCTTGAAGTCGGGATTGTACTCGAGCAGCAACTGGTTGCGCGTGGTGAACGTGTGCTCGAAATTGACGTCTTTGCGACGCTTGAAATTCTGCCCATAATCGGTGGTATCGCCGAACGAGCCCGTCGAACCGGCCGTGGCGCGAACCGGCTGGGGATCGGAAACACCCGGATTCTGCAGCAGGTGCGTATAATCGATGAAGCCGGGATTGTCATAATAGCCAGTCGCGGATCGCAAGGCGATATGATCGGTCACGATCGGCAGATTGACGGCGATGTCGCCATTCACGCCGAAATCGTCGGAATGCGATTCGGCGAAGCCGCGGCCGTGAAGATCGATCGACAGACGGTCGGCGTTCGGCCGGTTGGGGATGTAGCGCACCGCGCCCGCCAGCGTGCCGAGGCCGTATAGCGTGCCCTGCGGCCCCTGCAGCACTTCCACGCGATCGATATCGATCAGCTTGAAGTCGAGATAGAGCGGCACCTCGCCGAGATAGACCCCGAGCGCGTCGTTGCTGTTCGCGCCGGAAACGCTGGTGTCGCCCGAGGAAATGCCGCGCAGGATGATGTTGCCGGTCGATTTCGGCCCGGTATCCGCCACCGTGACGCCGGGCGTGAACGCGGCAAGAGACCGGATGTCATCCAGCCGCTGGTCCTGAATCATCTCCTGCGAAGCCGCGCTGATGTTGATCGGCGCGTCCTGCAGCGTGGTCCGCCGGCGACTGCCGGTCACCACGATCTCCTGCGTGGCTCCGCCGGTGGAGGCGTTTGCGTCGGTCGTCGTGGTCGACGCCGTATCCGGCGCGTCCTGCGCCAGTGCGGGCGTTCCCGCGACGCCGATCAGCGTGGTCGCACCCAACAAGCTCGTGCGAAAGAGTCGTACTGCCATCCCTGCCCCCGTTTCTCTAAAACTGTTTCTCCCGGGGCATCCTTCCTGTGCCGGCCGCCTCGAACGGGGGCCCTTTCGTTATTACAGATTTGTAGATTTTTATGATCGCGGACATGGGGTATTTGACGTAACCGTGACAAAGCCCGGTTCCGCGGCGGCAGCGCGACTACGTTAAACGACCAATTCCGCGGCCGGGCGCAGCGACGTATCCGAACGCCATGGCCGCTTTTTTCCGAACATCAGGACACGCCGGCTGGGCCGGCTTGCTACTCGTCGGCGCCGTGACCGCGGCGCCCGCATCGGCGGCAAGCGCACCGAAAGCGCGGCTGGTTCATTGCGGCGAACAGACCTGCCTACGCCTCTCCGGCCACCGGTCGAGCCGGGCAGTTGCGATCAGGATCGGCGAGCAGACGCTCGCCGTTGAGGGCGGCCGCTCCTGGCGGGTTACCGTTCCCCTCGAAACCGCGCGCCGCTGGCCTGGCGCGTCCGGGCCGATGCTGACGCTCGCGCTGATCGACCGCCGGACGGGAAGCGAAAGCACCGATCGCGTCGAACTGCCGCCGGGCGCGCTCGGCCGGCAGGTCGAGCTCGCGACATTGATGGTCTACCCGCGCTGACCGGCGGGCGATCTACCCCGATACTTGTCAACACCATGCGCCGCTCCTACCTGAAATGCACCTGATCGACGCAGAGCGACAGGCCACGCAGGATTAGGAGATGATGATGAAAATGGTTCTTGCGCCGCTTGTCGCGGTTCTGCTGGCGGCACCTGCCGTTGCCGCATCCGGCGACAATCCCTTTTCGGCCGACAGCGCGGTGCTCAACCTGCGCGGGATCGATCTCACCACCGTGGAAGGCCAGCAACGGCTCGCGATCCGAATGGATCAGGCCGCGAGTGCCGTCTGCGGCGAGGGCATGGATTCGATCCACCTGGCGCTCGGCGCTCAGGCGCGCGCCTGCCACGCGGATGTGATCGCCGATATCAAGAGCCGCATCGCCACCGCGACGGCGGCGCGGACTGCCCCCGAAGCGACGCAGATCGCCGCGCTGCGCTAAGCCGCGCGACCGCCAACCGGGGGAAGCGCGGGCTCGCGGGTCATCGTTGATCGCGAGCCGCGCAACCGCTTGGCGAAGTGCGATTTGATCAACCGGTCTTCGAGGATGCGCCCGCCGACATAGAGCGCGGCGAAGATCGCGGCAAAGACATAGGCGGGCGTCGGCGAGGGCTTCTTGTCGCGCTTCCCGCCTTTGTCGGCATCCTTTTTGTCGGGCTTCTCGGGCGCGGGGGCGCCGAGAAACTTGTCGATCGGATTCAGCGGCACGATCTTTTTGTCCTTGTCCTTCTTCGCGTCCGCGCTTTTGTCGGACGCGTGTTCGGTCTTGGCCTGATGCTGCCCCAACATGACGGTGAATTGCGCGATGCCCAGGAACAATAGCGGCGCCAGAAAGCAGGCCAGCAGGGCCCGGCTGGTGAGATGATAGCGCAGCACGGCGCCGCTCGTGCCTCGTTCGATCCGCAAGGTGCCGTCGTCGAAAATCGACATCTTGTCCTGGGCGGCCTGATCCTTCTTCTGGAACACCAGCATGTCGTTCGATCGCTCGAAGCTGGTGTTGGGCTGGCGAAACAGCGGCTCGAGCTTGCCGAAGGCGTCATCGCTCGATTGCCCGGGGGCGAGCGCCACGCTGCCCCTGATGTGCCAGATCCAGTCGATCAAACGCATGTTCACATGATTATCCTATGATCGATGTCGCGTTTGTCGCGGCCCTCATTGCGATGCTGGCGACCAAGCCCGGCGATCGGCCAGCCCTCACTCGGCCGGCATCACCATGGCGCCCGGCCGCGCGAATTTTTCCTTCAGCGTCTTCCATGCCTCGGTGAAGGGATAGGTCATCTGTTCGCGGATCGACATGCGGCGTCCGCCTTCCATGCCGAGAAGCTCGGCCTCGCCATCGACGCAGGTGCCGAAGATGCGATCGATGAAGATATAGGTTCCGGCGAAGTTGCTGCGGCTCGCTTCATAGTCGCGCGAATGGTGCACGCTGTGATGCTCGGTGGTATTGAACAGGAACCGCCACCACCGGGGCGTATTGAAGCGCACGTTGATGTGCATATAGCTACCCACCGACATGCCGATCGCGCCGGCCAACAGGAAGGCGCGCGGCACGAAATCGAAGAAGCCGCCGATACCCAGGCCGATCAGGAACAACTCCACCGGATTGCCAACCGCGCCTTTGTTGATGTTCATCTGCGTGATGTAGTGATGCACCGAATGCGGCAGCCACAGCGGATACCAATTGTGCATCCCGCGATGCATCCAATATTGCCCGAAATCGAAGATGAAAGAGATCAGAAAGGCCTGCACCAGTAGAGGCAGGCTGGTGAACCATGCGAACTTGTCCCAATGGAACAGATGCTGGATGGCTTCGACCATCACCGAGCTGCCGATATAGCTGTCGACGATCCGCAACACCGTATAGCCGAGCCCGACGTAGAACAGATCGGTGACCAGTTCCTTCCAGGTCAGCCGCCAGCTGTCGTAACGCGGGTTTACCCACTCGAGCGACAGCAGCAGCAGCTTGAAACCGATGCCGATGCCGATTGCGGTCGAAGCCTTGGCGATCGAATTGGGCGCGTAATACCAAAACAGGATCGCCGCGAACAACACGGTAGGCTGGAACCAGGTGAAGATGAACTGTTTCACGGGGCCGCCTTCGACGCGCCCGATATTCTCCCAACCCACGATCACCGGTGAATCGGCGCCGATGATCCTCTTGCCTACGCGAATGCCGTCCATCTTGTCCCCGCGATAATCAAGTTGCGGTGGCAAGATGTCCGAAGTCCGGCAGCAGCGTTATACGTCATCGAACGTATACTCGCTCCTCCGCGTCGGCTGCGAAGGGCCCGCCGTCGGAGGCGGCGGCCCGATTTAAAGCACCGCCGGCACGCGCGAAGATCGATAGCGACGACGATCGCGCGATTTTGCACTGGCGGCGTCAATCACGGGATCAGGTGCGGCGCGCCAAAACGACGGTTGGCGAGCCGACGCGCTCGGCCCGATCATCCAGCGCCGCGCCGCTCCCGCGCCAGATCCAGGCTGATCGCTTTGACGGTATCGGGCCCGAAAGCGGCAAGTAGCGGCATCAGTTCATCCCGTTTTGCGGCGATCAATCTTGCAATGCCCGGCGCCATGCTCTCGCCCGTGCCGAAATGCCCCAACACACGCTCGATCTCGACGAGCAATGCTGCTTCTTTCGTCGAATAGAGATGGCCGCGCCCATCACTCCATGCCTGCACCGCACGCACAGGAATGTCGGATTCGCCGTCGGTCATACGCTACGCCCCACTGTTTGCCCCCCCGGCTCCAACGAGCTTCCGGCGCAAGCGCGTGCCGTCAAGTGGCACGAGACGAAGCGAGGCATTCTTTACAATGTTTGACCTGCCCTCCCCGTTTCATGACCCAGCCCTATTCGAGAAATCGCTCTGCCCCGGCCGAAGCCGAAATCCTTCGCCGGATCGGCACCGTCGCCGAACGCGAGGCGCCAACCGGCGCAGCGCACACCCGCGCACCTAACCAAGCGGCTTCTTCAATTAAACCAGTGGACTGCCCCCAAAAAGGTGGCCAAGGCGATTTATTGCCTTGGCCACGTCAGGGGGAGATCGTGAACCGGTAGCCGCAGCGCTCAATAGGTAACGCGCGCGGTGATGCTGAAGCGGCGATCGGCGATAGTCGCAGTGCGTGGCCGCGTCGTGATCCCGAAATAAGATTGCTTGAGCGCATTGTTGATGTTGCGCGCATCAACGCCCAGCGAGAAATGCGGTGTGACCTGATAAGTGATCGACCCGTCGAGCTGGCCATAGGGCCGGTCGAATTGCGGCAGATTGCCGGTGCCGACGCCTGCGGTCGTTTCCACAAACTTGCTGCGCCAATTGTACGCCAACCGGGCCGAGATCGGACCCTTTTCGTAAATGCCGATGATGTTGTAGCTGTACTTCGACAGCAGCTCGAGCGGCACCTGCGTTACGGGACCCGACGTTGCAGGGCTCGGCGCATGCGAATCGACATACGTGAAGTTCGCCTGCATCCCCAAGCCGCTGAGCGGCCCCGGCAGGAAGTCGAAAAACTGCTGGAACGAGACTTCGGCGCCCTTCACCGTGGCATCGGCGGCATTGGTGTACGACGTCACTTGATACGTATAAGTCTTGTTGTCCGGGAAGGTGATGTCGCGCGGGGTGATCGCCGTCTGGATGTAGCCGTGGACCTTCTTGTAGAAGCCTGCGACCGAGACATAGCCATGGCGCGAGAAATACCATTCGAGCGAGGCATCGAAATTGCGCGACGTCATCGGCGCGAGGAACGGATTGCCGCCCGTTGCCGTGTGTATCTCATTGGACTGCGCCGGGCCCGGCTCGGTCAACGTCAAGCTCGGATTGAGCTGCGAGAAGGTCGGGCGTGCCAGATTTTTCGAGGCGGCGACGCGCAACTGCAGGTTGTTCGTCAGATGGAACCGCAGGTTTACGCTGGGCAAGACCTTTGTGTAGGAATTCCGAAAGCCGATCGCCGTGAATTCAGGATCCCCGGTTGCCGTTGATCCGTCGGGCTGCACGATCTGCGGCACTTGCTGGTAATAGCCTGCTACATCAACGTCGGTTTTGACGACGCGCACGCCGACATTGCCGTCGAGCGGGATCGACAAGGGGCTGGCATCGAAGAACGCGGCGGCATAGCCGGCGTAGGTCTTCTGGCTTTGCGAGTTGCTGCCGCTCGGCAGGAACGGTGGCGCACCGGAAATGCCGAACGCGGCCAACGTTTCGTCATAATTGCCGATCGTCTCAAGCGGGAAGGTGACGACCGAGCCGAACACGTCGGCATTGCCGCGGAAGATGTCGCTCAAGTCATACGGAACGAGGCTGCCCCGTCCGGTAATCGTAGAGTAGCGATATCCCGTATCGTCGTTCTCATTGTAACGGTCCGTGTAACGAAATCCAGCGCGCAACGACGAAATCAGCCCGCCTTCAAAATCATATTTTAAGTCAATCCGGCCAGCCTTTTCCGTCCCGTGAGAGTGGGAAAAATCGTCCAGGAAGCCGTTGTTCGAAAATAGTGACGGATCGGTGGTGTCGCTGGCCGGTAGCGTGTGGAACGACGCCACGTCGCCCGACACGTCCTGCTGAAAGGTGACATTCGGCCCGTTGCTGATGACGATGAAGTTCGATTGGTGGGTATTCGAACGAACGTATTGTCCGTCCGCGGTAATCTCAAGGTTGGGGGTGGGCTTCCACTTCGCGGTCAGCGAGTAATCGGTCGTCGTCGATTCGCGCGTATTGAGGCTCGCATACGAACCCAGCGGTACATTCTGCCATGTGCCGCTGATGAAATCGCCATTGTCGGCAAAGCTGAAATCGGCGCCCGGCAACGGGCTGATGTCCGCGTCGCCTGTCGTTGCGAAGAACGCGTTGCCGCGGATATTGAACTTGTAATTGTTGCGGAACACCTCGCCCGTGAACTCGAGCGTATCGGTTGGCTTCCATTGCAGCGCGACGTCAACGCCGAACCGCTGCCGGTGGCCGTAATTCTTGTTGAGGCCGCCTCCATGCGGGATGGTGGTCGTTTCGCCAACGCGGCCCAGAGCGGCGGCAACGGCGGCATCGGCGGGATTGTTATAATTGCCTTGCGCATCCTTGCTCTGATCAAGCGTGTAGAAAGGCTCGGTCGAAATTTGATCGTCGCGAAAATAATCCTTCTGATAGGCCACGTCGGCGAGCACGCCGATTTCGCCGATGCCGGTGTCCCAGCGATCGCTAATCAACGCCGAGGCTGAAGGTCCGCTCTTGCCGATGAGATCGTAATAATTCTGTGTGACCCCGCCGGAAAATTTGAAACCCGAGAAATCAAATGGCTTGCGGGTGCGAAAGTTGATGACGCCGGCAAGCTGACCCTCGATCTGATCTGCCGAGGGATTCTTGTAGACGTCAATGCCGGCGAGTAGTTCGGCCGGGACGTCTTCGAGATTGAGCTGATCGACGCCGCCGGCCGTGAAGATGTCGCGGCCGTTCAATTCGGTGCGCACCTGCGTCAGGCCCCGGATCGCGACCGAACTGCCTTCGCCGTAATTACGCTGGATTTGGATGCCCGCCACCCGCTGCAACGCCTCTGCGACATTCCGGTCGGGGAGTTTGCCGATGTCCTCCGCCACAATCGAATCAACGATTTCGGGCGCGTCACGCTTGATTGCTTCGGCCGACTGAAGACTGGCGCGAACACCGGTAACCACAATGTCGCCAGTCCCGGCATTCGCCTGGGGCGCCGTTGCATCAGTGGCCGTTTGCGCGGCAGCGGCGGGGGATTCGCCTGTCGCATCGTCGGCCTGCGCTGCGGCGGGAGCGGCCCAAACGAGCGCGAGTGGCAGCGGCGCAGCGGCCAGCGCCAGCATAACGGCGGCAGGGCGGCGAGGAAGCATTGGATACTCTCCTGACAATCTCTTCTGACTTATCGTATTTTCACCGATAGAATTGGTTTTCCGTCAGCGCAATGCCTTTATCGTTGTTTTCGAGGGATGGGGCGCAGCTTGTGCGGATCGTTGCCGGCGCGCGCCGCACGCGCCCGATTATCACTGCAGCAGGGCGGCGCCGTATCCTGCCAGTGTCATGGTGCCGGTATGGGCAGTGCCGGTCAGCGCGTCGCGCTTCGTGCCATCGAACACCACAGCTTTCGGGCTTTCCGTGGTGTTGACATACATGGTGCGACCATCGACGACGCGAGCAACGACGCCCGCCGGCGTCTGCGGGCCGCGCGTGATCCCCAACTTGTCGTAGAGCGAGCGTTCGAGCGGGCCCAGCAACGCTGCTTGCGGCGCCGTTGCAAGATAGATCGCGGTGCCCTTTCCGAAATGGTTGACGGTGATCGCGGGGCTCTTTTGCGGCGTGTTCTCGAAGCTGGCGATCGTCGCCGCGGTGCTTGGCTCCAGGACCTCGTAATAGCTGTCGGTGCCGGTCAGATCATGGCCATCGAATCTGACCTTGAGCGGCTGTTCGGATCGGTAGAATTGGTCCGTCCGCAAGCCGAAGACATCACTTAGCTGCCCCGGCAACGGTGTTTCGAACCACTTGCCGGTTGCATCGACCTTCGCTGAATAACCGGTCATGATTACCGTGCCGCCATTCGCGACATAATGGCGCACCGCCTCGGCGGTCGGCGCGTCCATCATATAGGCGCTGGGCAGCACGACGAGCTTGTATTTGTCGATCGGGTCATGCGCGATGTCGATGACTGCGGCATCAATATTGTCCTCGAACAGCGGCTTGAACGCCTCGCGCGCCTGATCGACGTAATTCCCGGTAAAATACTGCTTCATCGTGTTTGGGCCTGGCGGCGGCGTCGTCAGCCAGTTGGTCTCGAAGGAATAAGCGATCGCCACCTGCGGATCGCGATAGCGCGGGAAACCCATCGACTTCAGCTTGGCGAACTCGCTGGCGATCGTGCCGAATTCGTCGACCTTCCACGATGGTCGGCTGTCGTGATCGAGCAGGCCGAACAGCGATTGCTCCTCGCCCCCGATATGCGAGTTGAAGGTCCAGGCGAGGAACGTCTGCGAATAATAAAGCAGGCCGAAATAGGCCCACATGCGCGATCGGCCCGGCGTGCCGTAATAGCCGCCGCCTCCCGCGGTAAATTCGTTGAACCAGACCGGTGTCTCGTGTCCGGCGCGCATCATCATTACGCCGAAGGCCGCGCCCAGCGGCTCGCCCGGGTAGAAGCCCTCCGCTCCGTAGGTCGAATAGCCGTTCCAGGAGCGCAGATAATCGAATCCCTTCGCCGGTGCATCCGGCCACAGGTTCGAAACCGCCGGCAGGTTCGGCGCATATTGTTCACGCACCGAATCGAGATCGTTCAAATCGGCGATCGTCACGTCAGACCAGAAACGATGAAGATCGAGGTTGCGCTCGTTCGGCCCCGGCCCGTCGCCATAGGGCAGATACACCTCGTCCCAATTGTCGATGCGCCGTGACCAGCGCTGCGTTGCCCATGCCTTATTGAGCGCCTCGATCGTGCCGTAGCGCTTTTTGAGCCAGGCAATGAAACGCTGACGATCGCCTTCCGAATAGGACATCGGCGAACTGCCGACTTCGTTGTCGTAGCCGACGGCGACAACCGCCGGATTGTGAGCGTATCGCTTGAGCATCGCCACCGCGAGGTCGTGGACTTCGCGCCGATAGTCGGGATCGCTGATATCATCCCAATAGCGCGTCGCGGGATGGAGCCGGACACCGTTCTGATTGACGATATCGACACCGGGATACTTCTTGTGCAGCCAGGTCGGCGCCGGCAGTCCGGGGATATCGAGGATGACCTTGATCCCGGCCGCGCGCATCTGGGCGAGCACGTCGTCGAACCAGTCGAAGGTGAACTTGCCTTCTTCGGGCTCGAACGAATCCCAGGACAGGTCGCCCATGCGAACCATCGTGAAGCCTACCTTCTTCATGATCGCGATGTCTTGCCTGATCTGTTCAGGCGAGCGGTCGATCGGCTGATAGCAGGCGCCGACGAACAACTGGCCGCTGCCCGGCCAATCGGGATGGCCGGCGGGACTCTGCGCTGCCGCCGATATGGGCAGCGCAACTGGCGCGATCACAGCACATAGCCCTAACGCCAGTGCGCCGCGGACAGCCGAAAGCCTGGTGGGAATTGTCATCGTCATCCATTCGAAGGTCGGAAAAGGGGGAAGTGGTCAGGCGAAGCTGATCTCGAAGACGCTGGCGTGGCGCGTCGGCAGCGCCGCAGGCATGTCGATGACCAGTGCTTGCCCGGATTGCCGGAACCTGGTCTTTTGCCGCGCGCCGAGCAGCCGGACGCGGCTCACCGGCCGCCTCTCGTACGGATTGCCCTGCGCAAGCGCGGTAATCGCGACGCTGCCTGCCGGCTCGCCGAGCGTGATCGCGAACAGACGATCGCCTTTCGTGGTGAACCTGATATCCTTGGCCGTATAGGCGACCTGTTCCTTGAACATGCCGGCGGCGGCTTCGGTCGGACCTTCACCGTCAATCTTCCATGGCCGTGTTCCGTGAATCGCTTCGGCGTTAACCGCCATCCATGCCGTCAACTCGGCAAGCAGCTGCTCGGATTCGGGCGGCAAGCTGCCGTCGGCATGCAACACGACGTTGAGCAGCATGTTGCCGTTTTTGCTGACGATGTCGGCCAGCATCGTGATGACTTCATCAGCGGTTTTGTATTTGTAGTTCTCGTTGAAAAACCAGTCGCCATTTGATGTGTCGGTCTGCCAGGGAAGTGGGCTGATCCCCTTGAGCACGCCGCGCTCGACATCCTGCACCGCCCATTCCTTGTGGAATTCTCCGGAGCCCGAATCTTTGCAATTGTAGACCGCATCCAACTTGCCGCTGCGCGCAATGCTGCTGTTGTAGAAGTCGGCGACCAGCGATTTTCCGATCGACCCGAACGGCAAACCGCCGTCAGAATAAAGCAAATCGGGCTGGTAGCTGTCGACCAGGTCGCGGATACGCTTGTACCATATGTGATGGTATTCGGCGTTGTCGGTGTACCAGGTGCCCGGCTTGTTGAGGAACGGCTGGTCACGATTGTCGTGGTAGAGATCGGCATAGCGCGGGTCGGCGCCGTCATAGCTGACGCCGAGTTTCGGCCAGAACTGGTCGTAGAGATGGTTGGGATACCACCAGCAATAGCTGGCGCCGAGATGCTCGGAAACGCCGAAGCGCAAGCCGTGCCGCTTCGCCGCGGCCTGCCATGTGCCGACGATGTCGCGCTCGGGGCCCATCGCCGCCGCGTTCCAGCGGTGATGCCTTGAATTCCACAGATCGAAATTGTCGTGATGGACCCCCATCGACACGAAATATTTCGCGCCCGCTGCCGCATATTTCGTCATCAGCGCATCGGCATCGAACCGATCGGCGGTCCACAGCGGAATGACGTCCTTGTAGCCGTGTTCGGAAGGGTGGCCGTAGGTCTTCAGATGATGATCGTAATGCGGGTGGCCGGGCACATACATGAAGCGGGCATACCAATCGCCCTGCCCCGGCACCGCTTGCGGCCCCCAATGCGCCCAGATACCGAACTTGGCGTCGCGGAACCACTCGGGCGTTCGGTAGGTCATCAGCGATTCGGTGGTCGGCTGAAAGCGGCCTGCCACCGGCTTGGGCACGTCGGCATCGAGGCCCGGCAGCGAAGCAGACGCGCCGGAACCGCGCGCCAGCGCCCTCGAGGAAAGCGCCGTGGCGAGCGATGCACCCAGCAACTCTCGCTTGTTAAGCTTGATCATCGAGCCTCTCCTTTGCCTGACCGGCAACGCATCTCGACAGCGCCGCCCTATTTATCATATTTGCAAACAGGTTCTCATTAGGCAAGTAGGAGTTGAAGATTCGAGACAAGGACACAGCGACGCGCGTTGAGCCTTCCGGGCATCGAGCTACGCACCGTGTCTCGCTCACCCTCCCGCCCTCGCGCAAAGATTGACAGATCAACTGAAGGGGAGAGAAAAATGATTGCAAGAAGCGGCGTGACGGCGACGCTGGTAGCGCTCTTGACCGCGACGAATACCCCGGCGGCCGCACAACAGGCGGAAGCGCCGCTTCCCCGATTGGTGACAAACGGCAATCATCACGCGCTACTGGTCGACGGCGCCCCGTTCCTGATGCTTGGGGCGCAGGCGAACAATTCGAGCAATTATCCGTCTGCGCTGCCGAAGGTCTGGCCGGTGCTCGATCAATTGCACGCCAATACGCTGGAGATTCCGGTCGCCTGGCAGCAAGTCGAACCGGAGGAAGGGAAGTTCGATTTTTCCTGGGTGCAAACGCTGCTCGAGCAGGCGCGGTCGCACGACAAGCGCCTGGTGCTGTTGTGGTTCGGCACCTGGAAGAATACCAATCCCAATTACACGCCAGCCTGGGTGCTGACCAACAACAGGCGCTTTCCGCGCATGAAGAAGCCGGATGGCAGTGATTCTTACGCGCTATCGCCAATGTACCGCTCGACGCTGGAGGCCGACAAGCGCGCCTTCGTGCAGCTAATGTCCTATCTCAAGGCGCACGATCCGCAGAACACCGTGCTGATGGTGCAAGTCGAAAACGAAACCGGCAGCTACGGCAACCCGCGCGATTACGGCATGGCCGCGCAGAAGCTGTTCGACGGGCCCGTGCCTGCGGCGCTGGTCAAGGCGCAGCACAAGCAGCCTGGAAACTGGGCGCGGGTGTTCGGCGACCAAGCCGATCGCTATTTCAACACCTGGTATCTGGCTCGTTACGTCAACGAAATCGCCGCCGCCGGCAAGGAAGTAAAGCCGCTGCCGATGTATGCCAACGCGGCCCTCGCCGGCGCGTTCGGAACGCCCGATCCTAAAGCGGTGGCAAGCGGTGGACCACAATGGGACGTCCTCGACATTTGGAAAGCGGCGGCGCCGGCAATCGACACCGAGGCGCCCGACATATACGATGCCAAGAGCGCAGACGTCGCGGCTTATCTCGATCACTACGATCGCCCCGACAATCCATTGTTTGTCCCCGAAACGGGCAACGCACCCAAATTCGCACGGTATTTCTGGTCCGCTTTGGGTCACGGTGCGATCGGCTATGCGCCGTTCGGCATGGATGCGACGGGCTATTTCAACTACCCTCTCGGCGCCGGTCCGCTCGACGACGAGATCATAGACGCCTTCGCCAGCAAATATGCGTTGATCGCCCCGATCGACCGCGATTGGGCAAGGATCGCGTACGAGCATGAGACCTGGGGCTGTTCGCGGCCGGACGACGGCGCCGCGCAAAAGAAAACCTTCGGCGCCTGGACGATTACCGCCAAATACGGCCAATGGCAGTTCGGACCCGACGAGGACGACATGCGGCGCCAGGACGCCCCGCCCTGGGCCGCCAAGCCGATCGGCGGGTGTCTCGTCGCTGCGCTCGGCCCCGATACGTTTCTGATTACCGGCGATCACGTCCGCCTGCACATCGACGCGTCGAATGACGGCCCCCCTCACCCCTTGATGGTGCGCGTCGAAGAAGGCCATTTCGATAAGGGCACGTGGGTGATGGACCGCGTATGGAACGGCGACGAGACCGACTATGGGCTCAATTTCGTCGATACGCCCTATCTGCTGAAGGTGACGATGGGGAGCTACAAGTGAGCCGCCCCGACAGTTCCCAGTCGCGCATACTCAAGGAAAGAAGCAAGGCATCGCCAATTCAGGGCGATACGGACGGCCAGGGACGTCTATAGCCAGGCACCCATGTCCCAAGGCACGAACTCGAAATCGCCAAGACCGAGCCGCTCCGACTTGGTTTCCTGACCTGAAGCGGTCGCGACGAGCATCCGGTAGATCAACTCGCCCGCCTCCGCGACCGACATCCCGTCGAGGATCGGCGAGCAATCGATGTCCATGTCGTTCGCCATTGCCGCGGCCAAGCGTGCGTTCGAAGCGATTTTCAGACAGGGCGTTGGCAGCGCGCCGAACGCCGATCCGCGCCCCGTGGTGAAAGCAAGAAGATTGGCGCCCGAGGCAATCTGGCCGGTGGCCGAGCAGGGATCGTAACCGGGCGAATCCATGAACACCAGACCGCGGTGACGACATGGCGCCCCATAAAGGATCACGTCATTGAGCGGCCCCGTTCCGGCCTTCGAGATCGCACCGAGCGATTTTTCGAAGATGGTGGTCAGCCCTCCAGCCTTGTTGCCGGGGGATGGATTATTGTCGAGGCTGACGCCATTACGGCTGGCGTATCGCTCCCACCAGGCGATCCGCTCGTCGAGCGCGTTGGCGACTGCGGGACTTGCGGCACGTGCCAGCAACAGATGTTCGGCACCATAAATTTCCGGCGTTTCCGACAGCAGCACTGTCGCTCCAGCCGCTATCAGAAAGTCAGCGGCTGCCCCCAGTGCGGGGTTGGCCGTGATGCCGGACCAACCATCCGACCCCCCGCATTGCAGACCCAGCACCAAGTCAGATACAGGGCAGTCGCTACGTCGATCGTTCCTCAGGAGATCGACGAAATCGGACACGATCGCTACGCCGCGGTCGATAGCCTCAGCGGTACCGCCAGCGTCCTGAATGGAGAGCGTCCTCAATCGCGCTCCGGGCGCAAGGCCATAGCGAGCGAGCAGCCCCTCGATCTGGACTTGCTCGCAACCCAAGCCGATCATCAGCACGGCGCCGAAATTGGCGTGGCGCGCGTAGCCGGCCAGCGTCCGCTCCAGCGTTTCAAATGCCTCGCCCGTCCCCGCCATGCCACATCCTCGTGTATGGGTGATCGGCACTACGGCATCGACACCGGACGGCAGGTTGTCCTCGAATTGGCGAGCAATGCGCCGCACGACAGTTGCCGAGCAATTGACGCTGGAGATAACACCGATCGCGTTGCGCGTCCCTACGCTGCCGTTATCGCGCCGATATCCGGCGAAAGTGAGCGGTAGCGTTTCTTTCGGCACCGGGGGCGTCCACGTCGCGGACGGCAAACCCGCTCGGACGGCGGCTCGGCCATCTCCGACCGATAGATTATGCGTATGAACATGGCTGCCGGCCGCAATGTCGGTGCTCGCGATGCCGATTGCTTGTCCGTACTTGCGGACTGTCTCGCCCCTGGCAATGCGCCGCAACGCCATTTTATGACCGCTCGCGATTGCGTCGCGCAGGCCGACGCCAAGGACAGTGTCACCTGGCGTCCCATCGTCTATCAAGACGGCGACGTCGTCGCCACTCGTCAAACACAAAGCCCTGGTCATGATGCGCTTCTCGCTTGCAGGAGATGTTGGAGCTTCGGCATCGGCAACACGGTGCCGCTCCGTTCGACCCAATCGACGAAACCGCCAATCCGTGTCTTGATCTTCGTCGAGTGATCGGTCGCGATATCAGCGAGGCGATGGGCAAGAAACGGATTGCGAAATCGCTCGAGCGTCGTCTCGACATAGTCGTGCGCCGCGTCACCAGCGCCGCGGGCGATAAACCCGGGAACGACCTCGTCGCGATAGACCGCCGTGAGGGAATCGGCCAGGGCGGGCGTGCTCATCGCGTCGAGCACCGTCATCGCCGACGGCTCTCCCAGCCGCCGCCACTGTGCGGCGAGCCAGGTATGGCCAAGATTGAGAATGTGAAGTTTCAGACGTTCGAAATGCTCGAGATCATCGGTCAGCTCGATTGCCGGATGGTTGAAAGGCATAACGAGACCCGGCTGCCGGCTCACCGCCCACAGCGCATAGGGTTCGGTTATGGCGCCGGCGGGATTCAGCGGCTCGCTGACAATGCGATCGACCAGTGTGTCGACCCATCGGCATTCGGTATCGAGCCATTCTTCGAACGCCGCCCCATAGCCCCATTGGTTTGAGAGCGCCTTCACGCGGTGATGGAGGACGGCGCCATTGGTCCGGATGAGTTCGCATGGAAGGAACGTCACGCCGTCCCGACCCGCCTTCCAACGATTATATAGCAGCTGCACGATCATGCCGATGAAGCCGGTCGGCGGCTGAACCGAGTTCGGCGGCTGTTCGCCTTCAATCGACTCGAAGCCCGTCGCGCCCGTGTTGGAAACCACATGGGTAACCGACGAGACAAACAGGGCGACAAGTTTCCGCCAATCCCGACGCGCACTGATGCCGTCGACCACGCTGCGAACGATTATCGAGCTCGCGATCCGCCGCCCCTTTTCTACGCCGCGGACGATCACCGAAAAGCCGCTGGGATCGGCGAATGCCGACAGGCGACGCGATCGCGCTTCGTCATCGGTAACCTGGGCGATCACAATCGGCGGCACGTCCTGGCCCGACGTGCGCGCTTGCCAGGCAAACAAATCGACATGGGCCTGCAGAAAGCGACTGGTTCCGAACTGGAGGATCACTGCTTCGCGGCCCCATTTACGACCTCGGCCAGCCCACGGCGGTTGACGGCGCCGAACGCGAACACCATCGCGAAGCACAGCGCCGGGACGAGCATCGCATTGACGATCGATCCCGACCGGTCTGAGACAAAGCCCATCAGCGCCGGAAAGATCGCGCCGCCGATGATCGCCATCACCAACAATGCCGATGCCGGTTTGGTTCGATCTCCCAGGCCGGCGACCGATTCTGCGAAGATCGTCGGATACATGATCGACATGAAGAAGCTCGACACGACCAGGGCTGTCACCCCGGGAACCCCGTGAACGAACGTCGCAAACGCACACAATGCCGCGTCGATCGCCGCGAACAGGGTGAGCAGCGCGAGCGGGCGGACCCTGGTCATTAGCGCGGCACCGATAAATCGTCCCACCATGAACAGCACGAGCGAGATCGTCAGATACGTCGCCCCCGTCCGCGCAGCGGTGCCGGGCAACGCAATCTCGGCATAGCGGATCAGGAAGCTCCACACGCCAACCTGCGCGCCGACATAGAAGAATTGGGCGGCGACCCCGAACATCACCCGCGGCGTACGGATCACCGAGCCGAATGCCGCGGCCGCAGCCGAATCCTCGATGGCGTCCGCGTCGGTGGCGACCGCAGGAAAGGGCGTCAACCGTATCAGGATGGCCCACGCGATTACCCCAAGGCCGATCAGCAGATAGGGCATCTGGACGCTCGCTGCCTGCGTCGCCCGTTGGGTCGCCTCGACCGCCGAGGACAATGGCGCCGGAACGGTCGACTCCGCGAGGATAAAACGTCGTCCGATCAGCACGCCGGCGATCGACCCAAGCGGGTTGAAAGCCTGCGCGAAGCTCAATCGGAGCGACGCGCTCCCTTCCGGCCCGAGTCGCGCAACCAACGGATTCGCCGAGGTCTCGAGAAACGCGAGACCGGCGGCGATCACAAACAACGCGCACAGAAAGAATGGATAGCTGAGCGTCGCTGCGGCTGGCCAGAACAGCAGCGCGCCCACGCCGTAGAGGCCCAGGCCGAGAATCACCGCTGCGCGATACCCTCTCGCCCGCATGAATACCGCCGCCGGAATCGCGAGACAGAAATAGCCGAGATAGAATGCCGACTGGATCAGTCCCGCGCCAAGATCGCTGAGAGTGAATACCACTTTGAAATGCGCGATTAGGATGTCGTTGAGATTGTTTGCGACTCCCCACAGGAAGAACAACGCGATCGTGAGGATAAACGCCGTCGCCCACCGGCGCGGAAATACAGAATCCTCGCTCAAACCGAATCTCCCCTGCAGGCGTGCGTCGTAGTGGCAAACGGGCAGACGCCTTGAGCCAGCAAGCGCGCGTCACTGAAATCCCGGGCGATGGCGACGCTCACAGACCCTCCCCAACAGCTTTCTCTTATAATAACTACTTTTCATATATGGCGTTGGGACGTTCCACAAGCGCTCCCATAAACAAATTGTACCTCGCAAGTAGGTCGAGCGACACGAGCCGAACACTCCTCACCCGCGCGCAACGCTCCGACATTAGCGGTTGCATCGCCGGCAAGCACGGTTATCCGTTCCCGCTTGCTTTCCATAAGCGATAGCGTATTTGCATCAATGATTTTGTTAGGCGAGGGTGTATGAAAGCAATCGTTTGCCAGGAGCCACATCGCCTTGCGGTCGCAACGCGCGAGCCGCCCGTCCCGAAAGCAGGCGAGGTCCTTATCAGAATCCGGCGGGTCGGCTTGTGTGGCACCGATTTCCACATTTACGGTGGCCGCCACCCCTATCTCACCTATCCCCGCGTCATGGGTCATGAACTCGCCGGCGAGATCGAGCACGCACCGCAGGGCTCGACTTTTCAGGTCGGCCAAGTCGTCGCCGTCAATCCTTATCTCGCCTGTGGGACGTGCTTGGCCTGTAGACGTGGAAAGCCCAACGCCTGCGCCAACATCTCCGTGCTGGGCGTGCATGCCGACGGCGGCATGTGTGAATTGCTGGCGGTCCCGGAGAGCGCGGTCATCGACGCTACTGGGCTGTCGCTCGATGAGGCCGCACTGCTGGAATTCTTGTCGATTGGCGCGCACGCGGTGGCGCGAGCCACGATTTCGTCCGGTGATCGGGTGCTGATCGTCGGTGCCGGGCCGATCGGAATCGCGGCCGCCTTGTTTGCCAGGCTGGACGGCGCAAGCATTACTCTGGTCGACCAGCGGCGGAGCCGGCTGGATTATGCCAGGTCGAGGCTCGGCTTCGACGACATCGTGGAAGCCGATGCGGCGCTTGCGGAGACGCTGCGGGCCAAGACCGACGGAGAGTTCTTCGACGTTGCCATAGATGCAACCGGCTCTATCGCAGCTATGAACAACGCGTTGTCCTACCTCGGCCATGGCGGCAAGCTGGTCTTCGTCGGCGTTTCGCCTGGGGAAATCCAGTTCGACGACCCCGAGTTTCACAAGCGCGAAACCACATTGATAGCCAGCCGCAACGCCCTGCCCGGCGATTTTGCCCGGGTTATCGGCGCAATGAAGCGTGGCGACATCAAGGCCAGCGACTTGCAGACCCACAGCGTTATCGGCGAGGAGATGCCGGTCCGGCTTCCGGAACTGATCGCGGAGGCCGATCACGTGCTGAAGGCGGTGGCCAGCTTTTGATCTGATACCGGCCCTCGCCGCGTTTCACCCGCGGACGGCGATGGTATCGCCGCGCCCGGCGTGATAACCGAGCGTCTCCGAAATGTTGGCTGCAGCGGTTTTCAGAACGCCGAGGGCCGCATCGAAGCCGACTTTCTGTGACCCATCGATGAGTTCGAGAAAAGGAATCGTCAGCGCCCCGACGATGTCCTCGTGAAAGCCGAACACCGGATAACTGATATCGGTCACCCCATGGGTGATCGGGCTTTTCCGATGATCGAACCCGGCCTGCCGGATTTTCTCCAGCCGCGCACTCAGCGCCGCGCGATCAACCTTGATGCCCTGAATCGCTTCCGCTTCGGCGATGATATGGTCGGCGCGCTCGGCGCTGGAAAACGCAAGAATTACCTGCCCCGAGCAGCTTTTAACCATATCGATTGCCGCGCCCAACCGCAGTGAGAAGCCGCGGGTGCCCGGATTCTCCTCGCGCGCAATAACCAGCCCTTCGCCGCCATTGGGTACGACGAAATGGCAAGATTGCCCGGTTTCAATGGCAAGCATCCGCATTTCGGGCAACGCAGCATTGACCAGATTCTGGGCCGGCGTCGCGCGATAAGCCAAATCGAGCAGCTTATATCCGACCGTGTAACGATCTGATTTCGCGGACTTCTGGAGGTAGCCCATTTGCTCCATGACAATGACGATCCGAAACAGCTCGCCGACCGACCGGTCGAGATACGCCGCCATCTCGCTGACCAGCGCTCCTTCGCGCTGGCTCGCCAACATCTCGAGCACCTCGAATGCCTTTTCGATGGCAGGCGCCGCATATGTCCCTTTAGGGCCTGGTCGGGGCATAGAGTCTCCGTTGAAAGTCTACCTTCGGCGCGAGCAGACCCGGTTAATCTTGCCCGCCCATTGTCGCTCAAGTCTCAACGCGCCTGAGAGCCCCTTGATACTGGCTTGGCGACGATTTTGCCAACAAGCGGCGATAGAAAGCAATGGTTCTTAACCGGCGTCGATCGAGCCACATGGGCTAGGATGTCCGCAGGCACTCCTGCCGCTGCTCGCCGAGGCCGGTGATGCCCAGCGTGACGACATCGCCCTCCTTGAGGTACCAGGGATCGGGCTTCTGCCCCATGCCGACGCCCGGCGGCGTGCCAGTGGTGATGATATCGCCCGGCTCCAGGGCCATGAAACGCGAGCAATAAGCGACGATCTGCGCGACGGTGAAAATCATCGTCCTGGTGTTTCCGTCCTGCACGCGGCGGCCGTTCACCGCCAGCCACATGCCGAGTGCCTGCGGATCGCCCACCTCGTCGGCGGTGACCAGCCAGGGGCCGACCGGGCCGAAGGTCGGGAAGCCCTTGCCCTTGTCCCAGGTCGGGCCGCGTTCCTGTTGCCAGTGGCGTTCGGAGACGTCGTTGACCACGCAATAGCCGGCGACATGGGTCAACGCATCCGCCTCGGCGACGTCATGCGCGGCGGTCCCGATCACGACGCCGAGTTCGACTTCCCAGTCGGTCTTCGTCGATCCCCGCGGAATCACGATCGGATCATTCGCCCCCTGCAGGCAATTGACCCATTTGTTGAAGACGACCGGCTCGGACGGGATCGGCAGATTCGATTCCGCCGCGTGATCGGCATAATTGAGCCCGATCGCGATGAACTTGCGCGTGCCCGTCACCGGCACGCCATAACGCACGCCGTCAGGCACCAGCGGCAGCGCGTCAATGTCCACCTGCCGAAGCCGCTCGATCCCTTCAGGCGAAATCGCTGCGGCGTCGATATCGCCGATTACCGACGACAGATCCCGAATGCGCCCTTCAGCGTCGAGAATGCCTGGCTTTTCCGCGCCGCATGCACCGTACCGGCAGAGTTTCATAGGGTCACTCCTCGGAAGCGAACAGAAGGACTTGTCGCAAGGATCGTTCGGTCGAGCGCCGCAACGCTATTGCAGCCGGCCAGCGTCATCACCACGCGCATCTCCTGCGCGAGCATCGACACCATGCGGTCGACGCCAGCCTCTCCTTGAGCGGCAAGCGCCCACAGCCAGGCGCGCCCGAGCAACACGCCGCGCGCGCCCAGCGCCAGCATCCGCACCACATCAAGGCCCGACCGAACGCCGCCATCGGCGAACAGCGTCAGCCGGTCACCGACGGCATCCGCGATCGCCGGCAGCGCGCGAGCGACGGAGGGGGCACCGTCAAGCTGCCGGCCGCCATGGTTGGAGACCACGATCCCCTGCGCGCCATAATCCGCCGCGTCGCGGGCATCCGCGGGATCAAGGATGCCCTTGATGATCAGCGGGCCGTCCCACGCCTCGCGCAGCCATTCCAGATCATTCCATCGAATAGCCGGATCGAAGTTCCTGGCCAGCCACCCGATATAATCCTCCATCCCGCTGTCCTTGCCGAGGACGGGGACGAGGTTGCCCAGTTGATGGGGCCGGCCGCGCAAGCCGACATCCCATGCCCAGCCGGGTTTTCCCAGCGCCTGAACGAAACGGCGGGCCGGGCCGTGCGGGCCTGACATGCCCGATCGAGGATCACGATACCGGATTCCGGGTATCGGCATGTCGACGGTGAAGACCAGCGCCTGGGCCCCTTGCTCCTTCGCGATCGCAATCAGGTCGCGCATGAAGCCGCGATCGCGGATGACATAGAGCTGGAACCATAGTCGCGCGTCGGGGACGCTCGCGCGAACCTCGGTCATCGAGCATATCGATACGGTGGACAAGGTGAAGGGGATGCCGCGCGACGCGCTCGCCCGCGCCGCCTGCACTTCGCCGCGTCGCCGAAACATGCCCCCGATCCCGATCGGACCAAGCGCCACCGGCAGCGGGACTCTATCGCCGAACCATCGCGCCGACAGGTCGATCTCGGCGACATCCTGCAAGACGCGCTGGCGAACGGTGATCTCCGCAAGATCCGAGATATTGCGGTTCATCGTTTGCTCGGATTGCGCGCCGCCGTCGGCATAATCGAACAGGAAGCGGGGCAGTCGCCGGCGCGCTGCCACGCGGAAATCCTCGATAGCGGCAATAATCGTCATCGCCTGTCTACGCTCATGCCATGGTCCAGCCGCCATCGATCGCGATCACCGCGCCGGTGGTATAGGCGCTCTCGTCGCTCGCGAGATAGAGCGCTAGGAACGCGATCTCCTCCGGCGTACCGAGGCGCCCCATCGGCTGCCGCGCGACAAAGGCGGCCATTGCCGCCGCGGCATCACCGGTCGCGGCGAGACGCTGATCGAGCGATGGCGATTGCACGGTGCCCGGGCAGATCGCGTTGCAGCGAATGCCCTTGCCCACATAATCGAGCGCGATCGACCGCGTCATGCCGGCCACCGCGCCCTTGGACGCGCAATAGGCTAGCCGGTTGGGCACGCCGATCATCGCCCCGGCAACCGACGCGATGTTGACGATGGCGCCACCGCCCGCCGCCAGCATCGCCGGCAGCACCGCCTGGGTCATCCGGATCGTCGCCCGCACGTTGAGGTTCAAGGACAGATCGAGTCCCGCCTCGGTCGTCTCAAGGAGCGCGCCATTGTCGACATAGCCCGCGCAATTCACCAGCACGTCGAGCGTGCCGATCGCCTCGCCCGTGCGGATGATTGCCGCCGGATCGAGCAGATCGACGACGATCGGCTCACAATCGGTGAGCGTCGATAGCGCATCACCGTTGACATCCAGCGCAAGGACCGTCGCCCCTTCGCGCGCATACAGGTCGGCGATCGCGCGGCCGATGCCTTGGCCAGCTCCGGTGACGAGAGCGCGTTTTCCGGCGAGACGTGCCATGCGTGATATTCTCCTTTCGGCAAATCCGAGTGGTCGCGGGCCGTGCCGCCTTGCCCGCCCCCGCTCCATGATATCAGCGATCGCCCGTTCGCTCGCCTTCGGGCTCGATCCCGGCACGCGCGATGACGTCTTTAGCGGCGGCGGGCCATTGTCCCTTGACGATCAGCGTGTTGTCGATGACGCGATTGTTGAGATAGGGCGTCCACGATCCCGTCCGCCGGCCCGAATCATACCAATTGTCGATGGCCGTGTTGTCCATAGCGGTCCGCCGCGGCGCGAGATTGTCCTGCGAATTGAGATTCAGCCAGACGCCGACATCGCTCACGACATTGTTGCGCAAGGTTACGTGGCGGGACCCTTCGTCGAGATACAAGGCGATACCGTCGGACACATCATATACGTAATTCTCGGCGATCAGCGCGCCCGGGTCGGAAGACAGGTGATAGATCGCGCCACCGTCGGGAAACCATTGCTTCACGTCGTGGACGCGGTTGCCCACCACCACCGAATCATGGAGGATCGTCGGGGAATTGTACAAACGATTGCCCGGCTGGTCGTAATAGCCGCGATTGGCGGTGAGATAGGCGGCACTGCCGCCCGGATCGTTGATGCCCCATCCCCAGCCGACGTCGATCCCGTCATAGGGAGCGTCCGATACGTCATTGTGCCAGATCACCGCGCCACTCGCATAGGTGACGAGAACGGCGGCCTGCTCGCGATAATGTTGCGAGATATCATGGATCAGATTGTTGCTTATCAGGATGTCGCGCACGGTCATTTCGGGGCGCGACGGGTGATGCGCGTCGGGCCTGACGCCGCCCACCATGATCGCACCGCCGGCGAGATCGGTGAAACGCGACCGGCGGACGTCGATCGCGCTCGCGCCCAGTCCGATGCCGCTGTCATTGGCGTCAGCATCGTTGCCGATGCCTAGGCCGATCTGGCCAAGATCCATGAATTCGTCATGATCGAAGACGATGCGGGTCGCGGCAGCGACCTGCACCGCGGCGGGCTGCTGCCGCCAATGGTTGCGCATCGCCTCGAACGGCCAGCATCCCCAGGAGCAATCGCGGATCGGATGATCCGGATAATCCGCCCAATTGCCGGCGAGGAACGAGCCGCTTTGCTGGCTGGCATAGCCTTCCGGACCGGAGGGAAGCAGCCAGCTCGTATCGCGGAAGCTGAGGCCGCGGAACTGCAGGTCCTTGATCGGATCGTCGTAATTTCCGGCGATCGACATGAGGAACTGCAATCGGGGCAGCACCACGTGGAGCTGCCGCATGTTCTGGCCGGCGGCCGGCTTGTAATAGAGCTTGCCGGCCACCGGATCGATGTACCACTCGCCCGCCTTGCGAAGAAACGCCATCGAATTGACGAAGAACAGGCCGGCATTGTCGCCCCAGACCGAGCGCGCGAATGTATCATAGCCGACCAGATTGTTGCGCCAGCCCGGCTCCTGCATGATGATGCGGTTGTCCTCGATCCGATCGACCATCGCGTGCCGATCGGTGAACCAGCCAGTGCTCTCGACCTCAAGCCGGGACTGATCGGGCAGCCTGGACAGGAAGCCCCACGCGGGATCGGTGATCTCAATCCCCCAATCGTGGAACTTGAAAGCAGTGCGGGGCGCACGAACCGCGGCGCGCGGCGCCATATGGCCATCAACCCAAAGCTGCCGGGGATCGACGCCGCGCGGAATATCCGCCGACCAGATGTCGCGCGCGGAATCGGCCAGCGTCCAGCCGGTGACGGGCGTTCCGCCGGAAATAATCGGGTGCGCGCCGGGAGCCGCTTCCCACCGCACCGTATAGCCCTTGTGACCGCCATCGGCCGCCGTGAAACGCAACGGGTTGCGCAGGCGATAGATGCCATCGGCGAGCCTGACGGTGACGTCGTGATCGTCGTTCACGCCTCTTACCGCCTGCTGCGCCCGCGCCAGCGTCGCAAAGGGATGGGTCGGCGTGCCATCGCCATCATCCGAACCCTGGGGCGAAACCGAAAAGACCACCGGAACGGGTTCGGGGCGATGCGCGATGTGGATCGCGCTGGCGGTTTGCGCTCGGCTGACCGACGGTGGCGTGAAGCTCGGGATGTCGGGCACGGGCGTGAGCTGAGCCGTCGCCGGCGACGCCAGGATGGCGGCCGCGAAAAGGGGCGTCATCGGGAGTCGCTTCGTCATGTCAGGGCTCCAGGTCGTAGAAATCGGCGGCGCAGCCGCTGAACAGGCGCGCCAGATCGGCGCCCGAGCACCGCGCAAATTCGGTGGCGTCATCAAGCCAGCGTCGCCAGCTATCGCCGGACATCAGCAGGACGGGCCAGTCGCTGCCCCACATCAACCGATCACCGAACGCGCCGACGAGATGGTCGACATAAGGCATGAGCAGGTCGGCCGGCTGTCCCGGCGCCTGTTCGGTTCGCAGGCCCGACAATTTGCAATGCGCTCCGCGTGCGGCAAGCGCCGCAATCTCGTCGCGCCAGGGATCGATCTGTGCGGCGGCGACATAAGGCTTGGCGGCATGATCGATGACGATCGGCAGATCGGGCCAGCGTTCGGTAAAGCGCGCGAGCATCGGTAGGTGTCGTGGCTGAACGAGGCAATCGAGGCGCAGCCCGGTTGCCATCATTGCTTCTAGCGCCGGGGAAAGCGCATCGCGCAACAGCCAGTCGGTGTCATCGATGGACTGAAGCATCGGGCGCAATCCGCGCAATTTCGGCGCTTGCGCCAATGCCTGAATCCGATCAGGCGCCGCCGGGCTCGCAAGATTCACCCAGCCGACGACGCCGAGGACGATCGGATGCCGGTCGGCCAGTGCCAGCAGCCAATCGGTATCGCGGTCGGTTGGCTGGGATTGGACGAGGATCGTGCCGGCAAGCGGCGCGGCCCCGACCTCGGCGACCAGGTCTTCTGGCCCGAAGTCGCGATGAATGGGCTTCTCTTGCGACGTGGGCCATTCATGTCCCTCGGTCGCCAATGCCCAGAAATGCTGGTGTGCATCGATGATCCTGGTCATCGCCGAATTGCCTCCCAATGCCGCTTCGTCACCGAACATCATCGAACCGACCGGATGGGCAGCACCAGGCACGCGCCGACCAGGACGAAGCCGCCGGCGACGATGAACAGCAACGTATAATTGTTGCCGGAGGCGTGCAGCAATGTCGCGGCAAGGACCGGACTGAGGATTTGCGGCACGTTGATCGCGGTCGTCAGGATACCGAGATCCTTGCCCGTCGCCTCGTCGCCCGCCGGTCGGGACGGAATAACCCGCGTCATCAGCGCGAGGTCGACCGACATGAAAGCCCCGTAACCAAGGCCGATCAGTGCGGCGTAAGCGAACATGCCTTCGACATCGGGCGACACCACCGGAGCCAGTTCGGCGATCGCCATGATCAGGCCGGCCGCGAAGACCAGCGGTTTTAGGCGCCCGATCCTGTCCGACAGCCAGCCTGAAAGCAGGCCGGAAATGACCAGCGCGACGAACGTCACCGATGACATATGGGCGATGGTGAGGTTGGCCCGGGCCTGGCCGAGGCCGATATGATCCTCCAGAATATAGAGAAGATAGGTCAAAATCCCCTGATATCCCATATAGATCGAGAATCGGCCGAAAAACGCCCAGGCGAAATCGGGATGGTCGGTGGGGCTGATCCAGAAACTGCGCAGGAACGGACCGAGCCGGAACGGCTCCTGCGGGGATTGCGTTGCCGGCAACGGCGGTTCGGGGTTGATCAGGACGAAGGCCAGGCAGGCAATGATGATGCCGGCGCCGATGATCGCATAGGCGAGAAAAAGATGCCCGGCGAGCAGGCCGCCGAAAATGGTTCCCGAGGATACACCGGCAGTCATGCTGGCACCGACGACGCCCGATACCGTACCGCGTTCGTTCGGCGCGAACCGATCGGCGACCACCGTCGTGATCGCCGGCTGCATCGAATTCAGGCTGACGGTCGCGACCAGCCAGAACGCGGTCACGCCGACGATGGTGCCGCCAAACGGGATCAATATCGTCGCGATACCGCCAACCACGCCGCCGATCACGATCCAAGGCGTACGCCGGCCGAAGCGCGTGCGGGTGCGGTCCGACAATGCGCCCGAAACCGGCGTCGTCACCGTGCTGAAGACCGAGGTGATGGCGAACACAATGCCCAGCATCGCCGTCTTTCCGGCGGGATCGATATCCTCGATCTGGTTGGGCAGCAAAACGCCGAGAATGGCGGCATACAGCATCAGCAGCAGGAAAAAGACGACGCCAAGGCTGACGATCAGCACCCACTTTCGCTCAGCCCGCACGGCCAGGACTCCGGTTTGCGACAGATCGCCGCTGACCGTCACGCCGCCATCCCCCGATCGCCGGGCAGCGCGCCGCCGGACTGTCGCGCCGCCTCGTTCAGGGTCAGTCCATGACCGGGCGCATCGCGTCCATGGATCAACCCATCGGCCATCTCATATGGCGCCTCAACCAGATGATCGAAATTCTGGAAACTGTACTCCAACCACCGGACGCCCGGCAAAGCGAGCGCCATATTGACGCCCAGTTCGAGGAAGGTGTTGCCGAGCGTCACCTCGACATTCGCTTCGTTGGCCAGCCAGCCCGCGCGCATGACGTCGGACACCTGACCGTGAACGTTGAGCATGTCGCATGCCCGCGCCTCGATCAATTTTCGCTTGCCGGTCACATCGAGATATTCTCCGGCATTGATCCGGGTGAGACCGAGGCGGCGAAGCATCTTCAGCCCGTCGAAATCGTCGCGCGGGATGGGATCCTCGAGCCAGTAGATCGAGTGACCGGCGCGCTCGAAGAGGCGCAAGGCCTGTATCGCCTCCTGCGCCGTCCACGCCTCGTTGGCGTCGATCATCACCCGCCCCGCGCCACCCGTCGCCTTTTTGAGCAGATCGAGCCGGTGCAGGTCACGCTCGATATCGGGATGACCCACCTTGATCTTGAAGCCGCGGAAGCCACGCTCGCAGGCATTGCCGAACAATTCGGTGAAATCATGATCCGGGAGGTGGAAATCGAGCCCGCTGGCATAGACCGGAACCGTCGTGCGATCGGCGCCGAGCATCCGCCAAAGCGGCAGGCCCGATTGCTTGGCGAACAAGTCCCACACGGCGTGCTGTATCGATTCCTCGAACGGGAAGGTCATCCGCCTTGCGTTCCCGCCCCGAACGCGGCTGACCGCCAGCGCCACGGCGGCGGGATGGCGACCCTCGAGCATCGGCCAGGCCTCGGTCGCGAATATGCGTTCGATCTCATCGGGTGCGGGCAACGACTGGAGCAGAGACTGGGCGAAGCCGAGCCCGGTTTCACCCGAAGCGTCGACCAGTTCGATAGCGACCAATTGGGCACGATCGGATCGCACCTGCGAGTCGCCAATCACCCTATCCCGTTCGAACGCCAGCGGAGCCAGACGAAACTCGACGATTGGCGACGAGAAAGACATTTCTATACCCCATTTTGATATATCATTGCCCTAGAGCATCGGGCGGGATGAGCGCAAGCACTGAGGGCCGGGAAATTATCGACGCATTGCCACGGGCCGGAAGCGGCCCGATCGGTCGACACGGGTGGCCTCGCGGCACCAGTGCCAGCGCGAGAGGGAGCGCGCCGATCGGTCAAAATCCGCCGCGCCCGACCCGTGACCTCGGGGAAGGACCGTACCACAAGCGCCCGCCGGCCCGGCTCAGAACCGGACCCGAACGCCCGCGCTGTAACGCCGCCCCACGTCGCGATATTCCTGCGTATCACCAATCACATTGGCGTATAGGAACTCTCGGGCGTCGGTCAGATTGGTCGCGTCAGCCGTCACGATGATGTTGTGGGTGAGCGATATCTGGAGCCCGGCGTCGAGCTGCCCATAGCTCGTGCTGAATTCCGGTATGCCGGTCTGCGTCTGCGGGGCGACCAGATAGCGGCCGCGCCAGGTATAGGAAGCGCGCAACTGCAAGGGGCCTTTCTCGTAAAAGCCGACGATGGTGTAGGAATTCTTCGACAGGCCCTCGAGCGAATAATGCGTCGCCTCCTTGGCCGCATTGCTGTAATCGGCATTGCTGTCCGTGTAGGTATAGCTCAGCTGCGTGCCGAGACCGTCAAACGGCGCCGGCAATCCGCGGAACAAGGTGCGAAAGCTCAGCTCGACGCCTTTCACGTCGGCGCCTTTGCCGTTCACCGGCTGGTCAACGATGAAGGTCACCTGATCGACCTTCTGCGTGCTTACGCCACGCGTGATGAACGAGTCGATGGATTTGTAGAAGAACGTCGCCGAGAGCAACGAATCCGGATTATAATACCATTCGAGCCCGGCCTCCGCCTGCGACGCCCGGAACGGCAGCAGGTCGGGATTGCCATGCGTGATCCGCTCGTTGCCGGGATTGCTGGAAATGCTTTGCGCCGGCGAAAGATCGGTGAGCGTCGGGCGCGAGATCACCCGCGACGCGGCCGCCCGGAAAATCAGGTCGGAGGTGAGGTTGAGACGCGCGTTGATCGACGGCAGGATATCCGTGTAATGGCCGCTGAAGCTAAGCGGCGTCAGATCCGAAAGAACGATGATATTTTGCCCGGTGCCGTTCGGCTTCGCGCTGACCACGGTTTGCCCGTAACCGCTCGACGTGAAATTGGTGTCCTCGATCCTCACCCCGGTATTGATGGCGAGTGGCAGGCTTCCAAGGTTGCCCTTGAACTGGAACATGAGATAGCCGAGCGCCACCTTCTCGTTCACCGATGAGCTGCCCGCCGGGTCAACGACGATCGGCAGCAAGTCGCCACTATGAAGCGCCGGATCGGCGGTGTTGTTGAGCCCGATCATCGTCTGGAATAACTGGTCGGTATTGTAATCCACCCAATCGTCGGTGTTGCCGCCGGTGCCACCGAAGAAATTGTAATTCGTCGGGCTAAAGAGGCTCGCGGGCAAAGGCACGTCGCTGCCACAATAGGCACAGACATTCGGCTCCTTGAACCCGATGGTCTTTTTCGTGCGGTCCGAATAACCGACGCCGGCATAAGCGGTGATCGAACCGCCATCCCAACTCGCGTCCAGATGCGCCGCATTGATGCGGTCATCGAAATTCTGGCCTTCTGGCCCCACGTAATGGGCCAGCCGGTGATTCACATCGGTCGACGCGTTGGCATAATCGTGATTGCTCAAGTCGAAGCTGGCAACCGGCGTGCCGGTGCGCCGATCATAGGTGTAATCCATGTGCTTCAGGCGGACGGTGGTGAACAATCCATCCGGATCGCGGAATTTGGCCTTCGTCGTATCAAGATCGAGAGCGACGTTAAGGGGGCCGTGCGACCATTTCGCATTGAAGCCGAACAGATAGGTTGTCGACTTCGCCGGGCGATTCTCGACGATTTCGTCCACGGTGCCGTCATGGAACGTCTCGGAAACCGCGGTCCCGCCAACATGTACCGTCCGATTCTGGCCGGCGACCATTTCCGTCGTATCGCTCCCGCCCGACACGACCTGGTCGACGAGCGAGCCCCCGCTGAAATCAGGCACGATACCCGACCCATGATAATGTTCGTCATCATGCGAATACAGGCCGTCGACCGTCAGCAGCAGTGACTCGATCGGCTTGTACTGGACAGTCGCATCGAACCCCAATCGCTTGCGATGCGAGAATTCGACCTGCTTCACGAAGTTGTGATACATATCGACGTTACGAAACAACGTCACCGTGCTTGTATCGATACGAGGCGAGCAGGTGCCGTTCGTCACCGTTCCAACGCATAGCGATCCACCATTGTCGGTCACCGAACCATAATAGCCATCATCGAAACTGCGCGGATAGGAACTGGCGCCGACCGAGAAATTGTCGGTTCGCTCGTTGCGCTCGTCATAGGATACGACGAAGGACGCGCCCAGGCGGCCTGACTCGCTCTTCCACGTGACATAAGCAGCGCCCGACGGCGTGGTTTTCTTGCCCAGCGCGTCGAAATTGGCGCGTAGCGATCCGCCGCCCTCAAAGCCCGTCTTGCGATCCAGCGGGCGCAGCGTGTGGATGTCGATCGTCGCGCCGATACTGGCGCCATTCAGGTTCGCCTGCGGACTCTTGTAAACATCGGCGCCCGAAATGAGTTCTGACGGCAGGATGTCGAAATTGAACTCGCGACCCGCGCCATCGGTCGCGATCACCCGCCCGTTGACCGTGACGGTATTGAACTGCGGCCCGAGCCCCCGCACGGTAACGCCGTTGCCCACGCCGCGATCGTGACTGATGGTGATCCCCGGCACGCGCTGCAGCGACTCGGCGACGTTCTGATCCGGCATCTTGCCAAGATCCTCGCTCGCGATTGCGTCGACAGAGTTGATCGCGTTTCGCTTGATATCGATCGACTGCCGTTGACTGGCGCGAATGCCGGTGACGACGATTTCTTCGGGCATTGCCGCGGCCTGTCGGCCATCCTGCGCATCCGCCGGTTGACCTGAAGATGCCGGGGTGACCGAGCCAACGTCCCCCGCCTTTTCCGAATTGCCCAGCGCCTGCGCTTGGGCATGTGAGCCGCATATTAGCGAAACCGCCAGCACCAGTGGCGCAGCACCGATATGAAATCTCCCCGCACGAGACATCGAACCTCTCCCTTTGTTATAGATATATCAATATTGCCATTTAGAATATGTGTAAACAGTTTTTCACCGATGGTCGCTCGATATCATCCGTGAATCCTCCTCGATCCGGGGCGGGCATCCGGCGTCGTTGCCGAACAGCGCCCGCCAGTCGGGGCTGCCAGCTTATGCCGCACGAAATTTCCGACGATTTCGGTAATCAATTGCTATAGCGTAATAATTATGGTGCCGGGCGGAGGGCGCGGCGTTGCGTTTTGGCTGGAATGCTCGCTGACGCACCGCGCTGGCATCGCCCGGCCAACGTGCTTATAATTGCTATATCAATTTGCGCGGGAGCGGCAGCGCTCTCACGCTTGAGCTAATATTGTCGGGAAGAATTGATGAAGGCCGGGGCCAAAAGAGCAGTTCGAAGTCAGACCAGATCGAGTCGGTTACGCCCTGTTGCGGTTGCGAATGATCAAACGCTGGCCGACAAGGCTTATGCGGCCCTTCTCAAGGGCCTTTTCGATCGATCGATCCCGGCCGGCGCGGAATTCTCGCAATCCGAGCTGGTTTCGCTGCTCGGTACCACCGTGCAGCCGTTAAGGGATGCGCTCCAACGCCTGGAGAGCGAAGGGCTGGTCACGATCCACGCCCGATCCTGTATTCGCTTCGTGCGCGCCGACCTCGAACTGTCCCGCTCGACCTATCAATTCCGATCGCTGATCGAACGCGCCGGTGCGCGCAGTTGGGCGGAGACCGGCCACGCCGAGGAAATCAAGGCGCTGCGCGACGAACATGTCGATCTGCTGGAGCGGTTGGAAGCAGGCGCGTGGGGAATTGCCGAGGAAGAGCAGCTCGATAGCCTGGAAGAACGGCTGCACGGCGCGCTGATCTCGGCGCTCCGCAATGAGTTGATCGAGATGACGGCGCGCCGCCTCAAGAATTACGTTACATTGGTGCGGCTTGACTGGCTTACCACGAGGCCGTTGGCCATCAGGACCGTGCGCGAGCATCTCGATATCCTGAACGCTTGCGCCTCGCGCGATGCCGACGCGGCAGAGGCGGCCCTGGCCACGCATTTCCAGCTGGCGCTGCAGCGCCTGATCGGGATGACCTGACGCGGGCGGCAGGGATGCTTTAGGGTTGGTCAGCCAGCGTATAGATTCGCTCTGCTTCGACCCACTTGGCACCGTCGGGCGCGAACGGCAGGCGCTTCTGGAACTGATCCATCAGCTTTTCCCACGCGACGATATCGGGATTGCCGGCGTCCCGCTTGGCGTTCGCCGCCGGATCGAACTCGGGCGTCGTCTCCATCGTCATGACGAGGCGATCGCCGACCTGCCAGATCTCCATTTCGGCGATGCCGCTCTGCCGGATCGCTTCAGTCACGGCCGCCGGCGGTCCGCCCGGACGATGCCAGTGCCGATATGCGCTGATCGCATCGGCATCGTTTTTGAGGTCGAGCACCAAAACGTGCTTCATCGTCATTCCTCCACATCGCATCATTAGCTCTTTGAGGTCGGTCGTGGATGGACGGAACGTCCCCCATTTTCGCTTGAGGCAATATTGTCTCGCACGCGCGCCTCAATGTCGTCGCTAACCGGCCCCTCGATCGACAGGCACCGCCGCTGATCGTCCAGATCGATCACGAGGTCGGCCCGCGCCGGCATTTCCTCCAGCATGTGGCGCGTCAGGCGCTCGTAATGGCTGACGAACCGTTCAATCTCATCGTCGCTCATCAGCCCCGCCCCGCGCGCACCCGAGCGCCGCAGCGTCTGCTCCTGTTCCCGCCGCCACTCGAGCACGGCGTGCCACCCCGGCGCGCGCAGAAAAACGAGCAGATCGATCCGGGCGAAAAGTTGCTGATAGCCGCCGGCAAGCGCGCGATTGGCGTAGGTTCGCCAAGTTGCCGCCGCGTCCTCCTCGCATTCGAGTCTATTGATCGGCGCCTGGAGCGCGCTTGGCGATTGCGGTGTGGCGCCGACGCACCAGCCTTCGAAGATCACCAGCCTGCATCCCGGCGGCGCGTGATCGATCGGGCCGGTGGAAACACGGTCGTCGATCGCCTTGTCGAACCGGGGGAGCGCCACCGGCTCGCCCCGGTCGAGCGCTGCCAGGGTGGCGAGGCCGAGCTCGAGGTCGTGTGTGCCGGGCGGGCCGCGCGTCGCGAACAACGGATGGACGGTCCGGGCGAGGTCGTCTCGCTCGGCGCGCGTCAAATAAAGATCGTCCAGCGAAAGCGCGACGGCGCGATCGAAACGCCGTGTCATGGCGGCGGCAAGCGTCGATTTACCGCTCCCCTGGGGCCCGCAAAGCCCAACCACCAGCGGCCGCTTGGCCTTGCTCAGCGCGCGCTCAAGCGCCGCCGCCAGCGCGGTTTCAGGCGACACGGTTGGGCAGGTCGCGGCCAGCGAAAAACGCCTCGAGATTGTCCGCCGCCTGAAAACCCATTGCGTTCCGCGTTTCGATCGTGGCGCTTCCCAAATGCGGGAGAAGAACGGCGCGCGGGTGATCGAGAAGATCCCGATTCACCGCTGGCTCCTTTTCATAGACGTCGAGCCCCACCGCCGCGAGATGCCCCGAGCGAAGCGCCGCCGCGAGCGCCCGTTCGTCGACGACGGACCCGCGCGCGGTGTTGATCAGGATCGCACCCGGCTTCATCCTGGCCAGCAGCGCTTCGCCGACCAGGTGGTGAGTCTCCGACCCGCCGGGCACGTGCAGCGACACGATATCCGCCTCGGCGACCAGCGCCTCGGCCGAGGGTGAGCGGATGGCTTCGAGCTCGGCCTCTATTGCCGGATCGGCGGCGCGGCGGGAAAAATAGCGAATGGCCATCCCGTGCGCTCGCGCCATCGCCGCCGTGCGCTGCGCGATCCGGCCAAACCCGATCAGGCCCAGCGTTCGGCCCGAAAGCGACTGCCCGACCAGATGGGTCGGACGCCAGCCTGTCCAGCGGCCGGCGCGAAGTTCGCGCTCCCCCTCGCCGGCCCGGCGCCCGGCCATCAGCATCAGCAGGATCGCGAGTTCCGCGGTCGTATCGGTGAGCGCGTCCGGGGTATTGGTCACCGCCACCCCGGCACTGGCCGCCGCCGCGAGATCGATATGATCGACGCCGGCTCCATAATTGGCGATTATCCGTGCGCGCCGCCCTTCGACATGGATCAATTCGCCATCGATCGTGTCGGTAATCGTTGGCAGCAACGCGTCGAAATCACACAATGCTTGCCGTAATTCGGCGCGGCTGAGCGGCGTATCGTCGGCATTGAACGTCGCGTCGAAATGCTGCGCGAGACGCGCTTCCACCGCCTCGGGAAGCCGGCGGGTCACGCGCAGGGTGATGCGATTCTCGGGACCAGGCTGCACCGACGACCTCATTCGCTTTCGGCGACCATGGGAGGCCGCTCGGCATCGCGGCTCGATGCCAAGGCCGGCACGGGCGCGTCGGCCCTGATCAGGCCGGCCTGGCGAAGATCCCGCCAAAAGGCTTCCGGCACCGCCTCGCGCATCAGCTCGACGCTTTGCTGAACCTGCCGGGGGCTGGCCATGCCTGGAATCACGCTCGCGACCGCTGGGTGCGCCAACGGAAACTGCAGCGCGGCCGCCGGCAACGACACTCCATGAGAATCGGCCACGGCCTCGATACGCCGGACCCGCTCGACGATCGGCGCGGGCGCCAGTTGGTAATTGTAGTGAGTGGGCTGCTCGCTTTTGGTGCCTGTGGCCAGGATGCCGCTATTGTACGGACCGCCGATCACGATCGATATGCCTTTCGCCACGCAGGTCGGCAGCAGATCGTCCAGCGCTTCCTGTTCGAGCAGGGTGTAACGCCCGGCAAGCAGGATAACGTCGAGATCGGCCTCGGCGATCGCGTCCATGCACACGGCCGTTTCATTGACCCCGAGGCCGAATCCGGCGATCGCGCCGCTCTCGCGCAGTTCGCCGAGGGCTCTGAACCCGCCGCCATCGACCAGATCGCGCCAATGCTGATCGTGAGCATCGCCCAGATTCATGCGCCCGATATCGTGCACGAACAGAAAATCGATCCGCGCCAGCCCCAGTCGCTGCAGGCTCGCTTCGTATGACCGCATGACGCCATCATAACTATAGTCGTAACGCACCCTGAACGGCAGCGGCGCGGCGAACCCATCGCGCGTTTCGGTCGCCGCCAACAAGCGATCGGCAACGAGCAACCGACCAACCTTGCTCGAAATGACGAGGTCACTGCACCGCCTGGTGGCGTCGCCAAGCCGGCGCTCGCTCAACCCGAATCCGTAAAACGGCGCGGTGTCGAAATAGGTGATTCCGGCCTCGATCGCGGCATCGGCCGTTGCCCGCGCTTCACTGTCGTCCAGCGCGCGATACAGATTGCCCAAAGTGCCAGCCCCGAAGCCCAGTTCGGTTACCGAGATACCCGTCGATCCAACGCGGCGCTTCGCAATATTCATCTTCAATTCCCCGTCGTCATGGTGGGCTCAGCCTCAATGGGCAAAGTCATACCGGTCGCTGGGCCGCGGAGCTTGCCGCTCATGCCGGGTTGATCCGGAACGAGACGGCATAATCACTCGGCGCCTTGCCCGGCGCCTCGATCTCCAGTCCCGCACCCGTGCGCTGCCACCGCAACGCGGCATTTGAGCCGAGAAGCTCCACCTTGCCGATCCTGCCGGGGTAGAGCGCGCTCCCCTCGCGCAGCGACGCGATCGTGAACCGCCGCTCGGGCGGCCATCCGAGCGCGATTGCATAGAGCGTCTCGCCCTTGGTGGTGAAGCGGATGTCGCGGTGATCGAAATGGAGTTGATCGAGCTGGTAAGACCTTGCCTGTCTGGCCTTGGTGGACGGCCCCTCGCCATAGATTTTCCACGGCCGACTACCCTTGATCGCCTCGTGATTGACCGCGTGCCACTCGCTCATCGCATGGAGAAAAGCGATCTCGTCGCTATCCGGTTCGCCATGTCCGGGAAGCGGAATGCTCAACAGCAGATTCCCGTTCTTGCTGACGATGTCCACGAACAGCGGAATCATCAGCGACGGCTGCTTATATGCGTGATTGACGAAAAGCGATCTGTCGTAATGCCAATGGCCGATACAGGCTTCGGTCTGCCACGGCTGCTCTTCGAGCTTGTCGGCCATAAGCATCTCGAAATCGCGCGTCAGCGCGCCCCAGACCGGTTCCGGCACCTCCTTGAGGTCGAGCACGCCCTCCAGCCGGCCGCCATGGCGCTCGACGTTGCGGTTGTAATAATAAGCGATGATCTGTGGCGCCAGATCGGGAATGCCGAGCCACACACCCAAGTCGGGCGCGCCCGGACCGCCAGCATCGAAATTGAACTTCGCGCCATCGTCGAAGGTCAGGATATCCGGATCATAGCGATCGATGACATCCTGCACGCGCAGCAGAAACTGGCGAACGAAATCAGGACAGGGCGTCCCCTTGAGATGCGGGGTACCATTGAGCTGGCGGGGGTCCATGCCTTCCCACCACAGCCCCTTCCCGTCCGCCTTTGTCATCACCCCCTCATAAGGAACGCCAGCCAACGGCCCCGTTGCGTCGCTCTTGTACCGGACCGGTAAAAACTCGTCCCAGGTCCGATGCGGCGTGCCGTGATAGCTCACACCGAACTTGAGGCCCTGTGCTCGCGCGGCCCTCGACCAGCCCCCGACAATGTCGCGTTTCGGCCCGACATTCATGCAGTTCCAGGGTTGGTAGGCCGAATCCCAGCAATCGTAATTGTCGTGATGCGTGGCGAGTGCCACCAGATATTCCGCGCCGGCCTTCTTGTAGAGCGCGACAAGCGCCTCCGGATCCCAGCGTTCCGCTTTCCAGAGATGGCAGATGTCCTTGTAGCCGAAGCGCGAAGGGTGCCCATAGGTTCTCACGTGATAATCGTATTGAGGCATGCCCTGAATATACATGTTGCGCGCATACCAATCGCCTTGCTCCGGCACGCATTGGGGATCCCAATGTGCCCAGATGCCGAATTTCGCGTCACGGAACCATTCGGGGCAACGATAGCTTTTGAGCGATTCCCAATAGGGCATGAACGGCCCCTCGGGCACGTCGCCCTTGAACAGGGCGGAGCGCATGGATGCTTTAGCGGCTGTGGCGGCGACCAACGCCCCGCCGCTTAAGAAAAGCCTTCGATCCATCGCACGCCCTCTCCTCGCCCCACCCCCTTCTTGGCGCAGGAGTGGGAGCGCGGAACGCTATAGGTCGAAACGCGGCGTGACAAGGCGCTATGCCGAATTTAATATATCAAAATTGGCTCAAGAGATTTCTAAAACCGATTTCTATCAATGTTGCCCGTTGGCTTTTGCGCGATATCGCTCGCCGCGAAACCCCGTTTTTCCAAGGCCGAGACCACGCACCGACAACCCACGTGGCACCCGGAGGCCCACGGGCGGCTATGGCCGGGTCTGACGGCTAAGGGAGAATAGTCGAGATCGGTGGATTGGCACGAACCTCGGAAGAGGCTCTGGTGGAGAGAGGAGCGCGACTGCGCGACCGGCCGCTAGGCCGCCCCATCGGAGACGCGAGCGAAGCGAACAGGCCGCGAGATCGAATAATGGCGGAGAGGGTGGGATTCGAAATCAAGAACTATCTATTTGATATAAATTAACTCTTTAGTTCGTAGTCGCATAAAATGCCCTATTTCATCCTCGTTATTTCACCGCGAAATTTTTTCGGTACCCTCGACCGGCCTTCCGAGGCGGTGACAGCTTCGCCCTTGATGTCGGACATTGCGGCTCGCCAACCAATCACTTAAAAGCAGACGGGTTGCCAATCGGCCCGAAGCGCCGGTCGCGAATCTTCAGCGATCCCACAGGGATAGGTCGAGTGGCAGCGATCATCATGAGCAGGCATTGAGCGGTGGCCTGATGCTGGTCAAACTTCAAGCGCGGCCCGAGCATATCGCGTGGGCGATGACCCGACGTGTCGGCTGAAGGCAGTGCTGAAGGTACTCGCGGAGGCATAACCGACCTGCGCCGCGACACGGTCGATCGCGAGTTCCCGCGTGCGTAGCAGCCGCTTGGCGAGCGCCATCCGCCAGGTCAGCAAATATTCGATGGGGGGCAAGCCGACGATGCGGCTGAAGCGCGCGAAGAACGCGGAGCGGGACATCGCCGCCTCCGCGGCGAGAGCGGCGACGGTCCTGCCATGCGCGGACCGCGCATGCATGGCCCGCAAGGCGGACACCAGGCGATCGTCCGACAGTCCCCGGGCGACGCTCGCCGCCGAAAGCCTGTCGGCCCCGCAGCGCAACGCCTCGATCAGCAGCACCTCTAGCAGGCGCTCCAGCACCAGTTCTCGCGCCGGGCGGGCGCGGCGCGTCTCATCGCCCACCAGTCTGGGCTGTTCGAGACGGTCGTGAACGTCGTCCATAATGCCGCTCCGGGCGCGATCGCCTTCATAGCAAACCGGAAGACACGGCCCACGCCGCCGGGCAATAGCTTGGTAATTGGGGGTGATCGCTCGCAACCCTCTCGCACGAAACAGAGTCACGGCTGTATGTCTCAGGAATGGCGAATTTGGACACGTCAACGAGAGGTTAGGTCTTTGCCTTTTGTGGTCGCTTAGGAGCGATGACCTGGCCGTTTGTCCAGCCGCCGGCACTTTTCGCGTTGGCTGGCGATCGCCTAGGCGGCGTGGACAAATTGGTTGACGTTGCGATGGCCGGTTGATTCAAGGCTGCCTTTTGGAGGCGGGTTTGAGTCGGGGCGATCTTACCGAAGCAGAATGGCGTGTTTTGAAGGGGTTGCTTCC
>NZ_JAINVU010000024.1 GCF_019880555.1 Hephaestia mangrovi | reverse complement strand
CTAGGCGGCGTGGACAAATTGGTTGACGTTGCGATGGCCGGTTGATTCAAGGCTGCCTTTTGGAGGCGGGTTTGAGTCGGGGCGATCTTACCGAAGCAGAATGGCGTGTTTTGAAGGGGTTGCTTCCGATTGAGGCGTCGAACCGTGGGCGCGGACGGCGTCCTGAAGAGAACCGCGCAATCATCAACGGCATTCTCTGGCGACTTCGCTGCGGCACACCCTGGCGCGACGTTCCGCCAAAATACGGCAACTGGAACACGATCTATCGGCGGTTCAGGCGATGGAGCGATGCCGGGGTTTGGGAGGCCGTGTCGGTTACACTGGCCGAGATCATGGCGGACAGCGGCCACTACAGCATCGACAGCACCACGGTTCGCGCCCATGTCTCGGCAGCGGGCGGAAAAGGGGGACTCGTCGAAGAGCTCTTGGCCGCTCGCGGGGCGGGTTCACCAGTAAACTTCACTGTCTGGCTGATGGACGAGGACGACCGCTCGCCTTCCACCTGACAGTCGGCGAAGCCGCTGATTGCAAGGCCTATGACGCCCTGATCGCTATGCCAGACCAAACACCCAAGGCGCTACTGGCTGATAAGGGATACGATGCCGACGCCATCCGCGCCGATCTTGCCGAACGCGGTATCGAGGCCGTCATTCCCGGGCGATCAAACCGCCGTGTGCCGATCGAGCACGACAGGAAACTCTACAAGCAGCGCAACCAGATCGAGCGCTTCTTCGGACGCCTGAAGATCAACCGCGCCATCGCGACACGCTATGACCAACTCGCCGAC
>NZ_JAINVU010000023.1 GCF_019880555.1 Hephaestia mangrovi | reverse complement strand
CCGCCGGTGACGCCCGGCTCGACAACCGCAAGGTAAAGAATGCGCTCGGCGGCCGGCCGCGCATGCTCGGCGTCGACGAGGTCGAGCAGCTGACCGGTCACCCGGTCGGTGGCGTATGTCCGTTCGGTCTGGCGAGCCCGCTACCGATCTATTGCGACGTGTCGCTGCGACGGTTCGATGTCGTCTATCCCGCCGCCGGCAGCCGCACCGCGTCGGTGCGGCTTACCCCCGACCGCCTGGCCGAACTGGTTGGCGCCGAATGGGCCGATCTCTGTACATGACGAACGAGGTCGTCATTCATCGACGGACGCCGGAATCGTCGGCAATGCAGGCCACCATCCGGCGCGCGATGGCCATGACTGCGCGGATCAATCGCCTGACCTATGACGATGCCGACCAGGTGCGGTCGCTGTTCAGCGAGCTGATCGGCCAACCGGTCGATGACGGCTTTCTGCTGATCCCGCCATTCTACACGACCGGCGGACCCGACATGCGGGTCGGGCGCAATGTGTTCATCAACCAGAACTGCACCTTCTACGATCTGGGCGGACTCGACATCGGCGATGATGTGATGATCGGTCCGAACGTCAGCATCATCACCTCGGGTCATCCGCTCGCGCCCTCGCAGCGGCGCACGGCGGTGGTCGCCAAACCGATCGTGATCGGCCGCAATGCCTGGATCGGCGCAGGCGCGACGATCATCGGCGGCGTGACCATTGGCGAGAATGCGGTGATCGCCGCCGGTTCGGTGGTGACGAAAGACGTTCCCGCCGACACCCTGGTCGGCGGCAACCCGGCCGAGGTCATCCGTTCGATCGCCGAGTAACCTCGACAATCAATCCGCAGCATCGAACGCGCGTCGACCGCGCCGCCGCCACAGTATCAGCAACTGATCCCGTTCGGCGCTGCGCAGCTTCGCCGCCGCCTCATCGAGTAGTCCGAAGATCACGGCGCGATCATCGTCAGTCAGCTCGACCAGCCCGGCTTTGGCGACGAGGC
>NZ_JAINVU010000022.1 GCF_019880555.1 Hephaestia mangrovi | reverse complement strand
ATGCGGAACAGCCGCACGTCGCGGTACAGCCGCTCGATGCCATAATCGGCGATATAGCCCGCCCCGCCGAAAATCTGCACCGCGCGATCGGCGACGCGGCCGACCATCTCGCTGGCGAACAGCTTGGCGGCGGAGGATTCGAGGACAACGTCGCGACCCGCATCCTTGGCGGCGGCGGTTTCCAGCACCAGCGCCCGGGCGGCGAGCGCCTCGGTCTTCGAATCGGCCAGCATCGCCTGGATGAGTTGATGCTCGGCGATCGGCTTGCCGAACTGCCTGCGCTCGCCGGCATAAGCGACGCAATCGGCGAGCAGCCGCTCGGCGACGCCGACGCAGACTGCGGCGATGTGCAGCCGGCCGCGATCGAGCACCTTCATCGCGATCTTGAACCCCTCGCCCTCGGCGCCGAGCCGATTGGCGACGGGGACGGCGACGTCGTCGAAATTGACGTCGGCGACCTTGGCGCCTTTCTGCCCCATCTTCTTTTCGGGCTCGCCGATCGACACGCCGGACAGGTTGCGCGGCACCAGGAAGGCGGAAACGCCGCGGCCGCCCGGCTCCTCGCCGGTGCGCGCCATTACCGTGAACAGATCGGCCTTGTCGGCATTGGTGATGTAGCGCTTGGTGCCGGACAGGCGATAGACATCGCCATCCTTCACCGCGCGGGCCTTCACCGCGCCTGAATCGCTGCCGACATCGGGCTCGGTCAGCGCGAAGCTGGTGATGATCTCGCCCGAGGCGATCTTGGGCAGCCATGCGGCTTTCTGTTCGGGCGTGCCGGCCATGACGAGGCCCTGACTGCCGATCCCGACATTGGTGCCGAACGCCGAGCGGAAGGCCGGCGTGGTGCGGCCCAATTCGATCGCGACCCGCGCTTCCTCGGCCATCGTCAGGCCGAGCCCGCCGAACTCCTCGGCGATCGACAGGCCGAACAGGCCCATGTCGCGCATCTCGGCGATCACCGCTTGCGGAATCGCGTCCTCCGCCTCGACCTCGGCCTCGAGCGGACGGAGCCGTTCGGCAACGAAGCGCCGCACCGCCTCGATCAGCGCAGCAAATGTCTCGGGGTCCAGC
>NZ_JAINVU010000021.1 GCF_019880555.1 Hephaestia mangrovi | reverse complement strand
TGAACCGCGCCGGGTTTGCCGGAGGCCTTGGGTTGTGAGTCACGCTGCCATATCGATGTTGTCCGCGGCAGCATAATATTGGTCTTCCGCTTCGGCAGGCGGGATGTTGCCGATGGGCTCGAGCAGCCGACGATGGTTGAACCAGTCGACCCATTCGAGCGTCGCGTATTCCACCGCTTCGAAGGATCGCCAGGGGCCACGGCGATGGATCACCTCGGCCTTGTAGAGACCGTTGATCGTCTCGGCCAAAGCGTTGTCGTAGCTGTCGCCGACGCTGCCGACCGAGGGCTCGATCCCGGCTTCGGCGAGGCGCTCGGTGTACTTGATGGACACGTATTGCGACCCGCGATCGCTATGATGGATGAGGCCGCCCCGATGGGCCGGCCGGCGATCATGAAGCGCCTGTTCCAGGGCATCGAGGACGAAGCTGGCATGTGCCGTCCTGCTGGCTCGCCAGCCGACAATCCGCCTGGCGTAGGTATCGATGACGAAGGCGACGTAGACGAACCCCGCCCAGGTCGCGACATAGGTGAAGTCCGACACCCAGAGCCGGTTCGGCGCTGGCGCGTAGAACTGGCGGTTGACGCGATCGAGCGGGCACGGCGCCGCCTTGTCGCTGATCGTCGTGCGCACCGGCTTGCCCCGGATCACTCCTGCCAAGCCCATCTCACGCATCAACCGCGCGACCGTACAGCGGGCGATCGGAAAACCCTCCCGCATCATCTGCCGCCAGACCTTGCGCACACCGTAGACCGCGAAGTTCTCGGCGAACACGCGCGCGATCTCCGGCTTGAGAGCCGCATCCTGCCGTGCCCGCGCCGACAGGCGTGTCGGATCCTGTCGCTGCGCGACGCGCTCGTGGTAAGTGGATGGGGCGATCGGCAGGACGCGGCAGATCGGCTCGACCCCATAGGCATCGCGGTGATCGTCAATGAAGGCGATCATCGCCGGAACGGGCGGTCGAGCTCCGCCTGTGCAAAATATGCCGACGCCTTGCGCAGAATCTCGTTCGCCTGACGCAACTCCCGGACCTCGCGTTCCAGCGCCTTCAACTTGTCGGCGACTTCGGTTGGAACACCCGCACGCTTGCCGCTGTTGACCTCCGCCTTCTTCACCCACTCAAGCAGCGTCTGCGGTACGCAGCCAATCTTCTCCGCGATCGATACCACCGCCGCCCACCGCGATGGGTGATCCCGCTCGTGATCGAAAACCATCCGCACCGCACGATCGCGGACCTCCGGCGCAAACTTGTTCGTCGTCTTGCTCATACAGGCTCCACCTTCTCAGGAGTTGGAGCCTCCGGCAAACCCGGCGCGGTTCA
>NZ_JAINVU010000020.1 GCF_019880555.1 Hephaestia mangrovi | reverse complement strand
CTGATGGGGTGGACGCCCCCCGACGGCATCGATGTGCCAGAGTGGAGGTGTTGAAACACCACTGAGGGAGGCGTCCGTGTCGCAGGTTATCATAATCGGTCTGGATATCGCCAAGAACGTTTTTCACGCGCATGGCGTCGATGAGCGCGGTGCGATGGTGTTCAGTCGCAAGCTGACGCGTGGCAAGCTGCTCGACTTCTTTACGGGCCAGCCGCAGTGCACGGTAGCGCTTGAGGCCTGCGGCGGCGCCCATCATTGGGCGCGCGAGCTGCAGGCAATGGGTCATCACGTCAGACTGATCCCGCCAGCGTATGTGAAGCCGTTCGTGAAGCGCAACAAGAATGATGCGATCGATGCCGAGGCGATCTGTGAGGCGGCGCAGCGGCCGGGCATGCGCTTCGTGGCGGTGAAGAGCGAGGAGCAGCAGGCTGCCGGGCTCGTCTTCCGCACGCGCGATCTGGTGGTGCGCCAGCGCACTCAGCTGATCAACGCGATCCGGGGTCACTTGGCGGAATATGGTTGGGTCGCGCCGCGCGGGATGGCGAACATGACAATGCTGGCGGATCTACTCGAAGACGAGGCGATGGCCTCGACACTACCGGAGGCGGCGCGGCCGATGTTCAAGCTGATGGTCGATCTGTTGGCCGAGCTCGACAAGCGAATATCCGTGCTGGACCTTGAGATCGCGAGGCGGGCGAAGGAGGACGAGGCGGCGCGGCGGCTGATGACCATCCCGGGGATCGGCCCCATCGCTGCGACAGCGATCATCGCGCTTGCGCCGCCAATCGAGACGTTCCGCAAAGGCCGCGACTTCGCGGCCTGGCTCGGGCTCGTGCCACGTCAGCACTCGACTGGCGGCAAGCAGCGGCTGGGTAGCATCTCTAAAATGGGAGAGCGTACGATCAGGCGGCTGCTCATCATCGGCGGCAGCTCGATGGTCCGCAGTGCGTGTCGCCACGGTGCGCCTGCAGGCTCGTGGCTGGAGCGCATGCTCGCGCGCAAACCACGCATGCTCGTCTCGGTCGCGCTCGCCAACAAGATGGCGCGCATAGCCTGGGCGTTGTTGACGAAGAAAGAAGATTACAGAGCTCCGGCAGCGGTCGCGGCGTAAGCCGAGGTCGAGGCTAGAGGCGTCGGGGACGTAGGCGGTCGAAGGAGGGTATGGCACAACGGTCGGCGAGACGGGGCCGGAAGAACCAGGGAATGGCAGAGCGCTAGCCAAGCGCGCAAAGCTGATGTGGTTCCGGTCCGCGAACTCCCATACTGGCCCGCAGCATATGGCGCTGCTCATCGAGGCCGGACAGATGACAGCATCCGACTACGTGCCAACATACCCCGATTTAGCGCTTGCATCCGAAGGGGCGTCCACAGATG
>NZ_JAINVU010000001.1 GCF_019880555.1 Hephaestia mangrovi | reverse complement strand
GCCTCCTGCGACGGATCCGCCGCCGGCATCACCGCATAAGACGCCGCCCCACGCGGCAAATCCTCCGCCGCATGCATCCCGCTGCACGCCCCACACGACAACACCAGCCCGGTCGCGACCAATACACGCCCAACCGCCATCACCCAACCACTCCCTCAGACCGACGACCAGACCGCTCAATACCAACCCGACCCAGCAAACCCGCCAACATCCCACTCACCACAGCCAAAGACAGACTCCGCTCCGGATAGTCAACCAACGAATGCATCAACAAAACTAAGAGGGAGCCTAACACGAAAATGCCCGCAATTCGGCGGTCGCGAGCCGCTTTCTGCATCAGCATTCTAGTCAGCCTCACCCCCGTGAAGATGACGATCACCAATATGAACAGCGGTGCGACAACACCCGCCTCCAAAAGGAATTCAAGATAATCGTTGTGTGCCCGGTTTGAAAAATCGGGCCGGACAAACTCAAGCCGCTCGCTCGCCGCAAAAATGGGCTGAAAAGTTCCGATTCCTGACCCTACAGGCCAATGCTGCCCAATCGCATATACGGTGTCTTTCCAAATCTCCGGGCGTATCGCCTCAACGTCACTGAACCGTCCTAGGGTTTGCCCAACCCGCGTGTTGTTCGACAGAAGATAAGCGGAAGCGCCGATCACAGCCAAACCGGTCAACCCCGCAGCAATCACCTTCCAGCTCCGCAGCATGGACTTGCGAAGAAGCATCGCGGCGGCCGCGATTACCGCAACTGAAATCAGCGCCACGCCGGTGCGCGAACCGGTCAAAACGACTGACAACACAAGGAACAGAAGCGCCGCAACCAGTAGCACTTGCACCTGCCGCGACCAGCCGCTTCGAACACCTAAAGCCGCCCAAGCCGTAGCGGCGATCACAGCGATTAAAAGGATGTCGGCATCGGCGTTGCGGTTGGCCTGAAAGCCCGTAGCAAATCCATGATGAGTGAATTCGTAGAAGCGGAGCCAGTTAGCATTGCCGCTGGCTAACTGAAGGACCCCAACTGTCGCGGCAGCGAGGCCGAGCAGCGCCATTACCCCGATCAACGTAATACGATCGCGCCCACGCAGGCGCGAGACCATGAACAGCATCGTCAGCGGCGGCATCAAAGACAGCACGGAGGCGATCGTGCGCGGCGGCGATTCTGATAGCGGCATCCAACTATCGGCTCGCCCGACCAAGGCGAGCGCCTGAACTTCGACCTCCCGTCCCGGCAAATGGTGCCAGATGCTCGGCGGAAGCGGAACGAGCTGCAGCAAGGGAATAGCGGCGAAGATCGCTGCCATGATCAGCAACGGCCAATCGACTGGCGGAGATAGATAACTGCGATCGCGCGGCGCCAGCCACACCCAGGCAACCAGCGCAGCCAAGGCGGCGAATTCCACAACCAACTCGGTCGATGGCGACGGCGTACCGCCCCCACCGAATACGATGGCGACCACGAGCAATGCCCCGCTAATCCAGATGCGCGGGTTGATCGCCCTACGCCCGGACCGCGAATGACGCCGATGCGACCGCCTATGACCTGAGCGAGAGCCGCTGCCGCGATAGCTATAATCAGCCACGCAGAACGCCCCGTGGAGGAACACCCCGGAGGCGCCGGGCTCGCTTGACAGTCATCCCAGCCTCAACTCGATCAAATACGCAGCCCTCATAGAGCAATCAGCGCGGCAGACAACCGATCCTGCAGTTGAATGCCGCCGCACGCCCCTCCATTCGGCGCAGGAAGATCCACCGTTCGTCGTGATAAAATCAGACCGCACCGCGCGACCGACGCCGATCGTCGAATGAAGTGCAGCACATTTATCTCTCTCGGATCTATCTTTGAGCAACAATACTCGCCGACGTTTTGCCGCACGTCGGCCGAGCCACCGCACTTCTTGAGAATAAAGATATCGGTTGAAGACAAATAACGTTCACAACCATTTAACCCAAGCTATCGCACAGAGTGACGACACCGGCAGTATATTATAAATGATTTCCAGAAAAATGATATAAAATACTGAATTAACACGTATTTTTAGAGCTTTTATTGTGCGCAATGTCGCGCATGAAAAAGAGTTCTAATAGATGACAATTCAATTCCACGGCGTTCGCGCCGCCAGAGACTATCTCCTGGAGGGTTTCCCCCTAACCCGCGTCGAAGCGCTTCTCCTGTTCGGCGTTCCCGACCTCACGAAGATCATCTCCGACCTTCGAGCCGAGCGCTACATCGTCGTGAGAAGCTCCATCACCTTTGCCGCAGTCTTGGTGCGCCTGCGCCAGCATATCGATGTGGGCACGCCGACCGAGCTGCCGGTCCGCGATATCCAACTCACCGAATATCGCGTCAGCGCGTGAGGGGCCGGCTTTCATGAGACGTCAGTTTTCAGCCGCCCAGCGCCGCCTCCTCGCTTTTGCCGCAGCCGGCCGGAGCCAGTCCTGCGGCATTCCCCTCACCCCCTCCTTCCACGCCGATCATCGGCGCCCCTTCAGCGCCGGTGGGCCGACCATCACCGCCAATGGCCAGGCGCTGTGCGAGGCCTGCAATCTTCTCAAAGGTAACAAAATGATCCGTCTCCGCCCCTGGCAAGCAGAAGCTCACGACAAAGCCGTCGACTGGTTTCTCGACAAAGCAACTGACCGCCATTTCCTGATCGACGCCGCGCCCGGCGCGGGCAAAACTCTGGTGAGTTGTGCGATTGCTGAAACAATGATCAAGCGCGGGTTTGTCCAGCGCGTGGTCGTGATTGCGCCGCGAACGGAGGTCTTCAATCAATGGGCCAAGGACTTCAGCTACGTGACCGGCCGCCACATGAGCCGGATCACCGGCGCCGACGACGATTTCAGCGCCATGAAACTCGATGTCTGCGCGACATGGGCGGCGACCGACGCGCTCCATGACGGCCTGGACGTCAAATCTTCCATTGCGACCGCTATAGTCTAAACTTTCGAGAAATGCCTCTCACGCGTTTGATATTCCACGACATATTTGAACGGTCATTGGTAGCTCGATGTTTCCGAAGGTTTCCAATATTTTGCCCGAAACTTAATGCCTTACTTCCGTAAAAATTTCTCCGACCGTGTTGGTAACTCTGATAAAATCTCGATGCTACCATTTGCATACGCTTGATACAGAGCCATAATCGGCTAACTCGCGCGCGGTTGTGCGAACAGAAACGACGAACGCTTTCAGATGCGGGGATGTGCGGGAGCGAGCTAGTCCTGGGGCCGTTCTCAGCACGCCAGCGTTCATTCTCATTCAAATGTACGGTGCGCTGCGACGGCCAAGCAGCGCAACCTTCTGGCACACGTAAGCCGCGGCAGATGAGCAAGGAGGGAGCCCGGCAGCAAAAGCGCGGCTCGCGTGGCTGATACCGATCACCCATTTTTGCGAGCATGCAGCCCAAACCAATGAGCCGAGCTCTCCATCGCATCTCACCAGACGACACGGCCGGCTTTCGCCGCCGCCTCCCATCAGCGCAATGGCTGCTTCCGGCTCTCGATCCATCGCGGCACGATCGGCTTGGCGGCATCGGCCGGAATCGCCGCGACTGCAGCGGCAATCAGATCGGCGCGTTGCTGCCATGGCAGGTGGACACTTCCCAACCCGCCGCCATCGTTGAGCCGGGGACCGAACGTGCGCCAATAGTGCACAGCTTCTTGGGGATCGTAGCCGGCGTTGGCCATCAGCGTGACGCTCAGGCGATCGGCCTGGTTCTCGGTTTCCTTGATCAGCCGACCGCTCTTACCGAAGATCCGGAAAAAGCCGCGATCGACGTGCGCCGCCGTCAACCGGTGTGGATGGTCGAGCACGATATGCGAGAGTTCATGAGACAGGATCACCGCCAGATCCTGGACGTTGCCACCGACGAGGTTGACCAGCGCGGAGTCGACCTGGATCGTCTCTCCGTCGGTCCCCGCGTTCAGGCCATCGCTGACGTCGACTTCTACATGAGCCACGCATCCTTCGATCGGGCGGAGCGTGACGGAGAGTAGTTGGCCATGCCGCTTGACGGTTATCGCCAACGGCTGTCGCGGGTCGGCCGCATCCAACATCGCGAGCGCGTCGGCGCGATCGGTACTGGCGCTGATCGGACGACCGCCAACCGAAATCAGCGAATCGTCGGACTGAATGCCGGCAACGGCTGCGGGGCTTCCGGGAATCACACCCTCGATGCCGATCGGCGATTCGAAATCGAAATGGCGGATTGCCGCGGCGCGGATCGAATCCGCATAGTCATTGCTGCTGTGCAGCACCAATCCGGTGAGCGCAGCCCGTTTCAGGCACAATTCGTCGTTCGCTACCGCCAGCCGGTAGAGCACGGAACCGACCGCCACGTCAGCCGCGCGCAGGCCTTCGAGACTCGCCGATTGATCGTCCGGCGCCGTCGCCGACAGCCGTCCCGCAGCCATCAAGGCAATCGCTATGGCGATGATTTGCCTAATTTTTCCCACGATTCCGCTACGCTTCACCGACTACTTGCTCTTTGACGTAACCGTCCATCAGCGCCCCCTCAATCAACCATTGTGTCACTTCAATGCAACGGTGCGCCGGCAACTTCATGCCGGGACGGTGCGTTATGGACACGGACGGATAGGCAAGCTATTCAATTGCAAGCAAACAGGGCGAGAGGCCATGGCTGAGCAAGTGCAAAAAGCTGTTGTCTTTCCGTGTGATTTGATTATGGCTTTGAAAAATTCGGCTTTCAGCGAGGAGAACGCGAAATGAACGTTGGTAAGGTTATTCTGGGCGTGGGTGCGGCTGTTGGCCTCATGTCTTCGACGGTGGCAATGGCCGCGACGACCCGTTCGTCGGCTGCCCTTCCCACCGCGCAGGCTCCGGTCAACGGCGTCCGCGCCGCGACGGCGCTGAAGCGCAAGAGCAACCAGTCGGACGGTTCGTCGACCGGCACCTATGTCGTCGGCGGTCTTGCCGCTGCGGCCGTGATCGCCGGCATCGTTGTCGTCGCCAGCGACGACAACAACAAGAGCTCGTCCAGCCCGGGCTAATTTGATCGTCAGATCGAAACGGAAACCCCGTCAGCGGTGCTGGCGGGGTTTTTGTTTTTTGGGGCTTGTCGAGAGGACATCCCGCCCGCCAGAAATGCTGTTTTCGTTTATTCGAGAAGATCGCTTCGACCTGTTGTCGCCACCGTATCATTGTCCGCGAAAAGGTGCCGGATCAGCGGTAGCGTCACCGCGCGCCTCCGGGGCGGATCGCAGTTGGTTCCCCGCCGAAGGCCTATCCCCAACCCTTAGTCAGCTGTGGCTCGCCAAATAATCGACGATCGACTCGGCTGCGTCGTCGGGTGAGGTGACGGTGGTGTCGATGCGGATCGCGGGCGCCGCGGGGGGTTCGTAAGGCGAATCGATGCCGGTGAAATTCTTGAGGTTGCCGGCGCGGGCCTTCTTGTAGAGGCCCTTCACGTCGCGTGCTTCGGCCACTGCCAATGGCGTATCGACGAATATTTCGACGAACTCGCCGTCGGGCAACATCTTGCGCACCATCTCGCGTTCGGCGCGGAATGGCGAGATGAACGCGGTAAGCACGATCAGCCCGGCGTCGGTCATCAGCTTCGCTACCTCGCCGACGCGGCGGATATTCTCGATCCGGTCGGTATCGGTGAAGCCCAGATCCTTGTTAAGACCGTGGCGGATATTGTCGCCATCGAGCAGAAAGCTGTGCTTGCCCAGCGCGTGGAGCTTCTTCTCGACGAGATTGGCGATGGTCGACTTGCCCGAACCCGACAACCCGGTGAACCACAACAGCTTCGGCTGCTGGTTCTTCTGTGCGGCATGCGCTTCTCGGCTGATCTCGATCGCCTGCCAATGGACGTTCTGGCTGCGTCGCAGCGCGAAGTCGATCATCCCGGCGGCGACGGTCGCGTTGGTCGCCTTGTCGATCAGGATGAACCCGCCGAGATCATGATTGTCGGCATAGGGCTCGAACACCAGACCGCGATCGGTGTAGACCTCGGCGACGCCGATGTCGTTGAGCTCGAGCATCTTGGCCGACAACTGCGCCATCGTATTGACGTCGATCGCATATTTGGGCGGCTGCACAGTCGCGCTGCTCGTCTGGCTGCCGAGCTTGAGCCAATAGGCCCGCCCCGGTTGCAGCGCATCCTCGGCCATCCACACGATCGTCGCCTGGAATTGGTCGGCGACCTGCGGCGGCGCGTCTGCGGTGGCGATCACGTCGCCGCGCGAACAATCGACCTCGTCAGCCAGGCATAATGTCACCGATTGCCCGCTGACGCCCTCGTCGAGATCACCGTCCATCGTCACGATGCGCGCCACCTGCGTGGTCCGCCCCGATGGCAGAACACGCACCGCATCCCCCGGCTTGACGGTGCCGCCGGCAATCATCCCGGCAAACCCCCGAAAATCGAGGTTGGGCCGGTTGACCCATTGCACCGGCAACCGGAAGGGCCTGGCGCAATCGGCCTCGGCTTCCACCTCGACCGTCTCGAGGTGCTCGATCAGCGTCGGACCGTCATGCCATGGCATCGCCGCGGTGCGCTGCGCGATATTGTCGCCGCGCAGCCCCGACAACGGGATCGCGGTGAACGCGGCGATCCCGATTTCGCTGGCGAAGGCCCGGTAATCGGCAACGATCGCATCGAACCGCGCTCGATCGTAATCGACCAGATCCATCTTGTTGACCGCCAGTACGACGTGGCGGATGCCGATTAGGTGCGCGAGGAACGAATGCCGCCGCGTCTGCGTCAAGACGCCCTTGCGCGCATCGATCAGGATCACGGCAAGGTCGGCGGTCGAGGCGCCCGTCACCATGTTGCGCGTATATTGCTCGTGCCCCGGCGTGTCGGCGACGATGAACTTGCGCTTCTCGGTCGCGAAGAAGCGATAGGCGACGTCGATCGTGATGCCCTGCTCGCGCTCGGCGGCAAGCCCGTCGACGAGCAGCGCAAAATCGATCTCCTGCCCCTGGCTGCCGCTGCGCTTGCTGTCCGCCTCGAGGCTCGCCAACTGATCCTCGAAGATCATCTTCGAATCGTACAAGAGCCGCCCGATCAGCGTCGACTTGCCGTCGTCCACCGAGCCGCAGGTGATGAACCGCAGCATCGATTTCGACTGATGGATCGCCAGATAGGCGTCGATATCCTCGGCAATCAGCGCATCGACGCGATAGCGGGGTTCAGCCGAGGTCATCAGAAATACCCCTCCTGCTTCTTCTTCTCCATGCTCGCCGCCTGATCGTGATCGATCGCGCGACCCTGTCGCTCGGAGGTCGTGGTGAGCAACATCTCCTGGATCACCGCCGAAAGGTCTGCCGCCTCGCTCTCGACCGCGCCGGTCAACGGATAGCAACCCAGCGTGCGAAACCGGATCGAGCGCATCACCGGCTCCTCGCCGGGATCGAGCCGGAAGCGATCGTCATCGACCATCAGGATCAGCCCGTCACGCTCCACCGTCGGCCGCGGCGCGGCAAAATACAGCGGCACGATCTCGATCCCTTCGAGCTGGATATATTGCCAGATGTCGAGTTCGGTCCAGTTCGACAACGGGAAGACGCGAATGCTCTCGCCCTTCGCCTTGCGTGCATTGTAGAGCCGCCACAGTTCGGGGCGCTGGTTCTTCGGATCCCAACGATGGCTGGCGGTGCGGAACGAGAAAATCCGTTCCTTGGCACGCGCTTTCTCCTCGTCGCGCCGCGCTCCACCGAACGCCGCATCGAAGCCGTATTTGTCGAGCGCCTGCTTCAGCCCCTCGGTCTTCCACATGTCCGTATGACGGCTGCCGTGATCGAAAGGGTTGATGCCTAGCGCCTTGGCTTCGGGATTCTGGTGAACCAGCAACTCCATCCCCGCCTCGCGCGCCGCCCGGTCGCGCAGCTCGTACATCGCTTGAAATTTCCACGTCGTGTCGACGTGCAGCAACGGAAACGGCGGCGGCGCCGGATAAAAGGCCTTGCGCGCCAGATGCAGCATCACCGCCGAATCCTTGCCCACCGAATAAAGCATCACCGGCCGCTCCGCCTCCGCAACCACCTCCCGCAAGATGTGGATGCTCTCGGCCTCAAGCCGATCGAGATGGGTCAAACGCTTGGAAGCAAGGGTCTTGGTTGAAGGGGGATTTGACAAAGGCGCAACCTTGCGGCTCGATACGGGAACAGCGCGTCCGTGGAACCGACCGCCCAGAACGCCAACATGCTCTGGTCTGAACGCGTTGCCCCCATCCATCAACGAAGATTATGGTGCAGAGCAAGAAGCCAATCTTATCTACCCCACCTGGGTATTGGACGGTACCGCGGCCAACGCATAGGAGCGCGGCGATACGACAGGAAATTGAGATGCGGCGGCACGACAGGAAATTGGGATGACAGACGACGATCTCGCCGCCGACCTTGCCGCCGCCGCCGGCGACTTGCTCTTGGCCATACGCGCGGAAGGCACCGAACACGATCGCGCGCTGGGGAAACGCGGCGACCACGAAGCGAACGCCTTGCTGATCGAACGCTTGCGCCATTCCCGGCCGGACGACTGCATCCTTTCCGAAGAGGCCAAGGACGATCTGTCTCGCTGCTCGGCAAGGCGCGTCTGGATCATCGATCCGCTGGACGGCACACGCGAATATGGCGAGGGTCGCGAGGATTGGGCGGTGCATGTCGGCCTGGCGATCGATGGCCAGCCGGTCTGCGGCGCCGTCGCTCTGCCCGCTCGTGGCCGGGTTTTCGCGACCGGCGATGAAGGCGCCACGCGGGCGCGGCCGCGCGATCAGCTGACCATCGTAGTCAGCCGCAGCAGAGCGCCGGAAATTGCCCAGGCGGTAGCCGACCGGTTGGGGGGGTTGTTACTGCCGATGGGCTCCGCCGGGGCGAAGACAATGGCTGTCGTCGCCGGTGATGCTGATTGCTATCTTCATGCCGGCGGCCAATATGAATGGGATAATTGTGCGCCAGTGGCGGTAGCGCGGGCATATGGATTGCACGCATCGAGGCTCGATGGCAGTCCCCTGCTGTACAATTGCACGAACCCGTCATTGCCCGATCTGTTGATCTGCCGTCCGGAACTGTCCGAAATGCTGCTTACCGCGATTCACGATGTCGGCAGCGGCGATCATTAGCGAAATCCGCGATCTGAGGTGTTTGCTTCATCGTAGACTGTGCCCGTACCGACGGCGGCACAGATAGCGGACCGGCGTTATGGCGCTACAGCGCATCCTGTACGAATGCGAGACCATGCCTTTGCAAACTATTGTAAATTGGCTGTTCGTTTTGCAGGGATGCGATATTCGCGATATTGCGAATGCAATGGATTGCAAGCATGTTGCAGAGCAAAACAACCTTGCTGCTCTTCGGATCGAAGCCTAACGTCCGGTTCACCTTCGCGGCCGGGTCGATAAGGTACAGGAGTTCGCGATGAATCTTCACACGGGTCACATCGACCCAGTCGCGAGTCCCGCGAATGCGTCGCCTGCGCGGAAGGCGCGTCCGCAACGCCAGTCGACGCTGCGCATAAAATTGATTTCCTACAGCGTCCTGATCGACCTGCTGTGCCTCGCAATCTGCTTTGCGATTGCGCCGCCGCTGCACGGCTCGGCTTATTCGTCGAGCCGCCTCGATACCATCTTGGTCGTCCTGATTCCGGCGTTTCTCTTTTCGGCCTTCAATGCCGATGCCTATGATGCCGACGTCATCCTCGACCGGATGACGAGCGTGGCGCGCGGATTGAAGGCGCTGGTCATCGCCTTCGCCTTCTTCGTGCTGATCGCCTTCGCGCTGAAGGCGAGCGGAAGCCTGTCGCGTCTCACGATCGGCATCGGCATGGTGCTGAGCTTCGCGTCACTGGCGGTCGCGCGCTATTTGTTCGCCAAGCGCGCGATTGGCCTGATCGGCGGCAATCCGTTCAGCGTGGTGCTGTTGCATGATGGCGGCGCCGCGCGACCGCCGGGGCAATTCTCGGCGACCGTGCTGGCCAAGGACATCGGCTTCGACCCCGACATTCACGATCCCGACATGTACGACCGGCTGGCCAAGGCATTGTCCAGCGCCGATCGCGTCATCGTCGCCTGCGATCCGGCGCGGCGGCTCAGCTGGGCCAATGCGCTCAAGGGCGCCAACGTCCAGAGTGAAATCTACTCGCCCGAACTCGCCGTGCTGTCGCCGCTCGGCGTCGCGCGCCAGGGCAAGGCCACTACCCTGATCGTCTCGACCGGGCCGTTGGGCCTCGCCGACCGCATGGTCAAGCGCGGCTTCGATATCGCGATCGGCTTGCCGGCACTGCTGTTCTTTTCGCCGATCCTCGTCTGCACTGCGATCCTGATCAAGCTCGACAGCGCCGGCCCGGTCTTCTTCCGCCAGATCAGGATCGGGCGAGGCAACGAGAAGTTCGAGATGCTCAAGTTTCGCAGCATGCGGGTCGACGGGTGCGATGGCGACGGTCACCGCTCGACCGCCCGCGACGACGATCGCATCACGCGGATCGGCCGGATCATTCGCATGACCAGCATCGACGAGCTGCCGCAGCTGATCAACGTGCTGAAGGGCGACATGAGCATTGTCGGCCCGCGCCCGCATGCGCTTGGCTCGCGCGCCGAGGACAAGCTGTTCTGGGAAATCGACGACCGCTACTGGCATCGCCATGCCGCCAAGCCCGGCCTGACCGGCCTGGCGCAGATACGCGGCTATCGCGGCGCGACTCTGCGCGAGGACGATCTCACCAACCGGCTGCAGGCCGACCTGGAATATCTGGACCGCTGGTCGATCTGGAGGGACGTCCAGATCCTGATCCAGACCTTCCGCGTGCTTCTGCACAAGAACGCATATTGAGCGCGGCGAAAGCCGCTTCGCAACGTCAGCCCGCCGCGAACACGCCGCAGGCAATCCGGCTGCCGCTGCTTCCCGCAGGATCGCTCATCATGTCGTCGCGGCCGGCATGGATCACGATCGCCGAGCCATCGGCATCAAGCAGCCCGTCAAGCGCTGCGCCGGGGATGTTCACCGCCAGCGAGGCATGACCGTTCGGCGGCACGGCCAGGTTGGGCAGGTCGCCCATGTGCGGCCCTGCGGGATTGAGCGTCCCGTGCTGCGCGCCCAGCGGATTCCAATGTCCGCCGGCGCTGGCGAAATCAGGCGGATCGCACCTGCCGATAGCGTGGATGTGCGCGCCATGGTCGCCGGCCGGAAGGCCATCCACATCGAGCATCAGGCGCAGCCCGCCCTGCACTTCCTGCGCCGTCGCGTGACCGACCACCGCGCCATGCGCATCGTGCAGCGTCGCCGTGGCGCTGCGGCTGGGCGTCGCAAGCGGCTTGCCGACATCATGTGCAGCGCCAGCGCATCCCGCCAATGCGAACGCAGTGATCGTGGCCGTCATGATGTGGCGCATGAAACCTCCGTGGATAGGCGATCGTAACGAGCGTCCGGGGCGTCGGAAAGGTTGTAATTCGCCAGCCGGGCCGATCAAGCCGCGACGGCTGCTTCCTCCAACGTAGCCCGGACCGCCGCTATCGCGTCATCGGCCTTGGCGCCATCTGGCCCGCCGCCCTGCGCCATGTCGGGCCGGCCGCCGCCGCCCTTGCCGCCGAGCGCGGCCACCGCACGCTGGACCAGCTCGACGGCGTTGCGCTTGCCCGCCAGATCGTCGGTGACGCCGACCGCTACCGACGCGCGGCCGTCGTTGACCGCGACCAGCATCGCCACGCCCGAGCCGACACGCGCCTTCATCTCGTCGACCGCGCCACGCAGCCCCTTGGGATCAAGCCCCTCGACCACCTGCGCGAGGAAGCCAGCGCCACCGACCTGCTCGGGGCCGGCCGCCTCGGCATGGCCTCCGCCCAGCGCCAGCGCCTTCTTCGCCTCGGCAAGCTCGCGCTCGAGCCGCTTGCGCTCATCGACCAGCGCGGCAACGCGCGCCGGCACCTCGTCCGGCGACGCCTTGAGCACCGCCGCGGTCTCGCGCAGCTTCTCGTCACGATCGGCGAACCAGCGGCGCGCGGCCTCGCCAGTCAGCGCCTCGATGCGCCGTACGCCCGAGGATACCGCGCCCTCGCTCACCACCTTGAACAGGCCGATATCGCCAGTGGCGCCGACATGCGTGCCGCCGCACAGTTCGAGGCTGTAGATCGGCGCATTGTCGCCGCCGCGCCGGCCCATCGAAACGACGCGGACCTCATCGCCATATTTCTCGCCGAACAGCGCCATCGCGCCTTCCTGAATCGCCTCGTCCGGCGTCATCAGCCGCGTTTCGACCGTGTCGTTCTGGCGGATATAGGCATTCACATCGCCTTCGATATCGGCGAGCGACGACGGCTCGATCGCTGTCGGCTGCGAGAAATCGAAGCGCAGGCGATCGGGCGCCACCAGGCTGCCCTTCTGCGCGACATGGGTGCCGAGCCGATCGCGCAGCGCGGCGTGGAGCAGATGCGTCGCCGAATGGCTCGAGCGGATCGCGCCGCGACGCTCGTGATCGACGTCTAGGCGGACGCTGTCACCAACCTTGACCTCGCCGGCCTCGATCACCGTGCGATGCGACCAGACGCGGCCGACATGCTTCTGCGTGTCTTCGACGAAGGCGCGCAGCTTGTCGTTGGTCATCGCGCCCGCGTCACCGATCTGGCCGCCGCTTTCGGCATAGAAGGGCGTCTGGTTGGTGACGATGTCGACCGTATCGCCAGCGGTCGCGCTGTCGACACGCGCACCATCCTTGACGATGGCGATCACCTCGCCCTCGCCTTCCTCGGCCGAATAGCCGATGAATTCGGTGCCGCCCTTTTCCTCGGCGAGATCGAACCACAGTTCTTCTGAGGCCTTGTCGCCCGAGCCCTTCCACGCGGCACGCGCGGCACGCTTCTGCTCGGCCATCGCGGCGTCGAAGCCGGCGCGATCGACCGACAGGTTCTGCACACGCAGCGCGTCCTCGGTGAGGTCATACGGGAAACCGTAGGTGTCGTAGAGCTTGAACGCGGTCTCGCCAGGCAGCGTGTCGCCCGCCGTCATGCCGACGGTCGCTTCGTCGAGCAGCTTCAGCCCCTTGTCGAGCGTCTGGCGGAAGCGGGTTTCTTCCTGCAGCAGCGTCGCCTCGATCAGCGACTGCGCGCGGACCAGTTCGGGGTACGCCCCGCCCATTTCCTTGACGAGCGCGGGCACCAGCCGGTGCATCAGCGGATCCTTGGCGCCGAGCAAGTGCGCGTGGCGCATCGCGCGGCGCATGATACGGCGGAGCACATAACCTCTGCCCTCATTGGCCGGCAGCACGCCGTCCGCCACCAGGAAGCCCGAGCAGCGCAGGTGATCGGCGATGACGCGGTGGCTCGCCTGGTTGACGCCGGTCGTCGCGGTGTGAGTGAGCTCGCCCGATTCGGCGATCAGCGCCTTGAACAGGTCGATGTCGTAATTGTCATGGACGCCCTGCATCACCGCGGCGACGCGTTCCAGCCCCATGCCGGTGTCGATCGACGGATTGGGCAGGTTGCCGATGATCTCGTTGGCTTCCTGCACGAACTGCATGAAGACGAGGTTCCAGATCTCGACGAAGCGGTCGCCATCTTCATCCGGCGATCCGGGCGGTCCGCCGGGGATATGATCGCCATGATCGTAGAAGATTTCCGAGCATGGGCCGCACGGGCCGTTTTCGCCCATCACCCAGAAATTGTCCTTGGTGGCGATGCGGATGATGCGGCTTTCGGGCAGGCCGGCGATCTTCTTCCACAGGTCGAACGCCTCGTCATCGGTGTGATAGACAGTGACGGTCAGCTTGTCGGGGCTGATCCCCCATTCGCCGGTGACGAGCTTCCAGGCGAGCGAGATCGCGCGTTCCTTGAAGTAATCGCCGAACGAGAAATTGCCCATCATCTCGAAGAAGGTGTGATGCCGCGCGGTATAGCCGACATTGTCGAGATCATTGTGCTTGCCGCCGGCGCGCACGCATTTCTGCGCCGAGGTCGCGGTCGAATAGGGGCGCGTCTCGAGCCCGGTGAACACGTTCTTGAACGGCACCATGCCGGCGTTGACGAACATCAGCGTGGGATCGTTCTGTGGCACCAAGGGCGCAGAGGGCACCTTGGCATGGCCTTCGGCGGCGAAGTAATCGAGGAACGATCGGCGGATGTCGTTGGTCGAGGTCATGGGTGCGATCTAGGCGAGGGTTGCGCGACTCACAAGCGGATCGGTGCGGGGTCAAACAGGTTGGTCGATCGACCTCGGCGGCGTGGAGAAGAAGCGCGGACCGTCGGCGGTCATGTGGAAGCAATCTTCCAGCCGGACGCCGAACTTGCCGGGGATGTAGATTCCGGGCTCGTCCGAAAAGCACATGCCGGGCGCGAGCCTGGTCGTCTCGCCGTGGACGAGATAGACCGGCTCGTGCCCGTCGAGGCCGATGCCATGGCCGGTGCGATGCGACAGACCGGGGAGCTGGTAGCCGGGGCCGTAACCGAGGCTTCGGTAGAATGTGCGGACGGCATCATCGACTTCGCCCGCCGGCGTGCCGACTCGCGCCGCCCGGATCGCGACCTGCTGGCCCTGCTGGACTTGGCTCCACACTTTGCGCTGCTCCGCGGTCGCGGTGCCGTGAACCCAGGTGCGCGACACGTCCGACTGATAGCCTTGCACGGTGCAGCCGCAGTCCATCAGCACCACCTCGCCATCGGCAATGGTGCGCGGGTGCTTCGAGCCGTGCGGATAGGCCGAGGATTCGCCGATCAACACCATCGAGAATTCGGGCGCCCCGCCCAATTTCCGGGTCGCGGCGTCCATCAGCGCGGAGACCTGATCCTGGCTCATCCCCGCCTCGACGCGCGGCTGCACCCAGCGATAGGCGGCGATCGTGACGTCGGTTGCTTTCTGCATCAGCGCAAGTTCGGCCGGTGTCTTTATCATACGGACGGCGCGGACGACGGGGGTTGCCGGCACCAGCTTGGCGTCGGGCAAGGCGTGGGCTAGGCCGTCGAAGGCGAAATAACGGACATTGGCCTCGATACCGATCGGACGGTTGGCGAGCTTGCGGTCCTCGAGGAAGCTCGCGATCGTCGCCATCGGGTTCTGGTCTTCCTGCCAAACGCGGATGTCGGCGGGAATTGCGAGCGTTTCCTTGACCGAAGGTGCCTCGAAGAACGGCGTGACGATGCAGGGCGTGCCCTCGACCGGCAGGATCGCGGCGGTCAGCCGTTCGCTCTGCCACCAGTGGACGCCGGTGAAATAGACCATCGACGAGCCCGCCTCGACCACCACCGCGCCGATACTTGCTGCCTTCATCAGCGCCTGCGCGCGGGCCAGCCGGCCGGCATATTCGGCGGCACCGATCGGCCTGGCATCGGTGGTGATATCGCTGAGGCCGGCAAGATCGGGCTCGGCCGCGCGCACCACGGCGGCGCTCGCCAGCGACAGCAAGGCCCCGGCCCCCAGCACGCCCCGCCGCCCGATCTCGATACCGTCGCTCATGCCGCACCCCCTTCGCGCGCCTTGACCGCCGCGCCGCTTTCCCGTTGGTAGCCCGCTTCTAACAGGGGAGCGTAAATGGCCAAACGGTTGACCATGTTCATCGCCATCGGGCTCGTGCTCGGGCTTGTCGTCGGCTGGGGAATCAACCTCGCCATCGATGACGGCACCGCGGCGTCGGCTGCTCAACTCAAGCAAATCGCTGGCTATTTCTCGATCCTGACGACGATCTTCCTGCGTCTTATCAAGATGATCATCGCACCCCTGGTCTTCTCCACCCTGGTCGCGGGAATCGCCCATATGGGCGACGGCAAGGCGCTGGGGCGAATCGGTGCGCGCGCGCTGGCCTGGTTCGTCTGCGCCAGCCTGACCTCGCTGACCATCGGCCTGATCCTGGTCCACCTGCTGCAGCCGGGCACCGGCCTGCACCTCGCGCTGCCGGCGGCGACCGCCTCGGTCGGACTCGATGAGAGCTCGTTCAATCTCAATAACTTCTTCACCCATATCGTGCCCGCGTCGATGGTCGAGGCGATGGCGACCAACGAGATCCTGCAGATCGTGATCTTCTCGGTGTTCGTCGGCGTGGCGATCACCGCGGTGGGCGAGGAAGCGGCGCCGCTGGTCCGCGCGATCGACGCGCTGGTGAAGGTGATGCTGCGGATCACCGATTACGTCATGCGCCTCGCGCCGATCGCGGTGTTCGCCGCCGTCGCCAGTGCGCTGGCCGAGCGCGGGCCGGGGGTGATCGGCAATCTCGCTTACTTCATGGGATCGGTCTATGTCGGTCTTATCGTCTTGTGGTGCGTGCTGATCGGCGCCGCTTTCCTGTTCATCGGCCCGAGCGCGCGGGCACTGGTGCGCTTCATTCGCGAACCCTTGCTGGTCGGCTTCTCGACCGCGTCCTCGGAAGCGGCCTATCCCCGGACGCTCGAGGCGCTGGAGAAGTTCGGGGTGCCCAACCGCATTGCCAGCTTCGTCCTCCCCTTGGGCTATTCGTTCAATCTCGACGGATCGATGATGTACATGACCTTCGCGTCGATGTTCATCGCCCAGGCCTATGGCATCCACCTGTCGCTCGGCGAGCAGATCACGATGTTGCTTGTGCTGATGATCACGTCGAAGGGGATCGCCGGCGTGCCGCGGGCCAGCCTGGTGGTGATCGCGGCATCGCTTTCAATGTTCCACATTCCTGAGGCCGGGCTGCTGCTGATCCTGGCGGTCGATCACTTCCTCGACATGGGGCGGACGGCGACCAATGTGATCGGCAATGCGGTCGCGGCGAGCGTGATCGCCAAATGGGAAGGCGCGATCGGCGAGCCCGACCCGGTTCAGGCATAGGCATAAGGCCCGCCCGCCACGAGCGCGGCCTGATAGGCCGGGCGGGCGTGGATCGTCTCGAGCCAGCGGAGCGTGTGCGAGCGGCTCGCATCGAGGCCGGCGCGGGACCGCGCGGCCTCGAGCGGGAAGCTCATCATGATGTCGGCGGCGGTCATCTCCTCGCCGGCGAACCACGGCCGCGCCGCCAGCTCGCCCTCGACATAATCGAGATGGACATCGATCATCGGCTGGAATTTCTTCTGCGCGGCCTTGCCGAACAGCGGCACGCGTCCGAGCACCAGCTTGACCAGCAAGGGCGGCATCAGCGAGCCCTCGGCATAATGCAGGAAATGGCGATAGCGCAGCACGCCGGCGCGATGGGTGGGCGGGCCGAGCCGGCCATCCGCCTTCTCGACCAGATAGTCGATGATCGCGCCGGTTTCGGCAACGACGCGGCCATCGTCATCGGTATCGACGATCACCGGTGACTTGCCGAGCGGGTGGATGCGCCGGAGCTCGGGCGGCGCGAGCATTGTCTTGGCATCACGCTCGTAGCGCTTCACCTCGTACGGCAGGCCGAGTTCCTCCAGCATCCAGAGGATGCGCTGCGACCGCGAATTTTCGAGATGGTGGACGATGATCGTCATATCTGCCTCCTCAGGCCCGCGCCGACCATAACCACGCCGCCGCCGGGAAGTCGACGGCATCGCCGTGGCGATAGCGCGCGCAAACCGCGGCAATGGCATCGAGCGCGACGGCCCGCTGGGCGGGCGGCATCTCGCGCAGGATCGGCGCCATCGAGCCGATGCGCTGGAAATAGGCCAAGGAGTCGGCGACCGGATCGTCTCCCGCGCCGGTGCGGTGCAGATAATCGACCGCTTGCGCCTCGGCAGCGGACCAGCCGGCGCTGGCGAGAATGGTCGCGACGCGATCGCGATCGGCGAAGGCATAGGGGCCGGGCGCCGTGCCGCGCGGTTGCGGCGGCGAGCCGGTGACGGCGACGGCGACATCCTGTGTCCAGGCATTTTCGGCCGGGCTGCGGAAGCAGGTGAAGACCAGCCGCGCGCCGGGCGCCGCAGCGGCGTGGAACGCGGCAAAGGCAGCGACAGGATCGGCGAAGAACATCACGCCGTGGCGCGACACCATCAGGTCGATCGGCCGCCGGCGCGCGGCTGTGGCGAGGACATCGCCTTCGACGAATTCGAGATTGGCGAGACTCGCCGCGCGCTGACGCGCCACCGCGAGCAGCGCCGGCGAGAGATCGGCCCCGGTCACCGCGAGTTGGGGCCTCGCCCGGGCTAGAGCAAGGCTCGTCGATCCGGCGCCGCAGCCGATGTCGAGCGCGCGGCCGGCATCGGGCGCGGCGGCAGAGATCGCGGCATCGAGGCGAACGGCGAGATCGCCGAACGAGCGATCGGTGCGCTGCCACTCGGCAGCCCAGACATCGCCGACCCGCCCCGTCCAGTCTCGCGCCTCAGTCATTATCGTCTCCAGCCAAACCATGATCTCGCGTGCGCGGCGAATCGAGCGCAATGCGATGCGAAACGGAAGCGAAGTGGAGAAAGTGGAGAACGTCGCGCGCTTTCTCCACTTCGCCAAATAATGAAGGGCCCACCGTCGCCGGCAGGCCCTTCCATGCGTGCAGCGCCAGTGCGCCGCCTTGGGAGTTCGTGTCGCTCAGAGGTCATCCTCGGCATCGGGGCCGGTCATCATCTCCTCGGCGATGCCGTCGGTATGCTGGCGGATGGCCTTTTCGAGCCGCTCGGCCATTTCCGGATTTTCCTTGAGATAGGTCTTGGCGTTCTCGCGGCCCTGGCCGATGCGGACGCTGTCGTAGCTGAACCACGAGCCCGACTTTTCGACCAGGCCGGCCTTGACGCCGAGATCGAGAATCTCGCCGATCTTCGAAATGCCCTCGCCGTACATGATGTCGAATTCGACCTGCTTGAACGGCGGCGCGACCTTGTTCTTGACGACCTTCACGCGGGTCGAGTTGCCGATGATGTCGTCGCGATCCTTGATCTGGCCGGTGCGGCGGATGTCGAGGCGGACCGAAGCGTAGAATTTGAGCGCGTTGCCGCCGGTGGTCGTTTCCGGATTGCCGTACATCACGCCGATCTTCATGCGCAGCTGATTGATGAAGATCACCATGCACCGCGAGCGGCTGATCGAGCCGGTGAGCTTGCGCAGCGACTGCGACATCAGGCGCGCCTGCAGGCCGACATGGCTGTCGCCCATCTCGCCTTCGATTTCCGCGCGCGGCACCAACGCGGCCACCGAATCGACCACCAGCACATCAATCGCGTTCGAGCGCACCAGCGTGTCGGTGATTTCCAGCGCCTGCTCGCCGGTATCAGGCTGCGAGACGATCAGTTCGTCGATATCGACGCCCAGCTTCCTGGCATAGACCGGATCGAGCGCATGCTCGGCATCGACGAACGCCGCGGTGCCACCCGCTTTCTGGGCCTCGGCGATGACGTGCAGCGCCAGCGTCGTCTTGCCCGAGCTTTCCGGGCCATAAACCTCGATCACCCGGCCACGCGGCAGGCCGCCGACGCCGAGCGCGATATCGAGCCCGAGGCTGCCGGTCGAGATCGCCTCGACCTGCATTGTCTCCTTCTGGCCCAGCTTCATCGCCGAGCCCTTACCGAACGCGCGATCGATCTGCGCCAACGCGGCGTCGAGCGCCTTCTGCCTGTCCGAATTCGCTGTCGCCATATTGGTGTCGATGACCTTCAAGTTCGCTGCCATGGGGTGCTCCCGTCGCTAGAACAATCGCTGGATGCGTTCAACGTGAGACAGCGTGTATCGCATTTGTTCCGATAGAACAAGAGGGAAACATTAAGTGCGCGCGTCTTCCGGACATGGCGGGCTGCAAAGCATTTTCTGCGCCCATAGGCGTCGTCATGCTGAACCTGTTTCAGCATCCATGGAGCAAAGCCAGCCGAGGCATTTGACGCCGATGAAGCGCCATGGACCCTGAAACGAGTTCAGGGTGACGATGATTTTGGGGCGAATTTCGATTCCATGTCATCAGGGGACACGGCGATGCCTCCTTGTAGAGATCAACGCCCCCAAGGGCCCGCCGGCGGCCCGGTGCATCACTCGACTAGATCACTATTGACTACGCTCGTAATCGATGCGATCACAATCGTAGTCATAGGGAGGAGCCGAGTCGCATGGCCGAACGGATCAGCGAAGCCGAACATGCCGTGATGGAGGTGCTGTGGGACGAAAGCCCGCTCACCGCGCAGGAAGTCGCCGAGCGCATCGCGCCCGAGCGCGACTGGAGCGCCAACACCGTCAAGACGCTGCTCGGCCGCCTGATGGCCAAACAGGCGATCGGCGCCGAGGAAGACGGCCGCCGCTATCGCTATCGTCCGCTGATCGCCCGCGAAGGCTATGTCGTCGGCGAATCGCGCCGGCTGATCGATCGCCTGTTCGGCGGCCGCCTCGCGCCGCTGGTCGCCCATCTCGCCGAGCGTGACGAGCTGTCGGCCGACGACATCGCCGAGATCGAAACGCTGCTCAAGGAGCTCAAGCAATGATCGGCTGGGCAATCGAGACGCTGGTCGCGACGACGCTGCTGATGCTGCTGGTGCTGGCGCTGCGCGGCCCGGTGCGCCGCGCGTTCGGCGCCGGCGTCGCCTATCTGTTGTGGCTGCTGCCGGTGCTGCGCATGGCGCTGCCGCCGTTGCCGGCGAGCTGGCGCGAGAGCGGCGCCGTACCGCTTCCGGAAAGTTTCACCCCGATCGCCAGGGCGAGCGACACGATCACAGTGCTCGTGGTCAAGCCGCTCGGCCTCGGCGACGCCGCCGCGTCCGGTGCCCAGCATCCCTCGCTAGGTCTGGTGCTTGCCGCCCTGTGGGGCGTGGGCGCGGCGGCGTTCTTCCTGTGGCATTGGGTGGCGCACCTGCGTTTCTGCCGGCGGATGCTGGCCCGCGCCGTGCCATCGAACACCAGCGCGCCCGGCGTCGCGGTGATCGAAAGCGACGCCGCTGCCGGCCCGCTCGCTTTCGGGGTGGTGCGCCGCTACGTCGCCTTCCCGCGCGATTTCGCCGACCGCTATGATGCGGACGAACGCGATCTCGCGCTCGCCCATGAGCTCGGCCACCACGCCCGCGGCGACCTGCTCGCCAATTGGGCGGCGCTGGTCGTGCTCGCGATCCACTGGTTCAATCCGGTCGCCTGGCACGCCTTCCGCGCCTTTCGCGCCGATCAGGAGATGGCCAACGACGCCCGCGTGCTCAAGGGTCGCGACGCCGCTTTCCGCCACGCCTACGGCCGCGCGATCGTCAAGTCCGCGCATGGCGGCGCGATTTCGGCGGCGTGCCACCTGCACACCATTCACGCCCTGAAGGGGAGACTGAAGATGCTGTCCTCTGCCCGCAAATCGAAGTCCCGCGTGGTCGGCGGCGCCGCGATCGTCGGCACGCTGATCGTCACCGGCCTCGGCCTCACCGCATCAGGCACGCAGGCCGCCGAGGGGCTGCGCGTCAAGGTGAGCAAGACGATCGGCGTCGATCTGTCGCGCCCGGTGTCGATGGCGCTCGCCGCGCCGGCAGCATCGCCGAGGCCGCTCGCGATCGCAAATGCCGCGCCGCAGGACGATACCGCGCCGGTCGCCACCGTCGATCCCGACGTGCCCCCTGCCCCACCGGCGCCCGCTGCCGAGCCCGCGCCGGCGGCGATGCCCGCGATGGCGCGGCCGGTGCCCCCCGCCCCGCCCGTAGCGCCGATCGTCGACAGCAAGATGATCCAGGCCCAGGTCGATGCCGCGATGGCCGATATGCCCGAGGTCAGCTCGGCGAATTGCGGGCGCGCCGACGCCAAGCAAATGGTGATCCACGATCAGTCCGGCGGCAGGAACCGCATCATCATCTGCAACGATCGCATCGCGATGGTCGCCGCCAAGGCCAGCGGGATGGCGGTCAATTCGGCCGAGATCGAGCGCAACGCCTATCGCTCGGCGCTGGCCGGGCTGCAGACCGCGCGATCGAAGGTGATGAGCGACCAGCGCCTCGGCGCCGAGGAGCGTGACCAAGCACTGCGCTCGATCGACGAATCTATGAAGGAAATGCAGGACGACCTCGCCCACGCCGGCGGGGACGACTGAACGCGCCAGGGAGGGGAGCCGGGCCGGCCACCGCGACGCGATGCGCGGGGCCGGCCCTTTGCGTTCGGCGGAGCAACCTTGCCAATTCTCGCGCCAGCCGCCATCTCGCCGGAATGAGCGACTTTCCGACCGGCCAGCCGATCCAGCTCGAACCGCTCGTCGCCCGGGTGCTGGCCCCCAATCCGTCGCCCTACACCTTCAGCGGCACGCAGACCCACATCGTCGGCACCGAGGATCTGGCGGTGATCGATCCCGGGCCGGACGATCCCGCGCATCTCGCCGCGCTTATCGCCGCGATCGCCGGCCGCCCGGTGCGCGCGATCCTCATTACCCACACGCACCGCGACCACAGCCCGGCGAGCCGGCCGCTCCGGGCTGCGACCGGCGCAGCGGTGATCGGCTGCGCGCCGCTGGCGCTCGACGATCTCGGCCCGCGTGCCGATGCCGCGTTCGATCGCGACTATGCGCCCGATCGCATCCTCGCCGATGGCGATCAGATCGCCGGCGCCGGCTGGACGCTGACCGCGATCGCCACGCCCGGCCACACCTCGAACCACCTCGCCTTCGCGCTGGAGGAGACGCAGGCGCTGTTCACTGGCGATCATGTGATGGGCTGGTCGACCACGGTGATCTCGCCGCCCGACGGCGACATGGCCGATTATCTCGCCAGCCTCGCCAAGCTGATGCTGCGCGAGGACCGCGTCTATTATCCCGCGCACGGCGAGCGGATCGACAATCCGCGCCGCTTCGTACGCGGCCTGATCGGCCACCGCAAGCAGCGCGAGGGGCAGATCCTGCGGCTGCTCGATCGCGGCGTCGGCGATCTGCCGGCGATGGTGGAGCAGATGTATGCCGGGCTCGATCCGCGGTTGAAGGGCGCCGCCGAGCGATCGGTGCTGGCGCATCTCATCGATCTTGAACGCCGCGGGCAGGCGCGACAGGAGGCGGACGCATGGACCGCCGCCTGAGCCGCGATCCGGTGCGCTGGCTGATCGCGCTGGCGGCAGCGGCGATCGTCGTCGCGGCGGGCGTGTTCGTCTATGGCCGCGTTACCGAGCGCTATGTCGAGACGCCGTCGGAGGGCGGCGGGCCGGGCGTCAGCCAGATCGTGAGCGCGAAGCTGACCGGCATGGGCCGGCTGGAAGTCGCGCAGCTTTCGGGCATCGTCCAGGCGACCGCGTCGGACATCCGCGGGTTCGGCTGGCTGCGCTCCGACCAGGTGATCAAGATGCCCTATTCGGTCGGCTATTATGTCGATCTGTCAAAAGTCGGCGCGAAGGATCTGACCTGGGATGCCGATGCGCGCACGCTGGTCGTCGATGCGCCAGAGGTGACGGTCGCCGAACCCAATACCGACGAAGGGCGCCGCACGCTGGTCAAGACCTCGGGCCTATTCGTCACGCGCGCGGCGGGCGAGGCGCTCAGCCGGCGCACCTCGCTTCATGCCGAGGCGGTGGCGGCACGCGAGGCCAGGTCGCCCGAGCGGATGGCGCAGGCGCGCGAGCACGCCCGCCGCGCAATCGCCGAGCTGATGGCCAAGCCGCTCGCCGCCGCCGGTTTCGGCAACGCGCGCATCATCGTCACCTTCCCGCCCGATCGCGTCGACCATCGGCAATGGGACGTCACCAGGCCGATCCCCGAGGTGCTAGCCAATTCGACCAGTTGAGCCTCACCCCGCAATCGGATAGAAATCCGATCGCAAAACGGGCGCATCGGACAGTCTTTTCCCTGGGGGATGCGTCATGGCCACAGCAGCACCGTCGCGCCTGCATCCGGTCGTTCGCGATCGGTTGTTCTTTTTCGTCATGGCTTTGATCATCGCGGCGACCGCGGTCAGCGGCTTCGCTTTTCAGCTTGCGATGGGCCGCTCGACGTTCCATTCGCCGTGGTGGGTGCATGTCCATGGCCTCACCTTCATGGGTTGGCTGGGCATCTATGTGACGCAAAACTGGCTCGTTTGGCGCGGCGACGTGATCGATCACCAGCGGCTCGGGCGGATCGCCGCCGTTTATGTCGGCTGGGTGGTGCTGGTCGGCGCCAGCGTCAACACGCTCTCGGCCCTCAACCACCGGCTGCCACCATTCACGACGCCGAATATCTTCCTGACGATGGATTGGATCATCGTCGCCGTTTTCGCCGGCCTGACCTGGGCGGCAGTCAAGTTGCGCGGCAACAGCGACTGGCATCGCCGCCTGATGTTGTGCGGCGCGGTCCAGGTGATGGTGCCAGGCATCGGACGCCTGCTGCCGCTGCCGCTGCTCGGCGATTGGCTGCTATGGGTGATATGGGCGGCGCTGTTGCCGTTTACCGCAGCGGCGCTGATCTACGATCTGCGCACTCGCGGCAGGATCCACCCGGCTTATTATTGGGGCTTCGGCGCGATCCTGCTGGGCGTCGCGCTGACCCGCCCGATAGCCTTTTCGCCACCCTTGCTAGCACTGACGCATTATCTGACGGCTTGATCGCGCGCCTCCGCAAGGCCATGTCAGCCCCAACAACGGGAGCACGATCATGGACGCGCGGAACGGCATTGGCGGCAACCTGGCAGGCCTCGACCTTCGGGCCGAGATCGATCGCTTGCGCAAGGAGCGCAACGCCGTGATCCTGGCGCATTATTATCAAAAGCCCGAGTTGCAGGATCTTGCCGATTTCGTTGGCGACAGCCTCGATCTCTCGCGCAAGGCGCAGGCCACGGATGCCGAGGTGATCGCGTTTTGCGGCGTGCGCTTCATGGCCGAGACGGCCAAGATCCTGTCGCCCGAAAAGACCGTGGTGCTGCCCGACATGGACGCCGGCTGCAGCCTTGAGGATTCGTGCCCGCCCGAACAGTTCGCGGCATTCCGCGCGCAGCATCCGAACGCGATCGCGCTGACCTATATCAACTGTTCCGCCGCGGTGAAGGCGCTCAGCGACGTGATCGTCACCTCATCGTCGGCCGAGAAGATTCTCGCCCAGATTCCCGCCAGCCAGCCGGTGATCTTCGGGCCTGACCGCAACCTTGGCGGCTATCTTGCGCGCAAGACCGGGCGCGACCTGATCCTGTGGCCGGGCGTGTGCATCGTCCACGAGGCGTTCAGCGAAACCGAGTTGCTGAAACTCAAGGCCGAGCATCCCGGCGCGCCGATCGCCGCGCACCCCGAATGCCCGGCGGTGATCCTCGACCATGCCGATTATGTCGGCTCGACCAGCGGCATCCTGGCCTATGCCAACGAGATGGCGGGCGACACGCTGATCGTCGCCACCGAGCCGCACATCATCCATCAGATGGAAAAGGCGATGCCGGGCAAGACCTTCATCGGCGCGCCCGGCGCCGACGGCAATTGCAACTGCAACATCTGCCCGTACATGGCGCTCAACACGATGGAAAAGCTCTACGTCGCGCTGCGCGATCTCGAGCCGCGCATCGAGATCGAGGAAGACCTGCGCCTCAAGGCCAAGAAAAGCCTCGACGCGATGCTGGCGATGGCCAGCGGCACCGTCGGCATGGGTGATGTCGGCCCGCTCAAGGTGACGGGCGATTGACGATCGCGACGATAGCGACGGGCGGCGTTAGCGAGCCGGCGCGATGAGCCGCTGGCAATGGGTGGTGCGGCTGCTCGCACGGCGCATGTGGTTTCGCGCCGCGCTGTTCTGCCTGTTCGCGGTCGTCCTCGCGCTGGCCGGCGCGCTGATCGGCCATGCCATCTCCTATCAGTTCGCCGCCAGGATCGGCGCCAAGTCGGTCGATCATATCCTAAACGTGCTCGCGTCGAGCATGCTTGCGGTGACGACGTTCTCGCTCACTGCGATGGTTTCGGCCTATTCCGCCGCGACCAGCAACATCACGCCGCGCGCAGTGCAATTGCTGATCGACGACACCACCGCGCAAAACGCGCTGGCGACTTTCCTCGGCAGCTTCCTGTTCGCGATCGTCGGCATCATCGCGCTGTCGACCGGCGCCTACGGCGATACCGGCCGTGTGATCCTCTATATCGGCACGATCGTGGTGATCGTGGTGATCGTCGTCACTTTCCTGCGCTGGATCGAGCATATCGCGCGCTTCGGCCGCGTCTCCGATACGATCGACCGGGTCGAGAAAGCGGCGACCGGGGCGACCGGCACGATGGCGCAGCCGCCGCTGTTCGGCACCCGCGCGTCGCCGTCGATGCCCGACGGCGCGACAATGGTGCATCATGAGAAGATCGGCCGCGTGACGCATATCGATGTCACCGCGCTGGGCGAGCTGGCCGAAGACATCGGCGTCGCGGTGAACGTGCTCGCGCTACCGGGCTCGCGGGTCGATCCCGCCCGCCCGGTGGGCTGGACGGCGACGAGCCTCGACGATGCGCAGCAACGCCGTTTCCGCAACGCCTTCACGCTGGCGCACGGCCGCGCGTTCGATCAGGATCCGCGCTTCGGCCTCGTCGTCCTCTCCGAAATCGCCTCGCGCGCGCTGTCGCCCGCGGTCAACGATCCGGGCACCGCGATCCGCGTGCTCGAATCGGGCACCCGCGTCCTCTCCGCAATCATCGAGCATGACGCCGATGACGACGCCTTGCCCGACGGCGTCACCCTTCCCCCGGTCACTTTTGCCGAATTGCTCACCGACCTCTATCGCCCGATCGCGCGCGACGGCGCGGCGATGATCGAGGTCGCGATCGGGCTACAGAAGTCGCTCGCCGCAGTTGCCGCGATCACGCCGGCCGCCCGGCCCGAATGCCGGCGCGAGGCGGCCGACGCCCATGCCCGCGCGCAGGAGGCCCTGTCGAGCGCCGCCGACCGCACTGCGCTCGAGCGCGTGTATCACCGCTATTGGACCGCCGATTAGCCGCGAACCTGCAGCGATCGCAACGGCTCTACCGCCGCTTCTTCCCGACGTTGAGCGCCACCGCTTCGCGGACCAGCGTCTTGAACGCATCCGGATCGACGGCATCGCCTTCGCGGATGTCGATCGCCCGGCGCGTGCCACCGCCGAAGCCGGCGTTGAACACGCCGCCCGGGTCGTCCAGCGCCGCGCCCTGCATGAAGGTGAGCTTCACATAAGCCTTGTAGACCTCGCCGGTGCAGATGATCCCGGCATGTTCCCAGATCGGCACGCCCGAGGGGTTTGACGGCTTGACCCATTTCACCGTCTCCACCACCTCGGGATCGGCTTCGCGGATCAAGGCGCGCATTCGCGCCAGCGCGGCGCCGCGCCAGTCGCCGAGCGCGGCCAGCTTGGCATCGATCCGCGCCGATGCGCTTTCCTGATCGCTCATGCGCCCTCCTGGACGATCTTCCAGCCATTGCCCGACGGATCGCGGAAATTGGCGTCAACATTGCCGTAGCGCGCGACCGGCTCCTGCGTGAACTCAACGCCCTTGTCGCGCAGGCGGTCATAAGTCGCGCGGCAATCGTCGACCGCCATCACCAGCGGCGGCATCGCGCCCTTCGCCACCAGCTCGTTGAGCGTTTGCGCGGTCACCGCGTCATGCACCGGCGGCTGCGGCCGGAACAGGCCGAGCTGGAAGCCCGGCTGCTCGGGATGCTGCACCGTCAGCCAGCGATAATCGCCGTTGCGTTGATCGGTGTGGACCTTGAATCCGAGTTTGCCGACGTAGAATTCATAGGCCTCGTCCTGATCGCGGACATAAAGGCCAACCACTTGAATCGCTTCGCTCATAAGGGCTCCATCGCTTGAGACCCGGGCACCTTATTGTCGCGATCCTGCCGCCGCTTCTCCGAAACTGCGATGTTGAGATCGGGCCGGTTTGCCGCGTTCAGATAGCAGGCCGGCACGCGATCGAACCCCTGCGTCAGGCTACGCTCGCGGGTGCGGAACGCGCTGGGGCTCTCGTCCGTCACATCGCGAAAGGTGCGCCCGAAGGTGCCGAGGCTGTTCCAGCCGGTGTCGAAGGCGATCTCGGTAACCGGCCGATCGGTATCGCGCAGCAGCGCCTTGGCCCGCTCGATCCGCCGGGTGAGCAGATAGCGGTGCGGCGGCAAGCCGAAGGCCTGGCGAAACGCATGCGCGAAATGGGTCACGGAAACGCCCGATACCGCCGCCAGCCGGCTCACCGGCCAATCCTCGTGCGAGGCGGCATCGATCCGATCCTTCGCCCGCAACAGGCGGCGCAGCAGACGCGGGTCCTGCCCGGTCGGGATCGGCGTTGCCGGCGCGGATTGTCCGGTCGTCATGCGCTGGTCACCTCAATCTTGAGCTCGCCTCAAAGCATCGTCATGCCGAACGTGTTCAATATTCATGGCGCAAATGTCGCGTCACGCAAGGCACCATGGGCCCTGAAACAAGCTAAGGGTGACGATCCTTATACGATAGCCCCTAGCGCGCGGCGCAGGACAATCAGGGCGGGCTTCAGCGCTCCTCGAACCGGCGGATGCCTGCGCCCAGCTTGTTGTCGGCGATGGTGAGGGCATCACCGCCGAGATCGGCGACGAACACCGGGTTGCGATCGATGCCGGGCGCCAGGCTCGCGGTATTGCCGCGGATCGCAAGGCCGTTCGAGGAGAATTTCTTGCCCTCGGCGGCGATGGTGATGAACGCCGACCAATTCTCCTTGTCCTTGCCCTGGACGAAGGTGTTGCCGGTGATCGTGCCGGTGCCGCCATTGGGCAGGTCGATCATGTAATTGGTCTTGTGGCCGTGGCTGTCGTCGAAACTGTTGTCGGCGATCGTCAGCTTCGGCGTGCGCAGCTTGACGTAATGCCCGCCCTGCCCGCGTTCGAACCGCGAATTGGTAACGGTGACGCTGCCGTCGGTCGCCAGATAGATCGAATGCGCGCAATCATAGGCCGCATCGCAGGTGCCGTCGCCCGAGAAGGTCGAATGGTCGATCGCGACCCGGGCGCCGCCCTGTTCGTTGCCGAGGATACCTTCCTGGCTATCGAGGAACATCGCGTTCTTTACGGTAAGGTCGCCATTCTCGATGCGGATGCCGGCGCCATTGCCGTCGCGCACCGCCATGTTGCGGAAGACGATGCCGTCGACGATCGACGCATTGCCGCGCAGCACCAGCGCCGCCTTGCCTTCGCAAGCGGTGCCGTCGAACACCACCTTGCCGGGGATTGCCGCCTGGAAGGTGACGCGACCGTCCTGCTGCACCGCGCACTGGCGATAGCTGCCGGGGGCGATGGTGATCGTCGCCGTGCCGCCGCCAACGGCGTTAACGGCATCCTGCAGCGACGCAAAGCCGCGTCCATCGACGGTGAACGCCCCGCTCTGTGCAGCAGCGGGGGTGGCGAGAAGCAAAGCGGCGAGAAGCGGTGGCGAGCGCATGGCAGTTTCCTTTCGGATCATCGCTGCCGCCTAGCGCCGGCCGGGAAAAGCCGAATTGAAGGTTAATCGCGTGCTTTGCCGGGACAAATGGTTGCCGAGGCGGGGTTTCGTCCCGGAATGGAGCGGCTCAGACGTTGAGCAGAATGAGATAGAGGCTCGAGGCGACGATCCACGTGCCGCCCAGCGTCTTCAGCCGCTTCGCGCCGAGCCACATCGCCACCGGCCGCGCCCAATAGCCGCCGAGCAGTGCGCCGGGCGCGGCAAGCGCGATCACCTCCCACACCACGTTCCCCTCGACGATATGGAACGGCGCGCCGACCAGGCACGATACCGCCGAAACCACCACCGCGGTTCCCGCGCACAATGTCAGCGGGTAATGACGGATGAACAGATAGAGGGCGACGAGTTCGCCGAGGCCGACCGAAAACAGCGCCGTCACAAAGCCGCCGACCAGACCGATCACCGCCAGCGCCGCGAAGTCCAGACCATGGACGTGCGCGAGCTGCGGCCGCGTCCGGTTCACCGTCCAGGTGGTGACGATCACCGCGATGCCGAGCATCAGCGAAAACCCCTTGAACGCCAGCAGCACGTCGTGCGGATCGAAATGCGTCGCCCATTGCGTCGCCAGCAGCACCGGCAACGCGCAACCGAGCACCAGCGCGATCACCCGCCAGAAGTCGTGGACAGTGGATTCGCGAAGTGCCGGCGGCGCGTCGTGCAGCCCCTTGGCCCAGCGCAACCCACCCATGCTCATGCCGAAACACTGGATCAGGAAGGCTGCCGCGACGACCTGGGTACGGTCGAGCGTCATCACGCCCATTCCTCGCAAGGCGTTGAACACGGGGATGAAAACCACCCCGCCGCCGGTCCCCGACGTATTGGCGATCGTCGCGCCGATAACGCCGATGCCGGGCAGGAACCACAAGCGTTCGAGCAGGGCCGGCGACAGCGGCGCCAGCAACCAGATCAGGACGTAGGCAAGCGCTAGCAGGCCGGCACCGATTGCAAACAGCCGTCTGCTCACCCCAACCCCCAAATCGAGCCGAGTCCGCTCGATAGCGGTTTCCGATCGGTGGCCGAAGCGTTTTCGTCAGTCCAGATTGGGCCTGAGCCAGCGTTTCGCCTGATCCTCGGCCACCCCACGCCGCGCGGCATAGTCGCTCACCTGGTCCTCGCCGATTCGCGCCACGCCGAAATAATCGGCCTGCGGGTGTCCGAAATAGAAGCCGGAGACCGCCGCGGTCGGCAGCATCGCAAAACTCTCGGTCAGGGTGATCCCGGTCGCCTCGCCGGCCTTCAGCAGGTCGAACAGCATCGGTTTCAGGCTGTGGTCGGGGCAGGCCGGATAGCCCGGCGCCGGGCGGATGCCGCGATATTGCTCCCTGATCAGCGCCTCGTTGGTCAGTTGCTCGCCCTCGGCATAGCCCCAGAGCGTCGTGCGCACATGCTGGTGCAGCCGTTCGGCGAATGCCTCGGCGAAGCGATCCGCCAGCGCCTTGAGCAGGATGTCCGAATAATCGTCATGGTTCGCCCGGAACCGCGCCGAATGATCGTCGATCCCGTGGATGCCGACCGCGAAGCCGCCGATCCAGTCGTCCTCGGTCACGAAATCGGCAAGGCACATGTTCGCCCGCCCCTCTCGCTTGGCGATCTGCTGGCGCAGGAACGGCATGCGCGTTTCGCCGCCTGCCCCGATCAGCACGTCGTCGCCCTCGCGCCGCGCCGGCCACAGCGCGGCGACGCCCTTCGCTGTCAGCCACTTCTCGGCGATCACGCGATCGAGCATTTTCTGCGCGTCTTCGAACAGGTTGCGCGCGCTTTCTCCCACCACGTCGTCATCGAGGATCGCCGGATAGGTGCCCGCCAGCTCCCAGGCGCGGAAGAACGGCGTCCAGTCGATATAGTCGCGCAGTTCGGCGAGGTCCCAGTCCTCGAACACATGGCGCCCCGGCTGTTTCGGCGCCGGCGGCTTGAGCGCGGGGTCGATCGTGAACCCCCGCTCGCGCGCGGTCTCGATCGGCAGCAGCGCGCTCTGCCCCTTGCCCTCGCGCTTGGCGCGGATGTCGGCATATTCCTCGGCGGTCTTGCCGACGAAGCCATCGCGCTGCGTGTCGCTGACCAAGGTCGAAGCGACGCCGACCGCGCGGCTGGCGTCGAGCACATGCACCACCGGCCCATCATATGCCGGCGCGATCTTCAGCGCGGTGTGGACCTTCGAGGTGGTGGCGCCGCCGATCAGCAGCGGCATGGTGAGCCCGCCCCGCTTCATCTCCTCGGCGACCGTGACCATCTCGTCGAGTGACGGCGTGATCAGGCCCGACAGCCCGATCATGTCGGCATCATTGTCGTTGGCGCTTTTCAGGATGTCCGACCACGGCACCATGACGCCGAGATCGACCACCTCGAAGCCGTTGCACTGCAGGACGACGCCGACGATGTTCTTGCCGATATCATGGACGTCGCCCTTCACGGTCGCCATCACGATCTTGCCCTTGCCGCGCGCGCCGGGGGCCTTCTCGGCCTCGATGAACGGCAGCAGATGCGCGACGGCCTTCTTCATGACGCGAGCGCTTTTAACGACTTGCGGCAGGAACATCTTGCCCGATCCGAACAGGTCGCCGACGACATTCATGCCGTCCATCAGCGGCCCTTCGATCACCTCGATCGGGCGACCGCCGGCCTCGGCGATTCGCTGCCGCGCTTCCTCGGTGTCATCGACGATATGCGCGTCGATGCCCTTGACCAGCGCATGTTCGAGCCGCTTCTTGACCTCCCAGCCGCGCCATTCGGCCGCCTGCTTCTCCGCCGCCGGGTCGCTGCCGCGATACTTCTCCGCCAGCGCGACCAGCCGCTCGCCCGCTTCCGGATCGCGGTTGAGGATCACGTCCTCGCACGCCTGGCGCAGTTCGGGATCGATGTCGTCGTAAATGTCGAGTTGGCCGGCATTGACGATCGCCATGTCCAGCCCGGCGGGGATCGCGTGATAGAGAAATACCGAGTGCATCGCGCGACGCACCGTCTCGTTGCCGCGGAAACTGAACGACAGGTTCGAAAGCCCGCCCGAGAAATGGACGTGCGGGCAGCGCTTCTTGATCTCCTTCACCGCCTCGATGAAGTCGACCGCGTAATTGTTATGCTCCTCGATCCCCGTCGCCACCGCGAAAATGTTGGCGTCGAAGATGATGTCCTCGGGCGGGAAGCCGATGCCGGTCAGCAGGGTATAGGCGCGTTCGCAAATCTCGACCTTGCGCGCCTCGGTGTCCGCCTGCCCGACCTCGTCGAAGGCCATCACCACCACCGCGGCGCCGTACGCCATGCACTTGCGCGCTTCGGCGAGGAATTTCTCCTCGCCCTCCTTCATGCTGATCGAATTGACGATCGGCTTGCCCGAGACGCATTTCAGACCGGCCTCGATCACCGACCATTTCGAGCTGTCGATCATCACCGGCACGCGGGCGATATCGGGCTCGGCGGCGATCAGCTTCAGGAACGTGGTCATTGCCTGTTCGGAATCGAGCAGGCCTTCGTCCATGTTGACGTCGATCACCTGCGCGCCGTTCTCGACCTGGCTGCGCGCGACCTCGACGGCGGCGGCATAGTCGCCCGCCATGATCAGCTTCTTGAAGCGCGCGGAGCCTGTAACGTTGGTACGCTCGCCGATATTGACGAAGGAGGAGGAAGCGTTGGTGGTCATTTTACTCTCTGATCCTCCCCGCTCGCGGGGAGGGGGACCATGCGGAGCATGGTGGAGGGGGCTCTCCTAAATTCGGTTTAGCTAGTGGAGAGCCCCCTCCACCCCGCCCTTCGGGCGCGGTCCCCCTCCCCATTGCATGGGGAGGATCGGATCACGCCGCCATGATCATCGGTTCCAGCCCGGCGAGCCGGGTGCGGCGCTCGGGCGTCGCCAGCGCGCGCGGTGGCAGGCCGTCGACCGCCTTGGCGATCGCCGCGATATGGTCCGGCGTCGAGCCGCAGCAGCCGCCGAGCACGTTGACCTGCCCCGCGTCCGCCCAATCCTTGACCAGCCCGGCGGTCGTTTCCGGCATCTCGTCATATTCGCCGAGTTCGTTGGGCAGCCCGGCGTTGGGATAGACCATAATGAGCGTATCGGCGATCTGAGACAATGTGCGAACATGTGGCCGCAACTGTTCGGCGCCGAACGAACAATTGAGCCCCACCGTCAAGGGCCGCGCATGCCGCACGGCGTGCCAGAACGCCTCGACCGTGTGGCCGGAGAGGTTGCGCCCGGAAAGGTCGGTCAGCGTCATCGACAGCATGATCGGCACGTCACGGCCCAACGCCTCGCCGGCTTCGAGCGCCGCCATGATCCCCGCCTTGGCATTGAGCGTGTCGAACACCGTCTCGATCAGGATGAAGTCCGCCCCGCCTTCGATCAGCGCGTCGGCCTGCTCGCGATACACATGCTTCAGATAATCGAAGTCGATCTCGCGAAAGCCCGGATCCTCGACATCGGGGGACAGCGACAGCGTCTTGTTGGTCGGCCCGATCGCGCCGGCGACAAAGCGCGGCCGCCCGTCCCTGGCCGCAAATTCGTCCGCCACCTTGCGCGCCAGCCGCGCGCTCTCGACGTTGATCTCGCGCACCAGCCCTTCCGCGCCGTAATCGGCCTGGCTGATGCGGTTGGCCGAGAAAGTGTTGGTCTCGGCGATATCCGCCCCCGCCTCGAAATAGGCGCGGTGGATGCTCTCGGGCACTTCCGGCTTGGTCAGCGCGAGGATGTCGTTATTGCCCTTCTGGTCCTTGGTCAGCCCCAGATCGCCGGCATAATCGGCCTCGGCCAGCTTCCAGCGCTGGATTTCGGTGCCGAACGCGCCGTCGGTCACCAGAATGCGTTTAGCCGCCTCGGCATTGAATTGATCGCGTACAGTCATCGTCATGTCCTTCAGGCCGCCGCGCTCTGCGCCGCCGATTTCGCCCGAAGCCCGAGCAGGTGGCAGATCGCAAAGCTGAGCTCCGCCCGGTTCAATGTGTAGAAATGGAATTCGCGCACCCCGCCGGCATAGAGCTTGCGGCACATTTCCGCCGCCACCGTCGCCGCGACGAGCTGGCGCGCGCCGGGATGATCGTCGAGGCCTTCGAACAATCGGTCCATCCACGCCGGGATCGCCGCGCCGCACATCCCGGCAAACTTGCGCGTCTGCGCGACGTTGGAAACCGGCAGGATGCCCGGCACCAGCTCCGCGGTAATCCCCGCTGCGGCCGCGGCATCGCGAAACCGGAAGAAGGCTTCGGGCGCGAAGAAGAATTGCGTGATCGCCCGCGTCGCGCCGGCATCGATCTTGCGCTTGAGATTATCGAGATCGGCCTGCACGTCCGTCGAATCGGGATGGCATTCGGGATAAGCGGCGACCGAAATCTCGAACGGATGCAGCTTCTTCAGTCCCGCCACCAGCGCCGCGGCATTTTCATAGCCGCCCGGATGCGGCACGAACCGCGCGCCTTCGCTCGGCGGATCGCCACGAAGGGCGACGATATGCCGCACGCCGGCCGCCCAATATTCCTCCGCGACCGCATCGATCTCCTCGCGCGTCGCCTCGACGCACGTCAGGTGTGCGGCGGCGGCGAGCGGCGTCTCGCGCTGGATGCGCGCCACCGTGGCGTGAGTCCGCTCGCGGGTCGAGCCGCCGGCGCCATAGGTCACCGACACGAAACGCGGGCCGAGCGGCGCCAACGCCTCGATCGATTGCCACAAGGTGGCTTCCATCTTCTCGGTCTTGGGCGGGAAGAATTCGAACGACACCTGCGCGTCGCCGGCGAGATCGGCGAACAGCGGCGCATCAAGCGCGCGACGAGCCTCTTCGAGCTGCGAAACACTCAGCGTCATGCCGCCTTCACCTCCTTGGTCAGCCCCTCGCCCCCGCGCTGATCAATCCGGCGCGCGAGCCACAATTTCACCGTCAGTTCGCCCCCCTCCAATGTCTCGGTCCTGACCGGCAGCAAGCTCGCCGCCTCGAACCAGCCGACGATCTGCTCGTCGGAAAAGCCCAGCCGCGCATGCGCGTCGCGGGTCCGCAATTCCTCAACGTCATGCGGCGCGAAATCGGCGATCAGAAGCCGCCCGCCGGGCATCAGCACACGCGCCGCCTCGCGGATCGCGGCTCCCGGCTGCTGCGCGAAATGGAGCACATGGTGGATGATCGCCAGGTCCGCCTCGCCGTCGCCGAGCGGCAGCGCATAGAGATCGGCCTGGCGCAATTCGGCATGCGTCAGGCCGCGCTCGGCGAGCTTGACCCGCGCCAGCCGCAGCATTTCCGAGCTGCGATCGATGCCCAGCGCATTTTCGGCATGGCCGGCGAACAGCTCGAGCATGCGCCCGGTGCCGGTGCCGATATCGATCAACCGCTCGACCGGCGCATCGCCCAGCGCCGCCTTCATGGCTGCCTCGACCTGCTCCTCGGCGATATGAAGCGAGCGGATCGCATCCCATTCGCCGGCATGTTGGGCGAACCAGCTCTGCGCCGCCGCCGCGCGATCCGCACGCACCGCCGCCAGCCGCGCCGCATCGGCGACCGCCCAGTGATCGGGCTCGATCGCCGCCCATGCCTCGAGCGCGGCGACCACGGGCGCGACCCGATCATCCGCGCCGGGGGCGACGAATACCCAACTGCCTTCCTTGCGCCGCTCGGCAAGCCCGGCATCGCACAGGATCTTCACGTGACGCGACACGCGCGGCTGGCTTTGCCCCAGCACCTGCGCCAGCTCGCCCACCGACAATTCCATCGAGCGCAGCAACGCGAGAATGCGCAGCCGCGTCGAATCCGCCAGCGCGCGGAAGATGTCGAGAGCGATCGTCATGACGGAAAGAGATATAAAGATATCTTTATATGTCGTCAACGCAGCAATGGCGTTGCGTTGGCGGGCGCGCTTCGATAGCCCTCGGATCGTTCACGGGCCATCCATCGCAAGAAAGGAACTTGGAAAAGATGACCAAGCTCGCATTGATCGCTGCCGCCGGGCTCGCCGTGGCCGGCCTTTCCGCGTGCAGCCAGAAGGCGCAGGACGAGACGTCCGAAGCCGCCAACACCACCGCCGCCGACATGGACGCGACGACCAGCGCCGCGGTCAACGATGTCGATGCCGCGACCGACAATGCGCTCGGCGCCGCCGCCAATTCGATGGACGCTGCCGGCAACAGCCTTGATAACGCCGCCGCCGATGTCGGCAATGGCTTCGATGCCGCCGGCAACGATATCGACGCCGATTGAACCGGTCGCAAGGCTGCGGATCAAAAGCGCGAGGGCCGCGTTGGCATTTCAACGCGGCCCTTCGTTCTTGCTGGGGGATTTCATCGATGCGCCTGCTGTTGCTGACGCCGCTCGTCCTGCTCGCCGCGTGCGGGCAAAAGGCCGACGATCCCGGCCTCGGTGGGTTCAGCCATAGCGAGGCGAGCCAGCTCAACGATGCGGCCGCGATGCTCGATGCCAACAGCGTCACGGCCGCGGCCGTGACCAACACCGATCAGGAGCCCGGCCAATGACCGCCAAACGCCGTCTCGGCGCCACCGATTTCGAAACCGTGCCGCTGGTGCTCGGCGGCAACGTGTTCGGCTGGACCGCCGACAAGGCGACGAGCTTCACGCTGCTCGATCGCTTTGTCGAGCGTGGCGGCGCGATGATCGATACCGCCGATGTCTATTCGGCCTGGGTAGACGGCCACCGGGGCGGCGAATCCGAAAGCGTGATCGGCGAATGGCTGCGGCAATCGGGCAAGCGCGATCAGGTCATCATCGCCACCAAGGTCGGCATGCTGCCCGGCGAAGGCGGCGAGAAGCTGGCGCCCGCGCGCATCGCCGCCGCCTGCGAGGCTTCGCTGAAGCGGCTCGGCACCGATCGCATCGACGTCTATTTCGCGCATCAGGACGATGAGAATACGCCGCAGGATGCGGTGCTCGACGCCTTCGGCAAGCTGATCGAGGCGGGCAAGGTCGGCGTGATCGGCGCGTCGAACTTCCACGCCGCGCGGCTGAAATCGGCGCTCGACATCGCGCGCGACAGTGGGCTGCCGCATTATCACGTGCTCGAACCCGAATATAATCTCGTCAGCCGCACAAAATTCGAGGGCGAGTTGCAGGATCTGTGCGTCGAGCGCAATATCGCGGTGACGCCATATTACGGCCTCGCCTCGGGCTTTCTCACCGGCAAATATCGGTCGAAGGACGACCTCGGCAAGAGCGTGCGCGGCGGCCGGATCGGCGATCTGATCGCGCACAAGATGGGGGTGATCGACGCGATGGACGCGGTGGCCGCGGAAACCGGCGCCACGCTGGCGCAGATCGCGCTGGCCTGGCTCGCCGCGCAACCCGGGGTCACCGCGCCGATCGCCAGCGCCACCAGCCTCGACCAGCTCGACGACATCATGGGCGCGATCGATCTCGACTTGTCGCGCGACCAGCTTGACAGGCTGACCGCCGCGGGCGCCTGACGCACGATTGTTGCAGTTATGCGACACCCTTGATGCAAATCGTTGCGTCTGGGCGGCACGATGCTTGAAGCCCGTTACCCCGGCCCATCATATCCTGGAGATGACCGCGCGAGAACAGCGCGGCATCTGGAAGGATGTCTGAGCTTTTTCAGTGGGGATCAACCCCACGCCGGGAGCTTGCGCTTGCGCAGGTTGCCAAGGGATAAAGGGTTTCTGACGATGATGACACGCACTCTTCTGCTCGGTGGTGCCGCGCTCACCGCGCTGATAGCGGTTCCCGCCGCGGCACAGACCGACACGACGGCCGCTTCCCAGGACCAGGCCAGCGCCAGCGAGACGAACGGCGCGGACATCATCGTTACGGGCACGCGCGCCGCCGGCCGCACCCGGCTCGACAGCGTGTCGCCGGTCGATGTCCTGTCGCAGGCCGCGCTGCAGCACCAGGGCACCACCGAAGCTGCCGCCGCGCTCGCCAACGTCGCGCCGTCGATCGATTTCCCGCGCCCGGCGGTGACCGACGCGACCGACGCGATCCGCCCGGCGACGCTGCGCGGCCTTTCGCCCGACCAGACTTTGGTGCTGATCAACAGCGTGCGCGCGCACCCCTCGGCACTGCTCAACATCAACAGCTCGGTCGGGCGCGGTGCCGCCGCGGTCGATCTCAACACGATCCCCACCGCCGCACTCGAATCGATCGAGGTGCTGCGCGACGGCGCCTCGGCGCTGTACGGATCGGACGCGATCGCCGGCGTCGTCAACCTGCGCCTGCGCCAGCAGCGCAGCGGCGGCGGCGCCAGCGTCACCTTCGGCGGCTATGATACCAATGTCGATACGCTCTATTCGCCGCGCCACGTCGTCGATGGCGGCACCACCACCGCATCGGTGTGGCAGAATGTCGCAATCGGCAACAACGGCGGCTACCTCGACGTCACCGGCGAGTTCGTCAATCGCAACCCGACCAGCCGCGGCGACGTCGACAGCCGCGACGATCCCGCCGTGGTCCGCTCGCGCTACGGCGATCCCGACGTCAACCAATATACCGGCTATGCCAATCTCGGTGTGCCGATCGGCGATTCGGGCTGGCAGGTGGTCGGCTGGGGCGGCTACCAATATCGCCGCTCGCAATCGGCGGCGTTCCCGCGCAACCCGAGCAACGCCAACAATGTGCCGGAAATCTATCCCAACGGCTTCCTGCCGATCATCCAGACCAAGTCGCGCGACCTGACTGCCGCCGGTGGCATCAAGGGCGCGATCGGCGGGTGGGATACCAGCCTGATTGCGTCATACGGCAAGAACAAGATCGACTTTGCGACGCTGCATACGCTTAACCACGCTTACGGCGCGGATTCGCCGACGCGCTTTTACGACGGCGCAATGTCTTACGATCAGTTCGTCACCAATCTCGATCTCAGCCACGATTACGCACTTGGCGGCGGCGATCTGACGGTCGCGGCCGGTGCCGAATATCGCCGCGAGGGCTACAAGATCACCCCCGGTGAGCTCGGTTCCTACGATCAGGGCGGCGCGCAGGGCTTCGGCGGCTTCAGCCCGGATAATGCGGTCAACCATCACCGCGACAATGTCAGCGGCTATCTCGATCTCGAGGGCAAGTTCGGGCCGCTCAGCATCGGCGCGGCAGGCCGGCTCGAACATTATTCTGATTTCGGCACCACCGCCAATGGCAAGCTCTCCGCGCGCTGGGACATCACCCCCAGCTTCGCGCTGCGCGGCGGCATCCAGACCGGATTCCGCGCGCCCTCGCTTCAACAGGAATATTTCACGTCGGTCTCATCGGTCATCACTGACGGCAATGTGATCCTGACCGGCACACTGCCCTCCGTCAGCGACAACGCCCGGATACTCGGCGGCAAGCCGCTCAAACCGGAGAAGTCGACCAATTATTCGGCAGGCTTCGTTTTCCACCAAGGGCCGTTCAACATCACTGTCGATGGGTATGAAATCGATATCCGCGACGGCCTAGCCTTGTCCGAGAGCATCGGTCACGGTTTCAGTGATGCAGTCGATGCCCTGCTTGACGAAGCCAATGTCGGGGCGGCGCGCTTCTTCCTCAACGGCGTGAAGACCCGCACGCGCGGTGTTGACGTGGTCGCCAATTACAAACTGGCGACGCCGGCTGCCGGTACGTTCAACTTCACCGTGGCGGGCAATTACAACGACCTCAAGGTGCTCAAGGTGCCCCAGACGACCTCGGCGCTCGATCCGGCGCCGCCGCTGGTCAGCCGCCAGCGCATCGTCTCGCTGGAAGACGGCACGCCGGCGACCAAGGTGACAGGCACGATCGACTGGTCGCTGAAGCCGGTCGGCTTCACGCTGCGCGGCACCTATTATGGAGATGTCAACGAACCCGGCACCTCCGAAGATAGGGACATCCACACCGGCAAGAAATTCATCACCGATATCGAAGCGCGGTTCGACGTCGCCGACCAGTTCCACTTCGGGCTGGGCGTCGACAACGTGTTCGACGTCTATCCCGATCGCACGCCCGCCAACCTGCTGAGCTCGACCGGGGTAGTTTCCTATCCCTTCTACTCGCCGTTCGGCTTCAACGGGCGGTATCTCTACGCCAAGGTCGGCGTCGACTGGTAAGCATTTGTATTTGAGAGCGGAGCCAGCCCGCTCCCCCACCCGGCCGCCCATAGGATAATCGCATTAGGTGGCCGGGTGGGGCGCGGGCTGGCTCCGCCAGAATGCGTCACGCGCATTCTCAAGCGATCACCTTATCGCCCGGTCCATCGTGCGCTCGGTACCCCGCCCTCGCTTTTCGGCGCGATGCTTTCCTCGTGGCGGCGCTTGGCGTTGAGCACGAGGATCAATGTGAACACGCTCATCATCCCCGGCGATTCCCACACCACGACGCCGCCGATCCGCTGATCCATCAGCGCGTCGATCGTCGGATAAAGCCGCCCGCACCAGGTGTAGAACGGGTAGAGATCGTGGTCGGCGAAGCACAGATAGGCGCCCATCGCGATCTGCGGGAACATCACGACGACGCCGAGCACCGCGCGCGCGACGAAGCTGATCCCCGCCTGTTCGGGCGGCCGCGGATCGAGCACCAGTGCCCAGAACAGCAACCCGTCGATCACCATCGACCAGTTCATCACCGGATAGAGCACCGGGCTCAGCATCGCCGTCAGATGCACCGACGGCGTCAGCCACAAGGCGAGCAGCCCGACGAACACGAACCCCGCCACCTCGGGCTGGCGCGACGCGGCGATGAAGCGACGGAACCAGCGATGCTCGACCACGCGCCGCGCCGCCGCCGGCATGCCCGCGACGATCGCCTCCCACGGCCAGCCGAGCGCGATCAGGAACGCGCCGAGATGGTGCATGATCATATGCTGCACGCGGTTGTAGAAGAACTGGTGCAGCGCGAGATATTCGAACCGCGTCTGCACCACCGTCCAGATCAACGCCGCGCCGATCGCAACCAGCGCCACGCGCCACCGCGCCTGTGGCACCCGCCGCAGCCCGCGCACATAACAGAAGCCGGTGAAGGCGAACGCCGCATACCATAAGGGCGAGAAGTCCCACGGCAGCCAGAACGGCACGATATCGGCATGGAAACGGCACAGCCACCACAAGACGATGCCGATCAGCACGAGCGCCCAGCCCGCCTTGCCGCCCGGCGTCGCCCAGCTGGCGGCGGCGCGATCGCGCAGGGTCGGTGCGGCGGCCAGGCTCATTGGCGAATCATAGGCCCGCCCATCCCGCGCGGCAATCCGCGCAGCGGGAGGCGGACCGTCATTCCTCGAAGCGGCCCGAGGTTTCGCGATCGCGATCGTATCGCCGCGACAACGGAAAGGGCGGCAGCCAGGCTTCACGACGGACGATCCAGCTTTCATAGGTCGGCACGAACTGGTCGGGCGCGTCCAGCGCGCCGAGATGCACCTCGATTTCATCGCCGAAGCGCGCGAACACCGAAGAGCCGCAACGCGGGCAGAAGAACCGCCCGGCATAATCGCGCGTCTCGCCCGTGATCGTCACCGCGTCCTGCGGGAAGACCGCCGATGCGTAGAACAGCGCGCCATGATGCTTGCGGCAATCGAGGCAATGGCACAGGCCGACTCGATACGGGCGCCCCGATGCCTCTATCCGCACGTCGCCACACAGGCATCCGCCGGTAACGCGGCTCATCCGCAATCTCCTTCCCAGTCATTCCCCCGCAAATGTAAACGGCGAAACACCGCGTTCGATATCGTTGATCAGCAGCGCGCGCGCGGCCGGCGCCGCCGATCGCTGCGGGCAGGCGGCGCGGGTGCAGCGCCGGCAGCCGAGCCCGATCGGGGTCGCCTCGCCACCGAGATCGATCCCGCGCGACACCGCCAGCGGCGCGGCGAGATCGGCGGCGACCCCCAGCCCGACCGCGAACATCGCCTCGATCCCGCCGATCCGCCGCCCCTGTGGCGTCACCGTGCGCGCGATCGTCAGCCAGCGCCCACCATCCTCCAGCTCGACGAGTTGCACTGCCAGGCTTCCCGGTCGATCGAATGCGTGATGCAGCTGCCACAGCGGGCATCGCGCGCCCTCGGCCTCGACCAGCACCGCACCGCTGGCGCCGGCATAGCGTTTCGATGCCTGCCCGGCCCGATCGACGCGGATCATGAAGAACGGCAAGCCGCGCGCGCCGACCCGGCTCAACGTCGTCAAGCGGTGGGCGACCTGCTCGAACCCCGCGCCGAAGCGCCGCTGCAACAGCTCGATATCGTAGCCGGTACTCTCGCACGCGCGCAGGAAACGGGCATAGGGCATCATCACCGCGGCAGCGAAATAGCTTGCCAGGTGCCGCCGGTAGAGTCGCTCGGCGGCGCGATCGGGGAATGCCGCCGCACGCACCAACGCGTCGATTTCGCTGCGAGCCTCGATCAGCGCAAGCTGATAGGCCGCGGCGAAGGTCCGCGATGCCGGATCGAGCTTTTCGGAAAGCTGCAACTGCCGGGCGTGGAGATCGAGCCGCCGCAGCAGATCGGGCATCACGTCGGCGGGCAGGATGCGGATGCCGAGCTGGTGCTTGACGCGCAGCCGCTCGGCGATCGCGCCGTAGAGATCGCCGGCGCCGAGCCGCAATTCGTCGGCCAGCGCTTCCGCCGCGGCATCGAGATCGGCGAAATGGTTGCGCCACCGTTCGATCTCGCCCCGCACCAGATCGACCGGATCGCGCAGGGCGCCCACCGGCGCGGCTCCCGGCCCGATCCGGTCATAAGCGCGCGCGAACGCCTCCGCGCCGCCGGGTGCCGCGGCCAGCCATTCCTCGATCTCGCTGCGATCGACCTCGAGATCGCCGAACAGCGGATCGGCCAGCCGGCGCCGTAGCGCGTCCGCGCCGCCGCCGGGCTCGTCGGCGGAAAGCGCGCGCGGATCGAAGTCGAACCGTTCGGCGAGGCGCAACAGCAGCGTCGCCGACAAGGGGCGCTGGTTGCGCTCGACGAGGTTGAGATAGCTCGCGCTGATCTCCAGCGTCTCGGCCATCGCCGCCTGCGTCAGCCCGGCCTGCCGGCGCAACCGCCGCACCGCATGGCCGGCGAACAGCTTTCGACCGGTCGTCATGAACCGTCGCGACTCATTCCGAGACCTTTCCTACATGGCAATGTTCTGCTATTGTTCCGGCCCTGCCAAACCAGATCTGATCTGGGGGAAATGGGTCCACGGCGCGACAACACCATCAGGTGCGCGACCAGCGTCGCCCATGGATGCTGAAGCACGTTCAGCATGACAGCGTTTGCGAATGGAATTTCGCCTCCACGGGATTGTCGATGATCCATCCACGGAAATTGTCATATTCTTTATAATATAACAAGTCCGCACGGCCTCTAATCGACCTCGTGACCATGTAATCGCGGGAAATCGGGTGTCGGATCGAGTCAAATTGGTCAACTTACCGTCATGCCCGTTGTCGATCGGGCGCGACTTGTAAAGGAACCGACAATGACCTTCGACGATCTCGTCCCCGCCCCTACCGGCCGGTTCGATGGCATCGCCCGCCCCTACACCGCCGCCGACGTCGCCCGGCTGCGCGGCTCGGTCACGATCGAGCATACGCTCGCCCGTCGTGGCGCGAACCGCTTGTGGGAATTGCTCCGGTCGGAGGATTACATCAACGCGCTCGGCGCGATGAGCGGCAATCAGGCGATGCAGCAGGTGCGCGCCGGGCTGAAGGCGATCTATCTGTCGGGCTGGCAGGTCGCCGCCGACGCCAATACCGCCGGCGCGATGTATCCCGATCAGTCGCTCTACCCCGCCAATGCCGGGCCCGAGCTGTGCCGTCGCATCAACAACGCGTTGCAGCGCGCCGATCAGGTCGAGCATTCAGAAGGCGGCGCCCACCGCGATTGGTTCGCGCCGATCGTCGCCGATGCCGAAGCCGGGTTCGGCGGGCCGCTCAACTGTTTCGAGATCATGAAGGCCTATATCGCCGCCGGCGCCGCGGGCGTTCATTACGAGGACCAGCTCGCCAGCGAGAAGAAGTGCGGGCATCTCGGCGGCAAGGTGCTGATCCCGACCCAGGCGCACATCCGCAACCTCGATGCCGCGCGGCTCGCCGCCGACGTGTCGGGCGTGCCGACCGTGATCGTCGCGCGCACCGATGCCGAGAGCGCGAAGCTCATCACCTCGGATGTCGACGAGCGCGATCACGAGTTCCTGACCGGCGAGCGCACGCCCGAAGGGTTCTTCCGGCTGAAGGACGGCACCGGCGTCGATCATTGCATCAAGCGCGGACTGGCGTTCGCCGAACATGCCGACCTGCTGTGGTGGGAAACCTCGAAGCCCAACATGGCCGATGCCCGCCGCTTCGCCGAAGCGATCAAGGCTGCGCATCCGAACAAGATGCTCGCCTACAATTGCTCGCCGAGCTTCAATTGGGAGGCCAATCTCGACAAGGACGATATCGCGCGGTTCCAGCGCGAGCTGGGCGCGATGGGCTACAAGTTCCAGTTCGTCACGCTGGCGGGATTCCACAGCCTCAACCACGGCATGTTCGAGCTGGCGCGCGGCTACAGGGATCGCGGCATGGCCGCTTATTCCGAGCTGCAGCAAGCCGAATTCGCCAGCGAGGCCGATGGCTACACCGCGACGCGCCATCAGCGCGAGGTCGGCACTGGCTATTTCGACCTCGTCGCCCAGGCCGTCGCCGCCGGCGCCAGCTCGACCACCGCGCTCGGCGAATCAACTGAAACCGCCCAGTTCGCCAAGCAAGCCGCCTGAAAGGAGAAGCACCGATGCCTACCGAACCGCAACGCAGCCGCGCCGTCTTCTCGACCGAGGATTTCGCGCTGTTGAAAGAAGCCGTCGCCGATTACGTCCGCAAGATCGCCGACGATCCGCGCTCGTCCAAATTCTCGTCTCTCTATCACCGCCTCGGTCGCCTCGGCTGACGCGTCACGCCTTCCTGGGGAGGAAGGACGCCCGTCGGGGAAACCCGGCGGGCGTTTCCGCCATCACCCCCGCGAAACGACCTGCGCCCGAAACCACTCGGCAAGGGCTTCTGCCGACAATTCGCCAGCCGCAAGCGATAGAAAGGTCACGACCAGCTCGACATCGCTACAATCGAGGGCATAGCCATTGAGCATCAGGAACGTTTCGCTGACCACCGCCGCCGTCCGCTTGTTGCCATCGACGAATGGATGATTCCGCGCGATGCCGAACGCGTAGGCTGCGGCGAGATCCGCCGCATCCGGATCGCCATAGGCGACGAGATTCTGCGGCCGGGCCATCGCACTTTCCAGCATCCCGTGATCGCGAACCCCGCGCGCGCCACCGTGCTCGGCAAGCTGCTCGTCGTGCGCAGCCAGTGCCACGGCGATATCGACCCAAATCCAGTCCACTGGCTATTTGGCGAGCTCGCGCAATGCCTTCCGGCGGCGCGCCATGACCTCGCGCGCCGCAGCCATCTGCTCTTCGAAGCCATGATCGGCAGCGCGCAGTTCAAGCCCGTCGGGGGTATCGACGACACTTACGCTGTCCCCCGGCGCAACGCCAAGCCGCGCCAGCACCTGCTTCGGCAGGATGACACCGACCGAATTGCCGATCTTGATCAGCTTGAGTTCGTGCGGGACGGCGAATGGCTTGTTCATACCAAGGTTATAACAAAATCGCCGATGACCGGCAACGCCCTTCCCGCCTCAAACCCGCTCGGCTAGGCGAGGCGGATGGCGGAGCAGCATCACGGCGAATCGGGCATCGTCCTCTATGCCGCGCTGGCGGCGAACCTGGGGATCGCGGTCGCCAAGTTCATCGCCGCGTCGATCACCGGCTCGTCGTCGATGATGAGCGAAGGGTTCCACTCGGTGGTCGACAGCGGCAACCAGATATTGCTGCTCTATGGCCAGCATCGCTCGAAGAAGGCGCCCGACCATCAACACCCGTTCGGCTATGGCCGCGAGCTCTATTTCTGGAGCTTCGTCGTCGCGATCCTGATCTTCGCGATTGGCGCGGGCGTCTCCGCGTTCGAAGGCTATCGCCACATCGTCGACCCCGAGGAGCTGACCAATCCGCTGATCAACTATATCGTCCTCGCCGTCTCCGCCGCACTGGAGGGCTCCTCCTGGGCGGTCGCGGTCAGGCAATTCGCCAAGTCCAAGGGCGATACGAGCTGGTGGCAGGCGGTGCGCCGTTCGAAAGACCCGCCGACCTTTATCGTATTGTTCGAGGATTCGGCAGCACTCGCCGGCCTCGTCGTTGCCGCGATCGGGGTGTGGGCGAGCCATTATTTCGACAAGCCGTGGCTCGACGGGCTGGCCTCGATCGGGATCGCGGTGATCCTCGCCGCGGTCGCCGTCCTGCTGGCCCGCGAATCCAAGGGGCTGCTGATCGGCGAGCGCGCCGATGAAGAGGTGATCGCCACCGTCCATGACGTCGTCGATGGCCATCCGTCGGTATCGTCGGTCAACCATGTGCGCACGATCCACACCGGGCCCAACGAGGTGTTCGCCGCGATCAGCGTCGATTTCCGCGACGAGGTGACGATGGGCGAAGCCGAGACGCTGATCGAGGAGATTGAGGACAGCTTGCGCGCAGCGCTGCCGCAATTGAGCTCGATCTACATCCGCCCGGAAAGCAAGGCCAATGCCGCGGTCGTGCCGGTCAGGCGGCCGGCACCAGCTCGATGACGTCGAACAGCGATTCGAAATGCGGCTGCGGCAGGATCAGCCGCCAGCGCCGGTCGCCGATTCGCTCGACATAGCCCGCCATATCGCGCTTCGTGTCACGCGCATATGCAAGCGCCCGCGTCTCGTCACCGAGTTCGAGCGTGCCGAGAAAGACGGCGCGCGCCGGCTCGTCAGGGAAAATCAAGCCCTGCGGCCGCTGCGCCCCGCCCGACATCCGGAAGCGCATCAGCTTGCCGGCAGCGTCGACGCTGCACGGCTCAGCCGGATACTCGGTGAACACGGCAACGCCCTTGGCGGCCGATCCCAGCTTGATCCAGCGGCAGCGATAGGCGCCGGGCGGCGGCGCGGCGGCATCGAGGGCGCGATCAGGATCGAACAGCGCGGAATCGGCATCGAGCCGCGCCCCCTCACCCGCCGCGCGCACGGCATCGCTCGCGCTCATCCAGGCGTCGCGCCAACTGCGCAGCCGCTGCTGATCGTCATCGGTGGCGACTTCGTGCCAATCGGGCGCCGCGCTCGTCTCCGCGGTGGCGAGCGGGCCCTTGGCGGCAGCGCAACCGGCGAGCGCCAGCGCGAGGGCGATCGGAGCGATCTTCATCGCGCTGCGCTAGCGCCGGATCAGGCCGCGGTCCAGCCGCCGTCCATCGACAGATTGGCGCCGGTGATCGACTTGGCCTCGTCACGGCAGAGATAGACCGCGAGGCTCGCGACTTGCTCGACGGTGACGAATTCCTTGGTCGGCTGCGCATCGAGCAGCACGTCGTTGACAACCTGTTCGCGAGTCAGGCCGCGCGAGGCCATGGTGTCGGGAATCTGCTTTTCGACCAGCGGCGTCCAGACATAGCCGGGCGAGATGCAGTTGACCGTGATGCCGTCGGTCGCGACCTCGAGCGCGAGCGTCTTGGTGAGGCCGGCGATGCCGTGCTTGGCCATCACATAAGCGGTCTTGTTGGGGCTGGCGACGAGGCTGTGCGCCGAGGCGGTCGAAATCACCCGGCCCCATTTGGCCGCTTTCATGAACGGCACGGCGGCGCGATAGAGATACCAGGCCGAGGCCATGTTGATCTTGATGATCGCCTCGAACTTCTCGGGCGGGAAATCCTCGATCTTGGCGACATGCTGGATGCCGGCATTGGCGATGACGATATCGGGGCCGCCGAGCTCGTCATGGCAGCGCTGGACCATCGCGGCGATTTCATCGGGCTTGGTCATGTCGGCGGCATCGTAGAGCGCCTTGCCGCTGGTCGCCTCCAGCCCGGCGCGCTCTTTCTCGATGTCGGCCGCGTCGCCGAAACCGTTGATCATCACCTGCGCGCCCTCGGCGGCGAGCGCCTTGGCGTAGGCGAGTCCGATCCCCGAGGTCGAGCCGGTGACGATCGCAGTCTTGCCCTTGAGGAACATGGCTTTCTCCTATCGCTGGGTGAGATCGAAAGCGGCGGTCTTGCCGTCGATGATGTTCTCCGCGACGAGGCGGGCGTTGGCCATCGTCTCGCCGACGGCTTCACGGCCAGCCAGCCAATGCTCGCGCATCGTGCGGGCGGAAAATTCGAAATCGCGGCTGCCGCCCTCCCAGGCGTTGGCGCGGTAGATGAGGTGGACGAGGCTGACCGGTTGCTCGGCAGCGCGCTCGGCAAGCGCGACCACGTCGGCATCGTTCTTCAGGCTTTCGGGCAGCTTGGCGAGCACCTTGCGGATCGCCTCGCGCTCCGTCCTCAGGCGCATCAGCTGGTCGGTGACCTGGCGCGTGCGGCTGGAGAATCGGATTTCCTTCTCGCGCGCCATGACGTCCATGATCGTGCGCGGGCGATCGTCGAGCGACGCGAACAGGTCGATCTGGAAAACCAGCATCTCGGCGGTCTGGTTGTCGAGAACATGGGTGAGCGGCGTGTTCGAGACGAGCCCGCCGTCCCACCACAGCCGGCCGTCGATCTCCACCGGCGGCAGGCCCGGCGGCAAGGCGCCCGAGGCCATCACATGGCGGGCATCGAGCCGCTCTCGCGCGGTATCGAAATAGCGGAAATTGCCGCTCTCGACATCGACCGCGCCGACCGACAGGCGGACGGGGCCGTCGTTGAGCAGATCCCAATCGATCAGCTCGTCGAGCGTTTCGACGAGCGGTGAGGTATCGTAGTAGCTGAGCGCCTCCGGCGTTCCCGGCACGGCGAGCATCGGCGACAGCGCGCGCGGCTGGAAGAAGCCCGGCACGCCCGTTGCCAAGACGAAGCCGGCCGACCATTCGTGCAGCCATTCGCGAACATGGTCGTTGGGGAAAATCGGGAAGCTGGGCAGCGCGCTCGTCACCTTGTCCCAGAAAGCGCGCAGCCGCTCGACGCGGCGCTCCGGCGGATTGCCGGCGAAAATCGCGGCATTGACCGCGCCGATCGAGATGCCGGCGACCCAATCGATCTCGATCCCGCTGTCGGCGAGCCCGTCGATCACGCCGGCCTGGTAGCTGCCCAAGGCGCCGCCGCCCTGCAGCACGAGCGCGACCTGATCGGGCAACGGCAGCGCCTTCGCCTGCCGCCGCGGCCTGGCTTGCGGCCGCGACTCGGCCCGGGGTTCGATATCCGCCATTGCCGCCCCAAATGGCGCTGCACCGCAGCACGATCAAGCCCGCTTGCAACTATGACGGGCATACCGCATGCCTGTCGATGGCGTAACAGTGGGGATGAAGCACGATGCGGCTCGACGATTTCGATCCCGACATCAAGGTCGGCGATCAGGGCAATCGCGGTGGCGGATTCGGCGGAGGCGGCGGCAGCGGGTTATTGATGGGGCTGCTGCCGATGGTGTTCAGCCGGTTCGGCTGCGGCGGCGTGGTGGTGCTCCTGGCGATCGTGTTCTTCCTCGGCGGCAATCCGCTGGGACTGATCGGCGGCGGACAATCGCCGAGCGGGCAGGTTTCGCAAGGGTCCGGCGGGCTGGGCAATGCGAGCCAGATCTGCGACGCGAGCCCCGACAAGAAGGCCGCCTGCAACGCGTTCAGCTCGGCCGACAATACCTGGGCAGCGGTGTTCAAGCAATCGGGCAGGACGTTCCAGCAGCCCGCGCTGATATTCTACGATCATAACGGGCAATCGGGCTGCGGCGCCGCGCAATCGGCGATGGGGCCGTTTTATTGCCCGAGCGATCAGCGGATCTACCTCGACCCCAGCTTCTTCGACGAGCTGCAGCAGAAATACGGCGCGAGCGGCGATTTCGCGCAGGATTACGTGATCGCGCACGAATTCGGCCACCATATCCAGCAATTGCTCGGCACATCGGACCAGGTGCAGCGCGAGATGCAGCAATCGAGCCCGGCGCAAGCCAATGCGCTGTCGGTGCGGCTGGAGTTGCAGGCCGATTGCTACGCCGGCGTCTGGGCCGGGCTCAACCGCGACCGCATGGATCCCGGCGATTTGCAGGAGGGGATGACCGCCGCGCACGCGATCGGCGACGACACGCTGCAGAAGGAAGCGCAGGGTCGCGTGGTGCCCGACAGCTTCACCCACGGCACCTCGGCCGAGCGGATGGCATGGCTGAAGCGCGGCATCGAGACGGCAGACCCGAGTAAGTGCGACACGTTTTCGGGGCCGATCGACATCGCATCATAGGCGACCGCGTGACGGCTGTACGCCGGGCGCGCGGGGGCGCATTCCGGTGAGGGAAAGGGGCAAGTGACCGGCGCGTTCTGCCACGGTCACCCGGGGCTCGACGACTTTGGGTAGTCAGCACAAGAAAGCGTCGAGGCTTTCGATGGTGAAGGAGCCGGCGCGCCGCTACCGGAGGTTGATCCGGCCTGGGTGGCGTTTAAGGTTGGCCGTCCGAGGACAACGCCCCTACGCGCCCGCGGTCATCCTTCACCGGTGGTATTCTACGGATATCCGATTTTTCCCGGATGTCTCCGCGCCGGTCGCTGCATCGGGCGGTTTGTGCCGCCGTTTGCGATCCTTCGGGCTGATCCGGCAGGCCAGGCCGGAGGCGAGAAGGATGGCGGCAAGTGTTATCCTATATGGTTCGTTTTGTCAAGAGTGATTTGCCGTATAAGGTTCATCACCCTGAACTTGGTTCAGGGTCCATGGACCATCGCCGGCCGTGCACGTGCGGGCAATTGTTGCGCCATGGATGCTGAAACAAGTTCAGCATGACGGATGGGGGAGCGGGGCGCGCGCGGGCTGGGCTTATGCACGGCCTTCCGGCTGGCGCCGGAAAAGGCGTTGCCCCCGCCGAAATATGCGATGACGCGAGCGCCTACAAACGCACCAGCATCTTGCCCGTATTGCCGCCGGAAAACAGGCCGAGGAAGGCGTCGGGCATGGCGTCGAGCCCGTCGTGGACGGTTTCCTGCCGCTGCAATTTGCCGGCCTGCAACATCGCGCCCATGTCCTGATAGAATTCGGTCATCCGGCTCATGAAATCAGTGACGATGAAGCCCTGCACGCGGATGCGCGCCTGGATGATGCGGGCGAGATAGCGCAGCTCGGTCGGCCGCATGTCGTTATAGACGTCGATCATGCCGCAGATCGCGAAGCGCGCGTGATCGCGCGCCACCGCCAGCGCGGCATCGAGATGATCGCTGCCGACATTGTCGAAATAGACGTCGATGCCGTTTGGCGCAGCGTCCATCAGCTTCTTGACCAGCGGCGTGCCGCCTTCCTTGTAATCGATCGCCGCATCGGCGCCGAGCAACTTGACCCAGGCGCATTTGTCGGCGCCACCGGCCGAGCCGATCACTGTCATGCCCTTGGCCTTGGCGATCTGCACCACCGTGGAGCCGACCGCGCCGGCCGCCGCCGAGACGAACACGGTGTCGCCTTCGCGCGCACTGGCTACCTGCATCAGCCCGAAATAAGCGGTCATGCCGGGCATACCGAGCTGGCCGAGGAACGCCTCGTCCTCGACGCCGAGCGCCGGCAGCTTCTGCACGCCCGCCGCGTCGACCACCGCCTCGTCGCGCCAGCCGAGCATGTGCAGCACCTTGTCGCCCGGCGCGAAGCCATCCGCCTTGCTCTCGACCACCTCGCCGACCGCGCCGCCTTCCATCGGCTGGCCGAGCTGAAACGGCGGTACGTAACTCTTCATGTCATTCATGCGGCCGCGCATATAGGGATCGACCGAAAGCCAGTGGTTGCGCACCCTGATCTGGCCGTCGCCCAGCGCCGGCAGATCGAGGTCGACCAGTTCGAAATTGCCGTGATCGGGCATGCCTTGCGGGCGTGATTTCAGCGTCCAGGCGCGGGCCATGTTCGACTCTCCCAATGATATTTTCGACGATCGGGTATGGCAGATGCGTTGCGCAATGCAACCGGGCACATCGCGAAAGAGGCCCGGACGTCGCCACCCGGGCCTCATCGCTTACGGATTTCGCAAGACGATCAGTAAGTGCCGGAGAAGCTGCGATCGAGATTGTGCGAGGCCGCGACGTCCGGCCCCCTCTCCTCGCCGAACAGCGCCTGGTTGCGCTCCTCGTCCTTCCAATGGCTGTGCGCCTCGTCCGCGGTCTTGCGGATCGTCACCTTGTCGTCGACCGACTGGATCCAGCGCGACGGGATCGAGTGGTGATGGCCGCCGGCATCAGGATCGCTCTTGGTCAGGACGATGCGATCGCCGCGCACTTTGTCGACCGTGCCGACATGCTCGCCGTCCGAGCCCACCACCTCCATATGCTCGGCAACGCGGCCGAGCGCATTGCGCTGGCCCTGCCGCTCGGCGCGCCAGGCACCGAATTCGTTGTGGAATTTCTGGCGGTTCTCGCGGCGATATTCGTCATAATCGCGATCGAGCGCGCTGATCTGCTGACGGCGCCAGCTATGATAATCGTCGTCGCGGCCATAGGCGCCGCCCCAGCGATCGCCGTGGCGTTCGTCATAGCGCTGATCGAGTTCGCGGCGGCGCTCGGCTTCCTCATCGCCGAACCACGAGAGAACCTCGTCGCCGGCACGATCGAAGAAGCCGCGATCGTCATAATCGTAGCCGCGCGGGCGGCCGGCAGAGCCGCGGGGCGGACCGCGCCGGGCATCACCGTAATCGGCGAAGCGGCGCCCATCCGATGCATAGCTGCCGTAATAGGGCCGCTCGGGAGCGCGATCGCGGCGATAATCCCGTCCGCGATCATCGTCGCGATAGCCGGGATCGCCATAGCCATAGGTCGCGCGGTGGCCGCGCCAATCGTTGCGCCCGATCTCCCCGGCGGCTTCGTAGTCACGCGCGCCGGAATAGCTGAAATCGCGGCCTGAGCCGTAATCGGCGCCGTAATCCTGCGGCTCGCGGCGGCCGTAATAATCGCCGCGCGGATCGGTGTTTCGCGGATATCGTTGGTAGCCCATTGCATCGCCTCCTGATGGTTCGATCATCGACGGCGCGGCGCATGTCTTTGCCGCGCTCACACCGAATCAACAGGAAGAACCGACGGATGTTCCGCATGGCGGCGATGCCCGCCGCAGCGCCGGAGCGGCCCGACGCAGGAAAGTTCGAAAAGGAGCAACCCTTCGTGTTGCATCGCCGGAAAAGTGCCGCTACAGGCGTGCCTCCCGGCGCTGCCGGGCCGGGCGCGGGGCCGTAGCTCAGATGGGAGAGCGCTGCAATCGCACTGCAGAGGTCGGGGGTTCGATTCCCCCCGGCTCCACCAGCCCGACCTAGATGACTTAGGTATATGCGGCGAATGGTCGAGATCGACATCTCGGCCGGTTTTTTGCCTGGGAGCGCGATCGAGCGCCAAATCCCCCGAGGAAACGATGGCGATCCGACCGATCAGGGCGCGCGCGGCCGCGTTGCGCTTGCATTTTCGCCAAATCGTTCATATGAATAGAAGACGGTAAATTCGTTCTGGAGAACGATCATGGCCACGGCACAGCCGGCGAAAGACGAGCAGCACGAGCGCGCGCTGACCACGGCCGTCGCCCGGATCGCGGCGTGCTGGAAGCTGAGCAACGAACAACTCGCGGCGGTGCTCGGCGTATCCCCGGCCACGGCATCGCGCCTGCGCGCCGGGCGCTTCCAACTCGAGCGCCATTCCAAAGCATTCGAGCTCGGCCAATATCTGGTCCGCCTGTTCCGCGGCCTCGATGCACTGATGGGCAGCGACGACACCGCTTCGCAGTCGTGGCTCAGGACCGGGAATCTCGATCTCGACGGACGGCCGATCGACCTGATCCGCAGCGTGCGCGGCCTGGGTGACGTGGCGGATTATGTCGACGCCTACCGCGCACAGGTCTGATCCGCGACCGACCCCAGCCGATTTCCGGCGCTATGATCGAACCGTCTGGCGGCTGGTCGAGGCGCAGCACCGGATCTCGACCAATCGACTGGCAGCCCGCGCCGAGGACCAAGCCTTGCTCGAAGAGCTGGTGGAGGAGGTCAAGCCCACCCTTCCCCCGGCGGCGCGTGGCCTGCACTTCCTGCTGGCGACGCCGTTCCGCTACGGCCATGCCAAGGCATCGCGATTCCGGCGCGCGGACGAGCGCCCCGGCATCTTCTACGCTTCCGAAGAAATCGAGACAGCGATCGCCGAAACCGCTTACTGGCGGTTGCTGTTCTTCTCACGCTCGCCGGGGTTCACGCCGCCGAGCAACGTGATCGAGCATTCGGCCTTCTCGATCCCGGTGCGCGCCGCACGGGCTCTCGATCTCACCAAACCGCCGTTCGCGGCCAATGAAGAGCGCTGGCGCGACCCCGAAGATTATAGCGCCTGTCAGGCCTTCGCCGCCGCGGCTCGACGGATCGATGCGCAGTTGATCCGCTACCAATCCGCGCGCGATCCCGATCGTCGCGCAAACGCCGCGATTCTCGATCCGGCCGCCTTCGCAGCTGCCACGCCGACGATCGAGCAAACCTGGCATTTCCGATATGAGGCCGGCCGAATAACGGCCTTCGGCGCTTTCCCCTCGACCGCCAGCTACGCGTTCGATTTCGCCCAATTCAAGCTCGACGACCAGTGAGATCGTTCGTGAACGATCGGGGCCGAATGGCTGAACCGACTGCACTGCCGCAAGACGCCTCGGAACTGCGCGACGCGATCCTCACGCATTACGATCAATTCAGCAATCGCGTGCCGGGCCCGCACAACGCGCGAAAAAGGGCGTGCGCGACGAGTGCGGCGGCGCAAGCATCCGGGGTCGATCTGCCCCTTGCGGCAAGCGATCGCGGCTGAATTACCCATCGGGCGCGCGATCGGCCGGCCCCGCGTCCGGCGCTTGTCACGATACCGTCGCGAAAGCCGGCCAAGCCCCCCACGCGCCTGCGTTCCGGCAACACCTTCCCAAAGGGACAAATGAGATGAGATTTGCAAGCCTATGCGTCGCGATCGCCGCGGCTGTGGCGATGCCGCTGGCGGCTCCGGCGATCGGCGCCGCTTTGCCCGCCGCGGACAGCGCCGATCTCGCCCCGCCCGCGCCCGGCCTGACGGTCGAGCGGATCGTGATGGTGTACCGGCACGGCCTGCGCGCGCCGCTCGACACCGAGATTGGCGCCGCGTCCTATGCGCGGCAACCCTGGCCGGTGTGGGCGACCCCTAATGCCCTGCTGACGCCGCATGGGCGCGAGGGGATGCGATTGCTGGGCCGCTATGATCGCTCGCTCTTCACCTCGCTTGGCCTGCTCGCCGCGCAGGGCTGCTCCGACGAACGGAATATCGAAATCTATACCGACAGCGATTCCCGCTCGATCGCGAGCGGCGACGAGTTGCGCGAGGGGCTGGCGCCGGGATGCCAGATCGCCACCCGGCACAAGGCGCCGGACACGCCGGACCTGACGTTCACCGCCAACGCGCCGGGCTCGGCACCGTTCGATGGCAATACCGCGCTGGCATCGATCAATGCCTATACGCACGGCGGCCCCGGCGCGCTGATCGCTCCCTATCGCGCGCAAATCGGCGAACTGGAAAAGATCCTGGGCTGCCGCGCGGCCGATGACCAAGCCGGCTGCGGCATTGCCGACATTCCCTCGCGGCTTACGGCTGACAGAAATGGGCTGCGGCTCGAAGGCCCGATCGACGTCACCTCGGGAACCGCCGAGGTGTTCCTGCTGGAATATGCCGAGGGCATGCCGATGGCCGATGTCGGCTGGGGCCGCGCAGGCATTGGCACGCTGACCGAAATCTCACGGCTCCATGCGCTGCTGTTCGATATCTATGATCGCGCGCCCTACATGGCCCGCCGCACCGCGGCCGAACTGGGGCCGCGCGTCCGGGCGTTGCTGACCGACGCCGCGGGACCGAAAGTGATGATGTTCGTCGGCCACGACAACAATATCGCCGCGCTAGCGTCGCTGCTCGGCGCGACCTTCCAGATCCCGAGCTATGGCCGCGAGGATCCGCCGATCGGCGGCGCGCTCGGCTTCGAACTGTTGGCCGACGCGAAGGACGGCCAGCGCTATGTGCGCGTCTTCTATCAGGCGCAGACGCTCGATCAGCTTCGTGACCTGTCGCCGCTTACCCTGGCGACGCCCCCCGCAACGCAGATCCTCTCGCCACGATGCGCGCAAGGCCCGGCACGGCTGTGCAGTGCCGACGCGCTCGCGGCGCTGCTCACCTGGCCCGGCCAGCGCCCGCTTAGCCAACCGGAGAACCGGCCATGACCGCCCTTGCCCTGCTTGCCGCCGCACTGGCCGCCGCACCGCTTTCGCCGGCACATCCCGGCCCGATGCTCGATGCGCATAATTGCTACCCCTATGACGGGCAGTGGTCAGATCGCCTGCGCCGTGCGCTCGATGCGGGCTTCCCGGTCTCGATCGAGCAGGACCTCGCCTGGTATGTCGACCCCGCGACCGGCAAGGGCCGCATCGTCGTCTCCCACTCGGCCGATCCGACCGGCGCCGAACCGACGCTCGACGCCTATTTCTTCGATCAGGTGCGCCCGATCGTGGAAAAAGCGCTCAGGCAAAACCACCGCGCCGATTGGCCGCTGATCGTCCTGCACTTCGATTTCAAGAGCAATGATCCCGCGCTGCTCAAGGCGGTCTGGGCACTGCTCGGCCGATACCAGCCGTGGCTGGCGACCGCGGCGAAGACCGCCGATCCCGACCAGCTCTCGCCGATCGACCTCAAGCCGATCCTGGTCGTTACAGAGGATTCGGACGCGCAGGCGAAGGTCTTTTACGATGACGTGCCGGTGGGCGGGCGCCTGCGCCTGTTCGGCTCCGCGCACAGCAGCGAAGCACCCACCGGCCTTTCCGAGGCGCAGCGCGCGCATTGGGAAGCGACGGCATCGCCAGGCCAGCTCCTCCCCAGCCGCGCGACCAACTATCGGCGCTGGTGGAACAACAGCTGGTCAGTGGTCGAGCAAGGCGGCCAGCGCAATGCCGGCGCCTGGACGAAAGCCGACGACCAGCGGCTGCGCGCGCTCGTCGATCATGCCCATCGCCAGGGCTATTGGATCCGCTTCTACACGCTCGACGGGTTCGACGCGGCCGAGGACAAAGGCTGGGATCCTTCCTATAATTTCGGCGCTCTCGGCAAGGCCGAGCCACGCTGGAAGGCAGCGATCGCGGCCGGCGTGGATTTCATCGCAACCGACCAATATGAGGCGCTCGGGCACAAACTCGACCAGCGCGACACCGCGTTGCGGCCGAACCGGTAGCGGCATCGATCCTTCGCGACGGCGCGCTCGCTGGCGCCACCGGATGCGGACGCCGGCGGCGCATCGCCGACGCCCGTCCTGGCAACCGAGAAGCCGTGGCCTGGATCGAGGAGAACCAGGCCACGGCCCCGTGACATCTTACATCGAGAAGGTCAGGTTGAGCATATAGGTCCGCCCTACTTCGACATAACCGCCCTTGCGATCGACCGAGATCATGCTCTTGCTGTCGCCGGCCGTGCTCCAGAAATTATGTGCGTTGAGCAGATTCTGCACCGAGAATCCGACATTCAACTGCCGGGAGACACGATAGCTGGTTGTCAGGTCCATGTCCGACACCGGCTGGATATAGGTATCCGGCTGCGACGAGCGCAGATCGTAGAGCTTGTTGCCGGTGTAGGAATAGATCAGCGCGGCGGAGACCGGGCCATGATCGTAGAATAGCTCGGTATTGAACATCACCTGCGGCGCCTCCGGCATCCGCTGGCGGCGTTGCTCGCCGGCCACCGTCACCGTCGCATCGGCGCGCTGGAGCGTGACGTTGGCTTGCACGCCCAGCCCGTCGGCCAGGCCCGGCAGGCCCCTGAAGCTGTAACGGCCGAACAATTCCAGACCATAGACGCTGCCCTTGGCGCTGGTGTCGAGCGTGTCGATCTCGACGCCGTCCGACGATACCTGGCTCGGCCCGCCCCAAACGTTCCAGTCCCCGCTGGCATCGGTGGTGCCGGTGGAGAACATCACGTGGTTGAGCCGCTTGTAGTAGAGCGCGGCGGAGACCATGTCGGTGCCCCTGCCCTTGTGCTCGACCGACAGATCGACGTTCCATGCCTCGACCGCCCGCAGGTCCGGATTGGGAATGAAGACGGAAACGAGCTTGTGGTTGTCGTCATAGGATTTGCTTGTCGGCCCGACGAGCAGATCGAGCGCGGGCCGCGAATAGCTTTTGCGGACCGCCAGGCGATAGACCGTCGAATCGTTCGGCCGGAACGAGGTGATGACGCTGGGCAGCCACTCGTTATAGCTGCGCGCGCTGGTCGTGAAGCCGGACGTGTCGCCGTCCTCGGCCCAATAGGTGCCCTGGAAGCGGTTATGCTCGAACCGCACGCCGGGGATGATGCTGACATTGCCGAACTGCAGATTGGCAAGCACATAGCCGCTGTATCGTTGCTCGATACCCTTGAAGAGATTCTCTTCCAGCTTGACCGGATCGATCGTCGCCAGCTTCGGCAGCGACAATTGCCGCGCCTCGCCCTCGATGAAGCCGGGATCGACCAGATAGAAAGGCACCTGCGCGGCATCGTTCATGAAGCCGTTGAGCATCTTGCCGGGAACCGAGGTGAGCGCGGGCCCCTCGCCGGACGCGAAATCATATTCCAGCGCGCTGTCGTCGCCCAGGCTGTTGGCGTGGTGATTGGCGCGCTCCGCCTTCACGCCCGCCTGGATCGTCTGCAGCCCCTGGTCGGCGATATGCCAAGTAGCGTCCATCTGGCTTTCGATCCGCGATTCGGTGGTGCGGCTGAACTGGTCGGTGACATAGACCTGCTTGAAGGTCGAAAGGTCGGTCAGCGCCGCCCGCGCCGCATCGTCGAGCACGACCTGCGGGCTGGTCCGATCGGCGAGGCTGGTGACCAGCCGGAACGTCGCCTTGCCGTTGGCGTCAAGCGCCGCATAGGCGGGGCTGCCGAACTTGGCCTGAATGCGCAGCGGATAGCTTTGCAGCCCGTGCGAATATGCCAGGTGATAATCCAGCGTCAGCGCGCCGAGACGGGATTCGCCACCGAGCTTGGTCGACAACAGGCTCTGGTTGGAATGTTCGGTGCGGAAATAATCGGTCGCGCCGGGGCCGTAGATGGCCAGGAAGCCGTTCGCGTCATAATTGCCGTTGTCGGGATTGGGATTCTGATCCGCGGACAGCGCGTCGACTTCGCGAATGGCGGTCTGATCCATCCAGCTCTTCAGGCGATATTCGCCGAACGTGGTACGCGAATAGAGATCGGTCGTGTCGCTCTTCCATTCGAGATTGAGCGTGCCGCCGAACCGTTCGATATTGTTGCGGAACACGTTCCATTCCACGCCGCGCGGGACGAGATTGCCGATATCATCCCGCTCCGCGCCGGGAATATTCTCGTTATATTTCACATAGTCCTTGTGAATCGCGGTCGATTCGCTGAACACATGCTTCTTGCCGTAATAGCCCGACGCATAGACGCCGAAATTGCCGAACTGCTGAGCGGTTTCCAGCTCCACCGTGCCGCCCCAGGGATCCTGATCGCGCGCCGCCGCGCGGCCGGCGAGTTCGCCCTGCGCGTGAATCTGGAAGAAATGATTGCGTTTGTCGAAGGGCGACGCGGTGATGAGATCGATCACGCCCGCGATCGCATCGCCATCCTGCGCGGCGCTCGGCGCCTTGTCCACGCGCACCTGCGACAGGGCGAAAGGCGACAGCACGTTCATCGAGATGGCGCGGGTATGCGCATCGGTCTGCGCCAGACGAACGCCGTTGAACTCATAGGCGTTGTAGGCGGTATCGAGGCCGCGGATCGACAGATATTGCGCCTCACCGGTCGCCGCCGCGTTGCGCGACTGATCGACCGACGAATTGAGGCCCGGCAACCGCCCGAGCAGATCGGAAAGATTCTCCTGGGGCTGGCTGCGGAGTTCGTCGCCAGACACGATCGTTACGAACGACGGATTTTTGATCGCATCGTTCTGCGCATCGAAGATCGCCGCTTCGGCACGCCCGGTGACGACGATCTGCGACTTCGCCTCGTCGGCGGTCGTGCTATCGGATGATGGGTTCGGGATGCCTGGACTATCGTCGGATGGAGCGGCCCATGCCGGCCCGTAAATCGACAACGAAATCACGCTGGCGCTCAAGAAAAAGCGCGCAAATCGCCCGCATGCAGCACGCATTATTATCCCCTATTTCTAATGTATTGTGAGAATTCTCCTCTCCAGATTTTGAGTTGTCATATTATTTCTCGACCAGTTATTCGCGGTATGCGTAATTTTTATTTCACGACTCCAGGGGCGCGAAAAAATTTTTCCAGATGGTCGTAAAGCCGCGCGCGAGGGTTGCGGCGCGATCAGCAGCGGTCAGGCGTCGATCATCGGCTCGCTGACGTCGGGCAAATGCCCGTCGAGCCGGCCCGCCAGCCGGCGCCGAAAACCGTCATGGCCGGGAGCGGTGATGACGAGATCGTACCAGCGATGCCCCTCGCCAAGCGGGAAAGCATGTTCGGAGCGCCCGGTCGACAGGATCACCTGGCGAGCCTCGCCCGCCGCCGCGCGAGTCGGCCGCAGGACGGCCGCGCACGAATCCGATCCCGAATTGGTCAGCGCGATAACGACCGCGCGGTGCGCGCGATCGTAGCTGGCCTGGCATTCGATGCGGATTTCGGGGCCGATCCCGGCAAGCTCCCGGTAAAAGCCGTCCGGCCCCGTGACCGCCAATCGATAGGGCTGGCCGGGCGCGATCGGCCAGCGATCCTCCAGCACGGCGCCGGCGCCGACGGTATAATAGCGCGCGCTGCCGTCCTCGGCGGCGCCGTGCGCCATGAACACGGCGCCGGTCTGCCCCCGATTGACGAACCGGAGAGACAGCATGCCGTCTGGCGACCAGCGGCACGCCACGTCGAGATCATAAGGCAGGCCGCGAGCCGGACGGCTTCCCGCTTCCTGGGCAGGAACCGACGCCGACGTTCCGATGGTCGGTGCCGGCAGCCGGCAGCGTTCATCGCTTTCGGCGATATAGCCGGAGACGGCCGGCAGATCGGCCAGCCACCGCGTATCGCGCCGCTCCGCCTCGGACACGTCGAAATCGAACGCTGAGACGAGATTGCCGCACACCGCCCGGCGCCAGGGCGTGATATTGGGCTCGGCCACGCCGAACCTCGTTTCCAGGAAACGCAGCACCGAGCTATGGTCGAACAGTTCGGAATCGACCCAGCCGCCGCGCGTCCAGGGCGAAACGATGACGAGCGGCACGCGCGGTCCGAGGCCGACCGGAACCCCCTTGTAGCTTTCACCGCCGAGCCCGACCGTGCTTGCGCCGAGCCCTGGCACCGTCGCCGGGATAGGCGGCATCATATGATCGAAAAACCCGTCATTTTCATCGTAGTTCAGGATCAGCACGGTCTTGCGCCAGACCTCGGGATTGGCCGCAAGCGCGGCGACCAACCCGGCCGTGAGCACCTCGCCATAAGCGGGCGGCGCATCGGGGTGTTCGCACATGTGGAAGGGCGCGACGATCCAGGAAACCTGCGGCAGCCGATCCGCCGCCACGTCGGCGGCAAAGGCATCGATCAGATATCGCGCGCCTGAGCTATCGGCATTTTGTGGCGTCGATCCGGGTACCCAGGCGCGGGCGCGGGCATAGGATTGCGACAGGCGGTCAAGATTGCGGAACTGCGGAAAATAGCCGAGCGGATTATCGCTGTAATTGTCATATTCCTGATAGACGCGCCACGATATGCCCGCCGCCGAGAGCCGCGCAGCATAAGGCGTCCAGGGCAGGCCGGCAAAAGCGGGATCGTCCTTCGCCATATCGGCGCCGGGATTGTCGTCGCAGCCGGCATTGTCGACATTGTAGATGCCTTCATGCCCCGCGCCGAGGCCGCTGGTGCCCGAAAAGAGGAACAGGCGATTGGGCCCGGTCGGCCCGAAGATCGAGGCGTGATAGGCGTCGCAGATGGTGAAGGCGTCGGCAAGCGCGTAATAATAAGGCAGGTCCGCGCGCGTCAGGTAGCCCATGCTGAACGGCCCCTTCGCGGGCATCCAGGCATCCCAGTTCTTCCAGCGCTCCTGGCTTCCCTTCCAGCTATGATCGAGGCTGTCGATACAGTTCGCGGCAGTGCTGCGCGTATCGAGATGGAACGGCCAGATCGTTTCGCCGCCGTCCTTGGCCAGTTGCCGCTGCGCCCAGACCGGACGCCCATCGGGCAGCTCGACCGGACGCGGATCGCCGAAGCCGCGCACGCCCCGCATGGTTCCGAAATAATGATCGAACGAGCGGTTCTCCTGCATCAGGATGACGACATGTTCGACATCGGCAAGCGACCCCCGCCGTGCGGGGAGCGGTGCGTTGGCCGACAACGCCAGGCCGGCCGCGGTCGCGGACGATCCGGCAATGAAGGAGCGGCGATCCAACGGCATCCCTGTCGTCCTTTCCGGAAATTGACGCGATACGCCGCCAGGAAGGGCGGCCGCGACTCGACCCACAGCGCCCTAGGAAGCTGTGATGATATCATTGTGACATTGCCGGCGCATTCGCGCGCGGCTCCTCCACTGGCCGCCGCGCTGTTCTTTCGCGTCGCGCCCCGTTATCCCGGCTTCGTTCAACGGATAGCAGGAGCGGATCATGGATTTTTCGGCGTTGCAGCGCACCAGCAAGATCGTCGACGAATGGCGCTATCCGGAAGCCACGGCACGGAACAGCGGGCTGCTGCAGGTCGATCAGGCGCCCGATCACCGGCTCTATTGGGAAGAATATGGCAATCCCGAGGGCGAGCCGGTGATGGTTCTCCACGGCGGCCCCGGCGGCGCCTGCAGCCCGGTGATGGCGCGCTATTTCGATCCGGCGCGCTATCGCATCGTGCTGTTCGACCAGCGCGGATGCGGCAAGAGCGAGCCCACCGTCGCGGCCGACGGGCCGGCGCGCGCGCTTGCCAACAACACCACCGCCCACCTGATCGCCGACATCAACCGGTTGCGCGACGCGCTGGGCATCACCGGCAAGATGCACGTCTTCGGCGGGAGCTGGGGCAGCACGCTGGCGATGGCTTATGCAATCGCGCATCCCGACGCATGCGCCAGCCTGATCCTGCGCGGCATCTTCCTCGGCGCGCCCGAGGATCTGCACTTCATGTATCAGGGCAATGCGGCGACCTATGCCGAAGACCCGTTCGCGCTGACCGAGCCGGGCTCCTATGTCAGCTACCCGCAGGCCTGGGCCGATTTCCTCGCGCCGATCGCGCCGGCGGACCGGGGCGACGTGATGAAGGCCTATAAGGCGATCTTCGACATGACGGCGCAGAGCGATGCCGAGCGCCGGCACCAGCTCGAGGCCGCGCTGGCCTGGTCGGTGTGGGAGGGGACGATCTCCAACATGATCCCCGACGAGGCCGACGAGGGCAAGTTCGGCGACGCCGCTTTCGCGCTCAGCTTCGCCCAGATCGAGGCGCATTATTTCGCCAACCACCTGTTCATGGCGCCCGGCCATATCCTCGACAATGCCGCGACGCTGGCGCGCATCCCCATCCATATCGTCCACGGCCGTTTCGATCTCGTTTGTCCGCTGACCCAGGCGTCCCGGCTGGTGGCGGCGCTGGGCGAGGCCGGAGCCGAGCCGGCGACCTTCGTCATCACCAACGCCGGGCACAGCGCGATGGAACGCGAAACGGCGCTCGCGCTGACCGCGATCATGGACGGCCTTCCGGCGATCGCTGGTTAGGGTCCTGACCCCAGGATGTGTGGCGATCCAGCCGAGGGCGGGTTGCAAACCATCGATTAACCGAACGCGCGCTAGGGAGACGAGATTGACCCGAGGAGTCGATGTCTCTCGCCTTTCGCGCCCTTCCCGTTCGTGCCCTGCTTATCGGCCTGGCGTATTTCGTCGCGGCGAGCGCGACGATCCTGCTGACCCGGTTCGACGGCGGCGTGGCGCATCTATGGGTGGCGACATCGGTGCTGCTGGCCGAACTCGTCATCCTGCCGCGCGCACGATGGGCGCCGACGCTGGTGATCTGCAGCATCGCCAGTTTCTGCGCGACCACTCTGTTCGGGTTCGGCTTTGCCGCCGCGATACCGCTGGCCGCGATCAACATCGGCGAAGCCATGATCGGGGCAGCGTTGCTGGACCGGCTGATGCGCGGCAACGACTATCTCGAATCGATTGCCAGCGTTTCGTTCTTCGCGCTCGCCGGCGGCGCGGCAGGGCCAATCCTTTCCGGCTTCGCGGGTGCCGCCGTCGCGACATGGACCGGCGGCACCGGCTATTGGCAGAACTGGACCGGCTGGGTGATCGGCCACGGGCTCGGCACGCTGACCTTCGCGCCGATCGCGATCATGCTGTTGCGCGGCGAGATCGAGCAATGGCGGCAGAGCGCCACCGTGCGGATGAAGGTCGAAGCGGCTGCTCTGATGCTGGCGATGATCGCCACCTGCTGGCTGGTGTTCGCGCAAAGCAGCCTCCCGCTGCTGTTCGTGCCGGTGCTGCCGCTGATGGTCGCGACCTTCCGGTTCGGGCGGCCCGGCGCGGCCGGCGCGCTCGTCATCCTGACGATGCTGGGCGGCATCCTTTCCGCGAGAGGCTACGGGCCGGTCGACATGATCCAGGGGTCGGCGGCTGAGCGCAGCGCGTTCTTCCAGCTCTATCTGGCAGTCACCGTGCTGACGGTGTTGCCGATCGCGGCCGAGCTACGCCACCGCAAGATGCTGTATCAGCGGCTGCAGGAAAGCGAGGCGCGACATAAGCTCGTCACCGAATCGGCGACCGACATGCTCGTCACGTTCGACCTCGACGGCGTGATCGTCTACGCCTCGCCATCGACGCGCGAGGTTGCCGGTTATACGCCCGAATATGTGCTCGGCCGGCCGGGCCGCGACTTCGTCGATCCGCGAGACCTCGATATCGTCATCGCCGCGCAGCACGAGGCGCTGTCGAAACTCGGCACCACGTTCAGCGCAGTCTATCGCGGGCCGACCGCGAAGATCGGCACCCGCTGGTTCGAGGCGCGCGCGCGGGGGATCGTCGACGAGCGCGGGCGGCCGAGCGGCCTGGTGTGCGCAATCCGCGACATTTCCGAAAGCAAGATGGTGGAGGCGCGACTGTCGCACGCCGCAAGCACCGACGCGCTGACCGGCCTGGCCAACCGCCGCACGTTCGACGCACGTCTCGACCAGGAAATCGCGGCGGCGGGCGATATTGCATCGGGCTGCATCGCGATCCTCGACATGGATCATTTCAAGCTGGTCAACGATCGGCACGGGCACCAGGCCGGCGATGCGGTGCTTCGCGCCTTCGCCGAAGCCGCGCGACAGGTGATGCCCGACACGCATCTCGTCGCGCGGCTGGGCGGCGAGGAATTCGGCGTGGTGATGCCCGGCGCCTCGACCGAGCGCGCGGCGGAATTGTGCAATCGCCTGCGTCGGCGCACGGCAAGGATGCGCGTCGATGGCGGCGGCGGCGTGGATATCGCCGTCACGGTGAGCGCCGGCATCGCCGAGTTCACTGGCCGATCGAACCGGATCGATCTGGTGCGCGCGGCGGATCATGCGCTCTACACGGCCAAGGCGGCGGGCCGCGATCGGCTGCGCATCGCCGCCTGATCGAGTGGCGCCGCATCCGGGCTTCGGCTAGGTTACGCCGCATGCCGGACGCCATTCCCGCCGCCACCGTCATCATCTTTCGCGACGCCGCGGCAGGCCCGCCCGAGCTGCTGATGGTCGAGCGGGCAAAGGCGATGGCGTTCGCGGGCGGCGCGATGGTGTTTCCCGGCGGCCGCATCGATCCCGGCGATCACGCCCTCGCCGCGGCGCTCCCGGATGCGCCCGACGATGCCGCAGCACGCATCGCCGCGATCCGCGAGACGATCGAAGAGGCCGGCGTCGCGATCGGGTTCGAGAATGACCTGGACGCCGCAACCACCGGTCATCTGCGATCGGGGCTGCATGCCGGCGAGCCGCTCGGCGCGCTGCTCGACGCGGCGGAGCTGACGCTCGATCTCGCCCGGCTCACACCATTCGCGCGCTGGTGCCCGGCGCACGCGCATATGCGGATCTTCGATACGCGCTTCTACGTCACCGGCTTTCCGCGCGGCGCGCCCGAGCCGGAAATCGACGCGACCGAAAACGTTCGCCTGATCTGGAGCAGCGCGCGCGCCGCGCTGGATGATGCCGATGCGGGGCGAACGCGGATCATCTTTCCCACCCGGCGCAATCTCGAACGGCTGGCGCAGTTCGGCAGCCTGGCCGACGCGCATGCCGACGCGTCGGCATATCCCGTGCGGACGATCACGCCATGGGTGGAGGAACGCGAGGGGGTTTCGCACCTCTGCATCGACGATGATCTGGGCTACCCGGTCACCGCCGAGCGCATCGAGCGGGCGATGCGCGGCTGAACCGCCCTCAGTTCGGCAGCGCGGTCGCCTCGACCTTCTCGACCCAGGCCGGGTAGAAAAGCGGCTGGCGGGTCGACCAGCCCGACGCGGTCGCCGCCGCTTCGCTGATCGACTGCAGCAACTTGCGGCGCAGCTCGGGATGGAGATGCGGCAATGCCGCCGCGGCGCAGAATGCCGCGGGCAGCCACGGCCGCACCTCGGCGCCGATCAACCGCTCGTAGAGGAAGCGATAGGCGGAAAAGGTCGGCAAGCGCCCCTGCCCCAGATCGAACGCGCTCAGCGTGATCAGCGGCGTCATGAAGGGATCGACGGCATCGAGACCGCTGTCGTCCGGAACGATCGCGCGGAGTTCCGACAAGCGCTCGTAGAGCCGGGCCTGAGCGCGGATGCTCGCCGCCTCGACGACATCGCGCGACCAGATCGCCATCGCATCCTCGCGATCGAGCCCGACATCGAGCGATCGCCGCACATAGCGCTGCGTCGCCGCCGTAAAACCGGCGAACTCGCGCATTTCCGCCAGAGCCATCGTGCCCTTCGGCTGCCTGGTCGTCGAACCCATCTCGTCACCCCGCCACATTGAGTCGGGCCAGCGCCCAACCGTTACGAACATGCGCCAAGATGGTTAACACCGCCCTTAACGCTGTGTTCTCCCCACGTTCAGCAGGGAATCACGGTTGCTGCTGCAATGCAACAAAGGTGCGACGAATGGAGTCTGCCGCGCTCGAAAAGGTCGCGGAGTGCGGCAGATAGGCAACAATCGGTGGCGGATCAGATAGCTGGAGCGGCTCGGCGTCGACGCGACTGGATCAACCTCAAACCGTCACCGTCGAACTCGTTTCAGGGTCCATGGTGCTCCATCACCGTCGAGCATACCGGCTTGAATTGCGCCATGGATGCTGAAGCAAGTTCAGCATGACGACATTCGTGACGCGAACTTTTGATTTCAGGTAACTAGCGGCGCTTTTCCGCGTCGGGATCGTAGCCGGAAGAAGGCGCCGGATCGTGGTTATGCACCGGCTGCGTCGAGGACGGCGGATCGGACGCGTCCATCGATTCATCAAGCGCAGTGTCGAGCCGCGCCTCCTTGCTTTCCGGATTGCGTTCAAGACGCTGGTTGATCGCTTCGTCCTGCCCGGCGTCGCGATCCCTGGCCTTCTCCTTTGGCGGCGGTGCGCCCGCCTTGTCATCGATCGGATTGCCCGCGGTCATGATCTGTCTCCTGCTTTCGGGGGAATCAACGAGCCGGGGGGGCGCGCGTTCCTGCACCGGGCGCAGGGCAGGCACGAAAAAGCCCGGCGAGTCTCCCCGCCGGGCCTTCGATCTTGCGTCCTGAAGGAGCGATCAGTTGCGACCGCCGCCGCCCTGCAGGCGCAGGATGAACAGGAACATGTTGATGAAATCGAGGTACAGGTTGAGCGCCGACATGATCACCACGCGCGTCATCATCGGCGTACCGGCGACATGAGCATAGATGCTCTTGGTGCGCTGCGTATCATAGGCGGTGAGCCCGGCGAACAGCAGCACGCCGACCAGCGAGATCACCATCGCGAGCGCGCTCGAATGGACGAACAGGTTGATCAGCATCGCGACGATCAGGCCGATCAATCCCATCAGGAAGAAGGTGCCCATCGCCGAGAGATCGCGCTTGGTGGTGTAGCCGTAGAGGCTGAGGCCAGCGAACGCGGCGGCAGTGCCGAAGAACGAGGTGGCGATCGCGGTCGAGCTGTAGGCGAGGAAAATCGTCGAGAGCGACAGGCCCATGACGACCGAGAAGCCCCAGAACATCATCTGCAGCGTGCTGGTCTTCATGCGCGCCTGGCCGAAGCTCATCGCGAACACGAAGCCGAGCGGCGCGAACATGATGATCCACGCCAGCGGCCCGCCGCCGAGCAGCACGCGTGCGGCCGGCGACGTCGCACCACCCCAGGCGAACAGCATCGCGACGATGCCGGTCAGCAACACGCCCGAGGTCATGTAGTTGTAAACCGACAGCATGTAGGACCGCAGCCCCGCGTCGTACGCATCGCTGCGTGCGGCGGCGCCCGTCGTAAACGGTGCGGCGCTCTGCCGGGGGTCAGACCAGTTTGCCATTAGCGAATAACTCCTTTTCCCGGCATCGGGCCGGATGAGCCGAATATCGTCGGTCGAGCACCGATTTTCAAGCAAAACCGGACATCGCCGGACCGGCTTCGCCCCGTGACGAGGCAATGAGCACCGGTTGCCGCGCCGCCACCCCTTCCCTAGCTCTATTGCCATGCACCGCCTGTTCGTCGCCTTGCGTCCGCCACCGGCGATCCGCGCGCAGCTGATCGCGGCGATGGGCGACGTGCCGCATGCGCGCTGGCAGGACGACGAACAGCTCCACCTCACGCTGCGCTTCATCGGCGAGGTCGATCGTCCGCAGGCGGAGGATGTCGCCGCCGCGCTCGGCCAGGTCCGTGGCCCCGCGCCCGAGATCGCAATCGCCGGCGTCGGCCGGTTCGAGAAGGGCGGCCGCACCGATACGATTTGGGCCGGCATTGCCCCGCGCGGCCCGCTGGCCAAGCTCCACGCCAGCGTCGATCGCGCGCTCGGCCAGGCCGGCGTCGCGCCGGACCGCCGCGCCTTCCTGCCGCACATCACGCTCGCCCGGTTGCCGCGTGGCGCCAGCGTCGAGCCGGCGATCGACAGCTTCCTGGCCGGACGCGCGGATCTTGCCAGCGGCCCGTTCACGATCGACGCCATGATCCTGTTCGCCAGCCGGCTCGGCCACGAGGGCGCCCGCTACGAAGCGATCGCCCGCTATCCGCTCGATACAGTTCCCGCGACACCAGACGGGCGCTCGTAACCATAGCGGGCAAAATGCGACGAGACGAGTGAACCGACAGTGATGCGGTGAGTTACTGCGGGTCGATCCTTGCCACTCCCGGACCCCGTTTCCATGTCGTCATACCGTGATCGCCTGCAGGCGATGAGCAGCAGCCTGCGCAAGAGCTATCCGCTCGCCGAACGCGAGAGCGACCGCCAGTTCGAGCGCTTGTTGCACCGCCTCGCGCGGTGCGAAACCCCGCGCACCGGGCGCTCGTAACTATCGGCCAGTGTGGTGGAACTTCGCTGCATCAAGATCGAATCCTCGTTTCAAGGTCCATGGTGCCCCCATCGCCAAGCGAGGCGGTCGGCGGTGCGCCATGGATGCTGAAACAAGTTCAGCATGACGACACTTATGACGCGAACTTTTGGATTCAGGTGACTAGATGCCGTTAGGTGCATCGCCTGGCCGCTTGATCGGCAGCGGTTCGCCGTCATCCGCCGAATGGCCGGCGGTTTCGTACCAGATCCGATCCTCCTCCTCGCGTCTGGCATGCCATGCATTGCGGCGACGGCGACGCATCGCCGCGCGCTGACGACGATATGCCACGTACCCCGCTCCGGCGGCGGCCGCGATCAACAGGAGAAACAGCAAGGCCCGCATACTCGACCCTCCTTCACGTTAAGATCATCTACACCAAAAGGATGACGCGTCCATGAAGTCAGGATGAATATATTGCGGTTGCGAGATACGCCGGGGCCGAACCGCGACGAGTGGGCGCGCGATGGCGCTCAAGGGTTCCTCTGATTGGAAAAACTGGCTAGCGACGGTGCGCCGCTTTCGAGAGTCCGGACCGTTGCCCGTCATCTATCGCGTCCTTCGACCCATCAATGGTCTGCGCCGGCGCGTCCGGTCGAGCGAGATCGCGTTCATTCTGGTCGCGGTGGGCGTCGGCGCGGGGGCCGGGCTGCTGTCGATCGTGCAGGGCGGCATCTCGCGCACCATCCAGCACCTGCTGTTCGGCGTGCCGAGCGAAGACCGGCTGAGCGCGACGCCATCGCTGCCGCTGTTCGTGCTGATCGCCCTGCCCCTCGGCGGTCTGCTGCTCGGCGGCTTCTCACTGATCGTCAAGGCGCGCCACCGCCGACTGGTCGACGCGGTGGAGGCGAACGCGCTGCACGGCGGCCGCATGTCGGTGCCCGATAGCCTGGTGATTTCCGGGCAGACGATCATTTCCAACGGTTTCGGCGCATCGGTCGGCCTCGAAGCGGCCTATGCGCAGCTTGGCGCGGCGATCGGATCGGTGACGGGAGCGCTGCTCAACCTGCGCCGCGCCGACGTCCGCAACCTCGTCGGCGCCGGTGCGGGTGCCGCGATCGGCGCCGCGTTCGGCGCGCCGCTGGCGGGCGCCTTCTACGCGTTCGAGATCGTCATCGGCGCCTACACGCCCTCGGCCATCGCGCCGGTCGCCGCTGCCGCGCTGACCGCATCGCTGGTCGCGCAGAGCCTGAACGTCGAACCCTATGTGATCGCCATTCCCTCCGATCCGGTGACGGAGGCGCATCATTATTTGCTGTATGCGGCGCTGGGCGCGGTGTGCGCCGGCGTCGGCATCGTCCTGATGCAGACGGTGACCTGGGTCGAGCAAGGCGTGCGGCGATCGAGGCTGCCCGATTGGGCGCGGCCGGCGGTCGGCGGGCTGCTGCTGATCCCGCTCGCCGCGATCACGCCGCAAGTTCTGTCGTCGGGGCATGGCGCGCTGCACGCCGATCTCGCGGTCGGCGCGTCGATCGGGTTCATCGCGCTGGTGTTCCTCGCCAAATCGACCGCCTCGGTGATCTCGCTCGGCTTCGGGTTTCGCGGCGGGCTATTCTTCGCCTCGCTGTTCCTCGGCACCCTGGTCGGGCATCTCTACGCCGACGGCCTGGCGTGGTTCGCCAATCGCGCGCTGGTCGACGATCGCGACGCGGCGCTGGTCGGCATGGCTGCGCTCGCCGTCGCGGTGGTCGGCGGGCCGATGACGATGGCGATGCTGGTGCTCGAATCGACGCAGAACTTTTCGTTGACCGGCGCGGTGATCGCCGCCTCGCTGGTCGCTTCGACGCTGGTGCGCGAGTTGTTCGGCTATTCGTTCTCGACCTGGCGTTTCCACCTGCGCGGCGAAACGATCAAGAGCGCGCGCGACGTCGGCTGGATGAAGACGCTGACCGCAGGTCGCATGATGCGCCGCGAAGCCAACGCCACACCGGCCGCGACAACGATCGCCGAGTTCCGCCGCCGCTTTCCACTCGGCTCGACCAGCCGTGTCGTGCTGACCGACGACGAGGGCGGTTATGCCGGAATCGCGCAACCGGCCCGCGCCTTCGCCGAGGAATCGGATGCAAACGCGCCGATCGGCACCGTCGCGATCCATCCCGAGGTCGCGCTTACCCCCGACATGGACCTGGCCGGCATCATGCGCCTGTTCGATTCCACCGGCGCCGACGAACTCGCCGTCGTCGGCCACGATGGTCGGGTGCTTGGCCTGCTGTCCGAAAGCTATGTCCGTCGGCGCTATGCCGAAGAACTGGAAAAGACCCAGGCTGAATTGTTCGGCGAACGCTAGGAAGTCTTATATCGGACCTTCATCCTGCACGTATTTCAGGGCCCACGGGGCTCCATCAGCGTAGCGCGTGCGAGCCACGGTTGCTCCAAGGATGCTGAAACGAGTTCAGCATGACGATGTTTCCGCATTCGGCCCGCCCCAAACGAACCATATCGGCCGAGGGGGCGCCTAGGAGGCGGCGGTGCTCTTGACCAGGAGCGCGGAGACGGGGTGGATCGCACCATTCGAGCCAAGCGCTTCATCCCCGGTCAGCGTCGCCTGGCTGCCGTCATCGGATGCGACCTGAATCGTATCGCCGGACTTGGTGAAGGTCAGTGTGCCGCCCGACATGGTGGTCATCCTGGCCGAGCCATTGCCGGCGTCGATCGCATTGGCGATGTCGGCGGCGGTGATGAAGCCGGGCACGATATGCGCCTGGACGAGCGCCGCATCTTGCGCCTTCATGTCGTCCTGCTTCATCGCGTCGACGCGATCGGTGCCGAGCGCGTTGAACGCATCGTCGGTCGGCGCAAACACCGTATAAGGCCCGACGCCATCGAGCACGGTATCGAGCCCGGCGGTCTTCACGACATCGCCCATCGTATCGAGATCGTCTCCGCCGAACATATCGGCCAGCGTCTTGTCGCTCGGCGTCACCATCGTCGCATTGCCGGCATCGGCGACCGCCGCCTGTTCATTGGCGGTTCCCTTGCCGCCGCTACACCCGGCGAGAGCGAGTGCCGCCAGCGGCATGCCGAGAGCGAAGATCGATAGCTTTTTCACGGGATTCTCTCCTCTCAGGCGAGCAACTGGATGGCGGCCTCGATCAGCCGGGTCTTCGGATCGATGCGATAGACGTAACCATCATCGTAACGATACCAGGCATCGGACGTGTCGTAATATCGATCGCGATAATCATAGGGCACGTTGTAGATGCCATAGCCATCCGGCATCGCCTGGCCGATCGACCAGTCGCTGCCGGTGAGCAGCGCGGCGATCTGCTCGATCTGATTGCTCTGGGGATCGACGCCATAGAGCACGTTGTCGGCATAACGATAAGCGTATGGCTTGTTATAGTCGCCGTAATAATCCGCATAATAATCCGGCGCCTGCTCAACGGCATAATTGCTCGGCCAGGCGTTGCCGACGGCAAGCGCGCCGCCCAGCACCGGCACGTACGAAACGATCGTCTGGGTTGCCGGGTTGATGCGATAGACATAGCCCGAATCGTATCGATATGCGGCGTCCTGCTGCTGGCGCCAGCGCCACCAGCCATCCGACGGATGGCGGGCGGCGTAGAGCTGCTTTACCTGCCCCGGCGGCAAGCAGCCGTGTCCGGGCGGGCACCCATCGACGAAATGATGCTGCTGCCTGGGCAATTGCGCGACATAGGCACGATCGGTGACGACCACTGGCCGTCGATCTGGCTTCGGTCTGTCCTTGCGCGCCTGGGGCTGGCTGGAACGCCATAACGCGCGTTCGGCGACATGCTGCCGCTCCTGCTGCGCGCGTTGGCGCAATTGCGTGAGGTTGGGCGCCGGCTGGCGCTCGGTGCGGCTTCCATGACCGTGCTCCTGACGGCCGGGTTGCCCGCCGGGGCCGGTCTGTCCCTGCTGGCGGTCGTTACCGGAATGATCGCGCGACGATTGCGGTGATTGCGAGCCGGGGCGGCCTTGCGCCTGTTGCTGCGGCCCCGGCCGCGCGTGGCCGCGATCCTGCGCGGCTTGCGGTTGTTCGTGCTGTTGCGGGGCGGCCTGATGCGGGGACTGCTGGCGCTGTTGCGACGACGCCTGATGCTCGGGCTGTTCGCGCCGCTTCGAGCTTTCCTGATGCTGCGCGGGTTGGCGCTGCGTTATTGATTGTGCCGCCTGTTGATGCCGGTCGGCCTTTTGCCGAGGCGCCGTCTGGTGCGATCGCCCGGCCTCCTTGCTCGATGCGGCCTGTTTCCTGCCGTCCTGCGGCGCGCCATGCCCATGGTCCTGCGCCAGCACGGGGGCGGCCAGCAGCGCGGCCAGGGCAGACGTGGTAAGCAACACATTACGCATCTGTAACCTCCTTGCGGGTGCCAATAACGGGAGAGGAATGCGAACTGTTCCAAGTCGGCGCTTGCCTGTCGCCGCCACGCGCGCGATGAAGCGGGGCATGACAGACCTGACCAGCTTCGTCCGCGGCCTGCCCAAGGCCGAGCTTCATCTGCATATCGAGGGCAGCCTCGAGCCCGAATTGATGGTGAGGCTCGCCGAGCGTAACGGCGTGTCGATCCCGTTCGGCAGCGTCGAGGAGGTACGCGCCGCCTATAGCTTCACCAAGCTGCAGGATTTCCTCGACATCTATTATCAGGGCGCCAATGTGCTGCGCGAGCAGCGCGACTTCCACGATCTCGCCGCGGCCTATTTCGATCGCGCTGCGGCCGACGGCGTGGTTCATGCGGAAATCTTCTTCGATCCCCAGACGCACACCGATCGCGGCATTCGCTTCGCGACCGTCATCGAAGGGCTGCTGTCGGCGATGGCCGAAGCCGAGGACAAGCACGGCCTGACCTCCAAGCTGATCCTGTGCTTCCTGCGCCACCTGGACGAGGACGCCGCGTTCGCGACGCTGGAGGCGGCGGAGCCCTGGCTCGATCGCATCGCCGGCGTGGGGCTCGATTCGTCGGAAGTCGGCCACCCGCCGGAGAAATTCGCCCGCGTGTTCGCCAAGGCGCGCGACAAGGGGCTCAAGATCGTCGCCCATGCCGGGGAGGAAGGGCCACCCGAATATGTCCACCAGGCGCTCGAAATTCTCAAGATCGACCGGCTGGACCATGGCAACCGCAGCCTGGAAGATCCGGTGCTGACCGCGCACCTGGCGCGGACAGGGATGACGCTGACGGTCTGCCCGCTGTCCAACCTCAAGCTGTGCGTCATCGACGACATGACGCAGCATCCGATCGACCGCATGCTGCGCACCGGCCTGCGCGCGACGATCAATTCGGACGATCCGGCCTATTTCGGCGGCTATGTCGTCGACAATTACCTGGCGGCGGCCGAGGCGCGCGGGCTCGACCGCGACGACATCGTCACGCTGGCGCGCAACAGCTTCCTCGGCTCTTTCCTCGACGACGAGACGGTGGCGGCGCACTGCGCCCGGCTCGACGCCTATGTGGCGGCGAACGCCTGATGCCGGTGTTCACGCGGATCGGCCATGACGATTATGTCGCGCAGGTGCTCGAACTGGCGAACCAGATCGGCGCCGATGCCTGGACACCGTCGTTCATCATCGGCATCGGCCGCGGCGGGCTGGCACCGGCGGTCTATCTGAGCCACGCGACGGGCCTGCCGATGCTGTCGGTCGATCATTCGAGCGAGGTACCCGATTTCGCCGACGCGCCGCTGGTCCGGCTTGCCGCCCGCACGCGCGAGGGCGAGCGGCTGCTGTTCCTCGACGATATCAACGACACCGGCGGCACGATCGCCAAGCTGCGCCGCGCATTGATCGACGCTGGCGGGATCGCCGAGAACATCCGCTTCGCGACGCTGATTGACAATTCAGGCTCGTCGCAGCGCGTCGATTATCGCGCGCGGACGATCGACCGGGCGGAAACCAAGGACTGGTTCGTGTTTCCTTGGGAAGCAGTCGCGCCGCAAAGCGCTCTTGACGACGACGCGGCCGAAGTGCCCGAACGGATCGCCTAGGGCCGATCGACAGTCAGGCTTGGCCGCGATCAGGCCGATGCACGCCCGCCCATTGGGCCGGGGTGAATGCTTCGCCAGCTTCACCCGCCACGGCGGACTCGTTTCAGGGTCCATGGCGCCACGCCGGCCGCACGCGGATCGCGATCGTTGCACCCTGGATGCTGAACCAAGTTCAGCATGACGACACTTGTGACGCGAACTTAAGATCCAGGTGACTAGGACAGAGCAGCGAGCGCCTGTTTGACGCCGTCGAGCGTGAACGGCTTATCCAGTGTCGGGCGGCCGCGATGCGGGCCTGCGATGGTCTCATCGCTGCCGCCGGTCGCGAGCACGAAGGGAATGCCCTTGCCGGCCAGCACGTCGGCGACGGGCCAGCTCTTTTCGCCGCCGCGAAGATTGACGTCGAGGATGGCGGCGTCGAGGCCGCCGGCTTCGACCAGCGCGAGTGCGTCTTCCACGGTGTCGGCAGTGCCGGCCGACTGATGACCGAGCATGTCGAGAAAATCCTCGAGCATCATCGAGATCAAGGGTTCGTCTTCGACGACCAGGACGCGGCGGGAGCTACTCATCGACGGAGCTTTAGCGCCGCTATAAACCCGCCGCCAGCGGCTATTTTACCGTCAGCGCATCGCGCGCGGCTTCGGCAAGCTGCTGCACCGAAAAGGGTTTCGGCAGGAAAGCGACATGATCGATGTCGATCGACTTGCGCAATTGCTCCTCGGCATAGCCCGACATGAACAGGATCGGCAGATCGGGATAGCGTTTGCGCACGCGCGCGACCATCGTAGGGCCGTCCATCGTCGGCATGACGACATCGGAGATGAGCAGATCGGGCCGTTCCGATTCGGCGATCAACTGCAGCGCCGCTTCGCCGTTTTCCGCGGTCAGCACGGTATAGCCCTGCCGTGTCAGCGCGCGCTCGGCAACCGCGCGGACCATATCCTCGTCCTCGACCAGCAGGATCGTGCCCGAGCCCCACAGATCGCCCGGCTTGTCGCGCAGCGCCGGGCGCGCGGCCTGCGTCGGCGCGCCTTCGGCATGGACCGGGAAATAGATCGTGAAGGTAGCGCCCTTCCCCGGCTTCGAGCTGGCGAAGATATAACCGCCCGATTGCTTGACGATACCATAGACCGTGGAGAGGCCGAGCCCGGTGCCCTTGCCGATATCCTTGGTGGTGAAGAACGGCTCGAAAATCTTGGGCAGGATATCGGGCGGAATGCCGGTGCCGGTATCGGTCAGGCGCAGCGCGGTATAATCCGCGATCGGCAGCAACTCGCTGTCCATCCGGCGCACCTCGGCCGCCGTCACCGACAGCGTTTCGATCATCAGCCTGCCGCCGCCCGCGCCGATCGCATCCTTGGCATTGACCGCGAGATTGACGACGACCTGTTCGAGCTGCCCCGGATCGGCGCGGATCGGCCCGAGGTTGCGGCCGTGCTTGACCGTCAGCGTCACCGTTTCGCCGAGCAGCCGCTTGAGCAGGTTCGACACTTCCGAAATCACGTCGGGCAATTGCAGGATCTGCGGGCGCAGCGTCTGCTGCCGCGAGAAGGCGAGCAACTGGCGGGTCAGGCTGGCGGCGCGATTCGAATTGGCCTTGATCTGCTGGATGTCATCATAATCGCTGTCACCGGGCGAATGGCGCATCAGCATCAGGTCGCAATGGCCGATGATCGCGGTGAGCACATTGTTGAAATCGTGGGCGACGCCGCCGGCGAGCTGCCCGACCGCGCGCATCTTGGTCGCCTGCTCGACCTCGCGCTTGAGCCGGCTTTCCTCGCTATTATCCTTGAGGCTGAGCAGCACCGCGGCATCGCCCAGCCCGCGCGCGCCGGCGATGGTCAGCGCGACCGGCTCGTCGGGATGGCCCTTCAGGCGGACCGCGATATCGGTGACGTGCCCGGATCCGTTGGCGAACCGGCGGATCGCGTCGGCGACGGCGGTCTTGTCCTCGCGCACGACGAGATCGCCGGGGAAAACGGGCGGGTTGGACGAATCCACCTCGGCCGCCCGCTCGAAGGCGCTGTTCATCTCGATGAAGCGGCTGTCGCGATCGACCAGTGCCATGCCGAACGGCAGCATCGAGATCAGGCTGCGCACCTGTTGCGCGGCATTGCCGTCGCTGGCGCGCTGCACGCCCTCTTCATCGACCAGCGCGACGAGCAGCGGCGCATCCTCGCCGTCGAGGAACGGCACCTGCAACACGCGCACCGGGACGCCGGTGGTGCCTTCGCGCTCGAAACGGACGAGGCCGCGCGAATCGGTGACGAGGAAGCGGGCGAAATCGCCGCCGATGATCGCGCCTTCCTCATGCCCCATCGCGCGTGCGCGAAACACGCGGTTGGCGGCGCGGATTCGGCCGTCAGGCGAGACCAGCGCCAGCATGATCCCCGCGGCGGCGAGCCGATCGCCATGCCTGCCGCCGATCAGCGCGGCGGCGCTGGCGGCGAGATCGAGCCCTTCGCTGCCCGAGAAACGCCACACCAGCATGTCCTGCTCGGTGCCGGCGCGGACGATATCGACCGCGAGCGGCGTGCCGCGCGAGAGCAATTGATCGATCCGGCCGCGGCCGTCTCGCCATGCCGCGCGGCCGGCCGCGGTCAACGCCGCGACGCCGTCTTCGGTCAGCGGCAGGCCGGGCGGCGTGGGGAACCCACCGAACAGCGCCTCATAGCGATCGTTGGCGCATACCAGCCGCCCGCCGCGATCGGTCACCGCGACGGCATCGGTGCTCGCCTCGGCCAAGGCATGGGCAACCGACCAATCGACCGGGCGGACCTCGTCCTGCGCGCGCGCCGGCGCTAACCGGCGCCAGGCCAGCGCGACGCCGAAGAGAAGCAGCGCGGTGGCCAGGAAGCCCGCTGCGACCGCAACGCTTCCCACCAGCCACAGGATCAGCAGCGCCGCCGCCAACCCCGCTGCGCCGGCGATCAGCGCTGCGCTGCGCGTCGGATCGAGCCGGGAGGAATAAGCGGAACGCGAGGCCATGCACCTTCTTTGGCGGCGGACGGCATGGCGTCAAGGATTTCGCACGACGCGACGAACGACACGCCCGGCCGCGCCGTTCCGACGCGACCGGATCGTGCGGCAAGCGCCGCTGCCGCTTACCAGATTTTCACGCGCTGATCGGGCGTGAGATAGAGTTTCTGCCCGGGCTTGACGTCGAACGCGGGATACCAGGGATCCATGTCGCGAACGATCCAGGCGCGCTGCGGATTGGGCGAATGCGGATCGGTGAGCAGGCGTTGGCGCCGCGCCGCGTCGCGCACGTTTTGCCGCCAGACCTGCGCCCAGCCGAGATAGAAGCGCTGATCGCCGGTGAAGCCGTCGATCACCGGCGCCGTCTTGCCGCCAAGCGACGCGTGATAAGCATCATAAGCGGTGTTGAGGCCGGCGAGATCGGCGATGTTCTCGCCCATCGTCAGCTTGCCGTTGACGTGTTGGCCGGGCAGCGGCTCATAGGCATCATATTGCTTGCCCAGCTTGTCGGTCAGCGCCTCGAAACGCTGGCGATCCTGCGGCGTCCACCAGGTTTCGAGCTTGCCGTGGAGATCGTATTTCGATCCCTGATCGTCGAACTGGTGGCTCATCTCGTGGCCGATGACCGCGCCGATGCCGCCGTAATTCACCGCCGGATCGGCCTTGGGATCGAAGAAGGGCGGCTGCAGGATCGCCGCCGGGAAGACGATCTCGACCTGCCCGAAATTCGAATAGGCATTCACCGTCATCGGCGTCATGCCCCATTCCCAGCGCATGATCGGCTTGCCGAGTTTTTGCGCATTCCAGTCATGCTGCCACTGGTTGGCGCGCAATTCGTTGCCGAACGCATCGCCGGCGCTGATCGTCAGGTTCGAATAATCATGCCATTTGTCTGGATAGCCGATGCGTGGCGTGAAGGCGGCGAGCTTCGCCTGCGCCTTGGCCTTGGTCGCCGGGGACATCCAGGCCAGCTTGTCGAGCCGCTTCGAAAATGCCTGGATCAGATTGTGCACCAGTTCCTGCGCGGCGGCCTTGGTTTCCGGCGGGAAATATTTACCGACGTAGATTTTCGAGACGTCGTCGGTCAGCGCGCCGGTGACGAAATCGACGCCGCGCTTCCAGCGATCCTTCTGCTGCGGCGTGCCCGACAGCACGGTGCCGTAAAAGTGGAAATTCTCCTTGTCGAAGGCACTCGGCAGCACGTCGGCATAATTGTCGAGCGAGCGCAGGATGAGCTGATCCTTGAGCACCTGCAACGGCGTATCCGCGACGATCTTGGCGATGCCCGTCACCGCGCTGGGCTGCGCGACGATCACGCTGTCGCTCGGCACGCCGTCTTCCTTGAAGAAGGTCGCGAAATCGAAGCCGGGCGCGCTCTGGACGAGCTGCGCCACCGTCATCTTGTTGTAGGTCTTGTCGGCATCGCGACTGTCGGTGCGCGTCCAGCTGACCTGGGCAATGCGGGTTTCGAAATCGAGGATTGCCTGCGCGCGCGCCGCGGCATCGGGCATGCCGGCAAGCTCGAACATCTTCTGGATGTGCTGAAGATAGGCGGCCTTGGCCTCGGCCAGCTTGGGATCCTTCTTCGGGTTCAGATAATAATCGCGATCGGGCATGCCGAGGCCCGATTGGCTGAGGCCGAGAGCATAGAATTCGGGGTTCTTGTCATCCTGGCTGACATAGGCACCGAACGGCCCGTCGATCCCGTCGCGCGCGGCCTTGGCGAGCAGCGCGGGATAGCCCGCCTTGCCGTCGAGCGCGTCGATCGTGTCGAGCCACGGCTTGATCGGCGCGAGCCCCTTGGCATCGATCGCGGCGGTATCGAGATAAGTGGCATAAGCGGTGCCGATCTTGGAATTGGGATCGTCCTTGGCATCATCCAGGATCGCACGGGTGCGTTCGCGCGACAGATCGGCCAGCACGTTGAACGCGCCGTAAGCCGATTCATCGGACGGGATCGCGGTATCCTTCGCCCAGGTGCCGTTGGCATAAGCGTAGAAATCGTTGCCGGGTAGCACGCTCTTGTCCATGCCGCCGACGTCGAACCCGAAATCGCCGAGCTGGGCTTGGCCCGAATCGACCGAATGAACCGGGCCGACCGCCGCCTTCGCCAGCGGCGAGGTCGCCGCGCTCTGCGGTGCCGCGGCAATCGCCATGCCGCCCGCGGCGCCAGCCAGCGCCACCACGGACACCGCCGCCAAAATCCCTCTTTTCATCCGACCACTCCACACGCTTATTTTTGAAGACCGGCCGCGGACGCGGCCTGCGATGAAGTGATTGATTAGGACGATACACCGCGTCCCGTCAAACTGGTTTCAGCGGTGACGGATCTGCCATTTGCGCGCGGTCCACAGCCGCCAGCCCAAAGCGGTCACGCCGAAGCCGATCGCCGAGAGCGCAACCGCCAGCACGACGAGGCCGACGATCGTTGCCGGCCCGCCCTGCGCAACCAGCCAGTGCAGCCAGCCGACGTGATGCGCGACATTGCTGGCGATCGGCCGCCCCGGCACGCTGGCATCGAGGCGCAACACCCAGCGCCCGATGCGATAGGCCAGCGCCATGATCGGCACGAAGGTGACGGGATTGTTGACCAGCGTGCTGCCGACCGCGGTCGGCACATTGGCGCGCGCGGGAAAGGCCAGCACCGCAGCCAGCGCCATATGCGCGAACGGAAACAGGATGCCCGCGAAGATGCCGAGCGCGACGCCGCGCGGCACCGAACGACGGGTGAACCGCCACAGGCTGGGCGCAAGCACGCGGTGCGCGACGGGGCGCAGGATCGGGTTGCGTTCGATCGCCTCTCGCGAGACGTGATGGCGGAACCAGCGCGACAGCCGCGCCCAGGCGCCGCGGTCAGCCACGTTCGCGCAGGAGCCGTCCCTGCTCACGCTTCCAGTCCCTCTCCTTGATCGTAGCGCGCTTGTCATGCGCCTTCTTGCCCTTCGCCAGCGCCAGCTCGACCTTCGCGCGGCCGCGCGCGTTGAAATAGATGCTCAGCGGGACCAGCGTCATGCCATCGCGTGCCACCGCCCCGTGCAGCTTCTTAATCTCGCGCTCATGAAGGAGCAGTTTACGCGGCCGCTTGGGTTCGTGATTGAAGCGGTTGCCGTGGCTGAATTCGGGAATGTTCGAATTGACCAGCCAGACTTCCTCGCCCTTTACCTCGGCATAGCTTTCGGCGATCGAGCCCTCGCCGAAGCGCAGCGACTTCACCTCGGTTCCGGACAGGACGATGCCGGCCTCGTAAACCGTATCGATGGCATAATCGAACCGTGCGCGCCGGTTTTCGGCGACGGTCTTCACTTTTTCGAAGGTGGCGGGCTTGGGACGCGACATGGGAGGGCGCGATGTAGGCGATTGTTACGGGAAGGTGAAGGGGCGATGCCCGATGCCGATCGCAGGCCGACGGCCGTTCGCCGTTACCGACGCCCTCATTCGCGGCGCAGCGCGTCGATCGGGTTGAGCGCGGCGGCGCGGCGCGCGGGGAAGAAACCGAACACCACGCCGATCGCCGCGGAAATCGAGAAGGCGACGAGGTTGATGCCGGGATAGAAGGCCCAGTCGACCTTCATCACCGGCGCGATCGCCAGCACCGCGACTTGCGCGAGGAGGAGGCCGATCAGTCCGCCGAGGCACGACAACGCCACCGCCTCGACCAGGAACTGCATCAGCACTTCGCGCGCGACGGCGCCGATCGCGAGGCGGATGCCGATCTCACGCGTCCGCTCGGTGACCGAAACCAGCATGATGTTCATGATCCCGATGCCGCCAACGACAAGGCTGATCGCAGCGACCGCGGTGAGAATGCCGGTCAGCAGGCGCGTGGTGCCGGTCAACACCTGCGAAACCTGCGCGGGATCGACGATGAAGAAATCATCGTCCTGGCCGGGCTGCAGATGTCGGCGCTCGCGCAGCAGGCCGACCAGCGAAGCTTTCACCTGATCGCCATCGTACGCGGCATCGACGCCGACCAGCAGTGCCTTGATATCGGTGCTGCCGAGGAAGCGGCGGGCGACGGCCTTGATCGGCATGATGACGAGATCGTCCTGATCGCCATATTGCGCCTGGCCCTTGGTGGTGAGCAGGCCGATCACATCGCATGAGACGGTGCCGGCGCGGAACCGCTTGCCGATCGGATCCTGCCCCTTGAACAGATTGCTGCTGACGGTGGTGCCGATGATGCACACCGCCTTGCCCGCCTGTTCTTCGGCGGGCGTGAAGATGCGGCCCTCGGCGAGCGGCCACGGCTGGACCTGGAAATAGGTGTCGTCCATGCCGAAGATCGTCGTCGACCAGTTGTTGCCGTTATAGATCACGGTCGCGCTGGTCTGCGCCTGCGGTGCGACGCCGGTGACGCCCGAGACCTGCTCGGCGATCGCGGTGACGTCGGCAGGCTTGAAATCGGCCGGCCGCGCGCCCCCGCCGCCGCGCCCGAAGCCATGGCCGGCATGGACTTGGAACAGGTTGGTGCCGAGATTGGCGATGCTCTTTTGCACCGCTGCCGTGGTGGCATTGCCCAGCGTCACCATCGTCACCACCGCGGCGACGCCGATGACGATGCCGAGCACGGTCAGGAACGATCGCAGCAAATGGCGCCGGATCGACCGGAAGGCCAGAAGGAGCGTGGCGCCGAACATCGCCGCCTTGATGCCCCTGAATCGCCTAGCCGTTCAAGCCGGTCGCGCGCTCAATCGCGGCCAAGCCTGGCATGATCGAGCGCGTTATCCACCCCGCACCGGTCTCGGCGACTGTCTTCACTTTTTCGAAGGTGACAGGCTTGGGGCGTGGCATTACCGCCAGGCGAGCAGGCGCGGAGAAGATGCCAGGATCATTGCTTGCCAAGCAGGTTGGTGATCGCCTGCTCCTGATCCGTCGCCATGCCGTGCCATCCGCCAACCCATAGGTGTTCAGGCGTCTCGACTTCCAAGGTCTCGACCAGCCCACCAGAATGAATGTGCGGATTGTCGGCGAAGGTCGGTCCCGCATAAAGGCATGGATCGGCGAGCATTTTGTCGAGCGCGCTGCTCTCCTCAGCATCGAGGGTGCGATCGATCGACGGCATTGGCGATGGTTTGGCGCCCTTGATCCAGACAAGGGTCTGCCCGACGCCGCTTACGTGCCAAAGGCCCGCAGCGTTGCGGGTTGCGACGACGCTGAACGACTGTGTGGCGAGGTCACCGCCCACCGCATACCAAAGAATCCGTCGATCGGATTCCGGCAAGTCCGCGCCAAGCTTTTTACGCAACTCGCGATGCTGAGCGATGACGCTCTTTTGAGCTGCCCACGAAACATGGGTGGCACCGTGAAGGATCGGATCGCTTCCGGCGCAATGGGCATAGACTTGATTGGGAGGCGTGACCGGCTCGGGCTCTGTCGATACCGGTCCGTAGGTCGTGGCTTGCACCGCCATCAGCCAAAGCAAAATCAAATCAGCCTCGCATGATCGAGCGCGTTATCCACTGCGCGCTGGCTGGGCTCGCCCGGCCAGGTCATCGGCAGGCGCAGCCCCTTGGGGAAATCGGGGCGGAGCTTGCTCAGCGCATATTTGACCGGCCCCGGCGACGCGTCGGTAAACAACGCCGCGTGCAGCGGATAGAGGCGGTCCTGCAGCGCGAGCGCTTCCGCATAATCCCCCGCACGACATGCCGCCTGAAATGCCGCACAAAGCGCCGGCGCGACGTTCGCCGTCACCGAGATGCAGCCGACGCCGCCCATCGCGTTGAACGCCAGCGCCATGTCGTCATTGCCGGAAAGCTGGCAGAAATCGGCGCCGGCCACCGCGCGCTGCGCGGAGACGCGGGCGATCGCGCCGGTGGCATCCTTGATGCCGACGATCGAGGGAAAGGCATGCGCCAGCTTGCCGATCGTCTCGACCGCGATATCGGTGACGGTGCGGCCGGGCACATTATAGAGCACAATCGGCAAATCGCAGGCCGCCGCCACCGCTTCGAAATGGCGGAAGATGCCGTCCTGATTGGGGCGGTTGTAATAAGGCGGCACCATCAGCGCGGCATCGGCGCCGGCCTGCTTAGCAGCGCGGATATTCTCGCAAGCGACACGCGTGTCGTTCGAACCGGCCCCGGCGATCACAGGCACGCGCCCCCGCGCCTGATCGACGCAGACGCGCACGACATGGAAATGCTCATCTTTGGTCAGCGTCGCCGCCTCGCCAGTGGTGCCGCACGGCACCAGCGCGGCCGACCCTTCGGCGATCTGCCATTCGACGAAATCGCGATACACGCGCTCGACGAAATTGCCGTCGGCGTCAAAAGGCGTGACGAGCGCGGGGATCGATCCGGAAAACATTAACTTGAAGCTCCTAAACCCACGCGATTTTCCGCGCGGTTCGACAAATTTGTCCTAGGCCAAATAGGGGCGATTCGCTTAGTGTGTCCACATGGTAGCGTTTCTGAAGTCCGCGTTGATCGTGGCAGGGCTTTCCGGCCTCGCCGCGACGTCCACTCTCACCCCGCAGCAGGTCGCCTGGTATCGCGCGCAGCTTTCCAGCGTCGCACCGCAGGCGGCGCCCGCCAACATCGGCGCCGACCCGCTCGCCGACGCGCTGGTCAGATGGAAGCAGCTCGAGCAATCGAGCAATTACGGCTTCAACGATTATGCCCGCTTCCTGCTTGCCCACCCCAACTGGCCCGGCGAAACGATGCTGCGCAAATCGGCCGAGCAGGCGCTGCAGCGCAGCCCCGCCTCGCCGACCAACGAGGTCGCCTTCTTCAAACGCTATCCGCCGCTGACCGATGACGCCGCAGTGGCTTATGCCGAAGCGCTCAAAGCGACCGGGGACATCGATGGCGCCAACGAACAGGCACGCGACGCGTGGACGAGCCGCATCCTCTCCGACGACGGCGAAGCGAAGCTGCTCGGCGACTTCCCCTCGGCCCTGAAGCCGATCGATTACGACAAGCGGATGGACATGCTGTTGTGGCGAGGCGCGACCAGCGCGGCGAGCCGGATCGATCCCTATCTCAGCTCGGTCAACCGCCCGGTGCTCGACGCCCGCCTCGCCTTCCTGACCAACGCCGCCGACGCCAGCGGCCGCGATGCCGCGATCACCGGCGAGGATCGCGAGAATCCCGGCTTCGTCTCGGCGCGCGCGCAATGGCTGCTCAACACGCGGCAGGTGGCGGCGGCGCGGACCTATCTCGCCCAGCCGCATCACCTCTCCGCGCCGCCCAGCCAGCCGCTCGCCTGGATGAAGCTGTTGCGCGAGCAGGCGCGCGGCGCCGCGGCCGACGGGCGCTGGCAGCAAGCCTATGCGATCGCCAGCCAGCTCGACGGCATCTATCCGGCCGGGACCGATCTTTCGGCCCAGCCTTATGCCGACAAGGACGTCTATACCGATCTCGCGTGGCTCGCCGGGCGCGCCGCGCTCGACCATCTCAACGATCCGCGCGCGGCGCAGGCGATGTTCGACCGCTATTCGCGCCCGTTCGATTCGCCGCAGACCCGGCCCAAGGGACTATATTGGGCGGGACGCGCGGCAGCGAAGGCAGGCGACCGCGGAGCGGCGACCGGCTATTTCCAGCGCGCGGCGCAATATCAGGATGCCTATTACGGCCAGCTGTCGGCCGAGCGGCTCGGCGTGAAGCTCGCCGCCCCCGATCCGATACCCACCGCGCCGGTAGCCGATTCGGAGCGCACCGCTTTCTATGACCGCGAAACGGTGCGTGCGGCGGAGATGCTCGGCACGCTCGGCAACTGGAGCGATCAAAGCCAGTTCCTGCGCCAGATCGCCGCCAACGCCACCTCGGCCAGCGATCACCGGCTGGGCATCGAGCTGTCGCGATCGCTCAACCGGCCCGACCTCGGCGTGATGATCAGCCGTTCAGCGCTGCAGAACGGCCTCGATGATTATGTCGCGGCGGGATATCCGACGGTCGCGGTGCCCGCCCCCGTGCAGCCCTATTGGACGATGATCCACGCGATCTCGCGGCAGGAAAGCCAGTTCGATCGCCAGATCGTCAGCCATGCCGGCGCGATCGGGCTGATGCAGCTGATGCCGGGCACCGCGCGTGAGACGGCCGGCCGGATGGGGCTGCCCTACAGCGCGTCGTCGCTGACCGATCCCAGCTTCAACGTCCAGCTCGGCGTCAATTATTTCCAGCGGCTGTTCGAGACCTATGGCAGCTACCCGCTGGCGATCGCCGCCTACAATGCCGGGCCGGGCAATGTGAACAAATGGCTCGCCGCCAACGGCGATCCGCGCAGCGGCCAGATCGATATGGTCAACTGGATCGAACAGATCCCGTTCACCGAAACCCGCGGCTATGTGCAGCGCGTGCTGGAGAACGCCGTGGTCTACAGCCTGATGTATCCGCAGCACAGCCAGGCGAGCAGGACGGCGCCGCTCGACTGGTATCTGGGCCGACGGCCGGGCGGCTCGGCCAGCTAGAGCGGAGTCGCTGGCAAGACAGCACAAGCATAATACTTTAGAAGTAGATCGCGCCGAATATCTGCCATTCGGCGTCTATTTACTCACGCCTTGCCGCGAAAATATTGACGACCCTAACACTCGATCATCTATTTAATTCAGATCGAGCACGAGACTCGTTTTCTATAAAATTACTGCACAACTCGATCTCTTGTATCAACAAGAGACTCGCATTCTGTTGATTAACTGAAGTTGTTTCAAATCGATACACATATGGGGAGGATTATATTTCCCATCTCTCGAGTGAATTGGGGAGAATTGAAATGAAACGTAAGATCAAACCGCGTTATCTGGTTTTGGCAATGATAACGGCGTCTTCGTTGACCGGCACGGCGGCGATGGCGGATCGCCATCCCACCCGGTCTGGCGACGCCATGTCGCGGGTGCAGACGGCATCGCTCGGCTTCCACGGGCTCGGCGCTCTGCGCAGCGGCATGGCGGCGGCGAACGACCGGCACGACGGCCGCGGCCATCAAGGCGATGTCCGGGGCCATATGGGCGACACCCGCGGCCACCGGGGCGATACCCGGGGCCACACGGGCGATCACCCCTCCAGCCCTGGCTGAACCAGCGTCCCGTCGCCGTCGCATCGCAAGCGCTTCGGCGGCGGGACGACGGCCTACCTCCGAATCGGTAGCCGGGCATTTCACGCCCGGCTATTCGCGAATTGCTATCTCCCGATGCTCTCGTCGACCCGCGATCGCCGCGTTTGGCTCGCCCCGTCCCGCGTATGCCCACATCCATCGCCACCGGGTTGAACGCATTGTACGATCGATCATTTTAGCCGTGCGGCACTAAAAGCCGCAGGCACGATAAGCATAAGAACCGACGCGCGACACCTCGATTTTCGGGGCGATTGCGCTCGTGCGTGAAGAAACAACCGGCCGAACTTTGTGTGTTCCACCATTCCAGTACCGGGAGTTTTTCATGACAATACATTTGCGACATCACAGGCTGGCGGCAATCGCCGCAGCGGCCGTAATTGTTGGCGCCACACCGGCGTTGGCAGACGGGCCGGTTACACGCTCCGGCAGCGCCATGGATCATGGCGCCGCCTTCGCATCCAATGCAGCTTTCTTGAGAGGGCATTTCGGCGGCTTCTTCGGCCATGGCGGCTGGCGACATGAAGGCTGGGGAGGTGGCGGCCACCACGGCGATGGCCATGGCCATGGAGAGGGCCACGGCCACGGCCATGGCGGCGGTGACGGCCATGGCGGCGGCTGGTGGCACGGCGGCCATCCCTGCAGCCCCGGCTGACTTTAGCCAGATCGTGACAGGGCGGCTTTTGCCGGTTAGCCGTCCTGCATGGCTTCGCCCAATTACATCACCCCTGCCGGCCTTGCCGCGCTGCGCACCGAATATGACCGATTGTTCGCGATCGAACGGCCCGCGCTGGTCGAGACGATCGCCTGGGCCGCGGGCAATGGCGACCGTTCCGAAAACGGCGATTATATCTACGGACGCAAGCGGCTGCGCGAGATCGATCGCCGGCTGGGCTGGCTGTCGCGTCGGATGAAGGCGGCGAAGGTCATCGACCCCGCTCGCCAGGAGGACCGCGACCGCGTGTGGTTCGGCGCCACCGTGACGATCGCCGACGAAGACGACAATGAGCGCATCCTGACGCTTATCGGCGACGACGAAGCCGATGCCGGCGCCGGCCGGATCGGCTGGAACGCGCCTCTGGCGCGCGCGCTGCGCGGCGGCGCGATCGGCGACCTCCGCCGGGTGACGCTGCCGGCCGGCGAGCGTGAGTATGAGATCGTCGCCATTGCCTATCCGGAATAGCGGCCGCTGGCGAGGCAGCGTCGTCGCTGCTACGGGCGTTTGCCGAACCGAATGGAGATCAGCCGCGATGAATGGCCAGGACGAAACCCGCAATGTCGCGCTGTTGATCGATGCCGATAATGCCTCCCCCCACGCGCTCGATCCGGTGCTGACCGTCTTGGCCGAGCTTGGCACGGTCAACATCCGGCGCGTCTACGGCAATTGGCGCAAGCAATCGCTCAAGAGCTGGGCCGACCTCACGCTCAAGCACGGTATCGAACCGCACCAGCAGTTCGACCTGACCAAGGGCAAGAACGCCACCGACATGAAGATGACGATCGACGCGATGGACCTGCTGTTCAGCGGGCGGGTCGAAGGCTTCGGCATCATGTCATCGGACAGCGATTTCATGCCGCTGGCGATGCGCATCCGGCAGGACGGCATCCCCGTCTACGGCTTCGGCGGCGCCAAGACGCCCGAGGCATTCAAACAGGCCTGCACACGCTTCATCGACGTCGCCGCGCTGACCAGCGAGGCGAAGGAGGAAAAGCCCGCGCCGGCCTCCACCCCCACGGACGAGCCGCGCAAGAGCCGCGCGATCGACGCCGATCTGCTGCACCTGCTGGTCGATGCCTATAATGCCGCCAAGCGCGACGAGCGCGGGTTCGTCAGCCTGTCGGAACTCGGCCGGCGCGCCGGCAACCGATCGAGCTTCGATGCCCGGAACTACGGGTTTCAGCGCTTGTCGGACCTGATCGAGGCAGTGCCGAATTTCCAGACCGAGCGCCGCGAAGGCGGCGCGACCTTCGTCAAGCGCGTCCACTGATCTCGAGCGCCTGCAAGCGCAATTCGATCGCGGCGCGATCATCGCCGCTGGCCTCGCGCAGCCCATCGCGCAAATCGGCCGCGAGTGATTCGCGCTGCCGGGCGGCGGCGCCGAGCCGGATGACCGCGAAGGTCGACACGATCAGCGTGACGATGCTGATTACCAGCATCCAATTGATCCACTCGGCAATGTGGGTCAGGATAAACGTATCGAACGGATGGCCGTTGGCCTCGATCTTCCCGTTCACCACGCTGCCCACCAGCCGATCGACGCTGCGGCTCGCCGCGTTGGCCAGGGCGAGCCAGCCGAACACGGCGACCGCCAGCGACGCGATGGCGAGCACCACCAATCCGCGCGCCGTTCGGCGAGACCGACGCCAATGGACCAGCGATCGATCGATCACGTCGAGCGCGAGCGGGCGGGCGCCGGCGGAAGACGAAGGAGCGTTATCGGTCAGAAGGTAGATATTGCGTGCGAGATCGCCATCAGCCTCGAAATCGACGGGCTCGCCCTGGTTTACAACGCGATCGGCCCGAACGTCGCTGGCGCCGAATTGGTAGCGGCGATCATCTTCGCCGCGAATATGGCCGCACGCCACGGCGGCATCGAAGCCGAGAACAATTCCCTTCATCTTTCCCCCCGCAGTTTGCCTGGTCTTATCTAACCGCTGCGCGGGAAGAGGCGCAAATCGCGCCCGACGGTCGCCCCTTTCCCAACGAAAACGGGCCGCCCCTCGCAGGGCGGCCCAATTCGGTTTGTTCTGGCAATCGCCCGATCAGATATCGTCGCCGAGCGCGCCTTTCACCTTGCCGACGAACTGTTGCGCCTTGCCCTTGCCTTCCTGCGCGGCACCTTCGTCGCGCTTGGCGGGGTCGTCAGAGGTCTGCTTGATCTTGCCGATCGCCTCGTTGACATTGCCTTTGATCTTGTCGGTCAACTCACCCATCACTCATCTCCTTAGCTCGCGTTCCGCCCGGAAATCGGCGGTTTGCGCGTCTGGAGGAACAACGGACGGGGCAGGAATCGGGTTCCGACGCCCGAGCGTTTTCCGGTCTACAGCGACAGCTTGCCGAGAAACGCCATCACCGCCGCCCAATTGGCTTGCGCGCCATCGGGATCCTTCGCCTCGATCAGCGTCGAGGAGCCGTGCACCCCGGCCCGGGGGACGTAAAGCGTGGCGAGGTGATCTGGCACGCGACCGGCAATGGCCGCCGCCTTGGCCTCTTCGTCGGGCGTGGCCGCGCTGGTGATGAAGATCGGCACGCCGATCCGCGCGGCAGCGGCGCCGATGCGATGCGGATCGGCAAAATATTCGCCCGGCGAGAAGGACAGCACCGCCTTCACCCGATCGGGGTGCATAGTGGCGACGGGGATCACCAGCGAGGCCGAATAGCTGCTTCCCCACAGGATGATCGGCTTGCCGAACTGCCCGGCCCAACGAACAGCGCCTTCGAGATCGGCCTGCGCATCCTCCATCGAGTGTTTCCAGCCATCGGGCATGTGCGCGATCGTCTCGTTGGTGCCGTACATCGCCCCGCCGGCGCGCTGATCGAATGCCAGCGCGCTATATCCCGCCGCGACCAGCTTCGGCGCGATCGTGGCATATTCGTCCTTGCTCGATCCTGCCTGGTGGAACAGCAGGATGATCGCCTTGGGATCGGCGGCCGCATAATAGGTGCCGCTGATATCGAGATTGTCGGCGGCGCGCAGCCATACCGTTTTTCCGACCGCGTCCGGCGACGCGCTGGCCGTGTTGGTCGCGGGCTGCGCGGGCGGCGCATGGCATGCGGTGATCGCCGCGGCGGCGAGCAGGACGGCTTTCTTCACGGCATTCCTCCCGATTTGCCGCAAGCTTAGCGCTGCGGCTCGCTCGCGGCCAGTGGATCGGCCGGCAAGGCCCAATCGATCGGCGGCAGCCCCTTGCTTTCGAGGAAGGCGTTCGCCTGTGAGAAGTGTCGGCAACCGAAGAAACCGTTGTGCGCCGACAATGGCGACGGATGCGGCGCCTTGAGCACCAGATGGCGGCTGGTATCGACGAACGCCGCCTTGCGCTGGGCATAGGCTCCCCACAGCAGGAACACCACCTGATCGGGCTTGTCGTTGACGAGGCGGATGATCGCGTCGGTAAACTTTTCCCAGCCGCGATCGCGATGCGAGGCGGCCTGGCCCATCTGCACGGTCAACACGCTGTTGAGCAGCAACACGCCCTGCCCGGCCCAATGTTCGAGGAAGCCGTGTTGCGCCGGGCGAATGCCGAGGTCCGACTCGATCTCCTTGTAGATGTTGACCAGCGACGGCGGCGTGCGCACGCCGGGCCGGACGCTGAAGCACAGTCCATGAGCCTGCCCTTCGCCGTGATAGGGATCCTGGCCGAGGATCACGACGCGGACCTTGTCGAGCGGCGTCAGATCGAGCGCGCGAAAATATTCGCTGCCCTTGGGGAAGATGCGGCGGCCGCGCGCCTTCTCGTCGAGCAGGAAGCGCTTGAGATCGGCCATATAGGGGCTGTCGAATTGCGGCGCGAGCGGTGCCTTCCAGCTCTCGTGCAGCTTCACCCCCTCGGCCATGCTCAGATCAGCCCCGCCAGCGGGCTAGACGGATCGGCGTAGCGACGCTTGCCCATGCGCCCGGCACGATAGGCCAGCCGCCCCGATTCGATCGCGGCCTTCATCGCGGTGGCCATCATCACCGGATCCCTGGCCTCGGCGATCGCGGTGTTCATCAACACGCCATCGCAGCCGAGTTCCATCGCGCGCGCTGCATCCGACGCGGTGCCAACACCGGCATCGACCAGCACCGGCACGCCCGCACCCTCGACGATCAACCGGATCGTCACTTCGTTCTGGATGCCGAGCCCCGACCCGATCGGCGCGCCGAGCGGCATGATCGCCACCGCGCCGGCATCCTCCAGCCGCTTCGCCGCGATCGGATCGTCGACGCAATAGACCATCGGCTTGAAGCCTTCCTTGGCCAGGATTTCGGTCGCGCGCAGCGTCTCGACCATGTCGGGGTAAAGCGTCTTGGCTTCGCCCAGCACCTCCAGCTTGACCAGATCCCAGCCGCCCGCCTCGCGCGCCAGCCGAAGCGTGCGGATCGCTTCCTCGCCAGTGAAGCAGCCGGCCGTGTTGGGCAAATAGGTGATCTTCTTCGGGTCGATATAGTCGGTCAGCATCGGCGCCTTGGGATCGCTGACGTTGACACGGCGCACCGCGACGGTGACGATCTCCGCGCCTGACGCCTCGAGCGCGGCGGCATTCTGCGCGAAGTCCTTGTACTTGCCGGTGCCGACGATCAGGCGCGAGCGGAACGTCTTGCCGGCGACCGACCATGTGTCCTCGTCGATCGGCTTGGCATGATCGCCGCCGCCGACGAAATGAACGATCTCCAGCTCGTCGCCATCTTCGACGCACACGGTGCTCAGCGTCGAGCGGGGCACCACCTCGAGATTGCGCTCGACCGCGACCTTTTCCGGCACCAGCCTCAGCTCAGTCGCGAGGTCGGCGAGGCTCAGCCCGGCGGCGACGCGCTTGTGCTCGCCATTGACGGTGATCGTGACGGTTCCATCGGTGTGCAAGGGGCAAGTCCTCGAAAATCGGGCAAGCCGGCCCTTCGACAAGCGCGAAACGACCGGCTAAGACAACGCCCACGATCTAGGCGCGCCCCGCGCCAGCCGCAACCAAGGGAACAGCATGGCGGACACGATCTTCGTGCTCAACGGCCCGAACCTCAACCTGCTGGGCCTGCGCGAGCCCGAGGTATATGGCCACGACACGCTCGACGACATCGCCGACCGGCTCGAGGATCGCGCCCGGGAGCTCGATCTCGCGATCGACATGCGCCAATCGAATCATGAGGGCCATCTGATCGATTGGCTGCACGAGGCGCAGGCGTCTAACGCCAAGGCGGTGATCCTCAACCCGGGCGGTTATACGCACACTTCGGTGGCGCTGCACGACGCGATCAAGTCGATCGCCACGCCGGTGATCGAAGTGCATCTTTCCAATCCGCATGCGCGTGAGGATTTTCGTCATCAAAGCTATGTCGGCCGCGCGGCGAAGGGAACGATCGCGGGCTTCGGGGCGCTTTCCTACATCCTCGCGCTTGAAGCCGCGGCGCGACTCTGACAGACGGCGCCGATTGACAGGGAAAGGGTCGCATGACCGAGGAACATAATCACAAGATGCGGGTGGACGTGGATCTCGTTCGCCAGCTTGCCGAAATGCTCGACGCCACGGGACTGACCGAGGTCGAGGTGGAAGACGGCGATCGCAAGATCAGAATTGCGCGCAAGGCCGCTGCCGCGCCGGCGGTGCATTACGCGCCCTCCCCGGCGCCCGCGCCTGCGACTCATGTCGCCAGCCTGCCGTCGAGCGATCCGGCGCCCGCCGCCCCGGCCGCCGACCACGCCAATGCGGTCAAGTCGCCGATGGTCGGCACCGCCTATCTCGCCGCCGAGCCGGGCGCCGCGCCCTTCTCCAGCATCGGCAAGCAGGTCGCCGCGGGTGACACGCTGCTGATCGTCGAGGCGATGAAGGTGATGAACCCGATCACCGCGCCGTCGGCCGGCACGATCAAGGCGATCCTGGTCGAAAACGGCCAGCCGGTGGAATTCGACCAACCTCTTATCGTCGTCGAGTAAGTCGATGGCGGAGATCAAGAAACTCCTGATCGCCAATCGTGGTGAGATCGCGCTGCGCATTCACCGCGCGTGCCATGAAATGGGGATCAAGACGGTCGCGGTGCATTCCACCGCGGATGCCGACGCGATGCACGTCCGGCTTGCCGACGAAGCGGTGTGCATCGGGCCGCCGCCGGCGGTCGACAGCTATCTCAACATCCCCAACATCATTTCGGCGGCCGAAATCTCCGGCGCGGACGCGATTCACCCGGGCTATGGCTTCCTCAGCGAGAACGCCAAGTTCGCCGAGATCGTCGAGGCACACGACCTGATCTTCGTCGGCCCCAAGCCCGAGCATATCCGCATCATGGGCGACAAGGTGGAGGCGAAGCGCACCGCCGGCGCGCTCGGCCTGCCGCTGGTGCCGGGCTCGGACGGCGCGATCACCGATGTCGAGGAAGCGAAGAAACTCGCGGCCGAAATCGGCTATCCGGTGCTGATCAAGGCCGCCTCGGGCGGCGGCGGGCGCGGCATGAAGGTGGTGCCGAGCGAGGACCAGCTCGAAACGCTGATGAAGCAGGCGGGCAGCGAGGCCAAGGCGGCGTTCGGTGACGACACCGTCTATATGGAGAAATATCTCGGCAACCCGCGCCACATCGAATTCCAGGTTTTCGGCGACGGTGACGGCGCAGCGATCCACCTGGGCGAGCGCGATTGCTCCTTGCAGCGGCGCCACCAGAAGGTGCTCGAAGAGGCCCCCTCGCCGATCATCACGCCCGAGGAGCGCGCGCGGATGGGCGGGATCGTCGCCAATGCGATGGCCGACATGGGCTATCGCGGCGCCGGCACGATCGAATTCCTGTGGGAAAACGGCGAGTTCTACTTCATCGAGATGAACACCCGTCTGCAGGTCGAACATCCGGTGACCGAGGCGATCACCGGCCTCGATCTCGTCCGCGAGCAAATCCGCGTCGCCGAAGGCCACGGCCTGTCGGTCACGCAGGACGAGGTGCGCTTCGCCGGCCACGCGATCGAATGCCGCATCAATGCCGAAGACCCGCGCACCTTCGCGCCGTCGCCGGGCACGGTGACGCAATATCACGCGCCGGGCGGGATGCACGTCCGCGTCGATAGCGGGCTTTACACAGGCTACAAGGTGCCGCCTTATTACGACAGCATGATCGCCAAGCTGATCGTCTACGGCACCACCCGCGAACGCTGTTTGATGCGGCTGCGCCGGGCGCTGGAGGAATTCGTCGTCGAGGGGATGAAGACGACGATCCCGCTGCATCAGGCGCTGCTCGAGGATCCGGAGTTCCAGCAGGGCGCCTATACGATCAAGTGGCTCGAGGAGTGGCTGGCGAAGCAAGGCGCCTAGGGCCGATCGACCCTGACCCGGCTTCGTCCCCTCGCCTCGTTCGCCGGGCGGCGGGAGGTTCGACGCGTAGCCTATCGACTCGCCTATGGATCGACGCCTAGGGTCTGCGCCCCCGGGGAGAATGCAGTATGTCGTTGATCGCCGACCTGAAATCGCTCGACAAATCGCAACGGAGCGCGATCTGGGCGAGCTATCTCGGCTGGACGCTCGACGCCTTCGATTTCTTCCTGATGGTGTTCATGCTCTCGGCGATCGCCAAGGAGTTCGGCACCGACGTGAAGGCGGTCGCCTGGGGCGTCACGCTGACGCTGGCCGCGCGGCCGTTCGGCGCGTTCGTGTTCGGCTGGTTCGCCGAACGGTTCGGCCGGCGGCCGGTGTTGATGATCGACATCACGCTGTTCTCGATCTTCGAGTTCGCCTCCGCCTTTGCGCCGTCGCTCACCGCGCTCCTGGTGCTGCGCACGCTGTTCGGCTTCGCGATGGGCGGCGAATGGGGGATCGGCGCCAGCCTGGTGATGGAAACGATCCCGGCCAGGCTGCGCGGGCCCGTCTCCGGCCTGCTGCAGAGCGGCTATCCTTCGGGCTATTTCATCGCCAGCCTGGTTTACGGGCTGCTGTTCGATCTGATCGGCTGGCGCGGCATGTTCATGGTCGGCGTCGCGCCTGCGATCCTGGTCATCCTGATCCGCATGCACGTCAAGGAATCCCCGGCGTTCGAAGCGGCGAAGGACAAGCCGAAGATCGACCCCGTCGTCGCGCTGGTCCGGCATTGGCGGATCGCGCTCTACATGATCGTGCTGATGGCGGCGTTCAACGCGTTCAGCCACGGCACGCAGGATCTCTACCCGACCTTCCTGCAGAAGCAGCATCACTTCGATGCGCACCTGACGGGAACGCTGGCGGCGATCATGAACGTCGGCGCGATCGTCGGCGGCATCGGGTTCGGCATCTGGTCCGAACGGATCGGGCGCAAGCGGGCGATCATCGTCGCCAGCCTGCTGGCATTGCCGATCCTGCCGCTTTGGGCCTATTCCCCGACGCCACTGCTGCTGGGCATCGGCGCGTTCCTGATGCAGGTGGCCGTGCAAGGCGCGTGGGGCATCGTGCCGGTGCACCTCAACGAGCTGGCGCCCGGCGCGACGCGCGCGATGTTTCCCGGCTTCGCTTATCAGCTCGGCAACCTTGCCACCGCGTGGAACGTCGTCTTCCAGACCGATATCGCCGAAAGCCACGGCAACGATTACGCGCTGGCGCTGGCGCTGTTCGGCGGCGTGACGGCAGTCATCATCGCCGCCTGGACGTTGATCGGGCCAGAGCGGCAGCATGTCGATTTCATCGCCGAAGTGCAGACGAAAACCGGCTAGCCGTCGCTTATGGCCCGCCGCCCCGCCCCTCGTTCCATTCGTCGCCGTAGCCCGATCGCGACGATCCCGCGCTGGGCGTGGGCGATCGCCGCCGTCGCAGCGCTGATCGCCGCCTGGCTGCTCTATCGCCACCTGCATGAGCGGCAGGAGCAGCCACGGGAATTTTCCAATCGCGCGCTGCTGCTGAGCCGAGCACAGCAAAGATTGCGCGCCGATCCCAATGTCGCCGATCTGGTCTATTCCGCGCCGCTCGATCAATGGGATGCGACGCCGGCGATGCCCGATGCCGATGCGAAGGCCTTCGGACATTATCTCTGCTTCACGCTGGCCGAGGCAGGCGTTACGCGGGCCGACACGACCGTTCGCGTCATCGACGGCGCGAAACTGGAAGCAAATGGGTTCGATTATGCGGCGGCGAGCCGCGGCACCTTCGGTTGCGGAGACGATACACGATGAAGGCAACGATCTGGCACAACCCGCGCTGCTCGAAATCGCGGCAGACGCTGGCGATCCTCGAAGCGACGCCGGGCGTCGAGGTCTCGGTGATCGAGTATCTCAAATCGCCGCCGGACCGGGCTGAACTCGCGCGTCTCTACGCCCGCGCGGGCATGGCGCCGCGCGACGGGCTGCGCGCCGGCGAGCCGATCGCCAAGGAACTCGGCCTTGCCGGCGCCGATCGTGATGCGATCCTCGACGCGATGGCCGCGCACCCGATCCTGATCGAGCGCCCGCTGGTCGAGACCGACAAGGGCGTGCGCCTCGGCCGCCCGCCGGAAAAGGTTCTCGAAATCCTGTGAGCGATCCCCGCGCGCTCGTTCCCGGCCGCAATTGCTGGCGGATCGAGACCGCCGAACAGGCCCGTGTGATCGTCGATGCGGAGGATTATTTCCGCATCGCCCGACGGGCGATGGCGGCGGCGAAACACCAGATCCTGCTGATCGGCTGGGATTTCGACGCGCGAATCAAGCTGGTGCACGACGGTCACGACGATGCACCCGCCGAGGTCGGCGCGTTCATCGACTGGTTGATCGCGCGCAATCCGGCTTTGCAGGTCTATATCCTGCGGTGGGACATGGGCGCGCTCAAGACGCTGTTTCGCGGCAAGACGATGCTCACGCTGATGCGCTGGATGTTCAAGCCGCGCATCCACCTGAAGCTCGACAGCGTGCACCCGCACGGCGCCTCGCACCATCAGAAGATCGTGGTGATCGACGATTGCCTCGCCTTCTGCGGCGGCATCGACATGACCGACAACCGCTGGGACACGCGCGCGCATCGCGATCACGATCCGCAACGCGTCAATGCCGACGGCAAGCCGTACCATCCCTGGCACGACGCGACGACGGCGTTGAGCGGCCCGATTGCGACCGCGCTCGGCGAATTGAGCCGCGCCCGCTGGCAACGCGCCGGCGGCAAGACGATCGCGCCGCCGCCGGCGACGCGAGCCTGCTGGCCGGCCGACCTGCCGAGCGATTTCACCAATGCTGCGGTGGCGATATCGCGGACGATCCCCGAGATGCCGGATTTCGCGCCGGTCCACGAGATCGAAGCACTCTATCTCGACCTGATCGCACGGGCCGAACGCTGGATCTATGCCGAGAGCCAATATTTCGCCTCGCGCAAGGTCGCCGAAGCGATCGCCCGGCGGCTGCGCGACGAAAACGGCCCGGAAATCGTCATCGTGAATCCGGAGACCGCGCAAGGTTGGCTCGAGCCGATCGCGATGGATACCGCCCGCGCCCGCCTGGTCGAGGCAATCCGCGTTCACGATCGCCATGGTCGTTTGCGGCTATACCACCCGTTCACCACCGAAGGGGCGCCGGTCTATGTCCATGCCAAGGTGACGATTATCGACGGCCTGATCCTCCGCGTCGGCTCGTCGAACTTCAACAATCGCTCGATGCGGCTCGACACCGAATGCGACGTGACGATCGATGCCACGGTTTCCGGCAATGGCGTCGCCGCGCCGCGGATCGCGGCGATTGCGCACGAGCTGATCGCCGAACACCTGGGGCTCGATGCCCGGACGGTGGCGGCGACGATGACCGAAACGGGCTCGCTGATTGCGACGATCGAGCGCCTGCGCGGCCCGGGCCATTCGTTGCGCCCCTATCGCATTCCCGAGTTGGACGGTCTGGAGGAATGGCTGGCCGACAACGAAATCCTCGATCCCGAAGGGCCGGAGGAAATGTTCGCGCCGCTAGCCAAGCGCGGGCTGCTGCGTCGGCTAGGCCAGCGCCTCAGCGGCCGCGCATTTCGGCGGTAATATCCTGCTTGCACCCGTAAAGGTGCGTCGCACGGCCATCGCTGGTCATCACATCGGCCATGATTCTGATCCAGCGCAGATCGCCATCGGGCCGTCGAATCCTTGCCTCGAAAGTGAAGCTGCCGCAGGTCGCGATGGCGTGATCGCGCAGACGATCGAGCTCGGCCCGCGATTCCGCGGTATATTGCCGCACGACGTCGCCGCGCCGGATGGGCACATGGCGCGGCAGGCCAAAGAGATCGAACACGCCGGGCGCCCAGCGCAGCGAATCGTCCGCGAGATCACATTCCCATGCGACAGGAAGCGCGGGAACGCCGCGCACGATCTGCAAGGGCATGATTGTCAGAAATTCCACCCATCCCCCTTTCCTGCAAACGATATCGTCTTCGTAACGGAGGCGGATGAACGGTGCGTAAATCGGCAAGGATAGTGACGCGGTGCGCACGGCTCGCTAAAGGCGCGCGGATGACCGAGATCACGCCTGAGATCGTCGCCCAGCACGGGCTTTCGCCGGAAGAATATGATCGCGTGCTCCACGCGCTCGGCCGCGAGCCCAATCTGGTCGAGCTCGGCATCTTCTCGGTGATGTGGTCGGAGCATTGCAGCTACAAGTCGAGCCGCGTGCACCTGAAGAAGCTGCCGACCACCGGCCCGCAAGTGATCTGCGGCCCCGGCGAGAATGCCGGCGTGGTCGATATCGGCGACGGGCAGGCGGCGATCTTCAAGATGGAGTCGCACAACCACCCCTCCTACATCGAGCCCTATCAGGGCGCGGCGACCGGGGTCGGCGGCATCCTGCGCGACGTGTTCACGATGGGCGCGCGGCCGGTGGCCAATTTGAACGCACTGCGCTTCGGTCGGCCCGATCATCCCAAGATGCGCCACCTGATCGCCGGCGTCGTCCACGGGATCGGCGGCTACGGCAATTGCGTCGGCGTGCCGACCGTCGGCGGCGAAGTGAATTTCCACGCGGCCTATGACGGCAACATCCTGGTCAACGCGATGACCGTCGGCGTCGCGCAGACGAACAAGATCTTCTATTCGGCAGCGTCCGGCGTCGGCAATCCGATCGTCTATGTCGGAAGCAAGACCGGGCGCGACGGCATCCACGGCGCGACCATGGCCTCGGCCGATTTCGACGATGATTCGGAAGAGAAGCGCCCCACCGTCCAGGTCGGCGATCCGTTCACCGAGAAGCTGCTGATCGAAGCCTGCCTCGAACTGATGGCCAGCGACGCGATCGTCGCGATCCAGGACATGGGCGCGGCCGGCCTCACCTCCTCATCGGTCGAGATGGCGTCCAAGGGTGGCGTCGGCATCGAGCTCGACATGAACGCCGTGCCGCAACGCGAAGAGGGCATGACGCCCTATGAAATGATGCTCTCCGAATCGCAGGAGCGCATGTTGATGGTGCTCAAGCCCGGCCGTGAAGCCGAGGCCGAGGCGATCTTCCGCAAGTGGGAGCTCGATTTCGCGGTGATCGGCCGCGTCACCGATACCGGCCGGATGGTGCTGACGTTCAATGGCGAGACGGTGTGCGACATCCCGCTCGGCCCGCTCGCCGACGAAGCGCCGGCCTATGATCGGCCGTGGGTGCCGACCGCGCCGCCCGACCCGCTCCATGACCTGCCCGAATCCACCGATGTCGCCGCTGACCTGCTAAAGCTGATGGGCTCGCCCGATCTCGCTTCGCGGCGCTGGATCTGGGAGCAATATGACCACATGGTCGGCGCCGACACGGTCCAGCGCCCTGGCGGCGACGCGGCCGTGGTGCGCGTCCACGGCACCGACAAGGGCCTCGCCATCACCACCGATTGCACCCCGCGCTATTGCAGAGCCGACCCGGTCGAGGGCGGCAAGCAAGCGATCGCCGAGGCGTTCCGCAACCTCACCGCGGTCGGCGCAAAGCCGCTCGCCACCACGGACTGCATGAACTTCGGCAACCCGCAGCGGCCGGAGATCATGGGCCAGTTCGTTGGCTGTATCGAGGGCATGGCAGAAGCCTGCGCTGCGCTCGACATGCCGATCGTTTCCGGCAACGTCAGCCTTTATAACGAGACCAAGGGCGAGGACGGCAGCGGCTCCGCCATCCTGCCGACACCGGCGATCGGCGCGATCGGCCTGCTCGCCGACTGGCGCAAATCGGCGACGATCGCCTTCAAGCAGACCGGCGACGTGGTGATGGTGATCGGCACGCGCGGCGGGCATCTCGGCCAGTCATTGTGGCTGCGCGAAATCCACGGCCGCGAGGACGGCCCCCCGCCCCCCGTCGACCTCGCCGCCGAGCGCAAGACCGGCGATTTCGTCCGCAGCCAGATCGACAAGGGCGCGCTTACCGCCGTTCACGACGTCTCCGATGGCGGCATCGCCGTGACGCTGGCGGAAATGGCGCTGGCCGGCAATATCGGCGTGCTGGTGCAGCCCGCCGGCCCGGGCCCGGCGGCCAAGCAATTCTTCGCCGAGGATCAGGGCCTGTACGTCGCCACGATCGACGACAGCGCGCTGATGGATTTCCTGATGGCCGCCGACGCCGCCGGCGTGGTGGTCGAGCCGCTCGGCCGCACCATTGCCAAGCGGATCGTGTTCGAACTTGCCGAGGGCGATTTCTGCGTGACGCTGGACGATCTGCGTGCAGCACACGAGGGATTCTTCCCGACATTGATGGGCAGCGAGAGCGCGCTTTCCTGAAACCCAAGTTTCGGCCAGAATGGCGGCATGACCACGAGCGCGGGCGAAACGAGCAAGGGGCCGAGGATCGCCGCCGCGACGGCGATCGCCGGCACGCTCGATATTCTCGCGGCGACAATCCTGACGCTGGTTCATGGCCAATCGCCGGCCGCGATGTTGCGTTCGGTTGCATCGGGGCCGCTTCCCAACGCCATCGGTTGGGGGGCGGCGGGCAGCATTCTCGGGCTCGTCACGCACTTCGCTCTGATGGCGATCATGGTCAGCGTCTTCATCGCCGCGGCCGATCGTTACCCGCAGCTCAAGCGCCGCTGGATTTCGGCGGCGATGGCATACGGCCTGATCACGTTCGTCGTGATGAACCTGATCGTCGTCCCCCTGCGCTTCGGTTCCATGCCTAGCGCGATGTCCATCGTTACGCAGCTATTCTGCCACGTCGTGCTCGTCGCGCTACCGATCGCCGCCGTCGCGCGGCGCTGAGATGACCGCCGCCGCGGAGGCATCGTATGACAATCGCATCCTGACGCTCGATTTCATTCGCGGCGTCGCGGTGATGGGCATCCTGTTGATGAACATCGTCGCCTTCGCGATGCCCGAGGCAGCCTATTCGAACCCCCTTGCCTATGGCGGCCATGCCGGCGCCGATTTCGTCGCCTGGCTGGCCAATTTCGTTCTGATCGACGGCAAGATGCGCGGGCTGTTCTCGTTCCTGTTCGGCGCCTCGACCCTGCTCGTCATCGACCGCGCCGAGGCCAAGGGAGAGAATCCCTTCACCGTCCATTATGCGCGGATGATCTGGCTGTTCGTGTTCGGCATGGCGCATCTGGTGCTGCTGTGGTGGGGCGACATCCTCAATCATTATGCGCTGATCGGCGGCATCGCCTTCTTCTTCTTCCGCAAGCTGCCGCCATACAAATTGGTCATCATGGCGCTGGTGCTGCTGGGTGCCGAGTTCGCCTTTGTCCTCGCGGTCGGCGCGGAAATCGCCGCCGGCGAAGTGGCAGTGCGTGCCGGCCATGCATCGGTCGATGTTGCTCATGCCTATGCCGCCAATCGCGCCAATCTCGGCGTGCCGCCCGCCGCCGAGATAGCCAAGGATCTGGCGATCCACCGCGGCGACTACGCAACGATCTTCGCCAATCGCCTGCCCGATGCGCTGCGTGCTCCTGTGCAGGCATTCCTGTTTCTGGGGATGGAAACGCTGGCCTATATGCTGCTCGGCATGGCCGCCTTGCGCGGCGGATTGCTGACCGGCGATTGGTCGCGGCGGGCCTACGCGCGGGGTGCGGCGATCGGCTTCGCGATCGGCGTTCCGGCCTATCTGGCGATCGCGACGATCCCGATCCGCCACGGCTTCGATACCGCCTCGGTCGCGGCGGCCGATCTCGTCTGGTCAGAGCCGGTGCGGCCGGTGATGATCCTGGGCTGGGCGTGCCTGCTCGCGCTGATGGTCCGCCCGGGCGGTCGCCTCACGGCGCGCGTCGCCGCCGCGGGGCGGATGGCGTTCACCAACTATCTCGCGACGACGGTGATCTGCACCGGCCTGTTCTACGGTTACGGCTTCGGCCTTTATGGCCGCCTGTCGCGTGCCGAACTCTATCCCGTGGTCGCCGCGATCTGCCTTGGCATGCTGTTGTGGTCGCAGCCGTGGCTGGCGCGGTTTCGCTACGGCCCGCTTGAATGGCTGTGGCGCAGCCTCGCGCGCGGCCGGCTGCAGCCGATGCGGCAAGCTGCAAGTGCCTCGCAATAGGCTTGCGAATCGTTCTCATTATCTCTATTGAGCGACCGAGAACGAGGAGCATCCATGGTCGTCTGCGTCTGCAATGCCATCCGGGAACACCAGGTTCGCGAAGCCGCGCGCGAGGGCGCGACCAGCGCGTGCCAGGCCTATCGCGCGCTCGGACGGCAGCCCAAATGCGGCCAGTGCGTCCGCTTCGCCCGCGAGATCATCGACGAGGAACGCGCCGCTGCCTAACGGTTGCGCGGGTGCCCAAGAACGCTACGATCGCCTGAAACCACGGGAGACCGCGCGATGAAGGGCGACGACAAGGTCATCGAGCTGCTCAACGAGGCGCTCAAGAACGAACTGACCGCGATCAACCAGTATTTCCTGCATTACCGGATGCTCGACCATTGGGGCGTCCGGCGGCTCGCCAAGTTCGAATATGACGAGTCGATCGACGAGATGAAGCACGCCGACTGGCTGGCGGAGCGCATCCTGTTTCTCGACGGCCTGCCCAATTTCCAGCTACTCGGAAGGCTACGCGTCGGCGAGACGGTGGAGGAAGTGCTGAAAGGCGATCTTTCGCTGGAGCTCGAGGCGGTGAAGCAATTGAAGGGGGCGATCGCGCATTGCGAGACGGTCCACGATTACGTGAGCCGCGACCTCTTCGCCAAGATTCTCGAAAGCGAGGAGGAGCATGTCGATACGCTGGAGCGGCAGTTCGACATGATCGAGCGGATGGGGTTGGAAAATTACATCCAGCTCAACGCCAGACCCGAAGGCGACGACTAGGACAGATCGATCAGCGCTGGCCGAATACCGCACGGCGGCCGAAGCCGGCGGGCTGGCGGTTGACTAGCGGATTGGCTTCGCGTTCGAGCGCGGCGAGCGTCTTTTCGAACAGCGGGCGCAGGCGGACGACATGTTCGAGCGCCTGATCGGGCGTGTCATGCGTCTCGACGCAGGCGCGGCCGATCATCTCGATCGTCTCGGCACAGTCGGCGAGCGGCTCGGCGCCGAACTGACGCGATTCGCCCTTGAGGGTATGCGCGGGGAGCACCAGCGCGGCGGCATTGCCGGCACGCATCGCTTCCTCGATCTGGCTCAGCGACTTGACGCCATCTTCGGTGAAATAGCCGAGAATTCGCACGAAATTCGCGCCCAGTTCCGCACGAGCACGCGAAAATGCCGACCAATCAACCAATGCGCCTTCGTCTGCCACGTTTCGACCGCCCCAAACAGTCCAAGCCCCAATGGGAACCCGTGTTAGCCGGTCACGGTTAACGACCTGTAAAGCGGCCGAAAGAAACCGCCCGCGCCGATGCGCGTCAGGGCTTCGCCTTGTCCGCCGTTTTCGCCACGGTATGGCCGACCGACGCGACATCCTCTCCCGCACCCTGGATCGTGTTGCACGCCGACAGGACGAAACAACCGGCAACGATCAGCACAGTCAAAGCACGCATGGTCGGTAATCCCCGAAGACAGTTTCCGGTTTCTATCTAGCGCGGTCTGCGGCGCGAGCAAGATCGCCCGATCACGAGCGCCCGAACGGGTTCTTGGGCGCGCGTAGCGTGAGGCGAACCGGCACCGCACCGAAGCCGAGATCGCGGCGGATGCCGTTGACGAGATAGCGCTGATAGCTGTCCGGCAGCTGATCGACGCGGGTGCCGAACAGGACGAAACCGGGCGGCCGCGTCTTGGCCTGGGTGAGGTAACGCAACTTGATCCGCTTGCCGCCGGGCGCGGGCGGCGGATTGGCCTCGATCGCGCGCTCGAACCAGCGGTTGAGCTCTCCGGTGCCGACCCGGCGCGACCAGGCATCGCGGGTTTCGAACGCGACCTCGAGGAGTTGATCGATGCCCTTCCCGGTCGCCGCCGAAACGGTCATCAGCGGTACGCCCTTGACCTGGCTGAGCCCCTCATCGAGCGCGGCCTTAACGCCATTGAACAGCTTGCTGGCGTTTTCGGCGACATCCCATTTGTTGAGCGCGACGACCAGCGCGCGGCCTTCGTCGAGCACGCGCGAGGCGATCTTGAGATCCTGCACCTCGAGCCCGCGGGTGGCATCGAGCAGCAGCACGACCACCTCGGCAAAATCGACCGCGTGCATCGCGTCGGCAACCGACAGCCGCTCGAGCTTTTCCTGCACCTTGGCGCGCTTGCGCATCCCCGCGGTGTCGATCAGGCGGACCTGACGCCCCTGCCATTCCCAGTCGATCGCGATCGAATCGCGGGTGATGCCGGCTTCGGGGCCGGTAATCATGCGATCCTCGCCGAGCATGCGGTTGACCAAAGTCGATTTGCCCGCGTTGGGACGCCCGACGATGGCCAGCTTGAGCGGCGCGTCGGGACTTTCCTCGTCCTCCTCCGGCTCGTCCTCGGCCTTGCCGTCGAGATGCGGGAGCAGCGCCTCGAATAGGTCGGCCACGCCCTCGCCATGTTCGGCGGAGAGCTGGACCGGATCGCCGAACCCCAGCGACAGCGATTCGAGCACGCCCGTCTCGCCCGCGCGGCCTTCGGCCTTGTTGGCGACGAGGATCACCGGCGTGTCCGACCCGCGCAGCCAGCGCGCGATCTCCTCGTCGAGCGGGACGATCCCGGCGCGCGCATCGATCAGGAACAAGGCGACATCGGCCTGGCGCACCGCCGCCTCGGTCTGCTGGCGCATGCGGCCGGGCAGCGTGACCGCGTCCATATCCTCATAGCCCGCGGTGTCGATCACGCGGAAGTCGAGGCCAAGCAGATGCGCGTCGCCTTCGCGCCGGTCCCGCGTGACGCCGGGCAGATCGTCGACCAACGCCAGTTTCTTGCCGACCAGCCGATTGAACAGCGTCGACTTGCCGACATTGGGCCGGCCGATGATCGCGACGGTGGGGAGCTTCGCCATGATTCGTCTTTCAACCGCGCCCGTTCGCGGCGGTATCGGTGCGGGTAAAGTGGAGAAAGTGGAGAGTGTCGCGCACCCCTCCCCCCTCGTGCGGAGCGATGACGCAGAACCACGAGGTTGAATGACGGACGCGAGCGATCATGCCATCCCTGTGGCAGGGATTTTCCTACATTGATAGGGGCGCAGACGATCCCATTTGCATCAACGCCTGGGCGCGCGACTCTGAAATTCGCGTCATAAGACTATCCGTTGCCTGCGAACCTGGTTGAGGGGCCATAGTGCTCTATCGCCCCAAGCGCACCGGCTGGCGTTGCTCCATGGATGCTGAACCAAGTTCAGCATGACGATGTTTTTGAGGCCAATTTCAGATTCAGGATGAGCAGAAGGTGCCGCGCCCTTCGACAAGCTCAGGGCGAGCGCGGTGCGTCTAGAGCGGTTTTCGACCTATCTGCATCACCGTGATTGCGTCAGGACGTTCGCTGGCAAGGAGCGGCGTGCAGCAGGGGCTGGTCTGCCCCTGCAAGCATCGCGACGCCGTCCAGCGGGCGTCCTGGCGCAACCCCTGCGGGGCGGGCCGATTTTGCCCCGGTGCTTCGTCTCTCGTCGGTCACGATGCTTCGGCATCGCTCCCTCCTCGCTCCTCGCACCGAGCCAAAATCGGCTCCGTCACGGTGATGCAGATAGGTCGAAAACCGCTCTAACCCCGGCCTTCGCCGGGGCAGCGCGAATGACGACGACCGCCGATCAGCGGAACGCCATCACCTGGCCATCGTGATCGAGCAGATAAAGCGTGTTCTCGGCCACCACCGGCGACAGCGAGAAGGATGATTTGGTTTCGATCGTGCGCTGCACCTCGCCGGTCTGCGGCGAAACGAACGCGATCTCGCCGCGCGAACTGACCAGCACCAGCTGGTTGCCGGCGACGACCGGACCCGTCCAGTAGATCGGGTTCTTGTGCTTCTTCATGTTCTTGAAGCCGCGCAGCTGGCTGATCCAGCGGATCTTGCCCGAACCACGCTGGATGCAGATCAGTCGCGCGTCATCGGTGACGACGAACACCCATTCGCCGGCGACATAAGGCGTCGAAAGCCCGGCGAAATCCTGTTCCCACAACCGCTGGCCGGTGACGATTTCAAGCGCGACCATGCGGCCGCCCTGCCCGACCGCATAGACCTGGCCTTGATCGATCACCGGATCGGCATCGATATCGGCAAGGCTCGACACCGATGTCGAGATCGAGGTGCGCGACAGCGCATCGCCCCACAACGAGCGGCCGTTTTCATAGCGATAGGCGTTCAGTTCGCCCGACGAATAGCCGGCGATAACCGTGCCCTGCCCGACCGCCGGCGCAGCGACGCCGAACACGCCCTGCGATTCGAGCGAGCCGGTCGACGTCCACACCACCTTGCCGTCGGTTTCGGAAAGCGCGAACAACTGATTGTCCTGGGTTACGACGTAGAGCTGGCCGTAAGCAATAGACGGCGCGCCACGCAGCGGCGCGCCGGGACGGACGCGCCAGATTTCGGACCCGTCCTTGGCGTTGAGCGCAACGACATCACCAAGCCCGTCGGTGGCAAACAGCTTGCCGTCATCATAGCTGACGCCGCCGCCGAAGCGCGCCGCGGCGTTTTGATCCTTCTTGGCGATCTCGGTCGACCAGCCGGCCGCGCCGGTTGCCGCGTCGAAGCTGTGGACAACGGCGTTGACGTCCTCGACGAACAGACGCCCGTCGGCAATGACCGGGGCAGCGCCGAGCCGTTCCCGATTGGAGCCGCCGGCGATCCGCGCGGTCCAGGCGCGCTGGACCGAATTGCCGAGCGCGAGATGGCCCATCGCCTTGGCCGAATTGCCGCCGGGCTGGGTCCATTCGTTGTTAGTGGTGGGATCGGGCAGCAGCACCTGCACGCTGGCCAGCGACGGATCCGCCTTGGCGTCATCCTCCGACACCAGGATCGGCACGCGGTTGCCGAGCACCGGCGTGTTTTTCTTGCCGCCCTTGAAAACGCCGCAGGCGCTGAGCGCCATCAGCGCCGCGATGGCGACGGACGCCCTCACCGAAGTCTTCATTTCGCTGCCTTGTCCTTGTTGTCGCTGCCGGCGCTGTCGTTGAGTAGGGACGCCATCTGAACCGCACGTTGACGAAGCGAGTCGGGCGTCGTCGAGGCTTGCGCGATCGCGCTGAACAGCGTGCCCGCTTCGGCCCGCTTGTTCTGCTGAACATAGGCCATCGCGACGAGTTCGCCGGCGCTGCCGAACCACGGGCTGTCCTTGACCGCCAACGGCTTCAGCCGATCGATCACCGTCTGCGGATCGAGCGTTTCATACTCCGCCGAAGTCTGCCGGATCAGCGCGAGATCACGGAACGGCGCATCGAACTTGCTGTCGTTGGCGATCGCGGCGAACTTCGCGGCCGCGCCCTTGAGATCGTCTTTCTTGAGCAGCACGTCGGCCTGGGTGAACAGCGCCATGGCGCGATAGCCGTCGCTGCTCGACGCCGCGAGCTTGGCGAGCGTGGGATCGGCCGCCTTGAGATCGCCCGAGCCCAGCGAATCGAGCGCCGTCTGGAATTGTTCGCCCTGACGCCCGGCAACGGCTTCCTTGTGATGCCGCCACCACAAGCCACCGCCGAGGGCGAGCAGGAAGAGAACCGCAAGGACGGCGATCCAGACGCCGTATTTGCGACCGAACGCAACCATCTCGTCGCGGCGGAGCTCCTCGTCCACCTCGCGCATGAACACGTCGTTATTCTGGGGCGTGATCGCCAAAACTCACTCCATCGGCAATGGAAAGGCGCGGACCTTAGCCGCGCGGGATAGGAAACGGAAGCGGGCTCAATTCTTCGGGGCGTAGGTCTGTTCCGATCCCGGAAAGGCCCGGGACCGGACATCGCCGGCATAGGCCTCCACCGCGGCGGAAATGCGGCCGGCCATATCCTCGAATTTCTTGACGAAGCGCGGCGTGCGCTCGAACAGGCCGAGCATATCCTCGGCGACGAGCACCTGCCCGTCGCACTGCGCCGAGGCGCCGATGCCGATCGCCGGGCAATCGATCGACCGGGTGAGCTCGATCGCGATCGGCTCGACCACGCCTTCGACGACCAGCGCGAAGGCGCCGGCGGCGGCGATCGCGCGGCCATCGTCGATGATCGCCGACGCTTCCTCCTGGCTGCGGCCGCGCGCGCCATAGCCGCCAAGCGCGTTGACCGCCTGCGGGGTGAGGCCGACATGCCCCATCACCGGAATGCCGCGTTCGGTGAGGAAGCGGACGGTTTCGGCCATCGCCGTGCCGCCTTCCATCTTCACCGCCGCAGCCCCGGTCTGCTTGAGCATCCACGAGGCGCTTTCGAACGCCTGTTGCGGCGACGCCTCGTAACTGCCGAACGGCATGTCGACGATGACGAGGCTGTGATAGCTGCCGCGCACCACCGCCGCGCCATGCGCCGCCATCATCTCCAGCGTGACGGGGATCGTCGACGGCAGGCCATAGACCACCTGGCCGAGGCTGTCGCCGACCAGCAGCATGTCGCAATGCGGATCGAGCAGCTGCGCCATCCGCACCGTATAGGCCGTCAGCATCACCAGCGGATCGCCGCCTTTGCGTTTGCGGATCGCGGGCACCGTGAGGCGCTTCATCGGCGCGGAGACCGGAGTCGCCCGGCTGGTGGAGCTGTCGATCGTGTAGGTGGTGGACATGGCGGCTCCTTAGCCGCTCGCGGTGCGCGACGCCAGCGAAGCGCGCCGGGGCCCTGCCCTATTTAGCACAATCGAGCTGGCCCTCTAGCAAATCCAGCCATAACGATAGGCGCGGGCAGCGAAGCGGATCGACCAGATCGCCACGCCGAGGATGGCGAGCGGGAAGATCACTGTCGTCACGCCCTTCGTGGCGATCAGATCGGTGATGGCGAACAGCCAGCCGAACTGGACGATCACCGCAGCGAGCGAGAGGACGAACAGCGCGCGTGCGACGAGCGCCCGGCGCAGCAGCGCGATGCCGCCGAGCAACGCAGCACCAGTCGCGATGGCATAGACATAATCATACCAGCCGGGCAGCGAGGCGTAGAGCGCGCGCTGGTATGCGTCCGCCGGGCCCATCGCCTCGGCGCCGTAAAGGAACTGGCGAACACAGAAATAACAGCCGAGCGCGCCCCATAGCGTGAGCAGCACCGACACCCACCAGAACCAGGCAGGCGGCCGTTGCCTGACGAACGTCATTGCGGATCATCCCCTCGCAACCTGACGCTACAGGCTGCGCGCTCGCATGAATGAAGACAAGAGCCGCGCGGCGGCCGATCGCATTATTCCCACGGCCGGTGGACCCTCGACCGCCGGCAAGGCATTTAAGAGGCATCAAGAACCGCGCAGGGGGAGAGATCGATGAGCGACGGCAACCTGGGGGCGAGCCTGTTCACCGACCGGCCGGTCTCGCGCAACGTGTTGCTGTGGACCTCGCTCGGCGCGACGATCGCGCTGGTCGCGCTGGGCTGGCATCAGCGCTTGTGGCTGTGGGGCCTGATCGTCACGGCGCCGGTGCTGTTGCTCGCGTTGATCGATCTCGCGCAGCGGCATCATTCGCTGCGGCGCAATTACCCCGCCTCGGCGCGGTTTCGCTGGCTGTTCGAGTGGCTGCGGCCGTTCCTGCGATCGTATATCGTCGAAAGCGACCTCGACGGGCGGCCGTACAGCCATGACGAGCGCGCATTGGTCTATCAGCGCGCCAAGGGCGAAGAGGACGCGCATCCGTTCGGCACCGAGCTCGACGTCTATTCGGGCGAATATGAGTGGCTGGCGCATTCGATCGCGCCGAACAGCAAGGCGCCCGAGGACAGCCGCGTGATGGTCGGCACCGGGCAATGCGCGAAACCCTATTCAGCGTCGCGGCTCAATATCTCGGCGATGAGCTTCGGCGCGCTCGGCGCCAATGCGATCGAGGCGCTCAACTGGGGCGCGAAGAAGGGCGGCTTCTATCACGATACCGGTGAAGGCGGGCTGTCGCCTTATCACCTGAAGCATGGCGGCGACGTGGTGTGGGAGCTGGGCTCGGGCTATTTCGGCTGCCGGACCAGGGACGGCAAGTTCGATGCCGGCGAGTTCGCCGAGAAAGCGCAGCACGAGCAGGTCGTGATGACCGAGATCAAGCTGAGCCAGGGCGCCAAGCCGGGGCACGGCGGGCTGCTGCCCGGCGCCAAGGTGACGGAGGAGATCGCCAGGACGCGCGACGTGCCCGTGGGGCAGGATTGCCTGTCACCGCCGGGGCATTCGGCCTTCTCGACACCGCGCGAGCTGATCGAGTTCGCGGCACGGATGCGCGAAATGTCTGGCGGCAAGCCGGTCGGGATCAAGCTGTGCGTCGGCTATCCGCACGAATTGTTCGCGGTGATGAAAGCGATGCTGGAAAGCGGGGTGCTGATCGACTTCATCGTCGTCGACGGCGCCGAGGGCGGCACCGGAGCGGCGCCGACCGAGCTATCCGATCGCGTCGGGATGCCGCTGCGCGAAGGGCTGATCCTGGCGCGCAATGCGCTGGTGGGCACGGGTTTGAAGGACAAAGTGAGGCTCGCTGCGTCGGGCAAGGTGGCGAGCGGGGCGGCAATCGCGATGAACGCGGCGCTGGGCGCGGACTGGTGCAACGCCGCGCGCGCCTTCATGTTCTCGCTGGGCTGCGTGCAATCGATGCGCTGCCACACCGACACCTGCCCGACCGGCGTCGCGACGCAATCCAGGGCGCGGCAGCGCGGGCTGGTGGTGCCTGACAAGGCCGAGCGCGTCGCGCGCTATCACCAAGCGACGCTGAAGGCGCTGCACGAGATCGTCGTCGCCGCCGGGGTCGATTGCCCCGACCAGCTCGACCCGCATCATCTGCGCCAGCGGGTCAATGTCGCGGAAATGCGGTCACTGACCGAGATCTACCATTTCGCCGAGCCGGGCGAGCTGATCGACGGCTCGCCCGACAAGAAGCTGGCGCAATGGTGGCGGCAGGCCAATCCGGACAGCTTCAGGCCCAACGCCTGAGGCTGCCCGTCGCAGGGCCGATCAGCTACCCTTTTCGAGCTCGTCGGCAAGCGCGGTGGCGCCATAGACCTTGCGCAGCGCCTCGTTGACCGCGGCGGCCGACACCGCGACGGCGCGGTTGAGCTTGGGATCATAGCCGTAATCGCCGCCGAGGCTGTGGATATTGCCATCGAAGATCGCGCCGATCACCTCGCCCTTGGCATTGACCAGCGGCGAGCCCGAATTGCCGCCGATGATGTCGTTCGAGGTCGAGATGTCGAACACGGTATCGGGATTGAGCTTGTCCTTCGCCGCGATCCACCGCTGATCGAGATCGAACGGCGGCTTGCCGGTCGCGCGCTCGTACAGACCCTTGAAGTGGGTGAAGGGCGCGACCGTGTCGCCGTTATAGGTCCAGCCCTCGATCTTGCCGTAGGACAGGCGCAGCGTGAACGTGGCGTCGGGATAGATGCTGTCGCCATAGACCGCGAAGCGCGCCTTGGCGATCTTCTCCGCCGCCTCGGTGGTGGGGCCGGTGACTTTCTCGTTCCACGCGGTCCTGAGCTTGCGCGCCTCGGGATCGATCCTCAGCACATATTGGATCAACGGATCGTCCGACGCCTTGATCGCCGGGAGCCCGCCGTCCCACAATTGCTTGCGCACCGCCGGATCGCCGAGCTTCGACTGGGCCAGCGCGGCGGAGAGGTCCTCCGGGCTGTCCTTGCCGAGCAGCAAGGCGGTGTAAGGCGAATCCGCGGTGAGATACTCGCGTGCCTTGCTGAGCCAGAATTCGAACAATTGCTGCTCGAGCTTGGCATAGACGGGCTTGGCGTCGAGCAATTCCTTTTCGACCAGCGGCAGCTGCGGATCGGCATAGCCCGGCAAACGATCGGCCGACGGCTTGGTCCGCTCCTCGGCGCCGCGCACCAGCGTGCGGGCATAATCGAACAGATCCGATCCCGGCGGACCGTTTTCGACGAAGCTGTGGGGCAGCGCCAGCGCGGCGACCTGATCCTGCGCGGCGTCGATCGTCGCCCAGGGATCGCCGAAATCGGCGGGCAGCTTGTCCTTCACCCCGGCGACCTTCTGGCGCAGGTCATTACGATCGGCGGCGAGCTTGGCGGCGAAGGCGGGATCATCGAGCGCCTTCAGACGCCCCCAATAGACCTTGTAGGCATTTTCGAGCCCGAACAGAAGTTCCTGCGCGATCCGCTTGTTTTCCGGGCTTTCCTCGCTGAACCGCGTCAGGCGGCCGCGCAGCTCGGAAAGCTCGGTGATCGTCTGCGGCAGCGACATCCGGCGCTGCGTATCGAGCTGCGACATGGTGAGCTGGCGATCGGTGCCGCCGGGATTGCCGGCGACGAACACCGCCTCGCCCGCGGTCGGCGTCGCGTCGTTCCACTTGAGATGGTCGGGCGTCGCGATCGGCTTGCCATTTTCGTAGAGGCGGACGAACGCGCTATCGAGATCGTAGCGCGGGAAATTGAAATTGTCCGGATCGCCACCGAAGAAGGCGGTCGCGAAGCCCGGCGAAAAGACCAGCCGCACGTCCGAATATTTGCGATACGTGTAAAGTTTGTACTGGCCGCCGTGATAGAGATCGACGACCTGGCACCGCGTGGTTTCGGTATCCGGGCATCCCTGCTGCTCGATCTGCGACGTGACGGCGTTGCGCGCCTTGACCAGCGCCTCGCCGGTAAGCCCCTTCCCCGCCGACGTGACGCGATCGGTGACGTCGCTGATGCCGGTAAGGATTTCGGCCTGCATCCCGGCGCATTTGCGCTCATCGCTCGCGGCGTTGGCGGCATAGCCGTGGGTGAAATAATCGTTATCGGCGGACGACAGGTTCTGCGTGCAGCCCGCGACGCAATGGTTGTTTGTCAGCACCAGCCCTTTGGCGCTGACGATCGATGCCGAGCAGCCGGTCGAGAGGCGAACCGCATTCTGCATGATGCGATCGAGCCAATGCTGATCGATCTGGGTGCCGAGCTCGGCATTGACCCTGGCGATCGGAAAATTGTCGAACGTCCACATGCCCTCGCTGGCCGCCGCCGGCATCGAGAGCGCCGTCATCGACGCGGCGGCAGCGAGCGCCACGGTCTTGCTGATCATCGTCATCCCCTTTTTTGTTTCTATCGATACCGGGTTTCTATCCGGCGGCACGCGGTGCGACAATGTATCTTTCCGTTACGCCTGCGACGTGCGCCGCAAGGGCGCCAACCTGCTCCAGCATCATGGCGCCACAACGACCGGCGACCTCGACGATAGCGGAGCGCCATGGACCCTGAAACGAGTTCAGGGTGACGGTGGCTATGAGACGCACTTCGGATTCGGATATCAAGGCTCCGGCTGTCGCGGGCGCACGCGGCTTACTTTGACGGATAGGCGTTGTTGCTCCTGTCCTTGTCGGGAAGGTGGTGATCGGGATCGATCACGGCGCTGACCACCTGCGACGTGCCGCCGACCGGCACTGCCGTCGCGGCCTGGCGAATCCAGGTTTCCGCCGGCAGCCGCATGTCCCTGGTCGAGCCGTCGGCGAAGGTGATGCGCAGCGTCGCCGGCATGACCAGCTTGTCCTTCGCCGCGACCGTTACCAGCCCACCCTGCTTCGGGTCGTCATGGACATAGGACACGCCGGTGACGGCAAGATCGAGCTGCCAGTTGTGGAAATACCAGCCACGCCACCAGTAGCTCAGATCCTCGCCGGCATCGCTTTCCATCGCACGGAAGAAATCGGCGGGCTTGGGATGCTTGAACGCCCAGGCAGCGATGTAGCGGCGGAAGGCGTGATCGAACCGCTCGGGACCGAGAATCTCCTCGCGCAGCAGCCGCAAGCCGAGCGCCGATTTGAAATAGGTCATCGGGTGACGGTATTTCTCGATGATCGTATCCGCACGGCTGATGATCGGCGGCGCATCGGGATCGGCGAGCAGCGGCAAAATCTCGTCGACCGGATTGCCGCCGCCCGGCGCATATTCGCTATCGCGCTTCGGCCCATATTCGCCGTGGTTGAAATCGTCCGATTCATAGGTGTCGATGAAGGTGTTGAAGCCTTCGTCCATCCACGCATCGCGGCGCTCGTTGGAGCCGACGATCATCGGGAACCAGCTATGGCCGATCTCGTGCGCGCTGATCCAGAACAGCACCTTGCCGGCATCGTCGATCCCGTCGAACACGATCCCCGGATATTCCATGCCGGTCGCCGGCCCGGCGATGTTGATCGCGGCGGGCCAGGGATAGGGATACCAGCGACGCGAGAAGTTCTCGACCGCGTCCTTCATATATTCGGTCGAGCGGCCCCAGCGGGCATTGCCCTGGCTTTCGGCCGGATAGAAGCTCTCGGCAAGTGCGGTCTTGCCGCCGGGCAGGTTGATCCGCGCGGCATCCCAGGCGAACACCGAGGACGCGCTGAACGCGACGTCGCGGGTGTCGTGCATCCGGTAATGCCAGGTCAGCGTGCCGCCCTGGCTGGGCCGGGTGGCGGGATCGGCGATTTCCTGCGGCGAGCGGATCATCACCGTCTTGTCGCTCTGCTTCGCCTTTTCGAAGCGATCGAGCTGCGTCCTGGTCAGCACGTCTTGCGGATTGACCAGCTCGCCCGAGCCGGCGACCAGCATGTTCGACGGCACCGTCACCCAATAATCGAAATCGCCATATTCGAGGTAGAATTCCTGCGCGAGATAGGGAGCCGTATCCCAGCCGCGGATATCGTCATAGACCGCCATGCGCGGATACCATTGCGCGAGATCGAAAATCTCGCCATCGCGCGATGTGCCCCAGGCCATGCGGCCGCCGAACGTGCCGGGAATGGTGAAATGATAGCGGATCGTAACGACCGCCTTCTCGCCGTGCTTGAGCGGCGCCGGCAATTGCAGTTGCGCGCGGGTGTCGCTGACCAGCGGCGTCACCGCGACCGACTTGCCGCCTGCGACCGACACCGCGGTCGAATCGAAGTGCATGCCGTCGGTCTGCCCGCGGAGCGGCCCGCCGAACGACATGTAGCCGCGCGAATCGGGCTTGTAGAGATTCTGCTCGACCTGCAGCCACAGCACCTCGAGCGTGTCGGGGCTGTTGTTGGTATAGGTGATCTGCATCGTCGCGCTGAGCGTTTTCGCTGCCGGATCGAGGCTGGCGTGGATCTGATAATCGGCCTTGTTCTGCCAATATTGCGGGCCGGGCATGCCGTTGGCCGAGCGATAGACATTGACCGGCTGGCCGAGATCGAGCGGCGCGAAGGTTTCCAGCGGATCATAGCCGGGCGCGCTTGCCCCCGTCAGCATCACCAATGCCGCCGCGGCGGCCGTTCCCTTCAACCAGCGTGTCGTGCGCATGCGCTCGCGTCTCCCTGTGAGTCTCGTTGCGGCGCATAAGCCCATAGCGCGCACGCCCTGTCGAGGCCGGCGCAACAAAATTCCCCGCTGCCGCCACGCTGCGATCCTGCGGGGTGGCGCGCGCGCGTGAATGGTGATTTAGAGGCGCCATGACCGTCCACACCCCGACCCGTTCCTGCCGCGACTGGCTCGACTGGGCGATCGGCGAGATCGAGGCCGACCGCCAGCGCTCCGCCGACACCCATCTCGTCAAGCTATCCGCCAGCCCGCACGCCGGCATCGACCTCTATCTCAAGGACGAATCGAGCCATCCGTCGGGCTCGCTCAAACATCGGCTGGCGCGATCGCTGTTCCTCTATGCGCTGTGCAACGGCTGGATCGGGCCGGACACCGCGGTGATCGAGGCATCGTCGGGCTCGGCGGCGATTTCGGAAGCCTATTTCGCGCGGCTGCTGGGGCTCAAGTTCGTCGCGGTGGTGCCGGCGACCACTGCGCCCGCCAAGCTCGCCGAGATCGAGCGGCTCGGCGGCACCTGCCACCCGGTGCCGCCCGGCGATATCTACGCCGCCGCGCAGAAGCTCGCTGACGAAACCGGCGGGCACTACATGGACCAGTTCACCTATGCCGAGCGCGCCACCGACTGGCGCGGCAACAACAATATCGCCGAATCGATCTTCGAGCAGATGGCGAGCGAGCGGCATCCGGTGCCGAGCTGGATCGTGGTCGGCGCCGGCACCGGCGGCACCTCGGCAACGATCGGGCGGTTCATTCGCTATCGCCGCACCTGCTGCAAGCGCACCCGGCTGGCGGTGGTCGATCCCGAGGGATCGGTATTCGCCGAGCATTGGGAAACCGGGCGCACCGACCTCAAGGCGAGCGGCAGCCGCATCGAGGGGATCGGCCGCCCGCGCGTCGAGCCAAGCTTCCAGCGCCACGTGATCGACCGCATGATCCCGGTTGCCGACAAGGACAGCCTCGCCGCCGCGCGCGCCGTGTCGATCGAGCTCGGCAAGCGGGTCGGCCCGTCGACCGGGACCAACATGGTGGGGGTGACCCTGCTCGCCGAGGAGATGGCGAAGCGCGGCGAGGAAGGCAGTATCGTCAGCCTGATCTGCGATTCTGGCGAACGCTATCTCGACACGCTCTACGACGACGCCTGGTACGCCGCGCACGGGAACTGACCGGCATCCCGGCCGTATTGCCCCCATCGGCGAAAGCGCGCATGGCAGCGCGGCGGGCAGCAAACGGGGAGCATCAACGGCCTTGAACGACACGACGTCTCCGCCAGCCCGCGTGTCGCCGTTCCGGCCGTTCCGCCACCGCATCTTCCGCTGGGTGTGGATCACCAGCACGATCTCCAATTTCGGTGGGCTGATCGAGGGCGTCGGCGCGGCGTGGATGATGGTGATGCTCGCCGCACCGGCGTCGATGGTCGCGCTGGTCCAGGCATCGCGAACACTGCCGGTGATGCTGCTGTCGCTCGCCGCCGGGGCGATCGCCGATCAATATGACCGCCGGCGCGTGCTGATCGGCGCGCAGGCCTTTCTGTTCCTGGTCTCCGCCGGGCTGATGCTGACGACCTGGTTCAACCTCGTCACGCCCTGGCTGCTGTTGACCTTCACCTTCCTGATCGGCTGCGGCAACGCCTTCAACCGGCCCGCCTGGCAAAGCTCGGTGCCCGAGATGGTGCCGCGCGAGGATCTGTCGGGCGCGGTCGCGCTCAATTCGATGGGGTTCAACCTCGCGCGCAGCGTGGGGCCCGCGGTCGGCGGGCTGATCGTCGCCGCGGCCGGCGCGGCGGCGGCGTTCGCGTTCAACGTGCTGTCGTATCTCGGCCTGTTCGGCGTGCTGCTGCGCTGGCGCCCCGATCTGCCGCAACAGACGCTGCCGCGCGAACGGCTGCACCATGCGATGAGCGCGGGGGTACGCTACGTCGCGATGTCGCCGCACATCCTCGTCGTGCTGGTGCGCAGCGCCTTGTTCGGGGTCGGCTCGATCGCGATCCAGGCGCTGCTGCCGCTGGTCGCGCGCGACCTCGTCGGCGGCGGATCGTTCACCTATGGCGTGCTGCTCGGCGCATTCGGGATCGGCGCCGTCGGCGGCGCACTGATCGGCGGCATGGCGCGGCGATCGGGCTCGACCGAGGCGGTCGTCCGGCTGGCCAGCGCCGGCTTCGCGCTGGCTACCGCGGTCATCGGGCTGAGCAGCTTCCTGCCGCTGACGCTGGCCGCGCTGGCGATCACCGGCGGCTGCTGGATCATCGTGCTATCGAGCTTCAACGTCGTCGTGCAGATGGCCTCGCCGCGCTGGGTCGCGGGGCGCGCGATCGCGCTTTACCAGATGGCGACCTTCGGCGGCATGTCGTTCGGCAGCTGGCTATGGGGCGTGCTGGCCGAGGAGCACGGCATCGGCCGCACGCTGGTGCTGGCGGCGATCGTCCAGGCCGCCGCCGTGATCGCCGCGCTCGCGTTTCGCCTGCCCGAGGTGGAGGATCTCGACCTCGCGCCGCTGCGCGACTTCACCGCGCCCGAGACGGACGTGCCGGTCGACGCGCGCAGCGGGCCGATCGTCATCACCATCGAATATGCGATCGACCCGGCCGACGAGATCGCCTTCCTGACGGTGATGGCCGAGCGCCGCCGCATCCGCCGCCGCGACGGGGCGCGCCATTGGCACCTGCTGCGCGACCTCGCCGAGCCGACGCGCTGGCTGGAACGCTATCACGTGCCGACCTGGCTCGATTACGTGCGCCACAACCAGCGCCGCACCCGCGCCGACGCGACCGTGAGCGAGCAACTGCGCGCGCTCCATCGCGGCAATGCGCCGCCGGCGGTCACGCGCCTGATCGAACGCGATATCGGCTCGTCGCTGGGGGACCGGATCGGCGGCATCCTGCCGGGGCTGCGGCAGGTGCATTGGTAGGATCGGGCCGGCCGCGTCAGGCGCGGCCGAGATAATCGAGCTTGCCGATCGGCACGCCCTTCATGCGCAGCAGCGCATAAGCGGTGGTGAGGTGGAAATAGAAATTGGGGATCGCGAAGCCGATCGCATAATCGCGCGCGGTGAAGGGAATGTCGCCCGATGGCGTGGGCAGCACGACCTGGGCATCCTCGCGGCCCTCGAACGCTTCGCGCGGCACCGAACGGAGGAACTGCACGGTCTTTTCAATCCGCGCCTGGAGGTCGTCGAGCGTCACTTCCTCGTCGGCCATTGCGACGTTTTCGACCTGGCCGATGCGCACCGCGAGTCCCTTGGCGGTATCGCTGCAACGCTGCACCTGCGCGGTCAGCGGCGCCATGTCCGCGATCAGCCGCGCGGTGGTCAGTTCGCTCTCGTCCCAACCCTGCTCCGCGGCATAAGCGCGCCCCTTTTCGAGGATCGCCGAAAGCGTGTCGAACCCGCGCAGGAAAGCGGCGATGGTGGTGTCGTAGAGCGAAGGCATGTCGTGCGTCTCCCGATGTAGCGGGCATCAGGTGGTCGCGCGGCGACCGAGCCGCAAGACCCGTCCGGGAAGATCAGGCGATGATGTCGGGAATGAGCTGATCCTCGATCAGGCTGATCTCGTCCCGCAAGACGAGCTTGCGCTTCTTCAGGCGCGCGATCGCCAGCTGGTCGCGGCCCGATTCGGCGAGCGCGGTGATCGCTGCATCGAGATCGCGATGTTCGGTCTTGAGCGCGGCGAGGCGGCCGGCGAGCTGTTCCTGTTCGTCCACGCCAAACCCCCTTTACGACAGGCCGTGATGCCACGGCGGTGGAGCGAATCCCGCCAACCGGTGGTCGCGCGAATCACCCTCTCTTGTCGATTGTAACCATGTTCGGGGGCGACATCGGAACGAATGCGTGATTTACTGTTCGATGGTCAATCAACCAAGGAGGACCGCTTCCATGCAAAACGCGCATCTTTCGGCACTTGCGGCCAAGCATGCCGGGCTCGAACGGCAGATCGCTGCCGAGTCGCACCGTCCCTTGCCCGACTCGCGGACCTTGGCCACCCTCAAGAAGCAGAAACTTCGCGTGAAGGAAGAACTGGCGGCGATCTGATCGCCGCTGCTGTTCAGGCGCCGGCCCCTCGCCGGCGCCGGTTCGGGCTATCCAGCACGATACGGCCGAGGATCAATCGGCCTTTTTGGCGCGGCCGACAGGCTTGCGCGCCTTCTTCGGATCGATTTCCTTGTCGAAGGCAACGCCGACGCGGCCCATCGCCTGCCAGGCGATCCGCCCCGAAATCCAGCCGATTCCGCGAACCTGAACCTCGACCTCGGCATCACGATCGATGTCTTCGGCGACCTCCGCCATCAGGCCGCCGGCCGACAGGTTGCGAATCCGCACCTGCTCGATCTGATCGCTGCCCTTCAGCCGGAAACCGGCAGTCAGCAACAGGCTGTCGCGTGGCGTCTGCCGCTGCGCGCCGCCTGCCCCGCCGGTCATGGCCTTGCCTTTTGCCAATTGCTCCATCCGTCTCGCTCGCGAACCCGTTTCAGGGATCAGATCACCAATCCCTGTTCAAGCTGTTAAGCGCCGCGCCGGAATGGATCAATCCTCGCGCGAAATCTTCTCGTTGCGCTCGTGGCTCTCCTGCGCCTCGAGCGTCATCGTCGCGATCGGCCGCGCCTCCAGCCGGCCCAGCGAGATCGGCTCGCCGGTCACCTCGCAATAACCGTATTCGCCCTCTTCGATACGGCGCAGCGCCGATTCGATCTTACTGATCAGCTTGCGCTGGCGATCACGCGTCCTGAGCTCGATCGACCAGTCGGTCTCGCTCGACGCACGATCGGCCAGATCGGCCTCACGCAAAGATTCGCTCTGCAACTGGGAGATCGTGCCCTGCGCCTCACGCAGGATCGCATCCTTCCAGTCGAGCAGCTTTTGGCGAAAATATTCGAGTTGCCGTTCATTCATGAACGGTTCGTCGGCGCTGGGACGATAACCGTCCTCCGCGGGCGCCGGCGGCGGCGGAATTTTTCCTGATTCGTCCACGCTTTTGAACACCGTAGCCATACATCCCTCCCGCGGGATCGAAGACGCCCGGCGTCGTTCTCATCCCGACCCTGCGGGGGCCTATAGCCATGCAGGCGAGCCGCCACAAGCAGCCGAAGACACGGTATGCCCGATTATCTCATGCTGCCCGAGGCACGGAAAAACGTCCCACCACGGCACGTTAACCATTTCAAACGGCGCACTTGTCCCGAAATCCGCCATTTGCCGGCCGAAACCGTAGTAAACGCGCTTGCACTTAAGGCTTTGTTCGCCCCTTGTCGGCATCAGGCGACGAAACGAAGCCGCGTCAGACGACTCGGCTCATCGTTCAGACAGGGAAGACAATTATGTCGGTGCGGATGGCCTTGGCGAAATTGTGCGCTTGCGCATGCGGCGGCGCGATTATCGGCGGCGGCGCCGTTCATGTCGCGGAGACCCATGCGGCGAATCGCGTCTCGATCAAGCGCCAGATCATCAAGCATGCGGTGGCGCGGCCGACGGTGCATCACGTTCGCAAGCGCGTCGTCACCAAAACCGAGACCGCCTGCCAGCCGCAGGTCGTCACCGTCACCTCGCAGGGCGCGCCGATCCCGCTGCCGCCGCAACCGGTGATCAGCGGCGGCGGCGGCACCGCGCCGGTGATCGTCGGCGGATCGGGCGGGTTCGGCGGCTTTGGCGGCGGCTTCTTCGCGGGTGGCTTCTTCGGCGGCGGATCGAGCGGCAGCATCGTGGTCTCCTCGACCTCGAGCGGGGGATCGACCTCGACCTCGAGCGGCGGTTCCAGCACCAGCACCGGCGGCTCCAGCACCAGCACGTCGAGCGGCGGATCGAGCTCGAGCACGTCTACCGGCGGATCGAGCACCAGTACGTCGAGCGGCAACGTCTCGAGCACGAGTTCGTCGAGCGGCAACGTGTCGTCCTCGACCAGTTCCTCGTCGTCGACCAGCTCTTCCTCATCGACCTCGTCGAGCACCAGTTCGTCCTCGTCGACCAGCTCGTCGTCGAACGGTTACGGATCGAGCAGCCACGGCTGGAGCACCAGCGGCGGCTGGCATCATGGCGGCCATCATCATCCCGGCTCGTCGGGCGGGCCGCCGCAGCCGGTGCCAGCGCCGCCGATGGTGCTGCTGTTCGGCGCTGCCGCCGCCGCGCTGGTCGCGCGCAAGCGCTTCGCCAACCGCAAGCAAGCGGCCGCCTGAATTTTTCGAGCAGCTCCGGGGGGAGGCGGGCCGGAGGCGACTCCGGCCCGCTAATTTCGTGATCCGCCGGCGGTCCGGTCTCCGGGCCGCTCGTGCTTCATCACCGTCGCCCGGGCGGGCTGGCGGTGATCCATGGATGCTGAAACAAGTTCAGCATGACACCGCGTCGGAGGCGGCCAGGACGTCAGGCGTTGACCAGCGCGATCTCGATTTCCCGGACGGGATGGCCGGTCAAATCCTTGTCGAGCTCGCCGATCAGGCGGGACGAGACTTCCTTGTGATAATGTTTGCGCAGCTCGCCCAGCGTGCGGGGCGGCGCGACCACGATCAGTTTCTCGAAATTGTTGGCCAGCGCGCGCTTGCGCAGGCGCTCCGCCGTCTCCGCCGCGAAGCGATCCTCCTCGAGCTGGTGGAAGTCGGTCTCTTCATAAGAGCTGCGGCCATTGCCGACGCTGGAGAAGCTGGTTCCCGGTCCATCGGTCGCCTGATCGCGATTGGGCGGATTGTCCTGCTCGCGAACCCGTTCGACGATCAGGTTGGGATAAGCCGCATCGCCATCATTCCTGAAAAACAGCATCTTGCGGCCATCGGCCACCACCACGAAGGCGTCATGGGGAACCTGCATGGGTTTTTCTCCTCGCTCGTTACATTCATGTGACCAACGCGCAGGATCGACACGGGGTTGCGCGCATTCGGCCGCCCGGTCATAGCGCCACGATGCACGACATCCGTTCCATCCGGGATAATCCCGACGCCTTCGACGCCGGCCTCGCCAAGCGTGGCCTGGCGCCCCGCGCCGCCGAACTGATCGCGCTCGACGAGCGCCGCCGCGCGCTGATTACCGAGATGCAGGCGAGCCAGGCGCGACGCAACGAAGCCTCGAAAGCGATCGGCGCGGCCAAGGCGCAGAAGGACGAAGCGACGGCGCAGGCGCTGATGGCCGAAGTCGCCACGCTCAAGGAAACGCTGCCGACACTGGAAGCCGACGAAAAGGCGCTGGGCGAGGAGCTGGAGAGCGCGCTCGCGGCGATCCCCAACCTGCCGCTCGGCGACGTGCCCGATGGCGCCGACGAGAACGACAATGTGCTGATCGCCGAGCACGGCGAGCCGCGCGCGTTCCCGTTCGAGGCCCGCGAGCACGATGCGATCGGCCCCGCGATGGGGATGGATTTCGAGACCGGGGTGAAGCTGGCCGGTGCGCGCTTCACCCTGCTCCGCGGGCCGGTGGCGCAGCTCTATCGCGCGCTCGGCCAGTTCATGCTGACGACGCTGGCGCGTGACCATGGCTACGAGCAGGTGGTGCCGCCGCTGCTGGTCCGCGACGAGGTGGCGTTCGGCACCGGGCAATTGCCCAAGTTCGCCGAGGATCTGTTCAAGACGACCGATGGCCGCTGGCTGATCTCGACCGCCGAGATGAGCCTGACCAACATCGTCCGCGAGCAAATCCTGAGCGAGGAGGAACTGCCGTTGCGCTTCGCCGCGCTGACGCCGTGCTTCCGGTCGGAAGCGGGTGCGGCGGGCCGCGATACGCGCGGGATGATCCGTCAACACCAGTTCGACAAGGTCGAGATGGTGTCGATCACCACGCCCGATCAGTCTGAGAGCGAGCACGAGCGGATGACCGCCTGCGCCGAGGGCATGCTGACCGCGCTGGGCCTGCCCTTCCGGCGGATGAAGCTGTGCACCGGCGACATGGGATTCTCGGCCGCGCGGACCTACGACCTCGAAGTATGGCTGCCGGGCCAGGGACGCTATCGCGAGATTTCGAGCTGCTCGACCTGCACCGATTTCCAGGCGCGGCGGATGAACGCGCGCTACCGCCCCGAGGGCGAGAAAGCGACGCGCTTCGTACATACGCTGAACGGGTCGGGGCTGGCGGTGGGCCGCACGCTGGTCGCGGTGCTGGAGAATTACCAGAACGAGGACGGGTCGGTAACGGCGCCCGAGGCGCTCAGGCCGTGGCTCGACGGGTTGGAGCGGATCGAGGCGGGGCGCTGACCCCAAGTCGTCACCCCGGACTTGTTCCGGGGTCCAACGAGCAACAAGCGTTACTGCCCGTCGATGGTTGGATGCCGGAACAAGTCCGGCATGACGAGTTAGTTATATCGCAAGCGTCAAGCGAGCTCGCCCTCGAGCCAGGACTTGAGGCGGCTCTTGGGCTCGGCGCCGACCTTGGTCGCGGCGGGCTGGCCGTTCTTGAACAGGATCATCGTCGGAATGCCGCGCACGCCGAACTTGCCAGGCGCCTCGGGATTGTCGTCGATGTTGAGCTTGGTGATCGTCACCTTCTCGCCGAGCTCGTCCGAAATCTCCTCGAGGCTGGGGCCGATCATCTTGCATGGGCCGCACCATTCCGCCCAGAAATCGACCAGCACGGGGCCATCGGCCTCGATCACGTCGGACTGGAAGCTGGCATCGGTGATCTTCTTGGTTGCCATCGAACTATCTCCTTCGCGATCTGATCTAGGCGCTGCGGTGACGCGTCTCAACCTCCCGTCGCCAAGCTTTGCTGCGCCTCCGCGAAGCCCGGCTTGTGAGCGGCGAGCAGCGCCTCGGGCAGGTCGAACAGCGCCGCGGTGGCAGTGTAGAGCAGCGCCGCCTCGATCCGCCGGCCGGGGAAGATCGCGGCGAGCGCCGCGGCATAAGCCGCCATCTGACGCAAGTGATAGGGCGGCACCGCGTCGCGCGAGGACGGCGCGCGGCGGCCGGTCTTGAAATCGATCAGGCGCACGCAATCGTCAGTCACCAGCAAGCGGTCGATCGTGCCGGAGACGACGACGCCATCGGCAACGACCGCCGCGATCGGTGCCTCGGCGAGCGAGTCGGGGCCGAACAGATCGGCGAAGCGCGGGTCTTCGAGGATCGTGAGAACGGTGGCGGCGATCTCCTGCCGCTCCCCGGCGTCGGCGATGCCGCCCGGCCCGGCGAGCCAGCGCGCGGCAGCGTCGGCGCGACGGTCGGGGTCGACCGGGGGCAGCCGCTCGAACAAGGCGTGGATCAGCCGTCCGCGCTCGGCCGCCACGCGCAACGCCGGCGACGGCGGCGGATCGGCGACATCGTCCGCGCCGAGCGACGATGGCGCCAACGGCCGCGGCGGACGCGATTCGACCGGCGCCGGGGCGTGCGCCCATGCCGGCACCGGGGTGGCCGGGGACGCGGCGGATGCCGTCGCTTGCACCATCGCGACCGGCCGCGGCGGCTCGATTCCCGCGAAGAGCCGCGCGTCATCCTCGGCCGCGGCGACGCCGAGCGCATCGAGCGCGCGATCGGCAGCGGCGTACCAGCTCGATGCCGGGACGTTGCCCTGCGCGCGCGGGCCGAGCGCGCCGGCGATGACCAATTGCTCCTCCGCGCGCGTCGCGGCGACGTAGAACAGGCGCCAATGCTCGGCGAGTTCGCTGCGGTCGATCGTCGCCAGCGACTCGTCGAGCGGCCCGCCGCGCTCGGCGGCGCGGGGGCGGAAGATCGGCACCCTGGGCGCTTCCGGCTCGATCGCCCAGCTCACGATACCGCGCGGCGCCGCGGCCGGATCGACGGTCGCATCGGCGAGGATGACGACCGGCGCCTGCAGGCCCTTGGCGCCATGCGCGGTCATGACGCGGACCGCATCAAGCGGGGCGGAAGGATCGCGCACGATCTCGACATCGCCGCGATCGAACCAGTCGAGGAAGAGTTGCAGCGACGGCGTCGACAGCGTCTCGAAATCGAGCGCGGCGCTGAGCAGTTCCTCGATCGGATCGCGCGCTTCCTCGCCAAGGCGGCGGATCAGCTTGCGGCGGCCATCGAGCGGGCCGGACAGCAGCTCCTCGAAGAATTGATAGGGCGTTGTGAGATCGGCGCGCGCGAGCATCGCCTCGAGCGGGGCGAGACTATCGGGCTGCGCCGTCTCGCGCAGGTGGCGCCAGAGGCTGCCGCGCCGATCGGGCGCAGCGGCATGCATCAATTGCTCCTGGCTCCAGCCGAGCAGCGGCGAGACGAGCAGATTGGCGAGCGAGAGATCGTCGTCGGGCTGCAGGACGAAGCGCGCGGCGGCAAGCAGATCCTGCACCGCGAGCGGGGCATTGAGGCGCAGGCGATCGACGCCGGCGACGGGCACGCCCTCGGCATAGAGCCGCGCGACGAGCAGCGAGGCGAGTTCGCCGCGCCGCTTGACGAGGATCATCACGTCTTCGGGACGGATCGGGCGGCCCCGGCTTTCGAGCATCGCGCCGCTATCGAGCCAGTGGCGAACGGTTTCGGCGATACGCCCGGCAAGGATGCGCGTGGCATCGCCCACCCAGCCTTCCTCATCCTCGTCATCGCCGCCGTCGGCCGCTGTCGTGACCGGCCAGAGCATCACCCTGCCCGGCCCCGGCACTTCGCTGGCATGTGCTTCGAGATCGCCGATATCGCCGAGCCCGGGATCGCCGATCGAGGCGATCGCGGCGTCGACGAATTCGAGCACAGGGCGCGTCGAGCGGAACGAATGCGTCAGCGACAAGCGGTTGAACGCCACCCCCTGCCCCGAATCGGAATCGAAGGCATCGCGCGCCTGCCGCTCGAAATGGCGCTCGGCCCAGCGGAAATAGATCGGATCGGTGCCCTGGAAGCCGAAGATCGCCTGTTTGAAATCGCCGACGGTGAACAAGGTGCGCGTCACCCCGGCGCGCGCGCCTTCACCGACGAAGAATTCCTCGGCGACACCCTCAATGATCTTCCATTGCTGGAGATTGGTATCCTGCGCCTCGTCGATCAGGATGTGATCGGTCGCCTGATCGAGCTTGTAGCGCACCCAGGCGCCGATGCCAGGCTGATCGAGCAAGGCGACGGTGGCGGCGATCAGATCATCGAAATCGACCGCGCCGATACGCCGCTTGGCCTGGGCATAAGCATTGGCATAGTCGCGCCCGACGATCAGCGCCTCGGCGAGCAGATCGGCATAGTCGGCCCGCTTGGCGAGCCCGATCAACTCGGTGCAACGCGCGCCCAGCGCCGCGGCGAGATCGACATAATCGGGCTCGGCATCGATCAGTTTGGCCGACGCCTTGCGCGCTTCGCCCTTGCCGGTGAGCGCAATTGCGGCGAGATCGCCGAGCCCGGCTGCTCGATCAGCCGGTGACGCCGCGAGCCATGTTTCGGCGAGATCGGCATATTTGCCGCCGGTCGCGGTGCCCCAGGCGCGATTGGCCGCGGCGATGCGCCTGAGCCCCACCACGTCGAACGCATCGTCGCCGCAGCAGCGTTCGATCTCGGCGGCGATGTCGCCCGGCGGCAGATCGAGCGCGCGGCGCAGATAAGGCTGGACGCCATCGCCGGCGGGCAGCGCCGCCATCGCGGCGGTGGCTTTCGCGCAGGCGGCGAGAAACGCTTCCGCCCCGCCCTCGCCGAGCCGGACGCTGAGCGCGCCGATCGCCTTGACGGGTCGCTCGCGGCCCTCTCGCTCGGCATCGACGAGCATCTCGGCAAGCGCCTCGCGCACCAGCACCGCTTCCTCGCGCGCCTCGAGCGGCCGGAAGCCGGGGACCAGCCCCGCCTCGAGCGGAAAGGCGGCGAGCAGGCTCTGGCAGAAACCGTGGATCGTCGAGATGCGGATGCCGCCGCCCGGCGCGTCGAGCACCTTGGCGAACAGGGTACGCGCCAGCGCCCGCTGCTCCGGCCCACCATCCTCGCCGAGCGCTTGGAGATCGCGGAACAGCGGCTCATCCTTCATCCGCACCCAGGCGGCGAGGCGGCGGCTGATCCGCCCGGCCATTTCCGCCGCGCCGGCCTTGGTGAAAGTGAGGCACAGGATCGCCCCCGGATCGACGCCACGCAGCAACAAGCGAAACACGCGCGCAGCGAGCACCTGCGTCTTGCCGGTGCCGGCCGAGGCCGACAGCCAGACATGCGCATCGGGCCGGCTGGCGGCGGCCTGGTTCCCGGTCAGCGCCGGCAACGCGGAAGGCGCGCGGCGCTCAGCCACGGCCATACCATTCGTCGAGCCGCATCAACTGGTCGTATTCGGCATAAGGCGCATATTCGGGATGGAGCTTGGCCTTGAACGGCGCGTCGCCGGTCAGCCAGGTTGCCGCGGCGTCAGCGAAATGGCCCACGGCGACGGCGACGAAATCGTCAGTCGGCACCTTGTTGTACTTGCCGTTGGGATCGACCGGGCTTTCGATATAGCCGAACGCATCGCGCTTCTTGCCGAGCGACCAGTAATCGAAGGCGGTGGCGCGCCCTTCGATGCCGTCGAAGCCGCCGCGTTCGGCGATCGCGCCGATCAGGCCGAGCTGCAGGCTGAACCCGGCCGCGACCGCGCGCGACGAGGGCGGCTTGCCGGTCTTGTAATCGACCACGCCGAGGCCGCCATCCGGCAGGCGATCGATGCGATCGGCCTTGCCGGTGAGCAGCACACCCGCGATCTCCGCCTTGCCGGCGGCTTCGGCAGCGATCACCCGGCGACCCTCGGCCTGCTGCGCCGCCATCTCGGTAGCGATCCAGTCGATCGCTTCGAGCAGGCGCGGCTGCCACAAGGCGCGCAGCATCGGATGGGTGCGCGCATCGGCCATCATCGCCAGCGCGCGTTGGGCGAGCTTGCCCGGATCGCAACCGTCCTGCTTCGCCCAGGCTTCGAGGATCGCATGCACCGCCGTGCCGCGCCATGCCGCGCTGGGATCGGCATCGACCGGATCGAGCGCCGCCAGCCCGAGCACGCGGCGCGCATAGAAAGCGAACGGATCGGCCTTGAGGCGATCGACCTCGGTCACCGACAGGCGCTGCGGCCGCCATTGCGGCGGGACGACCGGCTCCGGGCGCGCGGCGGGAGCATGATCGCGAGGCGTATCGAGCTGGCGTGTCCAGCTTTCCAGCGCCGCATCGGTCGCCAAGCCCCCCGACATCGCCTCGAGCCGGAGCCATAAGCGCGAGGCGATCGCCGGCGCGCGCGCATCGCGGCGCGCGCGCGTCACAAGCACTTGCGGCGCGCCGAGCGCACCGGCGAGATCGTGCGCGGCAAGCCCGACCTGGTGATCGAGCGCGGGCAGGCCGAGCTCGGCACGGATGCGCGGCGCAAGCCACGGATCGGGCGCGGCCTGCGCCGGCCACACGCCCTCGTTGAGGCCGCCGAGCACCATCAGGTCGGCGGTCTGCAACCGCGCCTCGATCAGGCCGTAGATCGCGAGGCGCGGATGGCCACCCTGCGGCGGACGCACGGCGACCTCGCTCATCAGCGTGGTCAGCAGCGGCCCGAGGGCTTCGGGCGCGACCGTTGCCGGCCCGGCCCCCGCTTCGGCTTCGAGATCGCCGAACAGATCGGCCAGCGCGCGGCCGGCCGGCTCCGCCCACAAGGCATCGCCGCACAGCGCGCTCGCCGCCTCCCGAATGGCCGCCAGCAGCGCGGGTAGCGGCCGGGCGCCGTCACCGAACGCGGCTTCGAGCGGCGCGAGCAGCGCGCGCGCTTCCGGCCACCAGCGCGCCGCCGCCTTGCGAGTGCGCCAATCGCGCGCCTCGGGATCGGCGAGGTGAGCGTCGATGCCGTCGAGCCCCGGCGCCGGACGGGGGCCGCGCAGCGCGAGATCGAGCGCCCGCGCGCCGTCCAGCCACGCCAGCCGCGCCTCGCCCTGCCGGACCAGCGGATGCTTGACCAGCGCCAGCAACGCGGTGGGCGCGAAGCGTTGCGCCACAGCTTCGGCCAGCGCGGCGATCAGCGTGCCGGGAGGAAGGATCGACAAGGGGCAGCCGGCGGTATCGTCGATCGCGATGTTCCAGCGCGCGCAATGCGCCGCCACCCGCCGCGCGAGGCCGCGATCGGGCGTTACCAGCGCCGCCGTCCGGCCGTCGGTTTCCAGCGTTTCGCGCAGCTTGAGCGCGATCGCCTGCGCTTCCTCGGCCGGCGTCGCCAGCTCGGCCGCCGTCACGCCGGACAGCCGCCGCGCCTCGGCGGGCAGGCTGGTCCATTTGCCGGTGAATGCCGCCGGGGCGAGCGCGTTCTCGACCGCGCGGCCGCGCACGGCGCCAGCATCATGCCCACCGCCTTCGCGCCATGTCACGACCTCGTCGCGGTTGATGCCCATGCGATCGAGCAGCAGCTTGAGGTGGAATTGCGGATGCGTCTCGATCGGTCGCGAGCGGCGGCCGGTCACGGGGTCGGGATCGTGGGGGCCGAGCGCCTGCCATTCGGCTTCGTCCATCTCGACCGCGAGGCCGGGCAGGACGACGAGGCCGCGCGGCATCTCGCTGACCACGCGCAGCAGCCGCGCGACGGCGGGAACCGCGGTGGTGATGCCGGCCGCGCAGACGAAACCGGGCGGGGGCGTAGCGCGCCATCGGATCGCGAGCCGCCGCATCAAGCGGGCGCGCCGATCGGCGAGATCGATCGCGCCGCGCCGGGCAAGCTCCGCCGGCCAGCGATCGAGGACGATGGTGAACAGGTCCAGCGCGCGCGCCCAATGGCCCGAGAGATCCTCGCCGAGATCGAGCGTGCGCAAGCGGCGCGGGTCGACCTCCTCGGCCAGCAACTGATCGAGCGTGCGGCCGAGCTCGCTGGCGAGCCGCACCGCCTCGCCGCCATCGACCGGCTGACCGGCGCGCGTGCGTTCCTCGCTGACCAGCCGCGCCAGGATCATCCGTCGTGCGAGCGGCGCGATCGCCGGCGGAACCGGATCGGGGTCGTCGGCCGGATCGAGCGCGGCACCGACTGCCTCGTCGATCTCCGGATCGCCGATCGCGACGAGGCGCGGCAGCAGCAGTCCGCCCTCGCTGGCGCGAACGAAGGCGTCGCTGACGGCGCGCTTGGCGCGATTGTTCGGCAGCAGCACGAGCCCGCGCGCCAACGCCATGCGATCCTTGCCGAAACGACGAATCAGCCCATGCGCGAGCGCGTCGGCAAAAGCACGGTGGGCGGGAATGGTGTAGACGGCGGGACCGGGCACCGGCGCACCCTACTCACCTGATCCCCGCCCGCAAGGGGCGCGGCGAAGCAGGAGAGGTTTTCCGAACCGCCAGTCCAGCAGCGACAGCTTCAATCGCCCGCGAGCATCGCCTCGGTCGCCTTGATCGCAGGCGGCGAGCCGACGTCGAACCACAGGCCTTCATGGACGAAGCCATAGGCACGCCCCGCGTCGATCGCGCGTTCCCAGAACAGCCGCGTCGAGAACGGCCCCTCGGGCCAATCGGCGATCACGCGCGGCGACAGGATCTGCACGCCGGTATAGACGAACGGCGCGAGCCGGCCGGGCTTGCGCCAGCCGGTGATGCGGCCCTGCGCGTCGAGGTGGAAATCGCCCTGCCCGCCATGATTGTTGGCGCGTGCCAGCGGCACCAGCAGCAGCAGCGCGTCCATCTTCGCATCGTCCCAGGCGGCAGCGAGCGCGCGGATCGCGTCGGTCGGGCCGTCGAGCCAGAGATTGTCGCTGTTGACGACGAGGAACGGCTCGTCGCCGAGCAAGGCGCGCGCCTGGACGAGGCCGCCGCCGGTTTCCATCAGCCGGCCGCGCTCGTCGGAAATAACCAGCTCGATATCCTTCGCGTGGTTGCGCAGATGCGCCTCCATCGCGTCGGCGAGATAATGGACGTTGACCACCGCACGCTTGACGCCGGCCGCGCGCAGGCGATCGAACACGTGATCGATCAACGCCTTGCCGGCGACCTTGATGAGCGGCTTTGGCCGCGTCGCGGTCAACGGCCGCATCCGCTTGCCGAGCCCGGCGGCCATCACCATCGCCGTTTGGGGCACTTTGCCGCCGGGATCGGGCCGGATCGCGAGCGTGCGCTTGGTGGTCATCGCGTGCCGATCTCCATCGGGTTGCCGCGCCGCGCAGGCGGCACATTGGCATCGAACCATGCCTTGACGCTGGCAAGCTCGGGCACGGCGAGATCGGCCTCGAGGTAGCGCCAGACGCGCGGGCACATCGCGGCGTAGCGCGGCTTGCCGTCGCGTTTCCACAGCCGGGTGAAGATGCCGATGATCTTCGCGTTGCGCTGCGCGCCGAGCACGCGATAGGCGGCGACGAAATCGTCCCCCGCCCCGGTTTCGGCACAATAGCGGGCGAGCATCGCGGCCTCGATCTCGGGCTCGACGTCGCGCCGCGCGTCTTGCAGCAGCGAGACCAGATCGTAGGCGCGATGCCCGGCGAGCGCATCCTGGAAATCGAGCAGCCCGAGGCCGCCGCCTTCGATCAGCATCAGGTTTTCGGCATGATAATCGCGCAGCACCGTGACGGGGTGTTGCGTATCGGCGACGAGATCGAATGCCGATGCCCATGCCTCGCGATAGTCCGATGAATCGACATCGAGCCCGACGGCGGGGCAATACCAGTCGACCAACAGCCCCGCCTCGCGATCGAGCTCGGCGCGATTGTACGGGCGCAGCGGCCCGGCTTCGTGCTTGTGCAGCGCGACCAGCAGATCGATCGCCTCGGCATAGAGCGCTTCGCCGCGCGCCGGATCGGCATCGACCGTCTCGCGCATTCTTACGTCGCCGAAATCCTCCAGCAGCACCAGCCCGCGATCGAGATCGGCGGCAAGGATCGCCGGCGCCGCGAAGCCGCGTTCGTGCAGCCAGCACGCCACGTCGACGAACGGCCGCGGATTCTCGTGCGGCGGCGGCGCATCCATCAGCACGGCGCGCCGGCCGCCATCGCTGACCCGGAAATAGCGACGGAACGAGGCGTCGCCGGCGAGCGGCGCGATGGCCGCGCCGGCCCAGCCATGCGTGTCGAGGAAATCGGCCGCATCGGCCGGCGGAGTCATATCGATCGCCATCGCGCTTCCCATGACGGCGGCACGCGCGCTGTCAAGACGCGCGCGCCGTCCGGTTCGATCGCGAGGGTCAGCGCGAGCGCATCCTGCCAGTCGCCGCCATGTTCGGGCCATTCGACCACCAGCAGCGCATCCCAGCGCGCGTCATCGAGCCCGAGCTCGTCGAGCTCCGACGGATCGTCCAGCCGGTAGAGATCGACGTGCAGCACGGCGAACCGCACCTCGGGCGGATCGTACGGCTGGACGATCGCAAAGCTGGGGCTCGGCGCCTCGCCCGCAAGCCCGAGCGCGCCGAGCAACCCGCGCGCGATGCTGGTCTTGCCGGCGCCGAGCGGGCCCGAAAGCGTGATGACGTCGCCGATGCGCGCCGCCGCGGCGAGGCGCGCGCCGAACGCCTCGCTGGCGGCGGGATCGGGAAGCCTCACGCCCCGCTGGATCATCGACGCGGCAGTTCGACGGCGATCATCGTCCCCTCGCCCGGCTCCGAATAAAGCGCGATCGTTCCGCCATGCGCCTCGACGACGCGCTTGGCGAGCGGCAGGCCCAGCCCGAGCGCGGGCTCTCCCGTCGCGGTCAGCCCCGGCCGCGCGAAGCGATCGAACGCGCCTTTCGCCGCGTCGGCATCGAGGCCGGGGCCGTTGTCCGACACCACCAGCCGCGCCCGATCGGGCGTGCCGTCGCCATGGAGCAGGATGCGGCCTTCCTCCGGCGTCGTCGCGATGGCATGGCGCAGCAAGTTCTCGACCACCTGCTGCAACCGCCGGCCGTCGCCATCGACCTCGCCGAGGCTCGGCGCCAGATCGATCACGAAGTCGAGCCGGTTGCGCTCGACCAGCGGCGCGACGGCATCGGCGGCGGTGCGCGAGATCCGTGTCAGATCGACCGCCGACCGCTCGAGCTCCGGCGTTTCGCCCTGCTGGGTCAGATCGAGCACCTCGTCGATCAACGTGCCGAGCCGCGCCGACGAATCGAGGATCGCCTCGACATAGGCCTTGCCCGATGCCGACAGATCGCCGGCATAACCACCGTGCAGCATCTCGGCGAATCCGCTGATCGAGGTGAGCGGGGTGCGCAATTCGTAGCTCATGTTGGCGACGAATGCGGTCTTGACCTTGTCCGCCGCCTCGAGCGCCTCGGCGCGATCGCGCAGCGCGCGTTCGATGCGGCGGCTGTCGGTGATGTCGAGCATCGTGAACAGCGCGTTGCCATCGGGCAGCGGCACCGCGGCGAACTCGAAATGCCGCCCGTCGGCGAAGGCGACACGCCCACCGCGCTGCTGACGCTCCACGGTCGCCGAGCGCACGAGATCGCCGATCAGCGCCGCGCGCTCGGGATTGCCGAGGCTCGCCGTTGCCGCCTCGGCCAGCGTATCGACGCGCGGATGACCAGCGAGGAACTCGTCATCGAACCCCCAGGTGCGGGCGAAGCGCGTGTTCCACAATTGCAGCCGGCCGTCGGCGGCGAACACGCCCAGCGCCTCGAACAGATTGTCGAACGTGGCGGTGCGCACCCGCAGCAGCGTATCGCGCGCGCTGGCGAGTTGGACCTGCTCGGTGCGATCCTCGAACACCAGCAGCAGGCCACCGTCAGGGAGCGGCTGCGCGAGCAGGCGGATGTGCTTGCCGCCGGCGAGATGCCAGTTCTCCTCGACCGCACCGGCGGCCGTAAACCATTCATGCCGCTCGCTTTTCCAGGTCGGAAAGTCGCGCACTTCGGGTAGGCGGTTGGTCTCTCGCATCCGTTCGAGCACGCGATCGAACTCGGGCTTGTCGGCGATCCATTCGCGGCGCATCGCGAACAGGCGGCGGAACGCCTCGTTGCAGAACACCAATGTGCGATCGACGGCGAATTGCGCGACGCCGGCCGACAGCCGATCGAGCATCGTCCGCTGCGCCTCGGCGAAGCGACGGATACCACCACGCGCCTGTTCGAGTTCCTCGATATCGACCGCGAAACCGGCGACGCCGCCGGTCGGCAGCGGCACGTCGTAAATGCACAGCATCCGGCGCGCGCCGCCGATCGTCGCGGGCATCGCCTGCTGGTGCATCCCGCCACTGTCGCGCGCGGCGGCAGCGCCGGCGAGCGGACCGCCGAGCCCTGCCGCCTCGACAAGCTCGGTGCCGCGCGCGATCACATCATCGGCATTGTTCGCCTCGACCGCGTCGACATAGGCCGAATTGACCATCGCCAGCCTGAGATCGGGGCCGCGATACCACATCGGCAACGGCGCCGCCTCGATCAGCCCGGTGAGCGACTGAAACGCCGCCTCAAGCCGCGCGTTCTCGGCTTCGAGGCGGTGGATTTCCTGCTGGGTCTCGGTGGCATCGAAGACCCAGAGAACGACCGCTTCGCGACCGTCCCCTTCAAGCGGAACCCGTTGCCCCCGGATCATCAGCGCGCGTGGCGAGCCCTGCGGGCTCAGAGCCAGGGAAAACGCGCGGCCCGATCGTTGCGTTGCCGCCACCTTCTCTTCGAGTGTTCGGAGATCATCTGCGTTAAGACCGGCGTCGGCCGCCGACAGATCGGCCAGATAGCGTGGCGGCTGCGTCAGCCCCAGCCAGTCTGCCAGGAGGCCCGACATCACGAGCCGCCCATCGCTGCGGACGATCAACGGCTGCGCTGGCGAGGACGCCGAAAGCGTCTCCTGATCGGCATGCCCGCCCGCGCGGATCGCCGCCGCTTTCCGCGCGAACAGGCCGACGAACAACGCCCACACCGCCGCCGCTAGCAGAAGAGCGAGTATCACGCCGGCGATTACCGCATTCGTGACGTTGATGACCTGACTCCGTCGTTGTCACACCTCGAGACCGAGGCAGATGAGTAATTAGCCGACCAATGCCTGGGCGGAAGCGAGCGGATCATATACGTGCAGCCGAGGCGATAAAGAGGACTTCATCGCGGCCGGCATGAAATCGCGATGTGACCTCATTTGCAGGCACCAGCCCGATCGATCCAAAACAACAAAAAAAACGGGCGGAACTTTCGTTCCGCCCGTTCATCGCATCAGATCGGAGCCAAGGCTCCGGCCTATCAGAAGCTGCGCGTCACGTTCATGAAGAACGAGCGGCCGTAGTAATCATACGGACCATTTGCGAAGTAATTCCCCAGACGCGGCGCATTGTCTTCCTGGGCAGCGCTGAGCTTCGGCGGCTTGGCATCGAACGCGTTGTTCACGCCGAAGGTGAATTCACCGATGTCCTTCCAACGGAACTGCACCGAGAACCCATGCTCCCAATATGCCTCGGCCTTGAGATCGTAGGTCGCCTGGTAGCAGCCCGGACTTCCCTCGGCGCAGGAGACGCCGCCCATCGTGAGGAAGACCGGATCGGTGAGCGTATCATGGGCCTCGCCAACATATTTGATGCCCCAACGGAACGTGATCCCGCTTCCGGTCGTGAACCGCGTATCGAGCGTACCGACCCACTTCGGACCAGCTCCGGCGCCCGGATAACCGAGGTTACCGTTATAATCGGTCAAGCCATCGCCCGGGAAATATTCGGTGGCCTGCCGCGTGTTGCGGGTCGCCTGAAGCTGGGTCGAGAATTGCCCACCGAGCAGGCCAGTCGCGTAACGCGCATCGAAATCGATGCCCGACGCACGCTGCTGTGCGATGTTGAGATACGGATTCCGGAAGCTGGTGATCTCGCCGGGATGCGTATCGGACGCAGGATTACGTCCATTGATGAAGGCGCAATACGGATTCGATGGGAAATCATCGGCTTGATAGCAGAAGTTCAGGATCAAGTTGCCCAGGTTGCCGACTTCACCACGGACCCGGATGTCCCAATAGTCGATTGCCAGTGACAGATCGGCGATCCTTTTCGGCATCGTCAAAACGGTGCCGAAGCCCCACGTGGTCGCCTTCTCGGCCTTAAGGACGCCGCGTCCGCCGCTCGTCGTCACCTGGATCGAGCCAGAGGTGAAATAGTTGAGCGCCTCATTTTGGGGCGTTGCCGGATTATCAAGAATCGGCGTCAGCTCAGCTAGACAATTCTTATAGGTGTTGGTCGAGGGCGACGTTTTCGTTCCGAACTCGTCGCAAGGGTCGTCGCTCCCCGGATAGAAACCGATCTGATCGGCGACGAACTGCTCGTACAGGTTCGGCGCGCGGAAGTTGGTGCCATAATTGCCGCGCAACCGGATGCCGCTGACCGGCGCCCACTCGCCACGCAGCGAGTAAGTCCAACCCGATCCGTATGACTGGTAATGGGTATACCGGCCCGAAGCATCGAGTTCGAGCAGGTTGAAGAACGGCTTGTCGGCGATAAACGGCAGCTGCACTTCGGCATAAGCCTCGTTGACCATGTCGCTACCGCGCGTCGCTTGCGCCAGACCATAGCCGTAGAGTGTGCCCGCCAGGCGTTCGGGCGACGGTTCGTCGTCGATCTTGTCATGGCGGTGCTCGAAGCCGAAGGCTGCCTTGGCCATGCCACCGGGCAGCTTGAACATCGAGCCGTCGAACCCGATGCTGAACGTCTCCTGGTTGTACTTCGTGTGGCCCACGCTGTTGGTGTAGACGTAATCGTAGAACGACTGCGGCAGATTACCCCGCGCGAGAACGTCGGGATTGAACATATCGATCGGCACGCAGGTGCCGCCGTTATATGCTCCGTTGGTCACGTTGGCGGCGCAAGTGTATTTGTTGCCCGCGCCGAACTCGCCAGGCAGCGCCGTGGTGATATATTGGTCCGGCGTTCCCGAGGGCGCATCAACCGCGACCAGCACGTTATCGACGCGATCGGTGACCGCATTCTGGATCGAATCACGCGACCGGGTCCGAGAGATCATCGCATTGGCATCGAAACGCCAGTCACCAAGGCCGATGCTGCCGCGCAAGCCGAGGTTTGCGCGCAGGAAATCGACCCGCTGCGATTGATTGAATTCGCGGTTGGGAACGATGAACGGGCCATAATAATTGACGCCGCTGTTCGCCCATGCCGTCGGGAAGAAGGGGCTGCACGCACTGCCCAGCACGTCGGCGCAAGGAACCGCCGCGCCGGTATAGTAATCAGTGAAATTGCCACCGTAGAGCTGCGCCTCACCGGAATTTGTGATGCTCTGGAAGTTAATCTGCGTCGAGCCCTGCTGATGCGACTCGCGCCGATTAAACAGCGATTCCCCATACAGCTCGAGATCACCGATGCCGAGTTCATAGGAACCATTAGCATAAGCGGTGTACGTTTTGACCGGCGAGAACACCGTATCCCTCAACGAAATCGGGTTCGTGAGAGGACGCAGGTCGTAATTATCGACGTTGAGCGGCGGGTTGTCGATGCTGCCATTCCGCAGGCCCTGGCGGCCAGCGAAGCCGAAGCCAAGAAGATCGGTGCCATCGGTATAGCCGGTGTAGGCGATGCCGTAGCCATTGGCCGTACCGAGACCGGCACGTTCGAACGGGAAGCAGCGCAGCTGGCTGGGATCGTCCGGTGAACCCTGGCCGACTTCCTGACCGTTGATATAAGCAAGCTCACGCGGGCAGCGGTAGATGCTGCGGTCGCCGAGCCGCATGCCGTTATCCTGGCGATATTCGAAAGCAGCCGTGATGTGGCCGCGATCGAACACCTTGCCGGTGGTCAGCGATGCACGGTAGCTGGCGCCGGTGCCCGACTCAGGCACGGACGAGAAGGCGTCGATCGTCGTCTTGTCCACCTTGGTATCGGTGATGATGTTGATGACGCCCGCGATCGCATCCGACCCATAGATCGACGATGCACCCTCGCGAAGAACCTCGATCCGCTGCACGATCGACGTCGGCAGCACGTTGAGGTCCGCCGAGACGAGCTGCGGACCGACGCCAGCAGGCGCCAAGCGGCGACCATTGAGCAGGATCAGCGTGCGCGACGCGCCGAGGCCGCGAAGGCCGACGACATTCGCCGCCTGGCCGCCATCCGAGAGATAGCCGAGGAAGCTGCCGCTGATCTGCGAGGTGCCCGACGTGACGGTGGCCGATTGCAGCACGTCCGTCGTGGAGCGCGAACCGGCGAGGATTTCGTCATCACGCGTGAAGATATCCACGTTCTGCGGCGTCGCAAAATTGTCGCGCCGGATACGCGAGCCGGTGACGATGATGTCGCCCGCCTTTTCAGACTGCCCCTGCGCATTGGTGACAGAGGCATCCGTATTCGTCTGGAGGTCCGACGTATCGGTGTTCGCATCGAGCGACGTCGCGGTCTGCGCGTACGCCGGCGCCGCCATCATGGCCGCGAACGACACCGACGAGAGAATGGCAATGCCAAGTCTTTTCATTGTTAATACCCCCTGAACATGAATCACACGTTTGTGCCCAACTGCCGGGAGTAATAGAACAACGTTTAAGCAGGCTTCCCCATTTTCCGCACTCGACGTGACCGAAAAGTCACAGTCGTAACCAATGTCAGCTTCGCCAGTCGTCGGCCAAGTCGCCAACAGCGGCGACCAGATCGAGCCATGGTTCGTAACGGCGCCATTTGTCGATCCCCGCGCGGTTGATCGGCTGGCGCACCTGCTCTGAACTCGGGGTTCGTACCGGTCGATCGCTTTCGAAGAACCGCAGGCAGGATTCCTCGAAGGGCAATTCCAGATAAGCGAACAGCCGGCGCGTCTCGCTCTCGATGTCTTCCACCAGATCTTCGTAGATCACCCGGTGGACGCGCCCGGGCAAGACGCGATCGATATGGCGCATGAATCGAAGATATTCGCGATATTGCGATGCGACCTCGGCCAGGCCGTAACTGTAATTCACCCCGACCATGAAATGCTGCGCGTAATTGGCGAAGCAGCAATCCAGCGGATTGCGGCGAATGTCGATGATCCGGGCGTTCGGCAGGATCGAATGGATGAAGCCGATCTGCCTCCAGTTGCCGGGGTTTTTGTCGATGAAGTGATGCCGCGCGCTGCGCCGGTGGAATCGCGTGAGATCAAGGTAGCGCTGGCCGAGCGCGGCCAATTCCTCGGCGCCGAGGGTGTCGATGAACGCCTCGACCGTGTCCGCAGTATGACGACGGAACAACTCGACCTCGATTTGCTGGATGGCGAATAACTCGGCTGTTCCCTCAATCGCCGAATGGCTCGCCAATATCTGTTCGAGCAGAGTCGAGCCCGAGCGCGGCAATCCAAGAACGAAGATCGGCTCGTTGCTGTCATGCCCTGCAACGGCGCGTTCAGCGAAGAAGCCGGGGCTATAGGTTTCGATCGCCCGGTCGACTCCCGCCCTCATCGCGGAGACATCATGCGGGCGCTCTTTCAAACGCAGGGCATTACCTTGCCGCAAATGGCCGGCCGCCGCCTCGTAATCCTGCATCTGATGGATTGCGGCACCGAGCGCGAAATGCAGGCTCGCTTCGGCCATGACGTCACGCTGGCGCGGCAATGCCGCCGTCATCAGTTCGACATCGAACGGAAAGAAGCGCGCCAGCTTGAGATCGGCAAATAACCACCACGCCGTCCCATTATCCGGATCGAGCGCCAGCGCAGTGCGATAGGCGGCCACCGCCTCGCCGAAATCGCCGCGCGTCTTAAGCAGGTGCGCATAATTGATCCAAGCGGGCTGGCTCTCAGGGTACTTCTCAACGAGTATCCGGAACGATTCATGCGCCTCGTCGAGACGCCAGATCTGTGTCAGCAGCGCGGGCCTGAAGCCCAGCGCCTCTTCGTCGAGTGGATCGTTGGCAAGAGCGCGATCGAGGCACGCCAGGGCATCGTCGACCAATTCGACTTGATCGTCCTGCTTGGCGCGATCATGCTGGAGGCGGGCGAGCGCAATCCAGTTCGCGTTGCGGTCGGGGTGCAATTCTACCGAACGACGCAGAATGCGCTCGGCATTTTCCGGAAAGCCGCACTGCGCGGCGATGTTCGCCATGAGCAGCATGGCATCCGGTTCGTTGCGAACGACCGCGAGATAGCGGCGCAGCAGAATTTCCGCCTGCTCACTCGCGCCATTTTGCAGCAGACGCGCCGCCTCGGCCACCTCCGGCGCAATCGGGCGTTGCGGCTTGGCCGGCTGGCGCATTGCGTTGTCCGCGGCGCGGCGCACGCAAGTATATAATGCTTCGGCGGCGGTTCCGTCTTTGGGGTCGGCCGCGACGGCGGATCGCGCGCTACGACATTCATCGCGCAGAGCAGCCAGTGGCGAAACAGACAGATCGATCGGTGAGTTGGCCATCGCCAACGCCTAGGTGCGCCTTCCGCCGATCGTCAATGGCGCATCGTCGGCCGGGGCATCGCGCCTTGCACGACGCCCCGGCTCAACAAGGGACGAATCCCTTGCGATCAATACCGGTAATGATCCGGCTTGAACGGCCCCTCGACCGGCACGCCGATATAATCGGCCTGCTTCTGGCTGAGCTTGGACAGCTTCACGCCGAGCTTTTCGAGGTGCAGCGCGGCGACCTTCTCGTCGAGATGCTTGGGCAGCACGTAGACGTCGTTCTTGTACTCGTCGGTCTTGGTGAACAGCTCGATCTGCGCCAGCGTCTGGTTGGTGAAGCTCGACGACATCACGAAGCTGGGGTGGCCGGTCGCGCAGCCCAGATTCACCAGGCGGCCCTTGGCGAGGATGATGATCTGCTTGCCGTCGGGGAATTCGACAAGATCGACCTGCGGCTTGATCTCGGTCCACTTGTAGTTGCTCAAGCCCGAAATCTGGATCTCGGAATCGAAGTGCCCGATGTTGCAGACGATTGCCATCGGCTTCATCGCCTTCATGTGATCGGCGGTGATGACGTCGGCATTGCCGGTCGCCGTCACGAAGATGTCCGAGCGGCTGACCGCCTCGTCCATCGTCACGACCTCGAAGCCTTCCATCGCCGCCTGCAGCGCGCAGATCGGGTCGATCTCGGTGACCAGCACGCGCGCGCCGCCGTTACGCAGCGACTGCGCCGAGCCCTTGCCGACATCGCCGAAGCCGGCAACGGTCGCCACCTTGCCGGCGAGCATCACGTCGGTCGCGCGGCGGATCGCGTCGACCAAGGATTCCTTGCAGCCGTATAGATTGTCGAACTTCGACTTGGTGACGCTGTCGTTGACGTTGATCGCCGGGAACGGCAGCTTGCCCGCCTTGGCGAGGTGATAGAGGCGGTGAACGCCGGTGGTGGTCTCTTCGGAGACTCCCTTGATGTTCTTCACCGTCTCAGTGAGATAGCCCGGCTTGGCCTTGATGAAGGCCTTCAGCGCGCGCTGCATCTCGACTTCCTCGTCATTCTCGGGCTCGGGCATTTCCTCGCCGGCCTCGAGACGCGCGCCCCACAGCGCGAACATGGTGGCGTCACCGCCATCGTCGAGGATCATGTTGCAGGTTTCGTCGCCCCAATCGAAGATGCGGCCGACATAATCCCAGTAATCGGCCAGGCTCTCGCCCTTGATGGCGAACACCGGCACGCCGGTCGCGGCGATGGCGGCGGCGGCATGGTCCTGGGTGGAGAAGATGTTGCAGGTCGCCCAGCGGACGTCGGCGCCGAGCGCAGTCAGCGTCTCGATCAGCACCGCGGTCTGGATCGTCATGTGCAGCGAGCCGGTGATGCGCGCGCCTTTCAGCGGCTTCGACGCGCCATATTCCTCGCGCAACGCCATCAGGCCGGGCATTTCGGTTTCGGCGATGTTGATCTCGGCACGGCCGTAATCGGCCAGGCTGATGTCCTTGACGACGTAATCTTCGCGCTCGATCGCGGGGGCGGTGGCCACAAAAAGTCTCCTGAGGTCGGTTGATCTCGAATGGGCGCGCCGCATGCGCGCCGTGGATGCCTGCCACATAGAGGGCCGCAGCGCCCAAATCAAATATAAAGATGTCTTTATATGTTTCCCGAAAGGCGTAGGCCAAAAAAATCGAAGCGCGATGTCACAATCCGGCGGCGGCCCTCGTCAAGGCAGCGACACCCCTTGAAGGAGACCTGCCATGACCCCTCGCCTCAATCCCTATGAAGCCGCCCCGCGCCACGTTCAGGCGTTCCTCGCCATGTCCGCCGCCGCCGAGAAGGGAACGATCGAGCCGGCGCTGCTCGAACTCGTCAAGATGCGCTCGTCACAGATCAACGGCTGCGCCAACTGCCTGAACATGCACTCGGCGCAAGCGCGCAAGGCCGGCGAGACCGAGCAGCGGCTCTATCTGCTCAATGCCTGGGAAGAAGCGCCGTGCTATTCCGATCGCGAGCGCGCGGCGCTTGCCTGGACCGATCATCTGACCGAAATCGCTGGAAAGCGCGCGCCCGAGGCGGTCTATGCCGCGCTGGCCGAGCAATTCACCCCGGAGGAACAGGTGCAACTGACCATGATGATCAACGTGATCAACGGCTGGAACCGGCTCGCGGTCGGCTTCAACCTGTTCGATCCGTCGCTCGCGGCATGAGCGACGGCGACGTCGGCGCGGCGTTCGACCGCGAGCGGCCGATGCTGCGCCGCGTCGCCTATCGCATGCTCGGCTCGGTCGCCGATGCCGAGGACGTGGTGCAGGAGGCTTGGCTGCGCTGGTCGGCGGTAGACCAAGCGGAGATCGAGAATCCGGCCGGCTTCCTGCGCCGCGTCGTCACCCGCCTGTGCCTCGATCAGCTCAAGTCGGCGCGCGTGCGGCGCGAGACCTATTGGGGGCCATGGCTGCCCGATCCGGTGGTCGAGCCCGAGGAGAGCGACGACGTCACCTTGCCGCTGATGCTCGCGCTCGAACGCCTGTCGCCGCTCGAACGCGCGGCCTTCCTGCTCCACGACGTGTTCGGCCAGGGCTTCGACGAGGTTGCCGCGGCGATCGGCCGCGAGCCCGCGGCTTGCCGCCAGCTCGCTGCGCGCGCGCGTGAGCATGTGCGCAACGAACGCCCGCGCTATCCGGTCGAGCCCAAGCGCGGCATGGCGCTGGCCGAAGCGTTTTTCGCAGCTTCGCGTTCGGGCGACATGGCGCAGCTCGGCGACCTGCTGGCCGAGGACGTCGTGCTCTATTCGGACGGCGGCGGGAAGCGGCCGGCGGCAGGCCGGCCGATGATCGGCCGCAGCGAAGTGCTCCGCGCGCACAAGGCGATCGCGCGGCTGCTCGCGGGGCATCCCGCGCTCGGCGTCGAATTCACCTGGGTCAACGGTCTGCCCGGCATGGTCACTATCGAGCATGACGGCCTGCCGCAGACCACCGCGCTGGCGATCGAGAATGGCCGCATCGTCGCGATCTACGTGGTGCGCAACCCGGATAAGCTCGGCCACATCGCGGCCGCGCTGCATTGACGCATCACGCCGTGCCGGTGCTGTTTGCCAGCAGTCGCGGGTCGATACCGGCGGCGGCGAAACCGCCTTCCCAGCGCCCGGCCGCGGTCACGTCGTAGATCAGGCCGGTATCGGCCGGCGTCGAGAACCAGCCGTGGCGCGTCATTTCCTCATCGAGCTGGCCCTCGCCCCAGCCGGCATAGCCGATCGCGACCAGCCAGCGGCTCGGCCCGGTGCCCGCGGCGATTGCCCGCAACACATCGATCGTGCCGGAAAGCGCCCAGCGCCCGGCGACGTCGATCGTATCCTGCCCGCCCCAATCGAGCGTGTGCAGCACGAAGCCGCGCCGCGGCTCGACCGGGCCGCCGAAGTGAACCGGAGCATCGGGGGTTTCACCCGGCTCGATCTCGAACTGCTCGAGCAGGTCATGGAAGCCGAGCCCGGCCACCGTCGCGCCGATGCCGATGCCTAAAGCGCCCTTTTCATCATGCGCGCAGATCGCGATCACCGAGCGTTCGAAGCGCGGATCGCCGATCCCCGGCATGGCGAGGAGAAATTGTCCCGTGAGGTATTCAACGGATTCCATGTGGTTGGCTATAGCCCACGGCAGCCGCCCCCGCCACGCTTGAAAATGGCGCGCCGCCGCACAAGCTAACGACCGGTACCAAAGAGGAGGAATTGATGACTATCACCGTCGGCGACCGCTTGCCCCAGACGACCTTCGTGAAGGCCACCGACAGCGGCCCCGAGCAGGTGGATTCAGACGCCTTCTTCAAGGGCCGCAAGGTTGCGCTGTTCTCCGTGCCCGGCGCCTTCACCCCGACCTGCTCGGCCAAACACCTGCCCGGCTTCGTCGACAAGGCCGCCGAGCTGAAGGCCAAGGGTGTCGACGAGATCGCCTGCACCGCGGTCAACGATGCTTTCGTGATGGGCGCGTGGCGGCAGGCCAATCATGCCGATGCGGTGACGATGCTGGCCGATGGCAACGGCGCGTTCGCCAAGGCAGTGGGGCTGGAGATGGACGGCTCCAAATTCGGCATGGGCACGCGCGGTCAGCGTTTCTCGATGCTGGTCAACGACGGCGTCGTCGAGCAGCTCAACGTCGAGGCGCCGGGCGAATTCAACGTGAGCTCCGCCGAGCATCTGCTCGAGCAATTGTAATCCTGATCGTTCGTACTGAGCTTGTCGGATCATTCGGCAAGCTCAGGGCGAATGGCGGGATGACACCCTCTTGCTTCCGGCCGCCGCACGATTTAGCCGCAGACGATGACAACAGCTTCCGACATCGTCTCTGAACTCGACCAGCTCTACACCGCCTCGGTGACGCGGCTGAAGGCGGCGCTCAACGCCTATCTGGTCGAGGGCACCGCGCCCGATCCGCAGGCGCGCCGCGACGGCTCGTTCGCCTATCCCGAAATCCGCCTCACCTTTCGCGGCAGCGACGAGGACCGGCCGACGCCGATGCGGTCGTACGGCCGGCTGATCACGCCCGGCCATTACCGGATCAGCGTCACCAAGCCGGCGATGTTCGCCGATTATCTGATCGAGCAGCTGACGCTGCTGATGGAAGATTACGATGTCGAGGTGGAAGCGGTGACGGGGCGGCAGGAAATCCCGTTCCCCTATGTGCTCGACCCTGGCCACGCGCTGAGCCTCGACGAGGTATCGGCGACCGAACTCGCGCGGCACTTCCCGGCGACCGAGCTGGCGATGATCGGCGACGAGATCGCCGATGGCCTGTGGCAGCATGGCGACGAGGATCGCCCGCTCGCGCTGTTCGATGCGCTGCGCACCGATTTCTCGCTCGCGCGGCTCAGGCATTACACCGGCACGCCGCCCGAGCACGTTCAGCGCTACGTGCTGTTCACCAATTATCACCGCTATGTCGACGAATTCGTCCGCTGGGCGTGCGCGCAGCTTGCCGAGGACGGCAGCCGTTATACCGCGCTGTCCGGTGCCGGCGGGCTGATGATCGAAGCAGGCGACGATCCAGAACGAGTGGTCAGCGACAGCGCGTGGCGGCGCCACCAGATGCCGGCCTATCACCTGATCGGGCCGGACCGCACCGGCATCACGCTGGTCAACATCGGCGTCGGGCCGTCCAACGCCAAGACGATCTGCGATCACCTCGCGGTGCTGCGGCCCGAGGCGTGGCTGATGATCGGCCATTGCGGCGGCCTGCGCCCCAGCCAGCGGATCGGCGACTATGTTCTCGCTCACGCCTATCTGCGCGACGACCATGTGCTCGACGAAGTGCTGCCGCCGGAAATCCCGGTGCCGGCGATCGCCGAGATCCAGCAGGCGCTGGCGCGCGCGGCGGAGACCGTGTCGGGCCAGTCGGGCGACAAGCTCAAGCGGCGGCTGCGCACCGGCACGATCGTCACCACCGACGATCGCAACTGGGAACTGCGCTTCTCGCGCTCGGCGCTGCGTTTCTCATTGAGCCGCGCGGTGGGCGTCGACATGGAATCGGCGACGATCGCGGCGCAGGGCTATCGCTTCCGCGTGCCCTACGGCACCTTGCTGTGCGTGTCGGACAAGCCGCTGCACGGCGAGCTCAAGCTGCCCGGCCAGGCCAATCGCTTCTACGAGCGCGCGATCAACGAGCATATGCGGATCGGCATCGAAACCTGCGAGGAATTGCGCCGCGAGGGGCCGAAGCTGCACAGCCGCAAGCTGCGCGCATTCGATGAGCCGCCGTTCCGCTGATCGCGTGCAACGCGCGGCTGTGTTAGGCGTTGTCGCGATTACAAGCTCGGGGAGATCATATGGCCGACGAGTCATCCACACCGCCCGCCCCACCTTCGCCACCCGAGGGTGAGGGCACGCCCGACGCCGGCAACCCGGCGCAGGCGACGCCGCCCGAAGTCGCACCGAAGCCCGGCCGCGCCAGCGCTCGCGGCGCCAAGCCCGCCGCGCCGAAGCCGCCGAGCCGGAAGCCGGCGGCGAAATCGGGCGCCAAGAAGCCTGCCGCCAAGACGCCGGCGCCGCGCCGATCGGCACGACCGAAGCCGACCGCGCCCAAGCGCCCGGCGGCCCCCAAGCGCACCGAAGCGCCCGATCTTCATGCCGCGGTGCCCACCGAGCCCAAGGCCTTCGACACGCGCGCGACCGATCCGGCGACGCGCCGGCGCGGGCGCTGGTTCCCTGCCTTTGCCGGCGCGGGTGTGCTGGCGGCGGGCGCGGCGTTGCTGTCGCTCAGAGGCAGTGCGCGGCGGCGGCGCGATGATCGCGCCAAGCCACCCAAGCCCGACGACGACGCCTGAGGCTCAGCCGCCGAGGAAGGCGGCGATCGCGCTGCCCAGCTCTGGCTTGGTGACGGCGCTCATGTGGTTGCCCGGCAGCGCGACATAGCGTCCGTGCGGCAGCACGCGGGCGAGTGCCTCGGCGGAACCATTGTCGTCATCGTCGACGCCGGCCGCGACCAGCGTGGGCTGCTCGATCGCCGCGATCGCCGCTTCCGGCGTGTCGACAAAGGTGTCGAGGATGCACGTCAGCGCGATCGGATCACCCTGCGTGGTCTTGAGGAACGCCTCGGTCAGCCATTCGGCCGAGCCGCGCTCGAAGCTACCAAGGTTATTGAGCACGTCACGAAAATAGCTGCCGCGACCGCCGGTATCGACGAGGCCGGTGAGCCCCATCCCCGAAATCACCACGCGCCGCGGCGTCGCTCCGTTGGCCAGCATCCTGACCGTCGTGCGCGCGCCGAGCGAATAGCCGCCGAGATCGTAATCGGCGAGGCCGAGATGCTCAACCAGCGCGAAACCGTCACGCATCAACACGTCGGGCGGATAAGCGGCCGCCTCATGCGGCCTGGCGCTGTCACCATGGCCGCGCAGGTCCGGCATGATGACGCGGAAGCCGGCCGCCGCGATTGTTTGGGCGTGGCCGTATTTCAGCCAGTTGACCTCGGCATTCGAGAAATAGCCGTGGATCAGGACGACTGGGCGCCCCTCCCCCAATTCGCGCCAGGCAAGGCGGACGCCATCGAAACTGTCGAAGAAGTGCGGGTCAATCGGGGAGTTTGCCAACGGCCTCGATCCATTTGTTGACGATATTGGGCAATTGATCGGTGCGCGTTTCGGGCAAGCCGCGCGTATCGAGCCAGGCGTCATGCCGGCTTTCGACGCCGGAATGCCCGGTCGGACGCAATTTGCCGGGCGTATCGAAACTGCCGACGGTGAGATCCATGTGCGATGATCCGTAACCTTCATAGGTGAGCGGCGTACCGCACAACGCGCAAAAGCCGCGCACAGCAATCGGCGACGAGCGGTAGCGATCGGGTTCGCAGGTCTTCCAGCGCACGGCCGAGCGCGGCACCTCCTTGAGCGTCGCCGCAACGCCGCCCGTCGCGCGCTGGCACATCCGGCAATGGCACAGATAGGCCGCGTCGTCGTCGGCCTCGACCGCGTAGCGGATGCGGCCGCACTGGCAGCCGCCGGTCATCGTCTCGCTCATCCTATCCTCGCATCAGCGCGCGAATGAAATCGTCCTGCGGCGCCGCCTCCGGCCACGACGGCACCGCCGCCGGGATATCGACCCAGTGTTGCTTATAGGCCGTGTAGATATGCGCGACGCACTCGAGCTCCTCCGAGCGATCGAGCGTGCCGGCGCGCACCACCGCGATGCCGGGGCGACGCGTGTTGGTGTTGTAGATGCGCGAATGGCAGACGCCGCACATGCGCTGGACCGAGGTGCGGTCCCCGGTCACTTTCTCGTAGATGGCGATCGGCCCCGTCGCCGTCACGCAGGCCTCGGGAACGAGCGCCTGCTGGCTGAACGCGCTGCCCGACCAGCGCTGGCACTGGTGGCAGTGGCAGGCATAGGTCCGCGGCAGCGCATCGAGGGCAAGCGTGTAGCGCACCGCGCCACAATTGCAGCCGCCTTCGACGGTCATACCAGACGCTCGATTCGCGGGCTCAAGTCAGTCCGCTCGACTACATTCAGAAATTTTTCATCGGCGGTGACAAGTTTGCAGTCCAGTTGCTCGGCAAGCGCCAGATAGATGCAATCGTAGAGTGCGTGCCGGATCGAGACCGACAAGGCGAAGGCGCGATCGAGCAACCGTGACGTATCGTAGCGATCAGGAACGATCAGCGGCAGCACCTCGAGCGCATCCTCGGCTTGCTTGGCAGGCAGGCCCGCATAACGCACTTTCTTCGACAAGGCGCTTGCCACTTCGAATTGAATGAAATCGGGCACGACAACGTCGGTGTCGGCGACCGTGCGGGTTGCCTCCGCCGAGCCCACTTCCTCGGTCAGCACCTTAACGATGACGCTCGCATCGGCGACGATCATCGCGCATCGCGGTCAGCGCGGATAAGGTCAGTGCTGTCAATCTTCGCGGACGACAAGGGAGTCGCGGCACGCAGGCGTTCGGACAGGGCGATCAGCTCGGCTTTGGACAAGCGCCGCTTCGGCCGCGCATTGGTCAATACATCGCGCAACTCGGCTTCGAGAGACCGGCCGTGCTCGGCCGCCGCCTGCTTGTAATCGGCGACGACCGCATCATCCAGATTGCGGATCAGAACCTGTGCCACGCGATGATGATATCACCGCGATAGCAGACGCTCAAGCCGCCTTCTTGAGATGCCGCCTTCCGAGCAGTTCGGCGATCTGAACCGCATTCAGGGCCGCGCCCTTGCGCAGATTGTCGCTGACGCACCACAGCGCCAGGCCGTTCTCCACCGTCGGATCCTCGCGGACGCGGCTGATGTAGGTGGCATATTCGCCGACGCACTCGACCGGCGTGACGTAACCGCCGTCCTCGCGCTTGTCGACGAGCATCACGCCGGGCGCCTCGCGCAGGATGTTCTGCGCTTCCTCGGCCGACAGCTCGTTCTCGAACTCGATATTGACGGCTTCCGAATGGCCGACGAACACCGGCACGCGGACGCAGGTTGCCGACAGCTTGATCTTCGAATCGAGAATCTTCTTGGTTTCGACCACCATCTTCCACTCTTCCTTGGTCGAGCCGTCCTCGAGGAAGCTGTCGATGTGCGGGATGACGTTGAAGGCGATCTGCTTGGTGAACTTGTGCGGCTCGGCACTGTCGCCGACGAAGATGTTGCGGCTCTGCTCGAACAGTTCGTCCATCCCCGCCTTGCCCGCACCCGAGACCGATTGATAGGTTGCGACGACGACTCGCTTGATCTTCGCCGCATCATGCAGCGGCTTCAGCGCGACGACGAGCTGCGCGGTCGAGCAGTTCGGGTTGGCGATGATGTTGCGGCGCTGATAGCCGTCGATCGCTTCCGGGTTCACTTCGGGCACGATCAGCGGCACGTCCGGGTCCATGCGATAGAGCGACGAATTGTCGATCACCGTGCAGCCGGCAGCGGCGAACTTCGGCGCATAGACCTTGGTCGCTTCCGAACCGATCGCGAACAGCGCGATATCCCAGCCGGTGGGATCGAAATGCTCGATGTTGCGGACCTTGAGTTTCTGGCCGGTCTCCCCGAACTCGATCTCGTCGCCGGTCGACCGCGACGACGCCACCGCCGCGATTTCGTCCACCGGAAATTCGCGTTCGGCGAGAATGTTGAGCATCTCGCGCCCGACATTGCCGGTCGCACCAGCGACCACCACCCGATAACCCATGAATCCGTCCTGTTGCTTGTCCGCGCCATCCGCGGGCGGGACCGCTACTTAAGACGCATGACGCGGAATGGAAGCAAGTTTTGCTTTGGCGCCGATCAGTCCTTGCCCTTGACCGGCGGCAAGCCGACGTGACGATCGAGGAAATTCATCATCGTCATATAGACATGCTCGACCACCCCCGACATCGCGTGGGTCTTGCCGGGATAGAGCATCGCTTCGAACGGCTGGTCGTTGGCCTGCATCTTGGCCATCAGCCGCGCCGAATTGTCGAACACGACATTATCGTCCGACAGGCCGTGCATCAGCAGCAGCGGATCGACGATCCTGTCGGACTCGGCCAACGCGCCGGACGCGGTATAGGCCGCCGGATCCTTGTTGGGATCGCCCATGTAACGCTCGGTATAATGCGTGTCGTAGAGCGTCCAGTCGGTCACCGGCGCCACCGCGACGCCGGCGGCGAAGGTGCCGGGCGCCTTTTCGAGCAGCTTCAACGTCATGTAGCCGCCATAGGACCAGCCGAAGGTGGTGATCTTGCCGGGATCGACGAACGGCTGGCGCTTGAGGAAATCGACGCCCTTCAACTGGTCGGCGACCTCCACCGTTCCCATCGCGTGATAGATCGCGTCCTCGAACTTCGTGCCGCGATTGGTCGCGCCGCGATTATCGACCTCGAAATAAACGTAGCCCCGATCGACGACATATTGGGCGAGCGAGGCGCCGTTCCATTTGTTGACGACTTGCTGCGCGCCGGGGCCGCCATAATGCTCCATGAACACCGGGTATTTCTTGCCGGGTTCGAGCTTCGGCGTGATCATCTCGTAATGCAGCGTCGTGGTGCCGTCCGCCGCCAGAATCGTGCCGAAAGCGGTCGGCCGCAGGCTGGCGAGATAGGGCGCATAAGGATGCCGGGCATCGATATCATTGCGCTCGAGCCACTTGATCCGCTTGCCGCTGGCGTCCACGAGATAGACCTGCGGCGGATGCTCGGTGTTCGAGCGGCCGACAATCACCCGCGTCGCGTCGCTGTCCATCGTCGCGCTGTTGGTCCAGCCATTCTCGGTCAACTGGGTGACGGCGCCGGGATGGGCGATATCGACGCTGTAAAGCTGTTCTTCGAGCGGCGTTTCCTTGTCGGCGACGAAATAGAGCCGTCCCTTGGCCTCATCGACGCCGGCGAGGCGCTGCACATCCCAATCGCCGCTGGTGAGCGCGGTCAGCTTGCCGTGCGCAAAGCGATAGAGATGGCCGTGGCCGCTTCGCTCGGACCACCAGATCAGGCTGCCGTCCTTCATCGCATGAAAGGCCGGCGGCAGGTTGAGCCAGCTTTTGGGGCCAGCCTTTTCGGCGATCAGCACGCTCGACTTGCCGGTCGCCGGATCGACCTTGAGCAGATCGAGCGTCGCCTGGTCGCGAGCCTCGCGCACCACATAGAGCGTGTTGCCGTCCGCCGACCAATAGACGCGGCCGAGGTAGATATCGGGGTTCGCTCCTAGGTCGACCTTCACCTTGCCCGAGCCGTCCGGCTTCATGACATAGAGATCGACCAGCGCGTTGGGCGTGCCCGCGGCGGGATAGCGCTGGTCATAGACCCTGGCGCCATCGGAGCCGATCGCGGTGCGCGTGACGATCTTGACCGGACTGACGTCGGTGCGCTGGACCGCGATATATTTGTCGTGCGGCGCCCACCAATAGCCGGTGCGGCGGTCCATTTCCTCCTGCGCGACGAACTCTGCGGTGCCCCAGCTCACCGTGTCGCTGGCGCCCTCGGTGATCTGTCGCGGCTGCCGGGTGGCAAGCGGTTCGACCACCAGCTCGTCATCGGCGACATAGCTCAGATAAGTGCCGCCGGGGCTGACCACCGGGTTGAGTGCGCCGCCCTTCACGTCGGTCAGCTTGACTACGCGGCCATCGGTATCGGCGAGATAAAGCTGCCCGTCGAGCGGCACGAGGATGTGCTTGCTGTCGGGCGCCCAATCGTAGGAGACGATCCCCTTTTCGCCGCCGATCCGCATTCGCTCACGCTGCATCTTTTCGGCCTCGGAAAGCTCAGCGCCGGTGCCGACCTTCTTCGAATCGACCAGCATCCGCTCGGCGCCGGTGCGGGTATCGATCGCCCACAGATCGAAACGGTCGGTCTCGTCGGGGCGCGCCTTGAGCAGCGTCACCAGCTTGCCGTCGGGCGACAGCCGCAAGCCACGCAAGCTGGGGCCGGAGATGCTGGGGCTCTGGAACAGCGCATCGAGCGTGAGCTCCTTGCCGGTCTGCTGTGCAGCCAGCGCCGGGCTGGACACGATCGCGGCCACGACGCCTGCACATATCCACGATTTATACATTATCCCCGCTCCCCGAGAGTATCAGCCCGCGCCGACGGGCCATCGTGCGGGGCTTATTGCGGCCGAAGCGGAGAAGGTAAAGCGCGCAACCATCGCGCTTTTGGCGTTTGATCCATTTTCGTGGGAGCGATTCAGTTCGGCTGAATCCAACGCCAAGGCATCACGAAAAAGGGCGCGGAAGGCCGAAGCCCGCCGCGCCCCTATTCGAACTGGCCTGTCGCCGGGCTTATTCAGCAGCGGCGGCGGCAACCTCACGATTGTCGCGGCGCTCGGCAATGCGCGCCGACTTGCCGGTGCGGCCGCGCAGATAATAGAGCTTGGCACGACGCACGGCGCCCTTGCGGACGACGGTGATCGATTCGATGTTCGGCGAATAGAGCGGGAAGACGCGCTCGACGCCTTCACCAAACGAAATCTTGCGGACGGTGAACGACGAGCCCATGCCCTTGTTGGCACGGGCAATGCACACGCCTTCGAAATTCTGGACGCGGGTGCGCTCACCCTCGACCACCTTCACGCCGACGCGCAGCGTGTCGCCGGGGCGGAATTCGGGGGCCTTGTTGGCTTCGTTGAACTTGGCGATCTGCTCGGCTTCGAGCGTCTGGATGAGGTTCATCTCATTCGTTCCCATTCTTGCGCCGCGCGCCAGAGGGCGACTGGACCGGATCGCCCCCATGGCGCTCCCATAAGTCCGGCCGCCTTAGCCGTGTATCTGCCTCCGCCATCGACTTGCGCCAGGCGGCGATCTTCGCATGATCCCCCGATCGCAGCACTTCGGGGATCGTGCGCCCTTCCCATTCATAAGGTCGGGTATAGTGAGGGTATTCGAGGAGCCCCGTTTCGAAGCTTTCCTCGTCACCGCTCGAAGGCGCGCCCATTACGCCGGGAATGAGGCGAATGCAAGCGTCGAGCAGCACCAGCGCCCCCATCTCTCCGCCCGAGAGGATATAGTCGCCGATCGAGACCTGTTCGATCGCGCGGGCCTCGAACAAGCGCTCGTCGAATCCCTCGAACCGGCCGCACAGGATGGTCGCGCCAGGACCGGCCGCCAGCGATCGGACGCGCGCCTGCGAGAGCGGCGCGCCGCGCGGCGTCATCGCCAGCACCGGCGCGTCGGCCGCAATGCTGTCGAGCGCGGCCGCGACGACGTCTGCGCGCAACACCATCCCCGCCCCGCCGCCTGCCGGCGTATCATCGACGGTGCGATGCTTGTCGGTGGCGAAATCGCGGATCTGCACGGTATCGAGCGACCAGCGATTTTCGGCGAGCGCGCGCCCGGCCAGCGAATGGCCGAGCGGGCCCGGGAACATATCCGGATAGAGCGTCAGCACGGTGGCGCGCCAGGTCATAACGGCAAGGTCCAATTCTCCACGCGCAGCCCCGGCACATCGGCAAAGTCGCGTTCGTTGTTGGTTACCAGCGTCAGGCCAAGCGCCAGCGCGTGCGCGGCAATCAGCCGGTCAAATCGACCGCGCTTGAAGGGAACATCGGCGTAGCATGCGGCAGCGGCGCGGTCGAACGGGACGATATTGACCACGCCAAAGAACGCTTCGACGATCGCCATGCCATCCTTGTTGTCTCGATCGAGGCCTCTCATCACCTCGGCATAGGTAACCGCCGAGGTAACGAGGTCGCCCGGGCGGCACCGTTCGGCACGCGCCCGCGCTTCATCCGACAGACCCTCCAACAAATAGATGCAGATGTTCGAATCGAGCAGAAATTGCGGCTCAATCACGTTTGAGGAGCTTTCCTTCCCAATCGAGTTCGCGCGGTTCCATGATGCGGTCCTCCGGAGACAATGGCTTGAGGCCTGGACATGATCCGTAGATTCCAGTCAGGTCGATCCTCTCGGGTTTGCTCGCTGCCGACTCGAATTCGAATTTCCCGCGGTCCTCGCGCAGCACCATCTCGTCGCCCTCTTTCAGGCCCAATGCCTTGGGCAATCGCAATGCGACCGAATTGCCAGACTTGAACACCTTGGCGCGATATTCCTTCGCCATCACCCGTCTCCGTATATACATCATGTATATACATGCGCCGTCACCGGGTTCAAGCAGACGCGGTAGCGCCGCGAGCGACAATAGGCTAACCGCGCGGCCATGCGTTTTCTGATGGCACTCGCGCTCGCGCTGTTCTCCGTCCCTGCCCTCGCCGCCACACCGGGCATCGTCCATGTCAAACTGGTCACCACTGCGGGGCCGATCGTGCTCGCGCTCGATGCGCGCCATGCCCCCAAAACGGTCGCCAATTTCATGCGCTATGTCGACGACGGCCGGTTCGACGGCACCGATTTCTACCGCGCCTCGCGGCGCAAGGGCGATCCGACCCACGGCCTGATCCAGGGCGGCATCGGCATGGACGCGCGCCGCATCCTCGATTCGGTGCCGATCGAGCCAACCAGCAAGACCGGCATCCACCACACCGACGGCACGATCTCGATGGCGCACGGCCCCGATCCCAATTCGGCGGCGGGCAATTTCTCGATCATGATCGGCCCCAACCCGTCGCTCGACGCGCGCGGCTCGTTCCTCGGCTTCGCCGCGTTCGGGCATGTCGTGTCGGGGATGGACGTGGTGAAGCGCATCCTAGCGCAGCCGACCGGCGGCGGCAGTGGTGAGATGAAGGGCCAGATGCTGCTCAAGCGGATCAAGATCGTGAAGGCCGTCCGACTCGACGGCACGCCGCATCCGACCGGCCGCCCCAAGCCGTGGACGTTCGGCATCCATTACGGCGATTGATCTAGGCGGGGACGACGCGGAAAAAGGCGCCGGCGACATGTGCCGGTAATATTGCGGTACGAGCCTGCGGCTCAGCCGCCCGATGATACCAGCGAGGTTACGCCATGCCCGATTACATCCGCCGCCGATTGCTCCAGACCGCCGCGGCCGCCTCCGCCGCATCGGCGCTGCCGTTCGGGCCACTGGCCTCGGCGGCGTTCGGCAAGATGGCGGGCGGCTCGCTCAACGACATCGATCACTTCATCATCCTGATGAAGGAGAACCGCTCGTTCGACCATTATTTCGGCACGCTGGCGGGCGTGCGCGGCTATGACGATCCGCGCGGACAGCGCGCCGACGGCAGCTCGATCTTCCGCCAGCGCGACCACCTCAATCCCGATGGGCACGTCCTCCCTTTCCGGCTCGACACGCGGACGACCAGCGCACAGCGGCTGCACGACCTGAGCCACAGCTGGGAAGCGCAGCATATCGCCTGGAACCAGGGCGAGATGGACGACTGGATCGCGGTGCATCGCGGCGCCGACGGCACTGCCGCCGGGCCGCTGACGATGGGTTATCACACGCGCGACGACATTCCGTTCTATTATGCGCTGGCCGATGCGTTCACGATCTGCGACGGCTATCATTGCTCGGTGATGGGGCCGACGCACCCCAATCGCTATTATCTGATGACGGCGACGATCGATCCCGACGGCAAGAACGGCGGGCCGGCGATCAACAATGCCGGCACCGCTTATTCGTGGGAAACCTATCCCGAACGGCTCGATCGTGCGGGCATTTCGTGGCGCATCTATCACGACGTCGACGATTACGGCTGTAACGTCTGCAAATATTTCACGCAGTTCCAGAACGCGCCGCAAACGTCCTCGCTGTGGGACAATGCGATGCGCGACCGGCCGTTCGAGGAATTGCTCGGCGACATCCGCAGCGGCAACATCCCGCAGGTGAGTTGGATCGTGCCGCCCTCGACGCTGAGCGAGCACCCCGATTACCTGCCTGCGGCGGGCGAGAACCACACGCATCAGGTGCTCAAGGCCCTGTGGTCCAACCCCAAACTGTGGGCGAAGACCGCGGTGATCCTCAATTACGACGAGAATGACGGCCAGTTCGACCACGTCGTCCCGCCGACGCCCGAGCCCGGCGCCGCACAGGAATTCATCCGCGGCGAGCCGATCGGGCTGGGCTTCCGCGTACCGTGCATGGTCATCTCGCCGTTCAGCCGCGGGTCTTTCGTGTGCGGCACGACGATGGATCATAGCTCGACGCTGCAATTGCTCGAAAAGCGCTTCGGCGTCGAGGTCGCGAACCTCAGCCCGTGGCGGCGCGAGACCTGCGGCGACATGACCAGCGCGTTCGCCTTCGACCGACCGCCGCGATTCGACGTGCCGCAGCTACCCGATACCGAAAAGCTGCTGCAGATCGCGCAACAGGAAATCGACACCTTGCCGCGGCCGGACGTGCCGGCCGAGCAGGCGATGCCGCGGCAGGAAGCGGGGAGCCGCATCCGGCTGGCATAGGACTCGACCGCCGGCAGGTCAGGCGACGGCTACCAATTATCGGATCGAGCCGGATTCATCACGCATGTCGCCAACCGCGTTGAGGTGTCCTCGACCGCCTTTTGGGCATGTTTCCATGGATTGGGGAAACCCTTGTTGACGGGCACCCAATCGGGGTGCGGGCTCATCTGGCCCATCACATCGGCAGTCTGCTCGATCCCCGTATGAATGATGCGGAAGCGGCCGTCCTTCGCCTCAAACGTCATCTTGGTGTGCAACGCCCAGGTAATCATGCGCGCAGAAAAAGTGGTGTAATTGTCGATCACCATCACCCCGGCGGCATCGTCGCGCGACAAGATCAACGGTGTGTCGGGGCGGCCTGGCTTCATCAACTGGGCAACGCAGGTTGCCGCCCGCGCCATGATCTCCTGATGCGTCCCGGTCGTCGTATAGACCTGACTGTCCACCTCATCGAGATTCTCGGCATTCGCGGCAGCCGGAACCAGAGCGGCCGTCGCCAGGAACGACGCCGCAAACGCACGCATCAACAATTTCATGTAAACCCCTTTTGCAACCCCTGATCGAAGGATCGCGGCGCGGCCCGATCACTCGCGCCGCTCCCACCCTTCCCGAACCGACACTCCCGCCCATTTGGCCTGTGAGAATCGTCCGCGCAGCACCCTGACCCGACCGGCAACGCCTTGGCAAGGCCGGATCATTGTTAACGATGAGCCGCGCGAGGGGAAACGTGGTCAGTCAGCGAGTTCCGCGGCGAGGGTGATGGGATCGCCGATCACCGCTTGCGACACGGAAACCATGAAGCGGCGACCGTCAGGCCGCTCGATCTCAAGAATGTCGCCGGCGCCGAAATTCTCGACTGCCGCGACTGTGCCGACCGGCTCTCCCGCATCAGTGACGACGGCGAGACCGATCAGGTCGACGTGATAATATTCGCCCTCGTCGAGCGGCGGCAGCGCCGAGCGGGGGACGGTGAGTTCGGTGCCGCGCAAGGCTTCCGCCGCGTTGCGATCGGCGATTTCGGCGAACCGCGCGATCGCGCCGTTGGTGCCGTTCCGCACCGATTTGAGCGTGAGCGCTCCGCCATTGAACTGGCGATAGGCCGACAGATCGTCGGCGAAGACCTTGAGCCGGACCTCGCCGGTCACGCCGTGCGCGCCGATGACGGCGGCAAGCGTGACCGGCCGGTCTCCCCTCCCCGCGGGGAGGGGATCGTCGGCACTCATTCGGACGCCGGGGTCTCTTCGGCGGTCGCCTCGGCAACCTTCTCGGCCTCAGGCGTCGGCTCCTCGGTGGCAGCCTCGACCTCGGCAGCGATCACCGCTTCGGCTTCCTCGTTCGACCCCTCGGCGGGCGCAGCCTTGGCTTCGGCGGCGGCTTCCTCGGCAGCCTTCAGCTTCTCGGCACGCTCCTCAGCGCGCTCTTTTACCTTCTCGCCAGGCTCGGCCTTCTTCGGATTGTTGCGCGCGGCGCGCTCACGGATGCCGGCGGCATCGAGGAAGCGGGCGACACGATCGGTCGGCTGCGCGCCGACGCCCAGCCAATGCTTGGCGCGATCGCCGTCGAGCTTGATGCGCTCGTCCGAATCCTTGGCGAGGAGCGGGTTGTAGGTGCCGATCTTCTCGATGAAGCGGCCATCGCGCGGGCTGCGCGCGTCGGCAACGACAATGCGGTAATAGGGGCGCTTCTTGGAGCCGCCACGCGACAAACGAATGCTCAGTGCCATTTAGTCTTTCCTTCTTTCAACCAATGCGACGCCGCAGCGTCATTTCTTCTTCTTGTTCATGAAATCCGCGAGTTCGGGCGGGATGTTGCCGCCACCCGGCAGACCGCCGCCCAGCTTGCCCATCGCCTCGCCCATGTCGGGGCCGCCCAGCGCGTTGCCGAGGCCACCCATGCCGCCCTTGCCGAGCATCGCCATCATGCCCTTCAAGCCGCCCATCTTCTTGATCTTCTTCATCGCGGTCGACATCTCGAGGTGCATCTTGATGAGCTTGTTGACGTCCTGCACGGTCGTCCCCGAGCCCTTGGCGACGCGGATCTTGCGCTTGGCGTTGAGCAATGCGGGCTTGGCGCGTTCCTTAGGCGTCATCGATCCGATCATCGCTTCCATGCGGATCAGGATCCTGTCGTCCATGTTCGACGCATTCATCGCCGCCTGCGCCTTCTTCATGCCGGGCAGCATGCCGGCGAGCGCGCCGAGGCCACCCATCTTGCGCATCTGCTGAAGCTGCGCCTTGAGGTCGTTCATGTCGAACTGACCCTTGGCGAGCTTCGCCGCCATCTTCTCGGCGTCTTCCTGCTCGATCGTCTGCGCGGCGCGCTCGACCAGGCTGACGACGTCGCCCATGCCGAGGATGCGCCCGGCGACGCGGCTGGGATGGAACGCCTCGATCGCGTCGAGCTTTTCGCCGGTGCCGGCGAACTTGATCGGCTTGCCGGTGACCGCGCGCATCGACAGCGCCGCGCCGCCGCGCGCATCGCCGTCCATGCGGGTGAGCACGACGCCGGTCAGCGGCACCTGTTCGGAGAAGTTCTGCGCGACGTTGACCGCGTCCTGGCCGGTCAGCGCGTCGACGACGAGCAGGATTTCGGCCGGGTTCGCCACGTCGGCGACCGCCTTCATCTCGTCCATCAGCGCCTGGTCGACATGCAGACGACCGGCGGTATCGAGCATCAGGATGTCATAGCCCTGCAGCTTGGCCGATTGCAGCGCGCGCCGCGCAATATCGACCGGTTGCTGCCCCTGAACGATCGGCAGCGTCGCCACCTCGGCCTGGGTGCCGAGCGTCGCGAGCTGTTCCTGCGCGGCGGGGCGATTGACGTCGAGCGACGCCATCATCACCTTCTTGCGGTCCTTGGCGAGCCGCTTGGCGATCTTCGCCGTGGTGGTTGTCTTGCCCGAGCCTTGCAGGCCAACCATCATGATGACGGCGGGCGGCGTGACGTCGAGCATCAGCTCCGACGCGTCGGCGCCGAGCATCTCGGTCAGCGCGTCGGAAACGATCTTAACGACCTGCTGCCCCGGCGTGACCGAGCGCAGCACGTTCTGGCCGATCGCCTGTTCGGTGACTTTCTCGGTGAACTCGCGCGCGACGGGGAGCGCCACGTCGGCCTCGAGCAGCGCGACGCGCACCTCGCGCATCGCCGAGCGGACATCCGCCTCGGTCAGCGCGCCACGGCCGCGCAGGCGGTCGAATACGCCGCCAAGCCGGTCGCTCAAGCTGTCGAACATGGGCTCACCTCACATCGCCATCCGCCAAACGCAAAATACGCCGGCGGGCGAAACCTCGCCGGCCAGCGGACGCCCGTGGGCGTTTGTCATCGTGCGTTCTTTATCGGAACGTGAGCGGGCGGATAGCCCAAGCGACCGGCAAAGGCAAGGCGCCTGAGCCCGTCGACCGCCCTTAACCTCTTTTACACCGGGCCCGTGGGATAGCGCGTCACGAACAGGACCGCGAGAGGACCAGCCCTTGGCTTCCAAGGCCATGACCGACGACCCCATGTTTGCGCGACGCGGCGATCTCGTCACCGGCGCGATCACCGTCGCGGCGATCCTGCTGTTCGTCGGCACCGGCAGCGCCGTGCTGTCGCGCACGTTGCAACATTATGTGGCAGGTAGCGACATTCCCGATCGCACGCTGGTCATTGCGTTGCTGCTCAACGTCGCGCTGATCCTGATCGGCTGGCGGCGGCACAGCGCGCTGTCGACCGAGGTGCTGGTGCACGCCGCCGCGGAGCAGCGCGCGCAACAGCTTGCCGCGCGCGATCCACTGACCGGCTTCCTCAACCGCCGCTCCTTCCCCGAAGACGGCGCCGTCACGCTGACGCAGGTGAGCAAGCGGGGCAAGGCGCTGGCGCTGCTGATGCTCGATCTCGATCATTTCAAGATGGTCAACGACATGCACGGCCACACGATCGGCGACGCGCTGTTGCGCCAGGTTGCCGAAGCGATCGAGGACCGGCTGCCGCAAGGCGCGCTGATCGCGCGGTTCGGCGGTGACGAATTCGCCTGCGCGATGCCGTTCGAGCCCACGCATCCCGAAACGGTCGAACGCGTTGCCGAGCAACTGGTATCGCGTCTCGCGCAGCCGTTCTGCGTCGACGGGTTGCACCTCCACGTCAGCGCATCGCTGGGAATCGCGCGCTCCGACTTCGACTGCTCGGGCATCGACTCGCTGACCCGCAGCGCCGACATCGCGATGTACGCCGCCAAGAAAGGCGGACGGAATCGCTTCGCCTGGTTCGACCAATCGATGGAGCGCGAATTGAAGGCGCGCAACGAGCTGGAAATGGGACTTCGCGCCGCGATCCCCGCACAGCAGATCGTGCCCTATTTCGAACAGCAGGTCGATCTCACCACCGGGCGGCTGCACGGTTTCGAGGTGCTGGCGCGCTGGGAGCATCCCACCCGCGGGCTGATCTCGCCCGAATTGTTCATCCCGATCGCCGAAGAGACGGGGATGATTGCCGACCTGTCGCTATCGGTGATGCGCCAGGCGTTCGCCGCGGCGAAGGACTGGCACGCGTCGCTGACGCTTTCGATCAACATCTCGCCGTGGCAATTGCGCGATCCCTGGCTGGCGCAGAAGATCATCAAGACGCTGACCGAAACCGGCTTCCTGGCCCGACGGCTGGAGATCGAGATCACCGAAAGCGCCTTGTTCGAGAATCTCGCGCTGGCGCAATCGATCGTCGGCAGCCTCAAGAACCAGGGCGTCCAGCTGGCGCTCGACGATTTCGGGACGGGCTATTCGAGCCTCGCGCACCTGCGCGCGCTGCCCTTCGATCGCATCAAGATCGACCGCAGCTTCGTCATCTCGATCAACGAAAACGCCGAGAGCGCGGCGATCGTCAACGCGATCACCCGGCTCGGCGACAGCCTCAACCTGCCGGTCACCGCCGAAGGGATCGAGGACGCGGCGATAGAGGAGCGGCTGCGCGCGCTCGGCTGTTCGAAAGGGCAGGGCTGGCTCTACGGCCGTCCGCTGAGCGTCGCGCATGTCCGCCGCCACCTCGCCGAACGGCGGCTGCTGCAGTCGCAATCCGGCGACGAGGAAGGCGAGCCTACCAGCCGGCGCCTGGCTGGCTGACATAGGCTTTCTCGGCTTCGGTCGAGACGCGGCCGAGCGCCTGGTTGCGCGACGGAAAGCGGCCGAAGCGATCGATCACCGCCCGGTGCTTGCGAGCGAAATCGAGATTCTCCGCATTACCGAGGCGCGTGAAGCAATCCACGCTCAATCGCTGCTCCTCGCGATCCTCGGCGTGCATCAACGGCATGTAGAGGAAGGCGCGACGCTCGGGTGCGATCGTTTCGTCCCACCCCCTCGCGAGCGCCCGATGCGTCAGATCGAGCGACAGACTGTCGGCGGCGAATGCCTCACGCGATCCGCGGTGAATGTTACGCGAGAATTGATCGAGCAAAATGATCGCGGCAAGCAACGTATCGGGATCGCCATCCCATCCCGCCGCACCGCTCGCCAGCACGGCATCGCGCAGGGCGCCGAAGCGCGCGGCAATCGTGCGATCGAGCGTATCATCCTTGGCGAACCATTGCTCCTCCGTCGTCTCGTCGAACCAGAAGGTCAGGACGCCCTGCGCTGCCGCATGGACTTCGCGTGCCCGCGCCCCTAGATCGTCGGCCATGTTCGTCCCCCTCGCCCATCGTTGCGCGTGACCGGTCCCGATATCATCAATCTCGGCTGCCGGCTCAACCTCGCCGAGGGCGAGACGATCCGCGCGCTGCTGGGCGAGCGGGACACGATCGTGGTCAACAGCTGCGCGGTGACCAATGCCGCGGTGCGCCAGACGCGCCAGGCGATCCGCCGCGCGCGGCGCGATCGGCCTGAGGCGGAGCTGGTCGTGACGGGGTGCGCGGCGCAGATTGACCCCGCCACCTTCGCCGCGATGCCTGAGGTCGATCGGGTTATCGGTAATGGCGAGAAGCTGTCGTCGTCAGCTTGGGAGGCTGCTGCCCCCGTCCTCGTCGGCGATATCATGCGCGTGCGCGAGACCAGTCCGCATCTCGCCACCAGCTTCGACGGCCATGCCCGCGCCTTCGTCGAGGTGCAGAATGGCTGCGACCATCGCTGCACCTTCTGCACGATCCCGTTGGGCCGCGGCAACAGCCGCTCGGTCCCGGCCGGCGCGGTGGTCGATCGCATCGCCATGCTGGTCGATCGCGGCCATCGCGAAGTGGTGCTGACCGGGGTCGACCTGACCAGTTACGGTCCCGACCTGCCCGGCGCGCCGAGCCTCGGCCAGCTCGTCGAGCGTATCCTGCGGCACGTGCCGACGCTCGAACGCCTGCGGCTCTCCTCGCTCGACTCGATCGAGATCGACGATCGCCTGTTCGCGCTGGTGACGCAGGAGCCGCGCGTGATGCCGCACCTTCACCTCTCGCTTCAGGCCGGCGACGACATGGTGCTGAAGCGGATGAAGCGCCGCCATTCGCGTGCGCAATCGGTGACGATCGTCGAGCAGCTTAAGGCGGCACGGCCGGCAATCGCGATCGGCGCCGACCTGATTGCAGGATTCCCGACCGAGAGCGAGGCGATGTTCGCCAATACGCTGGCGCTGATCGACGATTGCGATCTGGTTCACGCGCATATCTTCCCCTATTCGCCGCGCGATAACACGCCGGCCGCGCGGATGCCGCAAGTCGAGCCCGAGCTCGCGAAGGCGCGCGCGGCGCGACTGCGCGAGGCGGCGGAACGGCGGCGCGCGGCGTGGCTCAAATCGCTGATCGGGACTGAGCAATCGGTTCTCGTCGAGCGCCCCGGCGATCGCGGCCATGCCGGCAATTTCGCCGATATCAGGCTCGCCGAACCTGCCGAGATCGGCTCGATCCAGACCGTTACGATCGATGCGGTCGATAACGGCGCCCTCACCGCTCGCGCGCGAGCAACAGGATACGCATGAGCACCACTCCTTCCTGGCACAACAAACTGCTCGGCGGCTTCCGCCGCACGTCCGACCGGCTGGTCGGCAATCTCGCCGGGCTTGGCCTCGGGCGGCTCGACGACGATCAGCTCGACGAGATCGAGGAGGCGCTGATCGCTTCCGACCTCGGGCCGCAGACCGCGGCACGGGTACGACAACGGCTCGCGGAAACGCCGGTCGAGCGCAATATGGACGAACTCGGTGTGCGCCTTGTCGTCGCCGAAGAGATCGAGAAGACGCTGCAGCCGGTCGCCAAGCCGATCGAGATCGAGGCGTTCCCGCGCCCGCAGGTCATCCTGGTGATCGGCGTCAACGGATCGGGCAAGACGACGACGATCGCCAAGCTCGCGCATCTGCTGACCGAGCAGGATTATTCGGTGATGCTGGTCGCCGGCGACACCTTCCGCGCCGCCGCGATCGGGCAGCTGAAGGTGTGGGCGGACCGCATCGGCGTGCCGATCGTCTCCGGCGAGCAGGGCGGCGATGCGGCGAGCCTGGTCTATGAAGGCGTCAAGCGCGGCACCGCCAACGGCACCGACGTGTTGATCGTCGACACCGCCGGACGCCTGCAGAACCGCACCGAATTGATGGACGAGCTCGCCAAGATCCGTCGCGTTCTGGGGCGGCTCAACGAGAAGGCGCCGCACGACGTGGTGCTGGTGCTCGACGCGACGACCGGGCAGAATGCGCTCAGCCAGATCGAGGTGTTCAAGGAAACCGCGAACGTCACCGGGCTGGTGATGACCAAGCTTGACGGCACCGCGCGCGGCGGCGTGCTGGTGGCGGCGGCGGAGAAATACGGACTGCCGATCCACGCGATCGGCGTCGGCGAGACGATCGAGGATTTCCGGCCGTTCGATGCCCGCGAAGTCTCGCGGATCATCGCCGGGGTGGATACGGTGCGCAAATGACCGACAAGCCGACCCCACCGCCCGCCTCGCCGGGCCTGCGCATGGCGCTCGATTACGGGCCGCTGCTGGTGTTCTTCGCGGTCAATTTCCTGATGCCGGGGCTGCCGATCGTGCGGGTGCTCGCGGCGACGGGCGCATTCATGGCGGCGATGGTGATCGCGGTGATTGTGTCGTGGGTGAAGACGCGGCACGTCTCGCCAATGCTGTGGCTGACCGCGGCGCTGGTGATCGTGTTCGGCGGGCTGACGCTCTATTTCCACGATCAGAAATTCATCCAGATGAAGCCGACCTTCGTCTACGCGCTGTTCGCCGGCGTGCTGACCTTCGGGCTGGTGACGGGGCGGCCGCTGCTCCAGCAATTGCTAGGCACCGCTTATGCCGGGCTCGACGAGGAAGGCTGGCGCAAGCTGACGCGCAACTGGGCGATCTTCTTCGCCTTCATGGCGGTGCTGAACGAGGCGGTGTGGCGCCTGACCGCCGCCTATATGGCCAAGGAAGCGGCGTGGAATGCCTGGGTGCTGTTCAAGTTTCCCGGCTGCGTCATCATCACGTTGCTGTTCGCAATCGCCAATGTGCCGATGCTGCTCAAGCACGGGCTGATGGTCGAAAAGGATGCGATCACCGACGCGCCGCCGGAGGGGTGACGGCCGCAACGAAAAGGGGCGCCAGTCGCCCGACGCCCCTTCCCTTCATTCGCTGGCGGCTCAGCCCCTGGCGCTGTCGTAGCGCTTGGCGGCCTCGTTCCAGTTCACGACGTCCCACCACGCCTTAAGATAGGCACCGCGATCGTTGCGATAGGTGAGGTAATAAGCGTGCTCCCACACGTCGTTGCCGAGGATCGGTGTGCCCTTGTCGGGCGTCACGTCCATCAGCGGATTGTCCTGATTGGGAGTCGAGGTGACCTTGAGCTTGCCGTTCGCGTCGGCAATCAGCCAAGCCCAGCCCGAGCCGAACTGGCCGGCGCCCTTGGCGTTGAATTCTTCCTTGAGCTTGTCGAGCCCGCCGAACTCGGCGATCGCGTCGGCAAGCTTGCCCGAGGGCTGGCCGCCGTTGGGCGACATGATCTTCCAGAAGAAATCGTGGTTCCAGAAACCGCCGCCATTGTTGCGGACCTTGGCCGACAGCGTTCCCGCCTTGGCCAGGATATCCTCGATCGACTGGCCCTCGAGTCCGCTCTCGGCGACCCCGGCGTTGAGGTTGTCGGTATAGGCCTTGTGGTGCTTGTCATGATGATATTTCATCGTTTCTTCGCTGATCGTCGCTTCGAGCGCGTTATAGTCGTACGGCAGCGGCGGCAGTTCGAAAGCCATGGCTCATCCTCCTGATCTGGGTTGGGGTCGCTTGGGGCAACGCCGGACCTACGCAAATGGGTCCGAGAAACTCGTTACGCAACCGAGTTATTCAGGAAAATGCGCGTCGGCTTCGGCGCGATCGGCTGTGCTGGGGAAGGCCGGGCGGGAATCGGACGCCAAATCAGCGCGCGCCAAGCAAGTCATGCCGGCGCAGCGCGTGACGGAGCTGATCGTAGCTGAGCCCCAGCGCGTCGGCGGTCGCGCGCTGGTTGAACCGGTTTTCGGCAAGCGACTTGCGGAGCAGCTCGCGCTCGAACCGCGAGACGCGCGATTTGAAGTCGGACGGTCCTTCCTCGCACGCCGCGACCGGATCGTCCTCTTCCGCCTCCTCGGCGGGCGCTGGCTCGATGGTGCGCGCCTTGACGGCGGCCGGGCTCCAGGGCGAATGGAAGGGATCGAACTCGATCTGCTCGATCGGCCCCTCGCGCTCCCAGCGATAGACCGCGCGCTCGACGACGTTGCGCAATTCCCGGACATTGCCGGGCCAGGCATATTCGCTGAGCGCATCGGTGGCATGAGGCCCGAAGCCGGGCCATTCCTCGCGCCCCATCTCCGAGGCCATACGGCGCCCGAAGAAATCGGCGAGAATCAGGATATCAGTCTTGCGCGCGCGCAAAGGCGGCAGCGTGACGACCTCGAAGCTCAGGCGATCGAGGAGATCGGCCCGGAATTCGCTTTGTTCGACCTTGTGCGGCAGATGCTCGTTGGTCGCCGCGACGATGCGAACGTCGACATTGATCGGCCGCGACGAGCCGATCCGGGTGACCTCGCCATATTCGACCGCGCGCAGCAGCCGGTCCTGCGCCGCCATCGACAAGGTGCCGAGCTCGTCGAGGAACAAGGTGCCGCCATCGGCTTCCTCGAACCGCCCGGCCCTCGCCTTGGTCGCGCCGGTGAAGGCGCCCGCCTCATGACCGAATAATTCGGCCTCGATCAGCGTCTCTGGCAGCGCCGCGCAGTTCATGATCACCAGCGGCTGATCCCAACGCGGGCTGAGACGATGGAGTCGCTCGGCGACCAGCTCCTTGCCGGTGCCGCGCTCGCCGATCACCAGCACCGGGCGATCGAGCGCGGCGGCGCGGCTGGCACGCTCCAGCGCGTCCAGAAAGGCGGAAGATTGGCCAATGACCTGGGTCGTGCGCTCCATGACCAAGCCTTGGCGCATTTCGCCAAACCTTGGCAAGAACAAAGTGTATTGCCCGAATAAACACCGCGGAAATCGGCCATTTCTGAAATTGGCACGGCTCCTGCAAAATATGGGGCAAGCCCGCCGACATGCGGCGGACACGCACTTTCAGGGAGGTTCCCATGTTCAACGTCGATAAAGCCGGCCGCACCCTCGCCGCCCTCGCCTGCACCGCGCTCGTCAGCTCGGTGTTCATGCTTGGTGCATTGGCGCCCGCGGTCGGGCATATTGCCGCAGGTGGTTTCGCCTGATGGCAGCCGGGGCGGAAATCCCTTGCTCCGCCCCGGCATCCCTTTTGACCCAGGAGCACATTTGATGGGTATTTTCTCCCGAACCCGAGACATCATCGCCGCCAACGTCACCGACCTGCTCGACAAGGCCGAAGACCCGGCCAAGATGATCCGCATGATCATCCTCGAGATGGAGGAGACGCTGGTCGAGGTTCGCGCGTCCGCCGCGCGCACCATCGCCGACCAGAAGGAGATGCGCCGCCATATCGCCAAGCTGGAAAAGCTCCAGGAGAGCTGGACCGAGAAGGCCGAGCTGGCGCTGTCGAAGGATCGCGAGGATCTGGCCAAGGCGGCGCTGGTCGAGCGCCAGAAGGCCGCCGACATGTGCGACCAGTTGCAGGCCGAGATCACCGTGCTCGACGATGCGCTGCGCGCGTCCGAAGAGGATATCGCCAAGCTGCAGAACAAGCTGCGCGAAGCGCGCAACCGGCAGAACACGATCATGACCCGCCTGGAAAGCGCGACCAACCGCGCGCGGATGCGCGAGGTCTATGCCGGCCCCAAGACGCAGGAGGCCTTCTCGCGCTTCGACGTGCTCGAACGCCGCGTCGACATGGCCGAGGGCCACGCCGATGCGCTGTCGCTGGGCGCGCCGCAAAAGACGCTCGAGGAAGAGATCGCCGAGCTCAAGACCAGCGACAAGGTGGAGGCCGACCTCGCTGCCTTAAAGGCGAAGATGAACAAGGAGGGCTGAGATGGATGACCTGATGCCCGTGTTCATCTGCCTGATCCTGTTCGTCGGGCTGCCGTGGATCATCTTCCACTACATCACCAAGTGGAAGCAGGCGCCGCGGATCACCGACGAGGACGAGAAGCTGCTCGACGAGATGTACAATCTCGCCCGCCGGCTCGAGGATCGCCTGAACACCGTCGAGCGGATCGTCGCCGCCGACCACCCCGACTGGAAGCCGCTGCCGCCCGCGGGCGAGCCGGTCGAGACTTACCAGTCATTCGAAACCTTCGAACGCAACAGGAGGAACTGATGTCCGCCAGCCGTACCCAATTCTATCTCGACAAGCAGAATGCAAAGTGGCTGGGCGTCTGTTCGGGGATCGCCGATTACACCGGCCTCGACATCACCCTGGTTCGCGTGGCGATGATCGTGCTGACCTTCGTGACGAGTGGCTGGATGCTGCTGGCCTATCTCGCCGCGGGCTGGCTGGCGCCGAAGAAGCCGATCGGCCTCTATCAGTCCGAGGACAACGCGAAGTTCTGGCAGGGCGTCCGCAGCAATCCGAAGCGGTCGACCGCCGAGGTACGCTCCAAGTTCCGCGATATCGATCGTCGCCTCGCCGACATCGAGCTGATGTACACCAGCCGCAACACGCGCCTTGCCGACGAGATCGAGCAGCTGCGCTGAGCGCCAGTGTTTCAAGGGAGTTCGGACAATGGACCACGGACAATTCTTCGTTCTCGCGATCATCGGCATGTCGCTGTTCGCCGGGGTCGTCCGCATGGGGATCATGGCCAAGCACGGCTATCCGCTGCACGACCGCCGCGCCCGCCGCGCGATGCGCCGGGGCCGTCACCCGTTCATGGGCGTGGGCATCTGGGATGCACGCGACAATGATGACGACTACAGCCCCGGGGCGCAGCGCAAGATCGACCTGCTCTCGAGCGAAAACGAGAAATTGACCGGCCAGATCGGCCGGCTCGAAGAGCGGCTGCGCGTGCTCGAACGCATCGCCACCGATCCCGCCGAACGGACCGCGCGCGAAATCGAAGCGCTGCGCGACGCCGACTGACCAGATTCACGGGGAGAGAGAAAATGGACGCCGCCGATATCATCATGCGGATGGGGCCGCTGATCGTGATGATCACGCTGATCGGGGTAGTCGGCTGGGTGCTGACGATCTGGATGCGGATCAAGAATGGCTACCCGCTCGATGGCGCATGGGGCCAGGCGATCTATCCCAAGACCAACGGCGAGACGACCGAGCGCGTCAAGCTGTTGAGCCAGGAAAACGCCCAGCTGCGCGCCGAACTCGGCTCGATCAAGGATCGCCTGTCGAACGTCGAGCGCATCGTCACCGACAGCTCGCACATGCTCGACGAGGAAATCGAGCGGCTGCGCAAGCCGAGCAATTGAGGAACCGCCGCGATGAACGCCCTTCTCATTCCGATGCTGGCGCTCAGCATCCCGATCGTCGCGATCATCGCATCGATGATCGTCCGTCCCTGGCTCAAGCTGCGCGAGCGCCAGATGGAGATCGAATCGCAGATGGTCGCCGAAAAGGCCGCGCAATATGCGGCGCATAGCGAGCGGCTGGAGCAGCGCGTCCGCGTGCTCGAACGGATCGTCACCGACAAGGGGCTGGCGCTTTCCGACGAGATCGAGCGGCTCCGCGACGAACCGCTCAATTAATTGAACAGATAAGAGAATTCAGGAGGAACTGGACCCATGAACCCGTTTGAAATGGTCGTTGCGATCATCATCGTCGTGACCATCGGCCGCGTGATCCAGTCGCGCTACCGCTATCAGGGACGGGCGCCGCAAGCCGATCCGGCCGAAGCGCTGGAAAGCCGCCAGTTGCGCCAGGAAGTCCAGGCGCTGCGCGAACGGGTCCAGGTCCTCGAACGCGTCATCACCGACAATCATTCGTCGAGCGACCTCGATCGCGAGATCGAGCGGCTGCGCGACAAGAGCTGACATTCACCAGAGGAACCGTGTCATGAACGACCCGACCTTCTATCTTACCATGGCCGTCGCCGGGCTCGCGGGGCTCGCGATGCTCTCGGTCGCCGCGCTGACCGGCTGGCGTGGCTGGCTGCAATTCAAGCAGCACGAGCTCGATCAGCGGGCCCCGGGGCGCGAGCCTGCGGTGCCGAGCGCGAGCCAGCGGATCGAGATCGCCGACCTCAAGGAACGCATCCGCAAGCTGGAAGCGATCGCCGCCGGGGTGGATCTTTGACCAACGCCGTCACCCCAGCGCGGGCTGGGGCGACGGCACGATATGCTGGCATGACGGTTTGATTTGACCGGCCGCCCCTCCTACTTGCCGGGCATGACCAGCCTGGCCGACCTCCGCGACGAATATGAATTCCTCGAACCCGACGACCGCTACCGATTGCTGATCGACCTCGGCCGCGCGCTCGAGCCGATGCCCGATCCGCTCAAGACCGACGCGACGCTGGTGCGTGGCTGCTCGGCATCGGTGTGGGTCTATCCCACCGTCCGCGACGACGGCACGCTCCATTTCCTGGCCGATTCGAATGCGGCGATCACCAAGGGAATCATCGCGCTCGTCCTGCTGACCGTGCAGGACCAGCCGCCACAGACGATCCTCGCCACCGATATCGATGCCGCGCTGGCGCCGTTCGACCTCCGGAACCAGCTCAGCTCGAACCGGACGCAGGGCATTCCCAACATGATCGCCCTGATCCGCGCCACCGCGGAGCGCTACGCGCGCTGAGCCCTGACCGGCGCGAGGCCGAGCGCGGCGGCGATGTCGTCGATGTCGCTGCCCGCCGGCACTATATGCCAGCGCGCCGGTTCGCCGGCATCGATCACAGTCACCGCCTTGTGCGGGCAGACGCCGAGACAGCCGACCTCGACGATGCCGAATGGCGCCTTGCGCCCCTTCTTGAGCCCGAGCCGCTTGCGCAGCGCCTTGCCGAGCCGCGCCTTGCCCTTAGGCCCGAACCCGCCGCCCATCTTCTTCGAACATTTGCGGCAGACCAGCACCGCGCCCGACCAATCGGAGCGGACGGTGCGTTTTAGGCCGGACGCCATTGGCGATTTTCCTCGGCGACGCGCAGCACCTCATAGGCCGCCTGCCCCGCCTGGAACCGTTGTGCCGCCTCGGCATCGCCGGGCCGGACGTCGGGATGGGTATCCTTGGCGAGCCGCCGCCACGCCTGGCGCACCGCCTCGAAATCGGCATCCGCCTCGAGCTCGAACAATTCGAGCGCGCGCATCTCGTCGCGGCTGCGGCTGCCGTCGCCCGGCCCCGCCCAGCCATGGTGCTTGGACGCGGTGAAGCCCGCCGCCTCGGCCCGCTCCTGCGTTTCGCGCGCCTTGGCCTCTTCCTCGCTCAGCCCCTCGAAATAATTCCAGTTGCGGTTGTATTCGGCGGCATGGGTCGCACAGAAATACCAGCGATCCTTGCTGTTGGGCGATTTCGGCGCCGGGCAATCCCCCGGCTCCTCGCATCCATGGCGATCGCAGATGCGCACCTTCACGGCCTCGCGCTCGGCGCCGTAGCTGCGCCAGCGGGGAAAGCCCCAGTCGGTCGATCGGGAGGAACGTGGCATCGCCCCACGACATAAGCGGCAGCACGCGGAGCGCAAGCGGCAACGTCGCCCCTGCGCGTCGGTTCTAGCTTTGGATCTGGAATTTCACCCGTTGCGTATCACCGCCGCAACCAAGATCTCCGTCGGGACGGTAGCTCTTCGAGAATCGCGCGCGCTCCAAGACATTGGTTCCCGCCGCCGTAAAGACGAAAGGCGGATAGGATACGATCGCACGCACGTTTTTCGGGTGGCCATCGGCGGTGACGTCGAACTGCAATTGCGTCCAGCCTTCAAATCCCCAGCGCCTCGCTTCCTGAGGGAAACTACCCGAGCCCACATTAGACGAAACGATGTGCGGCTGCGCGTCGAGCAAGGCACATTGATCAGCGGACAATCCCGTCTTTTCGAATGCCGCTCGCGCCTGATCGACATGGCCGTCAGCAGCGTCGATCGACGCAAGTCGAACAAGTGCGCCTACCTTCAACGGGTCGTTGGCCGCCAGGCTATTGTCATCCGCAACCTGCTGAAGCAGGATCCGCGCACGATCGCTCGCATGATCGAGCAGCCGGTCTGCAACCATCAAGCGGATCGCCGAACGCGCTTCCGGGTCAGTCGCATAAAACGGATCTTCCAGCCGCGGCTGAACCGCGCGCACATAATCAGCCGCACGCCAACTTTCGGCATCGGCCGAAATCCATACCAGCGCCTCTGCCGCGAGCCGGGCAACCGGCGTCGCGCCGTTGGCGGTGAGAATTGCGACCGCCCGCACCGCCATCGTGTGCATTTCCTCGCGGCCGCTCGCGGCATTTTCCGCGATCGCCATCAGCGTCGGCACCAGCACCAGCGCACCATTTCCCTGCGCCGTCTGCTGCGCCGCCAACCGCTCGCGCAAATGCGGCAGCACGGCAATGTCGCTGCCCGTCAGCGGGGGCGGCAGTTCCACGCCCTTGGCGATCAGCCAGGCGCCGAGATCCTGATCAAGATAACTTCCGATCGAGGGGCGTTCGAAGGCCGTAGAGCAGCGCAACTCGACCCGCGCGCTATACCGAAAGAAGGGTGGCAGCTTCTTTGCCTGTTCCGGCGTCCAGGACCAATCGCGCGCCGCCTTGGCGAAGGCCAGCGCCGCGGCGCCGCCGCCCGCTGCATAAACCGGCTGGCTGTCGATGACCCGGCCGTCGTCGCCGACGCTGAACTGGACGACCGCTGCATCCTGGGGCCTCAACCCGGAATCGCCGCCGCACGGCGGCACCGTCATCTCCGCGCCGGGATCGAACTCGTTGCCCGGCAACTGGCCGGCGCCGGTATAGGCCATATACTTGCGCGCTTCATCTGATTGACCGGCGAGTAGCAGGGCGATCGCCGTATCGGACCGTGCCGCGGCATCGTTGATATCGGTCAGCACCGTTAGGCCGCCAAGGTCCTCAACCGCACCTTTCGCGGCCTTGGCCGCCGCATCGTACTTGCCTTGGGCCATCAGCCACTGGTCACGCAAGCGCGCGAACATCGCTTTGACAGTGCGATCCGCCTTGATCTGTCCGAGCAGGGTGTCGGCCTGGCCGAACTCCGGCTCAACCGTCGCCGGATCGGTGAAGATTCCCGTCTGGATCAACCCGCGCAATATTGCGAGCTTGTCGACCGGCGTCGCCGCCAGAGGGAGCGCGCGGCGATAATAGACCGCTGCCCCAGCATAATCGAGCGACGATTCGGCCACGCCGCCAAGATTGCGCTCCGCCCGCATGCGGTCGTTATCGAGGGTATGATCGGTCTCCGGGAGGTCGGCGAGCCCGGCCTTGGCTGCCGCGATCGCATCATCCTTATGGCCAAGATCGAACAGCACCTCGCTCTTGCGTACCAGCACGATTGCATGGCTGCGCTTGTTCGCGCTGATGCGCCGTTCGAGCGCCTGCCACGCGGCAAGCGCAGCCACCTTGTCGGTGCCGTCGCTGAGCTGGGTCGCGCGGTCGAAATCCTGCTGCACGGTCGTCTCCGGCTGCTGTTGCGCGGCCGCAGCCACTCCGCCCGCCGACATCAGCGCGGCGCCGAAAAGAAATCGTCCCCTCATCGCGATCCCCCTGTTTTGTTTTGCGATTATGTCGCGGATCGAGAGAAATCGCCAGAGGGTCTGTAAGCCGGGTTCTGTCCACGCCTTGGCAGGCGATGGGCGGCCATTCCTCTAGCCCCGGATTCGCATCCGGGGTCGAGCAACCAACCCGGGCGCCGGGCCGGAACGATGCCCATGTGGCGCCCCTATTCGGTCTTGCTCCCGGTGGGGTTTGCCAAGCCGGTCCTGTCACCAGGCCCGCGGTGCGCTCTTGCCGCACCCTTTCACCCTTGCCTGCTCGCGATGCGAGCATCGGCGGTCTGCTCTCTGTGGCACTTTCCCTGGGGTCACCCCCGGCGGGCGTTACCCGCCACCGTCGTTTCCGTGGAGCCCGGACTTTCCTCGCGGGCACGAAGCCCCCGCGGCCGCCCGACCCTCTGGCGTTTCGGCCCATAGCGCCCGGCCGGCGTTATGGGAAGCGGCACCGGTTCAGCGCAAGCTGAACCACAAGCCTCCTCAATCGTCCCCTTGCGGCTTGGGCAGGAGCAGCGCGAGCAGGATCATGCGCAGTTCGGCGTCGATCTCGCCGTCGATCAGCTCGGGGCGGAAACGGCGCTGGAACGCCATGATCGCCGCCATCGGATCGCCGACATCATAGCCGAACCGCTCGAGCGCCATCAGGAAGCCGCCCTCACCCCAGCCAGGATCGACGAGGTTCCTGGTCGGCCGCGGCAGCGCGAGCCGGCGGCGGGCAAGCTCGTGCCAGGGAAACAATTCGCCGGGATCGCGCTTGCGCGCCGGCGCGATATCCGAATGGCCGACGATATTGCCGCGCGTGATCTCGTGGCGGTCCTTGATCTCGGCGACGAGGCGCAGGACGCTGGCGACCTGGGCGTCGGGAAAGGCGCGATAGCCCCAATCGTGACCGGGATTGACGATCTCGATCCCGACGCTGGCCGAATTGACGTCGTCCACCCCGCGCCAGTGCGACTTGCCGGCGTGCCAGGCGCGGTTCGCCTCATCGACCAGCCGAAGCACGCTGCCGTCCTCATCGACGACATAATGCGCCGAGACCTTGGCTTCGGGATCGCGCAGCCGCTCGATCGCCGACTGCGCATCCTGCATGCCGGTATAATGCAGCACGATCATCGAGATCGGCAGCGCACGCGCGTCGAAATTGGGCGAGGGCGCGTCGATCGGCTTCATATCGCCCGGCTTGTCGCGGGTCGGGCGGAAAATCAACTGTCGGACGGGGTTTGCCGTGCGCTCAGGCCGCGACGCTGGCGCATCCCAGCCCGGTGGCCTCGTAGAAACCCTTGAAGCGGCCCGAGGGGGTAAAGGCCCTCGTCTGGCCGATCACCGTCTCACCGGCGCCAAGCACGAGCAGCCCGCCGGGCCGGATCACCTCGGCCATGCGGGCGAACACCCGGCCACGGTGCGATGCCGACAGGTAGAGCAGCACGTTGCGGCACAGCACGATATCAAAGCGCCCGATCGGCGGCGGGTCGCCGACCAGATTTTGCCGCTTGAACTGGATGCGGCGGACGAGATCGGGCTTGGCGATCCAATCCTCGCCCTCCTGATCGAACCAGCGCATCATCCGCCGGATCGGCAAGCCGCGCTGTATTTCGAATTGCGAATAACGCCCTGCCCGCCCCCGTGCGAGCGCCGCTTCGGAAACGTCGGTAGCGACGATCTCCGGCGCCTGCGGGCCGCCCGCTTCCTCGCGCTCGGCGAACAGCATCGCCAGCGACAGCGGCTCCTGCCCGTTCGCGCACCCGGCGGACCAGATGCGTACGCGCCGCCCCAATGCCAGCGAATCGAGCGCGCTGACGGCGGCCGCGATCATCTCGAAGATCGCGGCGTCGCGATAGAAGAAGCTCTCCTGATTGAGCAATGCGTCCACCACCTTGTCGGCGAGATCGGGATGCTTGCCGTCGAGGATCGCCGAGACGAGCTGATCGAGCCCGGCGATATCGCGCGCGCGCATCAGCGGTTTCAGCGTCGTTTCGACGCGCCACGCGCGATTGGCCGCGATCTGCTGGCCGGTGCGCGATTCGAGCAGCGCGGCGAGCACGTTGAGCGCGCCGCTCGCCGGCATTTCGGGCGCCGCAAGCGGGATCATGCCGGCCGCCTTTGCGCCGCGACGACGCGGCCGATCTCGTCGGGCGGCAGGATCGCGGAAGCATTGCCCGCCCGCGCGACGGCACCGGGCATGCCCCAGATCACGGAGCTCGCCTGGTCCTGCACGATCACGCAGCCGCCCGCGGCGGCCACCTTCGCCGCGCCCTCCGCACCGTCGCGCCCCATGCCGCTGAGCATGATCGCGAGCGTCCGCGCGCCGAATATTTCGGCGGCGGAGGCCAGCATCGGATCGACCGACGGCATGCACCCGCTGGATGCCGGCGTGCGCAGGAGGCGCAACGCGGCGCCACCTTCGGCCAGCCGCGTGCAGCGCAGGTGCGCGTCGCCGGGCGCGAGGATCGCGCGGCCGGGGCGGATGCGCATGTGATCGGTGGCGACGTCGCACGGCCGCCCGGCCAGGATCGCCACCTGCGCGGCGAAATAGGGCATGAACGATTCGGGCAGATGCTGGGTGATGAGGATCGGCACCTGGAAGCTGGGCGGCAGCGCGCGCAGCACATGGCTCAGGGCATGGATGCCGCCGGTCGAGGCGCCGATCGCGACGATATCGAATTCGTCGCCCGCCGCGAGCGAGGGCGCCTGGCGCTGCGGTTGCGGCGCCGGCTCGCCCGATTGCGTCAGCCGCTGAAGCTTGCGTTCCAGGCTCGTCGCGAACCCGCCGATCATCGAGCCGTTGTTGGGCTTCACCAGCGTGTCGACGGCGCCGAGCGCGAGCGCCTGGACCGTGACCGCCGCGCCCTCGTCACACGCCGAGGAAACGACCAGCACCTTGGCGCCGCCGCCGGCCGCGATGATGTCAGGCAGCGCGGTCAGCCCGTCGATGCCGGGCAATTCGATGTCGAGCAGGATGACGTCGACCTTTTCCTGCGCGAGAAAGGCGAGCGCCATGTGCACGTCGGAAACCGCGGCGGCGACTTCATAGCCGCGCCCCTGATCGATCATTCGCGCGATCACTGCGCGCGCGACGACCGAATCGTCGACGATCAGGATGCGCGCGACCGGGCCGGCCCAATCTGGCCTCACGTGCTGATCTGGCATGACGGCCATCGCGTCTCGCTCCGGCCCGTTCAGGCCATGCCGACGATCTGCAGCTTGCTTTCGAGCGTCTCTCGGTCGAACGGCTTCATGACATATTCGTCGGCCCCCGCCTCGATCGCCGCGCGGATATAGGCCATGCCGTTCTCGGTGGTGCAGAACACGACCTTGGGCTTTTGCGATACCGCGCTGTCCTTCAGCGCGCGAAGGAAGTCCATTCCGCTCATCACCGGCATGTTCCAATCGAGCAGGATCACGTCGGGCGCCGAGGCGAGGCAACTGTCGAGCGCCTCGCGGCCGTCGCCGGCCTCGCTGACTTCGAAGTTGAGCGTCTCCAGGATATGCCGGGCGACCTTGCGGATCACCTTCGAATCATCGACGACTAGGCAGGTCTTCATGAGTGCGCACCCTGTTTGACGAACGGTCGGGCTTCTTGTGTGCCCGAAATGCGTAAGCGTCCCGTTAATCGGGGGACGTCCTCGGCGTGGAATCAGGCCGCGACGGCGAGGCCGGGGATCATCGCCCGCAGATCGATCGCCAGCACCGGCTCGCCGCCGAGTTCAACGATCCCGCAGCCGATCGGACGCCAGGCGGGATCGAGCACGATACCGCCCGCGAGCGGTTGCAGCGCGCACGGCGTCACGTCTTCGAGCGCATCGACCAGCACGGCATAGTGATGCCCCTCGATCGCCGTTATCACCGCGCGGCTCTGCATATCGCCGCCATTGAGACCGAGCACCGCACGGGTATCGATCACAGTCACGACCCTGGATCGCAGCGCGGCAAGTCCCCGCACGCGCGCATCGGCACGCGGGACCGGCACCACCTCGCCGATATCGACGACCGATTCGACCTGATCGGAAGCGATCGCTACCGGGCGGCCGGCGATTTCGGCAATGAGGAAAAGATCGGCCATCAGCGTGCTCCAGCGGCATGGCGCGCCAGGGCCTGGGCAAGGCCGGCGCGATCGTAGCGGAAGATCGTGTCCGCGCCCTCGCGCGGCTCGCGCGACAGGCGCAGCACCGGGGCGTTATCGGTGACGGCGTCGTCATCCATCGCCAGCGTGAGCGCGGCGGTTTCGCCGGGCTTGAGCGCGGTGGCGACACGATAACCGGCGCGTTCGAGCGCGGGGCGCAGGAAGGTCGCCATCCACCCCGCTTCGCGCCCGGCCAACAGGCAGATCGGCCGCGCGACACCATCCGAAGCCACGCGCACATGTTCCGCGAACAGCCAATGCGCGTCGAGCATCTCGATCTGCTCGCCGCGCCAGGCGACGACGCCGGCGACCGGCCCGGGCTCGCGCGCGGGCGTCATCGCGCACGGCAGATCGGCGATATCGAGGGCTTCGGCAATGGCATAGCCGATATCGCTGGCCCCATCGGTCAGGCGCAGGATCGATACGCCCTCGCGCCCGTCGAGCGTGCCCTGCGCGGCAAGCGGCACGATCCGGCCGTCGACCGACAAGCGCAGCTCGCCCGCGGTAAAGTGGATGTCGTGCGGATCGGCCGGCTCGACGCGATCGACGACAGCGAGCGGCACCGCCCGGCGCACGCCATCGAGATCGAGGAACATCAGCGCCGGCATCACCGGCTCGGCCTCGTCCTCGTTGGCGGGCTCCGCCGCGACCTCGCGCGTGAAGACCAGCCCCGCTGCGTTGGCGATGCCGGCACCGTCGAGCAGCAGCATCGGCCGGCCGCTGTCGGGCAGCGTCTGGCCGGCATAGACGCCCGGCGCCATCACCGCCGGCGCGGCGGGCTTGATGACCAGTTCCTCGTTATCGAGCACATCGTCGACAGCGAGCGCATAGGCACCGCCGGGCACGCCGACGATCACCAGCATGCGCGGATCGCCGCGATCGGGCGCGGCCAAGCCGAGCAGCGCACCGAGATCGACGAGCGGCAGCCGGCGCTCGCGCACGGTGGCGATCGCGGTCGCGCCGAGCCGATCGATCCGGATCGACCCGTCGTCGCGAATCCCGACGATCTCCTCGATCGACTGGCGCGGCAGCGCAAATCCCTGGCCCCCGGCACCGACGATGATTGCCGAGATGATCGACAGGGTAAGCGGCACCCGGATCGTCGTCGTCAGCCCCTGCCCGCGCTGGCTCGACAAATCGATGCGCCCGCCGATCTGCTCGACATTGGCGCGCACCACGTCCATGCCGACACCGCGGCCGGACACGCCGGTGACTTCATCCTTGGTGGTCAGACCCGGTTCGAACACCAGATCGAGCTTCGCCTTTTCGGGCAGCGCGCGCAGCTCGCTTGCGTTGCGCCCCGTTGCGGCCAGTCGGGCGATCACCTTGTCGACATCGATGCCGCGGCCATCGTCGGCGATCTCGATGATGATCTGATTGCCCGATTGCCGCGCCGATACGGTGAGGCTGCCGTTCTCGCTCTTGCCCGCCTTGCGGCGATCGGCCGGCGCTTCGATGCCGTGATCGATCGAGTTGCGGATGATATGGCCGAGCGGATCGCGCATCATCTCGATCATCTCGCGATCAAGCTCGACATCCGCGCCCTCGATGCTCAGCGCGACCGATTTGCCGAGTCCGGCCGCGGTATCGCGCACCATCCGGGGCAGCGCCGAGAACAAAGCGTCGATCTTCTGCATCCGCGTGCGGGTGACGGTATCGCGCATTTCGGCGACGGTCAGCGACAGCCGCTCGAGCGATGCCTCGACCGCGGGATCGTCGGCTTCGCGCAGGCGGCGCGCCAGTTCGTTGCGCGCCAGCACCATGTCCGACATGCCACTCATCATCCGATCGAGCAGATCGACCGAGAGGCGAACGCTGCGGGTCGGCGCGCGTGGTGCCATCGATACAGCCGAAGGCTGCGCCGGCTCCGCCTCGGCCTTGCCGTCGAGCGCGGCGATCAGCAATTCCTCGCCCGAATCATCCAGCGCCGTGCCCTGGTCGATCGCCTCGACGATCTCGCCGATGCGATCGACGATGGCGAGAACGGCGTTGACCAACGCGGCATCGGGCGCGCGCTCGCCGCCGCGCACCGCCGACAGCACATCCTCCGCCGCGTGGCTGAGCCGGGCGAGGCGCGGCAGATCGAGGAAGCCGCAGCTGCCCTTGACGGTGTGCACGAAGCGGAAGATCGCATCGAGCCGCGCGCGATCGGACGGATCGGCTTCCCAGGCGACGATCTCGCCGGTCAATGCCTCCATCGTTTCGCGCGTTTCGGCGATGAATTCCTGCAGCAGGTCGTCCATGGTCCCCCGAACCCCGGTTCGCGCGGAACTGTGGACCGGCGACGGTTAAGGAGGCGTTTACCCGGCAGCGCGTTGCGCAAAGGAAGAATGGATCCCTTGCAGCCATTCGCCCTAGTGAAAACCGTCACTCTGAACTTGTTTCAGCATGACGCGACATGCGCTGCCGGCCTTCAACCCTTCAGCGCGGCGCCGAACAGCAGGACTTCGGCATCGGGCTCGGAAACCTGGACGTCGCCTTCACCTTCGCGGGCGAGCGCGTGGACGAGATGCGCCGCAGCGGCGCGCGGGGTTAGCTGGCCGTCGGCGATGTTTCCGGTCAGCGCCTCGCGCAGCTCGGTATCGAGCACGATCCGCGGCCCCGCCGCGCGCACAACGATCTCGACCGTCCCGTCATCGCGGGTTTCGCCGCCGATATCGAGCTGGCCGCCGCGCACCAGCGCGTCGCCGGCGATCAGCGCGAGATTGAGCATCACCTTGATAGCACTCTTGGGCAGCACCGGCTGTTCGACCAGCCAGCCGAGCTGGATGCGCTTGTTGTCCGCGAACAGGCCCTCGATCGCGGTGCGCGCCTCGCGCGTGTCGACCGTCTCGCCGAAACCACCGGCGGCGCCAAAGGCAAGGCGGAAGAACTTGAGCTTGTTGGCCGAGGCCCGCGCGCTCTCTCCCAGCAGATCGATACAGCGGGTGCGCATTTCGGGATCATGCTCGTCCGCGAGCAGCTCCAGCCCGTTGTTGAGCGCGCCGACCGGGCTCAGCAGGTCGTGGCACAGCCGTGAACACAACAGGCTGGCGAATTCGACCGAGCTCACCGTCATCGCGAAGCCTCTCCCGCAAGGTGCTTGAGTTGCGCTCCTTCTGGCGGACGCGAGCGCTCGGCGCAACCCGATGCGATCCGGTCGAGCAGGAGCGGCTCGAACCGGCCTTCGACGGGGCCATCAGCGACGGCGCGCCAGCCGGTGACCCCGCCCGCCGCGGCGATCAGCCAGATCGACCCGTCAGCGGCGGCCGCCTCGGCGTCGCGCGGTGACGGCATCGCCTGCCCATTGGGGTGCGAATGGAAATGGCCGATCAGGCGCGCGCCGCCCGCTCGCATGGCGCGATGGGCGGCGATCAGGGCAGCCGGGTCGATCTCGAAGGCGCGCGCGGGATCGGCAGCGGCGTTCGGGCACGGCTGCGCGCGGTCAATCGCATCGCCCGTTCCGAACAAAAGACCGCAGATCTCCGCCTCGGGCGACGCCGCCGCCAACGTGGTGATCTGCTCGACTATGGCACTTGAAATCCGCACCCTCATCCCCATTTAGCTAGGGCATGATCCGGGGGGATTCCACCTTCAACGTAGCAATTGCCGAGGCAGCCGACGGCTGGCGGCTCGATCGCGCGCTTGCCGACGCGGTGCCCACCTTGTCGCGGGAACGGCTGAAGGCACTGATTTCATCGGGCAAGGTGCTCGGCGAGGACGGCAGCGCGGTGCGCGATCCGGCGAAGAAGGCGGTCGGCGGGCAAGCCTTCACCGTCTCGGTCCCCGCACCAGCGCCCGCGCACAACGAACCGCAGGACATCGCGCTCGAGATCGTGTTCGAGGACGACCATTTGCTGGTGATCGACAAGCCTGCCGGGCTCGTCGTCCACCCCGCGGCGGGCAACCCGGACGGCACGCTGGTCAACGCGCTGCTGCATCATTGCGCCGGACGATTGTCGGGCATCGGCGGGGTCGCGCGGCCGGGGATCGTCCACCGGATCGACAAGGATACCTCCGGGCTGATGGTCGTCGCCAAGACCGACCGGGCGCACGAAGGTCTCGCCAAGCAATTCGCGGTCCATTCGATCGACCGCCGCTACAAGGCGATCGTCGCCGGACGGCCCAATCCGATGGCGGGATCGATCGACACCCCGCTCGCCCGCTCGCCGGTCAACCGCAAGAAGGTGGCGATCGTGCAATCGGGCAAGCGCGCGGTGACGCATTACCGCACCATTCGGCCGCTGCGCGAGGCGGCGCTGGTCGAATGCCGGCTGGAAACCGGGCGCACCCACCAGGTTCGCGTCCACATGACCTCGATCGGGAACCCGTTGCTCGGCGATCCCGTTTATGGCAGGACGAAAGTGGCCCACCGGCAGTTGCTGGAAACGCTGCGTTTCAGGCGCCAGGCCTTGCATGCGGCGCATCTGGGGTTCATCCACCCCGTTAAAAGCAACGCTTTGTCCTTCGATAGCGAATTGCCTGCTGACATGCAGGAACTGTTCACGTCACTTATCGTATAGGTTTCATGCCGAAACGCTTAACGAGGTTTCGGCTGTTTTAGGGAGAAACGATCATGGCCAGCAGCAACGTCCCCGCGACGATCCCCGCGCTGGGCGGTGAGCAAAGCCTCAACCGCTATCTTGCCGAGATCAAGAAATTTCCGATCCTGGCGCCCGAGCAGGAATATATGCTCGCCAAGCGCTTTCAGGAGCATGGCGACACAGAGGCTGCGGCGCAGCTCGTCACCTCGCACCTGCGCCTCGTCGCCAAAATCGCGATGGGCTATCGCGGCTATGGCCTGCCCGTTTCCGAGCTGATCTCGGAAGGCAATATCGGCCTGATGCAGGGCGTGAAGAAGTTCGAGCCCGATCGCGGCTTCCGCCTCGCGACCTATGCGATGTGGTGGATCCGCGCTTCGATCCAGGAATTCATTCTGCGCTCGTGGAGCCTGGTGAAGATGGGCACCACCGCCGCGCAGAAGAAGCTGTTCTTCAACCTGCGCCGGATGAAGGCCAAGCTCGACGCGTTCGAGGATGGCGATCTGAAGCCCGAGGATGTCGCCAAGATCGCCACCGATCTCGGCGTGACCGAGGATGAGGTGGTCAGCATGAACCGCCGCATGGCGATGGGCGGCGACACGTCGCTCAACGTGCCGATGCGCGAGGATGGCGAAGGCCAGTGGCAGGATTGGCTCGCCGATGACGAGCCGCTGCAGGACCAGGTCGTCGCCGAGGCTCAGGAAGCCGACGTGCGCCACGACATGCTGGTCTCGGCGATGGATTCGCTCAACGATCGCGAGAAGCATATCCTCACCGAGCGGCGGCTGACCGACGATCCCAAAACGCTGGAAGAACTCTCGCAGGTCTATGGCGTGTCGCGCGAGCGCGTTCGCCAGATTGAAGTCCGCGCGTTCGAGAAGCTGCAGAAGGCGATGATGCGGTTGGCCGGCGAGAAGCGGGTGTTGGCCGCGGCCTGATCCGCGCGACGATCTGATGAGGCCGGTGCCCCCGGGGCATCGGCCTTTTTCGTGCGCACGATCCGGCTTCCGTCGCGCCTGCGAATATGGTTGAAGCGCTGCCATGATCGACCGCAGCCGCTCCGTCCGCCGCCGCGCCGCTCGGATCCGCGCCTCGCGCCGGTCGTTGCCGAGGCGCCTATTGCGGCTGGTGGCGAAGATCGCGCTGTGGTTCGTGCTGATCTCGGTCGCGTGGGTCGCGCTGTATCGCTTCGTGCCGCCGCCGGTGACCTTCACAATGCTCGGCAACGCGCTCGACGGGCGCGGCATCCACAAGGATTGGATGTCGCTCTCCCGGATGGACCCGGACATGGCGCGTTCGGCGATCGCGGGTGAGGACGCGCGGTTCTGCACCCATCATGGCTTCGATTTCACCGCGATCGAGAAGGCCTATCACCACAATGAGCGCGGCGGGCGCATCCGCGGCGGATCGACGATCAGCCAGCAGACCGCGAAGAACGTGTTCCTGATCCAGGACGGTGGCTATGTCCGCAAGGCATTCGAGGCGTGGTTCACCGTGCTGATCGAGGCGATCTGGGGCAAAAGGCGGATCATGGAAGTCTATCTCAACGTCGCCGAGACGGGGATCGGCACTTATGGCGCCAATGCCGGGGCGATGCGCTATTTCGGGCATGACGCCTCGCATCTGACCGCGACCGAGGCGGCGCGGATCGCCGCGGTGCTGCCGCTGCCCAAGAAGCGCGGCGCGATCGACCCGCGCGGCTTCACGCGGCGTTACGGCAATATGATCGCCGCACGTGCCAGCGTGGTGAAGCGGGACGGGCTGGACGCCTGCTTGCGCTGACGGCCAGCCCGATCGGACCTATTGATTGGTGCTGTCGTCGGCCGCTTGCTGCGCGGCGTCGCCGACCTTCTGTGCGCCATCGGACACGCTTTGCGCAGCCGAGGTGATGGCATCGGTACGAACGTTGTCGTTTTGGCTCTTGTTGTAGAAATAGAAGGCGCCGATGATCGCCAGCACCAGCACCGCGATACCGATCAACACCGCACCGCCACCACCGCCACGACGTTCGATCACCGTGGTGTGGGTTTCGGCGGGGCGGCCTTCGGGCGTCTCCACGACGCGTTCTTCCTCGACCATATATCCCTCCTGTCATTATTGAGCAGGAGTAACGACAGGCGCCGCGCGCTGGTTCCGATCAGAACGGCAGCTTGAACCCCGGCGGCAGCGGCAGGCCGCTGGAAAACTTCGCCATCTGCTCGTTCGACGCGGCATCGGCCTTGGCCCGCGCATCATTGAGCGCGGCGGCAACGAGATCCTCGAGCATCTGCTTTTCGGACACTTGCAGCAGCGATTCGTCGATCTCGACGCCGATGATCCGGCCCTTGGCCGAGGCCTTGACCTTGACCAGCCCACCGCCGGCCGCGCCCTCGACCTCGATCTTGTCGAGATCCTCCTGCGCCTTGGCGAGCTCGTTCTGGACGTTCTGCGCCATCGCCATGATGTCTTCGATGTTGTTCATGCCTGGTTGCTCCGTTGATTCTGCGGCCAGTCCTCGAGTTCGGCGTCGGGGAACGCCTCGAACGCGGCCTTGACGATCGGGGTTGCGAGGATCGCCTGCTTCGCCTCCTCCTCGCGCTGCTGCTCGGCCTCGTGCGGGGTCGGCGCGCCCGGCGCGTCCTCCACCACAACGCGCCACGGCTTGCCGGTGATCCGCTTCAGCGCCTCATTGAGATCGGGCACCATATCGGCGGGCAACGGCTTGGAGGAGCTCAGCACCAGTTCCTGCGCGCCGCAGCGCACCACCCGCGCCGAACGCTTGAGCTTCTCGGCGAGGCCGAGCTCGCGATTGTCGGCGAGCAACGTCATGATCGCATCGAGATCGGCAGGCATCGCCGCGGCTGGTTCGGGCGTCGGGGACGGCGCCGACGCCGGTGCGGGGGCCGGCACCGCGGCGGCGGGCACCTTGCCGCTGGCGATCTGCCGCGCGAGCTCGCCCGGATCGGGCAGCGACGCGGCGTGGATTACGCGCAGCAGCGCCATCTCACCCGCCTCGATCGGCAGCGCGGCGCGAGCCACCTCGTCATGGCCCTTGAGCATCAGCTGCCACAGCCGGTGCAGCGCCTGGAACGACAGCTTGGCGGACCATTCCTCGTACGCGCCGCGCTCCTCGGCGGGCTGCGCCGGATCGCGCGGCGTGCCGAGCTTGACCAAGGTCACGCCATGCACGGTTTCGAGCAGCGCGCGCAGTACGCTCTGCGGATCGACGCCATAATCATATTGCCGGCGCAGCGCGGCGAGCGCGCCAGTGGCGTCGGCAGCGAGAATCAACCCCATCAACTCGCGGATCGCGCCGCGATCGGACAGGCCGAGCATCTCGCGCACCTGATCGGCCTTGACCCCGCCGCCCTCCATTCCGGCATGGGCGATCGCCTGATCGAGGATCGACAGGCCGTCGCGCGCGGAGCCTTCCGCCGCGCGGGCAATCAGCGCCAGCGCCTCGGGCTCGGCCTCGACGCCTTCCTTCCCGGCAACGGCGGCGAAATGCGCGGCGAGCTTCTCGGTCGGGATACGCCGCAGGTCGAAGCGCTGGCAGCGCGACAGCACCGTCACCGGCACCTTGTTCACCTCGGTGGTGGCGAACAGGAACTTCACATGCTCGGGCGGCTCCTCGAGCGTCTTGAGCAACGCGTTGAACGCGTTCTTCGACAGCATGTGGACTTCGTCGATGATGTAGATCTTGTAGCGCGCCGACACTGCGGCGTAGCGCGAGGCATCGATGATCTCGCGGACGTCGTCGACCCCGGTGTGGCTGGCGGCGTCCATCTCGATCACGTCGATGTGGCGGCCCTCGGCGATCGCGCGGCACGGCTCGCAGACGCCGCACGGATCGATTGTCGGCCCGCCCTGCCCGTCCGGCCCGATGCAATTGAGCGCCTTGGCGATCAACCGCGCGGTCGAGGTCTTGCCGACGCCGCGCACCCCGGTGAGCAAGAAGGCATGCGCCAGCCGGCCGCGATTGATCGCGTTGCCCAGCGTCGTCACCATCGCATCCTGGCCGATCAGCTCGGCAAAGGTCTGCGGCCGGTATTTGCGCGCCAGCACGCGATAGGCATCGCTTTTCGCGGGCTGCGGCGGCTCGCCGAGATCAAGGGAATCGGTCATCGCCTGCTATCTAGGGACGCGGCGCGCGCTTGTCGAAGGCGGATGCTCGGCAGGTGAAGTGGAGAAAGTGGAGAGCGTCGCGCGATTTTGCCGAGGCTCGGGCCGCCGCCGGCGAATCGGGCACGATCAAGGGCGTCGATGATCATGTTTTGTTCTATAGTAGACAAGGGCGCTGTAGGACAGCGATGTTTGTGAATGACCGCATCATGCGAATCGTGAAGCGAGGTCCGCCAGACGTGCGCCGTCTCCAGCGATCCGCACGATCTTGAGTTTGGATGATTCGCCCGACGCGATCGTGACGGCGGATTTTCGGATGTCGAAGGCTTTGGCGAACAGCGCGATCAGCGCCTTGTTGGCGGCGCCATCGACCGGCGGGGCGGCGAGTGCCACGGCGAGGGCACGTTTGTTGTCGCCGATGTCTACCTCGCCGAGGATCGCGCTGCGTGGTGCGCCGGGCTTGGCGCGGACGGTGAGCGTGACGTGGTCGGTGCCGGTGGTGAGCGCGGGGGTGGTCATTGTGATTCGTGGGTGACGGAGCGGCGTCGTGGGTGACGGAGCGGCGTCGTTGGTGACGGAGCGGCGTCGTTGGTGGCGGAGCGGCGTCGCGGCGGAGCCGCGCCGTCGGTCGTAGCTGCGCTACGCCGGCCGCGCTTGCGCGTCTCGTCGGCAGCTTTGCTGCCGGCGTGCGCGCTGCGCGGTGGGAGCCGGAACGACCCGGGGCGAAATCGTTGCGGCTGCTTCCTTCCGGACCTGACCGGGTTGGCGACGGCACCGTCCGCCCGACTCCCGCGCGCCATATGGCGGAGCGGACGAGCGCATTCAAGCCTTTCCGCGATCGCATTCACCCCAGTGCCGCGGCGACGGCGCGGCCAACTCCGGCATGGATCGCATCGACCGCTGCCGCATCGAGTTTCGGCGCATCGAGATAGCTGGCGATCAGGATCGGCGAGCGATGCGGCGGGATGGCGATGGCGGCATCGTTGATCTTGCCATCGCCGCTGTTGCCGGTCTTGTCGCCGACCAGCCAGCCGGCCGGCAGCCCGGCCCGCAGCTTGGCCTTGCCGGTCTGACAGGCGACCATCCAGCGCAGCAATTGCTTGCGGCTTTGTGGAAGCAGCGTCTTGCCGAGCAGCAGCGTCTGCAGCAGCCCGGCCATCGCTCGCGGTGTGGTGGTATCGCGCACCTCGCCCGGTGGCACCAGGTTGAGCGCGGTTTCATAGCGATCGAGCCGCGTGATATTGTCGCCAGCGCCACGGATGAAGCGCGTCAGCCCGGCCGGGCCACCGATCCGGTGGAGGAGAAGGTTCGCCGCGCTGTTGTCGCTCAATTCGATCGCGGCGGCGCAGGCTTCCGCGACAGTGAGGCGATGCGTGGCGAGATGCTGCTTCGTCACCGGCGCATAAGCGAGCACGTCGGCATCGGTGAAGGCGAGCGGCGTATCGAGCGCAAGCCCGCCAGCATCGACCCGCGCGAGCACCGCGGCGCCGAGCAAGACCTTGAAGGTGGAGCACAAGGCATAGCGGCTGTCGGCGTCGTGGCCGATCGATCGGCCGCTGCCGGTATCGAGCGCGAACACGCCGAGCCGGCCGCCGCTGCGCTGAGCGAGATCGGCGAGGCCGGGCACCGCCGCCCGCGCGCCGGCCACGCCGACCAGCCCGGCAGCGAGCGCGCCGCCCACAACCATGCGCCGATCGAACATCAAAGCCGGACTCCATTCATGCTGTGATCGTAGAATCATGGTGCTCCATCGCCGTCAAGAGCATGGCCGGCGTTGCACCATGGATGCTGAAACGAGTTCGGCATGACGGCGCTTTTTTGGGAGAAGTCGACGTTCAACGGACTAAGCGGATCACCATCCACCAACGCGAGCGCTCGAGGCACGTTGGACCCCGGAACAAGTCCGGGGTGACGGGCGGAACTGGCGAGGCGTTCGCCCCAGTCGAACGGCGGGCTCGCATCGCCTTGACCGCCGTCAGCGCCGATGGCGGTCCGCCCTACCGCCAGCGGCGCATGTCGCGCGCGGCGGGGGGCATCTTCACGGTGAGGCCGTCGAGCGCGTCGGTCAGCGCGATCTGGCACGCGAGCCGGCTGGTGCGCGTGGCGCCGACCGCGAGATCGAGCATGTCCTCTTCCTCCTCGCTGGCGGGCGGCAGGCGATCGAAATCCTCGGCGGCGACAATGACGTGGCAGGTGGAGCACGCCATCTGCCCTTCGCACGTGCCTTCGAGCGGCTGGCCATAGGCCTGGGCGAGATCGAGCAGGCTGTCACCGGGGGCGCCGCGCGCTTCCTCGGTCGTGGCGCCGTCGGCGCTGATGAAGCGGACGATCATGCCGCGATCCGCTGCGCATCAGCGGCGGCGATGATGCGATCGAGGGCGTCGGTCAGGTCTTCCTCCGTGGTGTAGCGGCCGAAGCCGATCCTGATGCTCGACCGCGCCCGCCGCTCGTCGAGCCCGATCGCGCGCAACACATGGCTGGCGCGGCCCGACCCGCTGGCGCAGGCCGAGCCCGCCGAAAAGGCGATGTCGCGCAGGTCGCTCATCAGGCGGGCGACGTCCAGCCCGTCGCGGCGGACGTTGAGATTGCCGTGATAGCGGGGCGAGGCGGCGCCGTTGAGCGTCCATCCTCCCCGCCCTTCCAGAGAGAGCCGCTGCAGCGCGATATCCCACAACCTTTCGACATGCGCCTCATCCTGCTCGGCGCGCGCCTTCATCAGCGCCGCTGCGGCGCCGAACCCGGCGCACAAGGCGGGTGACAGCGTGCCCGAGCGGCCGGGTGCCTCTTGCCCGCCGCCGTGAAGCAGCGGCGCAAGCTCGATGCCGTCGCGCAGCCACAAGGCGCCGATGCCCTTCGGCCCGTAGATCTTGTGCGCGGAAACGGCGACGAGATCGCAGTTTTGGGGAATCGCGACACGGCCATAGCCTTGCACGGCATCGCACAGCATCAGCGCGCCCGCCGCATGCGCCAGATCGGCGAGCGCGGCGATCGGCTGGATCACGCCGATCTCGTTATTGACCAGCATCGCGGCGACGAGGCCGGTGCCGGGGAGGATCGCGGCGCGCGCTGCATCGAGATCGACGAGGCCGTCGGCGCCGACCGGCAGCACCGTCACCGCCCTGCCCTTCGCCCGCTCCGCTGCGACCGTATCGAGCACCGCAGCATGCTCGGTGGCGAGCGTGACGATGGCACCGGTGGTGCCCTTGATCGCCCAGTTGAGCGCCTCGGTCGCGCCGCTGGTGAAAGCGAGGCGGCCGCCCGGCGGCAACAATTCCGCGATTTGCCCGCGCGCGATCTCGACCGCCGATCGCGCCACCCTGCCTTCGCGGTGCGGCGAATGCGGGTTGCCGTGGCTGGTCTCGAACCACGGCAGCATTGCCTGCAACGCCTCGGGCGCGAGCGGCGTGGTCGCCTGGTAATCGAGATAGGTCATGCCGCGAAGCTCCGCGTCTCCCGCGCGATCTGGCGCCAGGCCTGGATGAAGCGGGTGACGTCGGCCTCGCCGGTCGTGCGGCCGAAGCTGACGCGGACCACTTCGCGCGAGGCGGCCTCGGCCCAGCCCATCGCGGCAAGCACGTGGCTGGGCTTCATGCTGCCCGACGAACAGGCCGAGCCGGCCGAAACCGAGATGCCGGCGAGATCGAACCGGATGAGCTGCGCCGCCGCCGCGGTGCCGGGCATACGGTAGGACGCGATCGCGGGGTGGCGCGGCGCGTGCGCGGCGACGACCTCGCCGCCCGAGCGGGCGATGGCGTCGTCGAGCAGGGCGCGCAGCCGGGCCCAGTCGGCGAGGGGCTCCGGCTCGTCCAGCACGGCGGCATAGCCGAGCGCGCCGGGCAGATTCTCGGTGCCGGGGCGATAGCCGCGCTCCTGCCCGCCGCTGGGGGCGAGCGTGGCGAGATCGCGGACCAGCAGCGCGCCGATACCCGGCGGGCCGCCGCGCTTGTGCGCCGACAAGGCGACGAAATCGGCGGCGGCGATGCCGTTATCCTCGGCGTCGGCGGGCATCTGTGCCGCGTCGAGCAGCAGCAGGCCGCCGGCGGCGTGAACGCGCTCGGCGATTGCGGCGACCGGCTGGCGCACGCCGGTCTCGCTGTTCGCCCATTGCACGCAGACCAAAGCGCGGCCGCCGCTCGCCAGCGCGGCATCGAGGGCGGGCATGTCGAGCAGGCCTTCGGAGCTGACGGGAATGATGTCGAGATCGGCGCCGGCGCGCAGCACGGCATCATGCTCGACCGCGCTCGCCAGCCGGCGCTCGACCGAGGCGCGGTTGAGCGCGATCGCCAGCGCCTCGCTGGTGCCGCTGGTCAGGATCGTCTCGTGCCGCCAGCCATAAGCGGCGGCAATGCGGCGGCGCGCGTCCTCCAGCGCGGCGCGCGCGGCGCGGCCTTCGGCATGCGGCGAGGAGGGATTGGCCCAGCGCGCCATGCCCTCGATCACCGCGGCGCGCGCCGCCTCGATGACCGGCGTGGTCGCGGCGTGATCCAGATAAAGACGATCGGGCACGGGCCTTTTTCCGAAAGAATTGCGAAATACGCTCTCCCGCTTATATAGCCGCCAGGTTTTTCCGCGCTACCGCGCCAACACGCAGGTCCCATGCCCGAAGTCATCTTTCCCGGCCCCGAAGGCCGTCTCGAAGGGCGTTTCGCCCCCGCCCCCCGCCCGCGCGCGCCGGTGGCGATGATCCTCCATCCGCATCCGGCATCGGGCGGGACGATGAACAACCGCATGGTGATGGAACTCTACAAGACGTTCCAGCGCCGCGGCTTCGCGACGTTGCGGTTCAATTTCCGCGGCGTCGGCAAGAGCCAGGGGACGTTCGACAACGGCATCGGCGAGTTGAGCGACGCAGCGAGCGCGCTCGACTGGGTGCAAAGCTTCCACCCGGAGGCGCAGACGACGTGGATCGCCGGCGTGAGCTTCGGCGCGTGGATCGGCATGCAATTGCTGATGCGGCGGCCGGAGATCCGCGGCTTCATCTCGATCGCGCCGCCGGCCAATATGTACGATTTCACCTTCCTGGCGCCCTGCCCTTCCTCGGGCATCATCATCCAGGGCGAGGCCGACGAAGTGGTGCAGCCGGCGGCCGTGCAAAAGCTGGTCGACAAGCTGCGCACCCAGAAGCACATCACGATCCATCACGACGTGATCCCGCGCGCCAACCATTTCTTCGAGCATGAGATGCCCGAGCTGATGGAATCGGTCGACAATTACCTCGACATGCGGCTCGACCCGAACTCGCCGATCAAGTGAGGATCTAACGGCCGAGCACACGCTCGAGCCAGGCATCGACCACCGGGGTCGCCGGATAGGACGGATCGCCGAGTTCTCGGTTGATCTGCATGTGGCCGCGCAGGCCCTTGCCGGCGAAGCCCTTGAGCTCGACCGGCGTGCCGGCTTTTTCGAGCGCGGCGGCGAGTTCGTCGGACTGGGCGATGCCATCGGCGCGATCGACATGCAGGATCAGGAAGGCGGGCGCGTTGGGCGCTGCCGCCTGGTCGGTCGGCGACAATGCCCGCTGGCGGACGGGATCGGTGCCGAACGCCTGAACGTAGGTGCCGTGCATCAGCGGCGCGCCGATGTCGAGCTGGCGCGGCACGTCATAAGCGGCACCATCGAGCAGGACTACGCCCTTGAGCCGCGTCTCTTCGAGGCCGGCGTGGCGCAGATAGCGCGGATCGGTGCCGACCAGCGCCGCCAGATGCGCACCCGCGCTGTGCCCCATCAGCACGACGCGATCCGGATCGAAGCCGAGCTTGCCGGCGCGGGATAGGAGCCAGGCGAGCGCGTCGGCAACGTCCTGTGCCTGGTTCTCGACAGTGGCCTGCGGGACAAGGCGATAATCGATCGAGGCGAAGGCGTAGCCGGCCGCGTGGAAGTGTGCGACCTTCTCGGCGCCGGTGGCGTTGCCCTTGTCACCACGCTTCCAGCCGCCGCCATGGACGAAGACGATCAGCGGCGGCGGCTCGTGCGAAACCGGCGCGGCATAATAATCGAGACGCTGCAGCGGATCGACGCCATAGGCCAGTTCCTGCGCGGGCGGCGATGCGGCGACCGCCGGCGCGGCAAGCGCCATACCGGCCAACGCCAGCGAGGCCAGCAGCGAGCGCATGGCGGCAAAGGAACGAGGCATCGCGGATCTCCTGTGGAAGGAGCCTGCATCCTACCGGCGCCGACCGCGATCCGCGACCGGACATTGGTAACGAAATGTAACCGATGCCGATGATGCCAAAGGTGGCCGGCGCGCCTATTTCTTGTGCAGCGTCGCCGAGGCGAGGTGCCAGCTCAATTGCTCGGGCGTCGCGCCGGGCACGTCGTTGACGCGGCGCAGCGTGTAGGTGCCGGTGAAACGCTGTTTTGTGCCGTCCTTGAGCGTCGCCGTCACGGTTACCGGCACGTCGATATAGACCGAGCCGGCCGCGCCCTCGCCGTTGGTCGGCGCGCCGGTTTCGACCGCGGTGGTCGCGGTCTCGGCAAAGCCGCGCTTGAACTGGGCGAGCGTCTGGTTGCTTGCCGCCCCATCGCGATCCCATAAGGCATAAGCGGCATCGAAATCGCCACGATCGATCGCCGCATAATAAGCCTGGACGACCGCCGCCGCGTCGGCCGGCGTGCGCTGGCCGGTGGTGACGTCGGTTGTCGGCCGGCTGACCGGCGTCGAGGCTGGGGTGGGCGTCGCCATCGCGGGCGGCGTGGGTGCGACGGCTTCGGGTGTGGGCGCAGCCGCAGCGGTATTGGCCGGGGCGTCGGCGCCGGGCGTGCCGTCGCACGCCGCGAGAAGCGCCAGCGACGCCATGGCCGCGCTTGCCAAACCAATCCGCATCGCTCGTTCTCCCGCTAGTTACCCGACCCTAAAGTTCGCGTCATGCGTGTCGTCATGCTGAACCTGGTTCAGGGTGACGGTCTGATTTGATGCAGCGAACTTAGATTCCATAATTTTAATGATGGGCGCGACCAACGAATGGCAGCGGTGAATGGGTCCGGCGTGTGCCAAGGAAACGCTACAGCGTCCAGATCGCGACGTTCGCCACGAGCACCGCGGCCATCACCAGCATCAACACGCCCTTGGTCCGCGCGTCGCGGCGGCGGATGAGCGCGATGCCGCCGACGACGAGCGCCACGGCGGCGAGCATCGCGATAGCGGGCGCGGCGGCATTCATGCCGGCTCGGCGATCCGCGTATCCTCGACCGCCAGCGCGCGGGCGAAGGACTCGGCATCGGTGTTGCCGCCCGACAGGATCACCAGCATCCCCGCCGCGGGCGCCACCTTGCCCGCCAGCACGGCGGCGAGAGCGACCGCGCCGCCCGGCTCGATCACCAGATGCAGTTTCTCGACCGCCCAGCGCTGCGCGGCGCAAATTTCGGCTTCGCTGACCGCGACGCCGGTGGTGCCGCGATTGGCCAGCACCTCGAAGGTCAACGGCGAGACGCGCGTGGTTTGCAGCGCATCGCAGGCGGTCGGCGGCGGATTGTCGCCGACCGGCTCGATCCAGCCGGCATCGAGGCTGCGGCGCATGTCGTCCCACCCTTCGGGCTCGACCACGGTGATCGTCGCATCGGGCAACGCCAGCGCGGTGCCCGAGGCGAGGCCGCCGCCACCGCACGGGACGACCGCGTGGAGCGGCTCTGGAAGCCCCGCCTCGACCATCTGCTTCGCCGCCTCGATCGCGGCACTGCCCTGCCCTTCGATCACCCACGGATCGTCGAAGCTCGGCACCAGCACCGCGCCGCGCGCTTCGGCAAGCTCGGCAGCGATCGTCTCGCGGCTTTCGGTGGCACGATCATAGGCGACGACCTCCGCGCCCAGGGCCAAAGTCGCATCGCGCTTCACCCGCGGCGCATCGGCGGGCATCACGATCACCGCGGGCAGGCCGAGCCGCTTCGCTGCCCACGCCACGCCCTGAGCATGATTTCCCGAGGAAAATGCAACGACCCCGCGCCGCCGCGCGTTCGAATCGAGCGCGGTAAGTCGATGCCAGGCGCCGCGCAGCTTGAACGCGCCCATCGGCTGCAGCGATTCGGCCTTGAAGGCGATCGACACGCCGGAAATCTCGCGCACGAAAAGCGGCGACGGAGGCAGAATTTGTGCAATCTTTGCAGCAGCATCGCGAACGCCTGCCCGGGTCGGTTGTCGCACGATCATCTCACTTCGTCCTTCATGTTTTCACAACGCTTTACATCGCGGTCGGCTGATCCTATGTCGCCCGTCCGCTGCCCCATGGGACTTCCTACCGCAAGGCAGCCTCTACGAACTACCCATGGAGGTCCCTTGAATTGGCCAAGCACGATAGCGCGCTGGGGCTAGCAACGCCCTTCGTTGATGTCACCCGTGGCATCGATATCGCAAACCTGCGTCCGGCGCAGCCGGTCACGCTCGTTCGCCCGCACGCCGCGGCTCGCGCCGCCCGGTTCTTCGTCGAGAAGTTTCCGGGCAAGTCGCTTTATGCCGTGAAGGCGAACCCGTCGCCCGACCTGATCCGCGTGCTGTGGGACAGCGGCGTGACGCATTTCGACGTCGCCTCGATCGCCGAGGTGCGGCTGGTGTCGCGCACGCTGCCGGACGCGACCTTGTGCTTCATGCACCCGGTCAAGGCCGAGGAAGCGATCCGCGAAGCCTATTTCACCCATGGCGTACGCACCTTCAGCCTCGATTCGATCGAGGAGCTGGAGAAGATCATGCGCGCGACGCATGACGCGACCGACCTGACGCTGTGCGTGCGGCTGCGCGTGTCTTCCGAACATTCGAAGCTGAGCCTCGCCGCCAAGTTCGGCGCGGCGCCCGCGGAAGCCAAGGCGCTGCTGTTCGCGGCGCGCCAGGCGGCCGATGCGCTGGGCATCTGCTTCCACGTCGGCAGCCAGGCGATGACGCCCGAGGCCTATTCGGAAGCGATGGAGCGCGTGCGCGCGGCGATCGTCGAGGCAGCGGTTACGGTCGACGTGATCGACGTCGGCGGCGGCTTTCCGAGCGTCTATCCGGGCATGGAGCCGCCGGTGCTCGAAGCCTATTTCGAGACGATCCACCGCGCCTTCGAGAGCCTGCCGATCAGCTATTCGGCCGAATTGTGGGCCGAGCCGGGCCGCGCCTTGTGCGCCGAATATTCGTCGCTGATCGTTCGCGTCGAGAAACGGCGCGGGGGCGAGCTCTACATCAACGACGGCGCCTATGGCGCGCTGTTCGATGCCGCGCACATCGGCTGGCGCTTCCCCGTTCGCCTGCTGCGCGAGCCGGAGAGCAACGTGCGCGACATGCCGTTCAGCTTCTATGGACCGACCTGCGACGATCTCGACCATATGGCCGGCCCGTTCGAGCTGCCCGCCGACGTGCAGGCCGGCGATTATATCGAGATCGGCATGCTGGGCGCTTATGGTGCGGCGATGCGCACCGCGTTCAACGGCTTCGGATCGGACGAGACGGTGATCGTCGCCGACGAGCCGATGGCCTCGCTCTACATGGGCGATGCCGAGCGGGTCGCGTCGAACGTCGTAACGCTGTAACCAGCGCCTGTCAGTGAATCGGACGGCGGCGTGCCCCCGGCGCGCCGCCGCTGTCCACGGGTTTCCGCGTCCCCTTAACGACTGCGGTTCTGTGACACGGGAGATACCATGACCGCCAACGACACCCGCAAGGCCGAGCTGCTTTCGACCATTGTCGAGCATGTCGACATCCGTTCGTTCGACGCGCGGCCGATCATCGATTCGATGGAAAAGATGAGCTTCACCAGCCGCGATCTCGCGCGCGCGACCGGCATTTACAACCAGATGCTCAAGGACAAGGATTGCTCGATCTTCCTCGTCATCGCCGGGTCGACGAGCGCCGGCGGGTGCATGGACCTCTATGCCGAGCTCTTGCGCTCGAACATGATCGACGGCGTGGTCGCCACCGGCGCGTCGATCGTCGACATGGATTTCTTCGAGGGCCTTGGCCACAAACACTATCAGGCGCTTGAAATCCCCGACGATAACACGCTGCGCTCGCTCTATATCGATCGCATCTACGACACCTATATCGACGAGGAGCAGCTGCAGGATTGCGACCATACGATCGGCAAGATCGCGGATTCGCTGGAGCCCAGGCCCTATTCCTCGCGCGCCTTCATCCGCGAGATGGGCAAGTATCTCGCCGAACACGGCAAGAAGGACAACAGCCTGGTCAAGCTGGCCTATGAGCACGACGTGCCGATCTTCTGCCCGGCGTTCGTCGACTCCTCGGCCGGCTTCGGACTGGTCAAGCACCAGGTCGACTGCATGAAGCAGGGCCGCCACTACATGACGATCGACGCGGTCGCCGATTTCCGCGAGCTGACCGACATCAAGATCAAGGCCGGCACCACCGGCCTGCTGATGATCGGCGGCGGCGTGCCGAAGAATTTCATCCAGGATACCGTGGTTTGCGCGGAGATCCTGGGACATGATGACATCGAGATGCACAAATATGCCGTGCAGATCACCGTCGCCGACGTGCGCGACGGGGCATGCTCGTCCTCGACCCTCAAGGAAGCGGCGAGCTGGGGCAAGGTCGACACCACGCTCGAGCAGATGGTGTTCGCCGAGGCCGGCAGCGTGATGCCGCTGCTGGCGTCCGACGCTTATCATCGCGGGTACTGGAAGGATCGGCCGAAGCGCCGCTGGGGCGCAATCTTCGATTGATCCTGACCGTTCCGTTCGAGCTGACGAACGGGGTTGGGACAACAAGGCGGGGTCGAGGCGCTGAGCTTCGGCCCCGTTTCTCGTTCCGGCAGGCCGTGCCGGAACGAGCGTCATTTCAGTTGCGAAACCGAACTGGAAAGCACAGCATGAGGTGACAATTGGAGGGGGAATACCGATGGTCGAGCCGAGTCTTGCGATCCTCAAGCCGGTGGCGGTGCTGGTCGCCTGGACGCTGGTGATGCTGGTGTGGATGCTGGCCAAGCGTATTCCGGCTTTGAAGGCGGCGGGCGTCGATCTCAACAAATTGACCGGCGGCAAGGGGACCGATGCCGATGGCGTGCTGCCCGATCGCGCGCAGTGGAAGGCGCACAATTACAATCACCTGATGGAGCAGCCGACGCTGTTCTACGCGATCACGATCACGCTCGCGCTGATCGGCCAGGGCGGCGGAATCAACGCTGCGATCGCCTGGGCCTATGTCGGCTGCCGGGTGATCCACAGCATCGTCCAGGCGACGTGGAACCGCGTCGCGGTGCGCTTCCTGTTCTTCCTGCTGTCGAGCCTCGCGCTGGTGGCCCTGACGCTCCACGCGCTGATCGCGCTGTTTCTGATGCACTGAGGTTGGACGGCGGCGGGCCGTGAAGCTAGGTTGCGCGCCGCAGCAGGATAGAGGAGCGCGCCCATGACCATCGACCGCCGCGGACTGATCGGCGCCGGCATCGGCCTCACACTGGCGAGCGCGGCCGGCGCGCAGCAATGGCCGGCGCCGAGCGCCGCCGCCACCGCGCCGGATCGACCCAACTGGCCGCCCGAGCATTTCCCGCTGTGGCCCGGCCGCCCGCCCGGCGCGCCCGCCGACCTGCCCCAGCATCACAACACGATGAACGGCCCGGCGGGCCACCGCCAGCTCTGGCTCTACGGCGTTCGCGAGCCGATCGTCGCGGTCTATCGTCCGAAGAACCCCGATGGCCGGGCGCTGATGGCGATTCCCGGCGGGGGCTATGGCTTCCTTTCGGTGCAGAACGAAGGGATTGAGGTCGCCGATACCTTCACGCCCGAGGGCATCACCGTGTTCGTGCTCGCCTATCGCCTGCCCGGCGAAGGATGGGCCAACCGCTGGGACGTGCCGCTGCAGGATGCCGAGCGCGCGATGCGGCTGATCCGCGCCAATGCCGGGAAATACGGCATCAATCCCGACAAGCTGGGCATCATCGGCTTTTCCGCTGGCGGGCATCTCGCCGCCTCGCTGGCGACGAGTTCGGGCGACAAGGTCTACGAGCCGGTGGACGCCGCCGACAAACTGTCGGCCAAGCCCCGCTTCGCCGGGCTGCTCTATCCGGTCATCAACAGCGTGCTCGGCTCGAGCGGCGGCACCTACAAGAACCTGCTCGGCCCCAATCCCGATCCGGCGATCACCGCGCGCTACGATACCGACAAGCGCGTCACCCCCGAAACGCCGCCGCTGTTCATCGCCCAGGCGCTCGACGACCAGACGGTCGATCCGCGCAACAGCCTCGCCATGCTAGCCGCGGCCCGCGCTGCGAATGTACCGGTGGAGGCGCATCTGTTCGAAAAGGGTGGCCATGGCTTCGGGCCGAAGCGCATGGCGCCCGACGCGCGCACGGCGAAACTGTGGCCCGAGCTGTTCTCGGCCTGGATGCGAATGCAGCTCGGTTAGGCGATCAAGCCGCGACCGCCTCGATCTCGAGGCTGTGAATCGTGAACGAACCATCGGGCTCGATCTCGAAATGCGCGGCCGTCTCGCGCGCGGCGCTCAGCTGAAGCGAGCGGATCGCCGCGCGGTTCGCCTCGGGCGTGCGCATCCGCTCGACCCAGCTCGGATAGTCCATGCGCAGAGGGCGGTGCCGTGTCGCGGTGATCGCGAAGCCCGCGCGCGCCAGCGCGGCGTGCCATTCGGCGGCCGAATAATCGCGGATGTGCGAGGGATCGCGCAACAGCTCCACCGCCTGGAGATGCGTGTCGAACGCCGCCGTCGCGGGCGCGGCGATGTCGATGAACACCGCGACCGACCCTGCCGCCAGCACGCGCCGCGCCTCGCGCAGGCCGGCCTCGAAATCGCGCCAGTGATGCGCCGAGAAGCGACAGCCGAGGAAATCGAACGCGGCATCGGCAAACGGCAGCGCCTCGGCGGGCGCGACGGCGGTGTCGATATTGGCGAGGCCGCGAGCCCGCGCGGTTTCCGCGACGGCACCGATCATCTCGACAGACAGGTCGACGGCGGTGACGGCGGCGGCATGCGGCGCCAGCCGGTAGGCAACATGGCCGCCGCCGGTGCCGAGATCGATCGCGTGACGCGGCGCGGCGCGCGCGGCAATCGCTTCGAGCGCGTCGAGATCGGCGCCCGCGGCATGGACGGCGCTTTCCACATAAGCATGCGCGCGCGGGCCGAATTGATCTTGGACGAGCGTATCGTGCAGACGGGTCATGATCGTTTCTCCTGTTTCTAGCGTGACCTGAGCGCGCTTTTCAGCCTATTACAAGAGATCCACTTATCCTATTATCAATGAGCCCATGAAGCCCGACGAGAAACGCCGCCTGCTCGGCCAGTTCATCCGCTCGCATCGCGAGCGCGCCACGCCCGACGTGCCGACGCCGCGGCGCCGCACGCCGGGGCTGCGGCGCGAGGAACTGGCGCAGCGCGCCGGCATCGGCGTGACGTGGTGCGCCTGGATCGAGCAGGGACGCGAGGTGCGGCCGTCGCCGGAAGCGCTGGCGCGGCTGGCGATCGCGCTGGCGCTGACGCCGGCGGAGCGCGCCTATCTGTTCGAGCTGGCCGAGCGCCGCGATCCCGACGAGCCCGAGGCCGCGCCGGCCGACGAGGCCCCCGCCTCGTTGCGCGCGATGATCGATACGCTCGATACGCCCGCTTATGGGCTCGACCGCTGCTGGACGATCCGCTGCTGGAATGACGCCGCCGCGCGTCTGTTCGGCGGCTGGCCGGGCGCCGGCGACCCGAAGAACCTGCTGCGCTATACCTTCACCGCACCGGCGGCGATGGCGCTGATACCCGATTGGGACAATCGCGCGCGGCGCCTGCTCGCCGAATTCCGCGCCGATTTTGGCCGGGCGCTCGACGATCCCGCGGCTAACGCGCTGGTCGAGGAAATGAAGCAGGCATCGCCGCTGTTCGCTGCCGAATGGCAAACGCAGACGGTGACCGCGCGCGAGGGCGGCGTGCGCACCTTCGCGCACCCTGTGCTCGGCGCGATCAGCTATCGCCAGCACAGCTTCGCGCCGGCCGAGCGTCCCGATTACAAGCTGGTCGTGCTGCTGCCCGATCGTGCGTGATCGGCGAAGCATTGCCTAGTGATGCTGAATCGACGTTCGCGTCACCAGGATCGAGTGGATGGTCCATGGTGCTCCGTCGCCGTCAGGTACACCGGCTGGCGTGGCGCCATGGATGCTGAAACAAGTTCAGCATGACGACACTTCTGACGCGAACTTTGGATTGAGGTGTCTGGAGCCGGACAGCGAACGGTGGTCACCACGCCGCCTATTGCCCCTTTCCCTTGCAATGCTGCGCCGCCCATTGCCGCGCGTCGTTCAGCGCGGTGCCGAAGGCGGCTGATTCGAGGCGCGGCTCGTAAGCGTGGCGGCGGATCTCGTCGGCCATGGTGGTGAAATCCTTGCGCAAGCCGAGGTTGTTGAAATTGGGTGCGAGGTCCGCCGTCGCGTCGGCAAGCTTCACCCGGCTCGACGGCGGCGCTGCCGAGCTGCCCCTGACCGCCAGCGGCGTGATCGCCATGATGCCCGGCACCAGCGTCACGCAGTCCGAAAAGTCGTCGGGATCGATGCTGCGCATCTCTTGCGTGACACGATCGGCCTCGCCGGCGGAATCGGTCATCCCCATCGCCCTGGTGAAGGCGTCGACCTCGTCCTTGTGTGCGTTATAGAAAGCCATGTTGCGCGGATCGACCGGCGCTCCGCCGCCGACGCGCGACGCCCATTTGGTGCCGGCAAGCTTGGCCGCGGCGCCGGCGCGCGCCAGCGTGGTCATCACCGCGATATAGCGCTGCCCGGTCAGGCCATGTTTCGCCAGAATGGCGTGCAGCTTCGGATTGGCGTCCATCCGCGCACCCGCCTGGGCAAGCGACGACACGCCGTCGTCATCGTCATCATCCGCCACCGCGCCATCGGCGCCGATCGCCTGCATCTCGCGGGTCGCGGCGGTCATCCGGGCGAGCAGGTCGCTGGTCAGCAGGATGCCGCCGCCTTGCGCTGCCGGCGCGGCCGGCGGGATGATCGCACCCCCGTCTGCGGCCCAGGCACCGGCAGCGATTCCGGCGACGATGAACAGACCGGCGACGGTCGCAGCGACTGGCTTTCGGATGAACACGGATAATCCCCCCATATTTCGATTGCAGTTGAGCGGTTCGAGCCTCGCCTTACAGCTTGACCAGCTCGACCCGGCGGTTGGCCGCCCTGCCCTCTTCGCTGTCGTTCGAGGACACCGGATCAGACGCGCCCTGGCCCTTAGCCTGCAATCGATCCGCGCTGATCCCGGCCGCGACCAGCGCCGCCATCACCGCCTTGGCACGGCCGTCGGACAACGCCTGGTTGTGCGCGGCCGAGCCGGTATCGTCGGTATAGCCGTTGACCGCCAGCCTGAGGCCCGGATTATCCTTGAGCAGCGTCGTCACCGCGTCGATCTGCGACGTGGAATCGGGCAGGATCGTGGTCTTGTCGGTCGCGAAATTGACGTGGATCACCGCCTTGCCATTGGCATCGATATCCTTTTTGAGCTCGCTTGCCGGGAGCAGCTTGGCGGTCGGGACGAACGGCTTGCTTTCGACGATCGTCCATGCCCCGCTTGCGCTGTTGGTGGTGAAGTGGACCCAGATCTGGCGATCGGGACGATGGATCACCCAGGTCTCGGTGGGGTCGTTGTAGATATCGCCAAGACCGTCAATCATGCCGACCGCGATCTCGTCGGGCAGGCCGTGCGACAGGTCCGACGGAATCTTGCCGTCGGCGATCTGGGTAGCGCCCGCCTGCTGCAATTCTGCCGCGATGTTCTTCTTGAGCTCGAACGACGAATAGGTCTTGTCGTCGCCCGCCTCGATGCTCGCCTGATAGACCTTGCCCTCGACATAATGGAATGCCTTGCCGGTCCAGAACGGGAAATGGCCGAAATCGAGCGTCACCGGCTTGTTCATGACCTGATAGCCGTCGGGCAGCGAGAAATAGGGGAAGCTGCCCAAGGCGACATTGGTGACGGGCACGCTGTCGATCGAGAAGGCGGCGGGCGTTTCGGCGGCGGCCGGCGTGGCGGCAGCGGCTGGCGCTGCCTGATTGACCGGTGCCGCCTGATCGGCATCGGCGAGCGCGGCTGCGTTGTTGCCACCCGCGCCGCCATGCCCGCACCCGGCGAGCGCAAACGCCAGCGCCGTCCAACCCCATATCTTCGTCGTCACGATCCCCCCTGTTTTTTGCTGATGATCGAAGGCGATGGACCATAATGGCCGAGGCACGAGAGGCAAACCGGCCGCGCCCGTCACCGACGGGCCGCACCATTTTCGGGATCAGCCGAACAGCCGCGCCATCGATCGTTCGAGCATCATCAGCTGCCACAAGGTGCGGCCATGCTCGGCGCGGCCGAAACGGTGGTCGTCGGCAATCGTGGCGATCGCGGCCATATCGAACCAGCCGGTCGCGGCGAGGGTGCGCGAGCGGGCGAGCGCTGCCGCTTCCTCGGCGAGCGCATGGCGGAACCAGCCGCTGATCGGCGTGACGAAACCCATCTTCGGCCGATACAGCACCTCGCGCGGCAGATAGGGCTCGAGCGCCTTCTTCATCAGCCATTTGCCCTCGCCATGGCGCAGGCGCATCGAGGCGGGCAAAGTCGCGGCGAATTCGATCAGGCGATAATCGAGCAGCGGCTCGCGCGCCTCGAGGCTGACGGCCATGCTGGTGCGATCGGTCTTGGTCAGGATGTCGCCGGGCAGCCAGTGCTTGAGATCGGCATATTGCGCGCGGTCGATCGGGTCGCGCGCGGGGGCGGCGCGCATCGTATCGACATAGCGTTGCTCGGCACGATGGCTGCCCAGCATGCGCCTGGCCTGATCGCTGAACAGCCGCGCGCGTGCCCCCGGCGTGGTGATGCCGACCGCGGTGGCATAGGCTTCCGCGCCATCGCCGGCGAGCGCGAGCAGCGTCGTTTTGGCGCGCAGCGGGCGCGGCGCCCAATCGGCCTTGGGATACCAGCCGCCCAGCGTGCCGAACAGCGAACGCCTGAGATCGGGCGGCAACACCCCCCTCACCCGCTCCTCGGCCGCCTGGAAACGGTAGCGGCGATAACCCGCGAACGCCTCGTCGGCGCCGTCGCCCGACAGCGCGACGGTGACGGTCTCGCGAGCAAGCTGGCAGACGCGATAGGTCGCCAATGCCGAGGCATCGGCGAACGGCTCGTCGAACGCGGCGACGAGCGTATCGACAAGCGAGAAATCGTCCGGCGCGACGACGCGAGTGCGATGTTCGGTGGCAAAACGCTGCGCAACCGCATCGGCATAAGCGCGCTCGTCATGGCTCGCCTCGTCGAAGCCGATCGTGCAGGTCTTGACCGCGCGCTTCGAGGCTTCGGCCATCAACGCGACGACGGCGGAGCTGTCGACCCCGCCCGACAGGAACGCGCCCAGCGGCACATCGGCGACGAGGCGCGCGCGCACCGCCTCGCGCATCCGCTCGATCAGTTCGGCTTCGAGTGTGCGGGCCGAGCCGCGAGCGCGATTGGAGAAATCGATATCCCACCATTTGCTCGGCTGCGGCACCGGCTTGCCGCGCTCGACCAGCAGGCTGTGGCCGGCGGGCAGCTTCTTCACCCCGGCGACGAGGCAGGCGTCATCGGGCACATAGCCGAACGCCATGAAATCTTCGACCGCGCGCAGATCCGATACGCGACGGAGCAGCGGATGCGCGAGCAGCCCCTTCAATTCGGACGCGAAGGCCAGGCCACCGTCCGACAGCTCGACATAATGGAGCGGCTTCACCCCGAGCCTGTCTCGGGCGAGGAACAGGCTTTGGCGGCGCGCATCGTGGAGCGCGAAGGCGAACATGCCGTTGAGCCGATCGAGCAGCGCCGGGCCCCACGCCGCCCAGCCGTGGATCAGCACCTCGGTATCGCTGTCGGTGCGGAACACCGCGCCCTTGGCCTCGAGCGCGCGGCGCACCTCCTGGAAATTGTAGATCTCGCCATTGTACGTGACCGCGATGCTCTCGTCGGCCGAGAGCATCGGCTGCGCGCCGCCGCCGAGATCGATGATCGCCAGCCGCCGATGGCCGAGCCCGACGCCGGGGGCAGTCCACACCCCCGATCCATCCGGCCCGCGATGCGCCAGCACGTCGGTCATCGCGCGGATGCGGGCCGGATCGACGGGCTTGGGCGTGGCCGGGTAGAACAGCCCGGCGATACCGCACATCAGCTGCCGACCGGCTGGAACGTCCGTCCCGGCGAGGCGGTCGGCGCTGGCGGGGCGGCCGCTCCCGCCGCGCGATCCGCCAGCGCATCGACCGGGCCGAGCGCGGCAAGGAAGCGCGCGATCGCGACGCGCGCGTCATGGCCCGGCAGCACTTCGGCCGAGACATGCACGGCAACTGCGCGCTGCGGGCCGCCGAGCAGCTTCGTTTTCAGGGTCTGGAGTTTCACGACACTCGGATTCGCGGTGAGGACATCGCCGACCCGATACCATGTCGCAACGATCCGTTCGACATTTCCCGGCGCGGTGATGCGCATCGCGCTGCCGCCGGCGATATCGGGCACGTCCTCGACGCGGACCCAGACGTCGTTCTGGCGCAACACCCCGGTGCCGAAGCTGACCAGTTCCTTGCCGTCATGCTGCCCGCCGAACACCGCGATGCCGAGATCGACCGCGTCGCCCGAGCCATCCATATAGCGCCCGATCAGGAAGCGGTCGGCGCCGGGATAATAAGGCACCCACGGCGCCCGCGTGCTGAGCGGGGCGCGAGTCCAGCCCGGCACTTCGGGCAAGGTGATGTGATCGGGCAGCGGATCGGCGCGCGCGACGACGACGCTGCCCCACAGCGGAAACACGCCGGCGACGGCGATCGCGAGCAGCGCCGCCGCCCAGGGCGCGATCCGCGCGCGCGGAATCGCCTGCAGGCGCGCTACGTTGACCCACGGCGCCAGCGGGTCGCGATCGAACCAGCGCCAGCCGATCGCCAGCACCGCCGCCATCACCAGCCCGAAGAAAATCCAGCCGTAGACGATATGATCGTATCCAGTCGCCGCGGCGACCGACGTCAGGTGCGCGGCGTAGATCGTGCCGAAGGCCCTGAGCGCATTGGCCAGGATCGGTACGACCAGCGCGACCGCCATGAACACGCCGCGCCGCCGCCACGATACGAAGCAGACATTGGCGACCAGCGTGCCGAACGCGATCATCGCGATCTCGAACTTGGCGCCCGAACACGCCTCGGCAACCTCGAAATAGCCATTGGGAATGGTGATCAGCACGCCATCGATCGATGCCGGCACGCCGACCGCGTGAAGCATCGGCATGACCATCCGGGCGGTGACGGTCTGCAACGGCCCTTCCATGCTCTCGCCGAACGGCACGAGGAAGAAGGCATAGAGCAGCGGGAACAGCAGCGCGCGCGCCACCATCGGGCCGAGCAGCGTCACCACCGCGCCCTGCAGCATGACGATCAGGCCGAGCTGGGTGAAGAGATCGACGCTCGCGGCATCGCCGACCAGCCAGACGAAGCCGCCGCCGGCGACGAGGCCAAGCCCCGGCCACCAGGCGGTCGGCGCGAGTTGCGCCACTTCGGCGCGCCGCTGCCAGACCAACCAGGCGATGACGGGGCCAATGAACAGGCAATGGCCGAAGGTCGTGCTAGTCCACCACAGATCGGCGAGCTTGGCGAGATCGGCGCGAAACATCGCCAGGATCGCCGTAGCGACGACGGCAAGCGCAACGAGGTGGCGCCGCCACGCCTGCGCGCGACCGGGTGCCTCGAATTGCGCGGCAGACATCGCCACGGTCATGCCGCGCTCCGCCTGGCCGAGGCCGCGAAGCCCATCACCGGATCGAGCGCGGCGAGCCGGGCATCCCAGCCATAATGATCGATCACCCGCGCGCGCGCGGCAGCGCCGAGCGCGGCGGCGGCGGCGCGATCGTCGATCAGGCGAACGACCTCGGCCGCCAAAGACGGCGCATCGGTGGCGACGCGGATCGCGCCATCATGATCGATACCCTCGGCCGCTGCGGCGGAGGCGACCACCGGCCGCGCCATCGCCATCGCTTCGAGCACCTTGTTCTGCACGCCGCGCGCGAGCTGCAGCGGCGCGACGACCACCGACGCAGCGGCGAGCCAGCCGCGCACGTCCGCCACCTCGCCAGTGACGGAAATACCGGGCAGGCCGCCGAGCGCCTTCACCCGCGGATCGGGCTTGCGGCCGACGATGGCGAAGCGCGCATCGGGCACGGTATCGCGGACCAGCGGCAGGATGCGGCGCGCAAAGCGATCGACCGCATCCACATTGGGGCGATAATCCATCTGGCCGGTGAAGACGATCAGCGGTTGCGGGTGCTCGACGCGGGCGAAATCGGCGGCGGGATCGAAGAAAGCGGTATCGATGCCGTTGCCGATCGCCAGTGCATCCCCGCCGCCATGCGCGCGGAACAAGGCGGCCTCGGCCGCGCTGACGAACAGGCTGGCGTCGGCGCGCGCCGCCACGCGCCGCTCGAACGCGCCGAGCAAGCGCGCCTCGCGCGCCATCATCCAGCGCCGGGGGCCGCGAGCATCCTGCGCATAAGCGGCGAACTTGGCCGAATCCATGTCGACGAAATCCATCACCACGCGCCCCGGAAAATCTTTCGGAACATATTGAGCCATCTGCCCGGAGAAGACGAAGATCGTATCGATTTCGTGAGTTGCCAGCGTTTTCTCCACCGCGTCGGCAAGATCGCGGGAGGCGAAGGCAGTCAGCGAGACGGGCTCGCCGCCGGCCAGCGCCGCGGCAGCCGCGCGCGCCGTTCCCCGGGTGCGATCGACGACGCGATGGCTCGCCGCAAGGCGCGACAGCGCCGCATCATGGCCGCGATCGGCGGGATCGTCGGCAAAGGCGATCAAGTGGACGCGGGCGTGCGCGGCGATGTGGCGCAGCAGATGATAGCTGCGGATCTTGTCGCCGCGATTGGGCGGATAAGGCACGCGATGGGCAAGGAACAGCATATCGCCCATCAGCCCAACCCCCGCGCAAGCGGCGGGCCAAGGCGATTGGCCAGCCACAGCGGCAGCTTCTTCCACGCCGCGACCTGCAGGCGATAGCGCGGGCTAAGCGGGTTGATCTCGCGCGGCTCGGCACCGTCCGCGGTGCGCTTGGCATAGGCCAGCGCATGCGGCTCGAACCCCCAGTTCTTCTTGAACGCGGCCGGCCCGGTGCCCGCTTTCGAGCGGCCGAAGTCGAACCGGGTGCAGCCGCGCTCGCGAGCGTGGCGCATCAGCGCGAAATACATCAGGTCGTTGGCACGCAGCCCGCGTGCGGGAAAAATGCCCCCACCCCAATAGGGATATACGGTATCATTAAAGTAGAGGCTGAGGACGCTGGCGACCGGCGCGCCGTCATGGCGGATGGTGAGGATATCGGCCGCATCTCCCAGCGCGGCGAGGACGTGGCGGAACAGCGCGCGCGGGAACACGGGCGTGCCGAGGTTGCGGACCGATTCGCCGTACACCGCATAATGCGCGGCGAGATCTCGCTCGGTGACCCCGGTCTCGACCGTCAGGTCGTTGCCCAGCGCCTTGCGCACCTCGGCGCGCTGCTTGCGCGGGATCGCCTTCAGCTCGGCATCATCGTCCGCCGCCAGTGGGCGGGCAAAGCCGAGATAGCTGTGCTCGTCGACATGCCAGCCGTGGCCGGGGGTCGGGCCGCCCCGCAGCTCCAGCGTCGTGATGCCGCGCCGTTCCGCCAGCGCCCAGGCCTCGGCGACCAGCGCGTCGATACTCGCCGGGTCATGCGCGAGCGCACCGCCATCGACCGCGAATCCGCTCGACACCATCGCGTTGCCGAACAGGCGCGAGCGGATCTCGGTGAGCGGCAGCACGCCGGCGAGGCTGCCATCGGCCTGCTCGGCAACCAGATAATGGGCGCGCTGGCCGCAGCCCCTGGCGACGCCGATGCTCCAGCCCGTGAGGTGGAACGGGGTGCCGTCACGATGCGCGCGGACGAAAGCGTCGATCGCCGCACACTCGCCCGCATCGGCGAGATCGGCGACGCGCAGCGCGACCGGCGGGGCGACGAGCGGCGCGGTCATCCCAGTCGCGCCGCCTCGCGCGCGGCGATGGCATCGATGCGGCCCCAGGCATGGCCGGCGACGAGATGCCGCAATTTGCCAGCCATGGCACCCAACCGGCTGTAATGACGCAGTTTCGATTTGAGCGGCGCGTTGGCGACGCGGGGCTGGCCGGGATCGACCTCCCAGGGATGGAAATAGAAGATCGCCGGCCGCTCCTCGGCATTGACCTGGCGCACCGCCCAATTGGTCAGCGCCGAGGGGAACAGCCGGAAGAAGCCGCCGCCGGTGGCGAGGTGGCGATTGCCGATCCGCGCGACCGTCACCGGCAGCTCGACAAGATCGGCACCGGCGACCGGGCGGAACGCGAAGCGCGGCGCATCGGGCCAGCCGTAATGATCGTGGCGCACCGGCGCGACGCTCGACGAATAGGCATAGCCTTCCTCCGCCAGCACTTGATGCGCCCAGGGCGTGCGCGTGTCGATCGAGAAGCTGGGCGCGCGATAGCCGGTCACCGCCACGCCAGAGGCATCCTCCAGCGCAGCACGGGCGCGGCGCAGATCGGCGCGGAACTGCGCGGCGGTCATGGTGAACACGCGCTGGTGGTCGACGCCGTGGCTGGCGATCTCATGGCCGGCGGCGACGATCCGCTGCAGCAATCGGGGCGCGCGTTCGGCGACCCAGCCGAGCGTGAAGAAGGTCGCTTTCGCGCCGGTTTCGGCGAACAGGTCGAGCACCGCGCCGGTATTGGCCTCGACGCGCGATTGCAGGCCGGGCCAATCGGCCTTGTCGATCACCCGCTCGAACGCGCCGACCTGGAACCATTCCTCGACATCGACGGACAGACCGTTTTCGATGCGCATCGCGCTAGGCGACGGAGGCGTCGCGTGGCCCTTCATGCCGCGCGGTATCCGCCTCGACCCAATCGACCAGCAGCGTCAGCACGCGGCGCAGCGCGGTGTTCTGATCCTCGACGCGCGCCTCGAGCATCGCGATGCGGCGGATCACCTCGTCGGCGTCACCGGGCGCGATCGGTTCGAGCGGCTCGGCCTTGTCCGGCACGTCGCCACGCATATCATCGACCACCGCACGCACGATGTCGCCGTCGATCAGTTCGAGCCCCTCGATCGCGCCATAGAGCAGCACGCGCGCGGCAAGCTGGTTGAGGATGCGCGGCACCCCGCCCGATCCCTGATACAGCGCATCGAGCGCGTCGCCGGTGAAATCCGGCCGCCCCTGCCAGCCGACCAGCGACAGGCGGTGAATCATATAGGGCTCGATCTCCTGCGGCTGCATCGGCTCGAGATGGTGGACGGCGATGACGCGCTGGCGCAATTGCTCGAGCGCGTCGGTGCCGTGCAGGCGCTCGCGGAACTCGGGCTGGCCGAGCAGGAAAATCTGCAGCAACGCCTGCCCGCCGGCCTGGAAATTGGACAGCATGCGCAATTCCTCGAGCGACGAATTGGGCAATGCCTGCGCCTCGTCGACGATCAGCAGCGTGCGCCGGCCCGAGCGCCCCACCGCGTGCAGCGCCGCCTCGATCGCTTCGAGCAGATCGGCTTTCTCCAGCCCCGGCGTCGAGACGCCGAGCCCGCTGGCGACGAGACGAAGCAGATCGTCGCCTTCGACCTGGGTCGAGACGATCTGGATGACGTGTTGGCGCGCGCGATCGATCGTCGCGGTGAGATGGCCGACCAGCGTCGTCTTGCCCGACCCGATCTCGCCGGTGATGACGATGAAACCTTCGCCCTGCGTCAGGCCGAAGCCGAGATAGGCCATCGCCTTGCGGTGCGTCGCCGTCTCGAACCAGAAGCGCGGATCGGGGGTCAGCGCGAACGGCCGGCCGGTCAATCCGTAATGGTCTTCGTACATCGTCGTCCTGCCTGTCTGTCTGTCGGGCGCGTCAGAAATTGTATCGCGCGCTGATCAGCGCCTGCGCCGTGATATCCTTGTCGATGTCTTTCGAATCATACGCGAACAGGCCGAGCGAGGCGGTCGTATCGAGCCGCCCGAACCGGCGATTATAGGTACCCGTGGCGCCGGTCGAATAAACACCGGCCGCGCCCCGAATGCCGCTTTCATAATAATCGGCATAGAGGTTGGCGCCGATGCTCGACCGCGAATCGAGCGCGCGATTGTAGAAATATTGCGCGTAGAAGCTCTGATCGTCGACACCCGCGATGGTGAAGTTCGCATTGGTATCGGGCGCGTAGAAATGGCGACGGGCATAGCCGACGCCGAACCCGGTCTGCACCGGCCCGTGGCTGGCGACGACCACGGCATCGACGCCGCGCGCGCGATAGCCCGAGCTGGAAATCGACTGGAACACATCGTTGAGGCAGCCGCCGGGATGATCGCCCGAGGTGCCGAAAGTGCAGCCGCCGAACGCATTGCCGAACACGTTGCCGGCAGTGAGGAAGCTGGTCGGCAGGCCGTCGATGCCGTTGCGCAATTGCCGCGCGAAGGTCTCAACATCGTCATAGACCACGACGCGCGCACCGACGCTGGGCGTCGCGTGCCACGTCAGGCTGCCGGCATAGGAAGTGCCGCCGTAGCGCCGCCCGACATGCGCCTCGAGCTGGGTGCGCGGGCTCGGCCGCCACAGCACGCCGCCGTCGTAGATCACGCCATCGGTGCGATAGGCGATGCGGCGCGGCGAGCTCTTGTCGGTGACGAAGCGGCCGTTGGCATCGGTGACGGGGTTACCATCGGCATCGAGCAGCGCGTCACGCTGGCCGATCGTGATCTTCTCATAGCCCGCGCCGGCCTCCAGAGCGAGCGTGCGGCTGACCGGGAACAGCAGATCGGCGCGCGCGAACTTGCCCTCGTAACGCTGATCGAGCTGGTGCGCGTCCTCACGGTCCCACCCGCCCGAGACGGTGATGCCGACCGGCAGCACGTCACCCGCGGCGAGATTGAGGCTGGCCTGCGCGGTGTTGCTCGTCGCGCTGTCGAACAGATCGAGCCGCGGCTGATCTGCGCCCAGCGGCACGTAATTGGGGCTATCGACCTTGGTATAGCCGAAGCGATAGCTGCCCGATACGCCGACCACGCCGACATGCGTGCCAATCGTCGGCCCGGCATAGACGGCATAGACCTGGCTCAGATTGTCGCCATTGGGCTGCGACGCGGCGGGCGCGGCGGAGCGGATATCGGTGCGCGAGCGCACGGCGAGCGCGCCGCCCTCGATGCTGACGCCCGGCGCAACGCCAACAGCGGCACGCGCAAGGCCCTGGTGATAATCGCTATCGTCGAGATGCTTGCCCCAGCCGATGTCCCGCTCATAGCGATAGCTGAGCTGGCCCTGCGCCGAGCGCGTCGAAATCCCCGCGTCGATCCCGGCGGCGACCTCCGAATAGGTCAGCACGTCGTCATAAGTGAGATCGGCAGTGAGCACCTGGCCGAGCTCGATATAGGGCGCGACATATTTCTCGGCGCGCGGCGCCTGCGTCGCGGCGGCGCTGTCCTGCGCAGGCGGCGTATCGCCGCCCATGTCCTGCGCGAGCGCCGGGGACGCGGCGAGCGCGAGCGCGGCGAGGAGCGGCCAGCGCATCATCGCACGCTCTCCTGCGGCTTGTAGCCGTAATAGCTGCCGAACCGGGCGCCGCCCGGCGTGAAGGTCACCGCGTTGAGCAGGAGCTGGATATGCTCGCAGCCGTCGAGCAGCTGGACCGCCTCGCGCAGGTCGGTGTCGCCGGTGCGGTCGGCGCGGACCACCATCATCACCTGCCCTACCGCGGCGGCAAGCACCGAGGCGGGCGATGCGGCCAGCGCGGGCGGCGAATCGAAGATCACGATGCGGCGCGGATCATTGGCGACCAGCGCGTCGAGCACCTGATCGGTGCGCTTGCTGGTCAGCAGCTCGGTATCGTCGTTGGTCCGCGTGCCGGCGGGAAGCAGGCTGAGCTTGGGAATATCGGTGCGCACGACGCACGTCTCGACATCGATCGCGGGATCGGCGAGCGCATCGAGCAGGCCGGGGCCTTCGTCGAGGCCGAGCTGGGCCATGACATCGGGCTTGGCGAAATCGGCATCGACCAGCAGCACCTCGACGTCGCGTTCCGCGGCGAGCGAGAGAGCGAGGTTGATCGAGCAGAAGGTCTTGCCCTCGCCCGGCTTGGCCGAACAGACCAGGATGGCGCGCGACCGCATGCCGCCCGCCTCGTCGATCGCGCGCGCGGTGAGCAACAGCTGGCGCTTCACCAGGCGGAATTCCTCGGCGAGCATCGAAACGGCCGCGCCGGGGATGAGGAAACCGCGTTCGGCGAGATGCTCGCGATCGATCGGCACCGCCGGCCCGGCCGGTGGCGGCGCCATCCGGCGCGGCGGCGCTGGCGTGGCCGGTTCGGCACGGACCGGCGCGATCGGTGGCGGCGTATCCGCGATCGGCGCGGCAGCACCCGTCCGGGCGCGGAAATGATCGCCGAAATCATAGACCTCGGCCGCGCGCTCGAGCAGCGAGCCGGTCAACTTGCGGGGCGTCACGTCGTTCATGCCGCCAATCCTCTCTGCAGGAACTCGACCGCGAGCAGCCCGACATAAGCGATGCCGAGGCCGCCGACGCCGGCGAGCAGATAGCGCAGCCGCTGCTTGCGCAGCGTCGCCTGCCCCGCCGTCACCACCTCGCCGATCGAGCCGAGCACCGGCAGCCCCGAGGCCTTCTCCAGCCGGCTGGCGGTCGCATAAGTGGTCTTGAGCTGGCCCAGCGCGAAGGCGACGCCGATGCCGCCGCCAAGCGCCACCAGCAGCACGCCGGTGAGCAGCAGCGGGCGATTGGGCGAGGTCGGCACGCTCGGGCTGGTCGGCGGATCGATCACCGAAAATTTCACCGCGTCGGTCTGCGTCTGGACCTGGCCGCGCAGCTTGATGTCCTCACGATCGGCCAGCATCTTGTCATACTGGTCCTTCATCACCTGATAATTGCGCTCGATCTGCGCCTGCCGCGCGGCGACGCCGGGATCGTCGGCAAGCTTGGCGTTGAGCGTATCGAGATCATGCTCGAGCTGGGTCTTCTGCTGGGTCAGCGCGGCGACGGTCGCCTGCTTGTCGGCCTGCATCGACTTCAGCGACAGGTACATCGGGTTGGGCGTGCCGCCCGCGACCTGCCCCGCCGGCTCGTTCTTCGCCGCGGCCTGGGCGGCGGCGAGCTGGCTCTTGAGCGCGATCACGTCGGGATAATTATCGGTCCAGCCGCGCGCGCGGGCATCGGCAAGCTGGCCCTGGATCGCCGCGACGCGCGCCGCCGCCGGACCACCCGCGACGCCGTTCGCGCCGGGCACCACCGGCGGCGTGCCGGCGATCTGCGCGTTGACTGTGGAAAGCCCGCTCTGCGCCGCGGCGAGATCGGCATTGACCTGCGCCAGCTGGCTGTGCGCCGCGCTGATCCGGTCATCGAGCGAGCCGGTGCCGGGCAGCGCCGCCAGATAGCGGTTCTGGAAATCCTGCCGCGCCTGATCGGCGTCCTGCAATTGCTGCTGGCGCTGCTGGAGCTGCGTATCGAGGAACTGCAGCGTCGTGCTGTTCTCGTCGCGATCGTCGGCCATGTTCTGATCGACGAAGATGTCGATCAGCTTCTGGACGATGTCGTGCGCCAGCTTGGGATTGCCCGCGGTCGCCTCGATCTGGAACAGGTTGTTCTGCTGCGCGGTGATCCTGATCTGCTGCTGGAGCGACCCGACCCGCGCCGCCATGTCCTTGTCGTTCGCCACGCTGTTGGCGAGCGAGGTGCCGCGCACGACCTTCTGCAGGTTGACCGCCGAGGTCAGCGTCTGGCGCACGGTATCGACGCTCTGCTGCTGATCGGCGGTCGTGATGCCGAGCTTGCCCGGCAGCAGCGTCTGCAGATCGACGAACACGCGGGCGTGCGAGGTATAGCTGTTGGGGATCTGCGCGACCGCCAGCCAGCCGAGGATCGCGATTCCCCAGGCGGCGGCAAGCGCCACCCAGCGGCGGCGCCAGATGCCATGCAGCGCAAGGCGGATTTCGTCGTAGAGACCGTTCACCGCGCCGCCCCTTTAGAACATGCTCTCGGGGATGATGATCACATCGCCCGGTTGCAGCATGACGTTCGCTTTCGGGTCGCCGTCCTTGAGCAGGCTGGAGAGCTTGAGCGCATATTCGGTCTGCTTGCCGGTCTTGCGATCATAGCGGATCAGCTTGGCGCGGTTGCCCGCGGCATATTGGTTGAGCCCGCCGACCGCGATCATCGCGTCGAGCACCGTCATGTTGGCGCGATAGGGAATCGAGGCCGGCTTCTCGGTCGCGCCGACGATGCGGATCTGCTGGCTGAACGTGCCCGAGAAATTGTCGACGATCACCGAGACGATCGGATCCTTGATATATTGCGCCAGCGCGATCTTCATGTCGTCGGCAAGCATCGCCGGCGTCTTGCCGACCGCCGGCATATCGCTGACCAAAGGCGTGGTGATGCGGCCATCGGGGCGCACCTGGACCTTCGCCGACAGCTCGGGATTGCGCCACACGAACACGTTCAGCGTATCGAGCGGGCCGATGATATATTGCTCGCTCGGCTGCTGATTGGCGCCGACGAACGACGCCGGCGGCAGCTCGGGGCGGCTTCCGCCCGCGCAGCCCGACAGCATCAGCGCGGCGAGCGCCGTACCCGATCCCCAGTTCGACAACAGTCGCAAACGCATCGAATCACCCCCCGCAGCCACGCCCGCCGGGTGACGTCAATCCGGCGGAATGCAGCGCTTCGAGGGCAAGCCTATGCGATCAAGAGGTGAAGATAGCGTTAGGATTATCGGGGCTTCCGGCGAGAATCTGTGCCGGAACGGGATGCGAGAGGAAGTTCACCGGACTGGCCGACAGGCCATAGGCGCCGGCGAGGAAGATGGCGATGACATCCCCCGGATGCGCCTCGGGCAGCGCCACCTTGTCGGCGAGGCGATCGAGCGGGGTGCACAGGCAGCCGACCACGCTGACAGTCTCGGTAGCGGGCGCATCGAGCCGATTCGCCAGCGCGACCGGATAGTTGCGGCGCACGACGGTGCCGAAATTGCCCGAGGCGGCGAGTTGGTGGTGCAAGCCGCCATCGACGACGAGGAAAGTTTCGCCCTGGCTTTGCTTGCAGTCGATCACGCGGGTCAGATAGACGCCCGCCTCGCCGACCAGCCAGCGGCCGAGCTCGATCGCGAAGCGGCTGGCGGCGAGCGCGTCGTCGCGTGACGCCAAGGCGTCGCCCAGCGCGGCGCCGATCGTCTCGACATCGACCGGCGTATCGCCCGCGAAATAGGGAATGCCGAAGCCACCGCCGAGATTGACCAGGGGAGGCTGCGCGCCCGCATCGTTCGCCAGCCGCGCCGCGAGCGCCAGCGTCGCCGCCTGCGTCTCGATGATCGCCTGCGTGTCGAGCGATTGCGATCCGGCAAAGATGTGAAACCCGCGCCAGTCCGCGCCGCTGGACCGGATCGTTCCGACCAGCGCCGCGGCGCGATCGGCATCGACGCCGAATGGCGAGGCACGACCGCCCATCCGCATGCCGGAGCCGCGCAGTTCGAAATCGGGATTCACCCGGACCGCGAGCCGTGGCGTCACGCCGGTGCGGTCTCCGATCGCCAACGCGCGGGCGGCCTCACCTTCGGATTCGAGGTTGATCGTCGCGCCGGCAAGGATCGCGTCCTCCAGCTCGGCATCGCGCTTGCCCGGCCCGGCGAAGCTGATCGTCCCGGCCTGCTTGACGCCAAGCGCCTGCCGGAGCTCGCCCGCCGAGGCGACATCGAGGCCATCGACCAGCGGCGCCAGCGCGCGGACCAGCGGCGCGAACGGATTGGCCTTGATCGCATAATGGAGATCGACGCCAGCGGGCAACGCCGCGCGGAGCCGTGCGACGCGGCTCGCGATAATGGAGAAATCATAAATGAATAAGGGTGTTGAGCCGGCTTCCTCAATCCAGCCGGCAACCTCTCGACCCGCGATGGTGAGCCTGGATTGCCCGGAAAAATCGGGCGGGATCGGGCCGATCGGTTTCATGCCAATTGCGCCTTGAGCGCAGCGCGATCGAGCTTGCCGTTGGCGTTGCGCGGCAGGGTGTCGCGCCAATCGTAGCGGGCGGGTTGCATGAAGCCCGGCAGATCACGCCGCAGCCGCGCGCGCAAGGCCTGTTCGGCCTGATCCGCTTCGCCCGCTGCCCGGGCGACGACGACGATCGCCTGCCCCAGCCGCGCGTCGGGCACGCCAAACGCCGCCGCCTCGGCGACCTCGCCGCCCGCCAGCACCGCCTCCTCGATCTCGGTCGGGCTGATGCGGTTGCCGGCGGACTTGATCATCTCGTCGTCGCGCCCGACGAAGCGCAGCAGCCCATCGGCGTCCGCCATCACCGTATCGCCGGACCAGACCGCCGTCCCGCCCTCCCGCGAAAAGGCCGGCGCGGGGCGAAAGCGGCGCGAGGTGCGCTCGGCATCCTGCCAATAGCCCTGCGCGACCAGCGGCCCGGCATGGACCAATTCGCCCGGCTCGCCGGCGGCCGCGGCACCGCCGTCGGGCCGCACCACCATCACCTCGGCGAACGGCACGGCGCGGCCGATCGAGTCCGGGCGGGCATCGACGAGCGCGGGATCGAGATAGGTCGAGCGGAATGCCTCGGTCAGCCCGTACATCGGATAGAGATCGGCGTGCGGAAAGCGTTGGCGCAATCCGGCGACCAAAGACCGTGTCAAGGCGCCACCGGAATTGGTCAATCGTTTCAACAGAGATGACGACGATTCCGGCCAATCTACTTCAAGCAGCTGCATCCACAAGGGCGGCACGCCGGCGAGCGTGGTGATGCCGTGGCGCTCTACCGCCTTCACCACGTCGCGCGGCACCAGATAATCGAACGGCACGACCCGCGCGCCGGCCGCCCAGCTCGACAGCAACTGGTTCTGGCCATAATCGAAGCTCAGCGGCAGCACCGCCAGCGTGCGGTCGTCCGCCGCGAGCTTCAGATAATGCGCGACGCTGATCGCGCCGAGCCACAGGTTGGCGTGGCTGAGCATCACGCCCTTGGGCCGCCCGGTCGAGCCGGAGGTGTAGAGGATCGCCGCCAGCGCATCGGACGCGGCATCGGATGGCGGCAACCCCTCACCGGTTACGGGCACCGTCGCTTCATCGGCGATCGCGCAGCCCGCCGGCACGTCGCCCGGCTCGAACAGCCCGGCGCGCACCGGCTGCGTCACCAGCAGCCGTGCGCCGCTATCGGCCAAGATGTGCGAGACCTGCGCGCGCTTGAGCGCGGGATTGATCGGCACATGGATCAGCCCGGCTCGCGGCGCGGCGAGCGGCATGATGCAGGCGAGGCGCGTTTTGGGCAGCCATGTCGCGACGCGGTCCCCGGGTGCGAGCCTCTGCCCGCGCAGCCATGCCGCCACCGCGCCGACCATCGTTTCCAGCGCGGCGAAATCGAGCGTCCCCGCCTTGTCCGCCAGCGCGACGTCCCCCGGCGCGCCGCAGCGGGTCAAGTGATCGATCGGGCGCGGCACGGGATCGAGTGGAACCATGATCGCCTTGATAAGCCCGCGCACGCGCGCCACAAGGCCCCCTTGCCCGCTGCCCCGCGCTTGAGTACCGCAAGCGGCCGACCAGAATTGAGACAGGGGCGCTGCCTTGGTTCCCGAACAGAAACCCGAAATCGACACCACCGTGCGCGCCGTGCTGCGCGACGTTCTTGGCCTGTCCGCCGAGCGCGCTGCCGCGTTCGACGCCACGACGCCGCTGTTCGGCGCGCTGCCCGAGCTCGATTCGATGGCGGTCGCCGGCGTGCTGACCGAACTCGAGGACCGGCTCGGCATCCTGATCGAGGACGACGAGGTCGACGGCGAGATGCTCGAGACGTTCGGCGCGCTGACCACATTCGCGTCGAACAAGGCGCTCATGTGATCGGCCATTACGACTGGGCCGGCGGCCGCGAAGCGATGCTGCGCTTCGGGCCCGCGGGCGGCCCAGTCGTGGTGCTGGCGTTGCCGCTGTTCGAAGAAGCGAACCGCACGCGCGCCTTTGCCGTGGCTATGTTGCGCGCGCTCGCCGGGCACGGCATCGCAGCGCTGTTGCCCGATCTGCCAGGCACCGTTGAGAGCGAGACTGCACTTGAGGATGTAACACCAACGGACTGGACGGAAGCGCTTTTTGCTGCATCCGGAGACGGGCGTTGTCATGCTGCCGGCATCCGCGGCGGCTGCCTGATCGCGGGCAATATCCCGGCGCGCTCGCACTGGTTCCTGTCGCCGGCATCGGGCGAAGCGATCGTCCGCGATCTCGTCCGCGCGCGCCAGGCCGCCGATCGCGAAACCGGCGGCGCGTTCGACCCGGTCGATATCGACCGCGACGGCCCACCGATCGAACTCGCCGGCAATCGCGTGCCGCGCGCCCTGCTCCGGGCGTTGCGCGCGACCGAGCCGGACGCCGCGCCGCCCTGCCGCGTCGTCCGCCTCGACAGCGACCCAGCACCCGCCGATCGCCATGTCTCGGGCGCTCCGCTGTGGCGCCGCGCGGAACCCGATACCGATCGGGCGCTGGCGGCTCTGCTCGCCGCCGACCTCGCCGATTGGGTGCGCCGATGCGAGAACTGATCGCCTTCGATTGCGCGAGCGACACGCTGCTCGGCACGCTCGATACCGCCGAGGGCAAGACCGGCGTGCTGATCGTATCGGGCGGCAACGAGATCCGCATCGGCGCGCATCGCGGCATGGCGTCGCTCGCCGCGCGCCTCGCCGCCGCCGGCATCCCCGTCTTTCGCTTCGATCGCCGCGGCATCGGCGATTCGAGCGGCGAGAATGGCGGCTATGCGTCGAGCGGCCCCGACATCGCCGCGGCGGCGGCAGCGTTCCGCGAACACGCGCCGTCGCTCGAGCATATCGTCGGCTTCGGCAATTGCGACGCCGCGACCGCGCTGGTGCTGTTCGGCCGCGAGGCGGGGATCGATCGGCTGATCCTCTCCAACCCGTGGGTGATCGAGCCGGCCGACGACCTGCCCCCCGCCGCCGCGATCCGCGCACGCTATGCCGAGCGCCTGCGCGATCCGCGGGAATGGCGGCGCCTGCTCACCGGCGGCGTCAACATCGGGAAGCTTTTTAACGGCTTGATGAAGATTGCTGCCAGGAGCGGTGAAGATAGCGGGGACCTCGCGACCCGCTTCTTCTCCCGCCTGCCACGCGATACGACGGTGATCCTCGCCGCGCGCGACGCCACCGCGCAGGCCTTCGCCGCCGAGGCCGAGCGTCGGCGATGGCCCGGCGCCATCGTGCGTATCGACACCGCATCGCACAGCTATGCCCGCACCGGCGATGCCGACGCGCTGGCCGAGGCGATCGCGCGGGTTTGTTGATCACCTGCCGCCGCGCGTGACGCTGACGAAACGCCATGGACCCTGAAACAAGTTCAGGGTGACAATATGATCTCAGTCCCCCCTTACGCCGCCTGCAGCGCGGCGGCGACGGGCGCGGCGTCGGCGAGGATCAGGTGGACGGTGTCGCCGCCGGGATGCGCCACCATCCGCACGCCGAGCCGGGGCAACGCCGCCTCGTCGATCCGCGCCGCGTCGCGCAGCCGCAGCCACACCCGGCTCGATGCCGCACCCGATTCGATGACATTGTCACGCCCGCCGAGCGCCGCGAGCCACGGCGCTGCATCGACCGCCACATGCGTCCCGGCCGGCGCCATGCTGGTCGCAACCGGCGCGGCGGACAACGGCCCGGCGGCGGCGCGCATTTCCATCGCCACCGCGTCGGCGATCGGCCCCAGCACGACCTGCAGCCCCTGCGCCGACGGCCGGATCACGCCCGCCGCGCCCAGCGCCTTGAGCCGCGCCTCGTTGACCTTCGCCTGATCGTGCACCACCAGCCGCAGCCGCGTGGTGCAGGCATCGATGCTGGCAAGGTTGCCCGCGCCGCCCAACGCGGTGACGAACGCCCCGCCCCGCTCGCCCAGCGCATCGGCGATCTCCTCGCCGACCGGCTCGGCCTCGCGGCCCGGCGTCTTGAGGTCGAACCGCACGATCGCGAAGCGGAACGCGCCATAATAGAGCGCGAAATAGGCCAGTCCCACCGGCAGCAACAGCAGCGGCCGCGTCGCCTTGGTGAAGTTGAGCGCGTAATCGAGGAACCCGGCCGAAAAGCCGAAGCCGAGCTTGACGCCGAGCATGTCCATCAACGCCATCGCCAGCCCGGTCAGCACCGCGTGCAGCGCGTAGAGCGCAGGCGCGAGGAACATGAAGCTGAACTCGATCGGCTCGGTCACGCCGGTCAGGAACGCGGTAAGCGCCATCGACAGCAGCATCCCGCCGACCGCCTTGCGCCGCTCGGGCAGCGCCGATCGATACATCGCCAGGCAGGCTGCAGGCAGGCCGAACATCATCACCGGGAAAAAACCGGACATGAACGCGCCCGCGCTGGGATCGCCGGCGAAGAAGCGGTTAAGGTCGCCGGTGGTGCCGTGATAATCGCCGACGATGAACCAGGCGACGTTGTTGAGGATATGGTGCAATCCGGTGACGATCAGCAGCCGGTTGAGCACGCCGTAGAAGAACAGACCCACCTCGCCCGATCCGATCACCAGCGTCGACAGCGTGTTCATGCCGGCATTGATCGGCGTGTAGAGCCCGCCGAACACCAGCGCGAGCGCCAGCCCGGCCAGCCCGGAGATGATCGGCACAAACCGCCGCCCGCCGAAAAAGGCGAGATAGTCCGGCAGCTTGATCGTCGCATAGCGATTGTAGAAGCCGCCCGCGATCAGCCCCGAAAGGATGCCGATCGGCACCGACAGCTTGGCGATCGCCGCGCTGCGCCACGCCGCGTCGGCCAGCGCCGCGGCGTCCTTGGCCATGCCGGCGGCCGCATCGGGCGGCACGGTGAGCAGCGTCTCGCCCCCCTTGGTCGCAACGAGATAGCAGACCAGCCCGGCCAGCCCGGCCGCGCCGTTGTTGTCGCGCGCCAGCCCGACGCCGATGCCGAGCGCGAACAGCAGGCCGAGATTGTCAAAGATCGCCGCGCCCGCCGCCGCGACGAACGGCACATCGAGCAGATCGGGCTGGCCGAGCCGCAGCAGCAGCCCGGCGATCGGCAGCACCGCGATCGGCAGCATCAAGGCGCGGCCGAGCGGCTGGAGCGATTGCAGCGAGAGCTTCATGCGGCCTTCTCCATCAACGGCGCGACAAGGGCGCGGACGGCATCCGCATCGGGCGCCGCCAGCGCCTCGGCCGCGAGCGCACGACAGCGGGCGAGATCGAGCGTGCGGACCAGCGCCTTGGTTTCGGCGACCGCCGCGGCCGGCACCGACAATTCGCCGACGCCGAGCCCGATCAGCACCGGCACCGCCTCGGGCACCGCGGCGAGCCCGCCGCACACCCCGGTCCAGCGCCCATGCGCCGCGCCGCCGCGCACCGTCATGTCGATCAGCCGCAGCACCGCGGGGTGCAAGCCGTCGAGCCCGGCGGCAACGGCCGGGTTGGTCCGGTCGCGCGCCAGCGCATATTGGCTGAGATCGTTGCTACCGATCGAGAAGAAGGCGGCGTCGGCGGCGAGCGTTCCGGCGATCAGCGCCGCCGCCGGCGTCTCGACCATGATGCCGAGCTCGGGCGCCTGCCGCCCCGCCGCGCCCGCCAGCCGGTCAAGCGTCTCGCGCGCCTCGCGCAATTCCGCCGCGTCGGCGACCATCGGCAGCATGATCTTCAGGTTTGCAGCGGTGACGCCGAGCAACGCCCGGAACTGCGTCTCCAGCAGCGCGCGCCGGGCGAGTTGCAGGCGGATGCCGCGCAGGCCGAGCGCGGGGTTCTCCTCCGCCGCCATCGGCAGCCACGGCGCGGGCTTGTCGGCGCCGATGTCGAGCGTGCGGACGATCAGCGGCCGCTCAGCGAGCGCATCCGCGATCTGCTGATAGGCGGCGCGCTGCTCCGCCTCGTCGGGCGGCGCGGCGCGATCGAGGAACAGGAATTCGGTGCGCAACAGGCCGCATCCTTCCGCGCCCGCAGCGACCGCCGCCTCGGCATCGGCGGCCGAGCCGAGATTGGCGACCACCTCGATCCGTGTGCCGTCCGCGCTAACCGCCGGCTCGTGCGCCCGTGCCATCGCCGCGCGCCGCCGTTCGCTGCGCAGCGCCGCCTCGGCGCGCGCGCGGTCCAGCGCCTGTGCGTCGGGCGCGACGCGGAGGCTGCCGTCGGCGAGGATCAGCCCGGTGCCGTCCTCGACCAGCGCCAGCGAAGGCCCCAGCCCGGCGAGCATCGGCAAGCCCAGACCGGCGGCGATGATCGCGACGTGCGAGGTCGCGCCGCCCTCCGCCGTGGCGATGCCGCCGAGCCCGGCATCGGCCAGCGCGACGAGCTGCGACGGATAAAGCGTCTCGGCGACGAGGATCGCGCCGGCGGGCGGGCGCGGCGGTTCGGCCGCCTCGCCGAGCAACGCGACAAGCACGCGGCGTTCGAGATCAGCGAGATCGTCGAGCCGCTCGGCGAAGCGGCGGTCGCTGGTCGCACGCAACGGCGCGGCGGCGCTTTCGATCGCCTGCCGCCAGGCGAGCCCCGCGCTTTTGCCCGCCGCGATCATCGTGGTGGCGGCATCGTCGAGCGTCGGATCGTCGAGCAAGGCGAGGTGCGCCGCGGCGATGTCCGCTTGCGGTCCGGCGCCGGCCGCCTCGCGTTCCAGCGCGGCGTGAACCTCGGCCTTGGCGGCGGCTAGCGCCTGCCGCTCGTGCGCGGGATCGCCGCCGGTCTCGGGCACCGCGATCGCGGCATTGCGCAAGCGGAATGCCGGACCGATCGCCATGCCGGGCGCCGCGGTGATGCCCCCGAGCGTGTTGGGCAACTCGGCGGGCGCCGGTGGCGCGTCGGGCGTAGTCTCCGTGACGGGCAGCAGCTCGACCATGCCGCCGGCGATCAGCTCGACGATCGCGTCGGCGGCGCGGTCGGCGTCCGGCCCGGCCGCGCGGATCGTGATCGGCGCGCCATGGCCGAGCGCCAGCCCGAGCATCGCCACCGACGAGCGCGCCGGCGCCACGCGGCCACCGTCCGCGACGATGTCGACAGCCGCGTCATACTCACCCGCGAGCCTGGCGATCCGCGCCGCCGGGCGCGCGTGGAGCCCGTGCGCGAGCGGCAGGCGCAGCGTCCGCTCGACGGCGGGGCCGGTCGGTGCGGCCGCAGCCTCGCCCCCGGCAACCGCTTCGAGCACGAACAGCGGCGCGCCGATCGCCATGGCCCCCTCGCCCGCGCGCTCGACGATGCGGAAGGCATCGCCATTGGTGACGATCACCGGCGTGACGAGACTGCGTGCCGTTCGCGCCAGCTGGTCGAGATCGAATGCTACCAGTACATCGCCTCGCGCGACGCGTTGCCCCTCGGTGACGCGCGGCGTGAATCCCGCGCCGCGCAAGCCCACCGTATCGAGTCCGATGTGCATCAGCAGCACCGGCCCGCTGTCCAGCGTCAGCGTCACCGCGTGTCCGGCGGGATGCGCGGTAGTCACCACACCGTCGCCCGGCGCGACCAATTGCCCCTCGATCGGATCGATCGCCAGGCCGTCGCCCAGCATCCGATCGGCGAACACCGGATCGGGCACGGCATCGAGCGGCGTCGCCCATCCGGCGAGCGGGCTGATGATCTCGATCGTCATCGGCCCAGCGTCAATCGATCGAGCACCCAGAACGGGTCCGGCCCGGTCTGCGCGAAGGTCATGCACAGGTCATGCGCGCCGTGTTGCGGGGGGATGACCCCGGATACGGTGGCATCGCCCGAGGTATCGGTGGCGGCGGCCAGCGGCACCGTGGCGATCACCGTGCCGTCGCAGCCATCGCGGCGCACCTTGAGCTCGCCCGCCGGCGTCGTCGGCTGTTCGAACACCACCTTCTTGATGTCGTCGCCGATCGCGAAGTTGAACGGCTGGCGGCCGACCGTCGCGGTCAGCCGCGTCACCCCGTCGAGCGGCGCGGCGCGCCAGATCCAGCACGGGTGCATGATGTCCGCCCAATGGATCTTGCGCACGCCATCGGTCGGGCCGTCATCTTCGAGCCGCAACGGGATCGCGTCGCTGCACAATTCCATCTCGCTGGCGCTGCGCGTCCGCAACAATTCGGGCGCGGCCAGCCAGCGCTGCGGCTCTCCCAGCGCGACATCGCCGGCGAAAGCCTGCGCCATCAGCGGCGTTCCCGGCGATAGCGACAGCGGCTGCTGATAGGCCGGCGACCGCGGCGACGGCGCGCTGCCGTCGGTCGTATAGCGGAAGGTGCCGATCGCCGCCGGCTGGCGCAGCGCCACTGTCAACGCATCGTCGCTGCCGGAAAAGCGCGCCTCGACGTCGAGCGGCGCCTTGTCGTAGCGCAGGCCCATATGCTGCCACCGCGTCATTGCCGCCACCAGCCGCGCCGAGAAATCCGGCCAGTCCTTCGCCGGATTGCGCCATGCTAGCTCGGCGAGGATCGCGGCGCGCGGCCAGATCATGCGATCGGCATAATCGGTCGTGCGGACGTGCTCGGTCCACAGATTGACCTGAAGGCCGAGCAAATGCCGCCGCTGATCGGCGGTCAGTTCGGTCGGCGCCGGATCGAAGCCGTAGAGCTTCTGCCAGTCGATGATCGCCCCGCGCCCCGGCGGCTCGCCGGGTGAATCGCTCTGGCGGTTATCGAGATAGAAGATCGGTGCCGGCGCCAGGATCGCGTCATGCCCGCTCCTGGCCGCAGTAATCGCCCCGTCGATGCCGTGCCACGACATCACCGTCGCATCGCCCGGCACCTGCCCTTCGAGAATCTCGTCCCAGCCGATCATCCGCCGGCCGTGCTTGTCGAGATAATCGCCGAGCCGCGCCATGAACCAGCCTTGCAACGCGTTCTCGTCCTTGAGGCCGAGCCGCTTGATCTGCGCCTGGATCGCGGGATTCGCTTTCCACTGGTCTTTCACCGCCTCGTCGCCGCCGATATGGATGTAACGGCCGGGGAACAGCGCCATCACCTCGTCGAGCATATTATCGACGAAGCCGAGCGTCGCATCATCGGGGTCGAGCAGATTGGGCAGCACGCCCCATTGGTTGCTCGGCGTTTTCGGTGGATTGGGAATCGAGGCAAGCGCGGGATAAGCGGCGACCATCGCGGTCGCATGGCCGGGCATGTCGATCTCGGGCACGATCGTGACGTGATGCGCCCTGGCATAAGCAACGACGGCGCGGATCTCGGCCTTGGTATAATAGCCGCAATAGCGAACCGGCTTGCCCGTCGCGGGATCGGTGCCGGCGGCACCGGCCTCCTGCCGGCAACCGCCGATCCCGGTGAGGCGCGGATAGCGATCGATCTCGATCCGCCAGCCCTGGTCGTCGCTCAAATGCCAGTGCAGCGTGTTGAGCTTGGCCATCGCCATGCGGTCGATCAACTGCTCGACATAGGAGACCGGCTGGAAGTGCCGTGCCGAATCGAGCATCACCCCACGCCAGCCAAACGCCGGCGCGTCGGCGATGGTGACGGCGGGGATGCGGCCGTCCGGGCTGGAGGCGATCAACTGCCACAGCGTCTCGGCGCCATAATAGAGCCCGGCATCGCTCGCCGCCGAAATGGTCGCGCCGGCCGGCGTCACCACCAGCCGATAGGCCTCGGCGCCCTTGATCCCCGCATCACGTCGAAACCGGATCGCGCCCCTGGCGGAAAAGGACAGCGCCGGCCCACCGCTTCGCGCAACGAGATCGCGCAGCCGGCTTCCCGCTTCCTTGCCGCCGTCGTCAGTAACCGAAATCGCCGCACCCGCGACGACAAAGCGGCCCGCGCCGACCTCGACCGATGCGGGCATCGGCAAGAGCGGCAGCGGGCCGGACGGTGCCGCCCGCGCCGCCGCGGGCACCATCGCGGCGATCAGGGAGAGCACCAGGAATCCACGCATCAGACAAACCTCACGAGCGTCGCGCGACCGACATACCGCGAAACGGCACACGATCGTCAATCACCGCCTCACCGCGGCGCGAAAAAGGGCGGCATCGCGAGTGTTCCCGTCGATGCCGCCCCCTGCCATTGATCAGAAATTGAGGTTCACGGTCGCCAGAAACTTGCGGCCGTTCTTGTATACGCCACGCGGCAGCAGCGGGGTGTTGGCATAAGCATAATATTGGCTGTCGGTCAGGTTCATGCCGGACAGCGTCAGCCCGAGATATTTGGTGAAGTTATAGGTCGCCGAAACATCGACATTGGCACTGTCACGGACGAACATCATGTCGCCGCGATCGATCCCGGTGAAATATTTCGACCGCCAGGTGTAGGTGCCGCGCAGCGAGATCGGCCCGGTTTCGAAAAACGGGCTGACGCTCACCTGGTGCTTCGAATTGTACGGCAGCGCCGCGCCGTCCTTCCCGTGGGCATCGGCATAAGTGTAATTGGCGAGGATGCCGAAGCCGTAAGGCAGGTTCTGCTGATAGGCGATCGCGAAGCCCTTCGAGGTCGCCGTCCCGGCATTGTGCGGGCGGCTGATGTCGTAGGTCGTCACCATGTGCCGGGACTGGTTGAAATGGTCCTCGGGCGCGGTCGTCTGCAGGATGTAGTTGCCGATATCCTTGTAGAATACCTCGCCGGCGAGGATCGAGTTGCGCGAGAAATACCATTCGACCGAAGCGTCGTAATTGGTCGCCTCATAAGGATCGAGATCGGGATTGCCGCCGCCGCCGGTCAGGATCTGATCCGATAGCCAGAAATAATTGGTCATGTCGGCATAGTTCGGCCGCGCGATCACCTCGGACGCGGCGAAGCGGAAGATCAGATTGTGCTCGAGATTGATCGCGACGTTCACGCTCGGCAGCACGTTGCTGTAATGTTTCTTGGTCGTCTCCCACGTCCAGTCCGGCTCGCCGACGCAACCGACCTTGGGGTCGACCGGCGTGCAGACGAAGCCCGCGCTGCTCGTATTGGTGCCGACATAGCGCACGCCGACATTGCCGCGCAGCGCGCCCTGCTCGAAATTGGCCTGGGCGTAGACCGCGTTGACCTTCTCGTTGACGTCCCAATTGCCCGCGGTGAACTCCGCCGCGGCGAATTCGGACGGCACCGGGAAAGAGGCGCCGGCGGGCAGCCAGTCACCGCCTTCGACATAATCGACCATCGACGATCCGCTGATCTTGAAGCGGCCGGCCATCTGGTCGTTCACGCCATCGAAGCCATCGAGATAATTGCTGCCCGCGCCGCTGGGATCGAACAGAGAGGTCGGCGCGGATACGCCCGCGACGGTGACGCCGGCATAATGCTGGCTGGTCTCGTGATGGCGCCATTTGTAGCCGACCTGGATGCTCTTGAGCGACCCGTCGAACTTGAGCGTGATGTCGCCCTGGGCGTAGCGCTCCTTGTCCTTCGTCGGCTTATCGACGAGGTTGCCGCTCCAGCCCGGATCGGTGGCGAAGGCATCCGGATTGCCGAGCACGTCGCCATTGGCATAGCTGATCGTGCCGGGCGATTTCGGCGCGCCGCTGATATCGACGGTGTAATCGGCCCAGTTGAGGAATTCGAGGAACACCTGGTGCTTGGTGCCGCCATTGGCGTTGGAAATGCCGCCTTCGACGCTGATTTCATAATGCTCGTCGTTCCAGTCGGCCTTGCCGTGCCAGGTCTGCGAATGCATCTCGGCCTTGCGGTATTGCGCATCATAGACCGACAGCGCGTGCTTGAACGTCGCGCTGGTGACGATGCCGTCCTCGACGGTCAGCCCGGTCAGCGCGCCGGCGCTGTTCCAGGTGTTGCCCGGGAAGGCATATTCGGACTGGTTGAAATTGTCGTAATTGGCATCGATCCGCAGATAGTCTCCGGTCAGCGTCAGCTTGTCGACCGGCTTCCACTGCACCGTGCCCGAATAGGTCTTCCGCTCCCGCTGCTGCTCGAAATAGCTGGTGCCGAAGGCATTGGGGAAGCGCGCGTCGGGATTGGCGAGCAGGGTCGTCGCGCACTCGCCGGTGCAGTTCCCGGTGGTGATCGAGCTTACGCCGCCATCGTTGGTGCCATTCCAGAAATCGGCCGGAATCGTGCCGTAGCTTTCCAGCCCGTCACGCCGCAACCGGTCCTTCGAGCGCTGGAACGAGGCAAGCACGCCGAACGTATCGGCATCATTATGCCAGCTCAGCAGTGCCGAGCCCTGGATATCGCCCTTTTTCGAGCGATCGTTGTAGAGATAGCCGAGCGACGCCGCGCCGGTGAACGGGTCCATCTCGAGCGGGCGGCGGGTAATGACGTTGACGGTGCCGCCGATCGAGCCCTCGTCGATCCGCGCCTCGGGCGATTTGTAGACATCGACGCGATCGACGAGTTGCGGCGCGAGCAGCGCGTAATTGAAGGTGCGGCCCGGGGAATCGAGGATGAACCAGTCCGCCGAGGCCACCGTCTGGCCATTGAGCAGCGTGCGGTTGAGCGCCGGATCGGTGCCCAGGATCGACACCTTCTCGCCCTGCCCGAACTGGCGGTCGACGGTGACGCCCGGCACCAGCGTCAGCGCCTCGGCGACATTGGTGTTGGGAAACTTGCCGACATCCTCGGCCGAAACCGAATCGATGATGGCATTGGCATTGCGCTTGGCTTCCAGGGCGGCCCGCAGCGAGGCGCGGATGCCGGTGACGACGATATCGCCGGGCTGCGCGTCGCTGCCGGCAACGGCATCGTCATGCGAGACCGGCGCGGTATCGTTCGCCTGCGCGAAGACCGGCGTCGAGACGGCCAGCGCCAGCGCGCTTGCCGTGCCGGCGAACAGCAACTTACGGATTTCGATCGGAGCCTGGATCATGATATCCCCCTTCCCATGAGGCCTGAATGGACAGGACCAAAATATGACCAAATCGCCTGCCGAGCCCCCGTCTTTTGCGTGGTTGACTCATCGGTTCGGCCTTCCGAGCATGGATTAACTGCCAAACGTCATCATTTTGCAATACCAAAAATGATGCCAATGTAATTTTTCTGCACTTTGGTATTGAAAAGGCATTATCGACCGGCTTAAGACGGCCGGAGCAAGGGGGAGCGGATGGTCGTCGAACGCATCGGAAGACTGGACGAAGGCGACAGCGCGCCGCTCTATCTCCAGTTGCAGCGCGTGCTGCGCTCGGCGATCGAGCGCCACGTCCTCTCGCCCGACGAGGCACTGCCCCCCGAACGCGATCTCGCCGAAGCCTACAAGGTATCGCGCGTCACCGTCCGCAAGGCGCTCGACGGGCTGGTCGATGCCCGGCTGCTGACCCGGCGCCAGGGCGCGGGCACGTTCGTCGCCGCGCGCGTCGAGAAGAATTTCGCCACCATCTCCTCCTTTTCCGAAGACATGCTCGCGCGCGGCCGCCAGCCGCACAGCGAATGGCTGTCGCGCGCGGAAGGCAGCGTGACGCCCGAGGAAGCGATGGCGTTCGGCCTCGGCCCCGGCAGCCCGGTCTATCGCTTCACCCGCATCCGTTATGCCGACGGCATGTCGATGGCGCTCGAATATGCCACGGTGCCGGCCTGGTCGCTCGAATCGCTCGATGCCGTCAGCGAGTCGCTCTACGACGCGCTCGGCGATGCGCGGCCGATGCGGGTGCTGCAGCGGTTGCGCGCCGTGCTGTTCAATGCCGAACAGGCCGAATTGCTCGGCATTCCGGCGGATTCGGCGGGGCTGGAAATCGAACGCCGCGGCTTCACCCGTGACGGCCGCACCGTCGAATTCACCAAATCCTATTATCGCGGCGACGCTTATGATTTCGTCGCCGAACTGAGTGTCGCGCCGCGCTAGCGGCCAGTGGAGGAACGAGTTGCCCGACGCCGTCACCGCCGAATCGACGTTGATGTTCCACGAAGCCGCCGAGGCCGGCGCCGCGGTGCGCCGCCAGCGCGCGGCCAATGCCGGCCCGCTCGCCGCGCTCGCGGCCAGGCTCCGCGATGCGCCGCCTCGCGCGGTCGTCACGCTGGCGCGCGGCAGCTCGGACAATGCCGCGACGTTCGGCCGCTATCTGATCGAGCGCCGCGCCGGCGTGCTGACCAGCTCGGCCTCGCCGTCGGTCGCCTCGGTCTATGACGCGGTGCCGGACATGGCCGGCGCGCTGGTGCTGGCGATCTCGCAATCGGGCCGCAGCCCGGACCTGATCGCCGCCGCCGAGCAGGCGCGCGATCGCGGCGCCATGCTGGTCTCGCTCGTCAATGACGAGGCCTCGCCGCTGGCGACGATGGCCGATGCCTGCCTGCCGCTTGGCGCCGGCCCCGAAAAGAGCGTCGCGGCGACCAAGTCGTTCATCGCCAGCCTCGCCGCGCTGCTCGATCTGGTCGCCGTCTGGACGCAGGATGCCGCTCTCACCGCCGCGCTCGACGCCCTGCCCGATCTGCTCGACCGGGCATGGCAGCTCGATTGGTCGCCCGCCCTGCCCCTGCTCATTCCGGCCGAGCATCTTTACGCGGTCGCGCGCGGCCACGCCTTCGGCATCGCGCAGGAAGCCGCGCTCAAGATCAAGGAGACCTGCGGCTTCCACGCCGAGGCGTTCAGCGCCGCCGAGGTGCGCCACGGCCCGATGGCGCTGGTCAACCAGGGTTTCCCGGTCCTGCTGTTCGGTCAGGACGACGAAAGCCGTGACAGCGTCGCCGAGCTGGCCGCCGAATTCGCCGGCCGCGAGGCGGCGGTGATCCACGCCGGCCTGCCGGGTGCGCCGGGCCTCGCGCTGCCGGTGCTCGACGCCGATCCGCTGATCGCGCCGGTGCTCGAGATCGAGAGCTTCTACCGGCTGGCCAACGCGCTGGCGGTGGCGCGCGGCCGCGATCCCGATCGCCCCCCGCACCTCGCCAAAGTGACCGAGACCGTCTGATGGCCGAGGCACTGGTCAACGCCCGCGTGATGCTGCCTTCGGGGCTGCGCGACGATGTTTGCGTGGTGATCGACGACGGCGCGATCCGCGCCGTGTCGTCGAGCCCACCGCCCGATGCGCGGCTGGTCGATTGCGCGGGCAAGCTGCTGCTGCCCGGCTTCATCGATACGCAAGTCAATGGCGGCGGCGGCAAGCTGCTCAACGACGATCCCAGCGTCGCGACGATCGCGACGATCGCCGCCGCGCATCGCCGCTACGGCACCACGGGCCTGCTGCCGACGCTGATCAGCGACGATCTGGCGGTCGTCGAGGCCGCGATCGCCGCCAGCGATGCCGCAATCGAGGCCGGTGTGCCCGGCGTGCTCGGCGTGCATATCGAAGGCCCGTTCCTCAGCCCCAAGCGGCACGGCATCCACCTCGAATCGAAGCTGCGCCCGCTCGACGATTCGGTGATCGACCTGCTCGCCTCGGCGCGCCACGGCCGCACCCTCGTCACGCTCGCGCCCGAACGCGCGACACCGGCGCAGATCGCGCGGCTCGTCGCCGCCGGGGTGATCGTCGCCGCCGGCCATTCGGACGCCGATTACGCCACCGTGCGCGGCGCGATCGACGCCGGGGTTACCGGCTTCACCCATTTGTTCAACGCGATGTCGCAACTCGCCAACCGCGCGCCGGGCATGGTCGGCGCCGCGCTGGAGGACGACGCGACCTATGCCGGCGTGATCGTCGACGGCCACCATCTCCACCCGGCGAGCCTGCGCGTCGCGATTCGCGCCAAGGGCACCGATCACCTGATGCTCGTCACCGATGCGATGCCGACGGTCGGCGTGGAAACCGATTCGTTCGTGCTTCAGGGCCGCGCGATCCATCGCGAGGGCGATATGCTCAAGAGCGACGACGGCGTTCTCGCCGGTTCGACGCTGACGATGGCGCGCGCCGTCGCCAACGTCATTGCGCAGGGCCGCGTCACGCTGCGCCAGGCGTCGGCGATGGCCTCGGCCACGCCCGCCGCATTCCTCCGGCTTGCCGATACGCGCGGCGCGATCGCCGCCGGGCTCGCCGCCGATCTCGTGCTGCTCGACGACGATTTCACCGTGCGCGAGACGTGGATCGGCGGACAAACCTCGGGGGATAAGATCTGGTTCGCCCAATCCTCCTAGGCACCGTCACCCTGAACTTGTTTCAGGGTCCATGGTGCTCCCTCGGCGTCACCTGCACCGGCGGGGGTCGCTCCATGGATGCTGAAACAAGTTCAGCATGACGATATTGTGGGGTGAATGTCAGGCCCCGATTATCCGATCCGCCCCCGTTCACCCTGAGCTTGTCGAAGCGCCGCTCTTCCTTCCGACTTCAAAGCGCGGCGCTCCGACAACCCGTCAAGCCCTGGGCCGAAAGGCTTCCCGTCAAAGCCGCATGTCGCCGGGATAGGCGAACAACAGGTCGCTGCCTTCCTCCGCGTGCAGTTCGGCCTTGCCGGTCACCATCACGCATTCGCCCGCGCGCCAGGCGACGCCGCCGACCACGCCCTCGCCGCTCACCGGCACCAGCCAGCCGGGCTTGCCCTCGGGCAGCGCAATGTGCCGCGTGCCCGCCGGCCAGCGCTCGACGACGAACTTCGGCCCCTCGGCCAGGATCACCCGATCCGGATCGCCCGACGGCGCCGGCTTGGGCAGCGGCTCGAACGGCCGCGCATCGGAAACCGCAACGCCTTCGTCGAGGTGCAGTTCGCGATCGCTGCCGTAATCGTAAAGGCGATAGGTCAGATCGACATTCTGCTGGATCTCGATCAGCGTCAGCCCGCCGCCGATCGCATGGACCGTGCCCGCTTCGGAATAGATGAAGTCGCCCGGCTTGACCGGCTTCCAGTCGAGCAGATGCTCGATCGAACCATCGAGCGACGCGGCGCGCAGCTCGTCCTTGCTCATCGGCCGCTTGGTGCCGAGCGCGATCGTCGCGCCGGGCTCGGCGGCGAGAATCAGCCATGCCTCGTCCTTGCCGCGCGGATAGCCGGCCTTCTGCGCCTCGGCATCGGTCGGGTGGACCTGCACCGACAGATGCTCGCTGGTGAACAGATATTTGACGAGCAGCTCGGGATCGGCGCCGCCTGGCTCCTGGAACCACACTTCGCCGACCGGCGAGGCATCGGGCGCGGGATCGGCGAAGCCGGGCCACAGATCGTGGCGGCCCCATGGCTTGTCGACGCGGCGGGTGGCGAGCAGGGTGGCGGGCATGACGACTCCTCGGTTCTTGGTTCGTGGGCGCGATAGCTCCAACGCCGCCGATCCGCCAGCCGATCCCGCCGTTCAGCCGCGGGTCAGCGACGAATGGGGATTGTTCGCGTCCGTAACCGTCGGCTAAAGACCTCGCCCATGCGTAATCTCACGTCCCGCCCGCTTGCGCTCGTTCTGATCGCCGCCTCGCTCACCGTCGCCGGCTGCGCGCGCAACCGCACCAAGGGCGAACTGCCCTATGTCGCGCGGGATGTCGGCACCTTGTACGACACCGCGAAAGACCGGCTCGACAAGCATCAATACAAGCTCGCCGCCGCGTTGTTCGACGAGGTGGAGCGCCAGCACCCCTATTCGATCTGGGCACGCCGTGCGCAGCTGATGAGCGCGTTCAGCTATTATCTCGATCAGGATTACACCAAGTCGATCCAGTCGGCACAGGGCTTCATCGCGGTGCATCCGGGCAGCCCCGACGCGGCTTATGCCTACTACCTCGTGTCGCTCGATTATTATCAGCAGATCGCCGACGTGACGCGCGATCAGAAGATCACGCAGCAGGCGCTCGATTCGCTCAACGAGCTGATTCGCCGCTATCCCGATTCGCGCTATGCCCAGGACGCGCGGCTCAAGGTCGATCTGGTCAAGGATCACCTCGCCGGCAAGGAAATGGAGATCGGCCGCTATTACGAAAAGCGCGGCCAGTGGCTGGCGGCGGCGCTGCGCTTCCGCCGCGTGGTCGACGGCTATCAGTCGACCACCCACGTCCCCGAGGCGCTGATGCGCCTGACCGAGACCTATCTGGAGCTCGGCGTGCCCGATCAGGCCAAGCAAGCGGCCGCCGTGCTCGGCGCCAATTATCCGGGCACCTGGTGGTATCAGCGCGCCTACAAGCTGATCGAGGAACATCCGGTGAAGCCCGGCCCCGAGCAGAGCAAGACGCTCAATTCGGGTGCCGAGATCGTTACCCGCGGCGAAGCCGGCACGATCGGCAACATGGGCCAGCCCGGCACGGCGACCGAGACGGCGCCGAATGCCGCCAGCCCGGCCGCAGTGCGCCCGGTCGATCGCACCACGGCAAGCGGCACTGCCGGCGGCGCGGCGAGCGACGACTGAGGACTAGTCCCGGCAAAGCGGCCAGGCGATCCGGTGCTGCTTCCACGCCGGTGGAACCGGCGCTAGAAGCGGCACGATGCTGACCGCGCTCTCCATTCGCGACGTCGTCCTGATCGAGGCGCTCGATCTCGATTTCCACGCCGGGCTCGGCGTGCTGACCGGCGAAACCGGCGCGGGCAAGTCGATCCTGCTGGATGCGCTGGGGCTGACGCTCGGCGCGCGCGGCGACAGCGGCCTCGTCCGCGCCGGCGCCGCACAGGCCGTCGTCACCGCGAGCTTCGATCCGCCGGCCGACAATGCCGCGCTTGCCATGCTCGCCGACAACGGCCTGGCAGTTGCGCCCGGCGAGGCGCTGATCGTCCGCCGCGTCGTCAAGGCCGATGGCGGCAGCCGCGCGTTCGTCAACGACCAGCCGGTCTCGGCCGGATTGCTGCGTGAACTGAGCGGCGCGCTGGTCGAGATCCACGGCCAGCATGACGATCGCGGCCTGCTCGACGCGCGCGGCCATCGCGCGCTGCTCGACGCTTTCGCCAATGCCGACGGCGCGGCTGTCGCGGCAGCGTGGCGCGATTGGCAGGCTGCTGCGGCAACGCTGGCCGAGGCGCGGGCCGAACAGGAAAATGCCGATCGCGATCGCGAATATCTCGAACATGCCGTCGCAGAGCTGACCGCGCTCGCCCCGCAACCCGGCGAGGAGGAGGAACTCGCCGAGCGGCGCGCGGCGATGCAGCGCGGCGAGAAAATCGCCGGCGACCTGCAGGCGATCGCCGACCTGCTCGATGGTTCCGAAGGCGGGCTAGCGCGCTTGCGCCAGGCGGCGCGCATCCTCGATCGCGTTTCGGGCGACCACGAAGCGCTGGCCGAGGCGCTGGCGGCGATCGACCGCGCAATCATCGAGGGCGCGCAGGCGCAGGACCGGATCGACGCCGCGGCCAACGCCCTCGCCTTCGATCCCGCGCGGCTCGATGCCGACGAGGCGCGGCTGTTCGACCTGCGCGGGCTGGCGCGCAAGCATCGCGTCCAGCCCGACGACTTGCCGGCACTCGCGATCGAGCTTGCCGCGCGGCTCAATCGCATCACCGGCGGCGCCAAGGGAATCGCCACGCTCGAGGCGAACGCTGCCCGCGCGCGCGATGCCTATATCGCCGCCGCCGATGCGCTGGGCGCGACGCGGCGCGAGGCCGCTGGCCGGCTCGACGCTGCGGTGGCGGCCGAGCTGGTCCCGCTCAAGCTCGATGCCGCGCGGTTCCGCACGGTGATCGCGCCGCTGCCCGAGGCGCAATGGTCGGCCGCCGGGCACGATCGCGTCACCTTCGAGATCGCGACCAACCCCGGCGCGCCGTTCGGCCCGCTCGCGAAGATCGCCAGCGGCGGCGAGCTGTCGCGCTTCATCCTCGCGCTCAAGGTCGCGCTGGCCGCGGAAGGCGGCGCGGCGACGATGATCTTCGACGAGATCGATCGCGGCGTCGGCGGCGCGGTGGCGAGCGCGATCGGCGAGCGCCTCGCCCGGCTTGCGCAGGGCGCGCAGGTGCTCGTCGTGACACACAGCCCGCAGGTCGCGGCGCGCGGGCGCCAGCACCTGCTGATCGCCAAGAGCCACGACGGCATCGTCACGCGCACCGGCGTCGCCGCGCTCGACGAGACCGCGCGACGCGAGGAAATCGCCCGCATGCTGTCCGGCGCGACGATCACCGACGAAGCCCGCGCCCAGGCCGAACGCCTGCTCGACGCTGCCTAGCGATTGGCGTCAATCTTGATCTGGATCACGTTTCCCGTCTAACCTGTTCTCCTTCAAGGGAAACAAAACGGGGGGAAAGATGAAGACGATCCTGATCGGCTGCATGGCATTGGCCGTAACCGCCTGCTCCGGCAGTACGGCGACCAAGGCCGGCACCACCAACACCGCAGGCGCGAGCAATCTCACCGCCGCCAACGAAGCGGCGACCGCGCCCCAGCCCACGCCCCAGCCCACGCCGGCACCGCGCGACCTCGCCACCCTGCTGGGCTTCGACAAGCCGGCGCGCTGCGAACCCGGCAAGACGCTGTCCGGCTTGATCACCAAAATGGAAGAAGCGACGAGTCGTGGCGACTATCATTTCGTCGACGCCCCGGTAACACCGCCAGGGTATGACGCACCCGTCACGGTCGCGGCCAAACAGATCAGCAAGGATGACAATGGCTCTTGGGAATTCGGCCTGCCGCTCGACGGGCAATGGCTGGGGCTGCACGTCACGCGGCTGATCCACTACAGTTATTTCGGCGGCGAGAGCACCGGGCTCAAGATCCGCTTCAGCGATCCGCAAGCGCAGGTCGCCGCGGCGCTGCGCAATGCCGGCTTCGTGCTGAGCAAGGCGAGCAAGAACGACGATACCGCGCGCGACCTCGGCCTCACCGCCGATGGCGATGCCGAGGAATATGCCGATTCGTATCTGACGCCGGATGGTGACGGCGTGTTGTTCACCTGCGACAATTATTTCGAGGTGTGACGGCCAGGGCTTAGGGTCAGCCACTAACGAGCGCTTGTCGTTTTACGGCGGCTTCGGGTAGCGGTCGGCCATGACCGCGCTGCCCGCAACCGACACCGAAGCCGCCGACCGCCTCGCCTTTCTCGCTGCCGAGATCGCGCGGCACAATCGGCTCTATCATACCGAGGACGCGCCGGAGATTTCGGACGCGGATTACGATGCGCTGATCCGCGAAAACGCGGCGATCGAGGCGGCCTTCCCGCAGCTCGTCCGCGCCGATTCGCCGAGCCGCCAGGTCGGCGCGGCGCCCGCCGAACATCTTGCCAAGGTGGCGCATGCGCGGCCGATGATGAGCCTCGAAAACGCGTTTTCGGACGAGGAGGTCGCGGAATTCGTCGCACGTATCCGCCGCTTCCTGCGGCTCGACGATGCCGAACCGGTGATCCTCACCGCCGAGCCGAAGATCGACGGGCTGTCATGCTCGCTGCGCTATGAGGAAGGCCGGTTGGTGCGGGCGCTGACGCGCGGTGACGGTCAGATCGGTGAGGACGTCACTGAGAATGTCCGTACCATCGCAGACATTCCCGATTTTCTGCCTGAGGAGGATTTCGGCCCCGTCGAGGTTTTCGAGATTCGCGGCGAAGTCTATATGGCCAAGGCGGATTTTCTTGCCTTAAATGAACGCCTGCTTGCCGAGGCTGAGGGGACTGGCAAAGAACCACGCCAATTCGCCAATCCCCGCAATGCCGCGGCTGGATCGCTCCGCCAGAAGAACCCGAACGTGACAGCGTCTCGCCCACTGCGTTTCTTCGCCTGGGGCTGGGGTGATGTAAGCGCGCTGCCTGGCAAGACGCAAAGCGCGATCATAGCTCATTTTATCCACGGTGGCTTTCCAGTCTCGAATTTGTTTGCCGGTCCTGTAGATCTCGCTGGCGCCCTCGCCCAATATCGCAAGATCGAAGCCGCTCGCGCCGACCTGCCTTTCGACATCGATGGCGTAGTATACAAGCTTGACCGGATAGACTGGCAGGAGCGGCTCGGTTTCGTCGGCCGCGCGCCGCGCTGGGCGCTGGCGCACAAATTCCCCGCCGAACGCGCGCAGACCACGCTGGAACGGATCGACATCCAGGTCGGCCGCACCGGCAAACTCACCCCCGTCGCCCGGCTCGAAGCGGTCACGGTCGGCGGCGTCGTCGTCACCAACGCGACGCTGCACAATGCCGACGAGGTCGCCCGGCTCGGCGTCCGCCCCGGCGATCGCGTCGTGCTGCAGCGCGCCGGCGATGTCATCCCGCAGATCGTCGAGAATCTGACGCGCGATGTCGAGCGGCCGGCCTGGCATTTTCCCGACACCTGCCCCGAATGCGGCTCCGACGCCGTGCGCGAGGAAGGCGAAGTCGATATCCGCTGCACCGGTGGCCTGATCTGCCCGGCGCAGCGCGTCGAGCGGCTGCGTCATTTCGCCAGCCGCGGCGCGATGGACATCGAGGGGCTCGGCGCAACCAGCGTCGAGAGCTTCTTCCGTGACGGCCTGCTCCATTCGCCGGCCGACATCTTCCGCCTGCACGACAAGCGCGAGGCGCTGATCGGGCGCGAGCGCTGGGCGGAGACATCGGTCGACAATCTGCTCGCCGCGATAGAGGCCAAGCGCGAGCCCGATCCGGCGCGCTTCCTGTTCGGGCTCGGCATCCGCCACGTCGGCGCGGTGACGGCGCGCGACCTCGTTCGGGCGTTCGGCACGGTCGAGGCGATCGCAGAGGTCGCCACCCGCGCGGCAGACGACGAGGCCGCGCTGGCCGAGCTTACCGCGGTCGATGGCGTCGGCCCGGTGGTGGCGCAGGCGCTGGTCGATTTCTTCGCCGAGCCGCACAATCGCGAGGCATGGGCGGACCTGCTCGGCGAGGTGCACCCCCGGCCCTATGCCGCCGAAATCCGCGAGTCGCAGGTCAGCGGGCAGACTCTGGTGTTCACCGGCACGCTGGAGACCCTGTCCCGCGACGAAGCCAAGGCCCAGGCCGAGGCGCTGGGCGCGCGCGTGTCAGGATCGGTTTCCGCCAAGACCGACCTGGTAATTGCCGGGCCGGGCGCCGGCTCCAAGCTGAAAAAGGCGGCAGAACTGGGGGTTAAGGTGATCGACGAAGCCGAATGGAACGCGATCGTCGCCGCCGCGCGGTGATGCTTTTTTGCAACGCGTTTTCACCCATTTGCTGCACCTGCGTTCAAGAAGATTGACTGTCATCTAAAGGAAATATTTGAGGGGCAGAGGCCGGCTACGGCGCGGGGGTCGCAGGACTGCTGCCAATTGGCCGCGCTACTAGGTTCCTCAGGGGAAGACACTCAAATGCACAAGAAGCTCTACGCGGGCGTGGCTTTTGCCGCGCTGATGATCCCGGGCGCGGCTTATGCCCAGTCGACCGGTACGCTCGAATTCGAAAAGGGCGACATCGTCGTCACCGGCACGCGCTCGACCGACGTCGCCGGCGTCAAGATTCCCGATACCGGCAAGACGCGCGTCGAACTGACCAACAAGTTCTTCAGCCACGAAACCGCCGGCCAGTCGGTCGACGAGATGATCAACATGCTGCCGGGCGTGAGCTTCAACAGCTATGACGGCTATGGCTCGTCGGGCGGCTCGCTGTCGATCCGCGGCTTCGACGCCAGCCGCATCCTGCAGACCGTCGATGGCCTGCCGCTCAACGACACCGGCAACTATGCAATCTATTCGAACCAGCAGATCGATCCCGAGTTGATCGATCAGGTCAACGTGACGCTGGGTTCGGTCGATATCGACAGCCCCTCGGCCTCGGCCTCGGGCTCGACCGTCGCCTACACCACGATCGTCCCGACCGACAATATCAGCGCCCAGCTCAAGGGCTCGATCGGCGATCAGGACATGTTCCGCGTGTTCGGCCTGTTCAACACCGGCGTGTTCACCCCGTGGGGCACCAAGGCGTGGATTTCGGCCACGCACCAGGATTATCGCACCGTCTACAATCCGAAGGGCAAGATCCGTAAGGCCGCGTACAACGCCAAGATCTACCAGCCGATCGGCAGCAACGGCGACTTCATCTCGATCGCCGGCAACTACAACGTCAATCGCAACAACAACACGACCGACGTTTATTTCGACGAGTTCCCGCTCGACAAGAACGATCGCGACCTGCAGCTCGATCGCTGCCAGGTTGCCGCCGCAACCCCGGGTGTTCAGGACAATCCGAATAAGTGCGGCACCAACTATGCCGAGGGCCTGAACCCGTCGAACACGGGCAATATCCGTATCGCCTCGTCGTTCCACCTCGCCGACAACATCATTCTGACGGTCGATCCCTCGTTCTCCTACGTCAAGGCCAATGGCGGCGGCAACACCGTCACCGGCACGGAGGGCGCCAGCCCCGACGGCCTGTATGGCTATATCGGCAATAAATATTACTTCGGCGAAGATCTGAACGGCGACGGCGACCTGCTGGATACCGTCAGCCTGCACGCCCCCAGCCAGACGGTCACGCATCGCTACACGATCACCAGCTCGCTGCTGTGGAAGATCACCGATGGCCAGTCGGTCCGTATCGCCTACACGCACGATTATGGCCGTCATCGCCAGAGCGGCCAGGTGGGATATCTGCTTGCCAATGGCCAGGCGAAGGACCCGTTCCCGATCAACGATCCGATCACGGCGGCCAATGGCGCGGTCGTCAACAAGCGCGATCGCAAGTCGTTCGCCATCCTGGACAAGGTCGGCGCCGAATATCGCGGCAACTTCCTGAACGATGCACTGCGTGTCGATCTCGGCGTCAGCTACGCCATGATGAAGCGTAACCTGCATCAATATTGCTTCACCACTGGCGCAAACGGCTATGTCGATTGCGTGGCCGGCGATGCCGCCGATCAGGCTGCTTATGCCGCTGCCAACCCGGACGCGACCGGCCCGGTCGATGCGTCGCTGACGTACAACAAGTTCCTGCCCGCGGCCAACGTGACGTACAATTTCACGCCGGCCTTCCAGATCTATGCCAGCTATTCGAAGGGCGAGCAGGTTCCGGGCACGGACAATCTGTATCAGGCGTTGTATTTCTACGGCACCGACCAGTTCGTGAATCCGACCCCGGAAACCACGGACAATTTCGATGCCGGCCTGCGCTACACCAGCAGCAAGATCCAGGCCCAGGTTGGCCCGTGGCTGACGATCTTCCAGAACCGTCTGGCCTCGTCCTACGATCCGATCACCGACACGACGACCTATCGCAACCTCGGCACCGTGCATAAGTACGGCATCGACGGCAGCGTCTCCTACCAGCCGATCAAGCAGGTTTCGCTCTATGCGTTCGGCTCGTGGCTGAAGTCGGAGATCCAGGACAACGTCCAGACCGGCGTCGATGGCGATGGCAACCCGATCTACGTCATCACCAAGGGCAAGCGTGAATCGGGCGCGCCGGTCTATACGCTCGGCGGCCGCATCGATGTCGATCTTGGCCCGGTCCGCTTCGGCGTCGAGGCCAAGCGCACCGGCAAGCGTTACCTGAACGACCAGAACGTCGATCTGATCTACACGCCTTATGGCGGTGGCGATCCGGTCAACCTCGGCAAGACCTCGCCGGCCTATAACGTCGTCAACGCCGACGCGCGTCTGAACCTCGGCTGGGCGGGTCTCAACGACAAGACCTGGCTGCAGTTCAACGTCACCAACCTGTTCGACGTCGTCTATCCGGGCAGCTTCGGCGGCGCGCTAGCCGCGTCGAACGATCCGTTCACCTACATCGGTGCCCCGCGCACCATGTCGGCGACGCTCAACGTCCAGTTCTGATCGCTTCGATCAGAAAAGCGAAAGGCGCCGTCCCAGCCATGCTGGGGCGGCGTTTTTCTTTTCAGGGCGTGAACGATGCGATTATGACGGGGTCACACGACCCGAGCCGAGTATCAGGCAGCGGCCTCGCTCGCGGCCTTGGCGTAGATGCTGTTGATCGGTCGCGCGAAGACGCGGCGGACCATCGGCTCGAAGAACGATAGCGGCGCGCTTTCATACGCCGGATCGAACGCCGCCTGATCGTATTTTTCGCAAAATTCGGCACATGCCTGGAAATGCGGATGGCCGCGCCAGGCCTCGCGCATGTCGCGATCCGCGCCGATATAATGGAAGAAATAATAGCCCTGGAACACGCCGTGCTTCTCGGCGACCCAGTGGAGTTCCTCGGAAACGAACGGGCGCAGTATCGCCGCGGCAATCTCGGGGTGATTGAAGCTGCCCAGCGTGTCGCCGATGTCGTGGATCAGCGCCATGACGACATAATCCTCAGCCCGCCCGGCGCGATGCGCGCGCGTCGCGGTCTGCAGCGAATGTTGGAGGCGATCGACCGGGAAGCCGCCGTAATCGCCGTCGAGCAGCTTGAGGTGGGCCAGCACGCGATCGGGCAGTTTCGCCGCGAATTCCATGAAATGGCGGCTGATCGCCGTCCAGTCCTCCTGCGTGCCCTCGGTCATCGCGGTGAATCGCGCACGCGTCGGCGCCGCATCGATATCGGCCATGGTTCTCTCTCCTTGGGCCGAATCTACGCCTGCCGCCGCGCGCTGTCAGCCCTGCATCGGCATCGCCTTCAACCCGAGCCAGCGCCGCGCCCCCGGCAGGTGCCGCAGCAGCAAGCGCTCGACCAGCAGCACCGCGATCAGCGTCACTCCGAACATCGGCAAATAGAGGCCGAGCGCGACGATCGCCGCGATCAGCACCCCGCCGAAGCGCGGCCGGCGGAGCGGCACCGGCGCGCCGAGCGACCCGGTCGGGCGCCTGCGCCACCACATCACCACGCCGGACACGGAGAGCGCCGCGAGCAGCAGCGCCGTCACCGTCCCGGCAATCTGGTTGGCGAGGCCGAAAAACGCGCCCTCGTGGATCGCGATGCCATAGCCGACCAGCCGGTCGATCCAATGGCGTTGCGCGAACCCCCTGGTCGCGAGCACCGCGCCGGTCGCGCCGTCGATCACCGCCTCGCTGCGCAGCGGCCGGTCGGCGGCATCCGATGTCGCCGTCCAGCCCGCCCTGCCGGCAAGCGGCGGCGCGATCAGCACCGGCCCGGCGATATGGAGCGGCCGCACCGCGGCGATCACGCGTGCCAGCTCGCCGGGCCTGGGCGCGGCATGGCGCATCGTCATCCCGCCATGTTCGGCATGGTCGCCGAGCATCGGATCGTCGGCCGCGCCGGGGTGTCGTCCGCCGATCGTCCAGTCGACCGGGCCGTCGAGCGTGCCCGTCACCTGGCGGATCTCGCGCAGATAGCTGCCCCACGCCTGCGCCCAGGGCAGCCCGGTGACGATCAGGAACAGCGCCGCGACCGACACCCAGATGCCCGAAACCGCATGCAGGTCACGCCAGAACACGCGCTTGCCGCCGCGCAACCGCGGGTAGAGCACGCCCGCCAGCCCTCGCCGCCCGCGCGGCCACCACAGATAAAGGCCGGTGAGCAGCATGACGATCGCCCAGCATGCCGCGGTCTCGACCAGCACGCTCCCTGCAGGCCCGGCAAGCAACTCGCCGTGGAGATGGAAGACGAGCCGCATCGGCCGCCGCTCCTCGCGCTCGACCTTGAGCACCCGCGTCGTGGTCGGATCGAGCCACACGCGCGTCTCCCCGCCCACCGAGCCGACGACGATCTGCACCGCATCGTCGGGCGCGGCGGGGAGCTGGTATTTGTGCAGCCTCGCCCCCGGCACCGCGGCGAGCGCCGCGGCCACCTCGGCATCGGGCGACGCCAGGGGGCCGTGCGGCGCGAGATGCTCGTACGGCCGGTCGAGCCACGCCTCGATCTGCGGCCGCCACGTATAGATCGTGCCGGTCGCCGCCAGCCACAGCACCAGCGGCACACACAGCAGCCCGGCATAGAAATGCCAGCGCCACACCGCATTATACCAGCGCGTGCCCGGCGGATGGACGCTCATAACTTCACCCCCGCCTCGACGAAGAAGGTGCGCTGCGGATAGGGATGATAGACCCAGGCGCGATCATCGGTCAGGTTGTTGACGCCCGCCGAAAAGCGCACTTTATCCGTCACATCCACATTGCCCTTGAGATCGAGCGCGAACAGCTCCGAGGTATAGCCATAAGCGTCGCCACGCAGCTGCCCGTCGAGATCGGTGTTCGGCCGGCTGGCATAACGCACGCCCACCACCGCCTGGAAGCGCGGCGCCAGCCGCCAGCGCAGGTTGCCGTTCAATCGCCAGCGCGGGATGCGCGGAAACTGCACGCCCACCGAGGCGGGATCGGCCGCGTTCTTCGCGGTGATCGCGTCGATCCACGCCGCGTTGGCGTCGATATCGAGCCCGCGCGCCGGCCAGTCATGCGTCTCGGCGATCAGCTCGGCGCCATATTGCCGGGTCGCGTCGATATTCTTGAAATTGGAGGTCGATACCCCGTTCTGGTTGAAGCCCGTGAAGCTGAAGATCGCGTCGCGGATGCGCTGGTAGAACAGGCTCCCCGTCACCGCTACCGGCCCGAAGGCATGGCGGACGAGCAGGTTGGCATCCTTGCTCTTTTCGGGCTTCAGATTGGGATCGAAACTGTTCTGGTTGAACGTCCCGTCGCCATTCAATGCGCCCTGGAACAGCTCGCCCACGGTCGGGAAGCGCGTCGCCTCGGCGAGGCTCAATTCGGCCGTCCAGTCGCCGCCGAAGCTGTGGCGCAGCGCCAGCTTGGGGCTGAACGCGCTTGCCGTCCGCCCGGCGTAACGCTGCGTTGCCAGCCCGTCGCTCACCCTGGCGGTGAGCCCGCCGTCATACGCGCGCCACCAATCCTCGCGCGCGCCGAGCGTCAGCAGCGTCGCGCTGCCCAGGCTGATCGCATCCTCGGCATAAACCCCGATCGCCCGCGTCCGCCCGAACGTCCGCGTCGTCAGCGATCGGTCGCTGGCCGCGCGCCAGTCGCGCGTCGCGAACACGCTCTGGTCGGTCTGGTAGAGGTTCGAGTTGAGGCCGAACGCGATATCGTGCGCGCCCGCGGTGCGGGTGACGGTGAGGTCGCCGGTATACCAGCCGGTCGGCCCCTGGCGGGTGAACTGCCCCGGCCCGTCGCTGATTCCCGCCGCATAGCCGCTCGAGCTGCGGCTGTCCTGCCGGGCGAAGCGCAGCGTCGAGAGATTGGTGCGGACGTCGAACCCGGCAAGCGGCGCTTCCAGCTTGAGCCCGGCCAGCCACTCGTCCTTGCTGGCGATGCCGAGGCGAAAGGTCGAATTGGGATTGAGCGTGTAACTGTGCCCGCCGAAGCTGACGATCCCGGTCGCGTCGCCATAGAAGGGATTGCCATCGGCGTCGCGCAGATAGGTTTTGGGGTGCAGCGTCTCCTCACGGTTCCACCAATAAGTGAACAGCGCCTCGGCATGGACGTCGCCGCGATCGTAGCGCAGTTGCGCGCGCGCCTGATCCTGTCGCGAAGCGGTGTAGGAATAATCGCCGATCACCGGGGACACGATGCCGTCGGCGCCGCTCACCGGGACCAGCCGATTATCCTGATAGGCGCCGGTGACGGGCGTGCCGGCATCGGGCCGATCGTAGAGCGTCGCCGAATAGCCGAACTGATACCATTGCATCGGCTGCCCCTGGTTGCGCAGCCGCCGCACCGAGACACGCAGCCCCAGCGGGCTCTTCGCCGATTTGAGCGCGAAGCCGGTTTCCAGCGAATAGCCGTAAAGATCCTCGTCGCTGCCATATTGATGGTACGGCTGGACGAAGCCCTGCGCGGTGCCGAATACCTCGTTCCTGGTCGGCGCGCGGGTGGTGATGTTGACGATCCCGCCCATCGAATTGCCCGGATAGCGCGCCGAATAGGGCCCGTAGACGATATCGAACTGGCTCACCTCATTGGGCCCGACGATTCCCCAGGCGGGCGGATAGCTGAACGAATTGCCGAGGAAATTGGAAATGACGAAGCCGTCGACCATTACCAGGCTGCGCGCCGATTGCGTCGAATGCGTGCCGCGAAAGCCGGGCACCGCATTGTTGTCGCCGATGAAGCGCGTGCGCACGAAGAAATCGGGCGCATATTTGATCAGATCCTCGACATTGGTCGCGTTGACGCCGCCGAATTGGTCGTCGCCGAGGCTGACCGAAAGCCCGCGCGGCTCGATCGAGATCGGCGCCGATCGCTGGCCGACGACCAGAATGTCCTGATCGGATTTGGTGGCTTGGTCCTGCCCCGCCGCCATCGCGGTGGCCGCCGCGATGGCGGACAGGCAGACGAGCGCGCGTGTCGGCGCGCCGATGGAATAGCGCATTGATTGAATTTCCTCACCTGAACAATGTCGGGCGCGCCACGACGGGCGCGCCGGCGATGTCAGGCGAGCGCGGGTGGTCCGGTGGCCGGCGGCGGTGGCGCAGCGAGCCCGCGACCGACCGCGATCACGCCGAGCACGATCAGCGTCGGCACCGCGATCGTTACAGGCAGCTTCGGCGCCGGCGGCAGATCGGGCAGCGCCGCGGCCAGGCCCAGCCCGGCGAAGGTGCACGGATGGTCGCCCTGATCGTGTCCGATCGGCGCCTTGTGATGGCTCATGCCGGCCATGCCCGCCATGTCGGCCATCGTCTCGACCGGCCCCATGCCGGTGCAGATCGTCAGCCGCGTGCCGCTGGCGTCGGTTATCGGCATCCAGCCTTCGGGAATCGCGATTCTCAGCACCATCGCGCAGGCGAACAGCGCCAGCAGCAGCCGGCGTTGGCCTGTCGTCAAGGATCGCAGCGCGTGCATCGCGCCCCGCGCCCTGCCACCGTGGCCGGCACGAAACAAGCGGCAACACGCCCTTTCCGCGCGCGCGCCAACCGCTATATGTGGGCCAATGCGGCCGATGCGCCTCGACCCCGCCGTGAAGGCGAGCAGCCCGATCAAGCCGGGCATCTTCGCGCGCCCATTCTTCGAGGACAAGAACCGCGCCTTCTGGATGCTGCAGGCGGCGGGCTGGACCGGCTATCTGTTGCTGCGCAGCCTGCCCACGATCGCCGGGGATCAGCCGCTCAAGGGCCTGATCGGCAACGTGATGGAAGCGATCATCGGCTATTGCATCACCTTGCTGCTGTCGACGCTCTATGGCCTCTATCGCCGCAGGCTGCCGCAATTCTCGGGCATTCTGCTCGCGCTTGCGACGCTGGCGGCGGCGACCTTCCTGTTCGCGGTGCTCGACGCCTTTGCCTTCTCGATCCTCAACTCGTCGTCGGGCGGCGGCAGCCCGATGCACCTGGTGTTCGGTTCGATCTACATCGCCTTCATCGTGCTCGCCGGTTGGTCGGCGCTCTATTACGGGATCAATTATTATCTGATCGTCGAGGATCAGATCGATCAGCTCCAGCGGCTGGAAACCCAGGCCTCTTCGGCGCAGCTTGCAATGCTGCGCTACCAGCTCAACCCGCATTTTCTGTTCAACACGCTCAACTCGATCTCGACCTTGGTGCTGCTGAAGCAGACCGAGCGCGCCAATTCGATGTTGAGCCGCCTTTCCTCCTTCCTGCGCTACACGCTCGCCAACGAGCCGACCGCCAATGTCACGATCGCGCAGGAGATCGAGACGCTGAAGCTCTACCTCGAGATCGAGAAGATGCGCTTCGAGGATCGCCTGCGCCCGCGTTTCGACATCGATCCGCGCGTCGCCAAGGCACGCCTGCCCTCGCTGCTGCTTCAGCCTTTGGTCGAAAATGCGATCAAATATGCGGTCACGCCCAAGGAAGAGGGCGCCGAGATCGCCGTTTCGGCTCGGCTCATCGGTGAGAGGGTGCAGATCACCGTATCCGACACCGGCCCCGGTGTTCACGGAACGAAACCACGTCCAAGCCTTTCAACCGGTGTCGGGCTGGCCAATATCAGGGACAGGCTAGCCCAGGCCTTCGGGCCGGATCACCGTTTTGAAACCCGATCGAACCGCGGGGGCGGGTTCGGTGTTGAAATCGAGATACCGTTCCAACTCGAGGAACCAGCACGAGAAGCCGCATGACCATACGTACCATCCTCGTCGACGACGAACCGCTCGCCATCCAGGGGCTGGAGTTGCGCCTCCAGAACCATGAGGATGTCGAGATCATCGACAAATGCACCAACGGCCGCGAGGCGATCAGATCGATCAAGACCAACAAGCCCGATCTGGTGTTTCTCGATATCCAGATGCCCGGATTCGACGGCTTCTCCGTCGTCCAGGGGCTGATGGAAGTCGAGCCGCCGCTGTTCGTCTTCGTCACCGCTTATTCGGATCACGCGATCCGCGCGTTCGAGGCGCAGGCAGTCGATTATCTGATGAAGCCGGTCGAGGAATCGCGGCTCGCCGACACGCTCGACCGCGTCCGCCAGCGCCTGACCGAAAAGCGCGGCGTCGAGGAGATCGAGAAGCTCAAGGAAGTCCTCGCCGAGGTCGCCCCGGAGGCCGCCGAAGGTTTCACTGACGGCAGCGAGATGGCGTCCAGCCGGTATGAGAAGCTCATCAACATCAAGGATCAGGGGCAGATTTTCCGCGTCGATGTCGACACGATCGAGCGGATCGATGCCGCCGGCGATTACATGGTGATCTATACCGGCGACCGGAACCTGATCCTGCGCGAGACGATGAAGGATCTCGAAAAGCGTCTCGACCCGCGTCGTTTCCAGCGCGTCCACCGCTCGACGATCGTCAATCTCGATCTCGTCCGCGAGGTGAAGCCGCACACCAATGGCGAATGCTTCCTGGTGCTCGGCTCGGGCGCGCAAGTGAAGGTCAGCCGCTCCTATCGCGACGTGGTGGCGCGCTTCGTCCATTGAGCGACGCTTGGCGCGCCTCGCTAGCCGGGATCGACGCCCGGCGCGGCGAGGCGCGCAGCGCCGATCAGGCCGACAATCGGCCCAGCGCGGGCGATTGATAGGCGGCGTCATGCGCAAACGGCAATGGCGCGCCATCGCGCAGCGCCTCTAGCGCCGTGGCAAAGTCGGTGCGGCAACGGAAGCCGAGACGGTTTGCGGCATGTGCCGCATCATAGACGCGGTCGATCGAGGCGGGCAGCGACCAGCCACGCGCGGCGTACAGCGCGGCCGCCTCGGGAAAATAGCGCGCGATCACGGTTGCCGCGTCGCTCTTGAGCGCCGCCGCATCACCGCGATCGAACGGCGTTGGCGCCGACAGGATGAACGTATCGAACCCCAGCGCCGGCGCGCGATCGAGCGCGGCGAGATGCGCCTCGGCCGCATCCTCGACCGTCAGCCGGCGATGGAGCAGCTCGTTGGCTTTCATATTCTCGCCGTCGAGCGCACGATGCGTGTCGTCTTCCTCCGGAAAGAAGCGCGCGGTGCGCAGGATCACCACCGGCAGGCCATGGAGATGGTGCTGCAACCGGCAGAGCTGCTCGGCCGCCAGCTTGGTGACACCGTAGATGTTGCGCGGTTCGAGCGGCGCCAGCGTCTCATCGATCCACGCCGCACGCTCGCCCGCACCGTCGCGGATCGCCTGCGAGATCATCAGCGAGGTGGTCGAGGTGAACACGAAGCGGCTCGCGCCATGCGCCGTCGCGGCTTCGAGCAGGTTCAGCGTGCCCGTAATGTTGACGTCGACGAACGCCTGCGCCGGATAGCGCGCGATATCGGGCTTGTGCAGCGCCGCGGCGTGGATCACCGCGTCGGGCCGATGGTCCACGAAAACGCGGTCCACCAGGTTCCGATCCGCCACCGAGCCGACGATCGCGGTGTCCGCGCCCGGCGCGACGTCGAGGCCGATCACGCCGTGCCCGGCATCCCGCAGCGCCGGCGCAAGAAAGCGCCCCAGCCACCCCGAGCTGCCGGTCAGCAGAACCCTCATCGGCGCGCGATCACGCCGCCGCCATCGCCTCGTAGCTGGCGGTGGTCTTGGCGGCGACCTCTTCCTCGGTCACGCCGGGCGCGAGCTCGATCAGCCGGAACGGGCTGTCGTGATCGGGCCGCTGGAACACCGCGAGATCGGTGACGATCATGTCGACCACATTCCGGCCGGTCAGCGGCAGCGTGCATTCGGGGATGAACTTGGCGTCGCCGCTCTTGCTGGTATGCTCCATCACGACGATGATCTTCTTGACCCCGGCGACGAGGTCCATCGCCCCGCCCATCCCCTTGATCATCTTGCCTGGGATCATCCAGTTGGCGATGTCGCCATTCTCGGCGACCTCCATCGCGCCGAGCACGGCGAGATCGATATGCCCGCCGCGGATCATCGCGAAGCTCTGGTCGGACGAGAAATAGACCGTCTGCGGCAGCTCGCTCACCGTCTGCTTGCCGGCGTTGATCAGATCGGGGTCTTCCTCACCGGCATAGGGAAACGGCCCGATCCCCAGCATCCCGTTTTCCGATTGCAGCGTCACCTCGACGCCCGCCGGAATGTGGTTCGCGACCAGCGTCGGGATGCCGATGCCGAGGTTCACGTAGAAGCCGTCGCGCAATTCGGTCGCGGCGCGGGCGGCCATCTCGTCACGGGTCCAGGGCATCAGTTGGCACTCCCACTTGGCGTTGGTGTCTGGGTTTCGGCCGGATCGCTCCAGCGTGTCTCGACCGGAAAGACGGCGCCGTAATCGCCCTTGAGCGCGGTGCCGTAAACGGGGTTGGGCAGGATGAACCAGCCCTGGCCCCACATCACTTCGAAATCGCGCGTGCCGAGCGCCTCGCGGCGCTGCTTCAGGCCGAGCGCCGGCGCGTTGAACAGATCGCTAAAATCGCCGAGCTGGTCGCCGACCATCGCGACGACGCAATATTTGGCCGAAATCGCCCAGCGCCGCGCGTCCTTGCCCGAGCCGCTACCCGCGTCGCCGCTCAGCCACAATGTATCGAGATGGGTGAAGCTGCCCAGCCCCGCCTGTTTCAGCGTCGCGGCGGTGGCATCGGCATTGGCGGCGAGCCGGTTGGAATTGATCACCACCGTCACGCCCGCCTGCCGCGCCACCTCCAGCGCATCGAGCACGCCGGGCACCGGCCGCACCTTGCCCTGCCCGGTCTGTTCCCAGCGGTTCCAGCGCTGCTGGTCATAGGCGCCGCCGCGCAGCACCTGATCGCCCTCGAACCCGTAATTGAGGATTGCGGTTTCGTCGGCATCGAGCACCACGGCGAGCGGCTTGTCGCCGCACGGCTCGAACACCGGCTGGTCGAGCGTCGAGCCCGGCGCCAGCACTACCGACTTGACCGGATGGCCGACCGCGCGATCCGACGATTTGGCGATCAGGAAATTGGCGAGTTCCAGATAGGTCTGGCGCTGCTGCGCCGCCGCCTCGGCCGAGCCGTAGAGATATTGCACCGACGGCGGCACCTTGGTCGCCATCAGGCCGCCCGGCGGCGGCACGCCGGGGCCGCGCACCAGCGCCGGCGGCGTCTGCGCCTGTTCGGTGGCTTCCTGCTTGGCGTGGCGCCGGTCGAGCTCGTGCTTGCCGACCACGCCCGCCGCCGCCACCGGCACGGCCGCGGCGATGCAGCCGGAGAGCAGCGGCGCCGCCGCTCCCGCGGCGAGCAGGGCCCGCCAGCGCCTCACGCCGCCGCCCGCTCCCGCACCGTGCGGAATTCGATCTTCTTGTCGTAGGGCGCGCCCAGGATCAGTCGATTGACGTAGATGCCCGGCAAATGGATCTGATCGGGATCGAGGCTGCCGACCGGCACCACTTCCTCGACCTCGGCGACGCACACCTTGCCGGCGGTCGCCATCGGCTGATTGAAATTGCGCGCGGTCTTGCGGAACAGCAGATTGCCCGCCTCGTCGGCCTTCCAGCCCTTGATGATCGACACGTCGGCGCGGATGCCGCGCTCAAGGATATAGTCCTGGCCGTCGAAGGTCTTGACCTCCTTGCCCTCGGCGACCTGCGTGCCGACCCCGGTCTTGGTGTAGAAGCCGGGGATGCCCGCCCCGCCGGCGCGGCAGCGCTCGGCCAGCGTGCCCTGCGGGCAGAATTCGACCTCCAGCTCGCCGGAGAGGAATTGCCGTTCGAATTCCTTGTTCTCGCCGACATAGGACGAGATCATCTTCTTCACCTGCCGCGTGCGCAGCAGCTTGCCGAGCCCCTCGTTATCGATCCCGGCGTTGTTCGAAGCGATCGTCAGGTCCTTCACCCCCGCATCGCGGATCGCGTCGATCAGCCGCTCGGGAATGCCGCACAGGCCGAACCCGCCCGCGCACAGCGTCATCCCGTCGAACAGCAGGCCTTCGAGCGCGGCCGCGGCGCTGGGATAAAGCTTTTTCATAACGGGACTCGCTCCTGGTCAGGCTCGCTGGGATGGCTTCGCGCATAGCGAGCAGCAGCCCTTGGGGTCAATCAGCCGGTGGCCCCGAACGCCAGCCCGACGCCCGCGGTGATCGCCATCGCCAGCGCCCCCCAGAAGGTCACGCGAAGCGTGGGCACCAGCATCCCGACGCCGCCGGTCCGCGCACTGATCGCCCCCAGCGCGGCAAGGCAGAACAGCGAGCCGATCGCCACGCCCCAGCCGATCAACGCCAGCGGCAGCAGCACCACCAGCAGCAACGGCACCGCCGCGCCGATCGAAAAGCTCGCCGCGGAGGCCGCCGCCGCCTGCACCGGGCGCGCGACGAGTTGCTCGGAAATGCCCAGTTCGTCGCGCAGATGGGCGCCGAGCGCATCATGGTCCATCAATTGCGTGGCGACCTCGTCGGCCAGCTCCTTGGTCAGCCCGCGCCGCCGATAGATCAGCGCCAGCTCGCGATGCTCGGCGTCCCAATCGGTCGCCAGCTCGCTTTTCTCGCGCGCCAGATCGGCCTTTTCGATGTCCGATTGCGAGCTCACCGAAACATATTCGCCCGCCGCCATCGACATCGCGCCCGCCACCAGCCCGGCCACCCCGGTCAACAGGATCGTCATCCGCGGCTGGCCGGCGGCGGCGACGCCGATCACCAGGCTGGCGGTCGAGACGATGCCGTCGTTCGCGCCGAGCACCGCGGCGCGCAGCCAGCCGATGCGCTTCACCAGATGCATCTCGTGATGGCGCGTCACACACTATCCCCTGTCAATAAGCGAGCTTCAGCCCGGGCCTGGGCCATTGCATTGTAGCAAGCCTGCCGGTGCCGGAAAGCGTGATATATGCCGTCCGCAAATCCTCGCCGCCCCAGCAGATATTGGTGGTGAAGGGATCGTCGGTCGGCACGAAATCGGCCAGCGCGCCATCGGGTGCGACGACGCTGATCCCGCTCGCGCCGATCGTCGCGACGCAGATGTTGCCGCCGTCATCGACCCCCAGCGAGTCGAAATAGGTGTAGCCGCCGGGGCAGTAGAGGAAGCTGCCGCCCCCGCCCGACAGCCCCTGCCCGCCGGCGACCTCGCCCGGCGCAACGACATCGAACGCCCACAATTTGCAGGTATAGGTCTCGGCGACATAGAGCCGCTTGCCGTCGGGCGAGAGGCCGATGCCGTTGGGATTTTCCAGCGGGAAGATCACTTCGCGGCAATCGCTGCCATCGGCTTTCGCGTAGAACACCCCGGTCACGTCGCGCGATCGCTCGCGGGTCTTGCCGTGATCGGTAAACCAGAAGCCGCCGGCATCGTCGAACACGATGTCGTTAGGCCCGGCGAGCGGCGCGTTCGATGCCTCGCTGTAAAGCGTCTCGATCGCGCCCGTCTCGATGTCGACACGCTGGATCGAGCCGCCGGGATAATCCGCCGCGGTGCCGTGCGGCACCAAGAGGCCTTGCGTCTCCACCCAGCCGAACCCGCCGTTGTTGCAGCAATAGAGCTTGCCGTCGGGGCCGATCGCCAGCCCGTTCGGCCCGCCGCCCGTTTCCGCCACCGTTTCGGTCGATCCGTCCGGCTTCACCCGCGTGATCCGGCCCGCCGCGATCTCGACCAGGATGACGCTGCCGTCAGGCATCGCCACCGGCCCTTCGGGAAAGCGCAGCCCCGATGCGACGATCTCCAGTCCGCCCATCACCCTCTCCTTGCCTGTCTTTTATCGGCGGCGAGAAAACCACGGACGCGGGGCTGGAGCAAGCGTGGCGCCAACCCGGCCGCGCGTCCTCTGCGCCCCTACCAATGTTGGAAATTTCCTGCCACACGATCGCCATGACGAACGGCGCACGACATTCAACCCGATGGTTGCCCTTGGACCTCGCACACGAGGGAAGCGGGCCCTTCCAGAGTGTGAACTTTGTCCACTTCACATGCACTGCTCAGGATCGCGGAACAGACTGCGCCCGGGCGATTCGCAGGCAAACACGATGACAATACGTACCGGCGGCCGCATCCTGGCCGACAATCTCGTCGCGCAAGGCTGCGACCGCATCTTCACCGTGCCCGGCGAGAGCTTCCTCGCGGTGCTCGATGCGCTGCACGACACGCCCGCAATCGATCTGGTCGTCTGCCGTCAGGAAGGCGGCGTCGCCTTCATGGCCTGCGCCGATGGCACGTTGACGAAGCGCCCCGGCATCGCCTTCGTCACCCGCGGGCCCGGCGCGACCAACGCCTCGATCGGCGTCCATGTCGCGCGGCAGGATTCGCAGCCGATGATCCTGTTCGTCGGCGATGTCGCGCGCGAAACCCGCGACCGCGAGGCGTTCCAGGAGATCAATTTCGAGGCGATGTTCGCGCCCATCGCCAAATGGGCGGCGCGGATCGACGACGCCCGCCGCATCCCCGAATATGTCGCGCGTGCCTATAGCGTCGCGATGTCCGGCCGTCCCGGCCCCGTCGTGCTCGCGCTGCCTGAAGACATGCTGCTCGACGAGGTCGAGGCGATCGACCGGCCGCGGATCGAGCCGCCCGCCCAGCCATGCGATCCCGAAGCGATGGGCGCGCTTTCCGCGCTGCTCGATCGTGCCGAACGCCCCGTGGCGATCATCGGCGGCGCCGGGTGGAGCCGGGATGCCGCGCAGGATTTCGCCGCCTGGGCGGAAAAGACCGGCATTCCTGTCGCGGCGGCCTTCCGCCGCCAGGATGCCGTGGCCAATGATTGCCCGGTCTATGCGGGCAACCTCGGCTATGGGCCCAATCCGAAGCTGGTCGAGCGGATCAGGGACGCCGATCTGCTGCTGGTCGTCGGCCCGCGGCTCGGCGAGGCGACCACTGACGGCTACACGCTCATCACCCCCGATCATCCCGGTCAGGTGCTGGTCCACGTACACCCCGATCCGGCCGAGCTCGGCATGACCTATCGCACCGATCTCGCGATCTGCGCGGACATGACCGAATTTGCCGCAGACGTTCACGCCATCGAACGGGAGCCGCTGGCGGCCGGTGCCGAGGCGCATGCGGACTGGCGCGCCTGGTCGACGCCGCAGCCGCGCGACGGCGTGGCGATGGACCTCGGCCCGTGCGTCGCGGCGATGCACGAGCGGCTGTCCGCCGATACGATCATCTGCAACGGCGCCGGCAATTATTCGGGCTGGTGGCACCGCTATTGGCATTATGCCGGCCCCGTCTCGCAACTCGCGCCGACCGCCGGGGCGATGGGCTATGGCGTCCCCGCCGCGACCGCCGCAGCGCTCCGCCACAAGGACCGGCAGGTGGTCGCGCTCGCCGGCGACGGCTGCTTCATGATGAACGGCCAGGAACTCGCCACGGCGGTCGCGCATGGCGCCGACATGCTGGTGCTGGTGATCGACAATGGCGGTTACGGCACCATCCGCATGCACCAGGAGCGCGAATTTCCCGGCCGCATCTCGGGCACGCAATTGGCCAATCCCGATTTCGCGGCGCTCGCGCGGGCTTATGGCTGCTGGGCCGAAGCCGTCGACACCACCGATGCCTTCGTCCCGGCGCTCGACCGCGCCTTGGCGCAGCCCGGCGTGAAGCTGCTCCACATCAAAACCGATATCGAGGTAATTACTGCAGCCACCACGATCGCCCGGCTGCGCGGCGGCTGATCGGGCGTCCGCACGCAATCTTAACGCTTGCGTGGCAAGTCCCCCTGCCATGATCGCGACGCTCGTCCGCTCTCCTGTGGCCCATGCCGGCGATGCCGGCGCGACGTGGCGCCCGATCGGCACGCTGATCGGCGCGCTGGCGCTTTACACCGCGCTGCTGCTGCCCGCTGCGCGCGGTAATTATGCGATGCTGGGCGCGACGCTGCACGGTTTCCTCGCCGTCAGCCTGTTTCTCGCCGCCATCGTCGGGCTGATCGATGCCGTCGGCCGCCGCCTGCTGCGCAGCCGCACGTCGTTCACCGCCACCGATCTCGCCTGGTATCTCGCCGCCGCGACGATCGGCGGCGCGACGATCCCGATCTACGGCATCTTCAAGCAGCTTCTGCTCCCCGCTCGCGGTTTCCCGCTCGATCCCGCGCTCGCCACAGCCGATCGCCTGCTGTTCCTGGGGCACCAGCCGTGGGAAGTGACCCACGCCGTGCTGGGAACGCTCTGGCCCACCGTCGCGATCGATTCGGCCTATTCGGCCGCGATGATCCTGATGGTCGTCTTCCCCATCCTTGCGATCGCGCTGGTCAGAACGCCGCTCGATCGCTTCCGGCTACTCGGCTGCTGGCTGGCCGGATGGATCGTGGTCGGCACCGTGTTCGCCTGGCTGCTCGCCTCGGCCGGCCCTTGTTATTTCGATACGCTGATCGCGCCCAATCCGGGGTTCCGCGCGCTTGGCGCCCATCTTGACCAGCTCGCCGCACAGGCACGGGCGCACGGCCTCGTCATCGGCGCGCGCGATTTCCAGCCGGTGCTCCTCGCCGCGCAGGCGAGCGGCCATTACGCGCCCGCCGGCGGTATTTCGGCCGCGCCGTCCGTTCACGTCACCATGGCAACGCTGTTCGCCATCGCCGGATTTCGCATCACTCGCCCGGTCGGCTGGTTGATGACCGGTTTTGCCGCCTTGATCTGGATCGGCTCGATCCACCTCGGCTGGCATTACGCCGCCGACGGCATCCTGGGCGCCGCGATCATGCTGTTGCTGTGGCAAACCTCTGCGCCGATCGCATCATGGCTGGTCGAGGGCAGACCATCGGCCAGCCTCGCAGCGCCTGCTCGCGCCGTCGAATGACAAGGGCTCGCTAGCTTCAGTCGGACATTGTCACCGCGTCGGCGACCGAGAAATGGGCCTGCTGCGTTGCCGCCGCCGTACCGGGCTGACCGGAACCGACCGTGACGGCGTAAGCGCCGGGCATCACCTCCCTGGTGCCGTCCGCCGTGACGGCGCTGAGGTCCCGCGGTGACAGATCGAACGTCAGCGTCCGCCGCTCGCCGGGCTTGAGCGACACACGCTGGAACCCCCGCAAGGCGATACGGGGCGCCCCTGGAACGTCAGGGAAATTGAGATAGAGCTGGGCGACGTCGTCACCGGCCCGCGCGCCGGTGTTGGTCACCACGGTCGAAACATGCAGGCCATTCGCCGCATTTTGCTTCATCGGCGTGACCGTGAGCGGCCCGTAGCTGAAACTGGTGTAGCTCAGCCCGGCGCCGAACGGATAGACGGGCTCGCCCGTGAAATAGCGGTATGTGCGCCCCTTCATGCTGTAGTCTGCAAACGGAGGCAGATCGGCAACGCTGCGGTAGAATGTCAGCGGCAGGCGCCCGCCGGGATCGACCTTGCCCGCCAGCACGCGGGCGACCGCCAGCCCCCCCGATTGCCCCGGATACCAGGCTTCGACAATCGCGGCTGCATTGTCCTTCGCCCAGGCAAGATCGATGGGGCTGCCATTCATCACCACGACGATCAGCGGCTTGCCGGTCGCCTTCGCCTGTTCAAGCAGCTTGATCTGATCGGCAGGCAGATCGAGCGTCGTCTTGTCGCCGCCGGCGAAGCCCGGCACCTTGAGGCTGGTTTCCTCAGCCTCGAGATCCGATGTCAGACCGACGACGGCGACGAGCACGTCGGCGTTGGTCGCGGCACGATCGAGATCGGCTTCCGGCGCGGTCGAGATGCGTTTCCACACGAGGTCGACGCCCGCCGTGGCATCGATCGTCACCGGATAACGATGGCCCTGCTCGAGCGTAACCGTCTTCATCGTCGGCAAGTCGTTCCATCGCGCCTTGGTACGATCGACAAAGGCGTGGCCATCGAAGCTCAGCGTGCCCCCCGATCCTGACAGGCCGACCCTGTACGTTCCGCTTTCCGGCGGCACCAGAAAGCCCGTCCAGACGGTACGATGAAAATGCGCGACCTTCGCGAGATCGAGGTCTCGCTGGCCAACGTCCGGCTCGATCCGCGTAGCGACCGGTGTATCCAGATACTTGATCGCCTGCATCTGTTCGGCCTGCTGATCGGGCTTGAACAATGCCGGCGGTGGCGTGACGGGATTATAATAGCGTGCCAGCAAACCGGCCTTGCCGTCCGGCGTTTGAAGCGCCGTTGTCGGCACGCGATCGCCATCGGTGATCGACGGGCCGAACGGGACGAGCACGACCTGCTTCGACGACAGCACCTGATCGAGGCCGTCCGCCACCGAAATCGGCGGACCGCTGAGCGGCGATGAATAATTGCCGCGCAACACGCGCGTTGCATCGCCGAGGGGGCCGATCACCGCCACCTTGACGCCGGGCTTGAGCGGCAGGACGCCGTCATTCTTGAGCAGCACCAGGCTCTTTTCCGCGGCTTCGAGCGCCAGCGCGCCGTGCGCCGGACTGCCCACCGCCGAGGCTGGCACGGCGGGCGCTGTATCCGACAAGCCGGCGAGATCACCCGTGCGATAGCGCGCCGCGAATAGCCGGACCAGCGCGCGATCGATATCCGCGGTCGAGATGAGGCCGCGATCGAGCGCCTTTCGATAGCGGTCGGTCAACCCGCCGGTGTCGGACAGCGTCGCGGTATTGCATTCGTTGTCGACCCCGGCATGGATCGCCGCTGCCACACCGGCGGCGCCATCGGGGGCATAATGGTGCGTGTCGCTGATATCCTTAACAGCGTCGCAATCGGACACCACGTACCCCTTGAAGCCCCATTCGCCGCGCAGATAATGGCGCAATAGCATGTCGTTGGCGCAGGCTGGCTGGCCGTCGATCCGGTTATAGGCGCACATGATCGATCCCGCCTTCGCCTCGGTGATGGCGGCGCGGAAGGCGGGCAGATAAGTGTCGACGAGATCGTGTTTGGAAACGAACACGTCCGCGACGTGGCGAGTCGATTCAGGGCCGCTGTGGACGTCGAAATGCTTGGGCGTCGCGATCACCTCCGGCCGTTGCGGATCGGGCCCCTGCATCCCCTCGATGAAGGCGACGCCCATGCGCGCGACCAGAAACGGATCTTCGCCATAGGTTTCCTGCCCGCGCCCCCAGCGCGGATCGCGGAAAATGTTCAGGTTGGGCGACCAGGTGTCGAGACCGGTACCGATCCGCCCATAGCGCCCGGTCTTGCGGGCCAGCGTATGCAATCCGCGAACCTCGGTGCTGATCGCCCCGGCAACCTGCTTGACCATCGTCGGATCGAAAGTCGCGGCGAGCCCGATCGGCTCGGGAAAGTTGGTCGTCGGCAGCGTGCCGAGCGCGCCATGCAGCGATTCCGTCCACCAATTGTAGCGGGGAATGCCGAGGCGCGGGATCGCCGGCGCGACGTTGAGCAACTGCGGCAGTTTCTCGTCCAACGTCATCCGGGCAACGAGCGCCTCGGCCTTGGCCGTCGCAGCATCGGGAACCGCCTTCGCTGCCGTCGCGACCTGCCCGTGGGCGGACGGGGACACAGCAAGCGCGAGAACAGATGCCACCGACGATAAAAGTCGACCGCCGATACGTGCCATGCCCCATCTCCCAAGAATTCGGGCCATTACCGCCCGCCCGTTTTTGATATCGCTACCTTTTCAAGAAGAACTAGTAACGTCAATATACAATGGGGTATTTTTTAGCATCGAGAATAACTCATCACCCGATGGCGCCATTGATGGTATCGACACCTGATGCCTTTAGCGTGATTTGATTGTGCTTCGTCAACCGTTTGATCGCCGGTCGAAATCCGTCCCGGCAGAGCTTACCGAGGCGCCGTCTCCGCCACGACAGCCAGCGGGACCGCTTTGGCCATCGCGGCATAACCCGCGTTCGAGGGGTGGAGATGATCGCCCGAATCGTAAGCGGGCAAAAGCCGCTCGGGGTGGGCCGGATCACGCACCGCCCGATCGAAATCCACGACGCCGTCAAAATGGCCCGGCGCGCGGATCCAGGCGTTGATCGCGCGGCGATCCGCATCGACCGCGGCGTCAGGGTGATAATAGTCCGATCCCACGAATGGCGTGATCGTGCCGCCATATATGCGCAGCCCTCGGGCGTGAGCGCGCTCTATCAGCCGTCGAAACCCGCCTATGATCTGGTCACGCTGCGTCGCCAACTCGGCCGCCGTCGCGGGATGATCGCGGGTCAGCGTGCCGAGATCGTTGACGCCCTCGAGTACGATGATGCTGACTGCCCCGTCACGATCGAGCGCGTCGCGCCCGAAACGCGCCATCAGATTGGGGCCAAGCCCGTCGAGCAAGACGCGATTCCCGCCGATGCCTGTGTTGACGACAGCGACGTCGCGAGCGGCCGGATCGGCCCGAAAACGCGCCGCCAGTTGGTCGGGCCAACGGGTGTTGCCATCGACCGTGGAGGCATGACCATCGGTGATCGAATCGCCAATGGCGACCACCGTGCGAGCATCGGCTGGCGCGGCGACGTCGACGTCGCTTATCTGGTACCAATGCTCGATGGCAGTCGCTCCTGCCAAGCTGGCATCGCCGACATGATTGCCCGACATGACAAAACTGGTCGAGCGGGATCCCGGATGGCCGGTCTGCTGCGCGGCCGCCTTCGGCAAATAAAGACTGATGGCAAGATCACCGCCATCCTGCACAACCAGCGCTACCGGATCCGAAAAATAGGCCGCGCCAGCCGGGATCGTTACGGTTTCGCGACCATCGAAGCGGAGAGCCGCGTCGCTGCCCGGTACGATGGCGCTCGTCCCCGGCTTCGGAGCCCGCGCGATGTGGGCCGCGCCGACGACCAGCGGCTGGGTACCGAATTCGTTGGAAATCCGCACGCGCACGCGCTTGCCGCCGAGCGACAGATGGACGATCTGCCGCAAAGTGACGTCACCCGCTTGAGCCGCGGGCAGTGCGTTCTGCGGCTCCGGAATTTGCTGCGCCGCCCCCCAGGAAGCCACCCAATGATCGGTTGCCGGTCGCGCAGATGCCACTTGGGCAATCATCAACGGCAAGATTGCAATCAAATATTTGACCGGCAAAACGCGTCTCTCCTCCCGCGCTAGGCGCATTAATCTCGTTCTCGCTTATGAATTGCGAACTGGTATCGATATCAGTGATTATCCGGCGCTGCCTTTGTCAATCCCCTTTCCCCAACGGAGCATTGACTCAGGGAAATCGGCATTTGGCTTGAGTGCGCTGCGTTAAGCGCTTGACAGCGCGGCTTGAGAGTTTGATGGGATCGCTATCACAACGATAAGGGGAGCGATACCTGAAATGGGTGCGATGACCGAGCTATTGCCCGAAGACTGGCGGCGCGGCCGCTTCCTCGGGCGCATCGGAACGGCGGCGGGGCCGAGCCCCGTTCTCATCGCGGACGGCATAGCATACGATATGAGCAAGGTCGCGCCGACCGTCTCTGCTCTTGTGCGGATGCGGGCCTTCGATCCCGCCGCCGGCAACGCGATCGGCGATCTCGAAACGCTGGACCTGGCGCCCGATGTCGCGGAAGCACGCTATCGCCTGCTCAGCCCGATCGACCTGCAATGCGTCAAGGCCGCCGGCGTCACCTTCGCGGTCTCCGCAATGGAGCGCGTGATCGAAGAGCGCGCGCAAGGCGACGCGTCGATCGCGGCCGATATCCGGCGCCAGCTCGAAGCGGTAATCGGCGGATCGTTGCGCGGCGTTGTGCCCGGTTCCGCACCAGCCGCTGCGCTCAAGCGCAGACTGATCGCCGATGGCATGTGGTCACAATATCTCGAAGTCGCGATCGGCCCTGACGCGGAGATTTTCACCAAATCGCCGGTATTATCGACGGTCGGCTCGGGCGTCGCTGTAGGCGTCCGCTCCGATTCCAGCTGGAACAATCCCGAGCCTGAAATCATGCTGCTCGCGGATGAGCATGGCGCCGCGGTGGGCGCCTCTCTCGGCAATGACGTCAATTTGCGCGATTTCGAGGGCCGCTCCGCACTCCTGCTGAGCAAGGCCAAGGATAACAACGCTTCATGCGCCATCGGCCCGTTCGTCAGGCTGTTCGACAATGAATTCACTCTCGACGACGTGCGCACCGCCAAGGTCGATTTGCGGATCGACGGCGTGGACGGCTATCGGTTGTCCGGCAGCAGCAACATGGCCGAGATCAGCCGCGACCCTCTCGACCTTTTGGCGCAAGCGACCAGCGAGCACCATTATCCCGACGGTTTTGTTTTGCTTTTGGGCACCTTGTTCGCGCCGACCGAGGATCGCGACGAACCAGGCCGTGGCTTCACCCATCGAGACGGAGACGTCGTAACCATCTCCTCGCCCCGCCTCGGCACGCTACGCAACGTCGTTACCAGCGCGGCTGCGGCGCCGCCCTGGCAGTTCGGTATCGGTGCATTGATGGACAATCTTGCCAGACGCGGCCTGCTTCCCGCCAGCGCCGATCCCAACATCCTTTCATGAGCAGTCTTTTTTGCCGGAGTTCCAATCTATGACGCATGTCGCGTCCGCCGCTTCGATGCGCGCGGTCTATCCCAGCCTTGCCGGCAAGCGCGTGCTCATCACCGGCGGCGGAAGCGGCATCGGCGAGGGCCTGGTCGAGGCCTTCGTTGCGCAGGACTCTCGTGTCGCCTTCATTGATATCGCCGATGATGCCAGCAATGCGCTGGTCGCCCGACTGACCGATGGCGACGCGCGCGTTCCCGTCTATCATCATTGCGATCTGACCGATATCGGCAGCTTGAAGGAGACGATCAGCACGATCGAGGCGGATCTTGGCGGCATCGATGTGTTGATCAACAACGCCGGCAACGATGATCGACACGGCATCGATGAGATTACGCCCGATTATTGGGACAACCGGCTTTCGGTAAACCTGCGACACCAGTTCTTCGCCGCTCAGGCCGTCGCGCCGACGATGACGAAATCGGGTGGGGGCGTGATCCTCAACTTCGGGTCGATCAGTTGGCATCTCGCCCTGCCCGAACTGGTCGTCTATCAGACCGCCAAGGCAGCGATCGAAGGCCTGACGCGCAGCCTGGCACGCGACCTCGGCCGCAACAACATTCGCGTGAATACGATCGTTCCGGGCAATGTCCGTACCGAGCGGCAGATGAAATGGTACACGCCCGAAGGCGAAGCGGAAATTGTCGCCGCGCAATGCCTCGACGGGCGCGTCACCCCGGCGGACGTTGCGGCGCTGACGCTGTTCCTCGCCTCCGACGACGCGCGGATGTGCACCGGGCACGATTATTTCGTAGATGCCGGCTGGCGATGACAAACGCTGACGTACAAGCGGTTTGCCGGGTCGGCGCCACGCTTGGCGAGGGGCCGGCTTGGATCGCGCGCGACCAGTCGCTCTGGTTCGTCGATATCAAGCATCCCCGTCTCTATCGTTTTCATGCCGCCACGCGAACGCTGGACCATTGGGCCGCACCGGCGCAGATCGGTTGGGCGCTGCCTGCCGCCGACGGCACGATGATCGCCGGCCTCCAGACGGGTCTGCACCGGTTCGATCCGGGCAACGGATCGTTCACGCTGATCGTGGAGGTCGAACCCGATCGCCCCGGCAATCGCCTGAACGATGCCACCGTGGCCCCGGACGGGACCTTGTGGTTCGGCTCGATGGACGACGATGAACAGGCGGAGACAGGACATTTCTATCGGCTCGACGGGCGGACGGTGATCGATAGCGGCCATCCACCCGTTGCGATCACCAATGGTCCCGCCTGCTCGATCGACGGCCGGACCTTGTATACCACCGATACGCTCGGCCGGACGATCTGGGCGCAAGCCGTCAACGACGATCATACGCTCGGCCCGCAACGCGTGTTCGCGACGATCGAGGAAGGCGCGGGCTATCCCGACGGCCCCACGATCGACGCCGAGGGCTGTCTGTGGACCGGCCTGTATGGCGGTTGGGTGGTGCGGCGCTATGATCCCGACGGGCGCCTGATGCGATCGGTCGCGATGCCGGTAGCCAATGTCACCAAGATTGCGTTCGGCGGCGCGGACCTGCGCACCGCCTTCGCTACAACTGCGCGCCAGGGGCTTGACGCGGCCGCGCGCGAACGGCAGCCGCTGGCCGGTGATCTGCTGGCATTCGATCCGGGTGTCGCCGGCGCGGCATTGACGACGGTACGATGACTGCGAAACTATCGGAAGAATAGGGAGAGGGAAAAATGGATCGAAGCATGGCCATGCGGGTCAACATCGCCTTTATCGTGCTGATCGTTGCGGTGGCGACCATCGGCGGCTTCATGTTCGGATATGACAGCGGCGTGATCAACGGCACGCAGGAGGGGCTGGAGAGCGCCTTCAATCTGTCGAAGCTGGGCACCGGGTTCAACGTCGGAGCGATCCTGCTGGGGTGCGCGGCGGGCGCGTTCGTTGCCGGGCGGCTTGCTGACCGGATCGGGCGACGCAGCGTGATGCTGATTGCGGCGGTATTGTTCGTCGGCAGCGCGCTTGTCGCGGGCGCCGCGGGTAGCTCGGCCATATTCATCATCGCGCGTCTGATCGGCGGGCTGGGCGTCGGCGCGGCGAGTGTTCTCTCGCCGGTCTACATCAGCGAGGTGACGCCTGCCGCGATCCGTGGCCGGTTGTCCAGTGTGCAGCAGGTGATGATCATCACCGGCCTCACCGGAGCGTTCGTCGCCAATTATTATCTCGCGGCGAGTGCGGGCGGCTCGACTGCACCGTTCTGGGGCGGCTATCCCGCGTGGCGCTGGATGTTCTGGATGCAGGTGATCCCCGCCGGCATCTATTTCCTGGCTTTGCTTTTCATTCCGGAAAGCCCGCGCTTCTATGTCTTGCGCGGTCGCGACACGGAGGCCGAGGGAGTGCTCACCCGGCTGTTCGGCGCCGAAGAGGCGAAGCGCAAGGTCGTCGATATCCGCGCCAGCCTCGCCGCCGATCACCGCCCGCGGCTGGCCGACCTTATCGATCCGACAAGCGGACGTATCAGAAGGGTAGTCTGGGCCGGCATCGGCATCGCCGTTTTCCAGCAACTCGTCGGGATCAACATCGTCTTCTATTACGGCTCGGTGTTGTGGCAATCGGTCGGCTTCAGCGAGAACGATTCGCTCAAGATCAACATCCTGTCGGGCGCGCTGTCGATCCTGGCATGTATCTTCACCATCCTCACGGTCGACCGGATCGGCCGCAAGCCGCTGCTGCTGGTCGGCTCGGCGGGCATGACGGTGACGCTGGCGGTGATGGCCGGTTGCTTCTCGACCGCGAGCCTCGTCAACGGCGCGTTGCACATGTCGGACAATGTCGGGCTTGTCGCGCTGATCGCGGCAAATGCCTATGTCGTGTTCTTCAACGCCAGTTGGGGCCCGGTGATGTGGGTGATGCTCGGCGAGATGTTCCCGAACCAGATTCGCGGCTCGGGTCTCGCCGTATCGGGCTTCGCGCAGTGGATCGCCAATTTCGGCATTTCGGTGTCGTTTCCGGCGCTGGCCGCCGGCATCGGCTTGCCCGTCACCTACGGTTTCTACGCGGTCAGCGCGTTCGTCAGCTTTTTCTTCGTTAAGGCGCTGGTGCATGAAACCCGCGGGCGCGAGCTTGAGGATATGGAGGGTTGATCGATCGGGCTGCGGTGCCGCGATGAGCGGCACCGCTCATCCGGCGGCGTTGCGCGCTTCGGCCTAAAGCCGCCCAATCGCGGGTGGCCGGCGACGCGGCGCCGCATCGGACTGGCGACGGATCATGCTGTAATCGAGCAGCTCTCGCGATGGCGCCATGGGATTGCCGGCCCGGCGCGCGCGAACTTCGCGGACCAGGACCTCCAGAGCGGCGACCGACATATCTGCAATCGGCTGATGAATCGTGGTGAGTTCCGGCCAGATCGTTGTCGCCAGCGCCGAATCGTCGAATCCGCATACGGTGAGGTCGCTCGGCACATCGAGCCCGCAGCGGTGCGCGACGGCCACGGCGGCAGCCGCCATATCATCGTTGCTGGCGAAGATCGCCGAGGGCGCCGCGCCGCTGCCGAGCAATTGCTCGGCAGCGTCAAGGCCCGAGTGATAAGTGAACATGCCCTGCACGATCAGGGCATCGTCCGGCGTGATTCCAGCCTGTTCGAGGGCCGCGCGATACCCCAACAATCGACGCTCGCTCGCGGTCTGGTTGGGATTGCCGATGATGAAGCCGATCCGTTGATGGCCCAGCGCAAGGATGTGACGCGTCATTTCGAACGCTGCGCGGTGATCGTCGATGCTGACCGCCGAGATGCGGGCGTCGGGCTCGCCGCTGGCCACGGCAACGCCGGGAAGGCCGGCATCGGCCAGCGTGTCGATCACGGCCTTGGAATCGCACAGCGGCGGCGGCAGCACGACGCCATCGACGCGAGCCTTGATCAACCGAGCGGTCGCTTCACATTCGCGGACGCCAGCGTCGCATTTTTCAACCACGAGCTCGACGGTGCCACGGCTGGCATAATCGAGCCCGCCGACCAGGAATTCGGAAAGATAGGCCGCGCTGGGGTTGCTGTAGAGCAATCCAATGCGGATCGGCTTGGCACCCGCAAGCGCTCGTGCCGCCGAATTCGGCGCATAATCCAACGCGGCGATCGCTTTCTCGACGAGCGCACGGGTCGCAGGGCGGACACTCTGTTCGCCATTGATCACCCGCGACACGGTCATCGGCGAGACACCGGCCTCGCGGGCGACATCGCTGATCGTGGCGGCTCGGTTTTTCTTGTCAGGCACTTGCGGCAATGCTCCTCGGCATCATTCTAGACCAACTCAACCGCCGGACGACACGAAAAATCGGCGCGCGTCGAGATCACTTTGCTTGCCCCGGCGCATTGGGAAAGCTGAGCGCCTCATAATAACCGAGGTCGTGCGCCGGCGCAGGATAGCCGGCGGGCAGCGGCAGCCCGGAAACATGCAACCAATAGGCCATGCTGGCGTCGCGCCACCATACCGCTTCACGATGCTCGATCGAGAGAAAGGCAGCGGTCTTGGCGAAGCGTTGCGCATCGATCAGAGGCGCCAGCGTCGCCCACTCGCGCTGCATCGCCGCGACCTCCTCGACGCCATGCTGATAATGATCGGCGAGCGAATGCCACAAGGTTTCCCCCGAATGCAGGCGGTAATCCCAAGGCACGTGATGAAACCACAGCAGATCGGCATCGGGGACGGTGGCAAGGTCGTCGAAGCGATGCGCAACCGGCGGCGCATATTGCGACACGGCGTCGCTGCCGCTCGCGGTCCGATCGAATCCGATCCCGGTACGGTCCGCGCGATTGTAATAGGTGGGGTTCCATTCGGGCCGGGCGAGATCGCTGACCCACGGCGCCGGGCCATAATGGTTGCCGGTGCCCATCTGATGCGCGAGCCCAAGCGGCGTCATGTAATCGACGACCGCCTCGCGCGAGCGCATCATCATGTCGACAACCGGCGTCGTGATCCGCCGATCTGGTCCGAAGGTGAGTTCCGACCATTCGCGCGCCACCGCTCCGGCATCGGCATCGGGATTCCAGGCCATCCGGCCGAAGACGAACCAATTGGCTTGATTGAAGGTTGATCCCGCCCAATCGCGATCACGCCCGGTGTTGGCGACGCCGGCGATCCCGCTGAGCCGATTGCCGAACAAGCTGCCGTCGATCACCCTGGCGACTGTAGACCCTTTCCCGCGGGCATAGGTATCGGCCCGCAGCGCTTCCTCAAACAGCGGGCCGAGATAAGCGAGGCTGGTCGCTTGGCCGAGATATTCCTTGGTGATCTGCAACTCCAGCATCATCGGCGTGCGGTGCATCGCCCCGAACAGCGGCGAAAACGGCTCGCGCGGCTGGAAATCTATCGGTCCGTTCTTGACCTGGAGAATGACGTTGGCGGCAAAAGCGCCGTCGAGGGGCTTGAATTCGTCAAAGGCCTGCTTGGCCCGGTCCTTGTCGGCAGCGCCATAGACGAATGCGCGCCACATCACGACGCCACCGTGCGGTGCAAGCGCGGCGGCGAGCATGTTGGCGCCATCGGCATGGCTGCGATGGTAATCCTGCGGCCCGGGTTGGCCTTCCGAATTGGCCTTCACCAGGAACCCACCGAAATCGGGGATCGCCCGATAGATCGTATCAGCCTTTCTTTTCCACCACGCGGCAACGGCCGGATCGAGCGGATCGGCGGTCTTCAGATCACCGAGCACCATCGGTGAGGCGAAATTCACCGACAGGTAGACCTTGATGCCATAGGGCCGGAACACGTCCGCAAGCGCCGCAACCTTGGCGAGATAGCGCGGCCTAAGGATATCCGGAGACGCGTTGACATTGTTGAGCACGGCGCCGTTGATGCCGATCGAGGCATCGGCACGCGCATAATCCGTGTAAAGCGGATCCTTATAATCCGGTAGCGTCCACCAGTCCCATAGCGAACGGCCGGCATATCCGCGCTCCACGCTGCCGTCGAGATTGTCCCAGTGATCGAGTATGCGCAGGTCGATCCGCGGCGCGGAGACGATATCGAGGTCGGCAAGTGGCTGCTGCCGCTCGATCCGCTCGAGCAAGGCGAACACGCCATAGAGAACGCCGATATCCGTATTGGCGGCAACGATTGTCTCGTCCTTGCCGTTCATCCGTATGCTGCGAATCAGATACCCGTCGTGACCAAGGCGGCCGAGCGGAAGATGCAAAGCGGCGAGCGCGGGCAAACTCGCCGGCGTGCCGATAACGAGGCCGTGGTCATGCAACGCCGTGTCGTGCGGCAAAGGCGCGCCAAGCATGCCGGCGAAACCGCGATCGAGTTCGGCGCGTGCGGCAGCGAGCGTCGGCGACGTATCTGCGGCAGCGGTAATTGCCGTCACCCGCGACGCGAGGGCGGCGCGCGCAGCGGTATCGAGCGGTGCATAGCGCAGCCACAATTTGTGCCCGTCCTCGGCATTCACGGAAGGGCCGACAGTCAGGACTGCCGAGGCCACGGCAATTGCGACAAAGCGGAACAGGGTGGCGATCACGACTCTTCCGCCCCTCCTTCGACGGCGCTGTCGACCTTGGCACGGTTGGCAAGCGCTGCAAAGATAGCGCTATCCGATAAGATATCGTTTCGCGCCTGATGATTGGTAGGTGATCGTGTCTTGCAGGCGCCCCCATTTTCCCTGTCGGGCATCGCCAGATGTTCTGCGCGCGCCTCGCGGCGGCAGAAAGGCGATGCAATACCGTCGCTTTTGCAAAATGGTGCGATCGTCGGTCGAGAGTATAGCGGTGGAGCAGCGATGCTGGCCGGTTGATCCAAACAGATTGCTGCAACCACGCATCAATGCTTGCGAAGAGCGCCCGGCCTTTTTATGGTATCGCTACCTAAATGCGACATCGCAAAACTGACAGCCTCCACAAAGGGCGGCGATTCGGGAGAGAGAGAATGAGAAGCCTTCGCCAGAGAATGCTGTCAATCGCATTGGTTCCGGGCTTCGCTGCTTTGGCGGCTTGCAATTCTCCCCACGATACCGCGCCCAACAAAATGGCTGAAACGACGCAGCCGAAAGCACCTGACGGTCGCCATTATCTTTCGCAACCGCTGGTGAGCTCGCTCTATTTCGCAGACCCGTCGGCGCACGTCTTCAACGGCAAAATCTATATCTATCCATCGCATGACGTGAAGACCGACATTCCCGATGACGACCTGGGCAGCGAATATGCGATGCACGACTATCGCGTGCTCGAAATGGATCGCATCGGCGGCAAGGTGACCGTCGGGCCGGTCGCGCTCGACGTCAAGCAAGTGCCTTGGGCTGCGAAACAGATGTGGGCGCCTGACGCCGCAGAGAAAAACGGCACTTATTATCTCTATTTTCCGGCGCGCGACCCCGCGGGCGTGTTCCGCATCGGCGTTGCCACGTCGACGAATCCGATGGGGCCGTTCAAGGCCGAGCCTGACCCGATTCCGGGGGCTTATAGTATCGACCCCGCCGTTTTCACCGACGACGATGGCGCGAGTTACATGTATTTCGGCGGGATCTGGGGCGGGCAGCTTCAGCGGTGGGTGTCGGGCAAGTTCGACCCCAATGGGTCGAACACGGACCTGCACCAGGACGACAAGCCGGCGTTGAGCGCGAAAGTCGCCAAACTTGGCCCCGACATGAAAACGCTTGCCGAAAAGCCGCGCGACGTCGTCATTCTCGGCGCCGATGGCAAACCGGTGACCGGGGGCGAACACGACAAGCGCTTTTTCGAAGCCTCGTGGATGTTCAAGCGTCAGGGCAAATATTACTTCACCTATTCGACCGGCGACACGCATTTCCTGGCCTATGCGATCGGCGACAATCCGTACGGGCCGTTTCATTATCAGGGTCACTTCCTGCTACCGGTGCAGGGCTGGACGACACATCATTCGATTGTCGAATGGAACGGCAAATGGTGGCTGTTCTACGCGGATACGCAACTATCGAACAAGAATAGCCTGCGTGACGTCAAGGTAACGGAACTGCATTTCAATCCCGACGGCACGATTCAGCCAGTCGATCCCTTCACCGACTGACCGCGACAGGATATTCCCATGTTTCTCGGCATCGATATTGGCACCTCCGGGGTGAAGGCCGTGGTGCTCGACGAGTCGGGCGCGGTCCTCGGTCAGGGTGTCGCTGCGCTGACGGTCTCGCGCCCGCAGCCGCTTTGGTCCGAGCAGGATCCCCAGGCGTGGTGGCAAGCGACCGATGCCGCGGTGCGCGCGATCGATCCGGCGATCAGGCGGCTGGTGCGCGGAATAGGACTTGCCGGGCAGATGCACGGCGCGACGCTGCTGGGCGCCGACGACCGGCCGCTGAGGCCGGCTATCCTCTGGAACGACGGCCGTTCGTTCGCCGAATGCGAGGCGCTGGAGGTCGCGGTGCCGGACCTGCGCACGATCGCGGGGAATATCGCGATGCCGGGCTTCACCGCACCCAAGCTGTTGTGGGTCAAGCGGCATGAACCCGAGGTCTTCGATCGGGTCATGACGGTTCTGCTGCCCAAGGATTTCGTGCGGCTTCAAATGACGGGCGACAAGGCGAGTGACCTGTCCGATTCGGCGGGAACGCTTTGGCTCGATGTCGCGGCGCGGCGGTGGAGCGACACATTGCTGGCGGCTTGCGACCTCACGACGGCGCAGATGCCGGCGCTCAGCGAAGGTACCGAGTTGACCGGCGTGTTGCGCGACGCCGTTGCCGAAGCATGGGGCATGTCCGCCGTCCCGGTGGTCGCCGGCGGTGGCGATAACGCCGCTGGTGCGGTGGGCGTCGGCGTCGTGAATGACGGTGACGCCCTGCTGTCGCTCGGCACCTCCGGCGTCATCTTTGTTGCGACGAAGGATTTTCGCCCCAATCCGGCGCGCGCGGTCCACGCCTTCTGCCACTGCGTTCCCCGCATGTGGCACCAGATGTCGGTCCATTTGAGCGCGGCATCATGCGTCGACTGGGCGGCGCGCCTGATCGGCGCTGCCGGGCCCGCCGAATTGTTCGCGCGCGCCGAAGCTGCCGGGCCGGCGAGCGGGCCCGAACTCTTCCTCCCCTATCTTTCGGGCGAACGGACGCCGCATAATGATCCGTTGGTGCGTGGCGCGTTCCTCGGCCTCGACAACGAGACCACACCCGAACGGCTGGCAGAGGCCGTGCTGGAAGGCGTGGCCTTCGCGTTGGCTGATGGGCTGAGAGTGCTGCGAGAAGCCGGAACGGTGATCGAGCGCCTCGCGGTAATCGGCGGCGGGGCACGTTCGAGCTATTGGGGGCGAATTCTCGCGGCCGCGATGCAAACGCCGCTTGCCTATCTACGTGGCGGCGAGGTCGGTCCGGCGCTCGGCGCCGCGCGCCTTGCCCAGGTCGCGATCGAGGGCGGCGATCCGGCCGACATCTGCATCGCGCCACCGATCGAGCGCATTGCCGAGCCGGAGCCCGATCTCATTTCCCGTTTCGCGGACAAGCAGGCGGCTTTCGTAGCCGCCTATCCGCGTATCACTCCCCAGCAGAAAGGCTGACCATGTCCGCATCCGATTATTTCGCCGATCTTCCGACGGTCACCTATCAGGGCGCCGACGCGACCGACGAGCTCGCTTACCGCTTCTACGACAAGAACCGGCTGGTGATGGGAAAGCGGATGGAGGATCATCTGCGCTTCGCGGTGTGCTTCTGGCATACGTTCTGCTGGCCAGGCAGCGACGTGTTCGGCGCCGGCACCTTCGAGCGGCCGTGGCTCGCCGGCGCCAATGACAGCGCCGCGGCTGCCGCAAAGCGAGAGGCTGCTTTCGCGTTCTTCGATCGTCTCGACGTGCCGTTCTATTGCTTCCACGACATCGACGTGATGGCGGCTGCGGAGACGGTGGGCGAGCACCGTCGGCTGTTCGCCGAAGCGGTCGATCATCTCGAGCGGCTGCAGGCCGACCACAAGCGCAAACTGCTCTGGGGAACCGCCAACCTGTTCGGCCATCCCCGGTTCGCTGCCGGCGCGGCGACCAATCCCGATCCCGAAGTATTCGCCTTCGCAGCAATGCAGGTCCGCGACGCGATCGAGGCGACGCACCGGCTGGGCGGCGCCAATTACGTACTCTGGGGCGGGCGCGAAGGCTATGAGACGTTGCTCAATACCGATCTCGGGCGCGAGCTCGACCAGTTGGGTCGTTTCCTCTCCATGGTCGTCGAGCACAAGCACAAGATCGGCTTTTCGGGCACTATCCTGATCGAGCCGAAACCGGCCGAGCCGACCAAGCACCAATATGATTTCGATACCGCAACGGTGTACGGCTTTCTGAAGCGTTACGGCCTGGAAAACGAGGTCAAAGTCAATATCGAAGCCAACCACGCGACACTCGCCGGGCATACGTTCGAGCATGAAATCGCAACCGCGCGCGCGCTCGGCATCTTCGGCTCGATCGACGCCAATCGCGGCGATTATCAGAACGGCTGGGATACCGATCAATTCCCCAATTCGGTGCCCGACATGACGCTGGCGATGATCGAAATCCTCCGCGCCGGCGGCTTCACCACCGGCGGCTTCAATTTCGACGCCAAGGTACGCCGGCAGAGCATCGATGCGATCGACCTGCTTCATGGTCACGTCGGCGCGATCGACGTTATCGCGCGCGCGCTGCTGGCCGCAGAAGCGATCATCTCGGACGGCCGGCTCGATACCGCACGCGCCGAGCGCTATGCCGGCTGGGACGGCGACATCGGCCGCGCCATAACCGGCGATAGCGCCACCCTCGCCTCGGTCGCCGAGCTTGCGATCGAGCGTGATCTGAAGCCGCATCAGCGCTCCGGACGCCAGGAGTGGTTCGAAAATATCGTCAATCGCTTCGTCTGACGACCCTTCCGCTCGTCGCCCGCAAGCATCGGCCGGAGTTCTGATTCAGGAGCCTCACTGTCCCCGTCTCCAAGGATGACCAGAGCATTCGAGCGCGCCGGTCCGGGACCAATGTCGGGGCTTGAGCGATGCTTCCGGCGGCTGAGCGGGCTGACCACGACCCGGCGGCCCCGCGCCGCCGGGTCGATCATCCGGGGCGGTGGCGCGGCTACCTTCGTCACTCGGATCGATAAGCCAAACCGCAAACTCCTGCCCCATTTACAATCCTCTCCCGAAACGTATTATGGTATCGATACCAAGGGAGAGGAAAATGAATAATAAGCTGTGGTTCCGGCTGCTCGCGTCGGCTTGCATGGTTGCGATAACTCCCACAGCAGGAGCGCAATCGCTGAAGCTGACCGGAGATCAGACGTTCGAAGCGCCCGGCCTCAGCGTCATCACTGGCCAGAATACCTTCAGCCCCATTTTCTTCGATGAAAAGAACGGCGGCATCCAGATCATCATGCAGGGTGACCGCATCGCCGCCGACGGCGAGGTGCGGCTCGATCCTACCCCCGAGCAATGGGCGCCCGTGCCGGCCTTCGTTAGCCGAACGCTCGGCAGCGCGCCCAACCAGGTGGTGATGCGATCGACCTATGCGAAGGTCGGCCTGAGCTACGCCATCAAAGTGACGGCGGAAGGAGATGGCTTCCGTATCGCCGTCGATCTCGACAAGCCGCTGCCGGAAAGCCTCGCGGGCAAGGCGGGGTTCAACCTGGATTTTCTGCCAACCGCCTATTTTGGCAAGACTTATCTGATGGACGCCGATCCCGGCTTGTTCCCGCGCGATGCCGCCGGCCCGATGGCCAAGGACGACTCAGGCAACCCGCTGCCGCTCGTTTCGGGCGGCAAATCGCTGACGCTGGCCCCCGAGGATCCGTCGCGACGGGTGACGATCACCTCCGACGGATCGCCGTTGGCACTCTATGACGCACGCAACCGCGCGCAAAACGGCTGGTTCGTGGTCCGCTCTCTGATCCCTGCCGGCGCCAAGGACAATGCGATCGTTTGGCACGTACGCCCCAACCTGGTGAAAGATTGGGCGCGCCAGCCCGTCGTCTCGTTCAACCAGGCCGGCTATACGCCTGCACGCCATAAGGTCGCGCTGATCGAGCTCGATCCCAATTTCAAGGCGCCCGGCGAAGCGACGCTGGTCAAGATCACCGCCGACGGCGAACAGCCGGTGTTCACCGCCAAGACGAGCTCGCGCGGAAAGTGGATGCGCTACCATTACGCAGCGTTCGATTTCTCCAGCGTGCACGAACCCGGCATTTACGCAATTTCCTACGCCGGGCACACGACCAACCCATTCCCGATTTCCGCCCACGCCTACGATCACATCTGGCAGACCTCGCTGGACACGTATCTCGCCGAGCAGATGGATCATATGCGGGTGCGGGAGGAATACCGCATATGGCAAGGGCTCTCGCACCTCGATGATGCGCGCCAAGCACCACCCAACATCGTCCATTTCGACGGCTACCACATGGGGCCGAACCTCGATTCCCCGTATAAGGCGGGCGAACACATTCCGGGGTTGAATGTCGGCGGCTGGCAGGATGCCGGCGACTTCGACATCCAGACGCCGAGCAACGCGGCGGTAATCCGCGATCTCGTCTGGGCGCGAGAGCTGTTCGGGCTGGATTGGGACGAGACGGCGATCGACGAGGCGGCCCGCGAGGTTCACATCCGCAAGCCCGACGGAAAACCGGATGCCATCCAGCAAATCCAGCACGGCACACTGCAACTGCTGGCACAATACAAGGCGTTCGGGCACGCGATCGTCGGCATCGTATCACCCACGCTCAAACAATATACCCATCTAGGCGACGCGGCGTCGCAGACCGATGGCCGTCTCTACGATCCCGCGCTCGGGCCGAACGAGCGCGCGGGCGATCGATCGGGCAAACCCGACGACCGTTGGGCCTACACCACCGATCTGCCGGCGAATGACCTGACCGTGGCCGACGCGCTGGCCGCCGCGTCGCGAGCGCTGCAAGGCAGCGATCCGGCGATGGCCGCCCAGGCGCTCACCGCAGCCAAGGCTTTGTGGCAGGCTCAACGTGCCAAGGTAGCCGCAGGCGACAATAGCGGCGACGGCCGGGACGGCCCCGGCATGATCACGATCAGCGATGCAATGGCGACAATCGATCTGCTCATCACAACCAAGGGCGATCCCGTTTACCGCGAGCGGCTGGAGCAGTTACTGCCGGCGATCAAACAGCATTTCGACTGGATCGGCGGCGCTGCGGTGCGCGCCATTCCCTATATGGGCACCGACTATCGGACCGCGCTGGCGCCGGAGGTGAAGGCTTTCAAGCAGAAGGTCGACAGCCAGCTTGCCGCCAATCCATTCGGTGTGCCGATCAGCGAAGGGTCCTGGGCGGGATCGGCGCAGGTGGCGATGTTCGGATCGAACATGTACCTGCTGCACAAGGCGTTTCCCGGTATCATCGGTCCCGAATACACGCTGCGCGCACTTGATTACATGCTCGGCCGCCATCCGGCGAACAACCTGTCGCTGGTCTCCACCGTCGGCACCAAATCGAAGCTGGTCGGCTATGGCCACAATCGCGCCGATTACACCTTCGTGCCCGGCGGGATGGTGCCCGGCGTCATCATCATCAAACCCGATTTCCCCGAGTTGAAGACCGATTGGCCGTTCTTGTGGTTCGAGAACGAATACACCGTCAGCACTACGACGGCCTACATCTTGGCCGCCAACGCCGCGATCGCGGCGGCGAACGAGGAGCATTGAGCAGGCCGGGGCGGCCTCGCCAACGCCGCCCGGCAAACAACGCCGCACAGCGAAGACCGGGATCGACCGGCGAGAATGACCAGGAGAGGATTGATGAAGCACGCTCGATCAGCGTCTTTTGTTGGGATCGGCATCGCGACCATCGCGATGTGTGGCGCTGTCGCACCGGTTGCCGCAGCCGTCCCGGCGATCACGGCCCAGATCGACCTCGACCAACAGAGCGAGGCGATATCGCCCTATGAATATGGCATGTTCATCGAGCCGATTGGCGGTCTCGTTGCGCACAGCCTGTGGGCTGAGATGCTCGACGATCGGAAATTCTATTTTCCGGTAGTCGACGCCAAGCACGACCCCAAACTCCCCGCGAGCGCCGAAGGCCGTCCCGCGATGGCGCTGCGCAAATGGCGACCGATCGGCGATACCGGGGCAGTGACGATGCCGACCGATAATCCCTATGTCGGTCAGCAGGACGTCGAGGTGACGCTCGATGCTGACCAGCTGCGCGGCTTCGGGCAAAGCGGGCTCGGCGTAGCGAAGGGGCGCGCCTATACCGGTCATATCGTCATTCGCGGCACGCCAGGCGCCCGCGTCTCGGCGACGTTGGCTTGGGGGCCGAACCCCGGCCAGCGACAAATCATTCGCCTGCCGGCACTCACCGACGCGTGGCAGACGGTGCAGCTGCATTACATCGCCGGTACCGATAGTGACGATGCCAGCTTCTCCGTCACCGGCACCGGATCGGGCGATTTCCGTACCGGCGTGGTGTCGCTGATGCCGGCCGACAATATCGACGGGTGGCGCGCCGACACGGTTGCGATCCTCAAGACGCTGCATTCGGGATTCTGGCGCCTGCCCGGTGGCAATTTCCTGTCGAATTGGGATTGGCATGGCGCGCTGGGGCCCCGCGACAAACGCGCGCCGATGTATGACCACGCGTGGAGCGCGATGCAGGCAAACGATCTCGGCATGGACGAATGGATGGCGCTGACACGGCTGATCGACGTGCGGCCGTATGTCACCGTCAATGCCGGCCTGGGAGACGCCAATTCGGCGGCTGAAGAGGTTGACTATATCAACGGCCCGGCATCGAGCGAATGGGGCGCGAAGCGGGCCGCGAATGGTCATCCGGCACCCTATGGCGTCAAATTCTGGAACATCGGCAACGAGCCCTATGGCTGGTGGCAAATCGGCAGGACGACGCTCGATTACTTCATGGAGAAGCACAATCGCTTTGCCGCGGCGATGCGCGCGGTCGATCCGTCGATCACGCTGATCGGCTCCGGGGCGATGCCGGATCAACTCCACCCGCGCGACGCCAAGGAGAATCCGTCGCCGGCCAGCATCCAGCACAAATTCGGCACCGACGAAGACTGGACTGGCGGGCTGCTTAAACAGGCCTGGGGCAATTTCGACGGCTTGAGCGAGCATTGGTATGATCGCGCCGAAAAGCGCCCCGATGCGCCGATAGATGAGGCGGTAATGGAATTCATCCGCTCTCCATCGAACGACGTGCGGATGAAGGCCGACGAATGGGCGATCTACCAGCAGCGATTCCCGCAGATGAAGGCAAAGCACACGTTCCTGTCGATCGATGAATACGCCTATATCGGCGCCAAGCCCGACCTGAAGCTGGCGCTGGCTTATTCGATGGTGTTGCAGGAAATGCTGCGCCACACGGATTTCCTGCGCATGGCCGCGTTCACTACCGGCGCGTCGACGATGGACATCACGCCAACAGCATCGGTGCTCAATTCGACCGGCGAAGTATTCAAACTATATGGCGATCATTTCGGCGCCGGCATGATCCCCGTTTACCTGACCGGCAATGTACCCCAGCCGGATCCCAAATATCCGGTCGGATACGATCATCCGCAAGTAAAGGCGGGCAGCCCGACTTATCCGCTCGACGTGATCGCGGCGCTGACGCCTGACCGTCACCATCTCGCGATCGCCGTGGTCAATGCTACGGCCAAGCCGCAATCGATAGCGATCAGTCTGACGGCGGGCACGACGCAGGGGCGCGGCACCGTTTGGCGGCTGACCGGCGCCAGCCTCGATGCTGCCAACAAGGTCGGCGCGCCGCCGGGGGTAACAATTCGTCAGCAAGGCGTTGATCCGCTCGGCAAGACGCTGACGGTGCCGCCAATTTCCACGTCGATCTACCAGTTCCCGCTGCAGGACGCGCGCTAACGCGGCAAGCGAAACGACATCTTAGGGGAGATGGCATATGCACAGACGCACGATAGCATTGGTCACGACAGCACTGGTGGCATTGGGCGCACCGGTGCCGCTGCTCGCGCAGGCGGTGACCAACAGCCCGCCGCCCGTCGCCGGCGCGCCAACCGTGACCGTCGAACATATCAGGGTTCATGCGCCCTCGCTGGTGGGCAATCTCGAAGGCGAATCGCCCGATCGTGATGTGCTGGTGGTGTTGCCGCCGGGCTATTCCAGTCACCCGCACCGGCGGTACCCGGTGGTCTATGCGCTCCACGGCTATTCGATCGGCGCCGAACAATGGATTCATGAAATCCATGTGCCGCAGACGATCGAAAACGCCGACGCCAAAGGCGCTCGCGACATGATCATCGTCTTGCCCGATTCGAAGACGGTCTACGGCGGTTCGATGTATTCTGGCGGGCAGACAGTCGGCGATTTCGAAACCTTCATCTATCGCGATCTCGTTCATTATATCGACGGGCATTATCGTACGATTCCGGACAGGCTGAGCCGCGGACTCGTCGGCCACTCGATGGGTGGTTACGGCGCGACACGGATCGGGATGAAACATGCCGACGTTTTCGGGGCGCTCTACATCATGAGCCCATGCTGTCTGTCGCCACGCCCCACCTATCAGATCGACCCCAAGGCGCTGGCGTCGCTCGAGGCAATCAAATCGCCCGCTGACGCTGCCGATCTGCCGTTCCTGACCAAGGCGATGCTGGCGACGGCGGCGGCCTGGTCGCCCGATCCGAAGAAGCCGCCGCTTTTTCTCGACCTGCCGACCAAAGATGGAACACTGCAGCCCGACGTACTCGCGAGATGGACCGCCAACGCGCCGCTGGCGTTCGTCGATCAATATATCGGCAATCTGAGGCAATATCGGGCGATCGCGATCGATGTCGGCGATCAGGATGGTCTGCGCTTTGATGCGGGAAAGCTTCACGACATTCTTGACAGCTACGGCGTCGCCAACAGCTTCGAAATCTATCCCGGCACGCACGTCAGCAACGTGGCCTTTCGGTTTCAGGATCACGTACTGCCGTTCTTCAGCGATCATCTGCAATTCGCCGCCAGCCAATGAGGAGTCTGACTGTCCGGATCGTTTCTGCCGCTCTGCTGGCTGCGGCATCATCCCCGGCGATGGCGCAAAATCTGCTTCACCCGATGTTTCAGGATCACGCGGTGCTGCAGCGTGGCCGACCGATCCCGGTTTATGGTGATGCGACACAAGGCAGTGTGGTCACGGTGAGCCTTGGCGGTGCGACGGCGCGCGCCACTGCTGGAGCCGACGGACATTGGCAGGCATCCCTCCCCGCCATGCCGGCGGGCGGCCCCTATACTCTAACCGCCAGCGCTGACGGTCGATCCGAGCATGCGCAGGACGTGATGATCGGCGATGTGTTTCTGTGCGCCGGACAATCGAACATGCAATTCCCGGTCGAAAGCGCCGACAATGCCCGCGAGGAGATCGCCGACGCCGATCACCCGGATCTTCGCGCGTTGACCATTCCGATGCATGCCAGCCCCAGCCCGCTCACCCGGTTCGCCGATCCGGTGAACTGGCAGGTGGTGTCCCCCGAGACGGTCGGTGCGCTGTCCGCGAGCTGCTATTTCTTCGTAAGAGACCTGGCGAACCATACACACGCGCCGGTGGGCATGGTGATCGCCGCCTGGGGCGGCAGCCGCCTGCGCGCATGGACCGGCGAGCCGGCATTGCGCGCCGCGGACCAATATGGTCATGCGCTCGATCTGCTCGATCAATATCGGTCCGATGCGCAGGCGGCCGAACGCGGCTGGGACGCCACTTGGGAAGCGTGGTGGCACGGTCTCGGCATCCCGGGCGGTGAGCCGTGGCAGCCATCCTATGACGCCAGCACCTGGAAGGTCGCGCCGAAGGCGCTCGGCCCCTGGGCGCTGTGGACGGGCTCATCACCCGATGGCTTTGTCGGTCAGATGTGGCTGCGCACCGAAGTAACGTTGACTGCGGCTCAGGCGAAACAGGCCGCGACCCTCGATCTCGGTGCGGTCAACGAGGAAGACGAAAGCTGGGTCAACGGCAATGGTGTCGGCGGCACGTCCGGCGCACGTGACGCCCGCCACGTTATTCCGGACGGCGTGCTGCACGCCGGCATCAACACGATCGTCACCAACATCTTCTGCAGCTGGCGCTATTGCGGCCTCAATGGCCCACCGGAAACGCGCGCCATTCGGTTCGCCGACGGCTCATCGGTGCCGTTGTCGCAGCCCTGGCGCTATGCCGAAATGCCCGCGCAGGATATTGCACCGCAATTGCCCTGGGGACCGGCGCACGGTGTGTCGGTGATCCGCAACGGCATGATCTCGCCGATCGGCGGCTATGCGTTCAAGGCGGCGCTCTGGTACCAGGGAGAGTCCGATATCCATTACGCGCCGCACTATCAGGCCGGCCTCACTGCGATGATGGCTGACTGGCGGCGATCGTTCGACGCCAGCCTGCCGTTCGTGATCGTGCAACTGCCCGATTTCGGCCCGCGCCCGACGCACCCGACCAATTCCGCCTTCGCCGACATTCGCGAAGCGCAACGGCGCGCGGCGATCGCCGACCCCAAGGCCGACTATATCGTCACCATCGACATCGGCGATCCCGACAGCATCCATCCGACCCACAAGCAGGCGGTCGGCGCCCGGTTGGCATCGGCCGTGCGTCGGCTGGCTTTCGGCGAGCCGACCGCGACAGGCCCGCGGCCTGCGGGGGCCACGCGCGATGGCAACGCCATTGAAATGCGCTTCGCCGATGTCGCCGATCGCCTGCTATCCTACAGCGGCAGCCCGACCGCGTTCGAGCTTTGCGGCGCTAGCGACGCATCGTGCCGCTTCGTCGACGCGCATATCAGCTCCAGCGATACCGTGACGATCGACGCCACCCAGTTCACCGGCCGCGCGACGCGTATCCGCTATTGTTGGGGCGACAGCCCGATCTGCACGGTGACTGATGGATCGAAGCTGCCGGCCAGCCCGTTCGAAGTGCCGATCCGTCCCGGCGGCTGAGCCGTCCGCTCAGACCGGCTGCAGCCCGTGCTCGTGAATTTTCTGGATAAGCTCGCGATGGCGCGGCAGGCCGGCGCGCATTCGCTCGGTCTGAACCGCGTTCTCGTGCATCGCCCGATCAGCAGCGCGCATCTCGCCGCGTAACGCCGCCGGCTCGACCGCGGTTTGGTAGCCCATGCCGTAGAGAACGTATTGGTAGCTTGCGGCCGGGAAGACTTCCTCGATGCGATCGAACTCGTCGTGGAACCAGGGCGATTGATAGCGCCACAGCAACAGCAGTTCCTGCAGCCGATCAGGGATCGTCTCGGGCCGAACATTGTCGCGCCAGAAGTCGCTGTCTGTGCGCTTGGTCAGCACGTAATGCAGCTTGAGGAAATCGATAATCCGGCCCCAGCGGTAATGCGTGGTGGCGTTGAAGCGCGAGGCGATCACGTCCATCACCTCGCGGCACGCCGGCATCTGCTCCGCGATCAGCTTGGCCGACAGCTCGATCAGCACGATCGCCGACGCTTCGAGCGGCTCTAGGAACCCGGCGGCCAGCCCGACCGCGACGCAATTACGCTTCCAGAACGTCTCGCGATGGCCGGCGCGGATCTTGAGCTTGCGTACCGACAGATCCTTGCCCGCCGGGCCGAGATAGGCGCGCAGCTCGCGCTCGGCATCGTCGTCGGCAATGTGGCTGCTCGAATAGACGTGGCCGATGCCGCGCCGCGTCGGCAGGCCGATGTCCCAGATCCAGCCCGCCGACTGCGCGGTCGAGATCGTCTGCGAGGCGATCGGGCTGATCTCGGAATCATAGGGCAAACGGACGGCGAGCGCGGTATCGCAGAACAGCACGTCGCTGCAATCGCGGAACGGCACGCCCAGCGCCTCGCCGATCAGCAGCGCCTTGAAGCCGGTGCAATCGACGAACAGATCGCCCTCGATCTCGCCCGCCTGTTCGGTGATGATGCTGCGGATGTCACCGCCCTCGGCCAGTTCCACCCGCTGCACGTCGGCGAGAACGTGGCGCACGCCCAACCGCTCACAGCAATGCTTTTGCAGGAACGCGCCGAGCTTGCCGGCATCGAGATGATAGGCATAGTTCGCCACCGCATCATATTCGGGCGTGGCGATCGTCTTGGGCGCGAGACCGGCATCGCACAGCCGCCCCTGCGGGCTCACCGCATCACAGAAACTGCGCCCGTCTCCCGCCGCCAGCCAGTGCGGCGCCAGATTGATCTGGTGAAAGCCCTGCGGCAGCATCAGCGGGTGGTAATATGCGTCATCGTCGGCGCCGGTGGTCCAGCGCGCGAAGCGGGCGCCCTGTTTGAATGCCGCATCGCATTCGCGGAAGAAGTCGGTCTCGGAAACGCCGATACGCGCCAGCGTCGTCCGCAGGGTCGGCCACGTCCCCTCCCCCACGCCGATCGTCGGGGTGTTAGGGGATTCGACCAGCGTCACCGTGAAGCCGGCCGGCATTCGATCACGATGCCTGGCCGCGATCAAGCCGGCGGTCAGCCAACCCGCGGTTCCCCCGCCGACAATCACGATATTTCGGATCGGCTGCATCATCGATCGAGCAAAGACAAATTGCCGGGGATGTCAACCACGACATCCCCGGCAGGGTGGAGGTCAGAAGTGGTAGCGGACACCTGCGGTAATCCGCCTGCCATAGCCATAGACGTCGAGCAGCTGGTTCTTGAAGCGACCATGAGTGCTCTGCGTCTCATTGAAGATGTTGGTCATGTCGAAGAATATGTTGACGGCCTTTGTCAACTGATAACTCGTACTGAAATCGACCTGGGTACTCGCGTTGACGAACGTTGGCTCCGATCCAAACTGCCCCGTGTTCTGCGTTTGGCCGAACTGGAGCAGATATTCGTCGCGCCAGTTGACCGCGACGCGAGCCTCCAATCCGTTCTTATCATAGAAGCCCACGAAATTCGCCGAGTTGGCAAGACCTGTAACGGCAAACCCGCTCTGGCTGATATCGGTGTTGTCATACGGCTTGTTCGTGTTGACGAAGGTGGCGTTGGCGTTGAAGCCGAACCCCGAATTGCCGAATACCTGCTGCCAGGCGAGTTCCACACCGCGCACGGTTGCCTTGGGGCCGTTGACTCGCTGCGACACCGCGAACTGCGCGAGCGTGCCGGTGCTGGGATCGATCAGGTCATTGATCGACTGGCGCTGCGTTCCCTGAACGATGAAGTTGTTGACACTCTTGAGGAAGAAATCGACCGACGCATAGGAATTACGCGCATAGAACCATTCGGCGGCCAAATCGAAATTATCCGCAAGATACGGCTTGAGCCTTGGACTGCCGCCGCTCGCCGTCAACGCGCCGATCCGCGGACCGACCGGAACGCTCAGCACGGGATTGAGGAAGTTGAGCGCCGGCCGCGTCAGCGTTCGCGACGCATCGAAACGCACATCGAGCCTGTCCGTGATGTCCAGCTTCATGTCGAGGCTGGGCAGCAGATAGGAGTAATTACTCTCCGTGGTGACCGGTTCCACGTCCGGCGAGAAAGAAACCGTCAACAATGTCGGGTCGTCTTTGTTCAGCGCGATACTCGTCGGTACCTGGCCGAGGCCGCTCGAGCGCACCTGCGTGATCTCTTCGCGGGCACCGGCGTTGAAGTGGAACCTCATGCTGCCGATGTCGGTGACGAAATTCGCCCTCACATAACCGGCCCACGTCTTCTCGGTAATATGCTGGACACTGCTCGGGCTCAGTTGGACGTCGAACGTGCCGTGGAAGTTGTTGAGCCCATTCCCTTTGTCGTCCGAGGCAGGATAATTGAAGCCCGGGATGTTCTGCTGATACGGATCACCCAGGCTCGACAGATAAGCCTGATATTCCGGGCCAGACAGGCGGATCAGATCAGGCGGTAGCGCACCGGAGAATCCAGGAATAAAGTTGTCGGTGCTTACTTTACCGTGGAACAGGTCCGACGGGATCGAGACCCCACCACCTCCCGAGGCCGGCCCGTAACCGGAATAAGCCTGCCAGAAATTATTCGTGAAGGTGTCGTACATTTTCAGATGGAAAGAATCGTCGACGTACGAACCGCCGATCTTCAACGAGAAATCGTCTTGCTTCCACTCGGCGCTCAGTCGAAATTGCTTGAGCGTATCGCTATTCCGCGGCGCCTGGTCCACGGCCACATGCGAGCCGATCACGGACTCGTCGCTCCAACGCGACGGATCGCCGAAAGCGCCGTAATCGTGCAGCACCGGAATGGTGTCGTTGCTGTTGCCCTTGATCGAGATGCCTAGCGCCGGTCCGATGCCAACGCCGCCATAACCGACATCGGCATCGGTGGTGCTGTAGCGGCCGTCCGGATCGAGTTCGCTCTTCGAATAGGCGCCATCCGCCTCGACATGAAGATGGTCGCCGATGTCCCATTTCATATTCAGCCCAACCTGGTTGCTGCGCTGATAGGTGCGGTCGGTCGCCGCGGTGAAGTCGGTCTGCGAGTTGGGCTGCGTGAAGTCCGTCGTTGTGCCGTTATCGTCCAGCACCACGTTGCGCATGTTGCCTTGGTTGAACCAGATGCCGAAGCCGAACGTTTCGGTGCGGATTTTCTGGTTCGAGTAATTGTCGTCTAGCGTGAACAGTAGATTGTCCGCGGGACGCCATTGCAGCGCGAGACGCGCATCTACGCGCTCGTCACGCGTATAGGATTGTTGCGCGCCATATTGCTGTTCGTACCAACCGACGACCGTCTGGCGGTTATTCGGGTCGGCGTAGGCGTCGTCGTCGGGGTTGCTCGTCGGCGAACAGGTCGTCGCCGTGCTGCCGGCAAGCTGACAGGGCGCATAATAGCCGCCGGGCCAGCCGTGGACGTACACATTATTGGTCTGCGTGTCATGGCGCGTATAGATGACGTCGGCGAGCACGCCGATCGTGTCGTTGGCGAACGTGTCACTGACCAGCCCGCCGACCACCGGCGTGATCTTGCCCGCATAGCCCTGCAGCGATCCGGCGGCAGATACCGCGGCATGAAAACCAGGCCTGTCCATCGGCTTCGGATAGGCGACGTTGAGCGTCGCGCCGATCGAACTGGAACTGAGCGATACATCCGGAGTCTTGAGCAACTGCAAGCTGCCGATGAATTCGGAGCCGACCGTGGTGAAATCGATCGAGCGACCGCCGGTGGCGCTGGAGATCTGCCGCCCGTCGATCAGCGTCGTGTTGAAATCACCGCCGAAGCCGCGCACGGTGATGCCGTTGGCCTCGCCCCGAACGCCCGAACGCTGGATCGACACGCCAGGCAGCCTCTGCAGCGACGCCGCCACGTTCGAATCCGGAAACTTGCCGATGTCCTCGGACGAGATCACGTCGACGACGCCAGGCGCCTCGCGTTTGGCGTCAAGGTTGCGCTGCAACGAGCCGATGATGCCGGTGACGATAATATCGTTCGACTGGTCTTGATCGGAGGGGAGCGCTACCTGCTGAGCAGCGGGAGCCGCGGGACCCGACTGCCCGCTCGTCTGATCCTGCGATACCGAGCCCGCCGCATCAGCCGCCGTGTTGACACTAACCTGGAGCGGCCGTGCCCAAGCGGGGGCGGCGACGGCCAGGGCGATCAGACTGGTTGCTCCGGCCAGGCGCCGACAATCGATCCTACGCGACCTAATTCGGTCGCCGATTTTATTTTCGATATCGCTATTCATATCCATCTCCCCTTGATTTTCTCGTCATCCCATTGCGCAAAGATGACGAGAAATTTGCTGTTAAATCTTTTATTTTTAGGGATTTAGATAAACCGCTGCGATGCGCGTCCTATCTGCACCCCCTCCTCAATGCCGCTTGCCCTTGTATTGAGCTTGAGCGGAGCTTACGAAAACAAGGTATCGCTATCAAGAAGAATTTGTCCGAGTTTAAACGCTACCGAAATTGGCCGGTGGGACACCGTAGAATCGACGGCAGCAAATAGCCCGGTTAGAAAGCGGCTGCAGGCCGCGGAGGGGAAAGCAGTGGCAACGATCGAATTGCTCAACGCAGGCGCTCACCGTGCGCTCGCGGTTCGGCCGCCCGACCTCGGCGACCGCCATTTCGTCCAGATCGTTGCCGGTGAATTCGCCGCTGCTGCGGCGCGATGCCCGGTGATCCTGTCGAAAAATCCCGAAAACGGCAAATTCTATGCCGGTGCGGTTCTTGGCTTCAAGACTGGCGAAAATTTGTTGCGCGACGGCCTGGCGTGGGCCGCCGGTTTTCGGCCGCTCGACGTCATTCGAGAGGGGTTCTTTATCGTCGACGACCAAATTGCGATCGACGTCGAACATCCGCGCTTCGGTACGGGTGACCCATTGTTCGATGATGATGGCGCGCCGGCCGAACGTCTCCGCGAGGTACAGCATGCTCTCGGCGCGTTCAAAGCCGGGCTTTCAGAAACGGACGCCTTTGTCGAAACCCTGGTCGCGCTTGGGCTCGTCGAGCCAATCGATATCGCGCTTCGATTTGACGATGGCGAGCGTATCTCGCTTGCCGGAATATATACGGTAAGCCTCGATGGATTGCGGGAGCTTGGTGATGCCGACGCGCTGATGCTGTTTCGCAAAGGCTGGTTACAGCTTGCCTATACGATGATCGGCTCGCTCAAACAGATTGGCGTGTTGGCGGCTCATCGCAATCGTGCGTTGGCAAGGGCGCCAGGGCATGGCTGACGGCCAACCCGTCCGAGAAATCTCAGCTGCTGCGCTGGCTGACGCAGTAGCCTTCGGGCATGCCGTCACTGAACCCGCCGAGCCAGTCATCATCAGAGGCCTTTGCACCGGATGGCCCGCTTACCGCGCAGCGGCGGAGTCCTGGGCCGTGCTGACGCGCTACCTGCTACGCTTTGACGTGGGTTCGACTGCGGAGGCCTTCGTCGGGGATACCGCCATCGCCGGCAGATATCATTATGGCGAGGGCCTAGAGGGCTTCAACTTCAAGCGCGAAATGCTGACTTTGAGCCAGGCCTTGGATCGCATCGATGCGGCCTGCGCCGATCGGGCAGCCTCCACGGTCTATATGGGGTCGTTGCCAGCCTCGGTCTTCGTGCCCGGCTTCGCCGAGGAAAATCGGCTGGCCCTGATCGATCGGTCGATTGAGCCGCGGCTATGGATCGGCAATGTTTCACACGTCGCGTGTCATTTCGACACCTATGACAATCTTGCCTGCGCGATAAGCGGCCCTCGGCGGTTTACATTGTACCCGCCCGAAGCGATCGGCGATCTCTACGTCGGTCCGCTTGATCATACCATGGCCGGGCAACCAGTGAGCCTGGCCGCAGGCAACACGGCGGACGATCCCCGCTATCCGCGCTTCGCGGCCGCGCGCAATCGCGCGCTGATCGCCGATCTCGCCCCGGGGGACGCGCTCTATCTGCCCAAATTATGGTGGCATCAGGTTCAGGCAACGGCTCCCCGCAACCTGATGGTCAACTTCTGGTGGGACGGCTTCGCGGCCGGCCCCGATGCGCCCTTCACCGCGATGATGCTGGCGATGATCACCATTGCCGAGAGGCCGGAAGCAGAGCGCGCCGCATGGCGGGCATTCTTCGACCATTATGTGTTCCGCCCGCGTGGCCACCCGCTGGCTCACCTGCCGCGTGAGAAGCACGGCATATTGGGTCCGCTGAAGAATAATTACGGCAGCGTCCGGGCGATGATAATGCAATTGCTGCGCGGGAGGTGACTCGCAGGAATTTACTCTCCTCGGAAAGAGGTAATTATATTACTTAAATCACTCTCGATCGCACTTCAAATATATTATGAACTTCCCGCCAAGGCGGATATATCAAGATAGTAATTTGAGATCGTCAAAAGCGAAGAAGGTTTGGCTGCGAGTTCGGTCTCGAGGCGGTGCAATTGGTCTGTGGGCGTGACATAACAATAACGGAATATCGCACTCGGATTTTACGCCGCAGCGCGCCCGATCATTCCCACTCAATCGTGCCCGGCGGCTTGGACGTATAGTCGTAGGTCACGCGGTTGATACCGCGGACTTCGTTGACGATGCGGGTCGCGACGCGTGGCAGGAAACCGCCGGGAAATTCGAAGGCCACCGCGGTCATGCCGTCGGTCGAAGTGACGGCCCGTAGCGCGAGCACCGAATCGTAAGTCCGCCCATCGCCCATCACGCCGACGCTGCGTACCGGCAGCAACACCGCAAAGGCCTGCCAGATGGCGTCGTACAGCCCGGCATTCCTGATCTCTTCCAGATAGATGGCGTCGGCTTTTCGCAGGATGTCACAGCGTTCCTTGGTCACCTCGCCGGGAATGCGGATGGCGAGACCGGGGCCGGGGAATGGATGGCGACCGACGAATATCTCGGGCAAGCCGAGCTCGCGGCCAAGCGCCCTCACCTCGTCTTTGAACAGGTCGCGCAGCGGCTCGACCAGCTTCATGTTCATCCGCTCGGGGAGGCCGCCGACATTGTGGTGGCTCTTAATCGTCACCGATGGTCCGCCGGTGAAACTGACGCTCTCGATCACATCGGGATAAAGCGTGCCCTGCGCGAGAAACTCGGCGCCGCCGATCTTTTTGGCTTCCTCTTCAAAGATATCGATGAAAGTCTTACCAATAAACTTGCGCTTCGCCTCGGGGTCGGTAACGCCGGCCAGGCCATTGAGGAACAGCGTTTCGGCGTTCACGTGAACGAGCGGGATATTGTAATGGCCACGGAACAGGCTGACGACCTGATCGGCCTCACCGGCGCGCATCAAGCCATGGTCGACAAACACGCAGGTCAACTGCTCGCCGATCGCTTCGTGGATCAGCACCGCCGCTACCGCCGAATCGACGCCGCCCGAAAGCCCGCAGATCACCCGCCCCTTGCCGACCTGCTGCCGGATCTCGGCAATCTTGGCGTCGCGGAATTCGGCCATGGTCCAGTCGCCCGAAAGCCCGCAGACATGGCGCGCGAAATTGGCGATCAGCCGCCCGCCGTCGGGCGTATGGACGACCTCGGGGTGGAACTGCATCGCGTAATAGCGCCGCGCATCGTCAGCGATCACCGCGAACGGCGCGCCGGGGCTCGAGGCGACGATGCGGAACCCCGGCGCGAGGTCGGTGACCTTGTCGCCGTGGCTCATCCACACCTGATGTTTCTCGCCCTCGCACCACAAGCCGTCGAACAGCTCGCAACCATCCTCGATGTCGATGAAGGCGTGGCCGAATTCACCCGAATCGCCGCGCGCGACCGCGCCGCCGAGCTGCGTCATCAACGCCTGCTGGCCGTAGCAGATGCCCAGTAGCGGCAGGCCCGAATCGAGAATGACCTGTGGGATGCGCGGGCTGCCCTCATCGACCACCGACGCGGGGCTGCCCGAGAGGATGACGCCCTTGGGCTTCAACCGCGCGAATGCTTCTTCCGCCGCGTTGAACGGAGCGATCTCGCTATAGACACCGGCTTCGCGAACGCGGCGAGCGATGAGTTGCGTGACCTGACTGCCGAAATCGACGATCAGGATATTGTCCTGGGCATGATCCACCATGCCTCAGCCGCATAGCAGATGCGCGGCCACGGGAAAGGGCGAATGTAGCGCGTTCAGTTGCCGAACTGAACGTCGTCGATCGCACCGTGGCGGATCGAGCAATAGAAAGCGCGGCCATCGGCGATCGCGCCGCTGACCATCCATTCGCCGTTGATCCCGTCGACGCGCGCGGCCCCGGCGCCCCCGCCGACCCGTGAGCGAACCGCGGCAAGGCAACCGCTCACTGCCTGGTTGCGATTGTCGATGCCGGTGGTCGCTGCGAAACCCGGCGTGGTATCCGGCTGGTTGAAGCTGTTCACGGTGCCCGGCGCCTGCGCCGGATGCGCGTCGAGCGCATCCTCATCCGCACTTGCAGGCGGCGCACCGGGATCGGCAGGCGTCGGGTTGCTGCGCCAGGTGCCCCAGCCGTCAGCTTCGTCGTGCGGCTCGGGCCGGGACGCAGCGGAATCGGGCGGAACGGCATCGCGGCTGGCAAAACCGCCATGATAGGAAGTCGAGCCCGAATCGGCGGATGACTGAGCGTCATTGCCGTCAGAATAGGAGCTGGTCGCGTCGTCCTGCGCCGATGCGTCGTCGTTCGACCAGCGGTCGCCAGAATCTCCGTCGCCTGGGCTGGCCTGATCGTCGCCGGCGGGCGACGCATCATAATCCTGTGGCGATTGTTGCCAGCCATCGTCGGCGGCGGCCGGCGGTGCCCAGCCCTGCTGCGCCCAGACCGGCGTCGATGCTGCCGACACTAGCGCGGCCGCCATCACCACGCTCCGGATCGACCAGCCTGCCATCACGCTTCTCCCATCAACTCGCCGCCTGAACGCACGGCGCGGCGATGCTGCTCCATCGCAACTGACCGGAGGCTGAACCTCCGTCAGCCGAGCTGCATCCCGGTCCATTGCGCGGCGAACGCCCACATGTCCGCCGCCTCGGCGATCGACTTGTCGGTCGGCTTGCCCGAACCGTGGCCGGCGCGGGTTTCAATGCGGATCAGGTGCGGCTTGTCGCCGGCCTTCGCGTGCTGGAGCGCGGCAATATATTTGAAGCTGTGGCCCGGGACAACGCGGTCGTCCGTATCGGCGGTGACGACGAGCACCGCCGGATAGGCCGCGCCGGGCTTGATATTGTGATAGGGCGAATAGGCACGAAGGATGCCGAACGCCGCCTCGTCGCCGGGCGAGCCATAATCGTCCACCCAATAGCGACCGGCGGTGAACTGATCGAAGCGCAGCATGTCCATCACGCCGACGATCGGGATCGCCGCGGCGAACAGGTCCGGCCGCTGGTTGACGACCGCGCCGACCAGCAGACCGCCGTTCGAGCCGCCCTGGATCGCGAGCTTCTCCGGTGTCGTGATGCCTTTCTCGATCAGGAACTCGGCCGCGGCGATGAAATCGTCGAAGCTGTTCTGCTTGTTGGCGAGGCGGCCGCCGTCGTGCCATTCCTTACCATATTCGCCGCCGCCGCGGATGTTGGCGACTGCGAATACGCCGCCGGCTTCCATCCACGCGATCCGGCTGGCAGCGAAGGCGGGCGGGACGGGGATGTTGAATCCGCCATAGCCGTAGAGCAGCGTCGGTGCGGGCTGTGGCGGCAAGTCCCGACGGCCGACGACGAACATCGGTACACGAGTGCCGTCCTTCGAGGTGAAGAACAATTGCTCGACCGCATAATCGGCGGGATCGAAGCCGACCTCCGGCGTGGCCCAGACGGTGCTTTCGCCGGTGGCGATATCGCAGCGATAGATCGAGGTCGGCGTGGCGAAACTGGTGAAGGCGTAGAAAGTCTCGGGATTGTCCTGATCGCCGGCCAGGCCGGACACCGAACCGATGCCGGGCAGCGCGACATCATCGAGCCGCTTGCCCTTGAGCGTGTAGCGGCGGACCTGGTTCTGCACGTCGTGCATATATTGCGCGACCAGCATGCCGCCGATGATTCCTGCACCCTCGAGCACCGCCTCGTCCTGCGGCACCACCTCGCGCTGCGCGCGGGTCGAGGAGGCGACGTCCATCGAGATGATGCGGCGGCGCGGGGCGTTCTGATCGGTGACGAAATAGAAGGTCGCGCCTTGGTTGCCGGCGAGGCTCCAGTGATGCTCCATGCCGCGCGCGATGATCCGCTTGGTCATCTTCGGTGAGGTGAGGTCGATCAGCGTCAGTTCGTAGCGCTCGTCGGTGCCCTCGGACGAAGAGATCAGCAGCCAGTTGCCATCGTCGGTGATCTCGGCGACGTGGTTCAGGCGTGGACGATCGTTGGTCGCATAGACTTGCAAATCGGCCGACTGGTCATCGCCGAGACGATGAAAATAGATCGCGTGGTGGAGATTGAGCTGCTGGAAGGCGGCGCCTTCAGCGGGCTCCGGAAAGCGCGAATAGAAGAAGCCGGTGCCGTTCTTCGCCCAGGCGAAGCTGGAGAATTTCACCCATTGCACCGTATCGCGTTCGACCTCGCCGGTGGCGACATCGAGCACCTTGACGGTGCGCCAGTCGGCGCCGCCTTCCTGCACGGTGTAGAGCAGCTTGGCACCGTCTTCGGACGGCAGCCACTCGCCAAGCGCGGTGGCGCCGTCATCCGACCACGTATTGGGGTCGATCAGCGCCCGCCCCTCGCCGTTCAGCGTCTCGCGAACGTAGAGCACCGCCTGGTTCTGCAGACCGCTGTTGTGCATGTAGAAATAGCGGCCGCCCTTGCGCTCGGGCACGCCGAACCGTTCGAAATCGAACAATTCGGTGATCCGCGCCTTGAACCGGTCGCGGCCGGGAAGCGTGGCGAGATAAGCGTCGGTGACAGCATTCTCCGCTTTCACCCAGTCGGCGACGCGGGGATCGCTGCGGACATCGTTTTCGAGCCAGCGATAGGGATCGGCGATGGTGACGCCGTGGCGGGTATCGACGGCATCCTCGCGGGCAGTGTCCGGGTAATCGAGCTTTTCGGTCATTCCTTCACTTCCACTGCATCCCGTTCATGCCGCGCTTGTCGAAGCGCCGCCTACCCAGTCCGCCGACAAGCAAGAACAGCCTTCGGACGAGACCGGAACGAACGGAGAAGAGGTGATTCACCAAACGGCGCCGACTCGCAAACGAAAAGGGGCCGCTCCGGTGCTGCGGAGCGGCCCCTTGTTTTTCATTGGCTCAAACCAGGCTCACGCTGCCTCGTCGAAATCCTCGTCCGCCATCACCGGACCCGAATCCTGGCCCTTGGCATCGACATCGCGGTCGACGAACTCGATGATCGCGATCGGCGCGGCGTCCGACGCGCGGATGCCGGCCTTGATGACGCGCGTATAGCCGCCCTTGCGATCGGCGTAGCGCGCCGCGAGCACGTCGAACAGCTTGGCGAGCTGCGCATCGTCGAGCAGACGGGCGTGCGCCAGGCGACGGTTCGAAAGGCCGCCCTTCTTGGCCAGCGTGATCAGCTTCTCGACATAGGGGCGAAGCTCCTTCGCCTTGGGCAGCGTGGTGGTGATCTGCTCGTGCTTGATCAGCGCGGCCGCCATGTTGCGGAACAGGGCAGCGCGGTGCGCAGAAGTGCGGCTGAGCTTACGACCGCCATAACGATGACGCATGGTATTTCCTTCCAGTTCGTCCGGGAACCGTACCAGGTATTCCCGACCGGGCGGTGTGATCGGGCCACCGCCCACAACCCTGAAGTGGAGAAAGTGGAGACCGTCGCGCGGGTTTCTCCACTTCGCTCCAAATTTTCTCGGCCCGACGCGGAAGTGAATTCCGCGTCGTCGGACGGGCTACGCCCGCCGGCCGGGCTTGCGACGTCTTCGGATTAGCGTTCCGCTAATCCGGTGCGCCTCAGCCCAAAATCTCTTGCTCGAGCTTCTTGGCCATTTCCTCGATGTTCTCGGGCGGCCAGCCGGGGATTTCCATACCCAGCCGCAGCCCCATCGACGACAACACTTCCTTGATCTCGTTCAAGGACTTGCGGCCGAAGTTCGGCGTGCGCAGCATCTCCGCCTCGGTCTTCTGCACGAGATCGCCGATATAGATGATGTTGTCGTTCTTCAGGCAGTTGGCCGAACGGACGCTGAGCTCCAGCTCGTCGACCTTCTTGAGCAGATAGCGGTTGATCTGCTGCGTGTCGGTCTGCGCCTCGGCGGCCGCCGGAGCGGCCTGGCCGACGGCGGACGCCTGCGCCATCGCCTGATCGTCGAAATGGACGAACAACGTGAGCTGGTCCTGCAGGATCCGCGCGGCATAGGCCAGGCCATCCTCGGGCGTCACGGTGCCATCGGTCTCGATCGTCAGCGTCAGCTTGTCGTAATCGAGATCCTGACCGACGCGGGTCGGATCGACCTTGTAGCTGACCTGGCGCACCGGCGAATACAGCGCGTCGACCGGGATCAGGCCGATCGGCGCATCGGCCGGACGGTTGGCAACCGCAGGGACATAGCCCTTACCGGTATCCGCAGTCAGCTCCATGTTGAGCGTCGCGCCGTCGTCGAGGTGGCAGATGACGAGATCGGGGTTCATCACCTCGATATCGCCGCTGACCGCGATGTCGCCGGCCTTGACTTCGCCGGGGCCGGTCGCGGAAAGCTGCAGGCGCTTGGGCCCCTCGCCTTCCATCTTGAGCGCGATCTGCTTGACGTTGAGGACGATGTCGGTGACGTCCTCGCGCACGCCGGCGAGCGACGAGAATTCGTGCAGCACGTTCTCGATCTTGATCGAGGTGACGGCGGCGCCTTGCAGCGACGAGAGCAGCACGCGGCGCAGCGCATTGCCGAGCGTCAGGCCGAAGCCACGCTCGAGCGGCTCGGCGACAAAGGTCGCCTTGCGCTTGCCGTCGCCGCCCGACTTCTTCTCGAGGCCGTTCGGCTTCTTCAGTTCCTGCCAGTTCTTTGCATTGACAGACACGGGCTTCCCCTTGGTTTTGGGCGGGAGCTGAGGGCTGGCTCCGGCCGTGGGAGGATCGTCCGCGCGGCGCGATCAACCGCGCGCGGACGAAGCAAAATCAGACGCGGCGACGCTTGGACGGACGCACGCCGTTGTGCGGGATCGAGGTCACGTCACGGATCGAGGTGATCTGGAAGCCAACCGCCTGCAGCGCGCGAAGCGCCGATTCGCGGCCCGATCCCGGACCCTTGACCTCGACCTCCAGGGTGCGGACGCCGTGCTCGGCGGCCTTCTTGCCGGCGTCCTCGGCAGCGACCTGCGCCGCATAAGGGGTCGACTTGCGCGAGCCCTTGAAGCCCATCATGCCGGCCGACGACCACGAGATCGCGTTGCCCTGGGCATCGGTGATCGTGATCATGGTGTTGTTGAAGCTGGCGTTCACATGCGCGACGCCCGCGGTGATGTTCTTGCGCTCGCGCCGACGAATGCGCTGAGGTTCGCGTGCCATTGTTGTATCCCTAACCTAATCTGAAAAGCTGGAAGGAAAGCAGCTGCCGTTGAGGCGAAGCGCTTACTTCTTTTTACCGGCGATCGGCTTGGCCTTGCCCTTGCGGGTGCGCGCATTGGTATGCGTGCGCTGGCCGCGAACCGGCAGACCGCGACGATGGCGCAGGCCGCGATAGGACGCGAGGTCCATCAGCCGCTTGATGTTCATCGCGGTTTCGCGACGAAGATCGCCCTCGACGCTGTGCTCGGCATCGATCGTCTCGCGGATCTGCAGGACTTCGGCGTCCGTCAGGTCCTGCACGCGACGCTCGGGCGCGATGTTCAGCTTCTCGGTGATTTGCTTGGCCTTGGCCGGGCCAATGCCGTGGATATAGGTAAGCGCGATCACCACGCGCTTGTTGGTCGGGATGTTGACGCCCGCAATACGTGCCATGAACTCTGTTCTCCTAGCTCCACAGGGCGCGGCATGGCCGCACACGCCCCATCTCATCGCGTTGCATTCCGAAACGCAAGAATGCCGGCAAGCGCGCAGCGGCGCCGCCGGAAAACCGGTGTGATCGGAATGATGCGCAGATAGGTGTGCGAACGCCGCGAGTCAAGCGCCCGCGATGCGCTTGCGCCAGCGATACAGCGCCACGCCGGTCCAGATCAATTCGACGACGCCGAACGGCCATGCGCCCTGCAGAAAGCCATATACCGAACTCAGCGCGCAGCACGCAGCGAAGCCCAGCGTCCAGATCGGCCCGCGATCCTCCAGAAGATAGCAAACCAGCATGAGGCTGATCGCCGCCAGGCCGAACAGAGTGAGCGCGTCCATCGCGCGAGCCTGTATCGACGGGCGCCGGAAATGGCCAGATCAGGCGGGGATCACGATCGTCGCGCGCAGGCCCGGCGCGTTGTCGGCAAGCTCAAGGTGGCCGCCGTGCAACCGCGCAACCGCATCGACCAGCGAAAGACCAAGCCCCGCCCCCGGCTGGCTGCGCGCGCGATCGAGACGGCCGAACCGGCGGATCGCCTCCTCGCGATCGGCGGGATCGATGCCGGGGCCGCGATCGGCGACCGCGAACCGCACCCCGCCGTCTCCGCGTGACACCGATAGCGCCAGCGTTCCGCCCGATCCGGCGTGGCGCAGCGCATTGTCGATGAGGTTGGCGAGCGCCTGCGAGAGCAATTCGCGATGCACCGCCATCGCCGGCAGATCGGGCGCAATGTCGAGCGTGAGCGCCATGCGCGCTTCCTCGACGACGGGACCATAAAGCTCGGTCAGTTCTTCCAGGATCGCCCCTGGCTCCGCCATCACGAAACGATCGCGCCCCATCGCCGCCGAGCGCCCGATCTCGAGCAGCGTCGTCAGCATCCGCATCATCATGTCGGTTTCAACCAGCAGCCCGGACAAGGCCGCTTCGCGCGCGCCGGCATCCTCGGCCAGCGACGCCTGCTCGGCGCGTGCGCGCAGCCGGGCGAGCGGCGAGCGCAGATCATGGGCAAGCGAGTCGGTGACGGCGCGCAACTCGCCGACGAGCTGCTCGATCCGATCGAGCATCGCGTTGAGGCGGATAGCGAGCCGATCAAACGCATCACGCCCGCCCGCGACGGTTTCCACGCGGTCGGCGAAATCGCCCCCGCTCACCGCCTCGACGACATCGGCGATGCGATTGAGCCGGCGGCCGACATAGCGCGTCACCACCAGGCCAGTGGCGATGCCGGTGACGATCGCGAGCAGGATCGACAGGCCGACGACATGCTCGATCGTGCGCTGTTCCTGCTCCCAATCGTCAAGCAGGCGGCCGGTCATCAGCCAGTATCGGCCCACCCGATGGATCGCGAAGCCCGCCTCGCGGCCTGTCCATTGCGCGCTGTGGCCGGGCACGGCGATGCTGAACGGCGTTCCCGCGAGCGGCTGGACCGCGGTGGTCACCGGGCCAACGCCCATCACGCGCTGGCCGCGCGCATCGAGCACCGCCAGGATCAGCGTGTCGTCATCGGGATCGCGCGCCGCGTTTATCGCCTCGCGGAGCGCCGGAAAGCCGCCGCTGCGGTAAACCGAAACGAAATCCTGCGCCTGCTCCACCGTATCGCGGCGCAGCGCGGCGATCGCGTCGTTATGGATGCCGTTCCAGATCAGGAAGACCGAGGCGAGGCTGGAAATCAACGCCAGCGTGATCGCCAGCACCGCGAGGCGCGCGGTGAAGGAAAGCCGCATCAGGCGGCCGGGGCGAGGCGATAGCCGGCGCCGCGCACGGTATGCAGGATCGGGCTGTCGAAGCCCTCCTCCAGCTTGCGCCGCAGCCGGCCGACATGGACGTCGACCACGTTAGAGCCGGGATCGAAATGATAATTCCAGATCTTCTCCAGCATCATCGTCCGCGTGACGACCTGGCCGGCGTGGCGCGCGAGATATTCGAGGATGCTGTATTCGCGTGCGCCGAGCGCGATCGGCCGGCCCTGCCTCGAAACCTGACGGCCGAGCAGATCGATTTCGAGATCGCCGACGATGATCCGCGTCGGCTTGCCGCCGGTGGTCGCGCGATCCGTGCGGCGCATCAACGCCTCGACGCGCGCAGAAAGCTCGCCGAACGAGAAGGGCTTGCAGAGATAATCGTCGGCGCCGGCGCGCAGCCCGTCGATCCGATCATCGACGGTGCCGAGCGCGGACAGGACCAGCGCCGGCGCGGTTATCCCGGCGGCGCGGATCGCGGAGAGCATCGCCAGCCCGTCGATCCCCGGCAGCATGCGATCGGCGACGATCAGATCGAACACGCCCTCGCTGGCCAGGAACAGGCCATCGCGCCCGTTGCCGCAGGTTTCCACGCTGTAGCCGGCTTCGGCCAGCCCCTTGGCCAGATAGGCGGCGGTCGCGGCATCGTCTTCGACGACGAGGATCTTGCGCGTCATATGCCCGGCTTACGCCTTCGCGAAGGACAAGAAAATGGCCGGCGGAAAGCCCCCGCTTCCCGCCGGCCGCGACGCCCGAGGAGATGCGTCGGGAGGCGCTTACGACGCCTTGGCGGGAGCAGCGGCCTTGGCGGGCTTGGCAGCCACCTTGGTCTTGGCCTTCACCACGTGATGCTTGACGACATGGTGCTTGGTGACGGTCTTGGCGGTGGTGGCGGCCATCGCCGGCGCGGCGAGCAGCGTCACGGCGGCGAGCGAGGCGAGGATACGAAGGGTCATCGTCGGAACTCCGGTGCGGCAGCGGGATGCCGCCTGCCCCGCCGTTCTACGACCGGCCGGCGATCGGCGCTGTGACGCCATGATGAAAAATTCGTCATTCGGCCCTGTCGTGACGGAGGGGCGCCGGCCGAACGAATGTCAGTGCGAGGGCGGTTCGTAGCCATCGTCGAGCGTGCCGAGAAACGCGATGATGTCCTCCATCTCGGCATCGCTGAGCGGCGGCTTGTCCCCTCGATGGCGGTCGAACGGGGCATCGGCGACGTCGATATTGGCCCAATAGCGCCGCGGCAGATCGTCATATTTGCGAACCCGGCCGGTGGCGTCGCGCGGATAGATGCGGCCGGGCGCGGTATCGCGGAAATCGTAGAAGCGCAGCACGTCGTGGAGATCGTGATAGACGCCGTTGTGGAAGAACACTTTGCGCCGCGCGACGTTGCGCAGCGTCGGCGTCAGGAACATGCCGCAATATTGCGTCTGCTGCGCGAGATCGGTGCGCAGCGGGCCGCACAGGCCCATGTCGTGAAAGCCAGGATCGCGGTTGACGGCGAGCGCGCGATTGCGCGGCACGCCCAGCGCTTCATATTCGGTATCGGTGAAGATCGGCGGCATACCGTCGGCGCCCGGCTGGCTGATATGGCACGCCGCGCAATTGCCCTTTAGCGGATCGTTGAACAGCTTCATGCCGCGCAACTCGGCAGGGCTCAGCCGCGCCTTGCCTTCGAGCCAATAGTCATATTTGCTGTCGAACCGATGGAAAGCGCGTGCCTCGATCTGGTAACGCGACAGAGCCGACATCGCCTCATCGTAGAGCATCGCCGGGTTGTTCACCACGGTTCGCCCGAACAAGGGCCGCAGCAGCGCCACATAGCCGCCGCGCTCGAGCTTGGCGGCGACCTCTGCGACGCTGGTATCGGCCATTTCCGCCGGGTTCATCATCGGCCCCGTCGCCTGCGCCATCAGCGTATCGGCGCGGCCGTCCCAGAACAGCCCGCCCTGCGGCACGGGTGCGGCGACGGGCGCCGTCCCCGCCGATTTGACCGCCAGCGCCTTGCCCTGCGCTTGCTGCGCGAGCTGGCCGAGCGAGACCGGATTGTCATTGTCGTCGACCGGCGGGCCGATGCTGAACACCGTCTGGCGATAGAGATAGGCGAGCGACGGCGGCGGGCGCAGCCCCTCGCGCTGCAGATCAGGCCCGCCAAGCTGCACCGAAAGCGCGTTAGGTGGACCGTAATCATGCGCCGGGCTGTGGCACGAGGCGCACGACTGGCGGCCCGACGCGGAGAGCGACGGATCGTGGAACAGCCGCTCGCCGATCTTTGCCAGGGTACTGAGTGGCTGATCGGGCGGGCGGACGAGCTTGATCGGATGCGGATTGGCGCCGGTCAGCCGCTCGACCAACGGCACGAGCACGGCCGGCGATTCGGCCGGATGCGCCAGGATGCGCGCCGCGCCGATCGCCATCACGGCGCAGACGATCGCCGCGACCGCCGCCAGGCGCGACAACACCCTGCGAGGCCGGCTCGCGCCGGGAACGGCGGAGGTGAAGCGATGCGTGTCGGTCAAGAGCGGCGGGTCATTGTTTTGCTATGGTGCCGCCCGGTACGCCGCGAGGCATAGCGCACCGGGCGACCCCGAGGTCAGGCGGGCGGCTGCGAAACCTGCATGCCGGTCTTCGGATCGAGATAGAATGGCGCGAGGTGCGGATTGGCCTTGAAATCGAACAGTTCCATGATGCTGCCGGTGATCGCGTCGTTCGACCCGCCGCCGAGCCGCTTTCCGCTCAGCCAGTTATCCTCGATGAAGCGCACCACCGAAGCCTGGGTGAGCAAGGTATTCGAAACATAATTTACCTTGGCATAAGGCGAGATCACGAGGAACGGGATGCGCGAGCCCGGGCCGCAACGGCCGTTCACCACCTTGCCGTCCAGCCCCACCGCCGGCTTCGCGTCGGGGCCGGTGCACTTGCCCGCGCCATTGAGCTGATCGGCATCGGGATCGGACGAGGCGTTGAGGATGTTCGGCGCCTGATGATCGTACCAACCATCCGAATCGTCGTAAGTGACGATAACGGCGGTGTTCTTCCAATCGGGCTGCTGCTGCAGGAAATTGAGCAGCTTGACGACGCCGGCCTGCTCGTCGAGCGGGTTTGAATTGCCCGGGTGCGCATCCTGATAGGCCGACATCTTGACGTAGCTGACCGACGGATAATTGCCCGCCTTCACCGCCGTATAGAAATCCTCGAGGTCATATTGGTGGTGAACCGGCGCATCGGTCTTGTCGAGATCGGGCTCGGTATGACCGATCATGGCGACCGAACTCGGCCGCGTGTGCTTCAGGTTGGCGGTCGAGGCGTAATATTGGAACCAGGCGTGGTGGGGCGTGTAGTCCGTCACCGTGCGGCTGGTGTTGGGCGACACGGTGCTGCGCTTGCACGCGGTGGTGCCATTGTCGTTGGTCAGCGTGAGATCGAACCCGCCCATGAAGCCACCCCAGGTGAGGCCGGCGGCGTTGAGCAGATCGCCGATATTCTTGCCGAGCATGTGCAGCGTGCTGTTCGCCTTGGTGCTCGAACAGACGTCGCCTTCGGGATCGGGGTCGCCGATCATCGTATAGCCGCCCTGCCCGTCGGCGACCGCGCCGTTGGCGTTCGACGCGCCGGCGGTCGTGCCCGAGACGACGTTGATCGCGCCCGGCGACGAGGGGCCGAACGAATCGGTGAAGGCGTTGTCGCTCATCGCGAAATGCTGGGCGTAATTCCACAGCGCGGTGACGGTGTTGCCGTCGAAATAGCCCATCACCTGCGCCGCGGTGCCGAATGCGCCGGCGCCGCCTTGCGAACTGCGGCCGGTGAATGCGACGAAGGCATCCATCTTGCCGTTGTCCGATGCTTTCTGCTCGGCGGTATAGGCGTGGTTCTGGCTGGTGGTATCGAACTGCGCGCGATCGATGCGGAACGGGTTCATCTGTTCGGCCGGAACGCCCGTCGCCAGATTGTCGGCGTTCTTCGTGTTGGGGTTGTCGGTCAGCAGCGATTTGTCGGCGTTATAGCCGTTCACCGTCGGGGTATCGGCGGCAGCGGTGAACATCGGCTCGCCACTGGGGTTGGTCGCTTCCGGATAGGTGCCGAAATAGTGATCGAACGATTCGTTTTCGTCGAAAATCACCACCAGGTGCTTGATCGGCGTCGCCGTATCGGCGGCATCCTCCTGCGAAGGCGGCGGGGTCGGCGTGGGCGTCGGTGATGGCGAAGGCGACGGGCTGGGCGTCGGGGTCGGCGCTGAAACCGGCGGCGGATCATTCGAATCGTGGCACGAACTGAGCATCAACGCGATGCAGGAAACGGCCGCCATCATCGGCATCTTGCGCATAAACTAGTCCCCTGTTTGGCCCGGTCGCCGGCAGTGATCGCGAACGGATTTGCCTGCGTGTTGGCAGGGGGGATTTGGCGAGCCAGCATGACGCCCGCGTTACGGTTCGGAGAAATATGAAATATTTCCGCGTTCCGAACGACGGCCCGTTCGGGTGCGACGGTGAAACGCGGCGATCAGGCCTTGCCGTCGAGGATCGCTTCGATGGCCTGGGTGACGTGATCGATATCGGCCATGCCGTCGACACGGCGGACGAGCCCGCGCGCTTCGTAGATCGGCAGGATCGGCGCGGTCTTGGCGCGATATTCGACCATGCGGGTGCGCACCGTTTCGGCATTGTCGTCGGGGCGGCGCTTGAACTCGTGGCTGCCGCAGACGTCGCAGGTGCCAGGCACCTTGGGCAACTTGAATTTATCGTGATAGCCCGCGCCGCATACCGCGCAGGTGAAGCGACCGGTGATCCGCTCGACCAGCGCATCCTCGTCGACCTCGAGCTCGATCACGTAATCGAGCTTGCGCCCGCGATCGCCGAGCAGCGTATCCAGCGATTCGGCCTGGGCCCTGGTGCGCGGATAGCCGTCGAAGATGACGCCTGTCGCGTGGTCGATCTGATCGAGCCGCTCGCCGATGATCGCCGAAACGATCTCGTCCGACACCAGCTCGCCGGCGTCCATCACCGCCTTGGCCTTGAGCCCGACCTCGGTGCCCGCCTTGACCGCAGCGCGCAGCATGTCGCCGGTCGAAAGCTGCACCATACCGCGATCGGCCACCAGCCGCTCCGCCTGCGTGCCCTTACCCGCCCCCGGCGGGCCAAGCAGAATGATGTCCATCGGCAACGCTCCCCTGTTCGTTGTCTTGGGCTGTCAGCGCAGGCGGCCGCCCTTGAGGCGAGCCTTCTTGATCAGATCGCCATATTGCTGCGCGTAGAGGTGGCTCTGGATCTGCGTCACCGTATCCATCGTCACGTTGACGACGATCAGCAGCGACGTGCCGCCCAGATAGAACGGGATCGCCAGCGCCGAGACGAGGTATTCGGGCACCAGGCAAATGATCGCCAGATAGCCGGCGCCGACCACCGTGATGCGGGTGAGCACGTAATCGAAATAGACCTCGGTGTTCTTGCCCGGGCGAATGCCGGGGATGAAGCCGCCGTGGCGTTTCAGATTGTCCGCCGTCTCCTCGGGATTGAACACCACCGCGGTGTAGAAGAACGAGAAGAAGATGATGCCCGCGCCATACAGCAGCATGTACACCGGGCTACCGTGCTGGAGATACTGGTTGAGCGTGATGATGAGATCGCCCCACCAGCCCTGCCCCGCCACCTTCTGGCCGGCGAACTGGCTCACCGTCAGCGGCATCAGCAGCAGCGACGAGGCGAAGATCGGCGGGATCACGCCGGCGGTGTTGAGCTTCAACGGCAGATGGCTGCGATCGGCCTGCATCCCGCGCTGGGTCTGGCGCTTGGGGTATTGGATCAGGATGCGGCGCTGCGCCAGCTCCATGAAGCAGATGAACAGCACCAGGCCGACGATCGCCGAGATGATCAGGATGATGTTGAGCGTGCTCATCGAGCCGGTGCGGCCCCCATTCAACAGGTTGATGAGCTGGGTCGGCATGTTGGCGACGATGCCGGCCATGATGATGAGGCTGACGCCGTTGCCGATGCCGCGGCTGGTGATCTGCTCGCCGAGCCACATCAGGAACATCGTGCCGCCGACCAGGCTGACCACCGCGGTCAAGCGGAACAGCATGCCGGGCAGCACCACCGCCTGAACGCCCTGGTTGGCGCCCAGCGCCTCAAGGCCGACGGCGATGAAATAGCCCTGGATCGCGGTGAGCGCGACCGTGCCGTAGCGGGTGTATTGATTGAGCCGCATCCGGCCCGATTCGCCTTCCTTCTTGATCGCCGCGAGCTGTGGGCTGAGCGAGGTGGCGAGCTGCACGACGATCGAGGCGGTGATGTACGGCATCACGCCGAGCGCCGTCAGCGACATGCGCTTCAAGGCGCCGCCCGAGAAGGAATTGAAGAAATCGAGCACGCCGCCCGAGGTCTGCTGCGACAGCAGGCCGAGCGCGGTAGGATCGACGCCCGGCAGCGGCACATAGCTCAGCAGGCGGAACACGATCAGCGCGCCGAGGGTGAACCACAGGCGCTTCTTGAGATCGGTTGCCTTGGTGAAATTCGCCAGGCTGATGCTGGAAGCCATCTGGTTGGCTGCGGATGCCATTATGCTGTTCGTCCTGGAAACTGAAAGCGGCGGGATAGCAGTCACCCGCCCCCGCCGCTCATATAGTCGTTACAAGGCTATTGTCTAACCCGGCGTTCAGGCCTTGGCCTTCTTCGCGGTGCCCTTCTTGGCCGCGGCCTTCTCGGCAGCGGGGACGACCGTCGGGATCTCGACCGATCCGCCAGCCTTTTCGACCGCTTCCTTGGCCGACTTGGACGCGCCGGCGACGACGAAGCTCAGCTTCGCGGTCAGCTCGCCCTTGCCGAGCAGGCGGACGCCGTGCTTGCCGCCACGCGCCAGGCCGGCAGCCTTCAGCGCGGCGTGATCGATCGTGCCCTTGGCGTCGAGCTTCTTGGCGTCGACCGCCTTCTGGATCGCGCCCAGGTTCACCTCGGCATAATCCTTGGCGAAGATGTTGTTGAAGCCGCGCTTCGGCAGACGCATGTGCAGCGGCATCTGGCCGCCCTCGAAGCCGTTGATCGAGACGCCCTCGCGGCTCTTCTGACCCTTCTGGCCACGGCCGCCGGTCTTGCCCTTGCCCGAGCCGATGCCACGGCCGACACGCATCCGACCCTTGCGGGCGCCGTCATTATCGCGGAGTTCGTTGAGTTTCATGATTGTGCACTCGCTTTCGCTATGTTCGCGCTGAAAAATGAGGAAGGGGGCCTCTAGCCCCCTGCCCCTTGTTTGTCACGGGTCGATTGAAGGCTTCAGCCCTCGACCGACACCATGTGCTGGACCTTGCGGATCATGCCGCGCACTTCGGGCGAGTCCTTCAACTCGACGGTGCGGTGCATCTTGCCGAGGCCGAGCCCCTTCAAGGTCGCGAGCTGGTCCTTGGTGCGGCGGATCGGCGACCCGGTCTGGGTCACCTTCACCGTCGCGGCTGCTTCTTTCTTGGCTGCCATCGTGACTTACTCCGTGACGGCCGCGGCGTCGGCCTCGGCGGTCTGCGACCCACCACGGCCGAGCAGGTCGGCGATCTTCTTGCCACGACGCTGCGCGACGCTCTTGGGCGAGGTCTGCTCGCCGAGCGCCTCGAAGGTCGCGCGGATCATGTTGTACGGGTTCGAGGTGCCGACCGACTTAGTCACCACGTCGGCGACGCCGAGCGATTCGAAGATCGCGCGCATCGGGCCGCCGGCGATGATGCCGGTCCCGGCCGGCGCCGACCGCACCGTCACGCGACCCGCGCCGAAATGGCCGTTGCCGTCATGATGCAGCGTGCGGCCTTCCTTCAGCGGCACGCGGACCATCGCCTTCTTGGCCGAAGCGGTCGCCTTCGAGATCGCTTCCGGAACCTCGCGGGCCTTGCCATGGCCGAAGCCGACGCGGCCCTTGCCGTCACCGACCACGACCAGCGCGGCGAAACCGAAGCGCTTGCCGCCCTTCACCGTCTTCGACACGCGGTTGATGTGGACCAGCTTCTCGATCAGCTCCTCGCCGCCGTCATCGGCGCCGCCGCCGCGACGATCGTCACGACGACCACGGCCGTCACGACCGCGACCGCCACGATCGCCACCGCGACCGCCGCGCGGTCCACGGCCGCGCGGTTCGCGATTGGTGATTTCCTGGTTGGTGGTCTCGGGCGCCAGCGTCGCTTCGGGCTGGTTGCCCTGACCGGTGGTGTTTTCGTCAGCCATCGTCAGAACTCCAATCCGCCTTCACGGGCGGCCTCGGCCAGCGCCTTGACGCGGCCATGAAACAGGAAACCGCCGCGATCGAACACGACCTGCGTCACGCCCGCCGCCTTGGCCGCTTCGGCCAGGCGCTTGCCGACCTCGGTCGCCGCGTCGACATTCGCGCCGGACTTGGTCCGCGCGTCCTTCTTCTCGAGGCTGGAGGCCGATGCCAGCGTCTTGCCCTCGGCATCGTCGATCACCTGGGCATAGATATGCTTGCCCGAGCGATGGACCGACAGCCGCGGACGACCGCCGGCGCGCGCCTTGAGCGCGGTGCGATTGCGGCGACGCCGCTTTTCGAAAAGAGAAAGACCCTTGGTCATCACTTCTTCTTCCCTTCCTTGCGGAAGATATACTCGCCGCGATACTTGATGCCCTTGCCCTTGTACGGCTCCGGCTTGCGCCAACGGCGGATCTCGGCGGCAACCTGGCCGACCTTCTGCTTGTCGATGCCCGAAATCTCGACCGTGGTCTGATCGGGCGTCTTGATCTCGATGCCCTCCGGCACCGCGAAGTTGACGTCGTGGCTGTAGCCGAGCTGCAGCTTGAGCGTCTTGCCCTGCGCGGTGGCGCGATAGCCGACGCCGGTGATCTCGAGCGTCTTGGAGAAGCCCTCGGTCACGCCGGTCACCAAATTCTGGATCAGCGTGCGCTGCATGCCCCAGAACGAGCGAGCCCGCTTGGTCTCGTTGTTCGGCTTCACCGAGATGGTGCCGTCACCGATCTCGTAGCTCACTTCGTCAGCGAGCGGCATCGACAGGGTGCCCTTGGGCCCCTTCACCGAAAGCTGCCCGTCGGCCATGTTGGCGGTGACACCGTTCGGAACGGTGATCGCCTTCTTACCGGTGCGGCTCATCAGAACACCTCCGCCAGCACTTCGCCGCCGACATTCTGGTCGCGTGCCTCGGCATCCGAAAGCACGCCACGCGGCGTCGAGACGATGGTGATGCCCAGGCCGTTCTGGACGCGCGGCAGTTCCTTGGAACCGCTGTAGACGCGACGGCCCGGCTTCGAGACGCGCGCGACGTGCTTGATCGCCGGCTGGCCCTCGAAATATTTGAGCTCGATACGGATGCCCTTGGCGGGCCCCATCTCTTCCTCGGAATAGCCGCGGATATAACCCTCGCGCTGGAGCACGTCGAGCACGCGGACGCGCAGCTTCGAGCCCGGCGACAGGACAGAATCCTTGCGCGCGCGCTGGCCGTTGCGGATGCGGGTGAGCATATCACCCAAGGGATCGGTCAATGCCATGATCTAATCCTTACCAGCTCGACTTCGTGACACCCGGGATCAGGCCCTTGTTGGCCAGATCACGCAGCTGCACGCGGCAGAGACGGAACTTGCGATAGTAAGCGCGCGGACGGCCGGTGACCTCGCAGCGGTTACGGATGCGCGTCGGGTTTCCGTTGCGCGGAATCTCCGCCATCTTCAGACGCGCGATCAGACGCTCGGTCTCATCGAGCGACTGATCCTTCGCCATCGCCTTCAGCTTCGCATAACGGCCGGCGTACTTCTTCACCAGCTTCTTGCGACGCTCATTTTTGTTGATCGAACTCAGTTTCGCCATGACTTAAGTTCTTCCTCTATTACGCGGCCTGACGCTGGTCAGCGTCGGCCTGCGGGAACGGGAAACCGAACAGACGCAGCAGCTCGCGCGCTTCCTCGTCGGTCTTCGCCGTGGTGGTAACGATGATGTCCATGCCGCGGACCTTGTCGATCTGGTCATAGTTGATCTCGGGGAACACGAGCTGTTCCTTGAGACCCATCGCGTAATTGCCGCGACCGTCGAACGACTTGGCGTTCAGACCACGGAAGTCGCGGATGCGGGGCATCGCGATCGTGATCAGACGATCAAGGAACTCGTACATGCGCTCGCGACGCAGCGTGACCTTGCAGCCGATCGGCATGCCCTCACGCAGCTTGAACTGCGCGATCGACTTCTTCGCCTTGGTGACGACCGGCTTCTGACCGGCGATCAGCTCCATCTCTCGCGCGGCCTGCTCGACCTTCTTCTTGTCCTGCGTCGCCTCGCCCACGCCCATGTTGAGCACGATCTTCTCGATCTTGGGGACTTCGTAGACATTCTTGTAGCCGAACTTGTCGGTCATCGCCTTGACGATCGTGTCGTCGTAGATGCCGCGCATGCGGGGCTTGTAAGCCTTATCAGCCATCGATCTTGTCTCCGGTCTTCACGGCCACGCGGACCTTCTTGCCGTCCTGCGTCTCGAACCGGACGCGGGTCGGCTTGCCGTCCTTGGTCACGTGCGCGACCTTGGAAATGTGCATCGGCGCTTCCGAACGCTTCAGGCCACCCTGGGGATCGGCCTGGCTCGGCTTGACGTGGCGCACGTGGACGTTGACGCCCGACACCACGACCTTGCCGTCCTTCGGCATCGCCTGGAGGACATCGCCGGTGCGGCCCTTGTCCTTGCCGGACAGGACGATCACGCGGTCACCCTTCTTGATCTTGGCGGCAGCCATCACAGCACCTCCGGCGCGAGCGAAATGATCTTCATGTGCTTCTTGGCGCGCAGCTCGCGAACCACCGGGCCGAAGATACGGGTGCCGATCGGCTCCTCGTTCTTGTTGACCAGGACGGCGGCATTGCTGTCGAAGCGGATCACCGATCCGTCGGCACGGCGAATGTCCTTCGCGGTACGCACGATGACGGCACGGTGCACGTCACCCTTCTTCACGCGGCCGCGCGGCTGCGCTTCCTTGACGCTGACGACGATGATGTCGCCGACGCCGGCAAAGCGACGCTTCGAGCCGCCCAGCACCTTGATGCACTGAACCCGCTTGGCGCCGCTGTTGTCCGCGACGTCGAGATTGGATTGCATCTGGATCATCGATCCGTTTCCTTCTCAAATGGCCTACCGGGAAAGCCCGGCGGTTCCAGCTTCTCTTATCGCTTACGCGTCGACGTCGACCCGCTCGGGTGTCGCGTGGGTGTTAACCCGCTCGATCACCTTCCAGGTCTTGAGCTTGGAGATCGGAGCGGTCTCTTCGATACGCACCGTTTCACCCTGCTTGTATTCATTGCCCTCATCATGGGCATGATACTTTTTCGACCGGCGGATGATCTTGCCGTAGAGCGGATGCTTCACGTTCCGCTCCACCCGGACCACTACGGTCTTGTCGGTCTTGTCCGAGACGATCTGTCCCGTCAGCACGCGCTTGGGCATTGTCGTCTTCCTTACTTCGCGGCCGCAGCGTCGCGCGTCCGCGCGGTCTGCAGCGTCTTGATACGAGCGATGTCGCGACGGACTTCGCGAACCCGGCTCGGCTTCTCGAGCTGGTTCGTGGCGGCCTGGAAACGCAGGTTGAACGCCTCGCGCTTCAGGTTGCCCAGCTCTTCGTCGAGCTGGTCGTCGGTCTTCGCCTTGAGATCATCGATCCGGGCCATGACTTATCCTTCCAGGTGCGAGGTGTCGCCGAGACGCGCCACCACCTTGGTCTTGATCGGCAGCTTCATCGCTGCACGCTCGAATGCCTCCGCCGCGAGCGGGCCGGGCACACCGTCCAGCTCGAACAGGATGCGGCCGGGCTTGACGCGCGCTGCCCAGAATTCGGGCGAACCCTTGCCCGAGCCCATGCGGACTTCGGCGGGCTTCGACGACACCGGCACGTCCGGGAACACGCGAATCCACAAGCGACCCTGGCGCTTGATGTGACGCGTGATCGCACGACGAGCGGCCTCGATCTGGCGGGCAGTGATCCGCTCCGGCTCCATCGCCTTCAGCCCGTAGGAGCCGAAGTTGAGCGCCGTGCCACCCTTGGCGTCGCCATGGATGCGGCCCTTGAAGGCCTTGCGGAACTTGGTGCGTTTCGGTTGCAGCATTTTCTCTTATCCCAACCTTAGCGGCGATCGTCGCGCGCCGGGCGCACGCCCGAGGTCTGCGCTTCCATCATCAGCCGGTCCTGCGCCATCGGATCGTGGCCGAGGATCTCGCCCTTGAAGATCCACACCTTGACGCCGCACACGCCATAAGCGGTGTGCGCCGTGGCTTCGGCATAATCGACGTTCGCGCGCAGCGTGTGCAGCGGCACGCGGCCTTCACGATACCATTCGGTCCGCGCGATCTCGGCGCCGCCGAGACGGCCGCCGCAGGTGATCCGGATGCCCTCGGCACCGAGCCGCAGCGCCGACTGCACCGCGCGCTTCATCGCGCGACGGAAAGCGATACGACGTTCGAGCTGATCGGCGACGCCCTGCGCGACGAGCTTGGCATCGATCTCCGGCTTGCGGATCTCGACGATGTTCAGGCTTACGTCCGACGAGGTCATCGCAGCGAGCTTCCGGCGCAGCTTCTCGATATCGGCGCCCTTCTTGCCGATGATCACGCCGGGGCGCGCCGCATAGATCGACACGCGGCACAGCTTGGCCGGACGCTCGATCACCACCTTCGAGATCGCGGCCTGCGGCAGCGTTTCGACGATGTACTTGCGGATCTTGAGATCCTCCATGAGGAGACGGCCGTAATCGGCGCCCTCGGCGAACCAGCGGCTGTCCCAGGTGCGGTTGATCTGCAGACGCAGGCCGATCGGATTGCTCTTCTGACCCATTATGCTTCTTCCTGCTCGCGGACGACGATGCGAAGCCGCGAGAACGGCTTCAGGATGCGCGTCGACTTGCCGCGGCCGCGGGTGGCGAAACGCTTCATGGTGATCGACTTGCCGACCGACGCTTCGGCGACGACGAGCGCGTCGACGTCGAGGTTATGGTTGTTCTCGGCATTGGCGATCGCGGAGGCGAGGACCTTGCGCGCGTCAACCGCCATCGCCCGCTTCGAGAAAGCGAGGATGTTGAGCGCCTCGTCGGCCTTCTTGCCGCGGATCAGGCCGGCGACCAGGTTCAGCTTCTGGGCCGAGCCGCGAATCTGCGTCGCGACGGCCAGCGCTTCCTTGTCACCCACGCGGCGCGGAGCTGCTTGCTTCGACATCAGCGCTTACCCTTCTTGTCGGCGGCGTGGCCGGGGAAGTAGCGCGTCGGCGCGAATTCACCCAGCTTCATGCCGACCATGTCCTCGTTGACCGAGACCGGCACGAACTTGCGGCCGTTGTAGACGTTGAACGTCAGCCCAACGAACTGCGGCAGGATGGTCGAACGACGCGACCAGGTCTTGATCGGCGCACGGCCGCCCGAATCCTGCGCGGCTTCGGTCTTCTTCAACAGATGCAGGTCGACGAACGGACCTTTCCAGACGGAACGGGCCATGACTTACCTCTTCTTCTTCGCGTGACGCGACCGGATGATCATCTTGTCGGTCTGCTTGTTGTTGCGCGTGCGCGCGCCCTTGGTCGGCTTGCCCCACGGGGTGACCGGATGACGGCCGCCCGAGGTCCGGCCTTCACCACCGCCGTGCGGGTGATCGACCGGGTTCTTGGCGACGCCGCGGGTCAGCGGACGCTTGCCCATCCAGCGCGAGCGGCCTGCTTTACCGAAGTTCTGGTTCTGGTTGTCGGGGTTCGACACCGCGCCCACCGTCGCCATGCACTCCGAACGAATGTAGCGCTGCTCACCCGAGTTGAGGCGCATGATGACCATGCCGCGGTCACGACCAACGACCTGGGCATAAGTGCCCGCCGACCGCGCGATCTGACCGCCCTTGCCGGGCTTCATCTCGACATTGTGGACGATGGTGCCGACCGGCATCTGGCCGAGCTCCATCGCGTTGCCGGGCTTCACGTCAGCCTTCTTGGCGGCGACCACCTTGTCGCCCGCGGCGAGCCGCTGCGGCGCCAGGATATAGGCAAGCTCACCATCCTCATACTTCACCAGCGCGATGAACGCGGTGCGGTTGGGATCGTATTCGAGCCGCTCCACCGTGCCTTCGACGTCCCACTTGCGACGCTTGAAGTCGATGTAGCGATAGCGCTGCTTGTGACCGCCGGCGATGCCACGCGAGGTGACATGACCCTTGTTGTTGCGGCCACCGGTCTTGCGCTTGCCCTCGGTCAGCGCCTTGACCGGCGCCCCCTTGTGCAGCCCCGAACGATCGACGAGGATGAGTCCGCGTCGCGCCGGGCTGGTCGGGTTGTAATGCTTGAGTGCCATTGCCTCAGATCCCCGTCGTCACGTCGATCGACTGGCCGTCCTTCAACGTCACGATCGCTTTCTTGATGTCCGAGCGCGTGTAGGGCGCGCCCTTCCACTTCTTGGTCTTGCCCTTCTGGACGATGGTGTTGACGCCGGTCACGTCGACGCTGAACAGCGCCTCGACCGCCGCCTTGATCTGCGGCTTGGTCGCGGTGCCCGCCACCTTGAACACCACCGCGTTCTGCTCGGAAAGGAGCGTCGACTTCTCGGTGATGTGCGGCGCGAGGATCACGTCGTAATGACGGACGTCGACGTCGGCTTTCTGCTTCTTAGCCATTGAAGCGCGCCTCCAGCTTCTCGACGGCAGCGCGGGTCAGGACCAGCGTGTCGTGCTTCAAAATGTCGTAGACGTTGGCGCCGGCGGCCGGGAGCACGTTGACGTGCACCAGGTTGCCCGCGGCGTGCGCGAAGCTCGTCTCGACCGCGTCGCCGTCGATGATCAGCGCCGACTTGCCGAAGCCGAGCTTGGCGAGATCGGCGGCGAGCACCTTGGTCTTGCCATCCTTGACCTCGAGTCCGTCCATGATGATCAGCGAGCCGGCCTTGGCATGGCTCGAAAGCGCCATCTTCAGGCCAAGCGCACGAATCTTCTTGTTCAGCGACGGATTGAAGTCGCGGACGCGGGCGCCGTGTGCCTTACCACCGCCGATGAAGACCGGGGCACGACGATCGCCGTGTCGAGCCGTACCGCCGCCCTTCTGGCGACCGAACTTCTTGCCGGTGCGAGCGACATCGGCGCGCTCGCGGGTGCCGCGGGCGGTGCCGCGACGCTTTTCGAGCTGCCAGGTGACGACGCGGTGGAGGATGTCGGCGCGCGGATCGAGGCCGAAAACCTCGTCGTTGAGCTCGACGTCCGCCGCTTTCGCCTTGGCGTCGAAGGAGGAAACCTTGACCTTCACGTTCAGCCCTCCTGGCCTTCGGTGGCCTCGGGAGCCGCGGTGTCTTCCGCAGGCGTCTCGGCGGCTACATTGTTGCTGTTGGCGGCGGCCTTCAGGCCGGCCGGGTACGGCGCGTCCTTGTGGCGTGCGACCTTGACGGCGTCTTTGACGATCAGCCAGCCGCCCTTCGAGCCGGGCACCGAGCCCTTGACGAAAAGCAGGCCGCGCTCGGCGTCGGTGCCGACGATCTCGAGGTTCTGCTGCGTGCGGTTGCGGTCGCCCATGTGGCCGGCCATCTTCTTGTTCTTGAAGACGCGGCCCGGATCCTGGCGGTTACCCGTCGAACCGTGCGAACGGTGCGAGACCGACACGCCGTGGGTGGCGCGCAGACCGCCGAAGCCCCAGCGCTTCATCGCGCCGGCAAAGCCCTTGCCCTGGGTCCGACCCGACACGTCGACCAGCTGGCCGGCGACGAAGTGATCGGCCGAGAGTTCGGCCCCGACGTCCAGCAGGCCATCTTCCTCGACGCGGAATTCGCAGAGGATCGCCTTCGGCTCGACTTCGGCCTTGCCAAAGTGGCCGCGCTGCGGCTTGGCGACATTCTTGGCCTTGGCGCTGCCGGCGCCGACCTGGACGGCGACATAGCCGTCCTTATCCATTTCGCGACGGGCGACGACTTGAACGCCTTCGAGCGCCAGAACGGTGACCGGCACATGGCGGCCGTCGTCCTGGAACAGGCGGGTCATCCCCATTTTCTTCGCGATCACGCCAGTGCGCATGATCCGTTGCTCCTTAACAGAGGCACCCCAGGGCCAATCCCAAGGGTGCTTGCGAGGCCGATCTCGCGATCGACCCCAGGTCCAGCCCGGAAAATGCGAAGCGAGCCCCCGTCCCGGGCTGGGTGTCCGGTGAACCGGACGTGACGGGAGACGCTGGCCCAGCAGCCCGAAGGTGCTGGCGGTATCTCTTGTTTCAGTAGTGCGCCCGCGTGGCGGAAGCCCAACCTGCGATCACCGAAGCGACCGACTTGGCGCGGGACGCAAGCGTCGACCGCGAATCTCGTGTGCGGCCCTTAGGCCAGTTTGATCTCGACATCAACACCCGCGGCGAGATCGAGCTTCATCAGCGCGTCGACCGTCTGCGGGGTCGGCTGCACGATGTCGAGCATGCGCTTGTAGGTGCGCACCTCGAACTGCTCGCGCGACTTCTTGTCGATGTGCGGGCCACGGTTGACCGTGAACTTCTCGATGCGCGTCGGCATGGGAATGGGACCACGAATCAGAGCACCGGTGCGGCGTGCGGTGTCGGCGATGTCGCCGGTCGCCTGATCGAGCACGCGATGATCGAACGCCTTCAAGCGAATGCGGATATTCTGCGTTTCCATAACCCTACCGATGCGAAAGAGCGGGGAAGCTCTCCCAATCGCCACGCCGGCCCGCAGGCCAGGGCGACGGCTGAAAGGCCGCCTCTTGCTTGTTCAACCAAAAACCGAAGGCGCGCCTTTACGCGGAGACGCGGGGGAGATCAAGCCCTGGAGCGGCGAATTTTTGACTCGTCGTTGCACATTGCCGACGCAAGAATCCCGATTCACATTGGAACGATGAGCAGAGAGGACATTCAACGCAACGCCGAGCCGCAGCTCGTCGCCGATGTTCGCATGTATGAAACCGTCAATGGAGGACGTGAAGGCCCTGCGCTTCCCGGATGGGGATGCCCAGTGATGATCTCGGATATTGAACCCCTGTATGGCTGGGACGCACTCCCGCTTCTACGCGACCGACATCTTCGTCCCGGCGAAAACAGACGTTTGGGCTTCGTGTTTCTTTCCGGCCAGGAGGCAGCCGACGCCCTCAAAAAAGTTGGCAAATTCTATTTGTGGGAAGGCCGGTTCGTCGGAGAAGCTAGCGTCGTCTCCTAATACCGTCCCCCCGGGCTTGACCTGAGGTGACGTTGGGGGAGAGCCTCACCAAGGCACCGTCTTGCCAAAGCGATCGAGGTACTCGAGCCCCGGCCGTCCCCGCTTCTCGATCAGAACGTCGACCAGCTTGGGGACGGCTTCCTTCATGGTGAACGGCGCGTCGGGGCCGCCGAGGTCGGTCCTGATCCAGCCGGGTGCGAGCAGCGCCATCGCGCGGGGCGCGTCCGCCTCGCGCGCGGCGAAGCTCTTCATCAGCATGTTGAGCGCCGCCTTGCTGGCGCGATAGACCTCGCGGCTGCCCTTCACATTGTCGGCGATGCTCCCCTGCCCCGACGACATCGCACCGATCAGTCCGTCCGCCGGCACATTGGCCTGCAAAGCCTCGATCACGCGCAGCGGACCGAGCGCGTTGGTCAGCATCACGCGAGTGAACTCCTCGGCGCTGACGGCACCCACCTGCGCCAGCGGATCGGTCGTCGTCGTGCCGGCGTTGACGAACAGCATGTCGAGCCGTTTCCCCGCGAGCCGCTCACGAAGCGCCGCGATCTGGTCGTCCGCGTTGATGTCGACCGTCTCGACGCGGACGTTCGGATTCTGCTCCGCCAATTCGTGCAGCTCGGTTCGGCCGCCCGCGCGCGCAGTGCCGATGACGTTCCAGCCCCGGTTAGCGAATTCCTCCGCCATCGCGTGGCCAAGCCCGCGCGACGCGCCGACGATGAGGATTGTTGGATGATCTGTCGAAGCCATAAGCACACCTCCATGGAGAGCCCGTCATTGCGAGAAGCGCAGCGACCAAGCAATCCACCGCAACGCGCGCGCCCCCCCCAGATTGCTTCGCTCCGTTCGCAATGACGGAAAGACGCAAAAAGCCCGGCCTCCCCGTGGGGAAGCCGGGCCTTTCGTTCTCCAAACCCTTTCGGGCGGGAGATTACTTGTCGATGCCGCTCACCACGCCGGCGCCGACGGTGCGGCCGCCTTCGCGGATCGTGAAGCGCTGGCCGACGTCCATGGCGATCGGCGCGATCAGCTTGACGCCGAGCGCGACGTTGTCGCCCGGCATGACCATCTCGGTGCCCTCGGGCAGCTCGACGGTGCCGGTCACGTCGGTCGTCCGGAAGTAGAACTGCGGACGATAGTTGGCGAAGAACGGCGTGTGACGGCCGCCTTCGTCCTTCGACAGGACGTACACTTCCGACTTGAACTCGGTGTGCGGGGTGATCGAACCCGGCTTGGCGAGAACCTGGCCACGCTCGACCTCGTCACGGGCGACGCCGCGGATCAGCGCGCCGACGTTGTCGCCGGCCTGGCCCTGATCGAGCAGCTTGCGGAACATCTCGACGCCGGTGACCGTGGTCTTGCGGGTGTCGTGGATGCCGACGATCTCGACTTCCTCGCCGACCTTGATGATGCCGGTCTCGACACGGCCGGTGACGACGGTGCCGCGACCCGAGATCGAGAACACGTCTTCGATCGGCATCATGAACGGCTTGTCGAGCGGACGCTCCGGCTCGGGAATGTAGGCGTCGACCTGCGCCATCAGCTCGAGCACGGCCTTCTTGCCGATCTCGTCGTTCGAATCCTCGAGAACGGCGAGCGCCGAACCCTTGATGATCGGAATATCGTCGCCCGGGAATTCGTACGAGCTGAGCAGCTCGCGGACTTCCAGCTCGACCAGCTCGAGCAGCTCCTCGTCGTCGACCTGGTCGACCTTGTTGAGGAACACGACCATCGCCGGCACGCCGACCTGACGGGCGAGCAGGATGTGCTCGCGGGTCTGCGGCATCGGGCCGTCGGCGGCCGACACGACCAGGATCGCGCCGTCCATCTGCGCGGCGCCGGTGATCATGTTCTTCACATAGTCGGCGTGGCCCGGGCAATCGACGTGCGCATAGTGGCGCTTGTCGGTCTCATACTCGACGTGGGCGGTCGAGATGGTGATGCCGCGCTCGCGCTCTTCGGGCGCCTTGTCGATGTTGGCGAAATCGACCGCGGTGCCGCCGCCGGTCTCGGCGAGAACCTTGGTGATCGCAGCGGTCAGCGACGTCTTACCATGGTCGACGTGACCGATGGTGCCGATGTTGAGGTGCGGTTTGGTCCGCTCGAACTTTGCCTTAGCCATGTTTCCCTACCTTCTTATTCAAACTTTCGCCGCGAGCGGAGCCGCGCGAACGCGGCCCCATAGCGGGTGATTCATCGTAATGCCAGCCCCAACCCCGTCGTCACCCCGGACTTGGTGGTGGAGGCCGACGCGGAAGTAAATTCCGCGTCGTCGACTCTCGGGGCTACGCACCCGAGGCCAGCCGGCCTGTCGGCATCTCGGCGCCAAGCAAGCGCTTAGCGCCGTGCGCCTCGGGCTCAGGCCAGCTTTGCCTTCACTTCGTCGGCCACATTCTGCGGCACTTCGTCGTAATGCGAGAAGTGCATGCTGTACTGCGCGCGTCCTTGGGTGAACGAGCGCAACTGGTTCACGTAGCCGAACATGTTCGCCAGCGGCACCATCGCCTCGACCACCTGCGCGTTGCCGCGCGAATCGGTGCCCTGGATCTGGCCACGCCGCGAGTTCATGTCGCCGATGACATCGCCGAGATATTCCTCCGGCGTCACCACCTCGACCTTCATCACCGGCTCGAGCAGCTTGATGCCGGCCTTCGACGCCACTTCGCGCATCGCGCCGCGGGCGCAGATTTCGAACGCCAGCGCCGACGAGTCGACGTCGTGGTAGGCACCGTCAACCAGGTGCACCTCGAAGTCGATGATCGGGAAGCCGATCAGATGACCGGTCTCGGCGGTCTCCTTGAAGCCCTTTTCGACCGACGGAATATATTCGCGCGGAATATTGCCGCCCTTGATCTCGTCGAAGAACTGGAAGCCCGAACCGCGCTCGCCCGGCTGCACCGACACCTTGACGCGGCCGAACTGGCCCGAGCCGCCCGACTGCTTCTTGTGGGTGTAGTCCACCTCGACCGGCTTCGCGAGATATTCGCGATAGGCGACCTGCGGCGCGCCGACATTGGCGTCGACCTTGAATTCGCGCTTCATGCGATCGACGAGAATCTCGAGGTGGAGCTCGCCCATCCCCTTGATGATCGTCTGGCCCGATTCATGGTCGGTCGACACGCGGAACGACGGATCCTCGGCCGCGAGACGATTGAGCGCGACGCCCATCTTCTCCTGGTCGGCCTTGGTCTTCGGCTCCACCGACAGCTCGATCACCGGCTCGGGGAATTCCATCCGCTCGAGGATGATCGGCTTGGCCGGATCGCACAAGGTATCGCCGGTCGTGGTCTCCTTGAGGCCCGCGATCGCGACAATGTCGCCGGCGTAAGCCTCCTCGATGTCCTCACGCGAGTTCGCGTGCATCAGGAGCATACGGCCGATCTTTTCCTTCTTGTCCTTCACCGAGTTCAGGTAGCTGCCCTTGGTCAGCTTGCCCGAATAGATGCGGGTGAAGGTCAGCGTGCCGACGAACGGGTCGTTCATGATCTTGAACGCCAGCGCCGAGAACGGTGCGTCGTCCGACGACGGACGGCTGTCTTCTTCCTCGGTGTCGGGGTTGATACCCTTGATCGCCGGCACGTCGAGCGGGCTCGGCAGGTAATCGACCACCGCGTCGAGCAGCGGCTGCACGCCCTTGTTCTTGAACGCCGAGCCGCACAGGACGGGGACGAACGAATGGTTCAGCGTGCCCTTGCGGATCAGCTTCTTAAGCGTCGCGGCGTCGGGCTCGTTGCCCTCCAGATAGGCCTCCATCGCGTCATCGTCCTGCTCGACGGCAAGCTCGATAAGGTTTTGGCGGTATTCGGCGGCCTTGTCCTTCAGGTCGTCGGGGATGTCGACATAATTGAACTTGGCGCCCAGGCCTTCCGATTCCCAGATGATGCCGCGGTTCTCGACCAGGTCGACCAGGCCCTTGAGATCGCTCTCGGCGCCGATCGGGATGTAGAGGACGGCCGGCTTCGCGCCGAGGCGATCGATGATCGACTGCACGCAATATTCGAAGTTGGCACCGGTGCGGTCGAGCTTGTTGATGAAGCACATCCGCGGCACCTTGTACTTGTCCGCCTGACGCCACACCGTTTCCGACTGCGGCTCCACGCCGGCAACGCCGTCGAAGCAGGCAACCGCGCCGTCGAGCACACGCAGCGAGCGCTCGACCTCGATGGTGAAGTCGACGTGGCCCGGGGTGTCGATGATATTGATGCGATGGCCGTTCCAGAAACAGGTCGTCGCGGCCGACGTGATGGTGATGCCGCGCTCCTGCTCCTGCTCCATCCAGTCCATCGTCGCGGTGCCCTCATGGACCTCGCCGATCTTGTAGGACTTGCCGGTGTAGAACAGGATGCGCTCGGTAGTCGTCGTCTTACCGGCATCGATGTGCGCCATGATGCCGATGTTACGATAGGTTTCGAGCGGTTCTTTGCGAGCCATTGTCAACTCCGTGGGCCGGCACGTCCGGCGGTTCGTTTGTTTCGTGCGAAAGCCCGGACTGCTCGACCAGCGGCCCGGGACACACGATCTTCAAAATCTGGGGGACGCGGCCGTTACAGCCGCGTCCGACCCCATATAGTCATTACCAACGGTAATGCGAGAAGGCGCGGTTCGCCTCGGCCATACGATGCGTGTCTTCACGCTTCTTGACCGCATTGCCGCGATTGTTCGAGGCATCCATCAACTCGCCCGACAGGCGCGCCGCCATGGTGTGCTCGCTGCGGGCACGCGCCGCGGCGATCAGCCAGCGGATCGCCAGCGCCTGGGCACGCTCGGGGCGAACCTCGACCGGCACCTGATAGGTCGCACCGCCGACGCGGCGGCTGCGGACCTCGATGCCCGGCTTGATGTTGTTCAGCGCTTCGTGGAACACGCCCAGCGGATCCTTCTTGGCGCGGGCTTCGACAGTGTCGAGCGCGCCATAGACGATGCCTTCGGCGACGGCCTTCTTGCCGTCCAGCATGACGCTGTTCATGAACTTCGACAGAACGATATCCCCGAACTTCGGATCGGGCAGGATTTCCCGCTTTTCGGGACGACGACGACGTGACATTTCAAAAGCCTTTCAAAACCTGCGAGAGACCGCATGAGGCTGGCCGCGCTCCATAGCGGAACGGCCGCGTCCGGACGCGATCACTTCGGACGCTTGGCGCCGTACTTCGAGCGCGACTGACGGCGATCCTTGACACCCTGGGTGTCGAGCACGCCGCGCAGCACGTGATAGCGCACGCCGGGAAGGTCGCGCACACGACCGCCACGGATCAGCACCACCGAGTGCTCCTGCAGGTTGTGGCCGACGCCGGGGATGTAGCTGATCACTTCGCGCTGGTTGGTCAGGCGGACCTTGGCCACCTTGCGCAGCGCCGAGTTCGGCTTCTTCGGAGTCGTCGTATAGACACGGGTGCAGACGCCGCGCTTCTGCGGGTTCTGCTCCATCGCAGGGACCTTCGACTTGGCCTTCTGCGGGTCACGGCCCTTGCGGACCAGCTGGTTGATCGTCGGCATGAAGCCCTTCACCTTTGTGTTACCGGCAAATTCCGGCGGTTACTCTGCCGCAAATGCAAAAAGACCCAGGCGACCGTAGCCGGCCCCCTTGGCCTCATGCTTTCACAGCAATGTTCAATGCTCTTATATCGAAACGGGGCGAGTCTTGAGCCCACCAGCCCTTCCGCAAGCAGGCGCGCCTATAGCTGCGGCGAAAGAAGCGGTCAACATGCGCCGCCCAGATGCGCCTGCGGCACCGCGAATGGCGCACGGCTTGCCGGAAACAGCACCATCAACCGTGCAAAGCTGCTAGGCGGCGAATCGAGCGGAAAGCATTTGGGGGGCGCAACGATGTTCGGCAAGGACAAGGCAGGCAGTGCGAACGGCAAGGGCTCGGCACGACGCGGCAGTTTCTCGATATTGGGCGGCGACGTGACCGTGACCGGCAATCTCGCCGCCGCGGACCTTCACCTCGATGGCCGCATCGATGGCGACGTGACCTGCGGCGCGCTGGTGCTCGGTGCCGAGGGCCGGATCGCCGGATCGGTGACGGCGGATAGCGCGCGGATCGCCGGATCGATCGAGGGCGCGGTTTCAGCGCGCGAGTTGACCGTCGAGCGGACCGCGCGGATCGTCGGCGACATTTCCTATGAAGCGATCACGATCGAGCCCGGCGCCAAGGTCGACGGCCAGCTCCGCCGGACCAGCCGCGAGAGCGACGATACGCTGACGATCGAGGCGCGGCCCGAAGACCCGCTGCGCCTGATCGACGCCCAGGGCCAGACCGCTTAGGTCTCTGCCTAGCGCATCGCGTTCATTGCCTGGTGATAGAGGCTCGCAGCGTGGATCATGTCGACGAAGAAGCCGACCCACATCGCCGCGAGCACCACGCATGACGCGAAATAGACCATGAAGCGCGCGGGCACCTTCTTCGGCCCGATGTGGATAAAGCTGTGGACAACCCGCAGCGCGACGAACACCCAGGCGAGGATCGCCTGCAGATGGTTGCCGTAATGGGTCATCAGCAGCAACGGGACCAGCGCGAAATAGAGGACCGGCATTTCGAACAGGTTGCGCAGGTTGTTCGCCGACATCTCTACCGGCTGGAAATAGCGCAACGCCGCTTCGCTGGTCGCGAGATCGGCGTCCTTGGGGGGATTGCGCCGCATATGGGCGAAACGCTGGTAGAACAGCACGCTCCATACGACGAAGATCAAGAGCACCAGCGCGAAGGTGGGCCACAGCATGGCGAAGGGCATCGGCATCCTCCCTGTTGAGCCGGCGATCCTGACGCGGCATGAGGGCTGCGTCCATCACAAAGAGGAGCGTTGCCGATGCCTGACTGGTCCCAGCCGATGAACGGCGGTTGCCGCTGCGGGCGCTTGCGTTTCGCGATCACCAAGCCGCCGATGATCACGATGGCGTGCCATTGCACCGGATGCCAGAAGATGTCCGGCAGCGCCTTCTCGACAACCGTTATGACGCCGAGCGACGGTTTCGAGGTCATCGCCGGCGAGCCGGTGATCGGCGGCATGCACGACGCCCGCGTGCGCCACCATCATTGCGATCATTGCAAGAGCTGGGTGTTCACGCGGATCGAGCCCGACATGGGGTTCGTCAACGTCCGCGGCGGGGCGCTCGATGACCCTTCGTGGTTCGCCCCGTTCGTTGAGAGCTACACCAGCGAGAAATTACCCTGGGCCGAAACCGGCGCCCGACACAGCTTCGCGCAATTTCCTGCGTCGGAGGATTACGGACGATTACTCGCGGAATTCGCGCAAATCCCCTGACCGTCACCCCGGACTTGTTCCGGGGTCCACCGTGCCGCTCATCCAACGCTGTCCGCTCCTGTCGCCCGGTGGATGCCGGCACAAGTCCGGCATGACCTCAGGAGGCGCGCTTCTTCCAATAGCGAAACGCCTTGCGCTGCAACGTGCGCACCAGCTTCTCCGCGTCCCGCCCGCTCCAGCTCCCGTCATAGCCAAGCGCCGAGCGGCCGACCCACCAGCCCTGCCCCGGCAGCCCGTCGCCCTCGCGCACGACGAGCACCGCCAGCTCCGGCTCGCCCGCCGCCTCGGCCAGCTCGTCGATCCGCCCGAGCGTCTTGCACAAGGCGCGCATCTTCGGCCGCGTGAAGCGCGTGCCGAGCTCGTTCAGCGCCTGCGAATAGCTCACCGATTCGCCGCGCTTGGCCGCCGCCACCAGCAGCGAACGGACCAGCGCGACGTCGGCGATCCGCGCCGCGAGTTCCTCGTCAGAAGTGGATCGCGCGTCCATAGGCCGAGAGGACGCTCTCGTGCATCATCTCGCTCAAGGTCGGGTGCGCGAACACCGTCTCCATCAGCTCGGCCTCGGTCGTCTCGAGCTGGCGCGCGACGACATAGCCCTGGATCAGCTCGGTCACCTCGGCGCCGACCATGTGCGCGCCGAGCAACTCGCCGGTCTTGGCGTCGAACACCGTCTTGATGAAGCCTTCCGCCTCGCCGAGCGCGATCGCCTTGCCGTTGCCGATGAAGGGGAATTTGCCGACCTTGACTTGCTTGCCGGCCTCCTTGGCCTTGGCCTCGGTCAGCCCGACGCTCGCCACCTGCGGCCGCGAATAGGTGCAGCCCGGGATGTTCCAGGTGCCGAACGGATGGGGCTTCTGGCCCGCGATCGCCTCGACGCAAACGATGCCTTCGTGGCTCGCCTTGTGCGCCAGCCACGGCGCGCCGGTGACATCGCCGATCGCGTAGAGCCCCTCGACATTGGTGCGCGCATAGCCGTCGACCTTGATGTGCCCGCGATCGGTCTCGACGCCCAGTTTCTCCAGCCCGATCTCCTCGGTGTTCGGCACGATGCCGATCGCGACGACGACGTGGCTGAACTCCTCGGTGGACGACTTGCCGTCCTTGCCCTTGATCACTGCCTTGACCGATTTCGCCCCGCTCTCGATCTTTTCTACGCCCGCGCCGGTGACGATCTTGATCCCCTGCTTGGTCAGCGCCTTATCCATGAATGCGCTGACTTCCTCGTCCTCGACCGGCAGGATGCGCGGCAGCATCTCGACGATCGTGACGTCGGCGCCCATGTCGTTGTAGAAACTGGCGAACTCCACCCCGATCGCGCCCGATCCGATGACCAGCAGCTTGGTCGGCATCTCGGCCGGGGTCATCGCGTGGCGATAGGTCCAGATGCGCTTGCCGTCAGCCTTGGCGAACGGCAGGTCGCGCGCCCGCGCGCCCGTCGCGACGATGATATGCTTGGCCTCGAGCTCGCGCTTCTGATCGCCGGTGGTGACGGTCAGCTTGCCCTTCCCCGTCAGCGCGCCGGTGCCTTCGACAACAGTCACCTTGTTCTTCTTCATCAGGCCCTTGACGCCCGAATTGAGCTGTCCCGCCACCTTGCGCGACCGCTCGACCACCTTCGTCAGATCGAACCCGACCTTCTCCGCCGACAACCCGTAATCGGCCGCGTGCTGCATGTAATGATAAATTTCCGACGTGCGCAGCAGCGCCTTGGTCGGGATGCACCCCCAATTGAGGCAGATGCCCCCCAGCCGCTCGCGCTCGACGATCGCGACTTTCATGCCCAACTGGCTCGCCCGGATCGCCGCGACATACCCGCCGGGGCCCGAACCGAGCACGATGAGATCGAACGTTTCAGCCATGTAAGTGTCCACTTTCTAACCCCTCTCCCCTCGCGGGAGAGGGAGGGGCCCAAGCCGCAGGCTTGGGAGGGTGAGGGGGCAAGAGCGCCGCATGAATCGCATCCGCGACAGCGCTCGCCTCGGTCAAAACCTGGTTGTTCCAGAACCGCAGCACCTGGAAGCTTTGCCCGCGGAGAAAGCGATCGCGGCGGGCATCGTCCTTGTTATCCGCATGCTGCGATCCGTCAGCCTCGATAATAAGGCGCCGGCCCAGGCAAATGAAGTCGACGATGTAGGGCTCGATGATCTGCTGGCGCTTGAACTTGAACGCGGCGAGGCGGCGATCGCGCAACATCGACCACAAGCGGCGCTCTGCTTCGGTCTGGTTGGCGCGCATCCATTTAGCGCGCGCGAGCAGTGTCTCGCGCGTCGGATACACCCCCTCACCCTCCCACTCGCTTCGCGAGCGGGCCCCTCCCTCTCCCGCAAGGGGAGAGGGAAAAGGAGTGCCTTCCGTCACGCCTCGCCCATCGCCGGCACCCGCCGGGGATGGCGTTCCTCATCGATGCCGACGAACACGAACTTGGCCTGCGTCACGCGGCGCTGGTTTTCGGTGTGGCGGGCACGGCGCCAGGCTTCGACCTCAATCGTCATCGACGTGTTGCCGACCGAGACGAGCCGCGCATAGACCGACACCTCGTCGCCGACATGGACGGGCGCGTGGAACTTCATCCCCTCGACCGCGATCGTCACCGCGCGGCCCTGCGAATGGCGCGCGGCGACGAGGCCGGCGGCCATATCCATCTGGCTCATCAGCCAGCCGCCGAAGATGTCGCCATAAGCGTTGGTATCGGCGGGCATGGTTGACACGCGAATGGCGGGTTCGCCGGACGGCGGACAGGCGTCGTCGTCGGACACGTCAGGCGATCATCCCCAGCGGCGCCTCGACCAGTTCCTTGAAGATCTTGAGCATCGCCGCGCCATCGGCGCCGTCGATCGCGCGGTGGTCGAAGCTGCCGGTCGCGGTCATCACCGTTGCGACGCCGAGCGCGTCGTCGACTATATAGGGCCGCTTCTCGCCCGCGCCGACCGCGAGGATCATGCCCTGCGGCGGGTTGATCACCGCCTCGAACTGCTTGATCCCGAACATGCCCATGTTGCTGAGGCTGGCGGTGCCGCCCTGATATTCGTGCGGCTGCAGCTTGCCTTCCTTCGCGCGGCCGGCGAGATCCTTCATCTGCGTCGAAATCGAAGAGACGCTGGCGTTCGCCGCGTCCTTGATGATCGGCGTGATAAGGCCGGTCGGCGTCGACACCGCCACCGACACGTCGGCACGCTTGTAGCTGACCAGCTCGTTGCCGAGGAACGTGACGTTGCACTTCGGGCTCGCCTCGAGCGCGACGCCCAGCGCCTTGATGAGAAGATCGTTGACCGACAGCTTCACGCCGCGGCTCTCGAGGCTCTTGTTAAGTTCCGAACGCAGCTTGAGCAGCGCGTCGAGCCGCACGTCGACCGTTAGATAGATGTGCGGCACCTGCTGCTTCGATTCGGTCAGGCGGCGCGCGATCGTCTTGCGGATGTTGGAAAGCTTCTCGACCTCGTGCGGGATCGACTCGTCGAACCACACCGCCTTGGCTTCGGCGGGCGCAGCCGCCGGAGCCGACGCAGCGCTGGGCGCCGCCGCCTCGGCCTTCGCAGCCGGTGCGGCACCCGGCCTGGCGCCCTCTACATCGGCCTTGACGATCCGCCCGCCCGGCCCCGAGCCGTCGAGCGACGCGAGGTCGATTCCCTTGTCGGCGGCGATGCGGCGGGCAAGCGGGCTCGCCTTCACGCGATCACCCGACGCGGCGGACGCAGCCGGCGCCGGCGCGGCAGGCGCCGCCTTCTGCTCGGCAGCCCTGGTTTCCTGGACGTCGGCCTTTTCCTCGGCCTTGGGCGCCTCGCTCTTGGCCCCGCCCGTCGGCGCCTCGATCGCGGACGCGTCCTCGCCTTCCTCGGCAAGGATCGCGATCACGTCGCCGACCTTCACGCCCTCGGCGCCTTCCGCCACCAGGATTTTGGCGATCGTGCCTTCGTCGACCGCTTCGAATTCCATTGTCGCCTTGTCAGTTTCGATCTCGGCCATCAGGTCGCCGGCGCTCACGGTGTCGCCTTCCTTGACGAGCCACTTGGCGAGCGTGCCCTCTTCCATCGTGGGCGAAAGCGCGGGCATCTTGATCTCGATCGACATCGATTGCGGAGTCCTTGAGTGAAGTGCGAGAGCGGGGGCCCTCCTTCGCCATCAACGCGCTCGCGTCAAGACCGTGCCCCAAAAGCCCGATCTTGCCAGCGCCCGATTCCCGCGCCACCTTCCTGACGAAACACGGGGGAGCGGCCGGGATGCGCATCTATCTGGTGGTGATCGACGAAAGCGAGGAAGCCAGCGTTGCCCTGCGCTTCGCCGCGCGGCGCGCGGTCAAGACCGGCGGCGGCGTCGAAATCCTCGCGCTGATCCCGCCCGCCGAGTTCGTCCAATGGGGCGGCGTGCAGGCGACGATCGAGGCGGAAGCGCAGCAGAAAGCGGAAGGCCTGGTCAAGGCGGCGGCGGGCACGATCGTCGCCGAATCGGGCCTGCGGCCCTCGATCACCGTGCGGCAGGGCGAAGCGAGCAAGGTGATCCGCGAAGTGATCGCCGAAAATCCGGATATCGCCGCGCTGGTGCTGGCCAGCGCCGCGAGCGGCGCGCCGGGGCCGCTGATCAGCCATTTCGTCGGCAGCGACACCAGCGGGCTCACCGTACCGCTGATGATCGTGCCCGGCAGCCTCGACAATGCCGCGATCGACCGGCTGAGCTAACGAGGAACCGGATCGCCACCTGCGAACTCGTTTCAGCATGACGGCGGTCTTTGAGCGAACGTCGAATTCAGATGCCTAACGCAGCGCCGCGCGCACGGCGGCGGGCGCGGCGTCGATGATCGCTCTTCGCGCGGGATTCAGGCACTCGGCCGGTTGCGCCCTCGCGACATGCGGCGGCAGTCGTCGAAGCGCGGCGCGCTCGCGGCAATAGTCCAAGCTCGCCGCGCGCACCCGGCGCGACAATTCGCGGCGATCGGCGGGCGCGCTCAAATCGAGATCGGCGTAAGTGACGACCACGCGCGGCTCGTCGGGCACGGCAGTTGAAACGCAACCGAGCAGCATCGAGGCGGCAGGCAGCAGCAATCCGTGGCGCGAAACACGCATCATCGTTCTCCTGAGGCTGCGGCGCGCGCGGTCAGTCCACCGCGTCGGGCCGATATTCGAGCAGGTCCCCCGGCTGGCAGTCGAGCGCCTTGCAGATCGCTTCCAGCGTGGCGAAACGGACGCCCTTGACCTTGCCGGTCTTGAGCAGCGACAGATTGGTCAGCGAGATGCCGATCTCCTCGGCCAGCGCCGTTACCGACATCTTCCGCTTGGCCAGCATCACGTCGATGTTGACGATCATCGCCATCAGACGATCGCCTCATTGTCTTCGCGCAGCGCCTGACCGGCGCGGAACGCTTCGGCCAGCACCAGTACCACCAGGCCGACGAGCAACGGCACGATCGAGACGTGCGCGTCGATCCGCATCAGGTGCTCGCCCGGCGCGCCGCGCGCGATCGCCGGCGCCAGTCGCCACCCCTCGACCGACAGGTGCGGCAGCAGGAGCAGCGGCAGCACGAGAATGCGCACCCAATTCCACAGGTTGAGCGCGATCAGCGCCCACCCGATCATGCGTAGCGCGGCCACCGTGCCGTGCTCGAACGGATGACCCCCGGCGATCGCTGCGACCACGCGCCGCAGCCGATGGAGGATCACGATTAGCAAGCCGCCGCTCAGCACGATGTCGAGCAACTGGCCGAAACGATAAAGCGCTCCGCCCGCCGTCACCTGCATCGTGCCGTGATCGCCGGCAACTGCGCCCACCGCGGCGCCGGTATCGCGCATCGTCACGGCATGACGGGCGGCGCCGTCGATCGCCAGCGGCAGCGTGGTCTGTACGGCATCGCCGTTGAGCGCCGCGATGAGGAAAAAGCCCAGTCCGGCGGCCATGCCGATCGCTACGAGCCCGATCCCGAGGCTGAGCAGATGTTCGAGGGCGCGATGTTTCATGATCGATTCTCCGCTATCGATTCTCGATATAGCAGAAGTTATTTTATGTTCAACGTAAAATATTGATTGTTTTGTTGATGCTCTCTTCGATCGACAAACGGCTTGAACCGACCGTCAGCCGCCGCTTTGCGAATGCGTTTGCGATCGACCGGGCGCACCGGACGTCTGATGCCGATTGAATGGCTTGTCGCTGGGCTGCGCACGCGCGATAAGGTGTCATGGAATTGTCACCCGAGCGCAAACCGCTCTCTCGCGTCCAGCAGAACGTGCTCGCTCGCAGCGAACGCCGGCTTCTGACCTGGATTTGCGGCAAGCTGCCGCTCTGGGTGACCCCCGACAAGCTGACCACGACCGGCATGATCGGCGCCGTGATGATCTTCTTCGGCTATGCACTGAGCAGTTTCGCGGTCGACTGGCTCTATCTCGCGCTCGCCGGATACGCGGTGCAATGGTTCGGCGATTCGCTCGACGGCAGCCTGGCGCGATATCGGCATATCGAACGGCCGTCCTACGGCTATTTCATCGATCATAGCTGCGACGGCGCGGCGGTGCTGCTGATCATGGCGGGGATGGGCCTCAGCCCCTACGTCGCGATGACGATCGCGATGCTCGCGCTCGCCGGCTATCTGCTGCTCGCGATCCACGCGTTCCTGTCAGCGCGCGTGATCGGCGAGCTCAAACTGTCCTACCTCGCCGCCGGACCGACCGAGATCCGGCTGCTGCTGATCACCTTGACCGTGATCATGCTGATCAACGGGAAGGTCTCCAACCTGTTCGACGGCTATTCGGGCTACGACGTGTTCATCGGCGCATGCGCGGCGGTACTGATGGCGCTGTTCGTCGTTCAGACGGCGATCACCGGCCGGCAATTGGCGCTGCTCGAACGCCGCTGACGCCCGGCGTAAAAGGTTGATAAAACCGATCTTGCGGATCGTGGCAGCGCGCTCCACGATGGCGCCATGCCTCTTGCCCTTATCGCGCCGCTCCTGCTCGCCGCCGCCCCCGCCACACCGCAACCCGATCCCGCACGCCTGAAGGCGACGGTGGAGGCGCTGGTCGGCTTCGGCACGCGGCATACGCTGTCGTCGCAAACTGATCCGAAGCGCGGCATCGGCGCTGCCCAGCACTGGGTCGCCCGGCAATTCGCAGCGATCGGCCGGCAATGCGGCGGCTGCATCACCGTCGAGCGGATCGCCGGTCACATGACCGGCGAGCGGCTGCCGCCCGAGGGCGCCGAGATCGCCGATATCCTGGGCATCCAGAAAGGCAGCGATCCGAATCGCTACGTGATTGTCTCTGGCCATATCGACAGCCGCGTCACCGACGTGATGGATGCGACTCATGATGCGCCGGGCGCCAATGACGACGGCTCCGGCGTCGCGCTGGTGCTGGAGGCGGCACGCATCCTGTCACACCAGCATTTCCGCGCAACGATCGTCTATGCGGCCGTCGCGGGCGAGGAGCAGGGCCTCTACGGCTCGACGCTGCTGGCGAAGACCGCCAAGGCACGCGGCTGGCAGGTCGACGCGATGCTCAACAACGATATCGTCGGCAATACGATGGGGCAGAACGGCATGCGCGTCGCCGACCGGGTACGGGTGTTCTCCGAAGGGATCCGCGCCTCGGAGGATCTCAAGCAGCAGATGCGCCGCCGCGCGATCGGCGGCGAGGACGATGGCCCCAGCCGCGCGCTCGCTAAGGCGATCGATCATGTCGCGCAAACTCTGCCCGGCGGGCTCGACGTGTTCGTCAATCGCCGGCCGGATCGGTTCGGCCGCGGCGGCGACCACTTCCCCTTCCTCGCGCTCGGCTATCCCGCAGTGCGCTTCACCGTCGGCGCCGAAAACTGGACACAACAGCACCAGGATCTGCGCACCGAAAAGGGTGTGGCCTATGGCGACACCGTCGACAAGATGGACTTTCCCTATCTCGCCAAGGTCACCGCGATCAATGTCGCGACGCTGCGTCGCCTCGCCGCCGCACCGGCGGCACCGCAGGACGTGACGATCTCGGGCGCGCTATCGTTCGACACGACAGTCAAATGGCAACCGGTGCCGGGCGCCGCCGCCTATCGCGTCCACTGGCGCCGCGACGACACGCAGGACTGGACCGACAGCCGCGACGTTACCGGCACTCAAACGATCCTCAGGAACGTGCCCGTGGATGACAATTTCGTCGGCGTGTCGGCGATCGGCGCCGATGGCAGCGAAAGCCTGGTCAGCTTCGCGGGCCTCTAGGGTCAGGCCCCTAATCCTTCTTGCCACCAAGCACGGCCGCGAGCCCGGCGAGCGGGCCGGCCGGCCGCGCTTCTTCCTCGGTCATCACACCGGCATCGCGTAGCGCCTCGGCGGCGCCGGGCGCGCGCGGAAACGGATCGAGCGCCAGCGCCATCGTTTCCGCCGCCGCTTCGCCAAGATCGATCGCCCCGCCCTCGATCGCGACCGTGTCGAGGTCGTCGGCGTCGAGCTCGATTTCCTCCTCGGTCTCGTCTTGATCGGCCACGAAGCGTAGCGCGACCGCTTCGTCGATGCGCGTTTTGACCGGCTCTCCGGTGACGACGCACGCCTGCTGGACAAGCGCCCTCACCTGCCCGCGCGCGGTGATTCCCGCCGCCTCGCGACGCAACGTCAATTCGGCCGCGAGCGCTTCGACCGCGATCAGCCCGAATCGCTCGGCCAGCGCAGCGCATTCGGCGGCGGTCGCTTCGATGCGCACGTCGCGCGCGCGCTCGCCGATCGTATCGACACGCTCGATGCGGGAGAATTCGGGCGTCACGGCAGATCGCCCGCCACCAGGCCGCCGATCGGTTGCGCCGCCAGCCGCTCGTGCAGCGCCATCAATGCGCCGCCGACGTGATCGATCGCCTCCCGGGCCGGTGCCTCGCCGCGATAGAGATTGCGAATCAGCGCCGGCGCGATGTTGCCCGATGTCAGCCCGTCGCGATACGCGCCGAGCCGGCCGCCGAGCATCCCCATCATCCGCCCGATATGCTTGCCGACGACGATATCACCGATGCCGATCTCGCGCAGTTGCGCATCCATGTCGTTGACGAATCGCTCGGCGAGGTGCGCGGCGGGCGCCGCCCCCGCGGGGTCACCCTCCAGCCGAATCAGTATCATCGACAGGACCGCGGCGATCATGTCGAACCGGCCGTCGACCGTATCGGGCACCGCGCCATCCCGATACCAGTGCGGCTCTCGCGCCCGCGCGACGATCGCGGCATAAAGCGGGGCGACTTCCGCCCCGGTCCGGTCTCCGAACAGCCGTTGCCACAACCCCACCTGTCGCCTCCTCGCATATCCTCTGAGCGCCGGGCCTTGTTTGCCCGCCGCGACCCGCATATTGAGGCGATCGGCGCGCGATGCAAATCGCCGCGCTCCATCGGCGTTGCGCCCTGGGAGAGTCGAATGCGTTTGAAGTCAGCCCCGTTCCTGTTCGGCCTCGCCGCCGGCGTCGCCGTGGCCGGCATGTCGGGGTGCGCGCCGCTGCGCTCGCACACGGGCTATGTCGTCGATGTCGATCTGGTCAATTCGATCCAGCCCGGCGTCGATAACCGCCAATCGGTGCTGCAGACGCTCGGCACGCCGACCTTTACCAATCAGTTCGGCCAGGGCCAGTGGTTCTATCTCGCGCGGGATAACCGCAACTACGCCTATACCAAGCCGAAGCCGACCAACCAGATCACGCTGAAGATCAGCTTCAACGATCAAGGCACCGTGACCCGCGTCGATCGCACCGGCGCCGATCAGATCGTCAAGATCAACCCAGCCAAGAAGACGACGCCGACGCTGGGCCGCAAGCGCGGCTTCTTCCAGCAGCTGTTCGGCAACATCGGCACCGTCGGCGCCGCCGGCGCGCCGACCAGCGGCGGCGGGACGCGCAACACGCCCTGATCGAACTGACTGAACGGCGCTTGGCCGCGCGGCGATTGCGCGCCGGCGCGGCCGCGCCTCGGAAGCGGAGACGCCGGTCCCGAAAGGGATAGGACCGCAACGCGAAACGCGCGGCGGGCGATTTGGTTCTCTCGTGGGATCGTTTCGCCCTTGATGATTCTTTCCCGAATTGGAACAATGAGTTCGCGACTCGGGGGGCGCGCACATGATCGGGGGCGGGGTCGCCACGGCGATCGACATCGCGTTACGCGAAACCATGCTATTTGCCGCCGTCGGCATCCTGATCGGCGGTATCGACGACTTTGCCGTCGATCTCGTTTACCTCGCGCTTCGTGCCACCCGACGGGTGCGCGGCAAGCCGCCGCTGCTCGCCGACACGCCGATTACCCCGCCACCAAACCCGCGCCGCATCGTGATCTTCGTCCCCGCCTGGGACGAATCACGCGTGATTGGCGCGATGCTGCGCACCGCCCTCGCCCGGCTCGATCATCCCGATTACCGCCTCTATGTCGGCACCTATCCCAATGACCGCGCGACGATCGATGCCGTCGCCCGCGTCGCCGAAACCGATCCGCGTATCCGCCTCGTGATCGGCGATACGCCGGGCCCGACCACCAAGGGCGATTGCCTCAACGCCTTGTGGCGCGCGCTCCGCCGCGACGAGCAGTACGGCGAGCGAGCCGCCGTCGCCGTCGTGCTCCACGATGCCGAAGACGTGGTCCATGCCGCAGAGCTCAACATATTCGATCGCCTGATCGGGCGTTATGCGACCGTGCAGTTGCCGGTGCTGCCGCTGATCGATCGCGGGTCGCCACTCGTTGCCGGCCATTATTGCGACGAATTTGCCGAATCGCACACGAAAGTCCTGGTGGTTCGTACGGCATTGGGCGCCGGCATGCCGCTTGCCGGGGTGGGTTGTGCAATCTCTCGGCGCGCACTCGATGCGCTGGCGGCGGCGCGAAGCGGCATCCCGTTCGACGCCGCCAGCCTGACGGAGGATTACGAACTGGGGCTGACGATCGCGCGCAACGGCGGCCGTGGGGCGTTCGTTCGCACCGCCGAATCGCCGGGCGGTCCGCCGGTTGCGGTCCGCGCCCATTTTCCCGCGACGCGCGGCGCCGCCGTGCGCCAGAAAGCGCGCTGGATGACGGGGATCGCGCTCGCCGGCTGGGATCGGATCGGCTGGAGTCGCTGGAGCGACTGGCGCGATCACTGGATGCGGATGCGCGATCGCCGCGCCCCGCTCGAAGTGCTGGTGCTCTGCGCCGCTTATCTGTCGCTTGTGTTATGGACCGGCTCGCTCGGCTGCCACGCGATCACCGGCATCCCGGCGCGGCCGATCGACGCGAAAGTGCGCTGGCTGCTCGTCGCCAACGGTGCGTCGATGTTGTGGCGGCTGGCGATGCGCGCCTTGTTCACTGGCCGCGCCTATGGCCGGCGCGAGGCGATGCTCGCCGTGCCTCGCGCGCTTGTCGCCAACATCATCGCGATGCTCGCCGCGCGGCGCGCGCTGTGGCTCTACGTCAGGATGCTGTTCGACGGCGTGCCGCGCTGGGAAAAGACGGCGCATGACTTCCCTTCGGATATCGCCGGAACCGAGCAGCGATGACGCGCTCGGGCCGACCGCTGCGCTTCCTTGCGATCATGATCGCGGCGTGGATCGGCCTCAGAATATTCATGCTCTGGCCGCAAGCGCCCGGCGCGGCCCTGCCCTTCACCCCGCTCGCGACGCCGGCGCTAGCCACCGTGCCGACGCTGGCGCAAAAGACATCGCAACTGCCGATGCCCGGCGTCGCCAGCACGGCGCAAGCGATCGACGCGGCGGCGGCGCAACCCACGCCCTCCGCACACAATTCCCAGCTCACCGCGCTGGCACTCGCAGGGATGATCCGGTTCGACCGGGCGCAGATCGCCGCGGGTCCACCCGGAGAGCTAATCGCCCCGCCCCCGCCCCGGTCTTTCGCCGGCGCAGCAGCAACAGCAACGCAACAACATCGCTGGTCGGCCGACCTGTGGCTGGTCGCTCGCAACGGCCACGCCCCGCGCGCCGGATTCGGCGGCGGCGAGCTTGGCGGATCGCAGGCCGGCGCGCGGGTCGCTTATATGATCGATCGACGCCACCGCCTGGCCGCATTCGTGCGCGCCGATACGCCGCTCTCGGGCAAGGGGCGTGAGGCGGCAGCCGGCCTCGACTGGCAGCCGACGCGCCTGCCGGTACGCATCGTCGCCGAGGCGCGCGTGCCGCTTGATGGCGGCAAAGCCGCGCCCGCGGCGGGCCTGGTCGGCGGGTTCGGGTCGACCGAGCACGGCGGCGTCCGCCTCGAAGGCTATGGCCAGGCCGGCATTATCGCGCGCAACGGGGTGGAAGGATTCGCCGACGGCGCAATCCGCGCGACGCGGCCGCTCGGCACGCTCGCGGGGCTGGCATTCGATCTCGGCGCCGGCGGCTGGGGCGGCGCGCAACGCGATGCCGCTCGGCTCGATCTCGGCCCGACGCTGGGCGCGACCGTCCCGATCGGCCATCACGCGATCCGCGTGACTCTCGATTGGCGAGAACGCATCGCCGGCCACGCCCGCCCCGGCTCCGGCCCGGCACTGACGATCGGCGCGTCGTTTTAGAATTTCCGCCATTTACCGGTCGCTAAGCCGAACGGCGTATTGCAAGGCCATGAAGAAGCTGACTTTCTGCGTGATCGCCCTCGCCGTTGCGGCGCCCGCCTCGGCGCGCAAGCTATCGTTGCTGCCGTTCGATACCAAGCTGAGCTTCGCGCCAGCAGCGCCGGGCGTGATCGGGCCGGCGCATCCATTTTACCATCACATAGAAGTCGCGCCGATCGTCGGAATGCCCGAGAAACTCGGCGCATTCCTCGTTTCCTATACCAAGCGCGGCGAAGTCCAGGCCGCGCTCGAACGCACGATGGCCGATGCCGGCATGCTGGCGCCCGCCGGCACTACGCCGACGCTGCGGCTAACCGCCACCTGGATCGCTTTCGATGCGCCGCAGAAGATCAGCTTCTCCAGCCATGCCACGGTGACGATCCGCTATGAACTGTCGCGGATTCCGAGCGGTGACGTAATCTTCCGCCGCGACATCACCAACCAGGCCAAGGCGAGCGGTGGGGACGGGGCACAGCGGCTTCAAGGCACGGCTCGTTCGGTGATCCTTGCGAGCCTCGCATCGGCCACCTGGTGCCTCGAACAATCGCCGCTTGGCGGTGCGCCGCTCGATTGCACCTTGCATCCCGTAGGCCGTATCGGTGACCCCGTAAAAGTGTGGATGCCAATTCGGGTGCCGCGCTGAAATCGGTAAAACGGGGGCGAGCTGCCCTTGCCCAGGCGCTCAAGCCCCCGTCGATCGCCGCAGCGGTGCCGGGTTCGCCGGCGGCCCCACTCCTGCAGTTTCTGTTTTGTCAGCGCGACGACTCGATAACGACTAGGCCGAACCGCGCGCAAAAAAAAGGCCGGGACAAGCCCGGCCGTTTAAGTTTTTAGGAGAGGATGCCTGAAAGGCACGGTCTTTGTGCACCGCAGCAATGCTTTGTGCAAGTGCAAAACGCGCATTCGGTCCAACTTTTAACGCAACTGCAGCAAAAACGCCGTCTGCATCCGATGCGCACGCCTATCAGCCCAGCGCCTGATCGAGCAGCTTGGCGAGGCGCAGGCCACCGCGCTCGACCTGCAGCCGCGCGACCGGGACTTCCTTTGCGATCGTCGCTTCGTCCATCGCCACATGGCTCGGCTCGGGGCCGCAGGGCTGGCCATTCATCACGCTGGCATAGACCTGCTTCTGCGCGATTTCCCAGCTCTGGCGCGACCAGTCGGTGACGGTGCCGGCCTGCAACCTCGCCTTCACCGCCGCCGGATAGCGCCGGATCAGCGACGGGCCGGTGGTGATCGCGCGCTCGGCTAGCGGGCCATCCCAGATTGAGTGCAGGTTGAAATGCGGCGGCGCGTAGATGCCGTAGCTCGCCGCGACCTTATTGCCGCCGGCGTCGTGATCCTCGCCGGCGTGGAGCGGCTGGTGGATATCGCCGACCAGGTGCAGCAGGAAGGCAAGCGCGGTGACGCGTTCCTTCGTCGTGCCCTTGTCGCTCTTGAGCAGCTTCACGTCCTTCTCGATCTGCGCGGCGGCGCAATTGCCATCCTTGCACGCTGATTCGAGATCGAACGGCTGGCAGATTTCGACGTCCTGATAATGCCAGGCGTAGGTGTTCTTGAAGCGATCGCCGAGCTTCTTGATGCAATCGGGCCAGACCGCCGCCTCGGCCGGGGTCGCGGCGGGGCATTCGGGCGTATCGAGCACTGCCGATTGCTTGAGCAGCGCGAGGACATGCGCGCGCGTCGCGGGTTTGACGTTGGCCATCGCGATCTCGGCGATCGTCTCGTGGCCGAATTCCCAATAAGCGAGCGCGGGCGAAGCGACCGCGACCGTCAGCGTGACGGCGGCGGCAGCGGTAATGATACGACGTAACATGAGCGCGCCTCTAGCGCTCGTCGAGCGATTCGTCTCCGTAAATCGCCACGCGACGCGCCCCGCTGGCGTCGGCATAACCACGATTCATGCCTGCGGTGGTGAAGCTGGAGGCGACGCTGCCGTCAGCACCCGCCACTACCACCCCGCCGGTGCCACCAAGCGCCGTCACCTCCGCCATGACGGCGTCCGCCGCATGTGCCGCACCGTCGCCGAGCATGCGGATGCGCGCGGCGATTTCATGACTGACGGACTCGCGAATGAAGAATTCGCCCGATCCGGTCGCCGAGACGGCGCAGGCGCGGTCGTCGGCATAGGTGCCGGCGCCGATCAGCGGCGAATCGCCGATCCGGCCCCAGCGCTTGCCGGTGATGCCGCCGGTCGAGGTGGCGGCGGCGACATGGCCTTCGCGATCGCGCGCCACCGCGCCGACAGTGCCATATTTCATGTCGACGTCGAACCAGTCGGTCTTGTCGGCCTTCATCACGTCGAGCTGGCGGCGGCGCTCCTCGGTAGCGAACCAGCTCGGATCGACTTGTCCCAGATCCTGTTCGCGCGAGAATTGATCGGCGCCGACGCCCGACAGCATGACGTGCGGGCTCTTTTCCATCACCGCGCGAGCGAGACTCACCGGGTTGCGCGTGGCATGGACCCCGGTGACGGCGCCGGCGTCGCGACTTGCCCCGTCCATGATCGCGGCGTCGAGCCGGATGTCGCCTTCATAAGTGAACACCGCGCCACGGCCGGCGTTGAAATGCGGATCGTCCTCGAGCACGCGCACCGCCGCCTCAACGGCGTCGAGCGCGGTGCCGCCCGACGACAGCACCGCGCTCCCCGCGTCGAGGGCGCGCGCAAGCCCGTCGCGCGCGCCTTGTTCGGCCTCAGGCGCAATCTTCCCGCGCTCGAGCATTCCAGCTCCACCGTGGACCAGCAGGGTCCAGTCGCTTGATGTCGTCATGGCCGCTGCGCTTAGCAGAAGCCGGGCGCCGCGCCACCCTCAGGCCGATCAGCGGACGCAACCACGCGATCTCGCGACCGGCGAGATAGAAGGCCCAGCAGCCCGCGATCGTCGTCACGACAAGGATGGCGAACTCTGCGAGCGGCGAGACATGCACCGCAAGCAGAGCACCGCCGACCAGCACGATCACCGTCTGGTGGATGATGTAGAAGGGAAAGGTCGCCTCGGCGAGCGTTGCCCGCCAGCGATGGTCGTTGTTCCAGAAGCTCTCGGCGACGCCGATCAGCGCGGCGATCGCCGTCCACGTCTCGCCGTGGCGCACGAGGCGATAGATCGTGGTGACGCTCGATGAGGGAAAGCTGAAATCGGGATAGACGATCAGCAGCGTGGCGATCGTCGCATAGCAGGCGATCGCCAGTGCCGCCGCCGTCTTCCAATGCCGCGCCAGCGCCACCATCACCGGGGGCGATCCGGCCAGGCCGAAACCGAACAGGAAGGCTGGGATGTAGCGCAGGTGCGCGACGCCGTCGCCGAACAGATCGTGCGTATCCTCGATACGGTGGAACAGCACGGCTTCGAGCAGGATGAAATAGAGCGCCGGGATCACCAACGCGCGCCACCCCGAAAACGCGCGATCGAACAAGGCCTGCGTGCGATTCGCGCCGGGCAGCAGCGCGGCGAGCGACAGCAGCGCGGTGTAGGCCCACAGATAGGCAACGAACCACAGATGGTTCCAGGTCGGCATGACGATGCCGTACATCGTGCCGAAACGGAAATAATCGTGCAGCCAGAAATGGGCGAAGCCGTGGGCATAGCCATGCTGTGTCGTCACCTCGATCCAGGTCTGCGGTGGGACGATCACTGCCATGCCGAACAGCAGCGGCAACAACAGCCGGCCGCTGCGACGGCGGAAGAAAGCAGCGATCCCCGGCGACTTGGCGATCAGCGCGCGGCTGGCATAGCCCGACACCACGAACAGCAGCGTCAGCCGCCACGGGCTGGTCAGGAACATCGGAATCTCGGTCCAGATCAGCGGGTGCGCGGTCTTCACCTGAAAAGGCCAGGGCACGAAGACCATGCCGATATGGTAGAAGATCAACAACCCGAAGGCCCCGATCCGCAACCAGTCCATGCCATAATGTCGTTCCATTGCGTCCTCCATCGGTCGATGACGGATGACTGGCGCGGGCGGGTCGCCGCCGGTATCGGAGAGGGGCGAGAAGCTGCACCAGAGGGACGATGCTGCAACCGGGTGGGACGAGTGGCGGATGGCGCGGGATGAACGGAACGCAGCGCCGGCTGGCGCTCGCCTTCGCCGCCGGCTTCATCGTCATCCTCGCCGCGATCATGGTCGCCAATGCCGAGTCGATGCTGAGCGATCTCGCCGCCGACGACGTGCATCTGCGGCCCGATCTCGTCTGGTCGTGGGAATGGTCGAGCATGATCGCCTGGCTGACCGTCTATCCGCTGCTGTGGGTCGGCGTCGCGCGGATCAGGCCGCCACGCGTTTCATGGGGGCAGGTCGCGATCGCGGCGGTGATCGGGTGCCTGGTTGCCTCGGCATGGCACATCGGCCTGATGGTCGTGCTGCGGAAGGCCTATTATGCCTTGGCTGACGGCGGGCCGTATCGCTTCTTCGGGATCGTGCCGCATCGCATCCTCTATGAATTTCGCAAGGATATCGCGACCTATCTCCAGTTCGTCGCGCTCGCCGCGATCGCGCAATGGATGATCGCGCGCGCCGGCACGGCGGACGAGGCCTTGGTGAGGACGATCGCGGTCAGCGACGGCGCCGTTACCCATCGCGTGCCGATCGACGAGATCGAGAGCGTTTCCTCGGCGGCCAATTATGTCGAGATCGCTTGGGCGCACCGCACATTGCTGCACCGCGCGACGCTCGCCTCGGTCGAGGAGGAACTGGGCGAGGCGTTCGCGCGCATCCATCGCGGCCGGCTGGTGCGCCGCGACGCGGTACGCCGGATCGAGACCGACAAGAGCGGGGATTTCACCGTGACGCTGGCGAGCGGTGCCGCGTTGCGCGGGAGCCGGCGCTATCGCGAGCGGCTGTAGGCAACCGCTTCGGGCCGAGGCCGATCAGCGGTCGCAGCCAGCCGATCCGCCTGCCGATCCCGTAAAAAGCAGCGCAGCCGGCCACGGTTACCGCCAGCACGACAAGGAACTCGGCAGCATTGCCGAAATGCAGGGGTGCCAGCGCCCACACGGTAACGATGATGATCGGGTGGTGGATGATGTAGAAGGGGAACACCGCCTCGACCAATGTCGCGCGCCAGCGATGGTCGCGATTCCACCAGGTCTGCGCGACGTGGAACAGGATGAGGATCATGCTCCAGGCCATTGCCAGCCGCGCCATGCGGTCGAGCGCCATCACGGTGTGAGACGGCGCATCATGGTCAACGTAATGAAGTTCGAGCGCGGCGACGATCGTGCCGGCGAGCAACGCGACGGCCAGGCTCGGCCCGAACAGGCGCTTGAGGCTCGGCCATAGCGCCTCGGTGCCGCCGAGCGCGAAGCCGAACAGGAAGATCGGCAGATAGGCTGCGTGGCCGCCCCAGTCGGTAGTCAGGCCCTGGCGTTCGGGAACGATGAACATCAGGCTGAGCTTGGCAAGCGCGAGCCCGGCGGCGGGGAACCAGAGCAGACGGGAGCGGTGACCGAGTCGTTCGATCAGGCCGGAAAGCCGACGCGGCAGCGCCGCATCGCCGACCATCAATGCGCAGAGGATCGCGGTATAGGCCCAGAGATAGGCGACGAACCAGAGATGTTCCCAGCTCGGCATGTCGACGCCGAAGAAACGCCCCCAGCGCCAGTAATCGATCGCCCAGAAATGGCCGAGACCATGAGCATAGCCGGCTTCCCGCACGCGAATCCACACCTCGATCGGCGCGATTGCGACCATCCCGAAGGCCAGCGGGATCAGCAGGCGCTTGTTGCGCGAGGCGAGAAACGCGCGGACAGACGGCGATTTTTCATAAAGCCGGCGCGAGGCATAGCCCGACACGGCGAACAGCAACGCCAGCCGCCACGGCGTCAGCAACGCCATCGGCACGGTGAGCCAGTCGACCGGCGCGGAGGCCTTTATCACCCACGGCCAAGGCGAGAACGCCATGCCGATATGATAGAAGATCAAAAGGCCGAACGCGCCGATGCGCAGCCAGTCGAGCCCGTAATGGCGCAGCGTCGGTCGGTCGCGCTGCGGCGACACGCTGTCGTGATACATCCGCCTTCGGTCTCCGGCGTCGTTGCCAAGCCTTTCGCAGCGCCGCCCCAGCCGCTATATCTCCAATGTCCTCACCAAGAAGTTAGCGAGACACATGTCCGTACGTCCCTGGCGCGACATCATGCGCCGCAAGAGTCGCCAGATCATGGTCGGCAACGTCCCCGTCGGCGGCGATGCGCCGGTGACGGTGCAGACGATGACCAACACGCCGACCAGCGACGCCAAGGCGACGATCGACCAGATCCGCCGCTGCGAGGATGCCGGCGTCGACATCATTCGCGTAAGCTGCCCCGACGTCGAGAGCACCACAGCGTTGAAGCAGATCGTCCGCGCGAGCCGGGTGCCGATCGTCGCCGACATCCATTTCCACTACAAGCGCGCGCTGGAAGCCGCCGATGCCGGCGCGGCGTGCCTGCGGATCAATCCGGGCAACATCGGTTCCGAATCGCGAGTGCAGGAAGTCGTCAACGCCGCCAAGGCGAATGGCTGCGCGATCCGCATCGGCGTCAACGCCGGCAGCCTCGAGAAAGACCTGCTCGAGAAATATGGCGAGCCGTGTCCCGACGCGTTGGTCGAAAGCGCGATGGATCATATCAAGATCCTGCAGGATCATGATTTTCACGAATACAAGGTCGCGGTGAAGGCATCCGACCAGTTCCTCGCGGTCGCCGCTTATCAGCAGCTTGCCGAGATGGTCGATTGCCCGCTGCACCTCGGCATCACCGAGGCGGGCGGGTTCGTCGCCGGCACCGTCAAGTCGGCGATCGGCATCGGCTCGCTTCTGTGGTTCGGGATCGGCGACACGATCCGCGTCTCGCTGTCCGCCGAGCCCGAGGACGAAGTGCGCGTCGGGTTCGAGATCCTGAAGGCGCTCGGCATTCGCAATCGCGGCGTCCGCGTGGTGAGTTGCCCGAGCTGCGCGCGCCAGGGCTTCGACGTCATCCGCACCGTGCAGAAGCTCGAGGAACGCCTCCAGCACATTCGCACGCCGATGAGCCTGTCGGTGCTCGGTTGCGTGGTCAACGGCCCCGGCGAAGCGCGCGAGACCGACATCGGCCTGACCGGCGGCGGCAACGGCAAGCACATGGTTTATCTTTCGGGCGTCACCGATCACCATGTCCAGGACGCCGACATGATCGATCACATCGTCAAGCTGGTCGAGGCGAAGGCCGCGGAAATCGAAGCCGCGGAAACGGCGCAGGCGGTGGCGGCGGAATAGCCGCCGCGCCGGTGGCGGCGAGGCGAGTCGCGCGGGTCCACCGCCGTTAAGTGGAGAAAGTGTAGAGCCTGGCAGCGATTTGCCGGCCCTTGCGCCGGTGAAGCGCCTGCGACGCGCCTGTTGCGCGCGCATCGGCGACAGGGACGCGGCACCGGCGCGACTGACACGCGACACCAACGCAACACGAAGCGACACTGGCGCGCCGGCAACGCGATCGGGGAATGGACAGGTCAAAGAGCGATGGCCCGAGGGCCGTCCCGGTGTCTCAGAGAATTTCCAACATTGGAAGGGGATGGCTGGAGCGACGGCAGCTTTCGCCGCAATGGTGGACATGAATTTCTCTCCCCTTGCGGGAGAGAATAGCGGCGCTTGGCGGCTCTGCCGCCTAGCAGAGCTTAGTGAGGGGGATGCGAGGCCTCGCCTCGCGCGCGGCACAGCCGCGCATCCCCCTCACCAACTACGCCTAGGCAGCAAGCTGCCAAGGCTCCGTATCCTCTCCCGCCAGGGGGAGAGGATATCGGCATCCGCTGCCACCCAAATCCTCGCCGTTCATTGTCGGCGCGTTTGGGAAGGCGCGGGCGCGAGTTGACCCGATGTCGCGACGCGTGTCTTGCTTGGCGGGGGCATGGCAAGTCTGGATCTCCGCCTGCGCGGGGTGACGGTTGGGGGGCGTTGGTTGGTTCTCGCCGGATTGCGTAAAAGCAAGCGGGTCGCTGGTGGCGCCGCCCCTCCACCAAGCCGCTTTGCGGCTTGGTCCCCCTCCCCGTGAACGGGGAGGATCGTTTGGGTTTGCCGGGCGCGGCGGGGGCGGTATGCCACCGCGTATGACCCGTGCGCGGAGCCCCCAGTTTGCCTTTGCCGTCGCCGCGGTCGGGATCGCCAGCTATTCGTGCATGGATGCGCTGATGAAGGGGCTGTCGATCGCCAGTGGCGCGTATAGCGCGGTGTTGTGGCGCTCGATCGCCGGCGTGCTGCTGCTCGGGCCGGTGTTCCTCGTCCGGCGGCGGCCGTGGCCGACGCGTGAGGCGCTGCGGCTGCACTGGTGGCGCGGGCTGGCGGCTGGCGCCTCGGTGGTGCTGTTCTTCTGGGGACTGGTGCGCGTGCCGATGGCGCAGGGCGTCGCGCTGACCTTCCTGGCGCCGCTGATCGCACTCTACCTCGCCGCGGTGACGCTGGGCGAGCGGATCAGGCGCAGCGCGATCTGGGGCTCGGCGGTCGCCAGCCTCGGCGTGCTGGCGATCGCCGCGGGCGAGATCGAGGCGCAGGCCTCGACCGCGCATGTGCTGGGATCGCTGGCGATCCTCGTCGCCTCGCTGCTCTATGCGGTGAGCCTGATCCTGTTGAGACGGCAGGCGCAGGTGGCGGATTCGCTCGAAGTGGCGTTGTTCACCAGCATCGTGCTCGGCGGCGTGCTGCTGCTCGGCGCGCCGTGGTTTTCCGGGTTGCCGGAGGTCGCCGAGCTTCCGCGCATCGCCGGCGCGGCGGTACTCGGATCGATCTCGGCGGTGATGCTCGCCTGGGCCTATGCGCGCGCCGAGGCGCAGGTGCTGGCGCCAGTCGAATATACCGCGTTCGTCTGGTCGGGTATCCTCGGCTTCCTGGTGTTCGACGAGCGCGTGTCGCCTTATACGGTTGGCGGCGCGGCGCTGATCATCGCCGGGTGCGTGGTCGCGGTGCGCGGCTCCGCCCAGCCCGCGCCGCAAACGGAGGCTGCCGCATGACCATCATCCGCCCCGCCGGGCGCAACGACGTGCCCACCATCCTGCGCTTCGTGCGCGATCTCGCCGCGTTCGAGCGCGAGCCCGATGCGGTCGAGGCCGATGAAGAAGCGCTCGATCGCGCGCTGTTCGTCGAGAAATGCGCCGAGGCGGTGATCGCCGAGCGCGACGGCGCCGCGGTGGGTTTCGCGGTCTTTTTCCACAATTTCTCGACCTGGACGGGAAAGAAGGGCCTGTATCTCGAAGACCTCTACGTCACGCCCGAGGCACGCGGCACCGAGGTCGGCACGCATTTGCTCAAGCATCTCGCCGCGATCGCGGTCGAGCGCGATTGCGCGCGGTTCGAATGGGCGGTGCTCGACTGGAACCAGCCGGCGATCGATTTCTACACCAGCCAGGGCGCCGAGATGATCGCGGAATGGCGCATCGAACGCGTTACCGGAAAGGCGCTGGCGCGGCTCGCCCAAGCCCGATAGGCTGCGTCGTCCGTGGGGCCTTTTTGGGGGGCACCGATGACGACGACCGAGACCGTGACCGTCGTACCCGCCGAGCCGCCGCGCGCGCTCGGTTTCTGGATGTGCCTCGCGCTGGTGATGGGCAGCATGATCGGATCGGGCATCTTCCTGCTGCCCGCGGCGCTGGCGCCGTTCGGCTGGAATGCCGTCTTCGGCTGGCTGGTCGCGATCGCCGGGGTGCTGTGCATGGCGCGGGTGTTCGCGCATCTCGCCCGCGTGATGCCCGAAAGCGGCGGCCCCTATGTCTATGCGCGCCAGGCGTTCGGCGAAATGGGCGGCTTCCTGGTCGCCTGGAGCTACTGGATATCGGTGTGGAGCGCCAATGCGGCGATCGCGATCGCGGCGGTGAGCTATCTGTCGAGCTTCTTTCCGGGGATTGCGGCGGTGCCGGGATTGCCGGCATTGGTCGCGATCGGGCTGATCTGGCTGTTCACCGCGATCAACCTGTGGGGCGTCGGCATCGCCGGCCGCGTGCAGGTGGTGACGACGCTGCTCAAGCTGGTGCCGTTCGCCGCGGTGATCCTGATCGTCATTGGCGTGCTCACGGTGCACGGCACGGCCTCGCTGGCGACGTATCGCGGCGAGACGATCGGATTGGGCGCGATCAGCGCGGCGGCGGGGCTGACGATGTGGCCGATGATCGGCTTCGAGGCCGCGACCGTGCCGGCCGGCCGCGTGGTCGATCCCGATCGCACCGTCCCGCGCGCCACCTCGCTCGGCACGCTGGCGACGGGCGCGTTCTATCTGATCGTCTGCTCAGGGATCATCCTGATGATGCCGGCAGACGCCATCGCCGGTTCGAATGCGCCGTTCGGCACCTTCGTCGCGCATTTCTGGGCGCCGGGGCCGGCGGCGCTGATTACCCTGTTCGCCACGATCAGCGTATTGGGCACGCTCAACGGCTGGGTGCTGGTGCAGGGCGAGTTGCCCACCGCGCTGGCGCATGACGGGCTGTTCCCGCGCTGGTTCGCGCGGCTATCCGCGCGGGCGACGCCCGTGCGCGCGCAATTGCTGTCGAGCGGGCTCGCCTCGGTGCTGGTCGCCTCGAACTACGCCAAGTCGATGGGCGCGATGTTCGTGTTCATGGGGATGATGTCGACCGCGATCACGCTGATCGTCTATTTCTTCGTGATGATCGCCGCGCTGACCGAATATGCCCGCGGCCGCTTCGGGCGCCGGCCGACAGTGCCCGCGCTGGCGATCGCGGGGCTCGCCTTCGCGATCTGGGCGCTGGTCGGGATCGGGCTCGGCTCGGACAAGTGGAGCGCGATCCTGTTCCTGAGCGGCATTCCGGTGTTCCTGCTGATGCGCCGCTCACGCCCGGCGGCGGAAGCGGCCGAGCAGGCTGCGGTCGCGTAGCACTTCGCGCGCGGCATTGTGCCCCGGCGCGCCGGTGACGCCGCCGCCGGGATGGGTGCCGGCGCCGCACATATAGAGCCCGCGGATCGGCCCGCGATAGGCGGCGTTGCCGAGCACCGGGCGCGCCGCCCAGAGCTGGTCGAGCGTCATGTTGCCGTGCATGATATCGCCGCCGATCAGGCCGAATTTGCGCTCCAGCCCCTTGGGCGAGAGGATCATCGTGCCGAGGATCGACCTGCGGAAGCCGGGCGCGACGGCCTCGACGGTGTCGATGATCGTCTCGGCGGCGGCATCCTCCTCGTCATCCCAGTCGCGACCATCGGGGAGTTCGGGGGCGAATTGCTGGCAGAACAGGCTGGCGACATGCTGTCCCGGCGGCGCGAGGCTGTCGTCGACGGTCGAGGGGATCAGCATCTCGACGATCGGGCGCTTCGACCAACCGTGGATCTTCGCGTCGGTGAACGCGCGATCCATGTAATCGAGCGTGGGGGCGAGGATGATGCCGGCCTGATGGTGCTCGCCCGGTTCGGGCAGGCAGGTGAAGCGCGGCAGCTCGGAGAGCGCGACGTTCATGCGGAAGGTGCCCGATCCGGCCTTGAAGGCGCGGATGCGGCGGTGGAATTCGTCGGTCAGGTCGCTCGGGTCGATCAGGCGCTCGTACAGCAGCTTCGGCCCGACATTGGCGATCACCGTGTCGCTGATCACTTCCTCGCCGCTCGTCAGTTTGACGCCCACCGCCTTGCCATTTTCGACGAGTACGCGGCTGACGGGCGAGTCGAGGCTGATCTCGACGCCCGCCTCGCGGCACACCGCGGCCATAGCCTGGGTGATCGCCCCCATTCCCCCAACCGAGTGGCCCCAGGCCCCCTTCTTGCCGTTGACCTCGCCGAAGACGTGGTGGAGCAGGACATAGGCCGATCCGGGCGTGTCCGGGCTGGCATAATTGCCGACCACCGCGTCGAAACCGAATGCGGCCTTGACCGGCTCGCTCTCGAACCAGCCATCGAGAAACTGGCGCGCAGATTTGACGAACAGGTCGAGCACGTCGCGCTGCTGGTCGAGCGGCATCTTCGCCAGCAGCCGGCCCTGCGCCGCGCCGTCGATCAGCGTGCGCAACCCGTCGCCGACGTTGGGCGGCGCCTTGAGCGCGAGATCGCGCAGCACTTCGGCGACGTTTTCGAGCGCATCGTAATAGGTCGGCAGTGTTTCGGCGTCGCGGTTCGAGAACCTGCGGAACTCGGCCCGCGTCCGCTCGAGCCCGCCGCCGAGCTTGAGATAGCCGCCATCGGGCTGCGGCAGGAAGTTGGAGATCGGGCGTTCGATCACCCGATAGCCGTGATCGGCGAGCTTCATGTCGGCGATCACCTTGGGCTGCAGCAGGCTGACGGTGTAGCTCGCCACCGAATTGCGGAAACCGGGGTGGAATTCCTCCGTCACCGCCGCGCCACCAACCACGGCGCGCCGCTCGACGACACGGACCTTCAGCCCCGCGCGCGCGAGATAGAATGCGCAGACGAGGCCGTTGTGCCCCGCGCCGATGATGACGGCATCGTATTTCATCGCGACCACCCCGCCGGCTTGCGATGCTCGCGCGCCTCCGGGATCAGCTCCCTGATCTTCCGCGCGAAATTGCGCAGGCACACCTCGCTCTCGCCGATCGGGCCGACGGTGAAGCTGTCGGACGCCATCCCGGCCTGCACGCGCGCGATCAGCGCGGTGTCCTCGGCATTGACCTGGCGGTTGATCCGCCAATTGAGGTAGCGCGCGGCCCTCATCTCGCGGCGATCATCGGAAAGCGCGTAGCTGATCTCGCGGATCAGCGTTTCGGTGGGGGACACGGGCAGGAACTGCATGAAGTCGATCTGATCCGGATAGATGTCGAACGCGACGTTGGGCCACAGCTTGAAATAGAGCCACAGCCGCTGATGGCTATCGGGCAAGTGTGCCACCGCGGGCAGGAAATGCTGATAGGCGCGTTCGGACAGGTTCGCGGACGGCCGCTCGACCAGTTCGCCCCACATGCGATCGACGTGGGTTTCGGCCTCGACGCCGTAGCCGCGACCGAACAGCCGAGTGAGGCCGGGATGCGCGACCGGGATATGCAGGCCGTCCGAATAATTGTCGGCGACGTTCTTCCAGTTGACCGCGCGCGGGCGCATCGTGACGCGGCCGAGCGCGCGCAAGTTCTCGAAGCGATAGGTCTCGATCATCGCTTCATACGGCGCCATCATCGCGGCGACCGAAGGCCCGCCCGCTTCGAGCCGGACAAAGACGAAGCCGCGCCAGAGTTCGAGTTCGACCGGCGCGAGGCCGCTGGCCGTCATGTCGAGTGACGCGTAATCGCGGCGGTTCGGCACACCCACCAGCCGTCCATCGAGATCGTAAGTCCAGGCATGGTAGGGGCAGACCAGCTTCTTCGCGCAGCCGCTGCTGCCGTCCACCAGCCGGGAGCCGCGATGGCGGCAGACATTGGTGAAAGCGCGCACCTCTTCGTCGCCCCCTCGAATGACGAGGATGCTTTCGCCGAGAAACTCGAGCGTGTGCCAATCGCCCGCCGCGGGAATATCGCTGACGTGGCAGACGACCTGCCAGCTTGGCCGCATCACGCGTGCCATCTCGACCGCGAAATAATCGGGATCGTGATAGAGCCAGGCGGGGAGGCTCCAGTCGGCGTCGGGATCGGCGTTGGGGCGCGGTGCGGTGCGGATGGCCATTGTTTCGGTATAGCGACAAGCAGGCGCGGCGCGAAGTCGGGTGACTTATCGAAAACGATTTGCTTTAACCGCCCGCATGACATTCACCCGCTCGCGCGTCGCCCGGCTGCTCGGTGCAGCAGCCCTGGTCTCCACCTCGATCGCGGGCTTCGCCGCGCCGCCGCAATCGAGCGCCTATGATGCGGTCGATCCGATGATCGGGACGAGCGGCGGTGGCCACACTTTCCCGGGCGCGACCGCGCCGTTCGGGATGGTCCAACTCAGCCCCGACACCGAGATCAAGAACTTCAAGCAGAGCTATCCGTGGGCGGCCGGCTATCAATATAAGGATCCGACGATCCTCGGCTTCTCGATGACGCATTTCTCGGGCGCCGGGCACAGCGATCTCGGCGATTTCCTGATCGCGCCGGCGGTCGGCGACGCGGCGGCGGTGAAGCTCGATCCGGGCACGTCAGATACCCCCGGCTCGGGCTATCGCTCGCGCTTCAGCCACGATACCGAAACGGCGCGGCCGGGCTATTATGCGGTGACGCTCTCAGACCCCGGCGTCCGCGCCGAAATGACCGCGGGGACGCGCGTCGGCGTGCACCGTTACACGTTCCCGGCAAGCCAGGCAGCGCACCTTGTCCTCGACATGCGATCGAGCATCTATAATTACCCCGGCAAGGTGCTGTGGTCGTCGCTGCGCATCATGCCCGACGGCACGATCGTCGGCAGCCGCCAGACGCGCGGCTGGGCGCCCGATCGCAAGCTTTATTTCGCGATGCGCTTCTCCGCCCCGCTCAAGGACCATGCCTTCGTCGATCGGGGCGATGACGTCGTCTACAAGGGCTTTCAGGGCCCCGGGCGCGGCGAGGACGACGTGCAGGCGATTACCGGGCGCGATCTCGTCGGGCGGTTCGATTTCGGCACGCTGGCCAAGCCGCTGGAGGTCAAGATCGCGATCTCGTCGGTCGACGAAAAGGGCGCGATCGCCAATCTCGCCAGCGAGCCCGGCAATTTCGATCAGATCGAGGCCAAGACCGTCGCCGCGTGGCAATCGGCGCTGAGCGCGATCGACGTGTCCGCTTCCAAGGACGAGCGCACCAGCTTCTACACCGCGCTTTACCACACGCTGCTCGCTCCCTCGGTCGCGGGCGATGCCGACGGGCGCTATCGCGGGCCGGACAATCAGGTCCACAAGGCCGATGGCTTCACTTTCCATTCGACCTTCTCGCTATGGGATACCTTCCGCGCCGAGCATCCGCTGATGACGATCATCGAGCCCGATGCGAAGAATGCCGATTTCATCAACTCGCTGATCGCCAGCCAACAGGACAGCCCGTTCGGCATCCTGCCCGTCTGGCAGTTCCAGGGGCAGGAAACCTGGTGCATGATCGGCTATCACGCCGTGCCCGTCATCGCCGACGCATATCTCAAGGGCATCAAGGGCTTCGATGCCGACGCCGCGCTCAAGGCAATGGTCGCCAGCGCAACCTATGGCCAATATGGCGACCTCAAGGATTACATGAAGCTCGGCTATGTGCCGATCGACCACGAGCCCGAGGCGGCATCGAAGACGGTCGAATATGCCTATGACGACTGGACCATCGCGATGATGGCCAAGAAGATGGGCAAGGACGATATCGCCGCGACCTTCTTCAAGCGCGCGCAGAATTGGCGCAACAGCTTCGATTTCAAGCAAGGCTGGGTCCGCGCGCGACTTTCAAACGGCAAGTTCCGCGAGCCGTTCACGCCGACCTCGATCAAATACGGCTCGGATTATACCGAGGGCAATGCCTGGCAATATTCGTGGTTTATGCCGCAGGACGAGGGCGGGCTTATCAAGGCGCTGGGTGGCGACGCGGCGACGGTCAAGAAGCTCGACGCGATGTTCAATTACGACAATTCGAAGCTCGATTATTCGGACTCGGAGGATATCGCCGGGTTGATCGGCCAATATATCCACGGCAACGAGCCGAGCCATTCGGTCGCCTATCTCTACGAATATGCCGGCCAGCCATGGCGCACGCAGGAACGACTGAAGCAGATCGTCGACAGCCAGTATCGCATCACGCCCGATGGCTTCGCGGGCAATGACGATCTCGGGCAGATGTCGGCCTGGCTGATCTTCACCTCGATGGGCTTCTATCCGGTGACGCCGGGCAGCGGGCAATATGTCATCGGCAGGCCGTTCGTCGACAAGGCGGTCATCAATCTGCCGTCGGGCAAGCATTTCACGATCACCGCGGACAATCTGTCCGACGCGAACCGCTACGTCGGCAGCGTGACGCTCAACGGCAAGCCGCTCACCCGCAGCTACATCACGCATGACGAGATCGAGAGCGGCGGCGAGTTGCACTTCACCATGCAGGCGACGCCCAACAAGACCTGGGCGACCTCCGTCGCCGCGCGCCCCTATTCGATGACGGGGTTCGGCAAACGCTGACCCCCCGCGCGGACGCCTATCCTCCGCGCGGCCGCTTCGCGCCGTCGAGCGCGCTCAGCACGCCGCGCAGCGTGCGCAATTCCTGGCTCGACCAGCCCGGCTTGGTCAGCATCGTCCGCAGCGTTCGCCTGGTCGCCGGCGTGCGCTCGGGCGGATGGAAGAAGCCGGTGCGTTCGAGCATGTCGTCGAGCTGCCCGATCATGCCTTCGAACTCCTCCTGCGATGCCGGCGGATCGAGCTCGGTCTCGGGCGGCGAGGCCAGCGCCATCCCCTTCGACCATTCATAAGCGACCAGAATCACCGCCTGCGCGAGGTTGAGCGAGCCGAACTCGGGATTGATCGGCACCGTCACGATCGTCCGCGCCAGCGCGACGTCGTCGGTCTCCAGCCCGGATCGCTCGGGCCCGAACAGGATCGCCGAGCGCCCGACCTGCCCGTGGATCTCGCGCGACGCGGCTTCGGGCGTCAGCACCGGCTTGGTCACGCCGCGTTTGCGCACCGTCGTCGCATAGACATGCGCGCAATCCGCCACCGCCTCGGCAACGCTGTCGAACACCCGCGCGCCTTCCAGCACGATATCGGCGCCCGACGCGGCCGGCCCCGCGCTCGGGTTCGGCCAGCCGTCGCGCGGGGTGACGAGACGCATCTCGGTCAGCCCGAAATTGAGCATCGCGCGCGCCGCCTTGCCGATATTCTCGCCGAGCTGCGGACGGACGAGGACGATGGCGGGCGGCAGAACGGTCTCGATCATCGCGCCGCCCTATCGCCGATTGCGACGACCGACTAGTCCTTCAGGCAGGCGACCACCGCCGCGATCACGCTCATCGTATCCTGCGCATCGCGCACCTTGACGGTGTCGAGTCCGAGTTCCCTGGCCGGATAATCGTTGCCGCCGGGGAAGATCGCGTCGCCGATGAACAGCATGGCGTCGAGCGCGATCCCGCTCTGCTCGCTCAGTTTCCTGAGGCCATAGGCCTTGTCGACGCCCGCGCGCGTCACGTCGATCGAGGTGGTGCCGCCGATGTTGATCGCCAGCCCCGGCAGCCGCCGCTGCAGATCGACCTGGATCACCTTGCGCTTGGCGTGATCGGGATCCCACGCTTCCTTGGCGTCGAGCGGCGCTTGCTGGCCGAGCGCGGAAAAGGTGATCTGGCTGCCGCGATCCTCGATCCGCTCGCCCCAACTCCGCTCGGGCACGAAGCCGGTCGCATCGAGCGCGGCATCGAAGGCAGCGACGATTTCCTTCTTCTCATCGTCCGAGAAGAGTTCGGCGTAAACCGCCGACCACGAACCATTTCGATAGGTGTAGAGCTTGGTGCCGGTGGTCGGCATCAGCCACAGCCGGCCGCGGTCGGCACGCTGCGGCAACCGGCTCGCCACCTGCTTGTCGAACTGCGGCCAGTCCCCGCCCGAGATCACCGCGACATCGGCCACGCCGAGCAGGTCGGCAAGCGCTTCCGCCATGTCGTCGGTCAACGCCTGCTTGCTTTCGGCGAGCGTGCCGTCGAGATCGAACGCGACCAGCGTCTTCATGCCATCGCTCGCAGGATCAGCGTATCGATCGCATGGGCGACGCCGCTCTCATCGTTGGACAGGGTGACGTCGTCGGCCTGCGCCTTCACCGCCTCGGTCGCATTGCCCATCGCGATCGAGCGCCCGGCGCGCGCGAACATCGCCAGGTCGTTGGCCTGGTCGCCGATCGCGATCGTGTCGGCAAGATCGACGCCCATCGCGCGCGCCAGTGCCGCGATGCCGTCGCCCTTGTTGGCGCCTTGTGCGGTCACATCGAGATAATAGGTCTGTGACTGCACCACCGTCGCCGCCGCGCCGAACGCCGCCGCCGCGCGATCGTGCAGCCCGTTGAGCAGCGGCTGGTCGTCGCTGACGAAGGTGATCTTGTCGGCATGGTCGAGCAGCGCGGCGATATCGCCGGTGACGATCGGTTGCCGGTTTGAGGCGCGTATCTCATGCTCAACATGCACACCCTCGCCCGAGCTTGCATACCAGCGATCGTCGGCGAACACCCAGCGATCGACCGGCGCGCCGGCCATCAGGTCGATCATGCCCCGGGCAACCTCCGGCTCGATTGTCTCGTGGGCGCAGATCTCGCCATCGCGATCGAACACGATGCCGCCGTTGAACGCGCCCATCGGCGCATCGAGATCGAGCGCCTCGGCGATCCACATCATGCCGGATCGCGGCCGCGCGCTGATGATCGTGAAGCCCAGTCCGGCCGCGCGCAACCGCGCGACCGCCGCCTTGTTCGCCTCGCTCAATGCCTTGTTCGAATCGACCAGCGTGCCGTCGACATCGCAGACGACCAGCGTCATTGCGGGATCTCGACGTGGCCCCCGAAACCAAAGCGCATCGCGGAAAGCAGTTTGTCGCCAAAGGTATGCTCGACGCGGCTGCGATAGCGCGCGAACAAGGCGGCGGTCAGCACATTGGCCGGCACCGCTTCCTCCATCGCCGCCTCGATCGTCCAGTGGCCCTCGCCCGAATCGGCGACATTGCCTTCGAACTGTTCGAGCATCTGATCCGCGGCCAGCGCCGAGGCGGTGAGATCGAGCAGCCATGACGAGATCACGCTGCCGCGCCGCCACACCTCGGCAACGTCGGTCAGGTTGATGTCGAACCGCTCATCCTCGGGCAGCTTGTCCGATGACTTCGATTTCAGGATATCGAACCCTTCGGCATAGGCCTGCATCAGCCCGTATTCGATGCCGTTGTGAACCATCTTGACGAAGTGGCCCGCCCCGGCCGGGCCGGCGTGGATATAGCCCTTCTCGGCGCGCGGGTCTTCGCCTTCCTTGCGCTTGGTGCGCGGGATCGTGCCGAGCCCCGGCGCCAGCGCCTCGAAGATCGGATCGAGCCGCCGCACTTCCTCGTCCGGCCCGCCGATCATCATGCAATAGCCGCGCTCGAGCCCCCACACGCCGCCCGAGGTGCCGACGTCGATATAGTGGATGCCCTTCTCGCGCAGTGCCTTCGCGCGGCGGATATCGTCCTTGTAGAAGGTGTTGCCGCCATCGATGATGACGTCGCCCTGGGCGATGATCCCGGCAAGTTCCTTGATCGTGCTTTCGGTCGGCGCGCCGGCGGGCAGCATCACCCAGAACGTGGCGTGGTTGCCAAGCTTGGCTTTCATGTCCTCCAGCCCGTCGGCGCCGGTCATCCCGTCCTTGACCACATCGGCGACCGCATCGGCCGATCGATCCCAGCCGACCACTTCGTGCCCGTGCTGCATCAATCGCCGCGCAATGTTGCCGCCCATGCGGCCGAGCCCGATGACGCCGATTTTCATGTGTTTCTCCGATTGGGGTCAGGAAAGACGCCGTCCCGATCGATCGGAGGCGGCGTCAAAAGGAAGGTCACGCCGTCGCGGGATGCTTCGCCGCGATCGAACCGAGCAGCGTGTCGAACGCCTTGGCGAACGACTGCACGCCTTCCTCGACCAGCGTGTCGGTGACGCCGTCGAGATCGAGGCCCAGCCGGTCCGCCTCGGCCAGCACGTGCTTCGCGTCGTCGATGTCCTTGGTCAGCGTCTCGGCCGGGGTGCCATGGTCGCGGAACGCGTCCATCGTCGCCGGCGGCAGCGTGTTGACCGTGTCCTCGCCGATCAGCGTGTCGACGTACAGCGTGTCCGGATAGCTCGGATCCTTGGTGCTGGTCGATGCCCACAGCAGCCGCTGCACCATTGCCCCCTTGGCCGCGAGCTTCTGCCAGCGATCCGACTTGATGAAATCGAGATACCATTGATAGGCCAGCTTGGCGTTGGCGATCGCCACCTTGCCGCGGATGGCCTTGGCCTCTTCGGTGCCGATTTTGTCGATCGCGGCGTCGATCTTGCCGTCGATCCGGCTGACGAAGAAGCTCGCGACCGACGCGATCTTGTCGATCGGCTCGCCGCGCGCGACGCGCTGCTCGAGCCCCTCGACATAGGCCAGCGCGACCTTCTTGTACGCCTCGATCCCGAACAGCAATGTCACGTTGACGTTGATGCCCGCCGCGATCGTCGCCGCGATCGCCGGCACGCCGGCCTCGGTGCCCGGAATCTTTATCATCAGATTGGGCTTGCCGACCATCTTCCACAGCTTCGCCGCCTCGGCGATGGTCGCGTCGGTATCGTCGGCGAGATAGGGCGAGACCTCCAGGCTGACATAACCATCCTTGGCATTCAGCCGGTCATAGACGGGCCTGAGCGTGTCGGCCGCTGCCTTGATGTCCTGCACGGCAAGCGCCTCGTAACGGTCGATCGTCGGCGCGTCGGGATGCGCCTTGTCGTAATCGGCCAGGCTGCCGTCATAAGCCGTGCCGTGGCCCATCGCCTTTTCGAAGATCGACGGGTTCGAGGTAACGCCCGACAGCCCATCCTCCTCGACCAGCTTTTTCAGCCCGCCCTCCTCGAGGAACTTGCGGTCGACGAAATCGAGCCACACCGCCTGCCCGAGCTTTTCCAGTTCGTTGAGCTTACCCATCACTTGGTCTCCAGCATTTCCTTGGCCACCTTCACGACATTGTCGACGGTGAACCCGAATTTGTCCGCCAGCTTGGCGATCGGCGCCGACGCGCCGAAGGTCGACATGGTGATCGTCCGCCCGCGCCGTCCGACGTAGCGATCCCAGCCGAGCTCGCCGCCCATCTCGACCGCCAGCCGCGCGGTGATCCCATCGGGAAACACGCTCTGCTTGTAATCGTCCGATTGCAGCTCGAAGCGATACCAGCTCGGCATCGAAACGACGCGGCTGCGGACGCCCTCGGCCTTCAGCTTTTCGTGCGCCTCGGCGACCAGCGCCAGCTCGGAGCCGGTGCCGATCAGGATCACCTCGGGGTCGTCGCTGTCGGCGAGCACATAGGCGCCCTTTGCCACGCCCTCTGCACCGGCATATTTGGTCCGGTCGAGCGTGGGCATCGCCTGACGCGACAATACCAGCGCGGTCGGGTGGCCGCCGTCGGTCACCGTCGCGCGCCACGCCTCGGCGACCTCATTGGCGTCGCCGGGGCGGATCGTGTCGATTCCCGGCGTCGCGCGCAGCATCGCCAGTTGCTCGATCGGCTGGTGGGTCGGCCCGTCCTCGCCGACGCCGATCGAATCGTGCGTGTAGACCCACACCGCGCCGATCTCCATCAACGCGGACAGGCGCACCGGCGGCCGCATGTAATCGAGGAACACGAAGAAGGTGGAGCCGTAGCCGCGCAGGCCGGAGAGCGTCATGCCGTTGACGATCGCGCCCATGCCGTGCTCACGCACGCCGAAGTGGAAGTTGGTGCCGTCGTAATCATTCGCCTCGAACGAGGGCGCGCCTTTGATGTCGGTCTTGGTCGAAGGCGCGAGGTCGGCCGAGCCGCCGAGCAGCCAGGGCACCTTGGGAACGATCGCGTTCAGCACCTTGCCGCCGGCATCGCGCGAGGCGAGGCCCTTGGCATCGGCATCGAAGGTCGGGATATCGGCATCCCAGCCGTCGGGCAGCGTGCCCGCCAGCATATGCTCGACCTCGGCGGCGAGATCGGGATGCGCCGTCTTGTAGCGCGCGAACAGGCTTTCCCATTCCTCGCGCAACGGCCGGCCGCGATCGGCGATCGCCTTGTTGAACGCTTCCGCGACGCCATCCGGCACATAGAACTGCTTGTCAGGCCAGCCGTATGCTTCTTTGGTGATGCGGACATTGTCCTCGCCCAGCGCCTCGCCATGCGCCTTGGCGGTGCCGGCGCGTGGGGACCCCCAGCCGATCACCGAATGGACGACGATCAGCGTCGGCTTGTCGTCGGTCTGGCGGAAGGCTTCGAAGGCGTCGGCCAGGGCATTGCAATCATTGGCATCATCGACATGGATGACGTTCCAGCCATAGGCCAGGAAGCGCTCGCCGACATCCTCGTCGAATGCGAGATCGGTGCCGCCCTCGATCGAGATATGGTTGCTGTCGTAGATCCAGCACAGGTTGGAAAGCTTCAGGTGCCCGGCCAGGCTCGCCGCCTCGGCCGAGACGCCTTCCATCATGTCGCCATCGCCGCACAGATTGTAGACGTCGTGATCGAAGATCGCGAAGCCGTCGCGATTGTAGCGCGCGGCCAGCCAGCGCTCGGCGATCGCCATACCGACCGAATTGCCACAGCCCTGCCCCAGCGGCCCGGTGGTCGTCTCGACGCCGGTGGTGTGGCGATATTCGGGATGCCCCGGCGTTTTCGAGCCGAGCTGGCGGAAATTCTCGATATCCTCCAGGCTGATCGCGGGCTTGCCGGTCGGCTTGCCGTCGCGATCGACTTCCTTGACCTGGGCGAGATGCAGCAGCGCGTAAAGCAGCATCGAGGCATGGCCGACCGACAGCACGAAACGGTCACGATTGGGCCAGTGCGGCGCGTCGGGATCGGTGCGCAGGAACTTCGACCACAAAGTATAACCCACCGGCGCCAGCGCCATCGGCGTGCCGGGGTGGCCCGAATTGGCCTTCTGCACCGCGTCCATCGCCAGCGTGCGGATCGTGTCGATCGCCAGCCGCTCCGGGCTGCCGTCTTCGTGGACCGGATCGCTCGGCGGCTTGTTGGTGGTCGCGGTGTCGGTCATGCTTGTCTTCCCCAGCTAGGTGCCGAACGCGGATGCGCGCGGCTTTGTTTCGTTCAATGCCGTTCGAGCCGATCGACGCGGCCGCCGGTGGCGATATAAGCGGCGTCGACTTCGCGCAGGAACAGGCCGTGGGCGAGCACGCCCGGTATCGTCGACAGCGCCACGGCAAGCTCGTCGGGCATGTCGAGCGCGGCGAACGCGCAGTCGAACACAATATTGTCCTGATCGGTCAGATAGGGATCGGCCCCCGCCCGGCGCAACACCGGCTCGGCGCCCAGCCGGCGCAACTCGCCCAGCACGGCGCTGCGCGCGAACGGCAGTACCTCGACCGGCACCGGCACCCCGCCGAGCCGCGCCACCCGCTTGCGCCCGTCGGCGACGACCACCATCCGCTTCGCCGCATTGGCGACAATCTTCTCGCGCATCATCGCGCCGCCCGCGCCCTTGATCGCGCGGAAGGCGGGGTCGATCTCGTCGGTGCCGTCGATCACCAGATCGACCGTCGCGACATCCTCGAAATCGAGCAGCTCGATGCCGTGCCGCGCGGCCAGTCGCCCGCTTTCCAGCGAGGTCACGACGGCATCGATCTCCAGCCCCTCGCTCACCCGCTTGCCGATCGCGGCGATCGCGAAGGCCGCGGTCGAGCCCGAGCCGAGCCCGACCAGCATGCCGTCCTCGATCTCCGCCACCGCTGCCTCGGCCGCGAGTCGCTTGTCGTCGTCGATCATCACGTGGCGATCTAGGCCGATGCGCGGACAAAGCAACCGCCGCGGAACGCTCGCGTAACGAGTGCAGTGCAACAAAGTTTGCCGCAAGGGGTTCACCGCGTCATGCCAGCCGTTATGAAGGCCGCAATGGCCGACACTCGCGACCTTCCGCCGCCGCCCGCCGCGCTAATTGACGGCGCGAGCCTGTTCCTCGATTTCGACGGCACGCTGGTGGAGCTTGCCAACCGTCCCGATGCCGTCGCCGTCGATGCCGCGCTCGGGCGGCTGCTCGCCGGTATCGGCGCGCAGCTCGGCGGGCGCGTGGCGCTGGTCAGCGGGCGTTCGATCGCGACGCTCGACGGCTTTCTCGCCAGCCACGGTACGGCGCTCGGCATGGTCGGCAGCCACGGCGCAGAGACGCGCCTCGCCGGCGGCGCGATCGAACGGCCGGAGCGCCCCGCCGCGCTCGATGCCGCACTCGATCTGTTCACCGATCGGCTCGGCGGGCGCGACGGCGTGGTGATCGAGCAGAAGCCGCTCGGCGTCGGCGTGCATTATCGCCTCGCCCCAGAAGCCGAGCGCGAGGCGCATGTGCTGGTCGAGGATTTCGCGCGCGAGAACGCGCTCGACGTTCAGCACGGCAAAATGATGGTCGAGCTGCGCCTGCCCGGCCACGACAAGGGCTCGGCGATCACCGCGCTGATGGCGCGCGCGCCGTTCGCCGGGCATCGGCCGGTGTTCCTCGGCGACGATCTCACCGACGAGCCGGGTTTCGCCGCCTGCGCGCGGCTCGGCGGCGCCGGCATCCTGATCGGGGCGAGCCGCGAAACCGCCGCCGGTTATCGCCTGCCCGACGTCGCGGCGGTCCACGCTTTCCTGAGGACCGCGCTTTGACCGCGACCCTTGATCTCTGGCCGATCGGCAATTGCCAGGTCTCGGCGCTGGTCGATCGCTCCGGCCGATTCGTCTGGGGCTGCACGCCGCGCGTCGACGGCGATCCCGCCTTCTGCTCGCTGCTCGACGACAAGCCGCCCGCGGGCAAAGGCGCGTTCGGCTTCTGGGAGATCGATCTCGACGGCAAGGTAGAGACGACGCAGGCCTATCTGCGCAACACGCCGATCCTCGTCACGCGCCACACCGATCTCCATGGCAACGCCATCGAAGTGATCGATTTCTGCCCGCGCTTCAAGCGGATGGGCCGGATGTACCGGCCGGTCGCCTTCGCCCGAATCGTCCGTCCGGTTGCCGGCGCACCGCGCATCCGCGTCCGGCTGCGCCCGGCGCGGGCGTGGGGCGGCGCGATGGCCGATCACACCCGCGGCTCGAACCATATCCGCTATCTGGTCGAGGAAAGCGTGCTGCGGCTCACCACCAATGCGCCGATCGGCTGGATCGAGGATGAGCGGCTGTTCCGCGTCGAACGCTCGCTGCACTTCTTCCTCGGCCCCGACGAGAGCTTCACCGCCGACATCGTCGAGGCGCTGGAGACGATGCTCGATCGCACGGCGGAGGAATGGCGCCATTGGGTGCGCGGCCTCGCCACGCCGGTGGAATGGCAGGAAGCGGTGATCCGTTCGGCGATCACCTTGAAGCTGTGCCAGCACGAGGAGACCGGCGCGATCGTCGCTGCGCTGACCACCTCGATCCCCGAACATGCCGATTCGGGCCGCAACTGGGATTATCGTTTCTGCTGGATTCGTGACGCTTATTACACCGTCCAGGCCTTGAACCGCCTCGGCGCGCTCGATGTCCTCGAAGCCTATCTCGAATACCTCCGCAACATCGTCGACAATGCCGCCGGCGGCCACATCCACCCGCTGTACGGCGTCGGCGGCGAGCAGACGCTGATCGAATATGAGGCCAAGGCGCTGTCGGGCTATCGCGGCATGGGCCCGGTGCGCGTCGGCAACCAGGCCTATGAGCAGGTCCAGCACGACGCTTACGGCCAGATCGTGCTGTCCAATGTCCAGGCGTTCTTCGACCACCGCCTGCTGCGCGTCGGCGGGGTCGAGGATTTCAAGGCATTGGAGCCGATCGGCGAGCGCGCCTGGCAAGTCTATGACCAGCCCGACGCCGGCTTGTGGGAATTGCGCACCAAGAGCCACGTCCACACCTATTCCGCCGCGATGTGCTGGGCGGCGTGCGACCGTCTCGCCAACGCCGCCGCCGCGCTCGGCCTCACCGAACGCGCCGAATTCTGGCAGGATCGCGCGCAGACCATGCGCCGGAAGATCGAGGAGGAAGCGTGGCGTCCGGAGACCAACCGTCTCTCCGCCACGTTCGCCGGCGACGATCTCGACGCCAGCCTGATCCAGTTGCTCGATCTGCGCTTCTTCGCGCCCGACGATCCCCGGTTCCGCGGCACGCTGAAAGCGGTTGAGGATGGCCTGCGCCGCGGCAGCCACATGCTGCGCTATGCCACCGAAGATGATTTCGGCCTGCCCCACACCGCGTTCAACGTCTGCACCTTCTGGCTGATCGAGGCGCTGCATTTCACCGGCCGCGACGCCGATGCCCGCATCCTGCTCGAGGAAATGCTCGAGCGTCGCACGCCCGCCGGCCTGCTCAGCGAGGATATTGATCCCAACACAGGTGAATTGTGGGGGAACTATCCCCAGACCTATTCGCTCGTCGGAATGATCAACTGTGCCGTTCTGCTATCCAAACCATGGAGTGCCATCCGCTGAGCCGTCTCATCGTCATCTCGAACCGCGTTTCCGCGCCAAAACCCGATCAGCCCGCCGCGCAGGGCGGCCTCGCCGTGGCGCTCACCGCCGCGCTTCGGGAAAGCGAGGGCATCTGGTTCGGCTGGTCGGGGCATGCAGGCGAAGATCACAAGCTCGATTTCGAAACCCATGCCGGCGTCACCTCGGGCACGATCGACCTCACGGCGCAAGAAATCGACGAATATTACAACGGCTATGCCAATTCGACTTTATGGCCGCTGTTCCACTACCGGCTCGATCTCACCGAGTTCGAACGTGATTATCAGGGCGGTTACGAGCGGGTGAATCGCGTGTTCGGCGATATCGTCGCGCCGCATATCATGCCCGACGACGTGGTGTGGGTGCACGATTACCACATGATCCCGCTCGGCTGGATCCTGCGCCAGCACGGCATGAAGAACCGCATCGGCTTCTTCCTGCACATCCCCTGGCCGCCAACGCGGCTGCTCGTCGCGCTGCCCGACCACAAGCGGCTGGTGGAGGCATTGTTCGCTTATGACGTGGTCGGCTTCCAGTCGGCCGAATGGCTCGAATCGTTCCGCCACTATGTCACCCATGAAATGGGCGGGACGCTCGGCGAGAACGGCCGGATCACGGTCGGCGGGCGCACGATCCGCGCGATCGCCTGCCCGATCGGCATCGATTCGAAGGATTTCATCGCCAACGCCAACACCGATCACGCTCGCGACGTGAAGATGCGCGTGCTCGAAAGCGGGGTCGGCCGGCAGATGATCATCGGGGTCGACCGGCTCGATTATTCGAAGGGGCTGGCCGAGCGCTTCCTCGGCTACGAGCGTTTCCTGCAAAAGAATCCCGATCGCCGCGCGCTGGTCTATCTGCTGCAGATCGCCCCGCCCTCGCGCACCGACGTCGAGAGCTACCAGGCGATCCGCAATCATCTCGATTCGCTGTCGGGCCGGATCAACGGCCAATATGCCGATATCGACTGGACGCCGATCCGCTACGTCAACCGCGGCTATCCGCGCGACACGCTGGCCGGCGTCTATCGCGCCGCGCGGATCGGCCTCGTAACCTCGTTGCGCGATGGCATGAACCTGGTCGCCAAGGAATTCGTCGCCGCGCAGGATCCGCGCGATCCCGGCGTCCTGATCCTCTCGCGCTTCACCGGCGCGGCCGAGCAGTTGACCGGCGCGCTGATGATAAACCCCTATTCCGCCGACGACATCGCCGAGGCGATCGGCACCGCGCTGGCGATGCCGAGGGAAGAGCGTATTGCTCGCTGGCAGCCGATGTTCGACAATGTTCGCGATCATGACGTGACATGGTGGCGCGAACGCTTCATCGCTGCGCTCGAGGCCGCCTGACGACGGCAACTGCGGCGCCGCCGCCTTGAGACCGTCACCTGTTTGAGCGAAGATGCCGCCCGCAAGAGGGAGACGCCGTGCGCGCGATTGTCCATATCGGCTATCACAAGACCGCGACGACCTGGTTTCAGAATCAGGTCTATCCGCGCGCGACCAGCCACCGCTGGATTGGCCGCGATCGCGCGCAGCAGGCGCTTCTCGCTCCCGATGGCCTCGCCTTCGATGCCGTCGAGGCCGCCCGCCAGCTCGCCGATCCCGCCGATCCGCGCCCGCCGGTGATCTGCGAGGAGAATCTCAGCGGCTATATCCATAACAACGGCCTTCACGGCCTGATGGCACCCGAGGTAGCGCGCCGCATAAAGGCGGTGCTGCCCGACGCGCTGATCGTCATCGCGATCCGCGCGCAGCCAAGCATGATCGCGGCCAGCTACGTGCAATATGTCCGCGCCGGCGGCACCGCCAGCATCCGCAACTACCTGTTCTCGCAAACGCGCCGGCGCGGCGCGCTGAGCCACCCGTTCAAGGCGCCGCGCTTCGGCTTCGGCCATTTCGAATATGATCGGCTGATCGCCTATTATGACAGCCTGTTCGGTCGCCAGAACGTGCTCGTCCTGCCGTATGAGCAGCTGCGCACCGATCCCGATGCCTTTCTGGATGCGATCGCTTCCGCATCGGGATTGACGGTCGATCGCAATGGCATCCACGACAAGAAGCCCAATCGTTCGTTCGGCCATGTCACGATCGCGATCGGACGGGTGCTCGGCCTGTTCACCGCGCGCTCGGTCGCCGACAAGCGTTATCTGATCGATATTCCCGGCTTCTATGCGCTGCGCCGGGTGGCTCTCGAGGCGACGGCGCGTATCGAAGGGCGCGCACGCGCGGATCGCCTGCTCGGCAAGCGCCTGCTCGCCTTCATCCGGCAGCGCTATGCGCAAAGCAACGCCCGGCTCGAAAGGTCGCGCGGCTTCGATCTACGCGCGCTCGGCTATCCGGTCGAGGATGCCCCGCAAGCCGCCGCGATCGAGCTATCCCCGCCCCGCAAGGCCGCGAAGCGCGTACCGGCAGCCGCCGCTGCGCGCACCACCCCGGTCAGCGCGGCGACCTGAGACTCGGAACCGCCTTCTAAGCCCCGAGGGGCTTCGGCGTTCCGAATGGCCCGGACGGGCGCCGCGTCTTGGGGATCGAGGTGCCCGCCGCCGGCACCGGCTGCATGCCCGCCGCCGGTCCGTCGTTGCGCTCGATCGGCTCGCCGGCGATCAGCTTCTTGATCTCGTCGCCGGTCAGCGTCTCATATTCGAGCAGCGCGTTGGCCAGCGCGTGCAGCTGGTCGATATGCTCGGTCAGCACCTTGCGCGCGCGCGCCAGCCCGCCTTCGACCAGGCTCTTGATCTCCTTGTCGATCAGCTGCGCGGTCTCGTTCGACATGTGCGCCGGGCGCGACATCGAATAGCCGAGATAGCTCTCATCCGAATCGCCATATTCCAGCGGTCCGACCGCGTCGGACATGCCCCATTGCGTGACCATCGAGCGCGCCAGCCGCGTCGCCATCTGGATGTCGCCCGAAGCGCCCGAGCTCACCCGGTCGTAACCGAAGATCAGCTCCTCGGCGACGCGGCCGCCCATCGCGATCGACAGGTGCGCGTACATCTGGTCGCGGTGCATCGAATTCTGGTCGCGCTCGGGCAGGCGCATCACCATGCCCAGCGCGCGCCCGCGCGGGATGATCGTCGCCTTGTGGATCGGGTCCGATGCCGGCTCGTGCAGCGTGACGATCGCGTGGCCCGCCTCGTGATAGGCGGTCATCCGCTTCTCGTCCTCGGTCATCAGCATCGAGCGCCGCTCGGTGCCCATCATGACCTTGTCCTTGGCCTCTTCGAATTCGGCCATTGCCACCAGCCGCTTGCCCTTGCGCGCGGCGAGCAGTGCCGCCTCGTTGACGAGGTTGGCGAGGTCGGCGCCCGAGAAGCCCGGCGTGCCGCGCGCGATCACGCGGGCATCGACGTCGGGCGCCAGCGGCACCTTCTTCATATGGACCTGCAGGATTTTGACCCGGCCCTCGATATCGGGCCGCGGCACCGTCACCTGCCGGTCGAAGCGGCCCGGCCGCAGCAGCGCGGGATCGAGCACATCGGGGCGGTTGGTGGCGGCGATAATGATGATGCCTTCGTTCGCCTCGAAGCCGTCCATCTCGACCAGCAACTGGTTGAGCGTCTGCTCGCGCTCGTCGTTCTGGTTGCCCAGCCCGGCGCCACGCGAGCGGCCGACCGCATCGATCTCGTCGATGAAGACGATGCACGGCGCCGATTTCTTGGCTTGTTCGAACATGTCGCGCACGCGGCTTGCGCCGACGCCGACGAACATCTCGACGAAATCCGAGCCGGAGATGGTGAAGAACGGCACACCAGCCTCGCCCGCAATCGCACGGGCGAGCAAGGTCTTGCCGGTGCCGGGCGAGCCGACCAGCAGCGCGCCCTTGGGTATCTTGCCGCCCAATCGCGCAAACTTGGTCGGGTCTTTCAGGAACTCGACGATTTCCTGCAATTCCTCGCGCGCCTCGTCGATGCCGGCAACGTCGTCGAAGGTGACCTTGCCTTCCTTCTGCGTCAGCATCCGCGCACGGCTCTTGCCGAAGCCCATCGCGCCCGAGCCCGAATTCTTCTGCATCTGACGCACGACGAAGAAGGCGATGCCGAGAAACAGGATGAACGGCAGCGAATTATAGAGCAGGTACATCCAGATCGACGGCTCGTCCTTGGGCTGCGCGTTGATCGTCACGCCCGCCTTGCGCAGCCGGTCGGTCAGCTCCGGATCGGCCATCGTGTAGGTCCGGAAGTGATCGTCGTTGGAATAGGTGCCGGTAATCACGCCGTCGCCGACATTCACCGCGCGCACCGATCCGTCCTGCACCTTGTCGAGGAAGGTCGAATAGGGGATCGTGGTGCCCGCCGTCTCCGTCGAACGGCCGTTTATCAGCCCGACGAATAGCGCCAGCGCGAGCAGGATGCCCGCCCAGATCAGCAGCTGCTTCATCCAGGGGTTGCCGCCGCCGCCTTCATTGCCGGGGCCGTTCTGCTTGTTGTCGTCCATGCGCGCTGTCGTACCTTTCGCACCCAAGATAGGCGCATGGAGGTTAATGGCAATGGAACAATCGCGAAGTCTCTGATCGATCGTGGCCATCACACGCCGGATATCCTTTCGGCGTGGTTTGCTTGCCATCCGGCAGCGCTTCCTGCGAAAGCGATGGGCACCGAACAATCCTGCCCGAAAGCGCCTGCATGGCCGTGACCGATATCGCTACCCGTACCTACAATCACAATTTCCGGCTCGATCCGATCGTCCGCAGCCTGCTCGATACCGATTTCTACAAGCTGCTCATGCTGCAGATGATTCGCCACGTCCATCCGGACGTCACCGCCACCTTCTCGCTGATCAACCGCAGCCATGCCGTCCGCCTGGCGCAGGCGATCGACGAGGCCGAGTTGCGCGCGCAGCTCGATCATGCCCGCACGCTGCGTTTCACCAAGAAGGAGCTGATCTGGCTCGCCGGCAACACCTTTTACGGCAAGACGCAGATGTTCGCGCCCGATTTCATCGCCTGGCTCGCCGATTTCCGCCTGCCCGATTACGACCTGCGCACCGTCGACGGCCAGTATGAGCTCCGCTTCGAAGGCCCCTGGACGCACACGACGATGTGGGAGATTCCGGCGCTGGCGATCATCAACGAGCTGCGCTCGCGCGCCGCGCTGCGTGATCGCGGCCGCTTCGCGCTCGATGTCATCTACGCCCGCGCCAAGGCCAAATTATGGGAGAAGGTGGAGCGGCTGCGCCAGCTTCCCGATCTCGTCCTGTCCGATTTCGGCACCCGGCGGCGCCATTCGTTTCTCTGGCAGCGCTGGTGCGTCGAGGCGTTGAAGGAAGGGCTTGGGAACCGCTTCATCGGCACCTCCAACGTCCTGCTGGCGATGGACGCCGATCTCGAAGCGATCGGCACCAACGCCCACGAGCTGCCAATGGTCGAGGCCGCGCTCGCCGGTGGCGATGACGCGGCGCTCGCGCGTGCCCCCTATCGCGTGCTGGAGGATTGGCAGCGCCATTACGGCGGCAACCTGCTGATCGCCTTGCCCGATGCGTTCGGCACCACCGCCTTCCTCACCAACGCGCCAGATTGGCTGGCGGGCTGGACCGGCTTCCGCCCCGATAGCGCGCCGCCGATCGAGGCCGGCGAGGAAATCATCGCCTGGTGGCAGGCGCATGGGCAGGATCCGCGCACCAGGCTGCTGATCTTCTCCGACGGCATGGACGTCGAGTCGATCGAGCAGGTCTATCGCCACTTCCACGGCCGGGTGCGGATGAGCTTCGGCTGGGGTACCAATCTCACCAACGATTTCCGCGGCTGCGATCCCGAGCACGATGCCGATCTCGATCCGATCTCGTTGGTCTGCAAGGTGACGAGCGCCGACGGCCGCCCCGCCGTCAAGCTCTCCGACAATCCGTCCAAGGCTTCGGGCGACCCCGCCGAAATCGCCCGCTATCGCCGCGTGTTCGGCGATCCCGGCCATCAGCCACGCCCCGTCCGGGTGTAGGGTTTGCCGGCCATGGTGCGGTGGGAACGAACTCCGCGGCATCAAGATCGAGCCGTCACCGGCGAACTCGTTTCAGGGTCCATGGTGCTCCATCAACGCCAAGCGGGGCGGTCGGCGTTGCACCATGGATGCTGAAACAAGTTCAGCATGACGGCACTCATGATGCGAACTCGAGATTCAGGCGACTAGAGCCGACCGACATTCAGTCTTGACCGCGGTCAAGCCAAAGCAAGGCCAACGCTGCGTTCTGAATGTCGATTCGCCCTATCCCGTCCGCCGCGCCGGCGCCGTGCCGAATCTCCACAAGTCGCCTTTGGGCCGCGCCAGCACGCCCGCCTGCGTCGCCGCCTTGCCGCGATCGAGCGCATCGAGCAGCGGTTCGATATTGGCGTCGGGCGACCAGTCGGGCCGATCGACCCCCGCCGCCGCGCGCACGGCGCCGATCGCGCGCAGCGCCAACCGCCGCCGCAGCCCGCGCGGCAATCCGGCCATGTCGATCCTGATCGTCCCGCCCCGCCCCTGCCGGGCCCGCTCGGCCCACACCCAGTCCGCGATCGCGCGCAATTCCCGGTCCGCTTCGGAAAGGTGCGCGGCGGCGCGCGCGATGCGCGGCGCATCGAGCCACTCATGCTCATTGAGCAAGCGCCGGAACCGCGTCCGGTCGTGGCGCGGGTCATCGTTCGCGGGGTCGTCGACGAACGGCAGTTCCGCGCGCCGCACGATCGCGCGCAGTTCGGCGCGCCGCCAGTCGAGCACCGGCCGCACCAGCAGCAACGCCCGCCCGTCGCTGGCCGTCACTTTCCGTGAGGCGCGCACCCCGGCGAGCCCGGAGAGCCCCGCGCCGCGCGCCGCGCGCATCAGGAAGGTCTCGGCCTGGTCGTCGGCCTGATGCGCCGTCGCCAGCGCCATCGCGCCGGCCTGCGCTGCCCAGTCGATCAGCAGCGCGTAACGAAGGTGGCGCGCCTGCGCTTGCAGGCTGGCGCCGTCCGGAAAGGCGTCCGCCACCAGCGTCGCGTGCGGCACGCCCAGCCCGGCGCACGCCGCCGCCACCATCGCGCATTCGTCCGCCGCCGAGGCGCGCAGGCGATGATCGACCGTCGCCGCGATCACGCCCCCCGGCCACGCCGCCGCAGCGAGCGCGAGCAGCGCCATGCTGTCCGGCCCGCCCGACACCGCGAGCGCCAGCGGCGCCCCGGCATCGGGCTTCCGGTCGAAGTTCCGCTCGAAATGCGTCGCGAGCCGGCTCGCGTCGGCCGGATCGACCGCCTTGGTCACTTACACTGGGCGGTGCGGCGGGCAGCGGTGATGTCGGCCTTCATGCCCGTCGAGATCTTGTCGCCATAGACGTCGCTCAGCTCGTCATAGACCTTGCAGGCATCCGCCGGCTTGTTGAGCTTCATTAGCGCCTGACCGAGATAATAAAGGCTGTCCGGTGCGCGTTCGCCATCGGGCATCTTCTTGTAATTGTCGTAGAAAGCAATCGACGCGAGGCTCGGCTTGCCATCGTCGAGATACGATCGCCCGAGCAGGTTCTGCGCATAGCTCGCCCGGCGTGTATTCGGATATTTCTCGACCACCGATTTTAACTGCGCCTCGGCCGCCGGATATTGCTTCGCCGCCCACAATCGGTAGCCATAGATATAGGCGTCCTCTTCCGGATCGCCGGTGCTCGGCTTTTCAACGCCGCCGGTGCCGGCAGACGCATCGCTTCCGGCATCGGCTACCGGCCCGCCCAACGGCGGCGGGCTGTCGATCGGCGTCGCGCCGCCACTGGCCGGCGCGCCGATCCCGCCGCCCTTGCCTTCCAGCGCGGCGAGCCGCTGGTCGGTGACCTGCTTGTAGCTGTTGAACTGATCCTCGAGCACCCAGAGCCGGTGCTGCGTCTCCTCCACCGTGTTGGTCATCGAACTCATCTGCTGTTCGAGCGAGGTCACGCGCGACGACAGGTCGGTCAGCGGGCTCGATGCCGGCGTGCCGTAGCCGGTGTCCTGCTGCGCTTGGCTGGGCGTGATCTGCGGCTGGATGTAATTCTGCCCCGCACCGCCGGGGAAGACCTTGCGCTGCACCGCGTTCATCTCGCGCTCGAGCCGGTCGACACGGCCGGGGATGTCCGATTGGGCGAAGGCCGGAACGGCGCTGCCGGCGATCCCCAGAACGGCGACCGCGGCGACGAGGAATGGGCGCATGGTGAATTTCCCGTAAAGGCTGCGAATTGGCGCGGGTATAGCTGACACGCCACGCCTGTCGCCAGCCTTAAGAATGGGGATGGCTTCAGTAAATCCCGCTCGGCGGCGGCAGTTGTTGCGCGTTCTGCGGCTTGGCCGATGCCGCGGGCGGCTTGCTCGCCGCCGGTTTCGGCTTGGGCGCGGCGGCCGAGGCCGGCGTCTTGCGCGGCGCCGGCGTGCTCGATGCGGCGGCCGTCGGGCTCGACGCAGGCGTCGGCGTCGTCACCGGCGCGGCGGTTCCCGGCGCCGCGGCCGGACGAGCGGCAAGCGCGGCGGCGTCGATCGGCACGTCCTTCATCGGCCGCGCCCCCGATCCCAGCGGCGCCAGCGCCTTGCCGTCGAGGCTGATGCGCAACTGGTCGGGTCGGCCGACGGTGAGCTCGGGATAATTGGCATCAGCCGGCACAGCGAACGTGTCGCCCGGGTTCATCGTGCTCTGGAATAGCGTCTTGCCCGCCGCATCGTGGACGCGCACCCACACGCGATCGAGCGCGGTCAGCGTCACCTGGCCGGCCGCCTGCGGCACCGGCTGCGTCACCATCGGCGTGGCGGTCGGGGCCGGGGCCGGGGCAGCGGCGATCTCGTCGGACGTCGCGGGTTGCGATCCGCCCGAGAACCAGCCCGATCCCAGCCATATCAGTGCGCCGATCAGCAAGATCACGCCGATCACGCCCGCGATCAGCGCCAGACCGCGCGGCGGCACCCGCGCCGGATCATCGAGCTCATAGGGTTGATATTCCTGGCGCTCGGCGGAAATCGCCGCGGTGCGCCCGCGCACGTCGCGTCCGATCGCCACCTCGTCCTCGCCCACCGCCCGGGCATAGGCCTTGGCAAAGCCGATCGCATAGGTCGGCGTCGGCATTTCGCGGTAATCGCCGCTCTCGATCGCTTCCAGGTGCCGGATCGGGACCCGCGTCCGCGCCGCGATATCGGCGAGGTTCAGCCCCTGCGCCTCGCGCGCCGCGCGCAGCCGATCGCCAGCCCCCTGTGGCACGGGCGACGGATCGGCACGGTTGGCAGGCCCATTGGCCTCGGCATCGGTCATTCACGTCTCCGGCAGGAGGGATGCGACCCCTCGTGGCTCCTGCGTTTGCGCTCGCTGTGTCCCAAAGGCCACGCTTACTGTCAACGGCGCTTGTGATGCGGCGCCGACCCGCCAGAATCATTGTGGTTCAGCCATAACCGAACCGGAACGGCACCGGCCCCATCATGCCAGTTCGACGTCCGCCTCGGCCGCCCAGCGCGCCAGCGTGCCGCGAATGTCGCGCGGCGGCGCGGCGAGCAGGCCCGCCATCCGCTCCATCAGCGCGCCGCGATCGAGCGAGCGGATCATCGCCTTGATCGGCCCGACCGCCGCCGGGGTGATCGACAGCCGCTCGACCCCCAGCCCGATCAGCGCCATTGCCTCCAGCGGCCGCCCGCCCATCTCGCCGCACACCGCGATCGGCACGCCCGCCTCGCGCGCCGGGCCGACGACGCGGCGGATGAAGCGCAGGATCGACGGGCTCAGCCAGTCATAGCGCTCGGCGAGTTTCGGGTTGGCGCGATCGGCGGCGAACAGGAATTGCGTCAGGTCGTTGGTGCCGATCGACAGGAAATCGATCTTGGGCAGCAACAGGTCGAGCTGCTCGGCCAGCGCCGGCACTTCGAGCATCGCGCCGTAGCGGATGTCGAGCGGCAGCTTGCGGTTGCGCGATTCGACCCAGGCGCGCTGTGCCTCGAACAGCGCCTTGGCCTCGTCGAATTCCCAGGCTTCGGAAACCATCGGGAACATGACGTTCAAATGCCGCCCCGCCGCCGCGTCGATCAGCGCGCGCGCCTGCGCCTTCATCAGCCCGTCGCGTTCGAGCGCGAGCCTGAGCGCGCGCCAGCCCATCGCCGGATTCTCCTCGTCATGCTCGTCGCCGTTCAGATACGGCAGCGCCTTGTCGCCGCCGATATCGACGGTGCGGAACACCACCGGCCGCTCTCCTGCCGCATCGAGCACGTCGCGATAGAGCCGCTGCTGGCGCTCGCGCTGCGGCAGCGTCGCCGAGACGAGGAACTGGAATTCGGTGCGGAACAGGCCAATCCCGTCGGCACCGGTCAGGTCGAGCGCGGCGATATCGTCGCGCAGCCCGGCATTGACCATCACCGTTACCCGATGCCCGTCGCGCGTTTCCGGCGCTTCGTTTTTCAGTGCAGCGAAGGCGGCGCGGCGCTTCTGGCGCAGCGCCAGCTTGGTTTCGAACGCTTCCTCGATCGCCGCCGTCGGCCGCACGAATACCGTGCTGGCACCGGTATCGATCAACAGCAGGTCGCCCTCGGCGATCCGCCGCCGCACGTCGCGCACCCGGCCGAGCACCGGCACGCCCATCGCCCGCGCGACGATCGTCACATGCGCGGTCAGCGAGCCTTCCTCGAGCACCACGCCCTTCAGCCGCCGCCGGTCGTATTCGAGCAGCTCGGCCGGCCCCAGGTTGCGTGCGATCAGGATCGTGTCCTGCCGCAACCCCATCTGCGCGGCCGTGCCCATCTGCCCGGAAACGATCCGGAGCAGCCGGTTCGACAGATCCTCCAGGTCGTGCATGCGATCGGCGAGCAGCGGATCGTCGATCTGCCGCATCCGCATCCGCGTGCGTTGCTGCACGCGCTCGATCGCTGCCTCGGCAGTCAGCCCCGAATCGATCGCCTCGTTGATCCGCCGGCTCCAGCCCTCGTCATAGGCGAACATCTTGTACGTCTCGATCACGTCGTCATGCTCGCCGCCGACGCCGAACTCGGCCTGGCTCGCCATGCGATCGATCTGTTCGCGCATCTTGTCGAACGCGGCATAGACGCGGTGACGTTCGGCCTCGATATCCTCGGCGACGGTATGCTCGATGGTGATGCGCGGCTGGTGATAGACCGCATAGCCCCGCGCCATGCCCTCAACCAGCTTGAGCCCCGTCAGGCTCACCGCCGCAGTCGGCTGCGGTTGCGTGGGCCCGCCCTGCGCCTCGTCGATCAGGTCGGCATTGGCGATCAGCTCGGAAAGCACCATCGCCACCGTCTGCAGCGCCTCGATCTCGATGTCCTCGTAACGCCGCGGATCGACATGCTGCACGGCGAGCACACCGACCGCCTGTTCGCGCCGGATGATCGGCACGCCGGCGAAGCTGTGGAACAGCTCCTCGCCAGTTTCGGGGCGGAACGCGAAATCGGGATGCGCCGCCGCCTCGTCGAGGTTCAACGTTTCGACATTCTTCGCGATCGTGCCGACCAGGCCCTGGCCGAGCGCCAGCTTGGTGACGTGGACAGCGCTCTGGTTCAGCCCGCGCGTGGCGAACAGCTCCAGCACCCCGTCACGCAGCAGATAGATCGAGCAGACCTCGCTATCCAGCGCCTCGCCGATGATGTTGACCACCGCGCCCAGCTTCTCCGGCGCGCGGGCGCGCGAGCCCATCACGTCGTGCAGACGCACCAGGATTTCGCGGGCGGATGCGGCGGCGGATACGGGCATGATCCGTCGCTACCAGATTGCGCGAAGCTGCGCCAATCTTGATCGGCGGTTCAAGCCTTCCTACGGCATGCGAAAAATCGCCGGATCGACCTTCAGATGCGGTACATTGCCGGCCCCGACCGGCGCTGCTGCCGCAAAGGCGATCCGCGGTGTTTCGTCGAGCGGCCGGGTGGCGCGCTGCAGACGATCGGCCTGCCATTGCGCAAGCTCGACGCGATAGGCGTCATAGGCGCGATAGAAATCGGTAAACGGCCGGTCGAGCTCGGCCAGCGCCGCCGGCGCCGCGCTGCCCAGTGCCCCGAAACCGGCCAGCTCGCTCGTAACCCTGGCGGCCGCCGCGCAGAACGCCTGCTGCGCGCCGGGCTGCGCGAAATAATTGTAGAGCCGGGTCATGGCCGCGTCGTAGCGCGCCTGCCCGCCCTTGGCCTTGATCGTCGCCGCGTTGGCGCGCGCGAGCTCGGCCTTGTCGCGGCTCAGCATGGCATTGTAGCCGGCGGTGATCGCCTGCCCCTCGGCGCCGCGACAGCCAAGTGCTGCGACATTGAGCGCGACACGTACATGCCATACCGTCGACCCGGCATCGAGGCCGTTGTTCGGCGTGGCATAGCTGCCGTCGGCCAGCCGCGCCGGCACCGTCATCCCGGCATAGGCCCCGGCCGGGGGCTGCGGCATCGGCGCGAGCGGCGCCTGCACCGGCGCCGGCACCGACGCCACCTCCCCATGCCGCGCCGCGCAGCCGTTGAGTGCGATCAGCCCGATTGCCAAACCAGCGAGCACCTTGCGATCGATCGCCATGCCAAACCTCCTCGTCTCCCCCCGGCAACGCGGATGATCGGCGCAAATGGTTAACGAGGCGTTAGCCAAGGTTGGGGTCCGCAGCATCGAAGTTCGCCTCATGAGAAGTCGTCACCCTGAACTTGTTTCAGGGTCCATGGACCAACATGGGCGCCGCGCGAGATGTTCAAGGTCGCACCATGGATGCTGAAACAAGTTCAGCATGACGAACTTATGCGGGAAACTTCAGAGTCAGGTGACTAACACAGCGTCTCGCCGCGTGCATCGCGACGACCTTGGCGATCCGCACCTCAGGCCACTCTTTTCTCCAGCGCGTGCGCCGCTTCGTCCATCAACTGGGCGAGGATCGCCGCGACCGGCTCCTCCTTCGTCACCATGCCGACCGATTGGCCCGCCATCACCGATCCATGCTCGACATCGCCGTCGATCACCGCACGGCGCAGCGCGCCGGCCCAGTAATGCTCGATCTGCAATTGCGCCTCGGCCATCTCGACCTTGCCCTCGTCGAGCGCTTGCGCCACCTCGCGCTGCTTGGCGGTGAACAGCTCGCCGCCGGCATTCTTGAGCGCGCGCACCGGGATCACTGGCAGCCGCGGGTCGATCTGTACGCTGGCGATCGCATCGCGCGCCGAGGCACGGATGAACGCCTTCTTGAAATTCGCGTGCGCGATCGATTCGGTCGCGCAGACGAAGCGCGTGCCGAGCTGCACGCCCGCCGCGCCCATGTCGAGATACCCCGCGATCGCCGCGCCGCGCCCGATCCCGCCGGCGACGAACACCGGCACTTGCTCGGCGACCTCGGGCAGAATCTCCTGCGCCAGCACGCTGGTCGAGACGGGGCCGATATGTCCGCCGGCCTCCATACCCTCGACCACCAGCGCATCGACCCCCGATCGGATCAGCTTCTTGGCCAGCGCCAGCGCCGGCGCGAAGCAGATCAGCCTGGCGCCATTGCCCTTGATCGCATCGAGCGATCCCGCCGGCGGCAGCCCGCCCGCCAGCACGACATGCCCGACCTCATGTTTCGCGCACACCGCAATCAGATCGAACAATTGCGGGTGCATGGTAATCAGGTTGACGCCGAACGGCTTCGACGTCAGCGCCTTGGTGCCGGCAATCTCGGCATCCAGCAGCTCGGGGGTCATCGCCCCGCAAGCGATCACCCCGAACCCGCCGGCATTAGAGATCGCCGCGACGAGGTTGCGTTCGGACACCCAGGACATCGCCCCGCCCATCACCGCGATCTCGCTGCCGAGGAACGCCGCACCCCGCGCCATGCGCCGCTGAAGGCGCTCGGCGCCGCTGTTGCTGATCTGGTTCATCGGGTCCGTTAACCTCAACCCGCGCGATGGCGCAAGCGCGCCTCGTCATTGCGAGGGCCGCAGGCCCACGGTAATCTAATGTCGCTGTCGCGGTTCTGGATTGCTTAGCCAGCTCGCAATGGCGAATTTATGCGTTTACCGCGATCCCTGCGACCCCATACCCATCGCGAATTGCTCGCGCAGATTGGCGAGGATCGCCGGCTTCTCGTCGGGCAGCCGCCGCGCCGGCTTGCCCTCGCGCAGCAGCTTCCTGTCCTTCTCCGCCGGCTGGACGACGCGGACCCGCACGCGCGCGATCCCCTTGGCCTTCGTGCCGAGTTCCTCCGCCGCGCCGCGGCTCAGATCGATGATCCGTCCCTTTGCGAACGGCCCCCGGTCGTTCACCCGCACGATGATCCGGTGTCCGCTGTCCAGATCGGTCACCTCGACATAGCTTGGCAGCGGCAGCGTGGTGTTGGCGGCGGTGATCGCATCGGGCCGGAAACGCTCGCCATTGGCCACCTGCGAGCCCGATTCATTGCCATACCAGCTGGCATAGCCGAGCATGTCGTAGGTCGGATCGGCCGCCGGCACATAAGTCACGCCGCGCACCGTATAGGGCCGCCCGATCTGCACCGGCGTATCGCTCACCGGCCGATAATGCACGCCCGATCCGCACGCCGCGAGGCACGCGGCGAGCGGCAGGGCCAGCCAGCCGCGCCCGTCCCTCTTCGCCATCGATCTCACGCGCCACACCCCATTTGCATTCGATGTAGCCTCTGCGGCAAAGCCGGGGCAAGCCCGCGCACCGGAGGAACGAGATGAACCAGGCCAGCAACACGATCGAGATCGCCACCCAGGGCCAGGGGCTGATCGAGTTCACCGATCGCGTCGCCCGCTTCGTCGCGGCCAGCGGCATCGCAACCGGCCTCATCACGCTGTTCGTGCGCCACACCTCGGCGTCGCTGCTGATCCAGGAGAATGCCGCCCCCGCCGCGCGCCGCGACATCGAACGCTATTTCGCCCGCATCGCGCCCGAAAGCGGGGCCTATGAACATGACGATGAGGGCCCGGACGACATGCCCGCGCACCTGCGATCAGCGTTGACGGCGACCAATCTCTCGATCCCGGTCGCCGGCGGGCGGATGGCGCTCGGCACCTGGCAGGGCATCTATCTGTTCGAGCACCGCCGCATCCCCCACCGTCGGCAGGTGGCGGCGCACATCATCGGCGAAGCCTGAACCGCCCGTCAGGCGGCGTCCTCGGCATCGAGCCCGTAGGCGGTATGCAGCACGCGCACCGCCAGCTCGGTATAATCTTCCTCGATCAGCACCGAGACCTTGATCTCGCTAGTGGTGATCGCCTGGATATTGATGCCGCGCTCGCCCAGCGTTGCGAACATCGTCGCCGCGACGCCCGCATGGCTGCGCATTCCCACGCCGACCACCGAGATCTTGGACACGCGCGTATCGTGCTTCATCTCGGTGAAGCCGATCTTGTCCCTGGCGCCGTTCAGCACCTCGATCGATCGCGCCAGATCGGCCTTGGGCACGGTGAACGTCACGTCGGTCGATTCGCCGGTATGCGCGATATTCTGGACGATCATGTCGACGTTGATGTTCGCGTCCGCGAGCGGCGAGAAGATCGCCGCGACCGATCCGGGCCGGTCGGCGACCGCGGTCAGCGTGATCTTCGCCTCGTTCTTGTCATGGGCGATGCCGGTGATCAGTTGCCGTTCCATGTCGTCAATTTCCTCCTCGCCGACGATCAGCGTGCCGGGCTCCGAGCCCCCGTCCTCGTCGAGAAACGACGACAGCACCTGAACGCGAACCTGTTCCTTCATCGCCAGCCCGACCGAGCGCGTCTGCAACACCTTGGCGCCGACGCTGGCGAGCTCGAGCATCTCCTCATAGGTCACGCGCTTCAACTTGCGCGCCCTGGGCACGATCCGCGGATCGGTGGTGTAGACCCCGTCCACGTCGGTATAGATATCGCAGCGATCGGCCTTCATCGCCGCCGCCATCGCTACTGCGCTGGTATCCGATCCGCCGCGGCCGAGCGTCGTCACGCGTTCGCCGGTCGCGACCCCCTGGAAGCCGGGGATCACCGCCACCTCGCCGCTCGCCAGTGCGGCGTTGAGCGCGGTCGTGTCGATCGCCTCGATCCGTGCCGATCCGTGCCCGTCGGAGGTGCGGATCGGCAATTGCCAGCCCATCCAGCTACGCGCCCGGACGCCGATCGCCTGCAGCGCGATCGCCAGCAGGCCGCTCGTCACCTGCTCGCCCGCCGACACCACCACGTCATATTCGTGCCGATCGTAGAGCGAGCTCGCCTCGCGACAGAAATTGACCAGCCGGTCGGTCTCGCCGGCCATCGCCGAAACGACCACCGCGACCTCGTTGCCCGCCTCGGCCTCGCGCTTCACACGCTGCGCGACGCTGCGAATGCGCTCCATCCCCGCCATCGAGGTGCCGCCGAACTTCATCACGATACGGGCCATCGGGGAAGGAATATCCTGTGATCGAGGAAAGGGACCGGCGCGCCTGATAGAAACGCTTCTCCACAAAGGCAAGCGACGCACCGATCATGTCGTCTTGGGGCATCCAAATTCGAGGTTTATTGCGCGGCGCGCCAAAACTGCCAGGCGAAGCAGCGTGCGATCCGCCATGCTGAACCCGGTTCAGCATCCGTGGCGCAACCCAACGTCTCTCGCGCCGCTGATGACGCCCTGAACCGGAGAGCGGGTTATGCCGTTGGGGCTTGGCCTGCCGGTCACTCTGCGGCATCACCCGCGACTGCACTCACCTCGCGCACCGCCACAAGGACCGCCGATGACCGTCACCACCGCCACGATCGACCCCGCCGAGGCTGCGCATTTCGGCGCGATGGCCGCTGATTGGTGGGATCCGAAGGGCTCGTCGGCGATGCTGCACAAGCTCAACCCGGCGCGATTGGGCTATATCCGCGAACAGGTCGATGCGCATTGGCACGGTGACGCCGCTGGCTTCTCCCCACTCGCCGGCCGATCCGCGCTCGACGTCGGCTGCGGCGCCGGCCTGCTATGCGAACCGCTCGCTCGCCTCGGCGCCACCGTTACCGGGATCGACGCCGCGCCGGAGAATATTGCCGCAGCGCGCGCGCATGCCGCGCAATCGGGCCTCGCGATCGATTATCGCGCCGGCGAACTCGCGGCGCTTGGCCCCGCCCGCTTCGATCTCGTCACCTCGCTCGAGGTCGTCGAGCATGTCGCCGATCCCGCCGCCTTCATCCATGGCCTCGCCGCCGCGCTCGCCGAGGACGGGCTGATGATCCTCTCGACCCCCAACCGCACCCCGCAATCACGCCTCGCGCTGATCCTGTTCGCCGAGGGCACCGGCCGCATCCCGCGCGGCACGCATGATTGGGACAAGTTCCTCACCCCCGACGAACTTGCCGCGCTGGTCGCCGACGCCGGCCTCGAAATGGTCGACACGCGCGGGCTCGCTTTTTCGCCCGCGCGCGGTTTCGTCGTTTCGGACGATCTCAAGCTCGATTATTTCATCACCGCCCGTCGCCGCTGAGGAGCGCACCATGCTCACCCCCCTGTCCGGCCTTCGCATCATCGAGATCGCCGGGATCGGGCCGGGGCCATTCTGCGGCATGATGCTCGCCGATCACGGCGCCGAGGTGATCCGCATCGAGCACCCGGACAAGCCCGGCGACCCTCGCGATCCGCTGCTGCGCGGCCGCACGGCAATCGCGCTCGATCTCAAATCGCCCGATGCCGTCGCCGAGGTTCGCCGCCTCGCCGCCGATGCCGACGGCCTGATCGAAGGCTTCCGCCCCGGCGTGATGGAGCGGCTCGGCCTCGGCCCGGACGTGCTCCACGCCGACAACCCCCGTCTCGTCTACGGCCGCATGACCGGCTGGGGGCAAACCGGCCCGCGCGCGCAAGATCCCGGCCACGACATCGACTATATCGCCGTCTCGGGCACGCTCCACGCGCTCGGCCCGGCCGGCGGCAGGCCGGTGCCGCCGATCAACCTCGCCGGCGATTTCGGCGGCGGTGCGATGATGCTCGCCTTCGGGATGCTCGCCGCGATCCTCCACGCGCAGAAAACCGGCGAGGGCCTCGTCGTCGATGCCGCGATGACCGAGGGCTCGGCGCTGTTGATGAGCATGATGTGGGGTTTCCGCGCCGCCGGCCGCTGGCCCGGCCCGCGCGGCACCAACCTGCTCGACGGCGGCGCCCATTTCTACGACACCTATGAATGCGCCGACGGCAAATATGTCGCGGTCGGCGCGATCGAGCCGCAATTCTACGCCGCGCTGCGCCGGGTGATGGCGCTCGACGGCCCCGAGTGGGACGCGCAATTCGATGCCGCGCGCTGGCCCGCGCTCAAGGCCGCGCTCGCCGAGCGCTTCAGGGAGCGGACCCGCGATGCCTGGTGCGCCGCCTTCGCCGGCCACGACGCCTGCGTCGCCCCCGTGCTCGATTGGGAAGAAGCGCCCGCCGATCCGCACAATCTCGCCCGCGGCGCATTCGTCGATCGCGACGGCGTCGTCCAACCCGCGCCGGCGCCGCGCTATGCCGCGTTCGACAAGACCTGACGCGCCGCCGTTGTCGCGCCCGCCGGGCCGTGCGATAAGGGTTGCAAACGACAACCCAGGAGAGCCCCGATGGCCACCGCCGCGCTAGACAAGCCGCAGATCAGCGACGCCGAATGGGAGGCGCGCCAGCAACTCGCCGCCTGCTACCGCGTGTTTGACATGCTCGGCTGGTCGGAGATGATCTACAACCACATCACGCTGAAAATCCCCGGCGAGGATGGCGCGTTCCTGATCAATCCGTTCGGGCTACACTTTTCGGAAGTCACCGCCTCGAACCTCGTCAAGATCGATATCGACGGCAACAAGCTCGACGATTCGCCCTATCCGGTGAACCTCGCCGGCTTCACCCAGCACGCCGTGTTCCACCGCCACCTGCCCGATGCGCACTGCATCATGCACACCCACACCACGGCGGGCATGGCGGTGTCGTCGGTCGAGGGCGGCCTCAAGCCCACCAATTTCTACGCCTGCAATTTCATCGGCCAGATCGCCTATCATGATTTCGAGGGCGTCACCGTCCGCTCGGAAGAGGGCGAGCGGTTGGTGAAGAATCTCGGCGACAAGCGGGTGATGTTCCTCAAGAACCACGGCATCCTGGTGATGGGCCGCACCCTGCCAGAGGCGTTCATCAAGCATTGGTCGCTGCAGCGCGCCTGCGAGATTCAGATCGCCACTGCCTCGATGGGCGCCCCGATCGAGGTGTCTCCCGAGGTAATCGCGGTCCACCAGCGCGACCTCTCCAAGGTCCAGATCCCCGGCGGCGCCGGCAAGGCCGATTTCGACGCGATGGTCCGCCTCGTCGACAAGATCGATACCAGCTGGCGGAATTAGGGCCTAACCCTGAAACGAGTTCGCCGGCGACGGTTCGATCTCGATGCAGCGAGCTTCGATTCCACCATATTAGCCGAAGCGATAGCCTGACACCGCCCAGCCGATGACGTGGTCGTGATAGTCGCGCGCCGCGCCATCCTCGCCGCCCGCGCCCAGCGCGACCATCAGCGGCAGCAGATGCTCCTCGCGCGGATGCGCGACGCGCGCGTGCGGCAGGCTGTCCCACGCGATCACCCGCGCCGCGCGCCGGGCCGGATCGGGATCGGTGACGGCCGCGGTCAGCGCCGCGTCCCATTCATCGGCGATCGGCGTGATCGCCGGCCCCCGTGCCCGCAGATTGTGGAAGCTCATGCCCGATCCGACGATCAGCACGCCCTCGTCGCGCAGCGGCGCCAGCGCCCGCCCGATCGCAACATGCCCGGCCGGATCGAGATCGCTGCGCAGCGAAAGCTGCGCGAGCGGAATGTCGGCATCGGGCACCATCACCTTCATCGGCACGAACACGCCGTGATCCCAGCCGCGCGCCCGCTCCTCGCCCACCGCCATGCCGGCGCCGGACAGCAGCGCCCTCGCCCGCATCGCCACGTCGGGCGCGGCCGGCGCGTCCCAGCGCAGATGATAGGTGTGTTCGGGAAAGCCATAATAATCGTAGAGCAGCGGCTGGCCGGTGCCGAGATGCACGGTGGCGTCACCCTCCTCCCAATGCCCCGAGACGCACAGGATCGCACGTGGCCGCTCGGGCAGCGTTGCGATCAGCCCGGCGAGATACGCCTGCATCGGCCGCCACATCGGCTCGGGCGGGCCGCCGGCCGGGTCCATGAAGAAGCAGGGGCCGCCGCCATGCGGGATGAACAGGGTGGGAAGCGTCATGCCGCCGATGTCGGCGTCCGGACGGCCGCGGACAATCGCGCGTTGCGAAACGGGCCGTTTCCGTTTGCGCGCCGCTCCGCTAGCGTCTCCGCATGACCCGTTTCACCGTCAACAACCAACCGGTCGAATACAAGATGGACCCCGCCACGCCATTGCTCTGGGCGCTGCGCGATGCTTCCAATCTCACCGGCACCAAATATGGCTGCGGCACCGGCGATTGCGGCGCCTGCACCGTCGATGTCGATGGCGCCGCCGTGCGCGCATGCCAGGTCACGATCGGGCAGATCGAGGGCGCCTTCGTCACCACGATCGAAGGCCTGTCGCGGGAGCGCGATCATCCCGTCCAGCTTGCCTTCATCGCCGCCAACGTACCGCAATGCGGCTTCTGCATTCCCGGCGTGGTGATGGCGGCGGCGGTGCTGCTGCGCAAGAATGCCGATCCGTCCGAGGACGAGATCAAGGCAGCGATCACCAACATCTGCCGCTGCGGCATCTATCCGCGCCTCATCGATGCGATCCAGCGCGCGGCGCGCGTCCAGCGCGGCGAGGAAACGATCGACGCCGGCCCACGCCCCGGCATCTCGCCCGCGCAGGCCGCGAAGCTGGTGCCCGCGCTGACGCCGCCGAAATGATTCTTTCGCAATGCTGACACTCGAATTCAGCCTCGGCTCACCGCCGGTGGTGCACAACCGGTCCATGATGAGGCCGGCGCTCGTGCCGGCTATCAGGAGATGACCGACATGCGTCTTTCGCTTCTTGCCGCCCTCGCCGCGGCGACCGCGCTGATCCCCGCCGCCGCCAGCGCGCAGAACCATGATCGCGGCAGCTGGCACGGTGATCGCGGAGACCGGGGCGGCAATCGCGGCGAGCGCGGCGGCAACCGCCCCGCATCCCCCGCCCGGCCGAACACCGGGTACGCCCCGGCGGCGCGCCCCAGCTTTCAGCCCGGCAACCGCCCGCAAACGCCGCCACACTTCGATCGTAATCAGATGGCGCGTCCCGAGGTGACCGACCGCGCGCAACAATATCGTCGTCCCGACGCCCCGCGTCCTACACAGGCGCGCCCAGGCGGCAATTGGCACGCCCAGGCCGGCGGCTCGCATTTCGGAGACCGGCCGGATCGCAATGACTGGAATCGCGGACACGACCGACCCGATCGCAACGATTGGAACCGGGATCACGATCGCTCGGACCACGGCAACTGGGATCGCGATCGCGATCACGCCGATCGCGGCAACTGGAATCGCGATCGCGGGTCGGACCAGTGGCACCGCGCGCCGGGCCGTTCCGACGGCCGTTGGGGCAATTACGATCGCGGCCGGCGCGGTGCGTACGACCATGATTGGCGCCGCGACAACCGCTATGACTGGCGCGATTACCGGGTGCGCCACCGCAGCGTCTATCGCCTACCGCGCTATTACGCCCCCTACGGCTGGGATTACGGCTACCGCCGCTTCGGCATCGGCTTCCGGCTCGATTCGATCCTGTTCGGCTCGAACTACTGGATTTCCGATCCCTATTATTACCGCCTGCCGCCGGCCTATGGCCCTTATCGCTGGGTGCGCTATTATAATGATGCGCTGCTCGTCGACATCGATACCGGCGAGGTCGTCGACGTGGTCTACGACATCTTCTGGTAAGGCGAATTGGCCCGGCGGCATCCCCGCCGGGCCTTGCCTTTTGGCGCCGGCCGCGCAAATTCGCAGTCGTCATGGGATTGCTCAGCACCAAACCGCATTCGCCCGTTCTGCAACGCAAGCGCATCGGGGAGGCCGTCACCCGGCATCTCGCCGCCAATCCTGCGCTGCGCCGCGTCGAGACCGATGCGGCGCAAATCTATTTCCAGCCCGATTATCTCGATGCAGATCAATGCGCCGCGCTGGTCGCGGTGATCGACGCCAACCGGCGCCCCTCCACCTTGCTGTCGTCCAATTACGATTCGGCATTCCGCACTTCGGAAAGCTGCGACATGGATCGCTGGGCGCCCCATATCCGTCCGATCGACGAGGGGCTTGCCCGGCTGATCGGCGTCAGCCCCGAATATGGCGAGACGATGCAGGGCCAGCGCTATGCGCCCGGCCAGCAATTCCGCGCCCACCACGATTATTTCCACGAGAGCGAAGATTACTGGCAGCGCGTCAGGCACGAAGGCGGCCAACGCACCTGGACCGCGATGGTCTATCTCAACGATGTCGAGAAAGGCGGCGCCACCTGGTTCCCACAAGCCGGCGCCCGCTTCCGGCCGAAACGCGGGCTGCTGCTCGTCTGGAACAACATGGCGCCCGACGGCAAGGCCAACCCGGCGACGCTGCACGAGGGCATGCCGGTCGAGAAGGGCGTGAAATACATCGTCACCAAATGGTTCCGCGAGGACCGCTGGATTCGCTGACCCGCGATCCTGCGGTGAGGACCGTCACCGGCGAAACCATGACGCTCCATCAGCGTCAAGCGTCGCGGCAGGCGTTGCTCCATGGATGCTGAACCAAGTTCAGCATAACGTTCATGACGCGGACGTTGAGATTCAGGCGGCTAGGAAGCCAGCCGCCGCAGCTCGCCGAGCGCCTCATCCAGCGATCGTGCCGGGCGTGGGCCGCGCGCGATGCCGCGCTCGAGCCGATCGAGCAGCGCGTGCAGGGTCGCGGTCGGCTCGATCTCGGCGGTGGTCGGCGCCGGATCGAAGGTTTCGAAGCGGTCGCCGGGATCGATCAACTGCGGCCTCGCCAGCGGCGCCACCGCGCGTGCCGGCTCGAGCGGCACCGCGGGAATCGCTTCCGGATCATAGTCCGCGAGCGGCCGGTCGAGATCGGCGGGCAGCGCCTGCGCAACGTCGGCCTCGGGCAGCAGCGGAATCATCGGCGCGCCGAGGTCGCGATGCGCGCGGACCAGTTCGCGCGGCGGGGCATCGGGATGCGAATCGGCGCGGCGCAGATAGGGCAATTGCGGATGTGCGGGCGTGCGGCCGAAACCGACGGTCCGCTTGCCGAACGCCAGCCAGGCGCCGACTCCGGCGAACGCGGCGACGCCGCCGCCGAGCGCGATCAGCAGGATCAGCCGCGCGGTCGCGCCGAGCGGCGGCTGCGCTGCCGCGACCACCGCCGCGATCCCGCTCCGCATCACCAGCGCTTCGAGCAGCCCGCCCGGTATCACCGCGATGGCGGCGGCCGTGGCAAGGCCCAGCGCGGCACCGACGGTCGGCGCGAGGGGCAGGATCAGGCGGTGGCTGCGATACGAGAACATGGTCGACCCGTTGTTGCGGCGTCCAGAAGCGCCCCATAGACCGGCGCGTAACGCGAAATATTTGACGACCAGTTACGCTCCGCCTCGACAAAGGCGCGCGCGCGGGTGCGCCGCACCTCCCAACCCGATCGATCGTCGAGCAGTCCCGCGAGCGCGCGGGCGATCGCCGCGGGATCGCCCGGCGCGAACAGCGTGCCGGTATCGCCGTCGCGAATCAGCTCGCGATGACCGCCGACATCGGAGGCGGCGACCAGCCGCCGCTGCGCCATCGCCTCGAGCGGCTTCAGCGGCGTGACGAGCTCGGTCAGCCGCATCGCCTTGCGCGGATAGGCGAGCACGTCGACCAGGCTGTAATAGCGCTCAACCTGATCGTGCGGCACGCGGCCGGCGAAGCGGATTCGGCCGGCGACCGGCGAGGCCGCGGCCTGCGCGCGCAGCGCCTGTTCCATCGGCCCGCCGCCAACCAAGAGCAATTGCGCCTGCGGGCGTTGCGCGACCAGCGCGGGCATCGCCGCGATCAGGTCATCGAGCCCCTCGTAATCGTAGAAGCTGCCGATGAAGCCGATCACCTCGCCGTCGAGTCCCAGGCCGGCGGCAAGCGTCGAATCGCGCGGCCCCGGTGTGCCGAACAGCGTCAGATCGACGCCGTTGGGCGAGACCATGATCTTGCCCGGATCGATCCCGCGGCCGACCAGATCGTCGCGCAGCCCTTCGCAGATCACCGCGACGCCATCAGCCCGGCGCACCGCCCAGGTCTCAACGGCCTTGGTCAGCCGATAACGCGCCGAGCCTTCGCGCCCGGTGCCGTTGCCCACCGCGGCATCCTCCCAGAAGGCGCGGATCTCGTAGACCAGCGGCAGCCTGCGCCGGCGCGCCACCCGCAACGCGGCAAGCGCATCGAGCACCGGCGAGTGTGCGTGGAGAATATCGGGCCGGAACGTTTCGACCACCGTGTCGATGCGCCGCGCGAAGGCGGCAATCTCGCGCGCCTCGTCGATCACGGGCGCCAGCCGGCGGACCACGGGCGTGCGATGAAAGGTGATGCCGTCCACCTGCTCGACCGGCGCCGGCGCCTCGCCGTGCCGCGGTCCGGTGACGGCGGCGATTTCCCAGCCCAGCGCCTGCTGCGCCTTCAGGATCGCGCGAGTGCGGAACGTATAGCCGCTGTGCAGCGGCAGGCCGTGATCGAGAACGTGGAGAATGCGCATGATCGCGCTTGCCATGCACCGGCAGTGTTTAACGCGGCGTCAATTCGCCCGCCCCGCGATGCGATGATTGTCACGGAACCGTAGCGCAACCGTCACCGATCGGACGCCGAAGCCCCCTAGCGCCCGCGTTAATCAATATTGGGGGATTGTAATGATTCGCATGGTTTCCCGGCCGGCCGCTTTGTGCTCGGTCCTCGCTCTCAGCACCGGTCTGCTCGCCGCGTCTCCCGCCCTCGCCGCCAGCGTCCGCGGCCGTATCGTCGATGCGGCCAAGGGCGGCGCGCTGCCCGGCGCCACCATATCCGCCGCTGGCGCCTCGACCACAGCGGGCACCGACGGCAGCTTCGAGCTCGACAATATCCCCGATGGCCCGGTCGCGCTCACCGTCACCTATATTGGCTATGACGCCAAGACGCTGACGCTGACCTCGGCGGCCAATCCCGAACCCGCGACGATCGCGCTCACCGGCGATATCGCCGCGGGCGACATCGTCGTCACCGGCAACCGGCTTGCCGAACGCCGCGCGCTGCAGACGAAAAAATCCGCCAACAATGTCGTCGAGGCGCTGTACGCCAACGATGTCGGCAAGCTGCCGGATCAGAATGTCGCCGAAGCCGTGCGCCGCTTGCCCGGCATCTCGGTCGCCAACGATCAGGGCGAAGGCCGCTACGTCATCATCCGCGGCGTCGATCCCAATCTCGTCAACGTCACCCTGAACGGCCAGACGCTCCCCGCGCCCGAGCCGGACGGCCGCCAGGTCAAGCTCGACGATCTGCCCTCGTCGCTGATCCAGTCGGTGGTGATCGAAAAGTCGCTCACGCCCGATCTCGATGCCAATGCGATCGGCGGTTCGGTCGATATCTCCACCGTGTCGGCGTTCGATCGCAACAAGGACTTCTTCCTCGACGCGCGCGGTGCCTATGGCTGGTACAAGCTCAACCACAAATCGCCATGGGAAGCCGATGGCCAGATCGGCGGCTTGTTCGGCCCCGACAAGCAGTTCGGCGCGGTCGTTTCGGTCAATTACAGCCGCCGCCCGATCGAATCGGAGAATTTCCAGGGCTCCGAAGCGTGGGCGCCGATCAACGGCTTCGTCGTTCCCGATTATGCGGGCCTGCGCGACTACAATCTGGTCCGCACCCGCCTCGGCGTGGTCGGCAATTTCGACTGGCGGCCGAGCGACACCGCGCAAATCTACCTGCGCACCAGCTATTCGAAATATACCGACAACGAACATCGCGATCAGAACATCATCGAGATCGGCGACGCTGAGGATTTCAGCAACCAGACGGCAACCAGCGGCACCTTCGAAGGATCGACCACGATCAAGATGCGCCGCCGCCGCGAGAACGACAACACGCGCTCGGCGACGCTCGGCGGCAAGTTCGATCTCGGCCCCGGCCATCTCGACGTGTCGGGCGGCTATACCCGCGCGATCAAGCTCGATCCGCTCCGTAGCGAATTCACCTTCAACGGCCCCGATTCGACGGTCGATTACGATCTCACCTCGGGCAGCGGCCCCTATTCGTTCGTTGCGCGCGGCGATGTGTTCGACGATCCGTCGGCATTCAAGTTCAGCAAGGTCAATTTCGATCATCGCCGCGCGGTCGAGAAACTGTGGCAGGCGCGCGCCGATTATTCGCTGCCGCTCGCGATCGGCGACGATTCGACGCTCAAGGTCGGCGCCAAATATCTCCATCGTGACAAGAGCGACGACGAGGAAGCGCTGACCTACAAGAAGAGCAGCACGCCGCTCATGCTGACCGATTTCGCTTATGTCGGCGATACCGATTTCTACGACGGCATGTTCCATTATGGCGATCGCGTCGATTATGCCGCTGCGGCGGCCTATGTGAACGCGCATCCCGAGGTGCTCAAGTTCGACGAGGCGGGCTCGATCGCCGACTCGCTGTCATCCGATTACGACGTGCGCGAGGCGATCACCGCCGGCTATGCAATGCTGACGATCAAATCGGGTGGGCTGACCCTCGTCCCCGGTGTCCGCGTCGAGCATACCGAGGACAGGACCAAGGCCAAAATCGTCGACGACGCATCCGATTTCGGAGACGATTTCAACAGCTTCGGCAACAAGAGCTACACCGACTGGTTCCCCGGCATCAACGCCAAGTATGAGGCCGGCCGTTCGCTCGTCCTGCGCGGCGCTGTCACCACCTCGATCGGTCGGCCCAATTATCCCGATCTCGCCCCCTATGTGCTGGTAGAGGACGATACGCCGCCGTCGATCTCGCTCGGCAATCCCGATCTCAAGCCGTTGAAGGCGGTCAATGTCGATGCGTCGGTCGAATATTATCTGCCCAGCCAGGGCATCATCTCGATCGGCCTGTTCTACAAGCATATCGACAACCCGATCTACACCACGCAGCAGCGGGTCACGGGCGCGACCTATGGCAACGTCACCTATGACGAGGCCGACGTCAGCCAGCCGATCAACGCCGACAGCGAGGAGCTGAAGGGCATCGAGGTCAACGGCCAGGTGCAGTTCACCTTCCTGCCGGCGCCGTTCGACGGCTTCGGCCTCTCGGCCAATTACACCTATGTCGATGGCCACGCGACCGCGCCCGATTTCCGCCCCGGCGAGATTCCGCTGTTCTTTCAGTCGCACGACGTCGCCACCGCGCAATTGTTCTACGAAAAATATGGGTTTGCCGCGCGCGTCGCTTATTCGTATCGTTCGGCCTATCTCGATACGCTCGGCAGCGATCCGGCAAGCGACGAGTATACCGATGCCAATGGCCAGCTCGACGTCCATGTCAGCTATCAGCTCACCCCGCAGGTGACGGTGTTCGGCGATGGCACCAACCTCACCGACGCGCCGTGGCGGCGCTATATCGGCACGCCGGGCCAGTTGGTCGAGCGCGAGCGCTACAGCTTCATGCTGCGCGGCGGCGTGCAGGTGCATTTCTGATGCGCAAGATCGCCCTGCTCAGCCTCGCGCTGATCGCGACGCAGGGCTGCGCGACCGTCCCGCAGACGGCTTCGCGCCCCGGCCTCACGCCCGATCACCTCGTCCTGCTGATGCGCCACGGCGTGCGGCCGCCGACCAAGAACCCGCCGATGAAGCCGGGCGTCGCCGCCGATCCCTGGCCAAGCTGGGACGTGCCGCCCGGCGATCTGACGCATCACGGCGCCGCCGCCATCCGGCTGGTCGGCGCATTCGACGCGCGCGTGCTCGCCGCCGGCCTCGTCGGTGGCGGCTGCCCCGCTCCCGGCACGGTGGCGGTCTATTCGGACAGCGATCAACGCACGATCGCCACCGGCGACGCCTGGCTCGCCGGCTTCGCGCCGGGCTGCGCGATCGCCAACCAGCACAAGCCGCAGGACACGCCCGATCCGTTGTTCTCGCCGCTCGATCTCGGCGGCATCGCTTATGATCCGGCGCGCGCCGATGCCGCGGTCAAGGCCGGGCTCGGCCCCGGTGGCATCGCCGCGGTCGAGGCGAAGCAGCGCGACGTGCTGGCGCGGCTCGACGCCATCTATTGCGGCCCGAGCCCCGAGGGCGCATGCGGCTTCTCCGGCAAGCCGACCCGGATCGATCCGCCGCGGGCCGGCGAAAAGCCCGGCTTTTCCGGCGCGCTCGATCTCGGATCGACGGCGGGGCAAATCCTGCTGCTCGAATATGCCGACGGCAAGCCGATGGCTGAGGTCGGCTGGGGGCGCGCCACCAAGGCCGATATCGCGCTCGCCGGCCGTCTCCACGCGGTCGAATACAGCGTGCTCGCGCGCCCGCTTTATGTCGCGGCGAGCAACAGCGCGCTGGTCGTGCCGAAAATGCTCGATTGGCTGACCGCCCCCAATGGCCCCAGGGTCGGCATGATCGTCGGCCACGATACGCAACTCGCCGCGCTCGCCGGGCTGCTCGATCTCCACTGGCATGTGCCGGGCTTCGCCGCCGACGATCCCTCGCCCGGCCAGGCGATCGGCTTCGAGCGGCTGCACGATGCCGGCGACGGTGCCTATGTTCGGATCGTGCTGCGCGCGCAGGGGCTCGATCAGATTCGCAATCTCACCCCGCTCGACGATGCCGCGCCCGCCACGGTCGAGACGCTGCCCGTCCCCGGTTGCGCCGATCCCTGCCCGCTCGACCGCTTTATCGCGATCGTTCGCCAGCGGCTCGATCGCGCACCGCAATAGTGTATTGATGCAATAATACACAGCTGATAGAGTGGGTCGATCAACAGGGAGGATCGGCCCGATGTACAGCGAAAGCGATATCGATGGCGCGGTAGCCGCCGGCGTGATGCCGCGCGAGATCGCCACCGCGTTCCGCAACCACATAGCCGGCATGCGCATGACGCCGGCGGTCGACGAGGAGCATTTCCGGCTTCTGACCGGTTTCAACGACATCTTCGTCACCATCGCGATCGGGCTGTTGCTCGCCGCGGTGGCGCAATTGGGCGACTGGATCATGGAGCCGTTCGCCGGCGCGTTCGTCGCCATCACCGCCTGGGGGCTGGCGGAATATTTCACGCGGACGCGGCGCATGGCGCTGCCCTCGATCGTGCTGCTGCTCGCATTCGTCGGTGGCGTCGCGGCGACGATGATCGGCGTGCTCGTCCATGCCGATCCGAACCTTCCCGATCGCGTCAACGCGCTGATCGGCGCGGGCATCGCGCTCGTCACCGCCGGCGCCGCCTGGCTGCACTGGCGCCGCTTCATAGTGCCGATCACGGTCGCGGCGGGCGCCGTCGCGCTGGTCGGTCTGGCGATCGGGCTGGCGATCGCCGCAGTGCCGACGATCAAGAACTCGCTCTATCCGCTGCTGCTGATCGGCGGGCTGGCGATGTTCGCGCTCGCCATGCGCTGGGACATGAGCGACCGTGACCGCGAGACGCGCCGCGCCGATGTCGCCTTCTGGCTGCACCTCGCCGCCGCGCCGATGATCGCCCACCCGATCTTCCAGATGCTGGGCGTATTCGGGCCCAATGTCAGCATCGGCACCGCGGCGATCGTGCTCGCGCTCTATCTCGCCTTCGCCTTCGTTGCGCTGGCGGTCGATCGCCGCGCCCTGCTCGTCTCGGGCCTGATCTACGTGCTCTACGCGATGTGGGCGGTGATCCACGGCGCCGGCGCGGTCGATCTCGGCTGGGCGCTCACCGCGCTGGTGATCGGCGCGGCGTTGCTCACGCTGTCGGCCTTCTGGCACCCGATGCGCCGCGCGGTGATCGGCACGCTCGGCAATCTCGGCAACCGCCTGCCGCCGGTGCAGACGATGGTGCCGGCCTGAGCATCGGCACCGGCCGAATCGCAAAACGCCTACCCCGGCGGCCTTGGTCGCCGGGGATGTTTTTACGGAAGACAGATCCTACCCGCGTTCGCCCGGAGTTTGTCGAAGGGCGAAACTCAATCCCCGACCAATTTCAGCAGCCGCCGTTCGAGCGGTGCCAGCACGCCGGCGAGGTCATGGCCGCGCTTGAGCACCGCGCCGGCTTCGGTGACCAGCGCCCACATGCCCTGGCGGTGGCGCAGCGCGGGGCGCTTTTCGATGCGATATTCGGGCCGCTCGGTCGCGCGGCGAAAGGCGGAGAAGATCGCCGCGTCGCGACCGAGGTCGATCGCATAATCGCGCCAATGCCCCGCCGCGACCATCCGGCCGTAGAGATCGAGGATGCGCGTCAGCTCCATCCGGTCGAAACCGATCTGGGTCGCGCGCCCTGGCGGCAATGGGAAGGGGGTTACCGTCCCCATCAGGCGCGGTCGCGCTTGTCCTCTTGGGAAGCGAGCAGCGTGTCGAGCCGCTTGCGCAGCGTCTCCACTTCGCAGCGCATCAATTCGAGCTGCTGCGTCGCGGGGTCGAACATCTCGCTGCAGGGCGTGCCATAGGGCACGAAGCCCGCCTCGACACGCCCACCCTCTACCATCGTCGCGCGCGCCGGGATGCCGACCATCACCGCGCCCTCGGGCACGTCACGCGTCACCACCGCATTGGCGCCGATCCGGCTGCGCCTGCCGACCGTCACCGGGCCGAGCACCTGCGCGCCCGATCCGATGATCGCGCCGTCCATGATCGTCGGATGCCGCTTGCCGGCGACGCCGTTGTCCGGGCTGGTGCCGCCCAGCGTCACGCATTGATAGATCGTCACGTTGTCGCCGATCTCGGCGGTCTCGCCGATCACGGTAAAACCGTGGTCGATGAAGAAGTTGCGCCCGATCGTAGCGCCCGGATGGATATCGATCGCGGTCAGGAACCGCGCCCAGTGATTGACCGCGCGGGCCAGGAAGAACAGCCGCGCGCGATACAGCCGGTGCGCGATGCGGTGGTATCCAAGCGCCCACACGCCCGGATAGAGCAGCACTTCCCAGCGCGAACGCGGCGCCGGATCGCGCGCCTTGACCGCGTCGAGATAGGCGATGAACCGGCCGAACATGCGCGTCCCCTTGGTTGCGGCTCGTCAATTTAGTGCGCCCAGCCGCCGGCGGCAATGACCGGGCCCGATTGATCGATACAGTCGATCAAGCCAATCGCGCTTTCCCGCTTTCAATGCTGCGCCGCCGCATCCATATCCCGCACCGCAACACAATCCCAACAGGAGACCATTCACATGGCCAAGATCGGCGACACGCTGAAGCCCTTCACCACGCAAGCCTACAAGCAGGGCAAGTTCGTCCCCGTCACCAATGAGGACGTCGCCGGCAAGTGGGCGGTGTTCTTCTTCTATCCGGCCGACTTCACCTTCGTCTGCCCGACCGAGCTGGAAGATCTCGCCGGCATCTATCCGACGCTGCAGAAGATGGGCGTCGAGGTGTTCTCGGTCTCGACCGACACCCATTTCAGCCACAAGGCGTGGCACGACACGTCGCCGGCGATCGGCAAGATCGATTTCTTCATGCTCGGTGACCAGAATCACGACATCGCAAAGAATTTCGACGTGCTGCGCGATGGCCAGGGCCTTGCCGACCGCGCGACCTTCGTGATCGATCCCGAAGGCGTGATCCAGCTGATCGAGATCACCAGCGAAGGCGTCGGCCGCAACGCCGCCGAGCTGCTGCGCAAGGTCAAGGCCGCGCAATATATCGCCGCGCACCCGGGCGAGGTTTGCCCCGCCAAGTGGGAAGAAGGCGAAGAAACGCTGGCCCCGTCGCTGGAACTCGTCGGCAAGATCTGACGATCCGCGCTCCGTCGCCCCCGGGCGCGTTCCGGGGTGACGGGTTGCCTTGCTACCGTTTGCCCGCCGTCTTCCCTCGCTGACGGCCGGGTGCAGAGCGGCCCGGGTCGGTCCCCCTCCCCTCCCGACCCGGGCCGTTTTCTTCTTTTCGAGGAGCTTTTTTCCGATGCTCGACGCCACGATGACGCAGCAACTCAAGGCCTATCTCACCAAGGTTCGCCAGCCGATCGCGCTCGTTGCCAGCCTGGGCGACGACGCCAAGAGCCGCGAGCTGGACGAGCTCCTCGCCGAAATCGCCGCGCTGTCGGATCTCATCAGCGTGCGGCGCGACGGCGATGACGCGCGCAAACCCAGCTTCCGCATCGAACGCACCGGCAGCGACGTCGGCGTCAGCTTCGCCGGCCTGCCGATGGGCCACGAATTCACCTCGCTGGTGCTCGCGCTGCTTCAGGTCGGCGGCCATCCGCCCAAGATCGCAGACGAGGTCGCGGCCGACATCCGCGCGCTCGACGGCGATTATCATTTCGAAACCTATTTCTCGCTGTCGTGCGGCAATTGCCCGGACGTGGTGCAGGCGCTCAACGCCATGGCGGTGCTCAACCCGCGCGTCCGCCACACCGCGATCGACGGCGCCTTGTTCAAGGAGGAGGTCGAGCAGCGCCAGGTGATGACCGTGCCGCAGGTATTCCTCAATGGCGAGCCGTTCGCGCAGGGGCGCATGGAGATCGAGCAGATCGTTGCCCGGCTCGATACCGGCGCCGAAGCCCGCGCCGCCGAGAAGATCGCCGCCAAGGATCCCTTCGAGGTGCTGGTCGTCGGCGGCGGGCCGGCCGGGGCGGCGGCGGCGATCTATGCCGCGCGCAAGGGCATCCGCACCGGGATCGCCGCCGAACGCTTCGGCGGCCAGGTGCTCGATACCGCCGGCATCGAGAATTTCATCTCGGTGCCGCAGACCGACGGGCCGAAGCTCGCCGCCGATCTCGAACGCCATGTCCGCGATTACGATGTCGATGTCATGAACCTGCAGACCGCCGTCGAGCTCAAGCCCGGCGGCGAGGGCAAGCTGCATGAGCTGGTGCTCAAGAACGGCGCCAGCCTCAAGGCGCGCACGATCATCCTGTCGACCGGCGCGCGCTGGCGGCAGATGAACGTGCCGGGCGAGGCCGATTATCGCACCAAGGGCGTGACCTATTGCCCGCATTGCGACGGCCCGCTGTTCAAGGGCAAGCGCGTCGCGGTGATCGGCGGCGGCAATTCGGGCGTCGAGGCGGCGATCGATCTCGCCGGGCTCGTCGCGCATGTCACGCTGATCGAATATGACAGCCAGCTGCGCGCCGACGCAGTGCTCCAGCGCAAGCTCGGCAGCCTCAGGAACGTCAAAGTCATCACCTCGGCGCTGACCACCGAGGTCCGCGGCGACGGCGAGAAGGTGACCGCGCTGGCCTACAAGGACCGCAACCACGGCACGCAGCACGAGATCGAGCTGGAGGGCGTGTTCGTCCAGATCGGCCTGGTGCCCAACACCGAATGGCTCAAGGGAGCGGTCGCGCTCACCCCGCGCGGCGAGATCGAGATCGACGCGCGCGGCGAAACCTCGCAGCCCGGCATCTTCGCCGCCGGCGACGTCACCACCGAGCCGTTCAAGCAGATCGTCGTCGCGATGGGCGCCGGCTCGACCGCGGCGCTATCGGCCTTCGATTACCTGATCCGGCTGCCGGCGGAGGAACTGGAGGCGGCCTAGGGATGGCAAACGGAATCGTTGAGCCGTGGCGAACGCTTTGGGTCGTTCTATCCCGACATCGTGAATCGAAGGTCGCGACATCAAAATCAAATCGTCACCCTGAACTTGTTTCAGGGTCCATGGTGCTCCATCGCCGCTAAGCGCACCGGCTGACGATGCGCCATGGACCCTGAAACAAGTTCAGCATGACGATCCATATGAGGCGAACTTCCGCCGTCATGCCGGAACAAGTCCGGGGTGACAGGTTGTTGCGTGATCGCCAAGAATGATTAAACGCCTTCCCGTCATCGACGGAGACGATCACTGAGCACCACCTACCTGCCGACGCTCAAGCAGCTGCAATATCTCGTTGCGCTCAAGGATCATGGCCATTTCGGCCGCGCGGCGGAGGCGTGTTTCGTTACCCAGTCGACGCTGTCGGCAGGTATCCGCGAGCTCGAAACGCTGATCGGCGTCACCCTGGTCGAGCGCACCCGCCGTGTCGTGCGCTTCACTCCGCTGGGCGATCAGATCGCCGACAAGGCGCGCCGCGTGCTGCGCGAGGCGGAGGAGCTGGGCGACCTCGCCCGCGCCGCCGGCCGCCCGCTGTCTGGCGAGATGCGGATGAGCGTCATCCCCACGATCGCGCCGTTCATGCTGCCCCGCGTGCTGCCGCTGCTACGGCGCGATTACCCGGATCTCAGGCTGTTCCTGCGCGAGGAGCCGAGCGGCCCCGCTTGCGAGGGCCTGCACAGCGGCCGCACCGATTGCGTGCTGCTCGCGCTGCCTTATGCGTGCGGCGAGGTTGCCGCGCAGCCGTTGTTCGAGGACCGGCTGTTCGTCGCCGCGCCCGAGGACGAAGCCGATGCCGCCGCGGCAAGCGTGCGCCCGTCGGAAATCGACGAGCACCGCCTGCTGCTGCTCGAGGACGGCCATTGCCTCAAGGATCACGCGCTCGCCGCATGCAACCGTCCCGAATTGCGCGCCGAAGCGGCGATGATGGGCACCTCGCTCCACACCATCGTCCAGATGGTCGACAATGGCCTCGGCGTGACGATGCTGCCGGAAATGGCGCTCAAGGCCGGCATCCTCGATCACACCGCGATCGTTGCAAGCCCGCTCGAGGCCGAGCATCCGTCGCGCACCATCGCGCTGGTCTGGCGCCGGGCTTCCCCGCGCGAGAAGGATTTCCGCCTGCTCGCTGATGTCCTTTCGGCGGCGCAATGAGTTGCTTTCGGCAGCGAATCGAAACCAAATAGCCGCTCGTCCGTATTTCTTGCGATCGTCACGGAGCCGCCAATGCGTTCGACTGCCCTGATTCTGCCATTCGCCGCGGCATTTGCCCTCGCCGGCTGCTCTTCGTCCGGAGACCATGCCGAAACACCATCGGCCAAGCCCGCCGCCCGCCACGCCAAATCCGCGCCGGCACCGACCATCGGCGGCGCCGTAGTCGATCCTGCCGGCACAATCGCCGCCAATGTCGCCAAGGCGCCCAATCTCACCACTCTGGTCTCGCTGCTTCGCGCCGCCGGGGTCGATCAGACGCTCACCGGTCCGGGCCCCTACACCTTGTTCGCGCCGACCAACGATGCCTTCAGCCGCTTGCAGCCGGGCACGGTCGATACCTTGCTCAAGCCCGAGAACAAGGCGTCGCTGGTCAAGCTGCTCACCTATGTCGTCGTTCCCGGCCGCGTCACCATTGCGGGCCTCAAGCAGCAAGTCGCGGCCGGCGGCGGCAGCGCCAGGCTCGCGACCATCGAAGGCGATGCGCTCACCGTCACGCTGACCGGCGATATCGTGACGCTGACCGATACCAACGGCAACCACAGCTACGTCACGACCGGCGACGTGCCGCAAGCCAATGGGCTGGTCCAGGTGGTTAATGGCGTGCTCATCCCGGATCTCGCATAATGACGGACAACATGGCGATTGGCTGCCGGCGCGCACCGCACGACCCGATTTTTGACAAGCCCTCGCCGCCAAACCTATGGCCCCTTGCGAACCAACAGGAGAAGATCATGCGATTGACCAAGGCTGTTTCCATTTCCGCTCTCTCGGCGGCGGCACTGATCGCCGCGACGCCTGCTCTGGCCCAAACGGCCGGGCAGACCGGCACGCCCACGCCGGCACCGATTCCGGTCCAGCCGACGCCCGCCCCGACCACCACCGTCGCGCAGGCGCTGCAGACCTCGAGTGACCACACCACGCTGGTCAAGCTGGCGCAGGCCGCCGATCTCACCGCGACGCTTTCCGGCCCCGGCCCGGTCACCATTTTCGCGCCCGATGATGCCGCGTTCGGCCGACTCGGCCAGGCGACGGTCGATCAACTGCTCGATCCGGCAAACAAGTCGAGCGCCGCGCAGATCGTCAAATATCACATCGTTTCGGGCAGCTACACCGCGCAGGAACTGCTCAAGCAGCTCAAGGCCGGCGGCGGCACGATGACGCTCAACACGCTCGACGGCCAGCCGCTGACGCTCACGCTGCAGGGCGCCAGCGCGATCCAGCTGACCGACGTCAAGGGTGGCAAGGCGTTCATCGCCAAATTGTCCGACACTGAATCGAACGGCGTGATCGAATATATCAACGGCGTGTTGTCGCCGAACATGGTGGCGCAGCCTGCCGCGGCCGTTCCGGCCACCGGCGACACCACCGCCGCCCCGGCGACCGGCGACGAGGCGACGCCAGCCGACGACACCGGCGATCAGGACGACTCGTCGGGGTCGTGATCCCATCGCGCGGCGGCGGCCCGGTCGCCGCCGCGCTGCTCGACCCAGCGGGCCTCGCGCCCGCGGGTCTCGCGCTTCCAGAACGGCGCGTCCGTCTTCAGCCGGTCGATCATGAAGGCGCAGGCGTCGAGCGCCGCCTGGCGATGCGCGGCCGCCGCCGCGACGAACACGATCGCCTCGCCCGGCGCCATCGCGCCGATGCGGTGGACGATTATGGCATTCGCCAATTCCCACCGCTCCGTCGCCGTTGCCGCCACCGCTTCCAGCGCGCGCTCGGTCGCGCCGGGATAATGTTCCAGCATCAGCTCGGTCACACCGTCGTCGGCTCTAACCCGCCCGACGAACGTGGCAAGCGCGCCCGTCTCGGGCAGCGCGTCGAGCAGCGCCGCGACATCGATCGGCCGCTCGGTAACGCGGATCATCCGCCCGTCACCGGTGGAAAGATCGCCACCTCGCGCGCATCGCCCAATGGCGCTTCCAACGGCACGAACCGCTGGTCGACCGCCGCGCGCAACCGCGCGCGATCGGCAAACGCCTCTGCATGGCCCGCGCTGCGCCCGGCCAGCCACTCGATCAGCGCGGAGACCGTCGTCACCTCGCCCGGCGGATCGATCCGCTCGCTGCCGGTGCCGATCGCCTCGCGCACCCAGGCGAAATAGAGCATCTCGATCGCCACGCGCTCAATCCATGTGCCGCAAGCCGACGCGCAGATAATCCCAGCCGGTAATCAGCGTCAGCGCGGCGGCGCCCCACAGCGCGGCGATCCCGGCGAGGTGCAGCCACGGCCAATCGGGCAGCGCACCGGCGAGGATCAGCGCGCCGAGCGCGACGAGTTGCAGCGTCGTCTTCCACTTGGCCAGCCGCGATACCGGCACCGAAACCTGGATGCCGCCCAGGAACTCGCGCAGCCCCGATACCATGATCTCGCGCAACAGGATGATGAGCGCGGCGATCTGGTTGAACCCGCCGATCACCGGCGGCGCGCCGTCGCGCGTGCCGACCAGCAGCAGGATCACCGCCGCGACCATGATCTTGTCGGCGATCGGATCGAGGAAGATACCGAGCTTGGAGACCGTCCCCTGCGCGCGCGCCAGATAGCCGTCGAAATAATCGGTCACGCCCATCAGGCAGTAAAGCGCGAAGGCCAGCGCATAGCCGACGTGCCAGGCCGGCAGCCACAGCAGCCACGCCAGCAGCGGCACCGCAACGATCCGCGACAGCGTCAGCATGTTGGGTAAAGTCAGCATCGTCTCGCGATGTAGCGGTCCGTGGCGGACTGCGAAAGGCCGACCGTCGGCAATGATTTGCGCTTTGTCGCCGCGCTCGGCTATGCCCGGCCCCGGTTGAGGTGTCGAAGAGGCGTTTTCCCGCATGATTGGTGCGCTCGGTCTGCTCAAGGAGCGCCGATTCCTCCCGTTGTTCGTCACGCAATTCCTGGGCGCTTTCAACGACAACCTGTTCAAACAGGCGATGGTGTTGTTCGCCACCTATCGCGTGTTCAACGATGCCCGCGTCGAATCGACCTTCAACGCCTGCGCGATCGGCCTGTCGCTGATTCCGTTCTTCATCCTCTCGGCACTGTCGGGCCAGCTCGCCGATACCGTGGACAAGGCCAAGATCATCCGCTGGGTCAAGACCGCGGAGATCGGCATCATGCTGGTCGGTGGCGCCGGGCTGATGATCGCGCTGCGGGGCCACACCGCGATCGGCATCGGCCTGATGCTCGGCGCGGTGTTTCTGCTCGGGGTGCATTCGACCTTTTTCGGCCCGATCAAATACGCGATCCTGCCGCAGCATCTCGATTCCGCACATGTGCTGGGCGGCACCGGGCTGATCGAGGCGGGCACCTATCTCTCGATCCTGCTCGGCACGATCCTCGCCGGCGCGCTCTCGGTCGAGCAATCCTCGATCGCGGTGCTGGTCGTCGCGGCGATCGGCTGGGTCGCGGGCCGCATGGTGCCGCCGGCGCCGCGCATCGGGCCCAAACTGGAGATCAGCCACAATCCGTTCACATCGTCGTGGCGGCTGATCAACGCCACCATGCACATTCCGCGGCTGTTCCTGGCGATCTGCGCGATCAGCTTTTTCTGGACGATCGGCGCGGTGCTGATCACCCTGTTCCCGCCGCTGGTGAAAAACCTGCTGACCGCCGACGAGCGCGTGGCGAGCCTGGTGCTGGCGATCTTCTCGGTCGGCATCGCGATCGGCTCGGTCATCATCAACCGCCTGCTCAACGGCCGCATTTCGGCCAGGTTCGCGCCGGTATCAGTGATCGCGATGGGCGGCTTCGTCGTCGCCTTCTCGCTCCTGTCGCGGACCTGGAGCCCGGCGACCGGCGGCCATCTCTATTCGATCACCGAATTCGTCGAGATGCCGCAGGCGATCCCGATCATGCTGTCCCTGGCCGGCATCGCGATCACTGGCGGCATGTTCGTGGTGCCGCTCTATGCCTTCCTCACCACCACCGTCACCAAGGACCAGACGGCGCGGACGGTGGCAGCGAACAACGTCGTCAATTCGGGCGCGATGGTGATCGGCGCGGCGATGGTATCGGCGCTCGCGGCAATCGGCACCTCACCTCAGGACATGCTGTTCCTCGCCGCCGCGATGTGCCTGGTCGCCGCCTGGATCGCCCAAAAGCTCCACCTCGCCTGCGATTGAGCCTCGCGCTTTCGCGCTCGGGCCGGGGTCGATGCAGCGGCTGCGACCCCGCGTCCTAAATGAAGAAGGTATAGAAACAGACGAAAAACGCCGAGAAGCTCAGCACGAACAGCTTCCAGTCGTGATCCTGATCGGCTGCCCGCCTGGGCAGGCGCGGCGGCGGCAAACGGCGGCGCATGGGGTGGCCCGCGCCTTCGTTGGTGAGGACGAGTCGGCGTTTCATCATGAAGATGTTAACGCCGCGTTTACGATTGCGCTCCCGCAAAATCGTTACGGGTTCGGCAGCCCCTTGTTCCAGAACGAAACACGGGGGACTCAATCGGTGCGCCGCAGCATGCCCGCCAGCGCCGGCCGTACCACCATGCCGTTGAGATCCACCGCCGCATGCACCGCCATCGCCACCCACAAGACGCCGCTCTGCAGGTAGAGATAGGCGAACAGCACGCCCACCAGCCCGGTCGCGATCACCCCCAGCCAGCGCTGGTAACGATGCGCCAGCGCGAACAGGATCGCCGCCACGACGAAGCCCGCCGCCGCGCTGCCCGTCACTCCGGCGATCGCCAGCGGCAGCAGCAGCCGGAAATAGAGCTCCTCGGTGATCCCGGCCGAGATCGCCGACGCGGCGGCGAGCCAGCCTTCGCTGCGGTCGCGCGGCAGCAGCGTCGAGAAATCGCCGAGCATCGCCGGCGGCTTGCCCTTGCGGCGGCGCACCAGCGTCCAGCCCGCACCGATCAGCGACCCGGCGATCAGCCCGATCGCGATGCCTTCCCCCAGGATCGGCGCCGGATAGCCCGCCTGCTGCGCCAGCGGCAGGAAGGCAGCGGGCATCACCACAACCGCGTCCAGCTTCCCCAGCAGCGCCAGCCCGATCAACGCCGGTGCGGCGAACAGCAACCACGATTTGGCGATCCACACGCCATATCGCCGCCGCCACCCCGGCGGCTGGAAGGCCGTCAGCTCACTCAGCCGCCCGAAATCGCCTTTGAAGAAATAGGCATACGCCCCAAGCGCCAGCGCCAGGACGACGACGCTCGCCAGCATCACCCGATCCGGTGTTCGCCCTTCACCCAGCGCACGGTGCCCGAGCTTGCGCGCATCACCACGCTGTCTGTGGTCATCTTGCCGCGCAAACGCTTGACGCCTTCGAGCAGCGAGCCGTCGGTGACGCCGGTCGCCGCGAAGATGCAGTCACCCTGCGCCAGCTCCTTGAGATCATAAACCTTGTCGAGATCCTCGATCCCCCATTTGCGGGCCCGCGCGCGCTCGTCCTCGTTGCGGAAGAACAAGCGCCCCTGGAACTGCCCGCCGACGCAGCGCAGCGCCGCGGCCGCCAGCACGCCTTCGGGGGCCCCGCCCTGCCCCATGTAGATGTCGATCGTGGTGTCGGGATCGCTGGTCGCGATCACGCCCGCCACGTCGCCGTCGGGGATCAGCATGATGCCGCAGCCCAGCCCGCGCAGCTCGGCGATCAGCTTCTCGTGGCGCGGGCGATCGAGCACGCAGGCGATGATTTCCTTGGGCTTGACCCCCTTCGCCTTGGCCAGTGCCTTCACATTCTCGGTCGGCGACTTGGTCAGATCGATCGTGCCCTTGGGATAGCCCGGGCCGATCGCGATCTTGTCCATATAGACGTCGGGCGCGTTGAGCAGGCAGCCCTTCTCGGCGATCGCCAGCACTGCCAGCGCGTTCGGCCCCGCCTTGGCGGTGATCGTCGTGCCTTCCAGCGGATCGAGCGCGATGTCGATCGCCGGGCTGTCGCCGTTGCCGCGGCCCACCTTCTCGCCGATGTAGAGCATCGGCGCCTCGTCGCGCTCGCCCTCGCCAATCACCACCGTTCCGTTCATGTCGAGCCCGTTCAGCGCCTCGCGCATCGCCTCGACGGCGGCGGCATCGGCGGCCTTTTCATCGCCGCGGCCGACCATCGCGGACGCCGCGATCGCCGCCGCTTCGGTGACGCGCACCATTTCGAGAACGAGGACGCGATCGAGAATATGGCTGGCCTTGGGCATGAAACGGCTCTCCTTCCGGCGCGGCGATAAGCGGTGCCTGTGACGATGTCGAGACTATGCGACCGCTATCGCGCCGCGGCGGCCGGGCGCGGCGGCAGCTTGATCTCGAATAGCGTCGGCCAGTCCTTGCCGGTGACGAACAGCCGCTTGCCGCGGGCATCCCAGGCGATGCCGTTGGGCACGTCGTCGACATTCTTCGGATCGATCTCGGCGGTGAGCGCGGAAAGATCGATCCAGCCGGTCACCTTGCCGGTCGCCGGATCGATCCGGGCGATCACGTTGGTCATCCACACATTGGCGAGGATTTCGCCATCGACCCATTCGAGCTCGTTGATATTGTCGAGCGGGCGGCCATCGGCGGTGACGGCGATCCGCCGCACTTCCTTCATCGTCGCGGGATCGAGCACGCGGATCTCGTCACTGCCGTCGCTCATCAGCAGGTGCGTGCCGTCGCTGGTCAACGCCCAGCCCTCGCCGGGATAGTGGAATTCGCCGATCTTGCGGAAATCCTTGAGATTCCAGCGCCATCCGGTCTGCTGCTTCCACGTCAGGCTGACGATCTCGCCCTTCCAGATCGCGATGCCCTCGCCGAACGTCGGCGGCGGAATCTCGATCTTCTGCACTACCTTGCCGGTGGCGAGATCGACCTTGCGGATCGACGAGCGCCCCGGCTCCCCGGTCGCCTCGTAAAGCGCGCCGTCATGCCACAGCAACCCTTCGGTAAACGCGCGGGGATCATGCGGAAACCGCGCGACCACCCTGGCCGGCTCGATCGGGATCGTCTGCGCCGCTACGGGCGCGACGAGAGCCGACAGCCAACCGGCAAGAAAGAGGCGCCACCACAGTTTTCCGTTCGCCCTCAGCTTGTCGCAGGGCGCCCCGGCGGGTGCCGAGACGCTTGCGTAAACACGTCCTTCGACAGGCTCGGGACGAGCAGGGTTGGTGTGGCTGGGCTCGGTCACGCTTCGCCTTAATCGCGCAGCAGCTCGTTGATGCCGGTCTTGGCGCGGGTCTGCGCGTCCACCGTCTTGACGATCACCGCGCAATAGAGCGCCGGCTTGCCGTCGCCACCCCCGATCGACCCCGGCACCACAACCGCATAGGGCGGCACCGCGCCGCGATGCACCTCGCCGGTCGCGCGATCGATGATCTTGGTCGAGGCGCCCAGATAGACGCCCATCGAGAGCACCGCGCCCTCGCCGACGCGCACGCCCTCGGCCACCTCCGCGCGCGCGCCGATGAACGCGCCGTCGCCGATGATCACGGGGTCGGCCTGCAGCGGCTCCAGCACGCCGCCGATCCCGGCGCCGCCCGAAAGGTGCACGTTCTTGCCGATCTGCGCGCAACTGCCCACCGTTGCCCAGGTATCGACCATGGTTCCTTCCCCGACATAAGCGCCGATATTGACGAAGCTCGGCATCAGCACTGCGCCCTTGCCGATGAACGCCCCCTTGCGCACGATCGAGCCGGGCACCGCGCGGAAGCCCGCCGAACGGAATTCAGCCTCGCCCCAGGCGGAGAATTTGGACGGCACCTTGTCCCACCAATTCGCCGTTCCCGGCCCGCCGGCGATCTCCGCCATATCGTTGAGGCGAAACGACAGCAGCACCGCCTTCTTGAGCCACTGGTTGACACGCCAGCCGCCCGCGCCATCGGGCTCGGCGACGCGTGCAGTGCCGGCGTCGAGCATCGCAAGCGCGCGATCGACCGCGACGCGAACGTCGCCCTTGGTTTCGGGGCTGACGCTCGCGCGGTCTTCCCAGGCGGCGTCGATGGTCTGTTGAAGCTGGTCGGTCATGCGGCCTCCAAGATGTCGTGCAACCAGCGCGTGAGGTCGCTGGTGCTGAAGTCGATGAAAGAACGATCGGGGTCGGCGCCCTGTTCGGAGCCGTTGTCGATCCACAAGGTGGTAATGCCGATCGCGTGCGCGGGTTTCAGGTTGCGCGCCATATCGTCGGCGAACAGGCTTTGCGCCGGGTCGATCCCGAACGCGTCGCACATTCCGGCATAGGCATCGGGATGCGGCTTGGGCACGTAGCCGCAGGCGTGGACGTCGTGGATGCCCGCGAAGCTCTCGCTCAGCCCCAGCCGTTCGAGCACGCGCCCGGCATAAGCGGCATCGGCATTGGTGAAGACGAACTTCTCCCCCGGCAGCCGCGCGATCGCGGCAGCGAGCGGGGCATTCTCCTCGATCACGTCCAGTTCCACGTCGTGGACCTTGCCGAGATAGTCGTGCGGATCGACGTCATGTTCGGCCATCAGCCCGGCAAGCGTGGTGCCGTGCTGATGAAAATAATGTTTCTGGATGCGCCGCGCCTCGTGCCGGTCGACCGCGAAACGATCGGCCACATAGGCGCCGATCCGGGCGTCGATCTGCTCGAACAGGCTCGCGCTCGCCGGATAGAGCGTGTTGTCGAGATCGAAAATCCAGTTGCGGACGGGGGCGAGGCGGGCAAGCATGGCGGCGCGGGCTTAGGCGCCGTCCGGCCCGGGGGCAAGGGAGGTCGGAAACCGAAGGTGACAAGATTGGGAAACCTTTCCGATCGATAATGCGGATCACATGGGGCCGGTAACAGGGGAGCGTTGGCCATGGGGGAATGTCGCGCACGCTTGACGCAGGGGGCGGCGCTGGCCGCGATGATGATGGTCGCGGCATGCGGCGGGGGTGGCGGCGTCAACAGCACGCCCGCGCCACCGCACCCGACGCCTTCTCCGACGCCGACGCCGACGCCGACGCCAACACCCACACCCACACCCACACCCACACCCACTCCTGTACCCACACCTACGCCCACACCCACGCCAACCCAGCCGCCCACCGATTACGATACGGCCGAATATCGCAACACCGCCGGCGCGGTGTCGATGAACGCGCTGGTCGCCTATCAGGCGGGTTCGACCGGCAAGGGCGTCAAGATCGGCGTCGTCGATAGCGGCATCAACAGCGCCAATACCGCGTTCACCGGCCGCATCGATCCGGCCTCGACCGATGTCGCCAGCAACCGCGGGATCAACGACGAGGACGGCCACGGCACCGCCGTCGCCTTCACCGCGGCGGGCGGGCGCAACGGCACCGGGGCCGAAGGTGTCGCCTTCGACGCCACCTTGCTGGTGATGCGTGCCGATTCGCCGGGCAGTTGCGCGCAGACCGGCACCGATGGCGAATCGGGTTGCCAATTCTACGATACCGCGATCGCCAAGGGCATCACCACCGCGGTCCAGAACGGCGCCCGGGTCATCAACCTGTCGCTCGGCGGCGACACGCCGGGCCAGAGCGTGCTCAACGCGATCGCCGCGGCAGCGAAAGCCGGCGTCGTCGTGGTGATCGCCGCGGGCAACGATTCGGCCGCTAATCCCGATGGCTTCGCCGATGTCTCGGCCCACGCCACCTCGTCCAATCACATGGTCATCATCGCCGGCTCGGTCGGCGCCGACGATCAGCTATCGTCGTTCAGCAACAAGGCCGGCGATGGCTCGGCTTATTATCTCGCCGCGGTCGGCGACAATGTGATCGCGCCGTGCCCTAGCGACGACACGGCCTGTCTGTGGAGCGGCACCTCGCTCGCCGCGCCGCAGATTTCGGGCGCGGTCGCGCTGCTCGCCCAGGCATTCCCGAACCTCACCGGCGCGCAGATCATCGACATCCTGTTCTCCAGCGCGCGCGATGTCGGCGCGGCCGGGGTGGACAACATATTCGGCCACGGCGTGCTCGATCTTACGCGCGCGTTCCAGCCGCAGGGCACGACGTCGGTCGCCGGCACGCAGGGCGCCGTCTCGCTGGCGTCGAACGCGGTGCTGTCCGCGCCGATGGGCGATGCCGCGCAAGGGCCGCTCGGCGCGGTGGTGCTCGACGGGTTCGATCGCGCTTATGCCGTCGATCTCGCACGCACGATCAGCAACGCCGGCCCGGTCCATACGTTGACCGGCGCGCTGGAAACCCGCGACCGCAGCTTCTCGGTCGATGCCGGGCGGATGTCGATCGCGGTGACGATCGCGCAAGGCCGGCCGGATGAGGCGCGGATCGATCGCCTGATGCTCACCCCGGGCCAGGCGATGCAGGCGCGCGCGATCGCCGGGGTAGTGACGACGCGGCTCAACGACGATGCGCAATTCGCCATTGGCTTCTCGCAAAGCGGCGCGACGCTGACGGCGCGGCTCGAGGGACGCAGCGATCCCGCCTTCCTCGTCGCGCGCGATCCCACCGAGGGCCAGGGCTTCCTCACCGACGCGGGCAGCTCGGCGGCGCTGCGCCAGCGGCTCGGCGCCTGGGGCCTGACCACCGCGATCGAGACCGGTGACGTGCTCGCGCCCGTCGCCGGCGGCTATGCCCAGCGCCACGGCTATCGCCGCTTCGGCTACAGTCGCGCGACGATCGCCGCCGATCGGCGGTTCGGGCCCCTCGGCGTGTCGCTGGCGGGAAGCTGGCTCGCCGAGCAGGATACCGTGCTCGGCGCGCGGTTCGGCGCCGGGCTCGGCGACAGCCGCGCGACGAGCTGGTTCGTCGATGCGCACGCGACGCTCGATCTCGGCGGCGGCTGGTCGCTCGCCGGCACCGCGCGTCAGGGCTGGACCTTCGCCGACGTGCGCTCGGGGCTCAGCGGCTCGGGCACGATCCTCACCAACGCCTATGCCGCGAGCCTCGGCAAGCAAGGCGTGTTCGGCGCGCAGGACAGCTTTGGCATCGGCGTCGCGCAGCCGCTGCGCGTCGCCTCGGGTGGGATCAATCTGCACATGCCGGTTTATTACGACTATGCCACGCGATCGGTGACGTCATGGTCCGACGAACGCCTCAACCTTGCGCCCACCGGCCGCGAGATCGACGTCGAGGCCCGCTACGGCTTTCCGCTTGCCGGCGGCACGCTGCAGACCAACCTGTTCTGGCGCCGCGACCCCGGCAATTTCGCCAGCCTGCCCAACGATCGCGGCGTGGCGCTGCGCTACGGCGTGGCGTTCTGAACGGGGTGCCGTGACGCCTTGATCTCCCCTCTCTTGTAGGGAGGGAAGGAATGGCCCCCTTCCCACCGGCGCCATCGCCACCCATGTTCGGCGTCATGACAGCCTATTCCCTGCTCGATCTCGTGCCCGTCGTCGAAGGCGGCACGGTCTCGCAAAGCCTTGCCAATGCCGCCGATCTGGCGCGGCATGTCGAGGCGCTGGGGTTCGAACGCTATTGGTGCGCGGAGCATCACGGCATGGCGGGCATCGCCAGCGCCGCGACCGCGGTGGTGATCGGCCATGTCGCCGCGGCGACGCGAACGATCCGCGTCGGCGCCGGCGGGATCATGCTGCCCAATCACGCGCCGCTGGTCATCGCCGAGCAGTTCGGCACGCTCGAGGCGCTGTTTCCCGGCCGCATCGATCTCGGGCTCGGCCGCGCGCCGGGATCAGACCAGCGCGTCGCGCGCGCCCTGCGCCGCACGCTCGACAGCGATCCCAACGCCTTCCCGCGCGATGTGATGGAGCTGCAGAGCTATTTTGCAGATGACGGCCAGACCGGCATCCGCGCGACGCCCGGCGCCGGCGCCCACGTGCCCTTGTGGATTCTCGGATCGAGCCTGTTCGGCGCGCAACTCGCCGCCGCGCTCGGCCTGCCCTATGCCTTCGCCTCGCATTTCGCGCCCGATGCGCTCGATCAGGCGCTCGCCATCTACCGCCGCGACTTCAAGCCGTCGGCGCAGCTCGACAAACCCTATGTGATGTGCGGCTTCAACGTCTTCGCCGCCGACAGCGATGCCGAAGCCGAGCTGCTCGCCAGTTCGCAGCAGCAGGCGTTCGTCGCCTTGCGGACCGGCAACCCGCGCCAGCTGCCGCCGCCGGTCGCCGACTATCGCGACACGCTGGGCGCGCAGGGCAATGCGATCCTCGATCATGTCCTGCAATGTTCGGCGGTCGGCAGCCGAGCGACGATCGAACGCCGCATCGCCGCCTTCGTCGAGCGCACCCGGGCCGACGAACTGATGATCGCCAGCGCGATCTACGATCACGACGCCCGCAAGCACAGCCTGACCATCACCGCCGAAGCGATGCGCGAAACCGTCGCCGCCTAGGGCCGATAGATTTTCAGAACGCGGCGTTTACCGCGACGCGATTGCTGACGTTGCGCAGCTGGGCGCTGGTCCATGACTTCGCGGTGCTGATGCTCGATGGAGAGATCCTCGCCGATCCCGCGTTGGTCGATCAGGTGATCGACGTCCGCGGCTCCACCACGTTCCACAGTTGGCGCGGGGATGAGTGGCGATCACCGCCAACGTCGGGCGCCGCCCGCCATGGTTAGCGATATGTTTACCAGCCCCGTTCATGACCATCGCTTCTTCTGGGCGCATTCTCCGGGGTTATCTACATGAACAGGGTTGCCAGTCTCTCTCCCGCCGTCGTCGTCGATCCCGTTGCCGCGGCCTTGGCGGTGCTCGAAGCGGCTGGCATCCAGGCTACCGAAAGTGCGCTGGCCATTCTTCGGGATCGCGGGGTTTCCCTTTGTGACGACGGCGCGCAGCCGGTGGTCGTCGAGTTGCTCTGCCATGTCCTCGAAGCGCTGGAGGCCGATCCGGCCGCGCTTGCCGTTCACCGCTTTTACGCGATGCTCGATCAGGCGTCGGCGGAAACTGCGCACAACCTCCTGCTGCTGGCGAATTTCCCGAACGGCGAAGGCGTTCTTGCCGAGCTTCCCGACGCGACGGTGCTGTGCCTAGCCGGGCTGATCAACGCGGCCGGCCGCGGCGCCGACGCCGATGCCCTGCTCGAAACTGCCAAGGCGGAGCGCCCGTCGCCGAGGTTCAAATCGGCGGTCCGGGCGACGCGGCTTCGCTTCCTGGGGTTGGCGCCCGGCATCGGCGCGCTGTGGACGGCGCCTTGCGGCTTCGGCGGCGCTATCGAAGACCTTCCTGCCATCATCGAGGCCAATCCGCTGGAAATCGTTGCCCATCGCGCGCTCGCCCGGCACCTCGCCGAGGCGGGACAATTCGACCGCTCGCTGGCGATCCTGGCGCGTGCGATCGCGCTGCCGGTGGCCGACGACGCCAGGCGGGGATTGGCCGCCGACCTTGCGGTGATGGCCGTCCATCTGTGCGGCGACGGCAAAAGCGCGTCGTTCGGCACCGAAAGTATGGTGTTTGCGCTCGCTGCCGCCCCGCGCGTCGCGGCCGAAGCCGCCGCGCTGCTCGCCGCGCCGCCCGGCAGCGCCGAGTGGCGGTCGATCGACGCCGACGTCCTGAAAGAGGTACGGGGCTATTTCGAACATTTCCGTGATACCCCGAGGCCCGCCTATCCGGCCGTCGGCGGCCGCCCCCATATCGATATCGTGTGGCTGGAGATCACCAATTTCTGCAATCAGAAATGCGGCTTCTGCCCGGATATGCACCGCGAGGACGCGCGGCAATGGCTGCCGCTGGAACAGGTCAAGCAGATCATCGACCAGCTCGCCACCACCGTCCACGTCGGTTCGATGCAGCTCAATGCTTATGGCGAACCGCTGCTGCACCCCAACATCGCAGAAATCCTGGCATACATTCGGAAAAAGGCGCTACCCTTCCCCACCTTCTTCACGACGCACGGTATGACGCTGGTCGAAAAGAAGCTGGCGCAGCTGTCGCACAATTATCCGACCGGCATCGCGGTCTCGCTGCACAATGACAGCCAGCAATCCTATGCCGCCACGCGCAGCGCCAAGATCGGGGATTATGACACGCTGGTCGATCGCGTCTCCGCCTTGCTGGCGCAGATGGCGCACGAGGGCGCGCCCGGCCATCTCCGACTCTATCAGATGGTTTCCAATGGCGCCGAGGACAAACGCGTCGATCCGCGCGTGCGCGGCGCCTTCCCCGATTCACCCGATCGTATGATGCGCCACGTCCGCAAGTGGGAGAATATCGCCGCGAAAATCGCCGCCGGCGCGCCGGCCGATCGCCGGGTCAAGGCGCTCACCAATCAGCCAGAAATGATCGAAGCATCGTTCTTCGGTGCCTCGCATGGTGACCAGGGGCATCTTCCGGTGCTGAAGTGGCGGGATGTCGACGGCAAGGATCAATTCGCTTTCATATCGCCTCGGCCGGTCGGAACATATGCCAATTTGCTGCTCGAGCATCATCCGGACTGGTCGGTCGGCCGCCGCATGATCAACGCCGACGGCAATCGCTGCGGCTTCGTCCAGAAACCGTCGCTCGCTATCTTCGCCACCGGCAAGCTCGGCATCTGCTGTCTCGATATGGACAGCACCGCGACGTTCGGTTCGTTATCCGATTTCGACGGAATCCGCGCGGCGGTGGAAAGCCCGCAGGCCCGGAAGATTTTCGCCGAACTGGCCAACGGCGTGGCGACCAGCAAGGGGTGCCAGATCTGCCTTGCCGGCAACGATCAGATCTGCGGCCCTCGGTATGGCTGAGGCATAACGCAAAACAGGGCGAGCCGTGGACGTTCCTCAGTTCGCCGCCGGCAAACGCAGCCGCACGAGCAGCCCGCCCAAGTCTTCGCTTTCCTCCAGCCCGACGGTGCCTTCGTAAATTTCCGCCACGTCGCGAACGATCGCGAGGCCGAGGCCAGTGCCCGGCTTGCCGCTGTCGAGCCGCGCGCCGCGATCGAACAGCCGGGAGCGATCGTCCTCGGCAATGCCGGCGCCGTCGTCCTCGACGAGGAACTCGACGAAGCCGGCTTGCCCGCGCACGGTAACGAACACGCTGCCGCCGCCATATTTCGCGGCATTCTCGATCAGATTGCCGAGCATCTCGTCGAGATCCTGCCGCTCGACATGGACTTGCAGATCGGTCGGCCCGTCCATGTCGAAGCGGACGTGTGGGTAGAGCCGCGAGACCGCGCGCTCGACCGATTCGAGGCTCGGCCACACGTCGGCGCGGCTGTGCGCATGGCCGCGCCGCCCCACCGCGCGGGCGCGCGCCAGATGGTGATCGACCTGCCGCCGCATCGTCCGCGCCTCGCGCACCACCGTCTCGGAAAGATCGGCCGAATCGGCGGTGGCGGCGTTCATGATGACGGTCAGCGGCGTCTTGAGCGCGTGCGCCAGGTTGCCGGCGTGGCGCCGTGCTTCCTCGGCCTGGCGCTCGTTATGCTCGATCAGCGCGTTCAATTCGTCGACCATCGGCGCGACCTCGATCGGCATCGCCTCGGTGATCCGCGAAGCGCGCCCGGCGCGCATCTTGGCGATCTCCAGCCGCACCTTGCGCAGCGGCCACAGGCCGTAAAGCGTCTGCAGCGCGGCCATCATCACCAGTCCGGCGCCGAGCAGCAGGAACGATCGCACCAGCGTCCGCCGCAGCACCGCGATCTGGGCATTGAGCCCGTCCCGGCTCTCGGCGACCTGAAAGCGCCACCACGTCTTCGATCCGGGCAGCTTCACGTCCTGCGCGATGATCCGCAGCTTCTCGGTCGGGAACTGGTCGCTGCTGAACGAGAAGGGCTCGATATGGCGCTGGGGATCGCCGAAATCGAGCGTGCGATCCCATAACGATCGCGACGTCAGATCCTCATGCCCCGCGCCGCTCACCTGCCAGTAAAGCCCCGAATAGGGCTCCAGGAACCGCTGATCGGCGGCGGTGCGGTTGAACATCACGTCGCCATAGGGATCGATCTCGGCGGACAGGATCTGCGCCCGTAGCACGGTTTCGAGCGACTGGTCGAAATAGCTGGTCAAGGCGCCGGTCAGCACGCGATCGAGCGCATAGCCGCCGCCCGCCAGCAGCACGCCGATCCACAGCGCCGCGACCAGGATCATGCGCTGGCTCAGCGAGCCGTCGGTGCGCTGCCTGATCTGCCGGCGCCCGAGCAGAAATCGCTGCCACAGCGACCGGCGCTGCGGCGCGTCCGCCTCGTCGGCAGTGGTGTTCATCCCGCCGCCGCCAGTCGATTACGCCTCATCCGGATCCTCGAGGCTGTAGCCGAGGCCGCGGATCGTGGTGATGACGTCCTGCCCCAGCTTCTTGCGGATGCGCGTCACGAACACCTCGATCGTATTCGAATCGCGATCGAAATCCTGGTCGTAGATATGCTCGATCAGCTCGGTGCGGCTGACCACCTTGCCCTTGTGGTGGAGCAGGTAGCTCAGCAGCTTGTATTCCTGCGCGGTGAGCTTCACCGGATTGCCGTCCTTGGTGACCTTGCCCGAGCGCGTGTCGAGCCGCACGTCGCCGGCGGTGAGCTCGCTCGAGGCATTGCCCGAGGCGCGGCGGATCAGCGCGCGCAGGCGGGCGATCAGTTCCTCGGTCTGGAACGGCTTGGCGACATAATCGTCGGCACCGGCATCGAGCCCGGCAACCTTGTCCGACCAGCTGTCGCGCGCGGTGAGCACCAGCACCGGCATCGTCTTGCCTTCCTTGCGCCAGCGATCGAGCACCGTCAGCCCGTCGATCTCGGGCAGGCCGAGATCGAGTACCACGGCATCATAAGCCTCGGTGGAGCCCAGGAAATGGCCGTCCTCGCCATCGGTGGCGAGATCGATCGCATAGCCTGCGCCCTCCAGCGTATTCTTCAACTGCTGGCCCAGATTGGGCTCATCCTCGACGATCAGAACGCGCATGTCTTTCCCCTGTCGGCGGCGGCGCGAAGCGGCCTTATTGATCGGTGCGGCCGATGACCCGGCCAGAGCGGCCGTCGACATCGACCCAGATAACCGTTCCATTGCGCAGGAACTTGAGCGTGTAAATGGCGCCGTCCGGATCGAAATCGAAACCGAGATATTGCGCGCCCTTCATCGTCGGCACGACGCGGCGCTCGATCTCGGGAACGGGCATGATGCGCCCGTCGCGGCGCGCCTGGCGCGCCATCTGCTGGTCGTCGCGGCGGTGCTGCGCCCCGGCGTGGCCCGCCGGCAGCAACACCGCGGACGCCAGGGCAATCGCAACGGTTGATCCCATCTTCATCGCGCCTCGCATATCGGCGCCCCGTTGAATAGCCTATGAATGCGTTGCCCATGAGAGAGCGGCACCGGCCCGCTCCCCCCCCCACCCGACCACCCAATGCGATTATCCTGTGGGACGTCGGGTGGGGGAGCGGGCTGGTGCCGTAACCCAACAAAAGACTCCGCCGCTTGCCCCGCCCGGCTGATACCCCTACCTCGCGCGGCATCATGGCAGCTCCCGTCCTCGCATATGAAAAACTCGGCTTGATCCAGGGATCGGGCTGGCTGTTCCGCAACATCGATCTCAACATCGGCGCGCGCGACCGGCTGGCGCTGATCGGCCGCAACGGCGCCGGCAAGACCACGCTGTTCAAGGCGATTGCCGATTTGATCGAGGTCGATGAAGGCCGCCGGATCATCCAGCCGGGCACCAGGGTGGTGCTGCTCGAACAGGAGCCGAAGCTCGCCGGTTTCGCGACGCTGATGGAGTATGCCCTGTCCGGCGACGATGCGCCGGCCGAGCATGAGGTCGCAGCGATCGCCGACCAGATCGGCATCGACATGGCCCGCGAGGCGGCAACCGCGTCGGGCGGCGAGCGCCGGCGCGCCGCGATCGCCCGCGCGCTGGCGCAGAACCCCGACGTGCTGCTGCTCGACGAACCGACCAACCATCTCGATCTCGGCGCGATCGAGTGGCTGGAGGACTGGCTCAACCGCTATACCGGCGCGTTCATCGTCATCAGCCACGATCGCACCTTCCTCACCCGGCTCACCCGTCAGACCTTGTGGCTCGATCGCGGCAGCCTGCGCCGCAGCGAGATCGGCTATGGCGGCTTCGAGGCATGGACCGAGGCGGTCTATGCCGAGGAAGCCCGCGCGGCGGAAAAGCTCGACGCCAAGCTCAAGCTCGAATTGCACTGGCTGCAACGCGGCGTCACCGCGCGGCGCAAGCGCAACCAGGGCCGGCTCGAGAAACTCCACCAGATGCGCGCGCAACGCGCCGCGATGCTCGGCCCGCAAGGCGCCGCCAAACTGGCGATCGAGAGCGACGACGTTCGCACCAAGAGCGTCATCACCGCCGATCACGTCACCAAACGCTACGGCGACCGCACGATCATCAAGGATTTCACCCTGCGCATCCAGCGCGGCGATCGCATCGGCATCGTCGGCGCGAACGGCGCCGGCAAGACGACGCTGCTCAAGCTGCTGACCGGCGATATCCAGCCCGACGAGGGCAGCGTCACGCTGGCCAGGACGCTGGATGGCGTCATCATCGATCAGCAGCGCAGCCTGCTATCGCCCGAAAAGCGCGTCCGCGACGTGCTCGCCGACGGCGGCGACTGGATCGAGGTGCGCGGCGCCAAGAAGCACATTCGCGGCTACCTCAAGGAATTCCTGTTCGAGGAAAGCCTTACCGATGCCCTGATCGGTACGCTCTCGGGCGGCGAGCGCTCGCGCCTGCTGCTGGCGCGCGAGTTCGCCCGGCAATCGAACCTGCTGGTGCTCGACGAGCCGACCAACGATCTCGACATGGAAACGCTCGACCTGTTGCAGGAAGTGATCGCCGATTATGACGGCACCGTGCTGATCGTCAGCCACGATCGCGACTTCCTCGATCGCACGGTGACGGTGACGCTCGGGCTCGACGGCTCCGGCAGCGTCGATATCGTCGCCGGTGGTTATGAAGATTGGCAGCGCAAGCGCAAGCCGAAGGCCGAGGCGAAGAAGGCCGCCGGCGCCCCGCCGCCGGCTCCCCCGCCGCCCCAGAAGCAGACCAAGCTGAGCTACAAGGACCAGCGCGATTACGACCTGCTGCCCAAGCGCATCGAGGAGCTCGACGCGGGCATTGCGCGCGACGAAGCGGCGCTCGCCGATCCCGACCTCTTCACCCGCGATCCGGCGCGGTTCGACGCGCTGATGAAAGGCATCGCCAAGGCGCGCGAGGAAAAGGAAGCCGCCGAGCTGCGCTGGCTGGAGCTCGCCGAACAGGTCGAAGCGCTGGCGAGCTGAGGCCATCTGCATCGTCATGCTGAACTTGTTTCAGCATCCATGGACCGACAGCCGCCACGCCCAATCGGTCAGCAATGCGCCATGGATGTCAGCTTCACTCGTCACCCCGGACCTGTTCCGGGGTCCACAGCGCCTCATATCCTCAAGCCATTGATTTTGCGGCACGGTGAATGCCGGAACAAGTCCGGCATGACGATGCAAGGCAACCACCGCGATCTGAATATCCGCACGCCCTGGTGTGGTGGAAACGACCTTCGCTGTATCAAGATCGAACCGTCACCCTGAACTCGTTTCAGGGTCCATGGACCGACAGCAGCCACACCCGATCGGTCAGCGATGCGCCATGGATGCTGAAACAAGTTCAGCATGACGGGGCTTCCGCGCAGGACTGCGATCTCCATCAGATCAGGGTGAGGCGTTGCGAGAACCGGCGCGCAGCGTACTTTCAGTACGTGAGCACCTTAAAGCGCAGTAAGCCGCGCTTTGCAGCCCGCCATGGGCTGAATATCCGCACACCCTAAAACGGCAACAGCGCGCGATAGGCGGCCAGCGGCGGCTTGTCCGGCAGGCGGAAACCGCGCTCGAGCAGGAAGGCATGGCGCACGATCTCGGCTTGCTGTTCGAGGCCGTAGCGTTCGAACGGCCGGCCGGGCTGCCAGTGATAGGCATAGCGGCAGAACGGATGGCGCATCAGCGGCAGGTACAGCGTCCCGCGCGTTTGCGCCTGCCAGACGTGGGTCATCTCATGGATGAACAATCCCTGGTCGCCGAGATCGCCCACGGCGAAATCGTCGCGATAATACGGCCCTTGCGGATGGAAATGCACATGCCCGCATGGCGCCATCACCGTCCGTCGCGGCTGGAAGAACGCCCATTTGCCGCGCACGATGCGCACCCGCTCATAATCGATCGCCGCGCCGAATATCGTGCCGGCCAGCGCGGCCTCACCCGGCGTCAGCGGGCGAGACGGATGCCGCCTGCTCAATCCTCGGGCGCCGGATCGGTCGCCGCCACCGCCTTGGCGGCGTAATCGATCGTCTTGCCGTCGGCGAAGGCGAAGTGCAGCTGCACGTTGCCCCCCGGCGCGATCCCCTGTTTCAGCCCGAACAGCATGACGTGCTTGCCGCCGGGGGCGAAGCGCACCTTGCCGCCCGCGGGCGCCACCACCTGCGTCAACGGCATCATCGTCGAAACGCCGTTCGCTTCCATGCTCTGGTGCATCTGCGCCGATTGCGCATCGGGGGACGAGACGCCGATCATGATTGCGCCCGCCTTGCCGCCGTGCAGCGTGAAATAGGCCGCGGCCGGCCGCCCGGCGACAACCGGCAGCCGCACCCAGCCGTGATCGACTGTCACCTCCTTGGGCCCGCCGCACGATGCGAGCGCAAGCGCCGCCAGGGGATACAAAAACGCGGTCTTCACGATAGAATCTCCCGAATTGGGAACCTTTGCGGCCGTCCTACGCACGCGATAATCTTGCGGCAAGCATCAGCCCCCCTATATCGCTCGGCGGAAAGGTGCACAAAGCGGCCCTATCGGGCGCTCGGTGCATCGACGTTATTATTGTTCGTGAGGGGCCAAACAGGACCATGGCAAAAGTAATCGGTATCGATCTCGGCACGACTAACAGCTGCGTGGCAGTGATGGAGGGCGGCAAGCCCAAGGTGATCGAGAATACGGAAGGCGCACGTACCACGCCGTCGATCGTCGCCTTCGCCAAGGATGGCGAGCGGTTGATCGGCCAGCCCGCCAAGCGCCAGGCGGTAACCAATCCCGACAACACGGTGTTCGCGGTGAAGCGCCTGATCGGCCGTCGTTTCGACGATCCCGTGACCAAGAAGGACACCGAGCTGGTGCCCTATCACATCGTCAAGGGGCCGAACGGCGACGCCTGGGTGCAGGCGGGCGGCGAGGATTATTCGCCGTCGCAGATCTCCGCCTTCATCCTGCAGAAGATGAAGGAAACCGCCGAGGCCTATCTCGGCGAGACGGTCACCCAGGCGGTCATCACCGTGCCGGCCTATTTCAACGACGCCCAGCGTCAGGCGACCAAGGATGCCGGCAAGATTGCCGGCCTCGAGGTGCTGCGCATCATCAATGAGCCGACCGCGGCCGCGCTCGCTTACGGGCTCGAGAAGAACGAGAACAAGACGATCGCGGTCTATGACCTCGGCGGCGGCACGTTCGATATCTCGATCCTCGAAGTCGGCGACGGCGTGTTCGAGGTGAAGTCGACCAACGGCGACACCTTCCTCGGCGGCGAGGATTTCGACAACAAGATCGTCAATTACCTGGCGGACGGCTTCAAGAAGGATGAGGGCATCGACCTCACCAAGGACAAGCTGGCGCTGCAGCGGCTGAAGGAAGCTGCCGAGAAGGCCAAGATCGAGCTTTCGTCGGCGCAGACCACCGAGGTCAACCTGCCGTTCATCACCGCCGATCAGAACGGCCCGAAGCATCTGGTCAAGACGATCAGCCGCGCCGATCTCGAGAAGCTGGTCGATTCGCTGGTCGATCGCACGCTCGATCCCTGCAAGAAGGCGCTGGCCGATGCCGGGCTCAAGGCGGCTGACATCGACGAGGTCGTTCTCGTCGGCGGCCAGACCCGCATGCCCAAGGTGCGCGACGTCGTGAAGTCGTTCTTCGGCAAGGAGCCGCACACCGGCGTCAACCCGGACGAGGTCGTCGCGATCGGCGCCGCGATCCAGGCCGGCGTGCTGCAGGGCGACGTCAAGGACGTGCTGCTGCTCGACGTGACGCCGCTGTCGCTGGGCATCGAGACGCTGGGTGGCGTGTTTACCCGGATGATCGATCGCAACACGACGATCCCGACCAAGAAGTCGCAGACCTATTCGACCGCCGACGACAACCAGCAGGCGGTGACGATCCGCGTGTTCCAGGGCGAGCGTGAGATGGCGGCTGACAACAAGCTGCTCGGCCAGTTCGATCTGGTCGGCATTCCTCCGGCGCCACGCGGCGTGCCGCAGATCGAGGTCACGTTCGACATCGACGCCAACGGCATCGTCAACGTCAGCGCCAAGGACAAGGGCACCGGCAAGGAACAGCAGATCCGCATCCAGGCGTCGGGCGGTCTGTCGGACGCCGACATCGACAAGATGGTCAAGGACGCCGAGCAGTTCGCCGACGACGACAAGAAGCGTCGCGAGGCGGCGGAAGCCAAGAACAACGCCGAGAGCCTGATCCACACCACCGAGCGCCAGCTCCAGGAGAATGGCGACAAGGTCGATGCCGGCCTCAAGTCGGAAATCGAAGCGGCGATCGCCGAAGCCAAGACCGCGGTCGAGGGTGGCGATGCCGAGGCGATGAAGGAAAAAGCCAACGCGCTCGCCCAGGTCGCGATGAAGCTCGGCCAGGCGATCTACGAGAAGCAGCAGGCCGGTGAGGCCGGCGCTGCTGAAGGCGCCGCCGCGGGCTCGGAGGCCGGCGGAGAAGAAGAAGTCGTCGATGCCGAATTCTCGGAAGTGGACGACAACAAGGCGTAAGTAGAATGCGGACCCTCCGTCACCGCCGCGCCGGCCGCCGTCGATCGTCGACGGCGGTGCGCGGGGGTGACGGCATGGGGACCGGGGGCCAATCATGACCACCCAAGTCGATTATTACGAACTGCTCGGTTGCTCGCGTGACGCCGATGCCGGGACGATCAAGTCCTCCTATCGCAAGCTCGCGATGAAATATCACCCGGACAAGAATGGCGGGTGCAAGGATCACGAGGCGAAGTTCAAGGCGGTCAGCGAAGCCTATGATTGCCTGAAAGACCCGCAGAAGCGCGCGGCCTATGATCGCTTCGGCCATGCCGCGTTCCAGAACGGCGGTGGCGGCGGCCATGCCGGCGCGGCCGATTTCGGCGCTTTCTCCGACATTTTCGAGAATATCTTCGGCGAGTTCATGGGCGGCGCGGCGCAGCAGCGCGGCCGGCCCGGCGCACGGCGCGGCGCCGATCTGCGCTACGACATGGAAATCAGCCTCGAAGACGCGTTCCACGGCAAGGCGACCGAGATCACCATCGACGTCACCAGCGCCTGCGAATCGTGCAGCGGCTCGGGCGCCGCGGCGGGCACCCAGGCCAAGACCTGCGCGACCTGCGCCGGCATGGGCAAGGTCCGCGCGCAACAGGGCTTCTTCGTCGTCGAGCGCACTTGCCCCGCTTGCCACGGCGTCGGCGAGATGATCGCCGAGCCATGCCGCGATTGCCGCGGCGAGGGCCGGATCGACACCACCAAGACGCTGCAGGTCAACATTCCGGCGGGTGTCGACGAAGGCACCCGCATCCGCCTCGCCGGCGAAGGCGAAGCGGGCATGCGCGGCGCGCCGGCCGGCGATCTCTACATCTTCCTCCACGTCGCGCGGCATTCGATCTTCGAGCGCGAGGGCACCACGCTCTATGCGCGCGCGCCGATCAGCATCACCACGGCGGCGCTGGGCGGGGCGATCGAGATCCCCAATCCGGATGGCGAGACCTATACCGTCAAGATTCCCGCCGGCATCCAGTCGGGCCGCGAAATCCGCCACCGCGGCGCCGGCATGCCGGTGCTGCAAGGCCGCGGCCGTGGCGATCTGGTGGTGCGGATCGAGGTCGAGACGCCGACCAAGCTATCGGCCAAGCAGCGCGAGCTGCTCGAAGCGTTCCGCGATACCGAAACCGGCGAGGAATGCCCGCAAGCCAGCGGTTTCTTCGACAAGGTGAAGGCCGCGTTCGGGGGCTGATCGCCGTCCTCCTGATAGAGTCCGTCATGCCGAACCTGGTTCAGCATCCATGGACGACGAGCATGATACGGATTGAGCGCCATAAGCGCTGAAACGCATCCAGCCCGGCGCGACAGCGACAGCACCCATCCCCCGTGCATGCCTCCCCTCGCGGGAAGGCAGCCGGGGGCTGATGCGTCAGATGAGGGTGATACCCGTTCCGACCACCAGCGCCAGGGTCGCCAGGGTCAGCATGCTGCCCGTGACGGTTTCCATGTAACGCATTGAGATGGCCTCCTTGTCGGCTTGATTGCCGACGCGGGCGATATGTCGATCGTTGCGCAATGTTGCAATTTTATTTCAATCTTTCGCAGTTGCAGCATTTGCAACCGTAACGCGGACGGAACCACCGCCCCGGTCGTCACCCTGAACTCGTTTCAGGGTCCATGGACCACCATCGGCGGCGCGCGAGACGTCAATGTTGAACCATGGAATGCTGAGCCAGGTTCAGCATGACAAAAGTCATGCTTGAAGGCTTCCTCGTGCCGCGCGAATGCCAACGATCAGCGGCAAGGTGAAGCGGGCGCCCGGTGCATCCGCCTCCAACGAAGCTCTCTTCCTTGCAGGAACGGCGCGGCGTTCAGCGAGGTGCTGCGCCGTTCCTGCCCGGTAAACGCGGTTGCGACCCCGCGTTAGCGCTTGATCAATTTGGTATGGTAGCGTCGGATGATCTTGGTCGGCTTGGCCGGATGATAGACGCGCCGGGCGTGATGCACAACCGGTCGTGCTTCCTCGATATATTCGGTGGTCGTCACCGTCCGCGTCACGGGAACCGAGGTGATCGTCACCGTCGTCGTCGTGGCCGGCGGATAATACCAACCGCCGACGACCCGGCCCGCGCAGCCGCAATCGGGGCCGGCATGAACCACCACGGGCGCGCCGCCATCGTAACGATAGGTCCGCGTCTCGACATGCGCGCCGGGCGGCGGCGGCACGGCTCCCGGCGGCGGTGGCGGCATATCGCCCGGCGGCGGATAGGGCGCGCCCGGCCCGGCATCATGGCTGTAATCGTAATCGTCATCGCCATTGTCGGCATAGCCCTCGGCATAGCCGCCATCCCAATCGACGCTGTTCACGCAATCCATCGCCCGGCCATATTGGTCGACCAGCACGGCATCGTCGTAATAGCGCGACCAGTGATAGCCGTAAGGCGGCGCGCTGAGGCCATAGGCGCCCCAAGCGGTGATGGTGAATCGCGGCGCGAGCCAATAGCCCGGCATCGCCCAGCCCCTCACCGGCCGGCGATAGGCGCTCCAGCCGCCCGGCGCGCGCGTGCCGCCGATCCAGCGCCCGCCGACGCTGCCGCCCCAATCGTGGCGGCCATGGCCGGACCAATGCCCATTGCCGCCATGCCAGTGTCCACCGGCGGGCGGATGCGGTGCGCGTTGCGCCAAAGCGGGACCGGCAATGACCAGGCCAAGCCCGGCGACGGTGGCGAAAAGCAGGGTTCGCATGGTCGATTCTCCCTGTCGGGCGCGTCACTTATCGTCCAACGCGCGCGATCTTCGCCCCTGCATATCATGCCGCCTTCACGCTCGCCACAGACGAGCGCGTCCCGCTTTGGGGCGCCGGATGGTTAACCGATCCTGGAAGAAAGCAGCACCGCCAGCGCCTCGCAGCCCGCCGCATCCTCGGCATCGAACCGCTCGGGCAGCGGGCTGTCGAGATCGAGCACCGCGATCACCCCTCCGTCGCGCACGATCGGCACGACCAGCTCGGACCGGCTCGCCGCATCGCAGGCGATATGGCCGGGAAAGGCCAGCACGTCGGCCACGCGCTGCGTCTCGCCGGTCGCCGCCGCGGTGCCGCACACGCCCTTGCCCAACCGAATGCGGATGCACGCCGCCTTGCCCTGGAACGGGCCGAGCACCAGCTCGCCGCCCACCATTCGATAGAATCCCGCCCAGTTGAGATCGGGCAAATACTGCCAGATCAGCGCCGCGGCATTGGCCATGTTGGCGATGCCGTCCGTCTCGTCGGCGGTCAGCGCGTCGAGCGCGGACGCGAGGTCGCGGTAAAGCTCGGCCTTGCTCCCGGCGGCGATATCGAACTGATACATGGTGTCCTTTCAATTCACCCGTCATGCTGAACTTGTTTCAGCATCCATGGCGCAACGCCCGCGGCGCGCGCCCCGGACATGGCGCTCGATCGCGTCTGAAACAAGTTGGCCGATAACGAGAGTGAAGGTCAGCCTCGCCGCGCTGCCCGTCGTGCGCCTGTTATCGCGTTCCATCACCGCCACGCATACCGGCCGCCGTCGCACCATGGGTGCTGAAACGAGTTCAGCATGACGGTGCTTGAAGACCGAAGATCACCCCAAACGGACTCGTCACCCTGAACTTGTTTCAGGGTCCATGGACCTCCATCCCGCCAAAATGCACCGGCTGCGATTACGCAGAGGCCCCGAAACAAGGTCAGCTCAATCGAGCCGCACCTTCCCCCGCCCCGCCTTCACGGCGCTCCGCCCCTTCTTGGCATCGACGCGCCGCGCCTTGGCCGCCTTGCTCGGCCGGGTCGGGCGGCGCTTGGCCGGGCGATGGTGCGCCTTGGCGATCAGCTCGGCAAGCCGCTCGCGCGCGTCCTGCCGGTTGGCCTCCTGCGTGCGAAAGCGCCGCGCGGTGATGACGAGCTCGCCCGACGCGGTCAGTCGCGATCCGGCAAGTTCCTTCAGTCGTTTGTAGACGTCGGGCGCAAGCCCCAGCCGGAACACGTCGGCCCTCAACTGGCAGGCGGTGGCGACCTTGTTGACGTTCTGCCCGCCCGGTCCGGTCGAGGCCAGAAACCGCTCCTCGAGCACGTCTTCGGGAATCTCAACCATCGGCGAATCCCGCCGCCGCAAAGCGCTCGGGCAGCGGCGCTTCGGCAATGACATCCGGCTTGGGCGGGCGCGGCACGGTCAGCGCCGCGGCATGGAGCAGCATCGCTGCGCCGCCCGAGCCATAGACGGGATCGCCCGAAACCGGCGCGCCCAGCCCTTCCGCCGCGTGGACGCGGATCTGGTGCGTGCGGCCGGTTTCCGGGCGGAATTCCACCAGCGCCCGGCCCTCGCGCACCGTCAGCACGCGCCATCCGGTCCGCGATGGCTTGCCGTTGGTCGCCCCCGTCATCCGCCAGCCGCGTTCGGCGCTGCTGATCTTGATGAGCGGCAGGTCGATCATGCCGCTTTCGCCCTCGGGCACGCCGTCCAGCACCGCGAGATAGCGTTTGGTCACCTCGCCCGCCTCGAACGCGCGCTGAAAGCGTTTGTGCGCCTTGGGATTGCGCGCCAGCAGCAGGCAGCCCGAGGTATCGCGATCGAGCCGGTGAACCGGCAGCGGCCAGCGCTGGAACCCGAAGGTCAGGCTGGCGAGATGGTTCTCGAGGCTCAGGCTGCCGTCGCGCGGCGCGTCGACGGGAAGCCCGGCGGGCTTGTCGAGCACGATCGCTTCGCCATCGATGAACAGGATACGGTCGCTGAGCATGATGTCCCCTTGCCACCGCGCGCGCCGCCATGCCAGAGCGCGATTGTCATCCCCGGGAGTTTGCATGGTCCGTCCGCTCGCGATCCTGTGCCGCATGATCGCGGCGATCGCTTTCGCCATGAACGTCGCCGCGGCGGCGCAAGCGCAGGACAAGCCGCTACTCGTCGAAACCAGCATCGACGGCCGATTGTTCGGCCACATCCCCTATCTGGAGGCCGATCCGGCAAGCCTGGTCGATGCGCCGGCCGGTTTCGCGGTCGGCCACGAATGCAAGCTGCAGGCCGTCGTCATCCCCGATCTCACCCGGCTGATCGCGGCAGCGCAGGCCGCGCATCTCGGCGCCGAGCTTCGCGGTGTGTCGTGCTTCCGCAGCATCGCCTATCAAGAGCGCGTGTTCTGCGAGGCGCATGGCCGGCATAACCGCTGCGTCGATCCCGAAGCGCGCGCGATCAGCTCCGCGCCGCCCGGCCACAGCGAGCACGCCACCGGCTATGCGCTCGATTTCGGCGCGCGACCGGAGGGGCATTGCGCCGATGTGGAGGATTGCTTTGCCGATACGCCGGTCGGCCAATGGCTGCTCGCCAACGCGCCCGATTACGGCTTCGAACTGTCCTTTCCGCGCGGCAATGCGCAGGGCGTGACATGGGAGCCGTGGCACTGGCGCTGGGTCGGCACCAGCAATTCGGAGCCCGGCGCGCTCGCCGCGCGCGCGCTGTTCGCCGAAGCGCGAGCCCGCTTCCCGGCGAACCCGCGCATCCCGACGATCATCGTCCGCGTCATCGCGCAACCACCGCTGCCGACGCCGGCGGTTTCCGAACTGGCCGCCGCGCCCGCTCCACTCCCGCCGTCACCCTGAACCTGGTTCAGCATGACGGCGTTGGAGCGGGTCGTCGTCAGCCCTTCAGCTTGGCCGCCGTCTCGGCGATGCGCTTGCCCTGGTAGCGGGCGGCGGCGAGTTCTTCCTCGTGCGGCTGGCGGCTGCCGTCGCCGTCGGCGATCGTCGTCGCGCCATAAGGCGATCCGCCGCGTACTTCATCGACGCCCATCTGGCCCTGGAAGCCGTAATCGAGCCCGACGATCGTCATCCCCTGGTGCAACAGGTTGGTGATGATCGAGAACAGCGTGGTCTCCTGCCCGCCGTGCTGGCTGGCGGTCGAGGTGAACGCGCCGCCCACCTTGCCGATCAGCGCGCCCTTCATCCACAGCCCGCCGGTGGTGTCGAGAAACGCCGCCATCTGGCTCGGCATCCGCCCGAAACGGGTCGGCGCGCCGATGACGACGGCATCATATTCGCCCAGCTTGTCGGGGCTTTCGATCGTCGGGTGCGCGGTATCGGTCTTGAAGCCGAACGCTTCGACGATTTCCTTCGGCGCCGTCTCGGGCACGCGACGGATATCGACTTCGGCACCGCCGGCGCGCGCGCCTTCGGCAACCGCGTCGGCCATCTGCTCGATATGGCCGTAGGACGAATAATAAAGAACGAGGACCTTGGTCATCTAACTGCGCTCCTGTGTTGGTTGGGGGGAGGACCTGGTGGGAGGGAATACAGGCCCTCCCCTCGCCCCTCCCGCGAGCGGGAGGGGAAACGGGTTAGTCGGCGTCGACCAGGACGATTTCGGCATCCTCGATCGCGGTGATGGTGACGGTCTGGCCGCCCGACAGCGCGGCGCCGTCGCGGGCGTCGAACCGCTCGCCATCGATCTCGATCGCCCCGGTGGCGGGCACCAGATAGGCATGGCGGCCGTCGCCGACGCTGTGCGTCAGGCTTTCGCCCGCCTTCAGCGTCGCGCCCAGCACGCGGGCATCGGCGCGGATCGGCAGTGCGCCCTCATCGCCCTCGAACCCGCTGGCGAGCGTGACGAACCTGCCCGAGCGATCGCCCTTGGGAAACGGCTTCGCGCCCCACGACGGGCTGCCGCCCTGCCGCTTCGGCTCGATCCATATCTGGAACAGCGTCGTCTTTTCCGGCTCCAGATTGTATTCGGCATGGCGCACGCCGGTGCCCGCGCTCATCACCTGCACGTCGCCGGCGCCGGTCTTGCCCTGGTTGCCCATCGAATCCTGGTGCGTGATCGCGCCGGTCCGGACATAGGTGATGATCTCCATGTCCTTGTGCGGATGCGGCGGGAAGCCCGAGTTCGGGCCGATCTCGTCGTCATTCCACACGCGGATCGCGCCCCAACCCATCCGGGCGGGATCATAATAATTGGCGAAGCTGAAATGATGGCGCGCGTTGAGCCAGCCGTGATCGGCATGGCCAAGGCTTTCGAACGAACGTTTCTCGATCATCGTGAATCTCCCGAAGGATTGCTTGCCCCCGAAGATAGGCCGCGCGATCCCGATGAAAATAGAAACGCTGGAAACGGATTGTTTCCAAGCAAAGGCATCGGCTACACTTGGCCCGACATGACGGAGGTAGAGGAATGCGCCTGCCCGATCTCGAAGCCTGGGCGATCTTCGCTTGCGTGGTCGAGCACCGCTCGTTCAGCGCCGCGGCCGATGCGATCGGCGTCTCCAAGGCAACCGTGTCGAAGGCGATCGCGCGGCTGGAGGCGCATCTCGGCACCAGCCTGTTCCACCGCACCTCGCGCAAGCTGACGCTGACCGACAGCGGCAAGACGCTCGCCGAGCACGCACAGCGCATCCTCGCCGAAGCGCAATGCGCCGAGGAAGCCGCGCACGATACCGCGACGCAGCCCGCCGGGCTGGTCCGCGTCGCCGCGCCGATGACCTTCGGCATGACCTATCTCGCGCCCGCGATCGCCGAGTTCCTCGCCGCCAATCCCGCGATCCAGATCGATCTCAACCTTTCCGATGCGCGCGTGGATATCGTCGCCGACGGCTACGATATCGCGCTGCGCATCGCCGATCTGCCCGATAGCTCGCTGCGCGCCCGGCGGCTGTGCGGGATCGCCGTCCATTGCGTCGCCTCGCCGGCCTATCTCGACGCGCACGGCCGCCCCGGCCACCCGGCGCAGCTCGCCGATCATGCCTGCCTCGGCTATACCAACGCGCCGGGCGGCGTGTGGCGCTTCACCGGTCCCGGCGGCGAGGAAGCCGCGGTGCGGCCGTCCGGCCCGCTGATGACCAACAGCGGCGATGCAATGCTGCCCGCGTTGCGCGCCGGGCTCGGCATCGCGCGGCTGCCCGATTTCATCGTCGGTGACGATCTCGATTCCGGCACGCTCGAAACGATCCTCGCCGAGTGGGCGCCGCCGGCGATCGCGCTCCACCTGCTCACCCCGCCCAGCCCGTTGCGCCCGGCGCGGGTCGAGGCGCTGATCGCTTTCCTCGCGGAGCGCTTCCGCCATCGCGGCGTTTCGTCGCGATGAGCCGCCTCCGCCCCGACGACGCCGATGCGCGCTTCGTCCGCCGCGTCCTGATCGTCATGGCGATCGCCGCGGTGCTCTGGGCCCTGTTCCGCGCCGGCGACATGCTGATCCTCGCGTTCGGATCGAGCCTCGGCGCGATCGCCATCCACGCCATCGCCGAGGGGTATGAAAACCGGCTGCACCTGCCCGAAAAGCCGGCGCTGGGTGCGGCAATGATCACCGCCGTCGCCATCGTCGCTTTCCTGTTCTGGCTGTTCGGCGTGCAGTTCGCGCCGCAGATCAACCTGCTGGTCGATCGAGCGCCCGGCCTGATCGACGATCTCGCGCGCTGGCTGTCGCAATCGCCGATCGGCGCCAAACTGGTGAGCGCGGTGCAGGCGGCCTATGCCGGGTCCAAGGCGGCGCAGGACGTCAGCGGCCTCCTGCAAGGCGCCGGCACGCTGTTGCTCAACATCATCCTGCTGATCGTCGGCGCGCTGTTCTTCGCCGCCAATCCCGGCATCTACACCCGCGGCCTCCTGCTGCTGGTGCCCAGGCCGCAACGCCCCGCCTTCGCCGACGCGCTCGACGACGTGTCGAACACGCTGCGCCTGTGGCTGCGCACGCAGCTCATCCTGATGACGACGATGGGGGTGCTGGTCGGCCTCGGCCTGTGGATCGCCGGCGTCCCCTCGCCCGCCGCGCTTGGCCTCCTCGCCGGGTTGAGCGAGTTCGTCCCCTATATCGGCCCCACCGCGGCGATGCTGCCCGCGCTCGGCCTGGCCGCGACCGTCTCGCCCCATGCGGTGATCGGCGCGCTCGCCACTTATGCGGTGGTGCGCCTGATCCAGACCAACTTCATCACCCCGTTCGTCCAGCATCGCGTGATCGACATTCCGCCCGCCGTCACCTTGTTCTCGATCATCGGCATCGGCATCGTGTTCGGGCTTTACGCCTTGTTCTTCTCGGCGGCGATGCTGGTGGTGATCTTCACCCTGGTCCGCACGCTCTATCTGCGCGAAATGGTCGGCGAGCCGGTCGATCCCCCCGGCGATCATGGCGCTTGATCGCCGGTGCCGCCAGAGCCGCGCTGGCTTTCATCGTCATGCTGAACTTGTTTCAGCATCCATGGTGCAACGGCACCCGGCACGAGCGACGGCGATGGAGCAGTCGGAGGCCGAAACGGATTCGCCGGCGCCGTCATCCAAACAACGACTCGCGGATTTCCGCCGCTTAAGACGAAATTAACCTTTTGCCTTCAGAGGTTCTTTGGTTAATAAATCGTCGGGGCGCGTCGTGGCACGAGGAGCCGGCGGCGGCGAAGACAGGGGAAAAGATCAATGCGCGTGCTGCTGATCGAGGACGAGCCGACCACCGCTAAGGCGATCGAGCTGATGCTCTCGTCCGAGGGGTTCAACGTCTACACCACCGATCTGGGCGAGGAAGGCCTCGATCTGGGCAAGCTCTATGATTACGACATCATCCTGCTCGATCTCAACCTGCCGGACATGCACGGCTATGACGTGCTCAAAAAGCTCCGCGTCGCCCGCGTACAGACGCCGGTCCTGATCCTGTCGGGCATCAACGAGATGGATTCGAAGGTCCGCAGCTTCGGCTTCGGCGCCGACGATTACGTCACTAAGCCGTTCCACCGCGACGAGCTGGTCGCGCGCATCCACGCCGTGGTGCGCCGCTCGAAGGGGCACAGCCAGTCGGTCATCAAGACCGGCAAGCTGGCGGTCAATCTCGACGCCAAGACGGTCGAGGTCGATGGCGCGCGCGTGCATCTGACCGGCAAGGAATATGCGATGCTGGAGCTGCTCTCGCTCCGCAAGGGCACCACGCTGACCAAGGAGATGTTCCTCAACCATCTCTACGGCGGCATGGACGAGCCCGAGCTCAAGATCATCGACGTCTTCATCTGCAAGCTGCGCAAGAAGCTCAGCATGGCCTGCGATGGCGACAATTATATCGAAACGGTGTGGGGCCGCGGCTATGTGCTGCGCGACATCGACGAAGAGAAACAGGCCGCGGTCGCCTGAGTATAGCGTTTCAAGATCGTCACCTGAGCGGGAGGCCGCGGCATCGGGGGGTGCCGCGGCCTTTCCTTTTTGGGGGAAGCGGGGCGGCTCACCCGAAACACCCCGTCATGCTGAATCCATTTGCCAAACGAAGCGCCAGCCAAAACACTCCCCGTCATGCTGAACTTGGTTCAGCATCCATGGACCGACAGAAAGTAAGCACGCGACAGGGGATTGGCCGCGGCGACAGCCAAATAGCAGCCCGCGTACCCGTGGTTATCGGAGCACCATGGATGCTGAACCAAGTTCAGCAAGACGGTTGGGGTAAATGGGACTGCCCCCTCGCAACGGGTCGAACCCGTAATCGGTCGCCAGATCGCGCCACTCCGGATTGCTCTCCTCGATCAGCCTGATCTTCCAGTCACGATGCCAGCGCTTGATCTGCTTCTCGCGCAGGATCGCGTTCTCCATATCGCCGAAGAACTCGATATGGACGAGCCGTTTGAGCCGATAGCGAGCGGCAAAACCAGGAATGCTGCCCGCGCGGTGCTGCGCAATGCGTCCGAGCGGATCCGCCGTGACGCCCGTATAGAGCGCGCCGCCCTTCTGGTTGGTCAGGATATACACCGCCGGCGTCCGGTCGCGCATCGCTCGTTATACTCCCTCCCAAGCACCGTCATGCTGAACTCGTTTCAGCATCCATGGATCAACAAATGCCTCGCACGCCACGGTTATTTTAGCTGCCGAAGACGACAAATCGCGACCCGCCCGCTCTGCCGACTTGTCGCACCATGGATGCTGAAACAAGTTCAGCATGACGAGGAAGAATGCGAGCACACACCCCTACCAATGTTGGAGTTGTTCTGATCTACCCTGCCCGATGGATCAGACCGCAGCCTGGCCCCACCATCACACACCAAGCAGGCGCGCTGCAAACGCGGCGCGCCGGCAGCGCGAAACCGTCCCGCTTCAACCGCGCTGCTGCCGCGCCCGCGGCGCGCATGTGTCGCGCGACCGTCGCGTCGCCGTCGCGTCGTGTCGCCAAGACGCCGCTTCGCCGGCGCAACCCCCGGCGAAACCCCGCGACGCTCTCCACTTTGTCCACTTCACCGCCCGGCGGTGCGGCTATCGCGAATCGCCGCTGCGGTCCGTATCGCTTCGGCCCTGCCCGTTCGACCACATCATCTTACCGCCGACCCAGGTCTGCTCCACCTTGGTGTTGCGCAACTGGCTCGGGCTGGCGAGCGTCGGGTCGGTGTCGACGATGATGAAATCGGCCCATTCGCCGGGCGCGAGCATGCCATATTTGTCTTCGGAGAAGCTCGCATAGGCCGCGCCCTGGGTATAGGCGCGCCACGCCTGGTCGCGGGTGATGCGCTGCTGCGGTTGCCAGCCGCCGAACGGCAGATCCTGCGCGTCCTGCCGGGTGAACGCCGCCGCCCAGCCGTGGAACGGGTTGAAATCGTCATTGGGATAATCCGATCCGAACGCCAGCGGCACATCGTTGTCGAGCATCGATTTCCACGCATAGGCGCCGGCCAGCCGATCGGGGCCAAGCCGGGCTTCGGCCATGTGCATGTCAGACACCGCATGGATCGGCTGCATCGACGCGATCGTGCCGTGCTTGGCGAATTGCGGCAGATCGGCGGGGTCGACGATTTGCGCATGCTCGATCCGCCACCGCCGGTCGCCCTTGTAGGTATCGGCGAGCGCGTCGATCGCGCTCAGCACTTGCGCATTGGCCTTGTCGCCGACCGCATGCACCGCAACCTGGAAGCCGTCCATCGCCGCGCGGCTCATCGTGTTGCGCAACTGGTCGTCGGTCAGCGGGCAACTGCCCGAATTCTTCGGATCGTCGGCATAGGGCGCCTTGAGGCACGCCCCGCGCGAGCCGAGCGCGCCGTCGGCGAACAGCTTGACGCCGACCATCCTCAACATGCCGTCATAGAGCCAGGGCGACGGGCCGTTGCCCGCCGTCAGGTTCGCGGTCTCGATGCTGTCGGCATAGCTCACGATCCGCATCCGCAGGTTTCCGGCATCGCCGGCGCGGCGGATCGTCAGCCAGTCGGCCAGCGTGGTGCGCATGTCGTCGGTCGCGGTGATGCCGTTGGACAGCAGCAACTGCTGCGCGCGGATGAAAGCAGCGTCGCGCTCGCGCGCCAGCGGCTGTGGCAACGCTTTCTCGATCAGCTGCCGCGCCGCATCGACGAACACGCCATTGACGATCTGCCCGCCCGCCGGCGCCTTGGTGCTCGCCGTCACCCCGGCCGCCTTCATCGCTGCCGAATTGACCCACACGGCGTGGCCATCGATGCGATCGAGCACCACCGGCCGGTCGCTCACCACCGAATCGAGATCGGTGGCGGTCGGGAAATGGCCCAGCCCCCATTGCTCCTGATTCCAGCCGCCGCCGAATATCCACTTCTTGTCGGGGTTCGCCGCCACATAAGCGGCGATCTTCGCCTTGGCCTCGGCCAGCGAATGCGTGTCGGAAAGATCGACTTCCATGCTGCGGAAGCCCAGAGCCATGATGTGCCCGTGCGCGTCGACGAACCCCGGCAGCATCACCGCGCCGTGCATGTCGGTCCGCCAGTCGAGCTTTTCCGGCCGCTTGTCGTGATCATCGAGCAGCTTCGTGATCTTGCCCTGGGGCGTCATCAGCAGGCCGGTGAAGTGAATCACCTTGCCTTGCCGGTCGAGCGCGATACCGTTGACGTTGTCGATCAACGCATCGGCGAGCGCCGGGCTCGCCGCGATCGATGCCGCCACGCCCGCGCCGATCAGCCGGGCCACCCAACGGCGCGGCGCGCCCTTGCTCTTTACCAGTCGTACCATGGGATCAGCCGCATAAGCATTGTTCCCCCACGGCGCCAGATGGTCTAGGCGCCACGATCATGGCCACCAACGCACAGCCCCAGCCCGCCGACCTGCCGGTCACCATCGACGACGTCCGCACCGCGCATGCGCGCATTCGCGACTCGATCGTGCGCACGCCCACGCTGGTCAGCCGCACGCTGTCGGAAATGACCGGGGCCACGGTCTATCTCAAGTTCGAGAATCTGCAGTTCACCGCCGCCTACAAGGAACGCGGCGCGCTCAACACGCTGCTGCAACTCGACGAGGCATCGCGCGCCAAGGGCGTCATCGCCGCCTCGGCGGGCAATCATGCGCAGGGCCTCGCCTATCACGCGACGCGGCTCGGCATCCCGTCCACCATCGTGATGCCGAAGAACACGCCAACGGTGAAAGTCACCCAGACCGAGGGGCATGGCGCCACCGTGGTTCTCGAAGGCGATACGTTCGACGCGGCCTATGCCCATGCCCGCGAGCTGGAGGCCCAGCGCGGCTACACGTTCGTCCACCCGTTCGACGATCCCCGCGTCATCGCCGGCCAGGGCACGGTGGCGCTGGAGATGCTGGAAGACGTGCCGGCGATCGACACCTTCGTCACCCCGATCGGCGGCGGTGGCCTGATTTCCGGCATGGCCACGGTGGCGCGCGCCGCCGGCCGGCCGATCGAGGTGATCGGTGTCGAGGCCGAGCTTTATCCCTCGATGTACAATCGCCTGAACGGCACCGAGATGGCCTGCGCCGGCGACACGCTGGCCGAGGGTATCGCCGTCAAGGAGCCCGGCCGCATCACCTCGAAGATGGTCGAGGCGCTGGTCGACGATATCGTGCTGGTCAGCGAGCGCAGCCTCGAGGAATCGGTCAGCCTGCTGCTGCAGATCGAAAAGACCGTGGTGGAGGGCGCCGGCGCCGCCGGCCTCGCCGCGCTGCTCGCCTATCCCGAGCGGTTCCGGGGCAAGACCTGCGGCATCGTGCTGTGCGGCGGCAATATCGACACCCGGCTGCTCGCCAACGTGCTGCTGCGCGATCTCGCCCGCTCGGGCCGGCTCGCACGTCTCCGCATCCGTCTGCAGGATCAGCCCGGCGCGCTCTACAATGTCGCGCGGATCTTCGATCAGCAGCGCGCCAACATCATCGAGGTCTATCATCAGCGCGTATTCACCTCGCTGCCCGCCAAGGGTCTGATTACCGATATCGAGTGCGAAACCCGCGATCGCGCCCATCTCGATCGGCTGATCCAGGCGCTTCGCGACGCGCATTACGAGGTCAGCCAGGTCGAGCTCGCTTGACGAAAGGCTGCGCATCTTCCCGGTTTGTGACGAACCGAATCATGTGCGCGGTAAATGGAGCTTCGCCGGGTGGCAGTCGGCCGACGGATCGATTAAACCAATTTGACATAAATCAAGTCCCCCGAGGTCGCCTCGACGTCCGAACAGCGGGTTTCTTGAGTATCGAGTGGAGCCCTCGGGTCGCACCGGGGCGTCGAGGCGATACGGCGGCGGCACAGGCCGCCGCCGACGTCTCGTTAACCCTCAATCATGGTAAATCGACTTTTCATCACAAGCCGCATGACTCATATTGGTCCCTGACGGCGCAATCCCGCGCGTCATGACAGGGAGTCCGGATGATGACGGCGCCGTTTCGATTTCCGCGCTTTTTCGTCACCAGTCCCTCGCCCTGCCCCTATCTGCCCGGCCGCCAGGAACGGAAGGTGTTTACCGAGCTGAGCGGCCCGCACGCCGGCGAGCTCAACGATGCGCTGGGCCGGATCGGCTTCCGCCGCAGCCAGACGGTCGCTTACCGGCCAAGCTGCGCGGGATGCTCGGCCTGTGTTTCGGTCCGGGTGGTCGCCAACGAATTCCGGCCCAATGCCAGCCAGCGCAAGCAGCTCAAGCGCAACGACGATCTCGAAGTCACCGCGTGCCGCCCCTGGGCGACCGACGAGCAGTTCCAGCTGCTGCGCAATTATCTCGCCGCGCGGCATCCGGGCGGCGGCATGGCGGGCATGGACGAGAGCGACTATGCCGACATGGTCGAGCACAGCCCGGTTAATTCGTTCGTCGTCGAATATCGCGAGCCCGCCGTCGGCGGCAAGCGCGGCCGCCTGATCGGCGCATGCCTGACCGATCAGCAAGCCGATGGCCTGTCGATGATCTACAGCTTCTTCGAGGCCGATCACCAGGCGCACAAGGGGCTGGGCAACGTAATCATCATGGATCACATCCTGCGCGCCCGCGCCGTCGGGCTGCCCTATGTCTATCTCGGGTACTGGATCGATGGATCGCCGCGAATGGCGTACAAGACGCGCTATCGCCCGATCGAGATGCTCGGCCCCAGGGGATGGCAGCGAATGGGCGAGGATCGCGTGCCGCAGCCGGTCAGCGACGCGGTGCAGCGCGCGCTCGAAAACGAGCTCGCCTGATCAGTCCTCGGTTACGGTATCGAGAAACCAGGCCTCGACCGGGCCGGTCAGCTTGATCGTCAGCGGCTGGCCGTGACGATCGACCTTCTTGCCCAGCGCGACCCGGATCCAGCCCTCGGAAATCGAATATTCCTCTACGTCGGTGCGCTCACTGCCCTTGAAGCGGATGCCGATGCCGCGTTCGAGCACGCTCTGGTCGAAATACGGGCTGCGCGGATTGATCGCCAGATGGTCGGGCGGCGTGTCGGCGGTGGGTTTGCTGTCGGTCATGGCGCGCGCTCATGGCGCAAAATGTCGCGTCACGCAAAAGGAAAGCGGCGCGGAAAAAGCAATTTCCGCGCCGCTCACCTGCGTTCACCGGCTCAACGGCATACCCGCACGCGGACGTTCTCGCCGTAATACGAATCCCAGCGCCACTGCGTCCAGCACCGCGGACGATAATCGTAGCGATATTCATAGGCCACCGGCGGCGGCGGGGGCGCGTAATAGCCGTCATCATCATCGTAATAATAGCGGTCGCGATGGTTCGACGCGATCGCCGCGCCAACGCCGAGTCCGACGATACCGCCGAGGATGGCCGCACCCGCGGTGTCGCCGTGATGATAATGGTGATAACCATGATGCCAGCGCTGAGCCTGAGCCGGCGCCGCCGTCATGCCGATCGCCGTCGCGCCGAGCGCCACGCCGAGGCCTGCCTTTTTCAGAAACGTCTTCATGTCGAACCTCCAGTCACGCGCGAGACCGAAACCTTCACACGCGAGTAAAACGCTCGAGTCCGGCTCACTGTTTCCTTTTTAGACGAGCCGTGCTGAACTCGTGCGGAATGGCGCGTTAAGCGTCCGTTTAGCCTGCTGGAGCGCGCGTCATGGCCTATTGGCTGATGAAATCAGAACCCGAATCATATAGTTGGGGCGATCTGACGCACGACGGCACCACCGAATGGGACGGCGTCCGCAACCCCGCCGCGCGGCTCCACCTGAAAGCGATGCAGCCCGGCGACGAGGCCCTGTTCTATCACAGCGGCAAGCAAAAGGCCGCCGTCGGCGTGATGACGATCTCGCGCGCCTGGAGGCCCGACGGCGCGGACGGCGCCTGGGCATCGGTCGAGGTCAAGCCGAAGGCCGCGCTCGCCGCACCGGTAACGCTCAAGGCGATGAAGGCCGAGCCGAAGCTGGCGGGCATGGAAATGCTCCGCCAGTCGCGGTTGTCGGTCTCCCCCGTCAGCGCCGCCGAATGGGCGGCCCTGATGGAAATGGCTGAAGGTTAGGCCGCCTTCGCCCGCGAGGCGCGCTTGCGCTCGTGCGGATCGAGGTGGCGCTTGCGCAACCGGATCGATTTCGGCGTCACCTCGACCATCTCGTCGTCGTCGATATAGGCGATCGCCTGTTCCAGCGTCAGCTTGCGCGGCGGGGTCAGCCGGATGGCGTCGTCCTTGCCCGACGAGCGGATGTTGGTCAGCTGCTTGGCCTTCATCGGATTGACTTCGAGGTCGTCGGTCTTGGCATTCTCGCCGATGATCATGCCCTCGTAGAGCGGCTCGCCCGGGCCGACCATCAGGATACCGCGATCCTCGAGCGAATTGAGCGCATAGGCGTTCGACTCGCCCGTGCCGTTGGAGATCAGCACGCCATTCTTACGGCCCTCGATCGTGCCCTTGTACGGCCCGTAGCGCTCGAACACCCGGTTCATGATCCCGGTGCCGCGGGTGTCCGACAGGAACTCGCCGTGATAGCCGATCAGCCCGCGCGACGGCGCCGAGAAGGTGATGCGCGTCTTGCCGCCGCCCGACGGGCGCATGTCGGTCATCTCCGCCTTGCGCTGGTTCATCTTGTCCACGACGGTGCCCGAATGCTCCTCGTCGACGTCGATGACGACGGTTTCATAAGGCTCCTCGCGTCCGCCATCGCCGTCACGGAACAGCACGCGCGGGCGGCTGATGCCGAGCTCGAAGCCTTCGCGGCGCATCGTCTCGATCAGCACGCCGAGCTGGAGTTCGCCGCGCCCGGCAACCTCGAAGCTGTCCTTGTCGGCGGCTTCGGTGACCTTGATCGCGACGTTCGATTCCGCCTCGCGGAACAGGCGGTCGCGGATCATGCGCGAGGTGACCTTGCTGCCCTCGCGCCCGGCCATCGGGCTGTCGTTGACCGCGAAGCGCATCGACAGCGTCGGCGGATCGATCGGCTGTGCGTGGAGCGGCTCGGAGACCGAGGTGTCGGCGATGGTGTTGGCGACGGTGGCGACTTCGAGGCCGGCCATCGATATGATGTCACCGGCGCGCGCTTCCTCGACCGGCACGCGATCGAGGCCACGGAAGCTCATCAACTTCGAGGCGCGCCCCGTCTCCAGCACCTTGCCGTCATTATCGAGCGCGTGGATCGGCTGGTTGAGCTTCACCACGCCCGAGTTGACCCGGCCGGTCAGGATGCGGCCGAGGAAATTGTCGCGGTCGAGCAGCGTCACCAGGAAGGTGAACGGTGCATCTTCGTTCAGCGCGGGCGGCGGCACGTGGCTGACGATCGTCTCGAACATCGGGATCAGGTCGCCCTCGCGAGCGTCCGGATCGGTCGAGGCATAGCCGTTGCGGCCCGAGGCGTAGAGCACCGGGAAATCGAGCTGCTCGTCGCTAGCATCCAGCGTCACGAACAGATCGAACACCTCGTCGAGCACTTCCTGGATGCGCGCATCCGAGCGATCGACCTTGTTGACCACCACGATCGGGCGCAGGCCCAGCGCCAGCGCCTTGCCGGTGACGAACTTGGTCTGCGGCATCGCGCCTTCGGCGGCGTCGACCAGCAGGATCACCCCATCGACCATCGACAGGATACGCTCCACCTCGCCGCCGAAATCGGCGTGGCCGGGGGTGTCGACGATGTTGATGCGCGTCTTGCTGCCCTTGCCGTCGTCCCATTCGATCGAGGTCGGCTTGGCGAGGATGGTGATCCCGCGCTCCTTCTCCAGATCGTTCGAATCCATCGCGCGCTCTTCGACGCGCTGGTTGTCGCGGAAAGTGCCCGATTGGCGGAAAAGCTGGTCGACCAGGGTGGTCTTGCCATGATCGACGTGCGCGATGATGGCCACGTTGCGGAGGCTCATTCGAAAATACTCGGTTGTAGGATGCGGATATACGCGCGCGGCCCTAGCGCATTTGCTGCGTTGCGGGAAGACTCGCTTTACGTAATGTTAGCGGGATCGGACTATCGCCTTGTTCATCATCTTTGGGGGATGACCGAATGGCAACGGCACGAACGGCGCGGCGGACCAGCGAAGCGCGCCGAGGCAAACGGGTAGCGACCGGCGTCAAGGTCGCGCTGCGCGAACAGGGACAGCGGGCAACGCCGGCGCGGCTGATCGATATCTCGCGCTTCGGTTTTCGCGTCGACGTCCACGGGCTCGCACCCGAAAGTATCGTCTGGCTCCGCCTTCCCGACGCCGAACCGCAAATGGCCCGCGTCGTATGGAGCGACCACAAGGCGACCGGCTGCCTGTTCACCGAGATGCTGGAGATCGAGTTGTTCCGCCGCACGATCCGGTCGGGCGAGAACGAGGCGATGGTGATTACCGGCCCGTGGAAGCCTACCGCCGCCTGAGCCGTCAGCAGGCCGCGATCATCTCGATAAGTACATCTGCCGCGCGGCTGCGGTAGCGCTCCTTGTGCCGCAGCGCATAGAACGGCCGCGGCGCCAATTTCACGTCGATCGGGTGCAGCCGGCCGAGCGCGACCAACGGCTCGACCACCAGCGACGACAGCCCGGCAATCCCCTGCCCCGCCGCGACCGCGGTGCGCACCGCCTCGTTCGACGGCAAGGTCATCGCCACGTCCAGATCGCCCGTCGCCACGCCGAGCTCGCCCAGCGCCGCTTCGAGGCTAGTCCGCGTGCCAGATCCCGGTTCACGCATCACCCAGCGCGCGCCAGCCAGCCAACCGGCATCGACCGCGCCGGCAGGTTCGGCGCGCACCAATTGCAGCCTATCCTCGCCGATCTGCCAGCGCGCCAGCGCCGGATCGTCGATCCGCCCTTCGACGAAGCCGAGTTCGGCAGTCCCGGTCAGCACTTGCGCGGCGGCTTGCGCGCTATTGCCGATGGCGAGATCGATCGCGACGCCGGGATGGGCCGCGCTGAAGCGTGCCAGGAAGCGCGGCAGCCAATAGCCCGCGATCGTCTGGCTCGCCGCCAACGCCAGCCGACCGCGCAACAGCCGTCCGCGATCGGCAAGCGCCTGCTCCGCCGCTGCCGCCGATGACAGCAGCGCGCGAGCATCGTCGAGCAACGCCTCCCCCGCCTCGGTCAGCTCGATACGGCGGCCGACGCGGTGGAACAGCCGCACGTCGTGCCGCGTCTCGAGCGCCGCGACAGCCGCACTGACCGCCGATTGGGTGAGATTGAGCGCCGTCGCCGCGCGCGTCATGTGCTGCCGCTCGGCAACGGCGACGAAGATGCGAAGCTGCTCCAGCGTCATATCGATCAACAAGCATAATCGATCGAAATGAGCAATATTATTCGATTTTTATATTGATCGATGCCGCGCATCGTCGCCGCATGATCCTGCACCGCCACATTATCCGCCCCCTGCCCGGCATCGCCTTGTGCGCTGCCATCACCGCATCCGCCTTCCTCGCCGAACGCGCCGAGCGACATCTGTTCGGGCGCGCCTGGCTGGAGGCGCTGGTGCTGGCGATCCTGCTCGGCGTCGGCCTGCGCGCTTTCTGGACGCCCGGCGAACGCTGGCGCCACGGCGTCGAGACGAGTGCCAAGCTATTGCTGGAAATCGCCGTCGTGCTGCTCGGAGCCTCGGTCAGCGCCGCGACGGTGCTCGCGGCAGGGCCCGCGCTGCTCGCCGGAATCGCGGCGATCGTGGCGGGCGCGATCGCCGCCAGCTTCACGATCGGCCGCACGCTCGGGCTGCCGCGGCGGATGGCGCTGCTCGTCGCGTGCGGCAATTCGATCTGCGGCAATTCGGCAATCGCCGCCGTGGCGCCGGTAATCGACGCCGATGGCGACGACGTCGCCGCGGCGATCGCCTTCACCGCGGTGCTCGGCGTAATCGTCGTCCTCGGCCTGCCGCTGCTTGGCTTCGCGCTCGGGATGACCGGTCTCGGCTATGGCGCGCTCGCCGGCTTGACCGTCTACGCCGTGCCGCAGGTGATTGCCGCCGCCGCGCCGATGGGCGCCCGCGCGGTGCAGATCGGCACGCTGGTCAAGCTGGTGCGCGTCCTGATGCTCGGCCCGGTCTGCATCGCGCTATCGCTCGCCAAGGGCCGCGGCCGCACCGGCGCGACGCCGCCGCTGCACAAGCTGGTGCCGTGGTTCATCGTCGGCTTCCTCGCCCTCGTGGCGGCGCGGTCGGCGGGCGTCGTTCCCCACGCGGCGCTGGCGCCGATTGCCGCCGCGGCAACGATGCTGACCGTGATCTCGATGGCCGCGCTCGGCCTCTCGACCGATCTTAAGGCGGTGGCGCAAGCCGGCGGCCGCGTCACCCTCGCCGTCTGCCTGTCGCTCGTCGTGCTGATCGCACTCAGCCTCGCGCTGCTACGCCTCGTCGGCCTGCATTGAGCCTTGCCGCCATCGACAAGCGTATTACATCAATGATACACTTGAACGCAAACGCGAACCCGGTCATCTAGGCAGGGGTTCCCAAGCGGAGATATTCGATGGCGACGACGGCGACCGACACGGCCGAACAGGACCTGAAGCTGACCCCGCCCGATCCGGTGCCAGCTGTGGCGGCTGAAAAGTCCGCCGGGCTCGTCCCCGTGGACGATAAGACGCGCACCCAGCTCGAGGAGAAGGTCGACGGCTTCGTCACCGATCTCGTCGCGCAGGACGTCAATTCGCCCGAATTCGGCAAGCGCGTCGATGCGATCACCGCGATGGGGCAGAAGGAAATCCGCGACGCGGCCGGCCAATCGAACCGCTTCCTCGATCGCCCGATCCGCGCGATGGACAAGGATAACGGCGTCGGCGCCGATCTCGCCCAGCTCCGCCGCACGATCGAGCAGCTCGATCCCGGCAAGCAGGGCAGCCTCAAAGGCCCGCGCAAGCTGCTCGGCGTAATCCCGTTCGGCAGCAAGATGACGGTCTATTTCGACAAGTACAAATCGTCGCAGACGCACATTTCGGCGATCCTCAAGAGCCTGGGCTCGGGCAAAGACGAGCTGCTCATGGACAATGCCGCGATCGATACCGAGCGCGCCAATCTGTGGAACGCGATGGGGCGGCTCGAGCAGATGATCGTGCTCGCCAAGACGATGGACCAACGGCTCGAGGACAAGGCCAACGAACTCGACGCGACCGATCCCGCCAAGGCCAAGGCGATCCGCGAGACCGCTTTGTTCTACGTCCGCCAGCGCACGCAGGACTTGCTGACCCAGATGGCGGTGACGGTGCAGGGCTATCTCGCGCTCGATCTCGTCAAGAAGAACAATGTCGAGCTGGTCAAGGGCGTCGATCGCGCCTCCACCACCACCGTCGCGGCGCTGCGCACCGCGGTCACCGTGGCGCAGGCGCTGACCAGCCAGAAGCTGGTGCTCGATCAGATCACCGCGCTCAACACCACCACCTCGGATATCATCGATTCGACCGGCAAGCTGTTGAAAAGCCAGACTGCCGCGATCCACGAACAGGCCGCCGCCTCGACGATTCCGGTCGAGACGCTGCAACGCGCGTTCCAGAACATCTACGACACGATGGACGCGATCGACACGTTCAAACTGAAGGCGCTCGATTCGATGAAGACTACCGTCGACACGCTGTCGAACGAGGTCGAGAAGTCGAAAGGCTATATCGCCCGCGCCGAAGGGGCCGCGCAGAATGCCGGCGCATCGGCCACCAATCAATTCAAGCTCGAGGCATTGAACGGATGACGAGTGAGGTCGACGAGCAGATCGCGCGCTCGACCGAGCTGCTCAACCGCACCTCGGATCGCTATCGCGCGCCCGGCGGGCGGCAACGCGAATGGCGCCAGCAATCGATCGGCAAGCGGATCGGCCGCATCGCCATCGCCGACGTCGCGATCCTGATCGCCGCGACGGTGATCGGCTGGTTCATGCCGCTGGGCATCGGCGGCGCGCTGCTGGTCATGCTGCTGCTCGTCGCGGTCACCTTCGCCCTCGCGGTTATGCCCGGCGCGGCGATCCCCGAGATCAAGCCCGAAACCTTCCATCAGACGCCGATCCGCATCCTGCCGCTCAAGACCGAGCAATGGCTGGCGCACGAGCGGATGACTATGCCAGCGCAGGCCGCGCGACAGGTCGACGGCATCGAGCGGCGGCTCGAAACGCTCGGGCCGCAACTGGCCGGGCTCGACGAGGGCACTCCGGCGGCGAGCGAGATCCGCAAGCTGCTTGCCGACAACCTCCCCGGTCTGGTCGAAAGCTACAACCGCGTGCCGACGCCGCTGCGCACCGTCGAACGCAACGGCAAGACCCCCGACCAGCAACTCGCCGACGGCCTCGCCGTGATCGACCGCGAGATCGCGCAGATGACCGAACAACTCGCCAAGGGCGACCTCGACCTCCTCGCGACCCGCGGCCGCTACCTCCAGATCAAATATCAGGGCGACGACGTAATAGAGGGGTGACGCCGGGCGCTGGAAGGGACGGTTTTGGGTGGAACGCGGTGGGAAAGCTACTGAGATTCGAAGAATCTGGAAACATCGTAATTTGAGATGGTCAGGGCCAGCGAGCGGGGGCTTACACCATGGTCGTTGACGGCGTCCGGATCCGCATCGGCTTGGAGTAACGCGATTATTGCTTCACCGTTACCGCGATAGGACATCACCGCCCGCCAAAGGGGGGAATTACCATAGCAATCGCGGATTTCCATCAATGCGCCCTTCTCAAGAAGTCGGCGCACCAAAAGCCCATCCGAATTAGCGGCTGCAAAATGCAGCGCAGACCAGCCGTCGTTGTCGACAGTGTTGGGATCAGCGCCATCTTCTAATAATTGCTCGGCAAGAGCTGGGTCAGCCTCAATGCAGGCGTTGATGAGGGCCGTCCGCCCAGCTCTGTCCTTCTCCATCGAGGGAGGATAACATATTCTACAATGTCGGCAATTGGGGTGAAAGCTACCGTGCCGACCCGTGCTCTAACTCCTTAACACCATAGCCAATCACCGCCGCGACGCCGTCGCCGCCCGCTCGCGCAGCCGGTCGACGGCCGCGTCGTGCAGCCCACGCGATGTTGCCAGCACACCGAATGCCTCCGCGCGCCGCGTGTTGAACGCGAGCGGCTGGCCCAGCGCGTCGCTGATCTCCGCGCCGGCCTCGCGCGCGATCAGCACGGCGGCGGCGATGTCCCATTCATGGCCCCAGCGCAGCGTCGCCACCAGATCGGCCTCGCCCGCCGCGACCATCGCGATGCGCAGCGCGATCGAATTGGGCCGATAGACCGTCGTCAGGTCGCGATCGGCCTTGGGCAGCGCCTCGGTCGGCACGCGCGCGCCCGCCAGCTCGGTGCGCGAGGCAGCGCGGATGCGCCCGCCGTTGAGCGTCGCGCCCTGCCCCGCCACGGCGCGAAACACCGCGGCGCGCGGCGGACAATCGAGCACCGCGATCACCGGCTGGCCATCCTCGATCAGCGCCACCGATACCGCCCAGCCTTCGCGGCCGCGCAGGTAATCGCGCGTCCCGTCGATCGGATCGACCACCCAGACGCGGCGGCAGCCGAGCCGATCCGCATTGTCGACGGTCTCCTCCGACAGCCACCCCGCCTCGGGATCGAGCGCGGTCAACCGCTCGCGCAACAGTCCGTCGATCTCCAGGTCGACATCGCACACCGGATGGCCCGGCGTCTTTTCCCAGCGCTTAAAGTCAGTTCGCCACCGCTTCATCGCCAGCGCCCCCGCTTCGGCGGCGACCGCGGCAACCGGAGCGGCCAGATCAGTCACCGGCAACCGTCATCCCGTCGATCCTCAGCGTCGGCACATTGATCCCGTAGCGGAATTCAAGGTCGTTGGCGGGCGTCAGGCCGGCGAACATCGTCTTGAGATTGCCCGCGACGGTGAACTCGGCGATCGGCCGCGTGATCTTGCCGTTCTCGATCAGGAAGCCGGAGGCGCCGCGCGAATAATCGCCGGTCGTCAGGTTGACGCCCTGGCCGATCAATTCGGTCACCCACACGCCGCGCTCGACATCGCCGATCAGCGATTCGACCGACACATTGCCCGCGTCCATATAGAGGTTGCTCGCCGAAACGCCGCCGCCGCGCCCGCCATGCCCGGTCGGCTCCAGGCCAAGCTGGCGTGCCGAGGCGCTGTCGAGCAGCCAGGTCTCCAGATGCCCCGCCTCGATCAGCGCGACCGGCAGCACCGCCAGCCCCTCGCCGTCGAACGGGCGCGAGCGCAGCCCGTGCGGGCGGTGCGGATCATCGCGCACGGTGACGATCTCGGGAAAGATCGCTTCGCCCATCGCGTCGAGCAGGAAGCTGGTCTTGCGGGTGATCGCCGGCCCGGCGATCGCGCCGACCAGATGCCCGAGCAGGCTGCCGCCGATGCGGCGATCGAACACCACCGGCATCGCGCCGCTCGGCACGCGTGCGGGATCGAGCCGCCGCACCGCGCGCTCCCCGGCACGCGCGCCGATCGCCGCGGCGCTTTCCAGATGCCGCAGGTGGCGCGCGGCGTGGTGCGCGTAATCGCGCTCCATCCCGCCCGCCTTGCCAGCGAGCACGCTGGCATGGATGCCATAGCTCGTCGCCGCATAGCCGCCGGCAAAGCCATGGCTGGTGGCAATCGCCATCACCGCGCGGCTGGCGCTGGCGCCCGCGCCCTCGCTGTTGGTGACGCCGTCGATGGCGCGCGCGGCGTCCTCCGCCTCCAGCGCGCGCTCGCGCAGATCCTCGGGCGCGACGACACCGCCATCATCGATATCGAGCTGCGGCGGCGTGCCGCGCAGCAGGCGCTCCTCGGGCGCGAGCCCGGCCCATTTGTCCTCGGGCGCCTCCTTCGCCATGCGAACGGCGCGCGCAACCAGCTCGTCGAGCGCGGCCGAAGCGAAATCGGAAGTCGCGACGCTGGCATTCCGCTTGCCGACGAACACGCGCAGGCTCAGGTCTTCGCCTTCGGACCGCCCGACATCCTCGAGCGCGCCGAGCCGTACCGAGACGTTGAGCGAGGCATGGTTGGAGACCATCGCATCGGCGGCATCCGCGCCGGCGGCGATGGCGCGCGAAACGATATCCTGGGCGAAGCTACGGGCTTGATCGACTGATTTCATCGACGCGACTTAGGGTCTGCATCCGCCGCATGGAAGCCGTGCGCGCGAGTCTTTGTTCGAAACGGCGCCGGCGGCGCTTTCGTCAAAGCGTCGTGCCGACGACGAAGCAGGCGGCGAACATCAGCAGGCCGGCAAACCGGTTCGACCGAAAACGATCGAGCGCCGAGCCGCCGTCGTCCATGGTCAGCGTCGTCACCTGCCAGGCGAGGTGCACCGCCATCGGCAGCAATGCGACGAGCGCGAGCGGATCGGGCCGGACGAGCCAGAACGCCCCGCCCCAGCACGTCAGCGCGCCGAGATAGAAGAGCGAAACGCCGCCGCGGACATGTGCGCCCATTCGCCGCGCCGAGGACCGCACGCCGATCAGCGCGTCGTCCTCGCGATCCTGCAACGCATAGATCGTGTCATACCCGATCACCCAGCAGATCGAGCCCGCATAGAGCAGCCATAGCGGCCAGTGCATCGATCCCGCGATCTCCGTCCAGCCGACCAGCGCGGCCCAGGAAAAGACCAGGCCCAGCCACGCCTGCGGCCACCAGGTGATGCGCTTCATGAACGGATACGCGGCGACCGGCGCCAGGCTGGCGATCGCGACGATCTTCGCCAGCGTGCCGAGTTGCAGCCACACCACCAGCCCGATCAGGCAGAGGATCAGCAACCAGCCCCACGCCGCCTTCACCGACACCGCGCCGCTCGCCACCGGCCGCGCCCGCGTCCGCTCGACCTGCCGGTCGAGATCGCGATCGACGATGTCGTTATAGACGCATCCCGCGCCGCGCATCGCGATTGCACCGGCGAGTAGCCACAGGATCAGCGGCCAGCGCGCGACCGCCCCGCCCGCCAGCGCCACGGCCCAGGCCCCCGGCCAGAACAGCAGCCACCAGCCGATCGGGCGATCGAACCGGGCGAGCAGCGCATAGTTTCGCAAGCGGGCGGGCAGTCGGCCGACCAGGCCGCGATGCTCGGAATCGGGGACGATCTCGGTCGCGTTCATGTCTGCCCGTCTAGGGTCCGGGCCCATGAACGGCAATCCGGCTTGGCGCGCGCCGCTACCGCGGGGTTGCGCTCGGCCGATAGGGCGCTACCGCAGGCTGCGTGGTTCACCTGTCGGTCGCGATCGGGCGATTTTTCGAAGCCCTGCTCTACGCGATCTTCGGGATCGCGTTCTGGACGACGATTGAGGTCGCCGCCGGCGCGGCGGCATTGTTTGTCGTGTTCAAGCTGGCGCGACGGCTCCTCGGGCGTGATAAGCGGCGCCCATGATCGCTACTCCCGCCTGGCCACCACAATCGACGCCGCGCCTGTTCGTCGAGGCCACGCTCGCACCGGGCTCGCGTCGTATCGACGGGCCCGCTGCACATTATCTGATCTCGGTGATGCGGCTGAAGGCCGGCGATCCGGTCAAATTATTCGATGACGAGACCGGCGAATGGCTCGCCGTCGCCGCGACCGTCAACAAGCGCGACCTTGTCGTCGACGTCACCGATCGCTTGCGTGAGCGCGAGCCCGTCCCCGATTTCTGGCTTTGCGCCGCCCCGCTCAAGAAGGGCCGGGTCGACTGGATGGCGGAAAAGGCCTGCGAGCTCGGCGTCGCTCGCCTTATTCCCGTCCTCACCCGGCGTGCGGTGGTCGACAAGCTCAAGACCGATCGCCTGCGCGCGCACATGATCGAGGCGGCCGAGCAATGCGGCCGCACCGCGCTCCCCCGGCTTGCCGAGCCGGTCAAGCTGCCCGCCTTGCTCGACGATTGGCCCGCCGACCGCGCCTTGTTCTTCGCCGACGAGATGGGCGGCGCCCCCGCGCTCGCGGCGATGCGCGCCCATGCCGGCCCCGCGGCGATCCTGATCGGCCCCGAAGGCGGCTTCGACGCGTCCGAACGCGAGGCGATCCGCGCGCTGCCGCAAGCGATCGGCATCACGCTCGGCCCCCGTATCCTGCGCGCCGACACCGCCGCTGCCGCCGCCGTCGCGTTGTGGATGGCGGCGGCGGGGGATTGGTAGGGCGACGCTTTCCACTATCTCCGTTCGTGCTGACCTTGTCGAAGCACGCCCTCGCGACCTCGCCCTTCCACAGGCTCAGGGCGAACGTGACCGATTTAACGCACGGCGCCCTAGCGCCGCCCGTTCATCTTTCCTACATCCCGGCCCATGACGACGAAGACCGTTACGGACACTCACGCAGCGGTCATCACCGACCGGTCGCAACTCATCGAGAGCTTCGCCAGGGGCGAAAAGCCCAGGGACCGCTGGCGCATCGGCACCGAGCACGAGAAGTTCGTCTATTCGACCCGCGATCTCCACGCGCCTTCCTATGACGAGCCAGGCGGCATTCGCGACCTGCTGACTGGTCTTACCGAGTTCGGCTGGCGCCCGATCGAGGAAGGCGGCAACGTCATCGCGCTCGCCGGCCCCGACGGCACGATCAGCCTGGAACCGGCCGGCCAGTTCGAGCTTTCCGGCGCCCCGCTGGACAATCTGCACCAGACCTGCGCCGAGGCGGCCCGCCATCTCGAACAGGTGAAAGCTGTCGGCGACAAGCTCGGCCTCGGTTTCCTCGGGCTCGGCATGTGGCCGGACAAGGCGCGCGCCGATCTGCCGCTGATGCCCAAGGGCCGTTACCAGATCATGCTGCGCCACATGCCGCGCGTCGGCACCCTGGGGCTCGACATGATGCTGCGCACCTGCACGATCCAGGTCAATCTCGACTATTCGTCCGAAGCCGACATGGCGAAGAAGTTCCGCGTCGGCCTCGCGCTGCAACCGCTCGCCACCGCCCTGTTCGCCAACTCGCCGTTCACCGAGCGCAAGCCCAACGGCTTCCTTTCGTTCCGCAGCCATATCTGGTCGGACACCGATCCGGCGCGCACCGGCATGCTGCCCTTCGTGTTCGAGGATGGCTTCGGCTACGAACGCTATGCCGATTACGCGCTCGATGTGCCGATGTATTTCGTCTATCGCGACGGCACCTATATCGACGCCGCCGGCCTCTCGTTCCGCGATTTCCTTGAGGGCAAATTGTCGGCTCTCCCCGGCGAGCTGCCGACGCTCGACGACTGGAACGACCACCTCTCGACCGCCTTCCCCGAGGTGCGCCTCAAGACCTTCCTCGAAATGCGCGGCGCCGATGGCGGTCCGTGGGGCCGCATCTGTGCGCTCCCGGCGCTCTGGGTCGGCCTGCTCTACGACGATGGCGCGCTCGACGCCGCGTGGGACATGGTCAAGGACTGGTCGATGGAAGAACGCGAGGCCTTGCGCAACGCCGTCCCCAAGCTCGCGCTCGACGCGCCGATCCCCGGCGGCGGCAAGCTCCGTGACATTGCCGGCGAGGTGCTCGACATCGCCGCGGCCGGCCTCTCCGCCCGCGCGCGCCTCAATTCCTCGGGCGACAACGAAACCGGCTTCCTCGAGCCGCTGCGCGACATCGTCCGCACCGGCAAAGTCCCGGCGCAAGTGCTGCTCGACAAATATGCCGGCCCGTGGGACGGCAACGTCTGCAAAATCTACGAAGAGACGCGGTTCTGATCCTGGTCGAGCGCGACCGCGATCGCCGCCTCGGCATGGATTTCGGTGGTGTCGAACAGCGGGACTGCGCTATCTTCAGGGCGCACCAGAAGCATGATCTCGGTGCAGCCCAGGATCACTGCCTCTGCGCCAGCGGTGATGAGCCGACCAATCACCTCGCGAAATACTGCCCGCGATGCCGGCTCGAGTCGGCCGGCGACCAGTTCGTCATAGATGATGCGATGAACCGCCTCTCGATCCGGTGCGTCGGGAACCAGGACATCGAGTCCGTGACGCTCGCGTAGTCGGCCCGTGTAGAAATCCTGCTCCATGGTGAACGCGGTCCCGAGAAGGCCCACTCTTCGGTAGCCTTCGGCCCGAATCCGCGCCGCCGTCGGGTCAGCGATATGCAACAACGGGATCGATACCGCCTGTTCCACGTCGTCGGCCACCCGATGCATCGTGTTGGTACAGATCAACAGCGCGTCGGCCCCGGCCGCTTCGAGATGCCGGGCGGCGTCGGCCAGGCGCTGTCCGAGGCCCACCCAGTCATTGCTGTGCTGCAGTTGCTCGATCTCCGAAAAGTCAAAAGACCAAAGCAGACACCGCGCAGAGACAGACGGTCCCAATCGGTCTCTCACACCACGATTGAGAATCCGGTAATATTCAACCGAGCTTTCCCAACTCATCCCCCCGATCAAGCCGATCATCTTCATCGGCAAGAACATAGTCGCCAGCGGCCGGCCGGCAAAGGAGGATCAGGCGGCTTCAACCTTGGCTGACGGGATCTCCGGCACATCCGCTGGCGCGTCAGCCTGCGACCGCCCGAACACCCAGGCGAAAAACCGCGGCACCGGTCCGTTGCGCTCCATCCATTCCCAATAAGCGACGTAATCGGGATCGAGCTTCAGGTGCCGCTCCTCGGTGCGCGCACGCCAATAATAGACGCCGCTCACCACTGCCATCAGGATCGTCGCGCGCGCGGCGTCGACGATCGACCCCGTCGTCAGGATCGGCACCGACGACAGCCACCAGAACAAATTCTTGGCGAGATAGGCCGGATGCCGCGAGATCGCATAGGGCCCATGCGTCAGGATGCCGCGATTGGTGAGGTTCGAGAAACGCAGTCCGAACGCCACCGTCGCCCAGGCATAGAGCACGGTCAGCGCCACCAGCGCGATCGCCAGCGGCCACAGGATCGCCTCGTGCCCGGCGAACCAGACGCTCCAGTCCTGCGTCCCCACCCGATAATCGAGCGGCCCGCCGTCATCCATCATGATGAACGGCGGATAGCAGATCAGCGCCGCCATCCACGCCGCCGCGAACGGATTGGCCGATCGGATGTGCGAATCGAACGGCCGCATCGTCAGCAGATAGCCGACCGTCGCGAAGGCGACGTCGACCAGGAACATGAAGCGGATCAACCACGTCGCCAGCACCACCGGATCGCCGAGCGCGAACGGCGTATCGATCACGCTCTGGAAATTGGGCGGCACGATCGCCAGCATGAAGACGAGGAAGAAGCCTTTCACCGTCCAGCTGCGCAGGTGCGCATAGAGATGCTCGGCGGGCGGCTTCGCGGTGCCCGTCAGCCATGCGCCGAACGCCCAGGCGCCGTCCTTCGGCTCGATCAGCCGCCGATCGAGCCACAGCACATAGGGGATCGACAGCACGAACAGCGCCGGTGCGCTCCACGCGAAGCACCACATCGAAAACAGGAAAGGCCCGGTCCAATAGGCCCGGATCGTGCCGTAGGCGACGCCGATCAGCGCCCAGGTCGCCCACAATCCCGCGAGCTTCACGAAGCTGATGTCGAGGCTCTCGCGCCACGGCCGCCGCATCGCCCAATCGATTCCGGTCGAGGCGTTGCGATGCACCTTGTCGACCACCAGCGACCAGGCCACCATCGGTACGCCGCACGCCAGCACGTTGACCATCGCCGAATAAGGCCCGTCCATGCCGTAAACCAGCGAGACGGCGGTCCAGGCGAGCAGGCCGGCCATCCCCGCGATACCCGCGCCGTGGCTTACCGCCGACCTGGGTCGTGGATCGGCGGCGCGCGCCTGTTTGGCGAGGAAGCGGTCGTAGAACATGGCTTGAGCCATAGGCCGCAATGGTAAGCAACCCGTGAAGCTTGCGCGGCGGCGACAGCCGCGCTACGTCGCGCGTCGGCTTGTCGAGCGGGTATAGCACAATGGTAGTGCAGCAGCCTTCCAAGCTGAATACGCGGGTTCGATTCCCGCTACCCGCTCCAGCCGCTCTCCCGCGCCCACCTGCTACCGTCGGCGCCGCCCGCCCGAGATAATCTGCCCTGTCGCTACAAACGCGAGCGGCCGATCGCGTGCATCATCGCGTGAGAGCTCTCTGCATCGAACGCGTTTCGCCAGGGCAAGCCTATCTTCATGTTGCGAATCGTTCTCATTCTCGTTAGCAGCGCGGGCATTGCAAAGGGAGTCGCCATGTTCATTCGCCGCCACCGCATCGCCTTGTTCGCCGGCACCGCCGCCCTGCTTTCCGGTTCGGCGGTGGCCAGCGAGCCGCTGCCCCCCGAAGGTGCCCCGCAACAGGCCAGCGATATCGTCGTCACCGGTCAGCGCCCCGTCACCGAGGCGAGCAGCGGCACCAAGAGCGACACGCCGCTTGCCGAAACCCCCCAATCGATCAGCGTCATCGATTCGTCGATGATCGCCGATCTCGGCCTGCACAATCTCAACCAGGCGCTGCGCTATGTCGCCGGCGTCACGCCGGAAACGCGCGGCGCTTCGGCCGAGGTCTACGACCAGTTCAAGCTGCGCGGGTTCGACGCGCCGGTCTATCTCGACGGCCTTCGCATGTTCTCCAGCGCCAGCGGCTATGCCGTGCCACAGGTCGACGTCTCGCGGCTCGATCGTATCGAGGTGGTCAAGGGCCCGGCCTCCGCGCTCTACGGCGCCTCCAGCCCCGGTGGCTTCGTCGACGAGGAGAGCAAGCTGCCGCTCGATCGGTCGTTCTACGGCGCGGCGTCGGGCACCTATGGCACCTACAATCTCTATCGCCTCGATGCCGATATGGGCGGGCGGTTCGGCGATGGCGAGCTGTGGCGCGTCTACGGCAGCGTCAATGGCTCCGACGATCAGCAGCGTTTCGGCAAGCGCCGCCGCGAGACGATCTCCGCCGCCGGCACCGCTGGCGCAGGCAGCCGCACCAGCTTCACCGTTCTCGCCGCCTATTCGCACGATCCGTATAACGGCAATTACGGCGTCTTTCCCGCGCTGGGCACGCTGATCGACAATCCCGCCGGACGCATCTCGACCAAATTCTACGGTGGCGAGCCCGGCGACTTCTTCTCGCGCGAACAATTCGGGCTGACCTATATCTTCCGGCACGATTTCGGCGGCGGCTGGGCGTTCCGCTCGTCGGGCCGCTATCAATATGTCAAAAGCCGGCTCGGCATCGTCTACACCAGCGGCACGCCGGTCGACCCGACCGATCCCGCGCCCACTCTCTACAACCGCGCCTCTTATGCGACGCGCGAACAGCTCAACGACTGGACCTACGACAACCAGCTCACCGGGCGGTTCGACACGGGTCCGCTGCATCATCAAGTGCTGATCGGCGTCGATCGCCAGGTCGCGCATTCGGCCGAGCTCTACGCGTTCGGCACTGCCACGCCGATCGACGTATTCGATCCCGTCTATGGCACCATGCCCACCCCGCGCGCACCCTATGACGTGCCCGGCTACGGCCCGCCTTATGACGACGGCATCGTCACGCCGAGCTTCATCGATACCCACCAGCGCCAGCAGGGCATCTACGCGCAGGACCAGATCGCGCTCGGCGACCTGCGCGTCACGCTGAGCGGCCGGCAGGACTGGACCCGCCAGACCGACGGCACGCAGATCCAGCACAACCACAAATTCACCTGGCGCGCCGCGGCGCTCTACAAGACCGCGATCGGCATCGCGCCTTATGTCAGCTACTCGACTTCGTTCGAGCCGCAGGCCAGCGTGCTGTCCGATGGCTCGCTGGCCAAGCCGTCGCTTGGCAAGCAGATCGAGGCGGGCGCCAAATATCAGGTGCCCGGCACCAACATCCTGCTCACCGGCGCCTGGTTCGATATCCACCAGACCAACGTCGCGGTGCCCGACAATGCGTTCAGCTATCACCAGGCCGGCCGCGTACGCTCGCGCGGGGTCGAGATCGAGGCGAGCGGATCGCTGCCCTATGGCTTCAACGCCCGCGTCGCGTTCAGCCGCCAGAACGTCAAGGTGCTCGACGACGCCGTGGCGGAACACATCGGTCGCCCGCTCGACACCACCGGCCGCGGCGGCGTTTCGGCCAATCTCGAATGGGCACCCAAAACTGGCCCGGCCGCGGGCTTCGCGATCGGCGGCACGGTACGTCACGTCGACAGCGTCTATGCCGATTTCTTCACCTATGCCGATGGCACCAGCAGCGCGCTGCGCTCCCCCGCCTACACCGTGTTCGATGCCTCGATGCGATACGATCTGGCGAAGGTCAGCCAGGCGCTGGCCGGCGTGACAGTCGGCGTCAACGCCACCAACCTGTTCGACAAGCGCTACATCACCAGCTGCTTCGCTCAATATGCCTGGTGCTGGTACGGCAATCGCCGCACCGTGCAGGCAACGATCGGCGTGCATTGGTGAGCGCGGCGCGGCGCGGCTGGCGGTATCGCGCCAACGTCACCGCGCGCACCGCCGCGGCGGTGCTCGGCGGCTATGGGGTCGCGGCACTGTTCGCGGCGGCGATCGCGCGGCTGTTGCCGCTGCCGCGCATCGAGGCGGTGCTACCCGGCACCATGCTCGCCTTCTTCGTCATGCCCGGCGTCGCGATCTGGGCGTTCCTCGCGCGCAGCGCCACGCGCGCCTGGGCCGGCATTCTGATCGCGGCGGCGCTGCTGGCGGCGCTGGCGTGGCTGGCGGGGCCGCCGGCGTGAAGGTTCGCGAGGGCGTCCGCCAGACGATGGCCTGGCTGCACGGCTGGTCGGGGCTGTTGCTCGGCTGGGTGCTCTACGTCATGTGCCTCGCCGGCAGCCTTGCGGTGTTCCGCCCCGAAATCGGCGAATGGATGCGCCCCGAAACGCGTGATCGCGCGCCGGCTCCGCAGGCTGTCGCCGCGGCGGTGGGGTGGCTGCAAAAACACGCGAGCGATGCGGGTGCCTGGTTCCTTTATGCGCCGGGTCCGCGCACCAACACGGTCGAGGCGGTCTGGTTTCACGGGCTCGATTACACGCTGCGCGCGCTCGATCCCGTCTCCGGCCTGCCCGCGCTCAGGCAGACGCGCGGCGGCGAGTTCTTCTATCGCCTCCATTTCGAGCTGCAGCTTCCTTACCCCTGGGGCCGCCTGCTCGCCTGCACCGCCGCGGCGGCGATGCTCCTCGCGCTGATCAGCGGCGTGATCGCTCACCGCCGCATCTTCCGCGATTTCTTCACCTTCCGCCCCGGCCGTGGCCAACGCGCCTGGCTCGATGCGCACAATGCGCTCGGCGTGTTCGCGCTGCCGTTTCACATCATGATTACCTTCACCGGGCTCGTCACCTTGTTCTCGCTGGCGATGCCGTGGGGCGCGCACGCGGTTTACGGCAATAACAGCGCCGCCGCCTTCCAGGATCTCGTTCCCGGCGCGATCAGCCGCGCCGCCGCCGGCACGCCCGGCACGCTCGCCCCGATCGCGCCGATGATCGCCGAGGCCGAGCGGCGCTTCGGCGGCGGTCACGTCGGGCTGATCTCGGTGCTCAACCCGAAGGACGCGGCCTCGCTGGTGCTGGTCTATCAGGCAGACGACGGCGGCATTGCCACCAGCCCGGAGGCGATCAGCTTCGACGGCACCACCGGCCGCGTGCTCGCCGATTATCGCGAAGGCCGGGCGATGGTGAAGGCCTATGACGTGGTCTATGGCCTCCATCTGGCGCGCTTCGCCGATCCGTTGATCCGCTGGCTCTATTTCGCCAGCGGCCTCGCGCTGACCGGCGGCATCGCCACCGGCCTGATATTGTGGATCGTCAAGCGTCGCGAACGCGCCTCGCTGGGCTTCTGCAACCGCCTTGTCGAGCGGCTCAACATCGGCGTGATCGCCGGCGCGCCGATCGCCTTCGCCGGCTATTTCTGGGCCAACCGCCTGCTTCCGCTGGGCGGCGCCGACCGCGCCGCGACCGAGGTGACGTGCCTCTATTCGATCTGGGCGGCGGCGCTGGTTCTCGCCTTCGCGCTTCCGCGGCGGGTTGCCTGGCCGGCGCTGCTCGCCGTCGCCGGTTTCGCCTGGACGGTGCTGCCGCTGGCGGACATCGCGACGCGCGGCGCCGGAACCATGGTGCTGCGCGTCGGCGACCTGACGATGGTCGTCGCGGGCCTGGCGTTCTTCGCGGCGTCCTGGTGGGCGCGAAGGCGTGTCGCGGCATGACGATGCTGCTGCAGCTATTCGGCTTCGCCGCGCTCGCCGCCGCGATGTATGCGACGCCGCGCAGCGTGCGGCTGAGGCCGGGCGGCAGGGCATGGCGAGCGGCGCCGGTCTGTGGCGCGATCCTGCTCGCTCTTTCGATGCTCGCCGCATCGCGCACCCGGCCGATCGGCCAGGCCATTCTCGATTGGTTCGGCCTAGCGACGCTCAGCGCGGGCCTGATCCTGCTGGCACTGGCCGTGATCCGCCGCCGCGCGTGAGGCCGGGGCTTTCGCGCGCCGGTCAGCGCCGATAGGTGAAAGCCATCGAACCGCTCGCGAGGAGAAGCACATGGCGCGCACGCACGCTCACCGACTATCGGTGCTGGCGGCTGCCTGCGTCATCGCCGCGCCGGCCGCTGCCCGGGAGTCACAAGACGCGTCGGCCACGCCCGAGATCGTCGTGCTCGGCACCGGCCTGCCGCTGCCGCCCGGCACGCCGGCCTACGGCACCATTCTGATCGACCGCGACCGGCTGCAAAACAGCGCCAGCGGCCGGCTCGAGGACGTGCTTCAGAATGTCGCCGGCCTGCAGGAATTTCGCCGCTCGGACAGCCGCTCCGCCAATCCCTCGGCGCAGGGCGTCACGCTGCGCGCGATCGGCGGCAATGCGACCAGCCGGACGCTGGTGCTGCTCGACGGTGTCCCCCAAGCTGATCCGTTCTTCGGCTATATTCCGTTCAACGCGCTGGTCCCCGATCGCCTGTCGGCGGTCCGCGTGACGCGCGGCGGCGGCACCGGCGCGTTCGGCGCGGGCGCCGTCGCGGGGACGATCGAGCTCGCCAGCGCGACGCGCGCCGATCTGCTGCGCTACGAAGCCAGCGCCTTCTACGGCAGCCGCGATTCGACGATGCTCACCGGCTCCTTCTCGCCCGATCTCGGCGGCGGTTACGTTTCGATCGGCGGCCAATATGATCGCGGCGACGGTTTCTACACCACGCCCGCCGATCAGCGCGTGCCGGCGACCGCGCGGGCCCGCTACGAGGATTGGACGACCAGCATCCGCGCCGTCGCGCCGATCGACGCCGAGACCGAAATCCAGGCCCGCGCCGCCATTTATCGCGACAATCGCACCTTGCGTTTCAAGGGCGCCGACAGCAGCACCGAAGCCAATGACGCCAGCATCCGCCTCGTCCACCGCGGCCGCTGGGCGATCGACGCGCTTGCTTATGTCCAGGCGCGCAATTTCTCGAACAAGGTGATCAGCTCGTCGAGCTACAAGCTGGTGCTCGATCAACACAACACGCCGGCCACCGGGCTCGGCGGCAAGATCGAGCTGCGCCCGCCGGTCGGCGCCGGTCACGTCTTGCGGCTCGGCATGGACCTGCGCCATGCCGAAGGCACGCTGCACGAACAGCCCTATAGCGCCGCCACCGGCCTCGCCACCGCCTACCGCCGCGCCGGCGGCGACAGCGAGACGATCGGCGCGTTCATCGAGGATGACTGGACGCTCGGCCCGCTGGTGCTCACCGGCGGCGGACGGATCGATCGCTGGACGATCACCAATGGTTTCTATCATGAGCTGAGCGCAACCGGCGCGGTCGATAGCGACCGGCATTTCGCCGATCGCGGCGGCACCCGAGCAACCGGCCGCCTCGGCGCGCTGCTCCATGCCGGCCCAGCGATCGATCTGCGCGCGGCGGCCTATACCGGCTTCCGCCTGCCGACGCTGAACGAGCTCTACCGCCCCTACACCGTCTATCCGGTGACGACCGAAGCCAATGCCGATCTCGCCCCGGAACGCCTCAAGGGCGTCGAGGGCGGCGTGGACTTCGCGCCCCTCGCCGGCGTCACCCTCGGCGTCACCGCCTTCTACAACCGCCTCGACGACGCGATCGCCAATGTCACGATCGGCACCAACCTGCTCCAGCGTCAGAACGTCGATGCGATCGTCGCCAGGGGGATCGAAGCCTCGGCGCGGGCGCAATTCGGCGCGGTCTCGCTATCCGCGTCCTACGCTTACGATCACAGCATCGTGCATGCCCCCGGCCGCGCCTTCGATGGCATGACGCCCGCGCAAAGCCCGCGCCATAGCGCCAGCGCCACGCTCGCCTGGGCACCAGTTCGTGGGCCGAGCCTGTCGGCAACCGTCCGCTACATAGGCAAGCAATTTGAGGACGATCGCGAAACCGAGGTGTTGCCCGCCGCGACCACCGTCGATGCGGTCGCCGCCGTGCCGGTCAATCGCCATCTCGCCATCGTTGCGCGCGCGGAAAACCTGTTCGACGAAACCGTGCTCACTCGCAACCAGGGCGGCTCGATCGATCTCGGCACGCCGCGGACCTTGTGGATCGGCTTCCGCTTTTCGGACTGACCCGCGACTACTGCCCGACCCAGCCCGCCACCTCGGCGGCCACCTGATTGGCTGCCTGGTTGAGCGCGATGCCGGCCGGCCCCGCCGCGATTTCGGATACCGGCACCCGCGCCTCGAACCGCTGCTTGACGACCGATGACGCGCCCGAGCGCAGCAGCGCCGCATCATAGGTCACCACCGCCTCGTGCGTTCCGGCATCGATGCCGAAATTGCGCAATTCGCCGGACAACCGCGTGCCCGGATCGACCCGGCTCTGCTCGCTGCCGAGCACCACCCAGTCGGTTTTCGCCGTGATCGTGTCGGCGAGCAGCCGCGCGAACAGCTTGGCCGGCGGCTCGACCCATTGCGCGTCCTTGACATAGGCGATCGAGGTATCGCTCGCCTGCACCGGCACGCGCTGTACCGCGAGTTCCTGCGGCACCACCGGCACGTTCACCGTCATCGTATGCTCGGGCGTCGCCGTCTCCACCTTGCCGACAGGCGCGGGTGTCGCGGGATCGAGCGTCAGCAGCGAGGGCGGCGGCTTGGCACCGAAACTGATGCAGCCGGACAGCAGCACGGCCGGCGCCAGCATGGCGAGCAGGATCGGCTTCTTCATGATGATGCGCCTCATTTCTTGCCCTTATAGTCGGGAAGCTTCTGCGGGCCGAGCACCGAGCTGGCGCCGCCCTGGTTGATCCGTTCCGACACCTCGGACAGAGATTTGGACATATCGCGCAGGTTGCGGATCAGTTCGTTGACGTTGGGCACCGTCTGCTTGGAGAAGTCCTGCAGGCCCGGCCGCGCGTCCTGGACCGCCGCATTGAGCGTCTCGGTGCTCTGCTTGGCCGAGACGATCGCATCGTTGAGATTGGCCAGCGTCGGCTTGACGTCATCGGACAGCACGCCATTGGTCGTCTCGGCAAGATCGCCGATCTTCTGCGCCGCGTCGCCCGCCTGCTGGATCGCGACTCGCGTCTGGGCGAGCGTCGCGGCGATTTCCGGCGCGCGATCGGCCAGCGCGCCAGTCAGCCGGTTGGTATTGGCCAGGATGCCCGCGATCGACGCCTGGTTCTTGTCGCCGAGCAGGATGGTCAGCCGCTCGGTCAGCGTCGACAGGCGCTCGAGCAACTGCGGCGCCGAACTCAGGATCGCGCCGAGCCCCGAGGTTTTGGTCGGGATCACCGGCACGCCATAGGGGCATTCGCGCTCCGGATTTTCCTTCGGGCAGCCGATCGGCGGTGCGCCCTTCACGCCCCCGTCGAGCGCCACGGTCGAGGTGCCGGTGAAGCTCGACTGGATCGCCGCCGTGGTGCCCTGCAAGATCGGCGTGCCACCGTTCAGCGCCACGCGCACGCGCACATATTGCGGATCGGGCTTCCACAACTGAATGTCCTTGACCTGGCCCGATGGCACGCCCGAATAAGCGACCTGCGATCCCTTCGCGAGCCCGTCGACGGACTGTTTGAAGAAGATATCGTATTCCTTGTTCTCGCTGGTGCCGAGCCGCGCCAGCCACACCGTGAACAGCGCCAGCACGAGCAGCAGGATCAGCACCACGGCGCCGACGAGGACATGGTTCGAACGCGTTTCCATCAGTCTTTCGTCCCTGCCTTTTGCCGTTCACGGTCGCGCTCGAGCGTCGCGGTGGCGGCGCGGCCGCGCGGGCCGTTGAAATATTCCTGGATCCACGGATGGTCCATCGCCAGCAACTCGGGAATCGTGCCGACGCCGATCACGCGCTTGTCGGCGAGCACCGCCACCCGGTCGCAGATCGCGTAGAGCGTATCGAGATCGTGGGTGATGAGGAAGACCGTCAGGCCCAGGGTCTTCTGCAACGACGCGATCAGCTCGTCGAACGCCGCCGCGCCGATCGGATCGAGCCCCGCCGTCGGCTCGTCGAGGAACAGCAGCTCGGGATCGAGCGCCAGCGCGCGCGCCACGCCGGCGCGTTTCTTCATGCCGCCCGAAAGCTCGGCGGGAAATTTCGGCCCGGCATCGGCGGGCAAGCCGGACATCACAACCTTGTATGCGGCGATCTGGTCGAGCAGCCCCTGGTCGATCTGGGGATAGAATTCGCGGATCGGCACCTGCACGTTTTCCGCCACCGTCAACGTCGAGAACAAGGCGCCGCCCTGGAACAGCACGCCCCAGCGCTTGCGAATCTCGACCGCCTCGGTCTCCTCGCGCCCGATCGTCGGCTCGCCGAACACGGTGATCTCGCCCGCGTCGGGGGTCTGCAGGCCGACGATCGCGCGCATCAGCACCGATTTGCCCGTGCCTGAACCGCCGACCACGCCCAGAATCTCGCCCTTGTGCACGTCGAGGTCGAGGTCGTCGTGGATTACCTGCTCGCCGAAGCTGGTCTTCAGCCCGCGCACGCGGATGATGACGTCATCATCGTCGTCCGCCATCAGATCCACCCGATCCAGGTGAAGAACACCGCGAAGAAGGCGTCGAGCACGATCACCAGAAAGATAGCCTGCACCACCGCTGCCGTGGTGCGCAGGCCGACCTGCTCGGCATCGCTTTCCACCTGCATCCCCTGGAAACAGCCCGCGATGCCGATGATCGCGCCGAACACCGGCGCCTTGACCAGCCCGACATAAAGATCGGTGATCGGCACCACTTCGCGGATGCGCTCGATGAAGGTGATCGGCGGGATGCCGAGCGACGCCCAGCACAACAGCCCGCCGCCGATAATCGCGACCAGCGACGAATAGAAGCCGAGCAGCGGCATCAGGATCACCGTCGCCAGCGTTCGCGGCAGCACCAGCGCCTCCATCGGCGACACGCCGATCGTCCGCATCGCGTCGATTTCCTCGGTCAGCTTCATCGTGCCCAATTGCGCCGCGAAGGCGGATCCCGATCGCCCCGCGACCATGATCGCCGTCATCAACACACCCAGCTCGCGCAGGGTAATTCGCCCGACCAGGTTGATGGTGAATGCCTCGGCGCCGAACTGGCGGAGCTGCACCGCGCCCTGCTGCGCGATGACGATGCCGATCAGGAAGCTCATCAGCCCGATGATGCCGAGCGCCGAGACGCCGACCACTTCGAACCGGTGCACCGTCGCATTGAAGCGGAAGCGCGACGGATGCCGCGCGACATGGATGAACGCCAGCGTGGTCCCGCCGAGAAAGCCGAGCAGGCCGTAGAGCGTTCGCGCCGATTCGGTGACGGCCTCGCCGATCTCGCCGAGCACGCGCTTGAACGACGAATCGTAGTCGGGCCGCACCGCAACCGGCTCGTCGGCTTTCGATACCTGTTCGAGCAGGTGCTGCGCATCCGGCCCCAGCCCCTCGACCGTGGCGCCGCTATCCTCGGCGAAGCGATGGATCACCCAGGCGCCGACGGTATCGATATGGTCGATTCCCGACAGGTCGATCGTTTTCGCGTCGCCGTCATAATCGCGCAGCCGGTCGGCCAGGTCTCCCAGACCCGCCAGCGTCAAGCTGCCCGAGAAGCGCAATGCGCCTGCGTCTTCCCCGCTGAAATCGGCCATTGCGCTCATCGCGGCCATCCATGGTGCAAAGTGGCTGGATCGGCAAGCACTTCGCGGCGCCCACACGATTGCGCGCTCCGCCACCGCCCCTTCCACGCGGGCGCATCGGCCTCTAAGGCGGCGCCATGACCAAGCTTGCCATCTACGACATGGATCGCACGATCACCCATGCGCCAACCTGGACACCGTTCCTGCTGTCGACCGCTCGCCGTCACGCGCCCTGGCGGCTGCTGCTCGCGCCCGCGGTGGCGTTCGCGATGCTCGGCTATACCGCGCGGCTGGTCGATCGCGCCGGGCTCAAGCAGACGATGCAACGGCTCCTGCTCGGCGGCAAGCTGGCGCCCGAAGCGGTCGATCGCGCGGCAACCGCCTTCGCCGATCGGGTCGTCGCGAGCGGCGTCTTTCAGGGCGCGCGCGAGCAGATCGAGGCCGATCGCGCCGCCGGCTATCGGCTCGTCATGGCGACAGCCTCGTATCGCTTCTACGCCGCCTCGATCGCGCACCGCCTCGGCTTTGATGACGTCATCGCCACCGAATCGGAGTTCGACGACGCCGGCTGGCTCGGCGCGAAGATGATGGGCGACAATGTCTATGGGCCCGCGAAGCTGCGCGCCATCCAGGCCTGGCTCGCCGCCGAGAAGATCGATCGCCGTGCGGCGCACATCCGTTTCTACTCCGATCACGTCTCGGACGCGCCCGCGCTGGCCTGGGCCGACGAAGCATTCGCGGTCAATGCCCACGGGCCGCTCAAGGCGCTGGCAAAGAAGCGCGGCTGGACGATCGTCGACTGGGAGCGATAATCGCCTGCGGTCACAACAGCACGTCCACCGTGTGGATCACCAGCCCCACCAGCCCGCCGACCAGCGTGCCGTTGACGCGGATATATTGCAGGTCGCGGCCGACCGCATTCTCCAGCCGGCGCGTCACCGTCCCCGTATCCCAGCTGCGCACCGTTTCCGACACCAGCCGCACGATCCCGTCGCCATAATCCGCCGCGAGGCCGACCGCCGCCCGGCGCACGAAGCGATTGATCGTCAGCCGCAGCCGCGGCTCGCGCTGCAGCGTCTCGCCCAATTGCCGGATCGCCTCGCCGAACTGGCCGGCCATCGCCGCATCGGGCCGCCGCACCATCTTCAACAGCCCGCCGCGCGCCTGCTCCCAGACGCTCAGCCACCAGCTCTCGACCGCCGGGTTATCGAGCAGCTCGGCCTTCATCCGCATCACCCGCTCGCGCATCTTCGGATCGTGCTGCAGATCATAGGCGAGCAGCTCGAGCGCCTCTTCGGCGCGCTTCCGGATCGGGTGATCGGGATCGCGGGCGAGATCGCGCGCCAGCTTGTCGAGCCCGTCGATGATCTTGTTGGCCAGCGTCTCGTCGAGCCCGGTCCAGCGCAACAGCGTGCCGGCGCGTTCCTGCACCATGTCGCGGATCATCTGCTCATTGGCGGCGAGCGCGCGATGCGTCCAGCGGATCACCGCGTCGATCAGCGGCACATGGCGCCGTTCGGCCATCGCCGCGTGCAGCGCCTGCCCCAGCAGCGGCGCGATATCCATCTCGCGCAATTGCCCGGCAAGCGCCGATTTCACCATGCTGCCCAGCCGCTTCTGATCGAGCGATTCGAGTATGTCGGCGATCAGCCGCGATCCCCCCTTCCACAGGCGCCCGCCCGCCGGCGGCGCGGCCATGAACCGCCCGATCGTCCCGGCGACGTCGACCCGCCGCATCCGTCGCGCGACCACCTGGGGGGTGAGGAAATTGGCGCGCAGGAAGGCTGCAAGCGTATCGCCGATGCGATCCTTGTTGCGCGGCACGATCGCGGTATGCGGGATCGGCAGGCCCAGCGGATGGCGGAACAGCGCTGTGACGGCGAACCAGTCGGCGAGCCCGCCGACCATCGCCGCTTCCGCGAACGCCTGCAGATAGCCGAAGCCCGGATGCCGTGCTTCCAGCGCCCGCGCGATGAAGAACAGCGCCGCCATCAGCACCAGCAGCCCGGTCGCCACCAGCCGCATCCGCACGAGTGCCGATGGAGGCGGCTCGGCGCGCGACGGTGGAGCGAACGGATTCATCAGCGAAACAATCCCCGAAACGAGGGATTGTTCAAGTCCGTCGTTATTCCGCGGGCTCTGGTGCGTCCTCGTCGCCATGATAGCCGATCGGGCGCGGGCCCGGTTTCTGATCGATCACCGGCGTGCCGTCCTCGCCCGGCTGATAGTTGAGCAGGCGGCGGCCGAGCCGCGGCCCGATCCAGCGTTCGGCGCCGACCGCGAGGCTGAAGCCCGCCGGCACGATCAGCAGCGTCAACAGCGTCGACAGCGTCAGGCCGCCGATCACGGTGATGCCCATCGGCGCGCGCCACGATGCATCGCCGGAAAGCGAGATCGCGGTCGGCACCATGCCGGCCACCATCGCCACCGTCGTCATCACGATCGGCTGCGCGCGCTTGTGCCCGGCATCGACGATCGCGGTGAACCGGTCGACGCCCTTGTTCATCTCCTCCAGCGCGAAATCGATCAGCAGGATCGAGTTCTTGGCGACGATGCCCAGCAGCATCAGCAGGCCGATGAACACCGGCATCGACACCGGATCGCCGACAACGAGCAGCGCCAGCAAGCCGCCCAGCGGCGCCAGCAACAGCGATCCCATGTTGACGAACGGCGCCAGGAAGCGGCGATAGAGCAGCACCAGCACCGCGAACACCAGGAACACGCCGGAGATCACCGCGGTGATGAAGTTGCTGATCATCTCCGCCTGCCACTTGGCCTGGCCCACCGTCATTTCGTGCACGCCCTGCGGCAGGTGCTGCATGATCGGCAGGTTGTGGATCGCCTTCATCGCCACGCTGCTGACCACGCCGGCGCGCAGATCGGCGCCGACCGTCAGCTGACGTTCCTGGTTCAGCCGATCGATCTGCGTCGGGCCCGCGCCGTAGCTGATATCGGCGACCAGGCTCAGCGGCACCGAGCCGCCGCTCGACGTCTGCACCGGCAGGTTCTCGATATTGCTCAGCTTCGACCGCGCGCTCTGCGGCAGCGACACGATGATCGGGATCTGCCGGTCGGAAAGCGAGAAGCGTGCGCTGTTCTGCTCGATATCGCCGATCGTCGCGATGCGGATCGCGCTCGACAGCGCCTCGGTCGTCACGCCCAGATTGGCAGCGAGGTCGAGCCGCGGCTTGATCTGGATTTCCGGCCGCTGCAGGTCGCCGGTGATCCGCGGCGCCACCACCATCGGCAGCTTGCCCATCTGCTCGACCAGCTTGACCGCCGCGCGGTTCAGCGTCTCGGGGTCTTCGCCGCCGAGCACCACCGTCAGGTCGCGCCCGCTCGATCCAAAGCCCTGTTGCGAACTGAACGTCACCTGCGCGTCGGGAATCTTGGCCAGCGTCGGCCCCAGCGTCCGCTGGAATTCGGAGCTGGTCATCGGGCGATCGTCGGCCAGCGTCGCGTCGACCCGGCCGTTGCCGATGAACGACCGCTGGTAAACCTTGGTCACTTCGTGCGTCTGCGCCTTGAGCAGCGCGGCGACGTGATTGACCACCCCCTCGGTCTGCTCGAGCGTGCTGCCCGGCGGCATCAGCACGTTGGCGCGCACCGTGTCCTGGTCCTGATCGGGCTGGAAGGTCATCGGCAGCATCATGAAGCAAGCGACGGTCAGGACCAGCGAGCCGATCGCGGCCACCATCGGCACCCAACGATGCCTGAGCGTCCAGCGCAGCGTCGCCGTATACCAGTCCATCAACCGCCCCTCGCCGTGACTGGCATGGCCGAACGACTTGAGGAAATAGGCCGCGATCATCGGCGTCACCATGCGCGCCACCGCCAGGCTCATCAGCACCGCGGCGACCACGGTGAGGCCGAAATTCTTGAAGAACTGCCCGGAAATGCCCGGCATCAGGCCAACCGGCAGGAACACCGCGACGATCGACATGGTCGTCGCCAGCACCGCAAGCCCGATCTCGTCGGCGGCATCGATCGCCGCCTGATAGGCCGATTTGCCCATCCGCATGTGGCGCACGATGTTCTCGATCTCGACGATCGCGTCGTCCACCAGCACGCCCGCCACCAGGCTCAGCGCCAGCAGCGTCATCTGGTTGAGCGTGAAGCCCAGCAAGTCCATGAACCAGAAGGTCGGGATCGCCGACAAGGGGATCGCCAGCGCGGAGATCACCGTCGCACGCCAATCGCGCAGGAACACGAACACCACCACGACGGCGAGGAACGCGCCTTCGATCATCGCATCGATCGCGCTCTTATACTGTTCTTCGGCATATTTGACGTTGTTGTTGAGCAGCTCGAAATGAACCTTCGGGTTCTCCTTCTCCAACTCCTTCAGCTTTGCTTCGGCGCCGTGGAACACGGAGACGTCGGAAAAGCCCTTGGCGCGCTGGAAATCGAAGCTCACCACCTGGCGGCCGTTGATCTTCGATGACGACGTGGGATCGGCGTAGAGATCCTTCACCGTCGCGATATCGGCCAGCTTGATCGTCCGCCCGCCGACCGCGATCTGCGTCTGGCCGAGGTCATAGGCGGTCCGCGCATTGCCCAGCACGCGCACCGATTGCTGCAGCCCGCCGATCTCCGCCGTGCCGCCCGCCGCGTTCATGTTGACGAGCCTGAGCTGCTGGTTGACCTGATCGGCGGTCAGCCCCTGCGCCTGCAGCCGGACGGGATCGAGGATCACGCGGATCTCGCGCGTCACCCCGCCGTTGCGGTTGACCGCCGACATGCCCGGCACCGACAGCAGCGCCTTGGCCACGTCGTTATCGACATACCAGCTCAATTGCTCGAGCGTCATGTCGGTGGCCGACACCGAATAGCTGGCGAGGTCGTGATCGGTGGTGTTGGCGCGGCCGACCTGCGGCTCGAGGATGCCTTCGGGCAGATTGCCGCGGATCTGCTGCAACGCACTGCGCACATCCTCCACCGCGCGATCGATCGGCGTGCCGATCTGCAACTGGACGATGGTCTGCGAATCGCCCTCGGTGACGGTCGAGGTCAGCTGGTCGATGCCCTGCAGGCTGCGCACCGCCGCCTCGACCTTCTGGGTGATCTGCGTCTCCATCTCGGAAGGCGCGGCGCCCGGCTGGTTGATGTCGATCCACACGATCGGGAAATCGATGTCGGGATCGTTGTCGACGTCCATCGTCATGAAGCTGACGATCCCGGCCAGCGTCAGCGCGATGAACAGGACGATCGGCGGCACCGGGTTGCGGATGCACCAGGCGGAAATGTTGCGGAAGTTCATCGCCGATCAGCTTTCCGATTTGACGAGCTTGGGGTCGACCTTCTGCCCGGCGTTGAGGAACGCGCCGGCCGACCGCACGACATGCTCGGTGCCGTTCAGCCCGCTGGCGATCGCGACGCCGCTGTCGGAAACGACGCCGGTCTTGACGTCGCGCCGCTCGACCTTGTCGTCGGCATCGACGATCAGCACGTAATTGCCCTTGTCGTCGCTCAGCACCGCGGATTGCGGCAGCATCGGGGCCTGGCTGGCGCCGGCATGGATCGTCGCCGTGGCGAAGCCGCCGGGGCGCAGATCCTTGTTATAGGGGATCGCGATCTTGGCGATGCCCTGCCGCGTCTGCGGATCGACCACCGGCTCGACCTGCCAGACATGCCCCGCATAAGACTTGCTCGAGCCGACCGGGGTCACTTGCGCCGGCACGCCGACCGAAACCTGCGCGAGATCGGCCTCGCTCAGCACCGCGTCGAGCTCCATCTCGCCATCCTTGGCCATGCGGAACAGCCCGCCGCTGGTCTGGTTGACGATCTGGCCCGCCTCGGCGCCGCGCGTCAGCACCAGGCCGGCCGACGGCGCGCGGATGTCGAGCTGGGCGTTCTGCGCGCGCGTCTCGGCGAGCTGCGCCTGGGCGACATGCACCTTGGCGATCGCCGCATCACGCGTCGCCGTAAGCTGGTCGATATCGGCCTTGGAGATGAATCCGTCGCTGACCAGCTTTTGTGCGCGGTCGAGATTGGCCTGGGCGAGCCGCGCATCCGATTCGGCAACCTTCACCTGCGCCGCGAGCGACGCGGCGGTCTGCACCTGCACCGAACTGTCGATCGTCGCCAACACCTGGCCGGCCTTCACCCAGTCGCCGGGATCGACCAGCACCTTGGTAATCATGCCACCCTGCCCGGCGACGCCTACCGGCATTTCGCGCCGCGCCGCCAGCGAACCGGTCGCCGTGATAAGGTGCGATACGGTCTGCCGCCCTGGCACGATCACGCTGACCGACGGCACCTGGTCGCCCGCAGCCGCGGTCGCGGCCGGCTTGTCGTGGCGCCCGAACAGCAGGTAACCGGCGATCAGCACCACCACGACGATCAACGCGCCGAGGATCCAGCGCCGCCGCCGCGGCCGCTCCTCATAATCAGGAAGCGCCAGCCGGTCGCTGTCCCCGATCTGCCCCGGTTCGTAATTCATTTGCGTCACATCCCCGTCCCGGCTTTGGCCGTCGCTGCGTCAATTGGTGTATTAGAGAAATATAGCACCGAGCTCAAGCGATCTTTCGGGCGCGCGAATCTTGCCCGCTTTCGCTCCCGTCCGCAAGCGCTCGATTGGCGGCCCGCGGTTCGGAACCCGTTACGCCAGCGGCGCATTTTCCGTTGGAAGGTGAATAAAAGCTGCTCGCACCGTTCAGCCGCGGTTGCCTCCCCGGCTGACATGGGAGCATCATCGCACATCACAGCACAGGGGAGACATCATGCGAGCATGGATGACACTGGCGGCGCTCGCCGCAATTCCGATGGCAGCCGGCGCCGCGGCCGCGCAGACCACGCCGGCGATCCTGCCCGATGGCACGATCCTGGACGTGACCGCCACCGGCAAAACGACGCGCACCCCCGATCTCGCGACGATCGATGCCGGGGTGGTGACGCAGGGCGCGACGGCCGCCGCCGCGCTGTCGGACAACAGCGCGCGGATGGCCAAGGTGCTCGCCGCGCTTAAGTCGGCCGGCGTCGAAAGCCGCGACATCGCCACCTCGACAGTCCGGCTCAACCCGCAATATCGCTATGCCGACAATCAGCCGCCGGCGATCACTGGCTATCAGGCAACCAACACCGTTTCGGTGAAGTTCCACGATATCAAGAAGGCGGGCAGCATCCTCGACGCGCTGGTCGCGCAGGGGGCAAACCAGATCGACGGCCCCAACCTCAGCCTCGAAAACCCCGATGCCGCGCTCGATGAAGCGCGCACCGATGCCGTCGCCCGTGCGCGCGCCCGCGCCGAACTCTATGCCAAGGCCGCCGGGCTCAGCGTGTCGCGCATCGTCTCGATCGACGAGAATGGCGAAAATGCCGGCAGCCCGCCGCCCCGCCCGGTGATGTACGCCCGCGTCGCCGCCGCGCCGCAGGCCGACACTGCGATCGAGCCGGGCACCACCGACGTCACCGTGACTTTGTCCGTCCGCTTCCTGCTCAAATGATGCGAAAGGGGCCGCTCGTGTCGTCCACGAGCGGCCCCGATGAATCGCTTTGTGCCTCAGCGGCGGGTTAGCGCACGCTGCCGCGACGGATCAGGTTGACGATCGCCAGCAGGATGATCGCGCCGATCAGCGACGTGATGAACGTCGTGACGGTGATCGCCTGATTGATGCCACCGCCGAAGATCAGCCCGGCGATGAATGCGCCGACGATGCCGACGACGATGTTGAGCAGAATGCCTTGCTGCGCGTCGGTCCGCATCACCAGGCTGGCGAGCCAGCCGACGACGCCACCGACGATAAGCCACACGATGATACCGATCATGGTCTCGTCCCTCCGTTATTTCACCCGAATGACCGGGGCTGCGGGAAGGACGCGCGACTGCGGGATTAGTTCCGGTGGCGTTTCAATTGGGTGAGGCGCCATCAAACGGCGCCGCACGATATCAAAGCAAACCCGTCAATATTTCTGCTGCCGCTCGTAGAGCGAGCGGTAATGCTGGATCCGGGTGACGCGCAGACCAGGCATGCCGGACCGATCGATCGCGCGCTGCCAGCTGGCGAATTCCTCGACCGTGAGGCTGTAGCGATCGCAAACCTCGTCCACCGTCAGCAGGCCACCGTTGACCGCGGCGACCACCTCGGCCTTGCGCCGCACCACCCAACGGGTCGTGTCGGGCGGCGGCAACGTGTCGACCGTCAGTGCCTCGCCGAGCGGGCCGATTACCTTTGCGGGACGGATTTTCTGATTCTCGATCATGCGGTCCTCATTGGGAGCGGGGGCTCCGGGTTACTCCTGAAACACGCCCTATTGGGCAGGATTGAAGATGCCCTGAAACGGGTAGGTAAATCGTTTGTTCATTCGTCGGGTCGTCCCGTCGAAGTCTCCTTCCATCGTTTCAGGTCGTCTGCGACGGCCTGGTTGAACGCGCCATGCTGCGGCGCCAGCAATCCTTCCTTCGGCGGAACCGGCACGTCCTCATGTGCCAGCACCGCCGTCGGGCTCGCCGCCTGACGCGCCGCGACCCCGACCAGCATCACCGCGAAATCCGCCGACAGCGGCTTGGCGGGTGCCCCCTCGCCGACCGGCGGAAAACTCTGCTTCAAACGACCGCTCCCCCTCGTTGCGACTCGACTTGAAGCAATGGCTTACACCGCAGATGGTCAACGTCCGGTAAAGCCGCCGGCAACCCTTGCGTAACGCATGTTTTGCGCCGCAGCCGCGCATCGACTATGGCGCGGCCACGATGATCGAAGGCGATTTCCAGCTCGGGGCGAACGCGCGCGCAAAGCGCATCGTCGTCGCCATGTCGGGCGGCGTCGACAGTTCCGTCGTGGCCGCTCTCGCGCATGCCAGCGGCGCGGAGACGATCGGCGTGACGCTGCAGCTCTACGATCATGGCGAGGCGGTCGGCCGTGCCGGTTCCTGCTGTGCCGGCCGCGACATCCGTGATGCGCGCGCGGTGTGCGATCGGCTGGGCATCGCCCATTACGTATTCGATCACGAGAGCAGCTTCCGCGAGACGGTGATCGACGATTTCGCCGACGAATATCTCGCCGGCCGCACGCCGATTCCGTGCGTGAAGTGCAACATGGGGCCGAAGTTCACCGATCTGTTCGCGCTCGCCCGCGATCTCGGCGCCGATTGCCTGGCGACCGGCCATTACGTCCGCCGCGTCGAGGGCGCCGCCGGCCCCGAGCTACACCGCGCGCTCGATCCCGCGCGCGATCAGAGCTATTTCCTGTTCGCGACCACCGCCGCGCAGCTCGATTTCCTGCGCTTTCCTTTGGGCGGCCTGCCCAAGCCGCGCGTCCGCGAACTCGCTGCCGAACTCGGCCTCGGCGTCGCCGCCAAGCCCGACAGCCAGGACATCTGCTTCGTCCCCGACGGCGATTATGCCCGACTGGTCAAGAAGCTGCGGCCCGACGCGGATACCGCCGGCGATATCGTCGATCGGGCCGGCCGCAAGCTCGGCGAGCACAAGGGGCTGATCCATTTCACCGTCGGCCAGCGCAAGGGGCTGGAGATCGGCGGCCAGGCCGAGCCGCTCTACGTCCTGCGGCTCGAGCCCGAAACCCGGCGGGTGATCGTCGGCCCGCGCACCGCGCTCGCGGTGTCGGCGGCGCGGCTGCGCGACATCAACTGGCTCGGCGGCGATCATCGCGGGCCGCTCACCGCCAAGGTCCGTTCGCTGGCCAAGCCGGTCGCCGCCCGGTTCGACGGCGAGAGCGTGACGTTCGATGCGCCCGAATATGGCGTCGCCCCCGGCCAGGCCGCGGTGCTCTACGATGGCGACCGCGTGCTCGGCGGCGGCTGGATCGCCGCGACCGAGCGCGCCCCGATCGCCCTCGCCGCCTGACGCCGCGCGTCAGAACCCCGCGGCGATTTCCCGGATCACCCCGCGCAGCCAGGCGAGGCCGGCATCGTCGTCCACCTTGCCGTGCCACAGCATCTGCAGATCGATGCCGCCGCCCTCCCCGTCCGCATCGAGCATGGCGATGCCTTTCCCGGCCCGGTCGCGCTCGGCAAAGCGGCGCGGCACCAGCGCGATCATGTCGGTGCGGCCGACGATCGCGATCGCGGTCTGGCTGTCATAGACGATCGCGGCATCGTCACCGAGCGGCAGCGGCTCGGCGTCCCCAGTTTCGGTGATGACCTTGCGCCCCAGCGCCCCTTCGGGCGCCGCCGCGCGCAGTGTCTCGAACGGCCGCCCGTGGGAGATGGTGAGGCGCGGCGCTGCGGCGAAGGCGCCGTGATCGAACGGCTGGTCCACGATTGGATTGTCCGCCGCGGCAACCCAGACGAGTTCCTCGCGATACAGTGTCTCGCTCGACAATCGTGACGGAATCCGCGTGAAGGCGCCGAGCGCCAGATCGACCGTGCTTTCGTCGAGTTCCGACAACAGGTCGGGCCCGGGCGCGATGATGCGCAGCGTCACGTCGGGCGCGGCCGCGCGCACCCGCGCGATCAAGTCGGGCACCAGCAGCGTGCAGAAATAGGAGCCCGCCGCCACGGTGAACCGGCGCGAGGCGGTTTCGGGGACGAATTCGGTCGGCGACAGCGCGCCGCGCAGCTGCGCCAGCCCCTCGCGCACCCCCGGCGCGATCTCGATCGCCCGCGCCGTCGGCTGCAATCCGCCCGGCGCGCGAACGAACACCGGGTCGTCCAGCGCGTCGCGCAAGCGGCGCAGCGCGTGGCTCACCGCCGATTGCGTCAGCCCGAGCTTTCCCGCCGCGCGCGTCACGCTGCGCATTTCGAACAGCGTGTCGAACACGCGCAGCAGATTGAGATCGATCTCTACCATGAATTTCGTTCATACATGAAAGGACGAAATATCATTAGGCCTAATTGTGCGTCGCACTATATTCTCCGTGCCGCTTCCGCTCCCCTCCCACGGAAGCGGCACTTTCATTTTTGCGCCCATATAAAGACGACAGGGGTTCCGCCGTGGCCGATCGCACGCCTTCATTCGAAACCGATCCCGAGCTTCATCCCGGTGATCCGCAGGCCGAGGGCCATGACGTGGTCGGCGACGAGTTCATCGAGGCCGATCGCGCGGAACGGCGCGAAGAAGTTCAGGAGCAGCGCCGCAAGCGCTCGCTGCGCAAGCCCCTGCTGTTGCTCGCCCCGGTCGTCGTCCTGATCGGCGCCCTGTTCTTCTATCTCCACGGCGGCCGCTACGAATCCAACGACGACGCCTTCCTGCAATCGGGCCTCGTCTCGGTCAGCCCCAATGTCGAGGGCCGCGTGATCGAGGTCGACGTGCGCAACAATCAGCACGTCAAGAAAGGCGACGTGCTGTTCCGGCTCGATCCCGCGCCGTATCAGACCGCGGTCGATCAGGCCCAGGCCGCGCTCGCCGCGGCGCGCACCGACGTCGGCTCGCTGCGGGCGCAATATCGCCAGGGCCAGGCCGATCTCGCCGCCGCGCGCGACAAGGTGACTTATGCCCAGCGCGAGGCGGCGCGGCAGAAGGAATTGCTTGCCGAGGGCATTTCCAGCCAGTCGCAATATGATCAGGCGGTGCTGGCGCTGCAGAATGCCCGCGCCGCGATCCAGAGCACCAGCCAGTCGAACCAGAGCATCCAGGCGCGTCTCGCCGGCGACATCAACGCGCCCGTCTCCGAACAGCCCGGCGTGCAGCAGGCGCAGGCCGCGCTCGATCGCGCCAGGCTGAACCTCGGCTACACCGTGATCCGCGCCGCGCAGGACGGCGTCGTCGCCAATGTCGATCAGCTTCAGGTCGGCGATTGGGTGGCGGCCTCGAAGCCGGTGTTCAGCCTCGCCGGCACGCGCATCTGGGTGGTTTCCAACTTCAAGGAAAATCAGCTGCGCTACATGCGCCTGGGCCAGCCGGCGACGATCAAGGTCGATGCCTATCCCGATCTCGATCTCAAGGGCCGCGTGGAGAGCTTCTCGCCGGGTACCGGCAACAGCTTCTCGGTGCTCCCCGCAGAGAACGCCACCGGCAACTGGGTTAAGGTCGTCCAGCGCCTGCCGGTGATCATCTCGATCGACAATCCGCCCGCGGATGTACCGCTCCACGCCGGCCTGAGCGTCGAGGTGACGGTCGATACCGGCCACAAGCGCCACCTGTTCGGCAAGGATACCCCGCCGACCACGCCGGCCGCCAACGCCCAGGCCGCCGCCCAGCGCTGATGGCCGGCGACGCGCATCTTTATCCGGCCGCGGGGACGCGCCGGTTCATCACCGCGTCGGTGATGGCGGCGACGGTGATGAACTCGCTCGATTCGACGATCGCCAACGTCGCGCTGCCCCATATGCAGGGCAGCGTCTCGGCATCGCAGGACCAGATTACCTGGGTCTTGACCTCGTACATCGTCGCCGCCGCGATCATGACGCCCTTGACTGGCTGGCTCGCCAGCCGGTTCGGGCGCAAGCGGCTGATGCTCTGGTCGATCGTCGGCTTCACCATCGCCTCGGGGCTGTGCGGCCTCGCCACCAGCCTCGGCGAGCTGGTCGGCTTCCGCCTGCTCCAGGGCATATTCGGCGCTGCTCTCGTACCGATGAGCCAGGCGATCCTGCTCGACATCAACCCGCCCGAACGCCACGGCCCGGCGATGGCGGTATGGGGCATGGGCGCGATCCTCGGTCCGATCATCGGCCCGGCGCTCGGCGGCTATCTGACCGACAGCTATTCGTGGCGCTGGGTTTTCTACATCAATCTGCCGATCGGCATGCTCGCCTTTGCCGGCCTGTGGTTCTTCCTCAACGAGACGAAGATGGCGGGCAAGGTGAAGCTCGACCTGATTGGCTTCGCCTTCCTCGCGCTCGGCATCGCATCGTTGCAGATCATGCTCGATCGCGGCCAGCAGGAAGACTGGTTCAACAGCCTCGAAATCTGGATCGAGGCAGTGTCGGCCGGCACGTTCTTCTACCTGTTCGTCGTTCACACGCTGACCGCGAAGAACTCGTTCATCGATCTGGCGATGTTCAAGGATCGCAATTTCCTGTTCGGATCGGTGTTCGGCTTCTTCCTGGGCGTGCTGATCTTCTCGGTGCTCGCGCTGCTGCCGCCGATGCTCGAGGGGCTGATGGGCTATCCCGTCGTGCTCACCGGCCTCGTCACCGCGCCGCGCGGCGTCGGCACGATGATCTCGATGATCCTCGTCGGCCAGCTCATCAAGCGGGTCGATCCGCGCGTGCTGATCGGCATCGGCCTCGTGCTGGTCGCCTGGTCGACCTACGACATGAGCGGTTTCTCGCTCGGCATGGACGATTCGTTGGTCGTGCGCACCGGCCTGATCCAGGGGCTCGGCACCGGGCTGATCTTCGTGCCCTTGTCGACCGTCGCCTTCGCCACCCTGCCGTCGCAATATCGCAACGAAGGCACCGCGATGTTCACGCTGATCCGCAACGTCGGCTCGGCGATCGGCATTTCGGTGCTGCAGGCGATGACGATCCGCAACAGCGCGATCGTCCATTCACGGCTCGTCGAGGGCGTGCGGCCCGACAATCCGAACCTCGCGCGCGGCGCGTTCAACGTCGACTTCTCTTCGCTCCACAGCCTCGCCGCCGCCAACGCCGAGATCACGCGGCAGGCGAGCATGGTCGGCTATATCGACGCTTTCTACGCGCTGTTCATCGTCATCATCATCATCTCGCCGATGATCCTGTTCATGCGCCCGCCGCGCCGCAAGGCCAGCGACGAGCAGATGACCATGCATATGGATTGAGCCCATGACTCGCTTTCGCACCCTCACCGCAACCCTCGTCGCCGCGACCGCGCTCGCCGGCTGCACCGTCGGGCCGAATTTCGAGCGTCCCGCCGCGCCGGGCGCCAGCGCCTATGCCTCGCCCCACGATGCGCTGCCCAAGCCAGCTCCCGGCCCCGGCGCCGCGCTTGGCGCGGGGCCGTCGCTCGCCTGGTGGAAAGCGTTCAATTCGCCGGCGATGGACGCGCTGGTCGATCGGGCGATCGCGCACAACGCCAGCCTCGAGGCAAGCAACGCCACGCTCGCCGCCGCGCGCGAGCAGGTCGCCGCCGCGCGCGGGCACGAGCTGCCGCAGGTCGACGTCAATGCCGGCGCGCATCACGAAGAAGCCAATCTCGCCGGCTTCGGCTTCAAGCTCGGCGCGCTGCCGGGGCTGACCAGCAACCCGGTGTTCGATCTCTATTCGGTCGGCGGCGGGATCAGCTACGATCTCGATCTGTTCGGCAAGCAGCGCGGCAAGGTGGAGCAGGCCGCCGCCCAGGCCGAGGCGCAGCAGCGCCAGACCGAGGCGGCGCATCTCGCGCTCGCCGGGCAAGTGGTCAATCAGGTGTTGACGATCGCCGCGATCCGCGAGCGTATCGCCACTTCCAACGCGCTGCTCGCCGACGATCAGCGCAACGTCGATCTGACGCAGAAGCGCAAGCAGGCCGGCGAAGGTACGCTCACCGAAGTGCTCAACGCGCAGGCCCAGTTCATGGCCGATCGCAGCACCATCCCGCAGCTCGAACAGCAACTCGACGAGGCGCGCCACCTGCTCGCCACGCTGATCGGGATCGCGCCCGCCGATCTCGGCCCGACCGATTTCGATCTCGATGCCTTCACGCTGCCGCAGCAGATTCCGGTCACGCTCCCCTCGGCGCTGGTCCACAAGCGCCCGGATATCCTGCAGGCCGAGGCCGATCTCCATGCCGCCACTGCCGCGGTCGGCATCGCCACCGCCGATCTTTATCCGGATGTCACGCTGGGCGGCACCTACACCCAGGGCTCGCCGACGATCGGCGATCTCCTGTCGAGCAAGTTCCGCGGCTTCGATCTGTTCGCCGGCCTCACCGCGCCGATCTTCCACGGCGGCACCTTGAAGGCGCAGAAGCGCGCCGCGATCGATCAGGCCAAAGCAGCCGATGCCACCTATCGGCAGACCGTGCTCGATGCCTTTCGCCAGACCGCCGATCTGCTCGATGCGATCAAGAGCGATGCGCGCTCGGTGGCCAATCGCGAGGAATCGGTCGGCGTGGCGCAGCATTCGCTGCAGCTCTCGCGCCGCAGCTTCCAGGTCGGCAATTCGGGCCTGCTCCAGATCCTCGACTCGCAACGCCTCTACGAGCAGGCGCGGATGGGGCTGGTCGACATGCGCGAGCAGCAGTTCGTCAATGTCGCGCGGCTCTATGTCGCGACCGCCGGCGGCTGGACCGGCCCCGCGATCGAAACCGCCTCGGCACAATAAATATTATTCGTCGCACCAGCCCTGCGAAACTTCTGCGACAAATAGCCGCTACCGCCGTCGCCGAGTGATTCGGGCGGGAGTAGAAGCGAATGCGGCTGGCGGCGTGGAGTGTGGGCGTGGTGCTGGCGGCATATCCGGCGCTGGCCTGGGCGCAACAGGCGCCGGCCGGGGATGCGCCGGCGCAGCAGGCGGGTAGCGCGGCGACCGACGACGCCACCGATCCTTATGCCGATTCCGCCGACGAGATCGTCGTCACCGGTCGCGCGCCGCCCGGCCAGGTGATCGGCGACGTGAAGCCCGAATTGCAGCTCGGCCCCGCCGACGTCCGCGCCTATGGCGTCGATTCGATCGCCGACCTGATCGACGAGCTCGCGCCGGAAACGCAGAGCGCGCGCGGCACCGGCGCGCCGGCGGTGCTGCTCAACGGCAAGCGCATTTCCAGTTTTCACGAAATCCGCGATCTCCCCACCGAGGCGATCCTGCGCGTCGATATCCTGCCCGAGCAAACCGCGCTCGAATACGGCTTTTCCGCCGATCAGAAGGTCGTCAACATCGTCCTCAGGCGCCATTTCCGGTCGACCGTCGTGACGCTCAACGACAAGCTCGCCACCGAGGGCGGCAGCAACACGCCGCGCGCGCGGCTCGGCCTCGTCAACATCACGCCCGATGGCCGCTTCAATCTCAATTTCGATTACCAGCAGACCTCGAAGCTGCTCGAAAGTGAGCGAAACGTCACCGGCCAGCCGCAAAAGGGCTATTACGATCTCGCCGGGAACATCACCCCCGCGGCGGGCGCGAGCGAGATCGATCCCGCGCTTTCGGCGCTCGCCGGCGCGCCGGTCATCGTCGCCGGCGTCCCCAATGGATCACCGACGCTCGACGATTTCGCGACCACCGCCAACCAGGCCAATGTCACCGATCTCGGCCGCTATCGCACGCTGAAGCCCGCCAGCCGCGAGTTCTCGACCAACGCGGTCTATGCGCGCACGATCTTCGGCAACGTCTCGGCGACCGTCAACGGCCGCATCGATTATACCGACAGCACCGATGATCTCGGCCTGCCCGGCGTCACCCTCACGCTGCCCGCGAGCAATCCCTATTCGCCGTTCGCGAACGATGTGACGCTCAGCCGCTATGTCGATCTCGGCAAGCCGCTCCAGCAATCGGCGCAATCGCTCGCCTCGCATCTCGGCATGACCTTCAACGGCGCCGTCAAGAAGTGGAACTGGTCGGTCACCGGCAATTACGATCGGTCCGAAACCAAGACCTTCACCACCCGCTCGGTCGATGCCGATGCGCTGCAGGCGGCGATCCTTGCCGGCGATCCGAACGTCGATCCGTTCGGCCAGCTCGGCGCGCCGCTGATCCAGCCCGGCCAGACCACGCTTGCCCGCGCCATCTCGAACACCGCCGAGCTCAATACGCTCGTCACCGGCTCGCCGTTCAGCCTGCCGGCGGGCAAGGTCTCGACCAGCTGGCATGTCGGCGTCTCGACCAGCGATTTCGCCAGCCATTCGGTGCGCAACGGCTTGATCCAGAACGGCGATGTCTCGCGTGACGCGGCGGAAGGCCGCGTCAATGTCGATCTGCCGATCGCCAGCCGGCGGCGTGCCGTGTTGAAACCGCTCGGCGACCTGTCGGCCAATGTCAACGTCGCGGTGAACCGGCTTTCCGATTTCGGCACGCTGACGCGGATCGGCTATGGCGTGAACTGGTCGCCGGTCGATCGCGTCAGTGCGCTCGTGTCCTGGACCCGCAAGCAGGACGCGCCGACCGCGCAGCAGCTCGGCAATCCCACCATCATCACGCCCGATCGCCGCGTGTTCGATTATGTCACCGGCGAGACGGTCGACGTCACCCGGATCAGCGGCGGCAATCCGAATCTCGCGGCGGATACCCAGCACGTCTTCGAGGCCGAGCTCAACGTCCAGCCGCTCAGCAAGGCCGATCTGCGGCTGATCGCGACCTATACCGCCAAGCGCACCGACAATCTGATCACCAGCCTGCCCTCGCCGACCGAGGCGATCGAGGCCGCCTTCCCCGATCGCTTCGTCCGCGATGGCGCGGGTGCGCTGGTCTCGATCGACGCGCGCCCGGTCAACTTCGCCGGGGAATCGGAAAAGACGCTGCGCTGGGGCTTCAATTTCACCGCCCCGATCAAATCGCACATCCAGAAGGAATTCGAGGCCTATCGCGAGGGCAAGGGCAGCAATCCGCTGGCCGGGCTGCGCCGCGAATGGCGCCACGGCCGTTCCGATGGGAAGCAGGCCGGGCAATCGGCCGAGAGCAGCGATCACGACGCCCAGGCGGGCAAGGCCGGCGACAACCACCCACCCGAGGGCGGTCATCCGCCCAGCGACAATGGCGGCTCCGGGGGCGCCCCCGATGGCGGCGGCCATCACGGCTTCCACGGCGGTGGCGGGCGCCATGGCGGTTTCGGCAGGTTCGGGGGCGGTGGCAGCGGCAGCGGCCGCATCCAGGTCGCGGTCTATCACACCTGGAAACTCGAAGACACGGTGCTGATCCGCGACGGCCTGCCGCGCCTCGACCTGCTCGATGGCGACACGATCGGCTCAAGCGGCGGCGAGCCGCGCCACCAGATCCAGGGCCAGCTCGGCTATTTCAACAACGGCCTCGGCGCGCAGCTTCGCGTCAACTGGCAGAGCGGCACGCATGTCAATGGCGGCACCGCGGGCGCGACCGAGCCGCTCAGCTTCTCCCCGCTGACGACGCTCAACCTCCGGCTGTTCGCCGATCTCAGCAGCCAGCTCCATTTCGTCGCCAAGCACCCCTGGGCGCGCGGCATGCGGGTGACGCTCTATGTCAACAACCTGCTCGACAGCCGCCAGCACGTCCATGACACCAATGGCGACACGCCGGTCAGCTATCAGCCCGATTATCTCGATCCGCTCGGCCGCACCGTGATGATCAGCATCCGCAAACTGTTCTTCCAGCGCTCGGCGCGTTAGGGTCCAGACCCTAGTCACGCCGCCGCGATCGGCAGCGTCATCACGAACCGCGCGCCCGCCGGCGCCTCGGCCAGCGCGACAATGCCGTGGTGCGCGTGCGCGATCTGGCGGACCAGCGCCAGGCCCACCCCGCTGCCGGCCGGCTTGCTGGTATGGAAGGGCCGGAAGATCGCCTCGCGCTCGGCGGCCGCGACGCCCGGCCCGTTGTCCGTGACGATGAACGCGACGCCCTCGGTCGCCGCCCGGCAACCGAGCGTCACCCGCCCCGCGTCGCCCTCGCCCACTGCCTCGGCGGCGTTCTGCAACAGGGCCCACAAGGCGGCGTGGAGCTGGTCGGCATCGGCGCGCACCGTGCCCGGCGCGCCGTTTTCCTCGCGCACCAGCGTCACGCCCGGCCAGCGCGCCGCGAACATCCGCGCGAGGTCATCGAGCAGCGGCTTCACCGGCACCCGCGTCAGCTCGGGTGGGGGCAATCGCGCGAGATCGCGATAGGCGGTGGTGAACCGCTGCAGCCCCTCCGCCCGCCGCGCCACCGTCTCCACCGCATCGTGCACCGGCGCCAGCCCGGCCTCCTCGCGCTCGGCGAGCATGTCGGCGGCGGTGCGGCCGAGCGAGGCGATCGGCGTCAGCGCGTTCATGATCTCGTGGCTCAGCACCGACAGCAGGTCGCGCAGCGCCCCGGCCTCGGCGGCGCGCAATTCGGCGCCGATATCCACCATCGCCGCGATCCTCAGCCCGGCCCCGCCGGCGGCAAGATCGGCGGTCGCCAGCGCGAAGGTGCGCTGTTCGCCCTGCGTCGTCATCTGCACGCTTGCCGAGCGCCCCGGCGCGGCGAGCGCGATCGCCGCGATCAGGTCGTCGGGCGGATCGGGCACGCGATCCTCGCAGCCGAACAGCCGCCGCGCCGCGCGGTTGACCGCGACCAGCCGCCGCTCGCTGTCGAGCGTCACCAGCGGCGCCGGCGAGAGGTTGAGATAGGCGGTCAGCCGCCGCTGCTCGCGCGCCTGCGCTTCGAGATGCGCGGGCAGCCTCGCTGACGGCACCGGACGCCGGTTCCGCGCCGCGCCGACCAGGATCGCCGCCAGCGTCCACACCGCAAGCAGCACCGCAAGCACGAGGTTCGCCCACAATCCATGCAGCCCCGCGAACATCGCGCCGGCACCGAGCGCGAACAGCAGCGCCGGCCCGGCGAGACGACTGAGGCTGGAGCGGATCGACATTTAGCCGACGGCGAGCCGACAATCGGTGGGAGCCGAATGTCGATCCGCCCTAGTCCCCTGAATCAAGGTCGCATCATGATTGTCGTCATGCTGAACTCGTTTCAGCATCCATGGCGCACCGCCAACCGGCGCGCAGCCTGCTTCAGGCACGTGAGCACCGGCAGCGCAGAAAGCCGCGCCTTGCGGCCCGCCCTGGGCCGAATACCCGCACACCCTAGAGTCCATATTTGGCCATCCGCCGATAAAGCGCGGTCCGCGTCAGCCCCAGCTCGCTCGCCGCGCGCGAGACGTTGAACGCGTGCCGCTTCAGCGCGGCTTCCACCAGCGTCCGCTCGGATCGTTCGAGATTGAGGTCGCCGCCGCTCGCCGTGGCGGTGCCGCCGTCGCTCTCGCCATGGGTGAAATCGGCGATTCCATAAGCATCGCCTTCGCCCAGCAGCACCGCGCGCTCCATCGCCTGGCGCAGCCCGCGCACGTCGTCGCGCCACGGATGCGCCGCGATCCACCCCGCCGCCTCGTCGGTCAGCGGCCGCGCCGCTCGCCCGTGGCGCGCCGCAAACCGGTCGAGGAAATGCCGCGCCAGCACCAGCGCATCGCCCTCGCGCCGCGCCAGCGACGGGATCGCCAGCTCGACGGTGTTGAGCCGGAACAGCAGGTCGGCGTCGATCGCGTCGCGCAGGCTCATGCGGTCGAGCCGGCTCGTCGCGATCGTGCGCACCTCGCCGAGCATCGACGCCAGCACCGGCTGCAGCCGCCCCGCCAGCGCTTCCACATCGTCGATCACCAGCGTGCCGCCGCGCGCCGCCGCGATCGCCGCCGTCACGCCCGCCTCGTCCTCGATCGATCCCGCCGGCAACACCGTCAGCGTCTGCCCGGCCCGCCGCGAGGCATGGTGGATCGCACGCGCCACCAGGCTCTTGCCCGATCCCGCCGGCCCGGTGACGAGCACCGCGGCATCGGTCGGCGCGACGCGCTCGATCATCGCGCGCAGCCGCTCGATCGCGGCATCTTCGCCGAGGATCAGCCGATCGTCGTCGGCCGGCGCTCCCTGCCCCGCCGCCAGCGTCGCGCGCCTCAGCGCCACCGCGCGATCGAGCGCGGCGGCGAGCTTGTCGTTGCTCCACGGCTTGATGACGAAATCGCTCGCGCCCGCGCGCATCGCCTCCACTGCGACGGTGATCCCGCTATGCCCGGTGACGACGATCACCACCGCGTCGCGATCCGCCGCCAGCAGCCGCCGCAGCATCGCGAACCCCTCCTCGCCCGAGGTCCGCCCGCGCGAGAAATTGAGATCGAGCATCACCACGTCGAACGTCCGTTCGGCAAGCCGCGCCCAGGCCTCGTCGGGGCCGGCGGCCGAAACCATCGCCATGCCGTGCCGCTCGGCCAGCAGCCGCGCCGCCTTCTGGATATCGGCATCGTCGTCGACGAACAGGATCGCGGGTGATTCGGTTGACATGGGCCTGCTGGTGTCCGGAAACGGACACTCGCTACAGAAGTGCCATGCCAGTGTAAAACACGACGTAATAACGAACTGTTTTAACTTGATTTCATAACTGCCCGCTGCCGCCATACACTGTCCGGCATGAGTGATACGGGGACGACGGCGCATTCGGGCGCCGGCATGGACAGGAAGATCGAACGGCCGCGAGGCCGCTTCGGCAAGCGCGAGAAGCGCATCGCGATCGGCGTCGGCGCGCTGCTTGCGCTGCTCGCCTTGTGGTGGGCGATTCCCTCGGCCAACTCGCTGTCGGTCGATGCCGATAGTGTGCAGACCGGCAAGGTCGTCCGCGCCCCGTTCCAGGATTACGTGCCGCTACGCGCGGAGGTGGTGCCGCTCCACACCACCTTCGTCGCGGCGATCTCGGGCGGACAGGTCGGGGAGGTGATCGCGGTCGACGGCGCGATGGTCAAGAAAGGCCAGCCGCTCGCCACGCTCGCCAATCCCGATCTCGAGCTCGAGGTCGCCACCAAATCCGCCGACATCGCCGGCCAGCTCGGCAACATCAGCAGCCAGCGCCTGACCATTCAGCGCAACCGCCTCGATACGGCCCAGGAAGTCGCCGACGCGCAGAACGATCTGCTCAAGGCGAGGACCGAGCTGCAGAAGAAGCAGACCCTGTTCGACAAGGGCATCGTCAACAACGCCGCCGTGCAGCCGCTGAAGGACGAGGTCGCCTATCAGCAGAAGCGCGTCGCCGCGCTGACCCAGGGGCGCACCGAGGAATCGGCCACGCTATCGGATCAGCAGGCGCGGATCGGCACCACCGCGGCCGAGCTCAATCAGAGCCTCGCGATGGTCCGCCACAGCCTCGACGCGCTCACCATCCGCGCACCCGCCGACGGCCGGCTGACCGATTTCGATCTCCAGCCCGGCCAGACGCTCAAGCCCGGCGACGATGTCGGCCAGGTCGATTCCGAGGGCCAATGGAAGCTCTCCGCCGATGTCGATCAATTCTATCTCGGGCAAGCCAAGGTCGGCCAGCGCGCCACCGCGACGATCGGCGACCAGGCCGTCAGCCTCCACGTCATCCGCATCCTGCCGCAAGTGACCGACGGCCGCTTCAAGGTCGAGCTCGGCTTCGATTCGGCGCCGCCCGCCGGGCTCAACCGCGGCCAGACGATCGACGTCCGCCTCGTGCTCGGCGCCGATCGCCCGGCGGTGGTCGCGCCCGCCGGCGGCTGGCTCGACGGCGGCGGCTCGGTCGCCTTCGTCGTCGCCGAAAACGGGCGCTCGGCGACGCGGCGCACGATCTCCACCGGCCGCCGCAACCCCGATCAGGTCGAGGTCACCAGCGGCCTGCAGCCGGGCGAGACGATCGTCACCTCGCCGATCGCCGCCGACGTCAAATACGATCATCTCATCATTCATTGAGGAAGGCCTTCACATGATCCATCTCGAGCGCATCAGCCGCCTGTTCCGCTCCGACGAGGTCGAAACCACCGCGCTGACCGACATCGATCTCACCGTGGAGGCCGGCGAGTTCGTCGCCATCATGGGCCCGTCGGGCTGCGGCAAATCGACCCTGCTCAACATCCTCGGCACGATCGACCGCCCGACCGACGGCCGCTACCTGTTCGAGGGCGACGACGTCGCCAAGGAGCCCGAGCCCGAACTCGCCAGGCTGCGTCGCGATCGGCTCGGCTTCGTGTTCCAGTCGTTCAACCTGATCGACGAGCTGACCATCGGCGAGAATGTCGCGCTCGGTCTCGCTTATCGCAACATGCCGTCGAAGGAGAAGCGCGAGCGTGTCGACGCCGCGATGGACCGCGTGGGCATCGCGCACCGCCGCAACCATCACCCGCACCAGCTGTCGGGTGGCCAGCAGCAGCGCGCCGCGATCGCCCGCGCCATCGTCGGCAGTCCCAAGCTGATCCTCGCCGACGAGCCGACCGGTAATCTCGACACCGAAAACGGCGCGCAGGTGATGGAAATCCTCACCGAATTGAACGCCGAGGGGGCGACGATCATCATGGTCACGCACTCGCCTGCACACGCCGACATCGCCAAGCGCACCGTCCACATGCTCGACGGCCGCATCCTCACCTCGGCGCGGCGGGCCGCATGAAACTGCGCGACGCCTTGCTGACGATCGTACTGGTAATGATCGCCATCCTGCTCTGGCGCCACCTCGCCGCCGACCGTTCGGGTAAGCGCGCGTGATGGCGGGCTCGGCGCTCCTCACCCTCTACCGCTCGCTGACGCGGCACCGGCTTTACGCGATCCTCAACATCGGCGGGCTCGCCTTGGGGCTGGCGGTGTTCCTCGTGCTGTTCCTCTATGTGCGATACGAGCATGATTACGATCGCATGCTGCCCGGCGCCGATCGTATCTGGACGATCAACTCGGCCTACGACATTCCCGGCTTCCCTGCGGTGAACATTTCCACCCCGCAGGCCATGCTGGGCCAGCTCCAGGCGGATTTTCGCGGCCTGGAGGGCGCGCGGCTTACGATGATCGACGACGCGACCGTGAAGAACGGCAACGCGCTGACCTCCGGGATCGTCGCCGAGGTGGATCCCGCCTATTTCGATTTCTTCCCTTTCCCGGCCGTCGCCGGCGATCCGCGCGCGGCGCTCGCGCGGCCCGATGGTGCGGTCATCACCCAGGGGTTGGCGACGCGCCTGCTCGGCGAAGGCCCGGCGCTGGGCAAGACGATCACGCTGATCTTCGGTGGCGCCGCGCACGATTATCAGGTCGCAGCCGTGCTGAAACCGATGCCGGGCAACATGACCTATGCCAGCCCTATCTACGTGCCGATGCCGGCAGCCGCCGATACCGCCGGCACGCCCAGCCCCTATACCACCTTGTTCCTGCGCTTCGCCGATGCAGCCGCGGCCCATGGCTTCGAACAGCATTTGCCCGCCTTCGTCGATCGCCACCCGCCGGACGGCTTTAGCTCCGATTCCAAGAAGCCGTCGGATTTCCTGAAGCTCACCCTGCTGCCGCTTGCCGCGGTTCACCTGATCGAGCCGCGTGACCGCGCGGTGGTGGCGACGCTCGGCCTCGTCGGCCTGCTCGTGCTGCTGATCGCGATCGTCAATTACGTGAACCTCGCCACCGCGCGGGCCGGGCTGCGGGCGCGCGAAGTGGCGTTGCGCAAGGTGCTGGGCGGCACGCGCGCGTCGCTGGTCGCGCAATTTCTTGTCGAGGCGATCGCCACTGTCGCGCTCGCCGCACTGATCGCCCTTGCCATCGCCGAACTGGCGCTGCCGTTCGTCAACACGATCGGCGGCATCTCGCTGTCGATCGACTATCTCGGCGGCCACTCGATCCTGATCCCGCTCGCGGTGATGATCCTGCTCGTCGGTGGCATGGCCGGGCTCTATCCGGCGGCCGTGCTGTCGCATTTCCGGCCAGCCTCCGTGCTCGCCTCGGCGCGCAGCCCGAGCGGCGGCAAGGCGGGCGCGCGGCTGCGGCAGGCGCTCGTGGTGCTGCAGTTCGCCATCGCCATCGCCTTCATGATCGGCACCGGTGTGCTGGTCGCGCAGACCGCGCACATGCGCGACGCCGATCTCGGCTTCCGCCGCGACGGGTTGATCGCGGTGAGCAGTTTCTCCGCCGACGGGCTTGACGGGGCGCAGCGCGCCGAGCTCGTCCATGCCTTCGCGGGCGTGCCGGGCGTCGCCGATATCGGCCTGTCGCGCCAGACGCCGGGCGACGGCAGCATCAATATCCTGAGCTACCAGAATAACGACCACAAGATCACCGTGCAGCAGGTGCAAACCGGCCCCGGCTTCTTCCAGACGTTCGGCGCCCACCTGCTCGCGGGGCGCTTGTTCGACGCGCGCCATGCCGGAGACGATGCCTTCGGCGTCACCCCCGACGATCTCGCCAAGCACCCGCGCAACATCGTCATCAACGCCACGGCGGCAAAGGCGCTCGGCTTCGCCCGTCCCGCGGACGCGATCGGCAAGGACGCCCCGTTCACTCAGAGTGTCCATCCGCTGATCATCGGCGTCATCGCCGACATGCGCTTCGCCTCGCCGCGCGAGCCGATCCAGCCGACCGTCTATCAATATGATTCGCGCGCAACCGACAACATGATCGCCACGGTGCGGACCGCGCCGGCGGATGTCCCCGCCGTCACCCGGCGGCTGGCCGCGGTCTGGCGCCGGATCGTGCCCGAGGTCGCCTTCCAGAGCATCACCATCAACCAGCAGCTCTACCGGCAATTCTACCAGAACGATGCTCAGCGCAGCCGCCTGTTCACCATCGGCGCGGTGCTCGCGGTGCTAATCGGTTGCATCGGCCTCTACGGCCTCGCCTCGTTCGATACTGCGCGTCGCATCAAAGAAATCGGCATCCGCAAGACGCTCGGCGCCTCGACGCGCGATATCATGCGCCTCCTGATCGGCCAGTTCCTCCGCCCCGTCATTCTCGCCAACCTGATCGCCTGGCCGATCGCCTGGTTCGCAATGCGTAAATGGCTCTCTGCCTTCGACGATCGCATCGCGCTGTCGCCGCTCTACTTCCTCGCCGCCACCCTCATCGCCGTCGCGATCGCGGCGGCCACCGTGTTCGGCCAGGCCTGGCGCGTCGCCCGCGCCGAGCCCGCCCGCGCCCTTCGTTACGAATAGGACCAGCCCCCATGTCTTCGACGCTGCTGACGCTCTATCGCTCGCTCACCCGGCACAAGCTCTACGCCCTGCTCTCGATCGGCGGGCTGGCGCTCGGCATCGCGGTGTTCCTCGTGCTGTTCCTCTACGTCCAGTTCGAGCGCAGCTACGACAAGGTGCTGCCGGGCCATGACAAGATCTGGGCGGTCAGCAACACCTGGCACCTGCCCGGTGCGCCGGAAACGCCGTATTTCTCGACGATGGGAGCACTGCTCGACCAGCTCAAGGGCGATTTCCCGCAGGTCAACGGCACGCGCTTCTGGACGTTCAGCGGCGCCACTGTCGTGCGCGGACCCAACGCCACCAACGAGATGATGGCGCTGGTCGATCCCAATTATTTCGACCTGTTCCCGTTTTCGACGATCGCCGGCGATCCCAAGGCGGCGCTCAGGGATCCGACCTCGGTGGTGATCACCAAGAAGATGGCGACCAAATATTTCGGTGCCTCGGATGCGATCGGCCAGCCGATGACGATCGTGCTCGACGGCAAGTCGTTCGCTTATCATGTCGGCGCGGTGATCGAGGATAGGCCGAAAAACATGTCCTACACCGCCGACCTGATCGCGCCGCTGGTGCCGGCGCGGCTGGATGCGGCCGACACGCGCTACTTCAGTCACTGGGGCAGTTCGCAGCTGCAGACCTTCCTCAGCTTCGACAATGCCGCCGAGCCCAAGGCGCTGGAAGCGCAGATGCCGTCGTTCATCGATCGCCACGGCGTCACCGATCAGGGGCCCGATCTGCACAAGATGCTGTCGATCGGCTTCACCCCGCTCGGTGACGTCCACCTGTTCGATCCGGCCGACAAGGCGGTGGTGGCGACGCTCGGCATCGTCGGCGCGCTCACGCTGCTGATCGCGATCGTCAACTATATCAACCTTGCCACCGCGCGCGCGGGCCTGCGCGCCCGCGAAGTGGCGATCCGCAAGGTGATGGGCGGCTCGCGCCGCGCGCTCGTCCGCCAGTTCGTCGGAGAGGCGATCGCGACCGTCGCGCTCGCCGCGCTGATCGGGCTGGCGCTGGCCGAGGTGGCGCTGCCGCTGGTCAACAGCACCGGCGGCACCTCGCTCGCGATCGATTACTGGGGCGGCCATTCGATCCTGCCGCCGCTCGTCATCCTGGTCGTCGTCGTCGGCCTGCTCGCGGGCGCCTATCCCGCGCTCATGCTGTCGCATTATCGCCCCGCCACCGTGCTCGCCTCATCGCGCAGCCCCGGCGGCGGCCGCGCCGGATCGCGGCTGCGCCAGACGCTGGTGGTACTGCAATTCGCCATCGCCATCGCGTTCATGATCGGCACCGGCGTGCTGGTCGCGCAGACCCAGCATCTGCGCAACGCCAATCTCGGCTTCCAGCGCGAGGGCATGGTCGTCGTCCCGTCATTCGGCGATGGCTCGCTCGACGAAGCGCAACGGCGCGAGTTGCTGACCGCCTTCGCCGCGCTGCCCGGCGTCACTGGCGTTACCCACGCGATGGACGCGCCTGGCGACGATTCGGTCACCAACGCCAACAACATGCATCGCCCCGGCGATAAGGGGTCGCCGCCGTCGATCGTCACTGTCGACGTCGGTCCGCAATTCTTCCAGGTCTATGCCGCGCGATTGCTCGCCGGCCGCTTCCTCGATCCGTCGCACGCGCTCGACGATTTCACTGACGTTCCCGAGGCCGCGCTGCAGCGAACCGCCTACAATGTCGTCATCAACCAGGCCGCCGCAGCAAGGCTTGGCTTTGCCAGCGCGCAGGACGCGATCGGCAAGATCGTGATCCAGGGACGCGAGCGCGGCGGCGATGGCGATCCAGTGCGCGTCGTCGGCGTCATCGACGATGTCCGTTTCCATTCGCCGCACGAGCCGGTGCGCCCGACCATGTATTATTTCTACCGCCACGACAGCTGGCCGCAGATCGCCGCGATCCGCTTTGCCGGTACCAACGCCCAGACGCTGACGGCCCAACTCCAACGTACCTGGAAGCAAATCGCGCCGGCGGTGCCGTTCAAGTCGCAGACGGTCGATCAGAAACTTTATGACAATTACTACAAGCCCGATGATCAACGCAGCCATCTGTTCACGATCGGCGCGGTGCTGGCGGTGTTGATCGGCTGCATCGGTCTCTACGGCCTCGCCTCGTTCGATACCGCGCGGCGGGTGAAGGAGATCGGCATCAGGAAGACGCTGGGCGCCTCCACCGGCGACGTGCTCAAGCTGCTGATCGGGCAGTTCCTCAAGCCCGTGCTGATCGCCAACCTGATCGCCTGGCCGCTCGCCTATTTCGCGATGCGCAAATGGCTGTCGGGCTTCGACGATCGCATCGCGCTGTCGCCGCTGTTCTTCCTCGCCGCGACGCTGATCGCGCTCGCCATCGCCTGTGCCACCGTATTCAGCCAGGCCTGGCGCGTCGCCCGCGCCGAACCCGCCCGCGCGCTCAGATACGAATGATGGCCGTTCCGGTCGCTCTGACGCGGTGGAATCGACGTCTCGTCGTTTAAAGCGCGTCACCCTGAACTCGTTTCAGGGTCCATGGGGCTCCATCGCCGTCAGCGACCGGTTGGCGTTGCGCCATGGATGCTGAAACGAGTTCAGCATGACGACCGATATGCGGCGAACGTCAGATTCAGGTGACCCCACCCCGTTCGCCCTGAGCCCGTCGAAGGGCGACTGCCCGCAAGCGAAGCACTGACGGCGCCGCGCCCACCGCCCGCCTCAGCAGGCAACGATCGCAACCGCACCCCTGCCCCCGCTTCAGCCTTTCGCGAACAGCGCCTCGCCCGCCGCGCGCAACTTGTCGGCGATCTCGGGATGCTCGAGCGCCAGCGCCATGTTGGCGTGGATATAGCCCGCCTTGTCGCCGCAATCGTAGCGTTTGCCGGCGAAGGTGAAGGCGTGGAACGGCTGCTTGCCGATCATCTGCGCCATCGCGTCGGTCAGCTGGATCTCGCCACCCGCGCCCTTGCCCTGCGTCTCCAGGATGCGCATCACCTCGGGCTGCAAAATGTAGCGGCCCGGGATCATGATGTTGGACGGCGCCGTGCCCGCCTTGGGCTTCTCGACCAGCCCCTTGACCTCCACCAGCGCGCCATCGCGCGCGCCGGGATCGATGATGCCGTATTTGTCGGTCTCGCTGTCGGGCACTTCCAGCCCGCACACCACGTTGCCGCCGACCTTCTCATAGGCCTCGACCATCGCCTTCATGCAGCCCGGCTTGCCGATCATCAGCTCGTCGGCGAGGAAGATCGCGAACGGCTCGTCGCCCACGATGTCGCGCGCGCACCACACCGCGTGGCCCAGCCCCAGCGGCTCCTGCTGCCGCACATAAGCGACCGCGCCGGGCTTCAGCCGCGTCTGGCTCAGCACTTCGAGCGACTTGCCGCGCTCCTTCATCGTCGTCTCGAGTTCGAAAGCGATGTCGAAATGGTCCTCGATCGAGCTCTTGTTGCGCCCGGTGACGAAGATCAGCTGCTCGATGCCCGCCTCGATCGCCTCGTCGACCGCGTACTGGATCAGCGGCCGGTCGACCACCGGCAGCATCTCCTTGGGCGTCGCCTTGGTGGCGGGCAGAAACCGGGTGCCGAGCCCCGCCACGGGAAACACGGCCTTGCGCAGCGTCTTGATCGTCATCGAGATTCTTTCCTCATTGAACAGGCTCCCCCGGCCTGGGCGCGGGCCTAGCAAATCGCTTGAGCCCCGGCCACAGTTCCAGATTAGGCTCACCTTAAGAGGAGGTCGCTACGTCGAACGCCATGACCAGCGATACGCGCACCGTGATGGTGATCTTCGGCACCCGGCCCGAGGCGATCAAGCTGTTTCCCGTGGTCCGCGCGCTCGCCGACACGCCCGGCGTCCGCGTGCGGACCTGTGTGACGGCGCAGCACCGCGGCCTGCTCGATCAGGTGCTGGAGATCGCCGGCCTCGCACCCGACATCGATCTCGACCTGATGGAGCCCGGCCAGTCGCTCGATCGCCTCACCGCGCGGCTGTTGACCGGAATCGGCGACACGCTCGACAGCGAAAAGCCCGATCGCGTCATCGTTCAGGGCGACACTGCCACCGCGATGGCCGGCGCGCTTGCCGCTTATTACCGCCGCATCCCCGTCTCCCATGTCGAGGCCGGCCTGCGCTCGGGCGATATCTACGCGCCCTGGCCCGAGGAGGTGAACCGCCGCATCGTCGCGCCGATCGCCGACCAGCATTTCGCCCCCACCGATACCGCCGCCGAGGCCCTGCTGCGCGAAAACATCGCGCCCACGACGATCCACGTCACCGGCAACACCGTGATCGACGCGCTGCACTGGACCGCCGCGCGGATCGACGCCGATCCGTCGCTTGCCGCCGGGCTCGATTCCGTAGCAGCCCGCTTTGCCGACAAGCGCCTGATCCTCGTCACCACTCACCGCCGAGAGAATTTCGGCGGCGGCATGGCCAGCATCGCCCGCGCGCTCGCCCGCATCGCCGCGCGCGACGACGTCGCCATCCTGTTCCCGATGCACCCGAACCCGAACGTCGTCTCGGTGATGGACGAAATCCTCGGCCATCATCCCAATATCGCGCGCATCGACCCGCTCGATTATCCGCATTTCATCCGCGCGCTCGGCCTCGCGCACATCGTCCTCACCGATTCGGGCGGCGTGCAGGAGGAAGCGCCCGCGCTCGGCAAGCCCGTGCTCGTCATGCGCGACACCACCGAGCGTCCCGAAGGCGTCGCCGCGGGCACCGCGAAGCTGATCGGCAGCGACGAAAACCGCATCGTTTCCGAAATCTTCACCCTCCTCGACGACAAGCAGACCTGGACCGCCATGGCCCGCGCCCACAATCCGTTCGGCGACGGTCATGCGGCGGCACGGATTGCGGGGATCGTCGCCAATGGTTTCGAACACTGATCTGAATGTCGCGGTTCTCGGCCTCGGCTATATCGGCCTGCCCACCGCCGCGGTGATCGCGCGCACCGGGGTCAAGGTGCTCGGGATCGACGTTTCCGATCATGTCGTCGAGACGGTCAATTCGGGCAAGGTCCATATCGAGGAAGTCGATCTCGACGGTCTCGTCTCGGGCGTCGTCGCGCGCGGCAACCTGCGCGCTTCAACCGAAATCCAGCCCGCTGACGTGTTCGTCATCGCCGTCCCCACCCCGTTCGCCGAGGATCATCGCCCCAATGTCGGCTATGTTCTCAAGGCAGCGACCACGATCGCCGCGGTGCTCAAGCCGGGCGACACCGTGATCCTCGAATCGACCTCGCCGGTCGGCACCACCGAACAGGTCCGCGACCTCCTCGCCGAGCTGCGCCCCGACCTCAAGCTCCCCGGCCGCAGTAGCGAAACCGCCGATGTCGCGATCGCTTATTGCCCCGAGCGCGTGCTCCCCGGCCGCATCCTCGTCGAGCTGATCGATAACGATCGCGTGATCGGCGGCATCACCCCGCGCTGCGCCCGCAAGGCCTTGTCCTTCTATCGCCGTTTCGTCCGCGGCGCCTGCGTCACCACCTCGTGCCGCGCGGCGGAAATGACCAAGCTCACCGAAAACGCCTTCCGTGACGTCAATATCGCCTTCGCCAACGAGCTGAGCCTCGTCGCCGACACGATGGGCGTCGACGTCTGGGAAGTGATCCGCCTCGCCAACCGCCACCCGCGCGTCAACATCCTCTCGCCCGGCCCCGGCGTCGGCGGGCATTGCATCGCGGTCGATCCCTGGTTCCTGGTCAGCGCCGCGCCCGATCAGACGCCGCTGATCCGCACCGCCCGCCAGGTCAATGACGGCAAGGTCGCCCATACGATCGCCCAGGCTACCGCGCTCATCGACGCGCATCCCGGCGTGCCGGTCGCCTGCATGGGCCTCGCTTTCAAGGCCAATATCGACGATTTCCGCGAAAGCCCCGCGCTCAAGGTCGCCGAAGCCCTCACCGCCCGCTTCGGCGCGCGCATCCGCATCGTCGAGCCTTATGCCGACGCGCTCCCGCCCAGCCTCGCCGCCGCCACGCTGATCGATCTCGACGACGCGATCGAAAGCTGCGGCATTATGATCGTGCTGGTCGATCACGAGCTGTTCAAGTCGGTCCCGCTCGACGAGCGCGCCGACAAGGTGGTCTACGACACCCGCGGCATCTGGCCGGACCAGCCCGTCGCCATGCCGCGCGCGCACCCCGTCCGCCTCGCCGGTTGAACCGCCGCGCGCGCTATGGCATGGCGCCCCGCTCGACGGCGGTCGGGCATCCATTGGGCGTGCCCGATCGGCGATTGCCCGCTTTTTCCGTGCCGGATCACGGCAATGTGTATAGAATCCTCGATCGATGCTGGGACTTTTCCGCAAACGCCAGAATAGCGAGCCGATCACGCGCGCCGTCCCCGAAGGGCAGCGCGTCTATGCGATCGGCGATATCCACGGCTGCCTCGGCCTGCTCGACGATCTGGTCGGGCAGATCGAGGCGGACGACCGCGCCCGCGGCACCGCGCAGACGCAGCTCGTCTTCCTCGGCGATCTCGTCGATCGCGGCCCCGATTCGGCGGGCGTGGTCGATCGGCTGATCGGGCTTGCCGAGGCGCGCGGCAACGTCCGCTTCATCCTCGGCAATCACGAGGAGATCTTCCTCCGCTCGCTCGCCGGCGACATGGAATCGCTGCGCCTGTTCGTGCGGATCGGCGGCCGCGAGACGATCCTGAGCTACGGCGTCTCCGAGCATGATTTCGAACGCACCGATTATACCGAGCTGCTCGCGCTGCTGCAGGCGCACGTCCCGCAACGCCACATCGCTTTCCTCGAAGCGTTCGAGGACCGGATCGAGATCGGCGATTACGTCTTCGTCCATGCCGGTCTGCGCCCCGGCGTGCCGATCGAGGACCAGAAGCGCGCCGACATGCGCTGGATCCGCTCGAGCTTCCTCGACAGCGACGCCGAGTTCGGCAAGCTGGTCGTCCACGGCCACAGCATCAGCGACGGCGTGATCGAGCGGCCTAACCGCATCGGCCTCGATACCGGCGCTTTCGCCACCGGCCGGCTGAGCGCGATCGGCCTCGAAGGCACCGATCGCTGGTTCCTCTCGGCCGAAGCCGGGCGGGCCGCCCCGGCGGCGCTGGTCTGATCCCCGCCCCCGCCCCTTTGGCACCGCACGGCATCGCCGGAGACCGGGCATGAACCGCGTGCTGGAGACGTTCAACTGGACGGTCGCCAAGATGGATCTCGGCACAATCACCGGCTTGCCCGACGATGCGCTGCACGCGCTTTCGGGCATGCTGGTGCTGACGATCGCCGCCTATCTGCTGCGGCGGCCGCCATGGACGTGGCAGCCGTGGCTTACCGTCGTCGTCGCCGAGACGATCAACGAGGCCTATGATCTCACCCAGACGGTGTTCCCCACCGACGAGGGCAATCTGCGCGCCTCGCTGCACGATTTCTGGCTCACCGTCACCTGGCCGACGCTGATCCTGCTGCTCTGGCCGCGCTTCGTCGGGCTGGAACACGACGCCGGCCCGCTCGCGCCGCTGCGCCGGCTGTGGCATTCGCGCGAGTTCCTGACCGGCTTCGCGGTCGCCACGCTGATCGGGCTCTGTGCCGCGGTCTATCTGTGGTAGAAGCGCGCGTATGACTGCATCCGGCGACGCGATTCTCGTCACGGGCGCCGCCGGATTCATCGGCGCGGCCCTGTCGCGCGCCTTGCTGGAGCGCGGCGAGCGCGTCATCGGCATCGACAATTTCAACGATTATTACGATCCCGCGCTCAAGCACGCCCGCGTCGCCACGCTCGATCGCTTCGGCGATGCCTTCACCTTGCTCCCGGTCGATTTCGGCGACACCGCCGCGCTCGACGCCGCGCTCGAGCCGCATCGCTTCGGCCGCATCGCGCATCTCGGCGCGCAAGCCGGGGTGCGCTATTCGCTGATCAACCCGCACGCCTACGCGCATTCGAACCTCGCCGGCCACCTCAACCTGCTCGAGCTCGCGCGGCATCGCGGCGTCCGCCACATGGTCTATGCCTCGTCCTCCTCGGTCTATGGCGGCAACGACAGCTTCCCGTTCCGCGTCGAGGATCGCGTCGATCACCCCGTCTCGCTCTATGCCGCGACCAAGAAGTCGAACGAGCTGATGAGCGAGGCCTATGCCCATCTCTACCGCATCCCGCTCACCGGCCTGCGCTTCTTCACCGTCTACGGCCCCTGGGGCCGGCCGGACATGGCGGCATGGATCTTCGCCTCGAAAATCCTCGCCGGCGAGCCGATCCCGGTGTTCAATCATGGCGAGATGCGCCGCGATTTCACCTATATCGACGACATCATCGCCGGTGTCGTCGCCGCGCTCGACCATCCTCCCGCCGATGACGGCGAGGCCAAGGCCGGCGGCAGCACCCAGCCGCACGCGCTCTACAATATCGGCAACAACCGCTCCGAACAGCTCGGCCACCTGATCGACGTGATCGAGGCGGCGTGCGGCCGCAAGGCGGTGCGCGATTACCAGCCGATCCAGCCCGGCGACGTCGTCGCCACCGCCGCGGACATCAGCGCGATCGAGCGTGATCTCGGCTTCCGGCCGACCACCTCGATCGATCACGGCATCCCCGCCTTCGTCGACTGGTATCGCGGCTATAACGGGCGGTGACCGGCACCTGTCCTCCCCTCCCTTTCAAGGGAGGGGTCGGGGGTGGGTGCGAGCGAAGCGAGCTTCGACGCTGGAGCACGCAAAACCGAGGCATCGAGCCTCGGCTTTGCTGCCCCCCTTGATCCCCTCCCTTGAAAGGGAGGGGAGATCGAATGGCAATGGCGCCACGCGATAACCGCCATTGCCAGCGGTGATTTCCGCGAGCAAACAGAGCTATGGATGAAAGCGAAGGTCGAGGCGAGCTAACGATGCGCGTCATCGCAGCGCACGCCTTTGGGCTTTCCATCGCCGGTATAGCCGACACAATTGGAACGACTGCTGGTTTCAACATCGGCGGCGCTTGGCTCGGTCTCTGGTTGGGCGGCGTGCTTTCTATACCTTGGATGCTCATCCTTGGTGCAATTATCTGGTTCCGGGGCAGGGTAATCGAGGATCACCCCTTTCTATTTGCCGTCCTCGGACCGCCATTGGTGATCGGATCTTGGGCCTTGTTAGGAGAAACTTTTATCCGAGAGGTCGCGATCTCGTCTGTTTCGTCGAGCCTATTCTATCTAGCGCTTTTCTATGGGATGCGTTTGCTGACCGCAGCTCGGCAGAAGCGCTTTCGATAAGCAGCGCTATCTCTGCTTTTGCTCTTGGCAATCTGAAAAGCCGACCGTCGCCTAACCAGCAATTTCCAAAAGCCAATCTCCCCTCCTCACCCCGACCTTGAGCCGGGGCCCCACTTTCTTGAAAACCGGCGACAGCAAGTGCCCAGCCGGATCAACACCGCCGCAGCCCACCAACCCGATCATAACCGGAAATATTTTTTTGTTCCGGCTTTGTCCGCTTGCATTTCGTGAACCCCGCACAACTCCACGCGTCGCTGCGCCGCACCGTTTCGTCGCTGCCATGAACCGACTCATATCAGCGACGAACCGAGTCCCTTAACTGTCATTTACGGTCTTGCGCGCCTCGCCGGATTGGCACAATCTATTGTGGTCAGGGCAGGGGGCCGACCCAATCGCTGGTAGAACAGCGGCTGCGATCCTATATTCGCGGCAAGGGTTTCTGCGCCTTTTCGCCGGCACGGGCGGGCGAAAATCTTTCCCCGCCGGGTGGGTCCGGGTGTAGCATGGGGGTTCGCCTCCGATTCGAACGGACCGTGAACGTAGAGCATTGCGTGCGAGGGAGGTACACATGGATTTCAGAGACTCACAGGAGAGCCCGAACGACATGGCTACCGATGCGATCGAGGCCGCTGCTGCCGAGGCCGTCGCCACCGTTGCGAAAGCAGCGGCGAGCGATCAGCCCAAGCGCGAGACGCCCGCGCCCTACCCGCTCGATGTCGATCACGGCCGCGATGACCTGCTGACCGATTTCGGCAAGGAAACGCTCAAGGATCGCTACCTGCTGCCGGGCGAATCGTTCCAGGATCTGTTCGTCCGCGTCGCGTCGGCCTACGCCGACGATCAGGCGCACGCGCAGCGGCTCTACGATTATATCTCGCGGCTGTGGTTCATGCCCGCGACTCCCGTGCTGTCGAACGGCGGCACCGGGCGCGGCCTGCCGATCTCGTGCTTCCTCAACTCGGTGCCCGACAGCCTCGACGGCATCGTCGACACCTGGAACGAGAATGTCTGGCTCGCCTCGCGCGGCGGCGGCATCGGCACTTATTGGGGCAATGTCCGCGGCATCGGCGAGCCGGTCGGCCTCAACGGCAAGACCAGCGGCATCATCCCGTTCGTCCGCGTGATGGATTCGCTCACGCTGGCGATCAGCCAGGGGTCGCTGCGGCGCGGCTCGGCGGCCTGCTATCTCGATATCTCGCACCCGGAAATCGAGGAATTCCTCGAAATCAGAAAGCCTTCCGGCGATTTCAACAGAAAGGCTCTCAACCTCCACCACGGCGTCCTCATTCCCGATGCCTTCATGGAAGCTGTCCGCGACGGCGCCGAATGGGAGCTGAAGAGCCCCAAGGACGGTTCGATCCGCGGCACCGTCGATGCCCGCGCGTTGTTTCAGAAACTGGTCGAGACCCGCCTTGCAACCGGCGAGCCTTACATCATTTTCGCCGATCATGTGAACAAGGCGATGCCCAAGCATCACCGCGACGTCGGCCTCAAGGTCTCGACCTCGAACCTGTGCTCGGAAATCACGCTGCCGACCGGCAAGGATCACCTCGGCAACGATCGCACCGCGGTCTGCTGCCTCTCGTCGCTCAACCTCGAGACCTGGGATCAGTGGAAGGACGAGAAGGGCTTCATCGAGGACGTCATGCGCTTCCTCGACAACGTGCTGCAGGATTATATCGACCGCGCCGAACCCGGCATGGCGCGCGCGGCTTATTCGGCGATGCGCGAACGCTCGGTGGGCCTCGGCGTGATGGGCTTCCACTCGTTCCTGCAAGCCCGCGGCCTGCCGTTCGAAGGCGCCATGGCCAAAAGCTGGAACATGCGCATCTTCAAGCACATCCGCGCGCAAGTTGACGAAGCGTCGATGCACCTCGCCACCGAGCGCGGCCCCTGCCCCGACGCCGCCGATCAGGGCGTGATGGAGCGCTTTTCGTGCAAGATGGCGATCGCGCCGACCGCGTCGATCTCGATCATCTGCGGCGGCACCTCGGCGTGCATCGAGCCGATCCCGGCCAATATCTATACCCACAAGACCTTGTCGGGCTCGACGGTGGTCAAGAACCGCTATCTCGAGAAGATCCTGATCGAGAAATCGAAGAATTCGGACGCGGTGTGGAATTCGATCCTCGAAAAGGGCGGCTCGGTCCAGCATCTCGATTTCCTCAGTCAGGAGGAGAAGGACAGCTTCAAGACCAGCTTCGAGATCGATCAGCGCTGGCTGCTCGAACTCGCCGGCGATCGCGCGCCGTTCATCGATCAGGCGCAGAGCCTCAATCTGTTCATCCCGGCCGATGTCGAGAAATGGGATTTGCTGATGCTCCATTTCCGCGCCTGGGAGCTCGGCATCAAATCGCTTTATTACCTGCGCTCGAAATCGATCCAGCGCGCCGGCTTCGCGGGCGGCGTGGAAGCCGACAACACGTCGGAACTGGCCAAGTACGAGCTGCCGTCGACCGATTATGACGAGTGCCTGGCCTGCCAGTAACCGGCACCGGATCGGCGCGGCGGGGGCCGCTACCCTGTCGTGGCGAGCGGGCCTCGGAGCGCACCAACAGGGGAGAAGACAATGATGGTGGCACGTATTCTGGCCGGCAGCGCGGCGATCGCCCTGATCGCCGCGACGATCCCCGCCAATGCCGCCGCGGCCGCCGATGGAGAGCAGGCGCGCGAGGCGGCGTTCGATGGCATGATCAGCTCGGCCGACCAGATGGCCTGGCTCAAGGATATGTCGTCGGCCCCCAACCAGGTCGGCTCGCCGCATGACAAGGCCAATGCCGAGATGCAGCTCCGCCTGTTCCGGCAATGGGGCTGGGATGCGCATATCGAGACGTTCAACGTCCTCTACCCGACGCCTATTTCGACCACGGTCGAGATGATCGCGCCCGATCGCGTCACGCTCGGCGGGCAGGAGCCGGCGGTGCCCGGCGACACCACCTCGGGCAACACCGCGGGCGCGATCCCGCCTTATGTCGCCTATCAGGGCGATGGCGACGTCACCGCGCCGGTGGTCTACGTCAATTACGGCATGCCGGAGGATTATGACGCGCTCGCTCGCCGCGGCATCAGCGTCAAGGGCAAGATCGTGCTGGCGCGCTACGGCGGCGGCTGGCGCGGCCTCAAGCCCAAGCTGGCGCAGGAGCATGGCGCCGCGGGCTGCCTGATCTATTCCGATCCGGCCGATGACGGCTATGCCACCGGCGATTCCTATCCCGCCGGCGGCGCCCGGCCGGCCGACGGCGTCCAGCGCGGCTCGGTCGAGGATATGACGACCTATCCCGGCGATCCGCTGACCCCCGGCATCGGCGCCACCGCCGACGCCAAACGGCTGACGCGCGCGCAGTCGAAAGTGATCCTCAAGATTCCCGCGCTGCCGATTTCCTATGCCGATGCCGCGAAGATCATCGCCGCGCTGAAGGGGCCGGTAGTCACCGGCAAGCAGCGCGGCGCGCTCGGCATGGCCTATCACTGGGGCGGCACCGGCGCGGTGACGGTGCATCTCGCGGTCAAGTCCGATTGGTCGCTCAAGCCCGTCTACGACGTCATCGCGATGATGAAGGGCTCGACCTTCCCCGATCAATGGGTGATCCGCGGCAATCATCATGACGGCTGGGTGTTCGGCGCGGCCGATCCGCTGACCGGCCAGGTCGCGCTGATGGACGAGGCCAAGGCGCTGGGGGCGCTCGCCAGGCAGGGCTGGCGGCCGAAGCGGACGATCGTCTACGCCAGTTGGGACGGCGAGGAGCCCGGCCTGCTCGGCTCGACAGAATGGGCCGAGGAACATGCCGACGAGCTCAAGCAGAAGGCCGTCGTCTACATCAACACCGATAACAACGGCCGCGGCTATCTCTTCGCCGAGGCGAGCCACGACCTCCAGCATTTCATCGAGAATGCCGCGCGCGACGTCACCGATCCGCAGACCGGCGTCTCGGTGTTCGAGCGCAACCGTGCCCGCGTCCTGACCGCGCATTATGAGGATCCGGGCAGCGTCACCCCCGCGCTCGCCGCGGCGGCGAAGGGCGGCGGCGACCTCCTGGTCGGCCCGCTCGGCTCGGGATCGGACTATTCGGCGTTCCTCCAGCATCTCGGCATCGCTTCGATCAACCTCGGCTTCGGCGGCCAGGATTATGCCGGCGGCTCGTATCACTCGGTCTATGACAGCTATTACCACGTCACCCATTTCGATGATCCGGGGCTGGTCTACGGCGCTGCCTTGTCGAAGGTGGTCGGCCGGCTGGTGATGCGCGCCGCCGATGCCGATCGCGTGCCCGCGCGCTATTCGGATTTCGCCACCACCATCGCGCGCTATGTCGACGAGGTGAACACGCTCGCCACCGATCAGCGCGCCAAGGATCGCACCCTCAAGCAGCTTGCCGCCGACGGCGATTTCAAGCTCACCTCGGACCCGAGCGACCCCACCACCGCGCCCGAGGTCAAGCCGGTCACCCCGCTGATCGACACGCTCGCGCTCGAGGATGCGTCGGATCGCCTGACGCGCTCGGCCGCCGCCGCCGATGCGATGCTGTCCGATGAAGACGCGCTGCCCCCGGCGGTGCAGGCGAAGATCAACGCCGATCTCGCCGGCATCGATCAACTGCTGCTCGATCCCGACGGCCTGCCCGGCCGGCCGTGGTACCGGAACATGATCTACGCGCCGGGCACGCTGACCGGCTATGGCGCCAAGACGCTGCCCGGCGTGCGCGAGGCGATCGAGCAGCGCCGCTTCGACGACGCGCGCGCCTATGTCGCCAAGACCGCCGCCGTGCTCAACGCTTATGCCGATCGCCTCGATGCCGCGGTCGCGCTGGCCAAGGGCGGCTGACGTGCGCGCCCCCGGCCCTGATCCGCGTCGAGCGGGCCTATTCGGCCTCTTCGAACATGTCCTGCGCGTTCTGCGCGGTGGCCGACAACCGCACCGTGTCGCCCTCCACCTCGGCGACCAGCCCGGCCGGGATCCAGTGATGTTTCGCGCCCTCGCCGCCCGGCCCCTGCGGGCTGTCGGCCTTGGTCAGCTTGATGCGGTCGCCGTCCATATGGTCGACGGTGCCGAGATGCACGCCGTCGGCGCCGATCACCTTCATATGTTCCTTGATGTTGCTCGTATCGGCCATGCTGGTCCTCCTTGGTTGGGTTCGCAGATGAAACGACTTGCCCGCCGCTTGGTTGCGCTGTCCCCGCTGACCGCGCTCGCCGCCTGCGCGCATCAGGTATCGAGCGCCGTCGCCCACACCCCCGACACGCCGGGCTTCCTGCTCGGCCTGTGGCACGGCTTCATCTTCCCGGTCGCCTGGCTGCTCAGCCTGTTCATGCCCGACGTCGCGATCTACGCGGTGCCCAACAATGGCGGCTGGTACGATTTCGGCTATTTCCTCGGCATCATGGTGTTCGGCGTCGGCGCGCATCGCGGCGGCACCAAGGTCGTCACCAAGACCGTCTACCGGGATCGCCGGTGATGAAGACCACCACGCTCGCCCTGTTCGACGTGCCCGCCCTGGCGGCCGCCGCGATCGGCCTTACATTGGTGTTTCGCGTGCCGCCTGGCGCCGACGAGCCCGCGATCTACCGCCGCCGCATCCTTGGCGCGATGCTGTTCGGCGCGGCCCTGTTCGTCGGCGGCTTCGCGACCGCCTGGTGGGCGACAGGACAATGACCGTCGATGCGCTCTCCTGGCTCATCCTGATCGGCGCCGGCCTGTTCATGGCGTTCGGCACCCGCCACTGGATCGCGCGTTCCCAGCAACGGCACGCGCGCAAATTGGCCGATCGCCTCGCGCGCGGCTCCGATGCCTATTTCGACGAACTGCGATCGCTGCAGACCTACAAACCGCCATCCCGAATATGGCTCGTCCGCGCGCTCGGCATAGCGCTGGCTGCTTTTTCCGCCCTCAACCTCTATCTTGATATCAAATCGTAAGGACCAACCCCATGTCCCTCACCGAAGCCCGCAAGACCTACAAGCCGTTCGAATATCCCTGGGCCTATGATTTCTGGAAGCGCCAGCAGCAGATCCACTGGATGCCCGAGGAAGTGCCGCTGGGCGAGGATTGCCGCGACTGGGCGCAGAAGCTCACCCCGCACGAGCGCAACCTGCTGACGCAGATCTTCCGTTTCTTCACCCAGGCCGATGTCGAGGTGCAGGATTGCTACCACGAGAAATACGGCCGCGTGTTCAAGCCGACCGAGATCAAGATGATGCTCGCCGCCTTCTCCAACATGGAGACGGTGCACATCGCCGCCTACAGCCACCTGCTCGATACGATCGGCATGCCCGAGAGCGAATACGGCGCCTTCCTCGAATATGCCGAGATGAAGGACAAGCACGATTACCTGCAGAAGTTCGGCGTCGACACCGATGAGGACATCGCCAAGACGCTCGCGATGTTCGGCGGCTTCACCGAGGGCCTGCAGCTCTTCGCCAGCTTCGCGATGCTGATGAACTTCCCGCGCTTCAACAAGATGAAGGGCATGGGCCAGATCGTCAGCTGGTCGGTCCGCGACGAGAGCCTGCACTGCGAGGGCATCATCCGCCTGTTCCACGCTTTCACCAAGGAGCGCGACTGCCTGACCAAGTCGGTCAAGGACGACATCCTCGATCAGTGCCAGACGACCGTCCGGCTGGAGGACGCGTTCATCGATCTCGCCTTCGAGATGGGCCCCGTCCCCGGCATGACGCCCAAGGAGATCAAGAAGTATATCCGCTACATCGCCGACTGGCGGCTGGGCCAGCTCGGCCTCAAGCCGATGTTCATGATCGACGAGCACCCGCTGCCCTGGCTCGCGCCGCTGCTCAACGGCGTCGAGCACGCCAACTTCTTCGAACAGCGCGCGACGGAATATTCGAAGGCCGCGACCCGCGGCAACTGGAACGAGGTGTGGGACAGCTTCGACAAGCGCCAGAAGGCGAAGGGCGCGGGTGCTGCCGCCAACGAGGAAGAGGATGGCGACGGGGATATGTTCTCGAAGGCAGGGATTGCGGCGGAGTGAGATTTGCTTAGAGCCCTCTTACTCCAAAATTTTCGTGGATTTGCCGATCACCGCATCGAGTTCGGTGGCGAAACGATCCTTATCGGCCAGAATAATGCTGGAAAAACCACTACGATAGAAGCTCTGCGAGTCATATCCGTTTGCCAGATGCGGGCGCTCACCACCGGATTTTCGCCCTGTCCGCCGTGGCTTGATCAACATTGCCAAGGCGCTGGATTCAAACCTTCGCTGGAAACGATCGACTTCGATTTTGCCAATGTTCAGCACGGTTATGATTCCGACTCTCCAGCTATTCTGGTAGCTAAACTCTCCAACAATAGTGAACTTCACATATTTATCGGGAAAGAGACAGACCAGGTATTCTGCCAGCTCAGAGTTGGATCGAGGAAGATTATTCATTCTAGGTCGGAATTAGGAAAGCGTTCTTTCGGCAATATCAAAGTAATGCCGCCGATAGGGTCTCTACTTCCTCACGAAAAAGTTATTTCGAAGGAACGGCTGCGTCGATACATGGATGGCTATTTAGCCTACCGTCATTTTCGTAATCAGCTTTGGGAAATGCCCTCTGCATATAGGATATTTAAATCCCTACTCGAAGAAACTTGGCATGGGTTAAAAATAGAACACTTTGAGAATGACCACGGGATAGACCAAAATGAGTTCTCATTATTAGTACGAGAACACCGCTTTCCCGCAGAAATTTCGTGGCACGGACATGGCTTGCAAGCTTGGATGCAGACTATTTGGTTCTTATCGCGAGTTAACAAGGACGCTACAGTCGTCCTAGACGAGCCAGACGTCTATTTGCATGCTGATCTGCAGAGAAAGCTTATCAAGGTAATCGAAAATCTAAACTTTAAGCAAGCGATTATAGCAACACATTCGTCCGAAATAATAGGTGATGTTCCATTTGAAAGCGTAATTGTAATTAAAAAGCAGGAAAAAACATCAAGACCCGCGCGGAACGCCGAGGAGATTCAGCGGTCACTCGAAAACATGGGGAGTATACATAGTATACAGTTATCTAAACTGGCGCAGAGAGGATTACTTCTCTTCGTCGAAGGCGACGACAAGTCATTTCTAACAGACGTCGCCTACAAACTTGGCAGCCGTGTATTCGACAATTTTGCTGCAATCGCCATTCAGGAGATCAAAGGAAAAGGAAACTGGCAACACGCCATAGGAGTTGCAAAGGCTTTGGACGAAGCCTCTGGGGGAAGTGTTCAAACCGCCCTTCTTTTAGACAGCGACTTCATGCTATCAGAGCAGCGTGATGAATATCTAAATAAAGCTATATCTGCCAATTTGCTTCTAAAAATATGGAAAAAGAAAGAAATAGAAAACTATTTTATTCAGCCGAAAATAATAACTCGTTATATAAATAGACAAAATGATAATGACGACGTATCTGATGATCAGATTATAGATATAATATCTGAAATCGAGCGCGATCTAAAGACTGACGTGATATTATCATACAGCGACGTTGTCCAAAAGGCTTCTGCTAAACGTATAGAACCGAAGACGGCTTACCGGAGAGCAGAGGAGATCGTTAACCGGAAGATCGATTCTGGATTTGAAATTAAAGATTTGGCGTCCGGCAAGGCTTTCATAGGTCGTATATCCGACAAAACGCATAAGAGATTTGGTGTTTCAATTACCGCGCAAGGGTTATGCAAAGAGATGCGGAGTTCCGAAATTCCGCCTGAGATGAAAGCGTTGGTCGAGATATTATCAACATCGGTTAAAATAGACTTTCAGACCTTCCAAGAAGCTCCGCGCGAGACAAAAGATGCGGCGTAACCGGAATCGTGCTTCCTATCCTGAGACTCCCATTGACCGATCTCCGTTCCCCCTCAATAGCTTGCCGCGCTGAACGCCAGTTCTAGGGGCGCGCCCCCTTCGCCCAAAAATCGTCACCCTGAACTCGTTTCAGGGTCCATGGCGCCACCCCGGCCGCACGCCTGTCGCTACCGTTGCACCATGGATGCTGAACCGAGTTCAGCATGACGACATTTGCGACGCCCCCGGCGCCAGTTCCCCCGTCACCGTCACCCCGGACGTGTTCCGGGGTCCAACGTGCCGCACATCGTCAAGGCATTGATCTTGCCGCACGTCGGATGCCGGAACACGTCCGGCATGACCATTCAGGGCAAGCGCTACGAATGGCGCGGCAAGCCGCCCTGTGCCCCCTCACTCCGCGACATACATGAACGCATAGCCATGCTCCTGCGCGCGGTTGATCGCCACCACGCCGGCCGCGACCATCAGCGCGCCGGGCGCCAAATTGGCGCGCAACTCCTTCTCCACGTCCTCGGCCTTGGCGCCGGTTTTCTTGGCCAGCCCCATCGCCAGCCCGTGCGTCGCCATGCCGCACACCGCGAACCGCGCGCCCTTTGCCGCCAACGCGGCGATCGTCACCGCGTCCTTGTCGTCCTTGGCGGCGGAGAGCAGCGGATTGCCCGTCGTCGCCGCGATCGCCCGCGCGCCTTCCAGCTTCAGTTGCGCGGCGATCAGCGCCCCATATTTTTTCCACATCGCATCGTTGAACCCGAACGGGGTGGACATGTGGCGCAGCACGATCGCCACGCCCAGCGCCTGCGGGGCGATGCCGTAGGCGCTGTGGTTCGCGGTGTAGAAATTGTCGGCATAGAATAGCGCGCTCGCCGCCGCGTCGGCGCTGGTCGTGTCCAGCACCATGCGGTGGCGCTTGGCGGAATCGTCGAGCCACGCGTCCTGCGGCTCGAATTGCGGGGTATAGGCCGGGCCGCCGCCGCTCGCCGCGCCCTGCTGCGCCTCGGCCAGTGCCGGCACCGCGCCGGCGCCGGCCAGCAGCGCGCCGGCGCCGATGATCGTCCGCCGGTCGGCCATTCGCGCCGGGCCCCGCATGTCGTTCCGCTCGTTGTTCCGCATCGCTGCCCCCGTCAAAACCGTGTCGCTCTCCTATAGCCCTGTGCGATGCTGCCCGCACCTGCCGATTTCCACCGCAAGCGCCGCTCGATCGTCCGCACCAGGCGCCGCTTGAACAGCCGCATCGCTCATTCGTCGCGGCGGAATCCGCTTTCCTACACGAACCGATATGGTTATATAAATGCGCTTCTGCAAACCTCGGGAGCAAATTCAATGAGCGAAACCGTCGATGCGGACGGCATCGTCTTCACCCCCGCCGCGCTCGCGCCGCGCCATGACGGCTGGACGATCGAGCGCCAGCGCCGCTTCATCATCGTGCTCGCCGATTGCGGCCAGGTGACGCGCGCTTGTGCCGAGGTGGGCATGTCGGTGCGCTCGGCCTATCGCCTGCGCCGCCATCCGCTCGGCCGTCATTTCCATGCCGCGTGGAAGAAGGCGATGCGCATCGCGGTCGACGCCCTTGTCGATCTTGCCTATGAGCGCGCGATCGAGGGCACGCCGCAGCAGATGTGGAAGAATGGCGAGCTGGTCGGCGAGACGCGGCGGCCGTCCGATCATTTGCTGATGTTCCTGTTGCGCCGTGTCGATCCGCAGCATTTCGGGCCGCAGAATGCAGAGGATGCCGGCCGCGATCGCACGCTCGATCGCGCCCGGCTAGAGCTTGAGAAGCATCTCGACGGTTTCGGCCATGTTCCCTGCGATGGCGCCGGCCTGCCGCTGCCGCTCCGCCCGGAGCCTGGTCGCCGCGCAGAGGAGGCCGCCGCGCGCCGCCACGCCCGCCCCCATGCGCTCAGGCGCGCGCGCGTGGAGCCGTGACCTTCGATGACTTTTGCCTTATTTTCGCCATGATTGAGCTCGCTGGCATCCCCTGAGCCGGCCCTATATCGTCTGGATCGATCCGCCGCGAAGGGAATTGATCCAGACGATGAAAGCCGTTCTCCCCGCCCTCGCCCGTCCGCTGCTCGAACAGCATCTGCCCGGCGATCTCGAAATCGCCTGGTTCACCTCGCCGGAGGAAGCGGCGGCGATGGTGGTCGATGCCGAGATCGCCTGGGTCGATCAGCAACGCTCGGCGCTTGCCGGGGAGATCGCGGCGAAGGGCGAACGGCTCGAATGGCTCTCGACCATTTATGCCGGGCTCGATGCCTTCCCGCTCGATCTGCTCCGCCGCCGCGGCGTCACGGTCACCAACGGCACCGGCATCAACGCCATCGCGGTCGCCGAATATGCGGTGATGGGGATGCTGGTCGCCGCCAAGAGGTTCGATGAGGTCGTCCGCCTCGCCGATCGCCGCGAATGGACGATGGCCCCGCCCGGCCGCGTCGAGCTGGCCGGCACCGCGGCGCTGATCATCGGCTATGGCACGATCGGCCGCATGATCGGCGATCGCCTCGCCGCGTTCGATGTCGAGGTTACCGGCGTCACTCGCTCGGGCCGCGACGGCACGCTGACGCCGGACCAGTGGCGCGCCCGCCTCGCCGGGTTCGACTGGATCGTCCTCGCCGCGCCCTCGACCGATCAGACCCGGGCGCTGATCGGCGCCGACGAGCTGGCCGCGATGAAATCCTCGGCCTGGCTCGTCAACATCGCCCGCGGCGACATGATCGACAAGCCCGCGCTGATCGCCGCGCTCGAGGCCCGCCGCATCGCCGGCGCCTTCCTCGATACCGTCGATCCCGAGCCGCTGCCGGCCGATGATCCTTTGTGGGCCGCCGCCAACGCGATCCACTCGATGCACCTCTCGGGCCGCAGCCAGACCAGGATGTTCCAGCGCGCCGCCGCCTTGTTCCTCGAAAACCTCGCCGCCTTCCGCGCCGGCCGGCCGCTCGCCAACACCGTCGATCTCGAAGCCGGCTACTGATCCATGCCCGGCTGATGCGTCGCCGCCGCCCCTCCTCCGCCGAGCGCTTCGGCGCCGCGACCATCACCGCCGCGCTGGTGCTGGCGATGGGCTACGCCCTCCTCGCCGGCCTCACCGTCCGCATCGTCGCCACCCCGCAATCGCTGCTCGCCTCTTTCGACGTCACCCCGCCGGCGCCCCCGCCACCACCCCCGCCACCTGCCGAACGCCCCGCCCCGTCCCCGCACCGGGAGGGCGCCGCCGCTCCACCCAACCTCAAGTCCCATGCCACCGATCTCGCCGCCCCCAAGCCCGTCATCCCGATCGTCACCCCGCCGCCGCTGGTCACCACGCCCCAGCCCGCCACCGGCGCCGACGCGACCAGCGGCAACGCCGCGATCCCCGGCCCCGGCACCGGCGCCGGCGGCATCGGCAACGGCGCGGGCAGCGGCGGGGAAGGCAATGGCAGCGGCGGGGGCGGCGGCACGCCCCCTCGCCAGATCGCCGGCAGCATCAGCAAGCGCGATTATCCGCGAGACTTGTTCGCAGCCGGCATCCAGGGCCGCGTCGGCGTGCTCTACGTCGTCTCGCCGCGCGGCCGCGTCACCGATTGCGAGATCGAACATTCGAGCGGCAATGCCGAGCTCGACGACGCAACCTGCGATCTCATCGTCCGCCGATTCCGCTTCCGCCCGTCGCTCGACGCCAACGGCCGCCCCGTCGAATCGATGATCGAGGAGAACCACACCTGGATCATCGATTGACGCTCAGCGCAGCCGCACCCAGGTCGGCGCATGGTCGCTGGCCTTTTCCCGGCCGCGATAGTCCTTGTCGACCCCGGCATCGACCAGCCGGTCGGCAGCCTGCGGGCTGAGCAGCAGATGATCGATCCGGAAGCCCGCATCGCGCTGCCAGGCACCCGCCTGATAATCCCAGAAGGTCCACACGCCGCCGCCGGGATGGCGCGTGCGCAGCGCATCGGTCCACCCCTGCGCCATCAGCGCGCGATACCGCGCCCGGCTCTCGGGCTGCATCAACGCATCATCCTGCATCGCCCGGACCGAGAAGGTGTCATCGTCATTCGGAATGACGTTATAGTCGCCGGCAAGCACCGCCGGTCGCTCCTCGGCGAGCAGCGCCAGCGCGCGGTCGCGCAGCCGATCCATCCAGGCCAGTTTGTAATCGAACTTGGGCCCCGGCTGCGGATTGCCATTGGGCAAATAGATCGACGCGACGGTGAGTCCGTCGACATCGACTTCGAGATAGCGGCTGTGCGCGTCCTCGGGATCGCCGGCGAGCCCACGCTGACGCTCGACCGGATCGGCGTCCCTGGCAAGCACCGCAACACCGTTGAAGCCCTTCTGCCCATGCCATACGGCACCGTAGCCGGCATCGCGGATATCTGTTTCGGGAAAAGTCTCGTCGCTCGACTTCAATTCCTGAAGGCAGACGATGTCGGGCTGCTGTTCGGCGAGATATTCGAGGAGGCGCGGCAACCGCGCCTTGATGCCATTGACGTTATAGGTGACGATCTTCACGCGCTGTTCCCGGCTGACTGGTCAGCGCGGGGTAGCACGGCCGCTCAGACGGAGAAACTCGAACCGCAGCCGCAGCCGGACGCAGCATTGGGATTTTCAACGCGAAACGCCGCGCCGCCCAGTGATTCGACGAAATCGACCTGGGCGCCACGCACCAGATCGAGGCTCATCGAATCGACGACGAGCTTGACGCCGTCTGTTTCGGCAACCGCATCGTCCGCATCGATATTCTCAGCGAGCCCGAAGCGATATTGGAAGCCCGAACAGCCCCCTCCCTCGACCGCCAGCCGCAACATCGGCGGCTTTCCCTGGCGCTCGGCGATAGCCGAAACGCGAGCGGCGGCGGCTGGAGTCAGCGCGATATCTGAAGCAGGAACGGCCATAGACGGTGAAATAGGGTGCGCCGGGCGACGCGACAACCGTCGTGGATCAGTCTTCGGTTTCGGGAATGCTCGGTGCCTTGGTCGTCGTCGCCGATGCCGTCTGCACCGTCGCCTGATTCTGCATCGCAACCAGATAATTGGCGGTCTGCAAGAACGGGATCGGATTGACCGCCCGGCCATCGATCCGCACCTCATAATGGAGGTGGCTGCCCGTTGAACGCCCGGTCGAGCCCATCAGGCCGATTTCCTCGCCCCGCTTCACCCGCTCGTTCGCACTGACGAGAATCTTCGACAGGTGGCCGTACCGCGTCTGGATGCCCTTGCCGTGATCGATCTCGACAAGATTGCCATATCCGCCGGCGCGGCCGGCACGATCGACGATGCCGTCGGCGGTGGCATATACCGGTGTCCCGACTGCGCCGGGCATATCAACCCCGGCGTGCATCGCCGCGGTGCCGTTGAACGGATCGGTACGGACGCCGAAATAGCTCGAGAAGATGAGCTTGGCTTCGTGGATCGGATGGATCGAGGGGATCGCGATCACGCTGTGCTCAAGCGAATCGAGCTTCTTCCAGCTCGCGAACAGCGAACGGAATTGTGCGTCCGCCGCCGCCGCCGGAGAGGCGTCGGCGGTCGCAGCCGGCTCGTAAGGCCCACCCATCGCCTCATCCTTGCCGCCCAGCAGGCGCGACGGATCGATGCCCAGCTTGCGCAGCTTCGCCACGGTATCGAGATAATGCTGTTGTGCGAGTTGCTGCGCCCTGGCGGCAAGCTGCATCTGCTTGTGCTCGGCGGCGCGGAACGGCGCGATCGCATCCGCGGCGACAGCCGGCGCCGGTTGACCGACCGGCATGTGCAACGCGATCTGATCCGGGCTCAACTTGCCGCTTAGCACGCCGGCGAGAATCGCCTGACGCTGCTCGATCGTCGCCGCATGAGCCTTGGCCGCGATCTGGATCGTCTTGACCTTGGCCTGCATCGCCGCGACCTCGGCCTCCATGCGCGCGACCTTGCCCGCGGGCGTGCTCGGCGCGATCAGGCCGGCGGCCTCGGCGACACCGCGCCCGGCCTGGCCGACGCCATAAGCGGTAAAGCCCAGCGCCAGCGCCGCGACACCGGCAATCGCCACCTGACTGGTGCTGCCCAGCGTCAAGCGCTTCATGTCTCGACCGTTATGGAAGATAATATCGCGGGAATCGAAGAAGCGCCGGAATCGAGCGAACGACGGCGCGTTGATAACGTCAGAAAGTCTTTTCATTTCACCCCGGCGACCCGAACGGGCACGGTTGCGTGCCCGCATGATTTTCATGAAACTTCACAGATCCCGACGGGCAGCCCCTCCGCTCCGCGGAACGAGGGTGTTTTGAGCGTCGAATGGCCGGCAGGGCAAGGAAAGGCGCCGCGATACGCGTCGAGTCGCGCAGCAGTTGCGGCGAGTCGAGCGTTCAAGCGCTTCCCGAGGCGGGAAATTCGCGGCTATAGGCGGGTCGTTGCGGGACCGATTCGATGCTCAGCGGGGCAGCGCACGCACCGCTTCGAGCACTTGGTCGGCATGGCCGGGCACCTTCACCTTGCGCCAGATGCGCACCAATTTGCCCGATGCGTCGAACAGGAAGGTCGACCGGTCGATCCCCATATATTTGCGGCCATACATCGATTTCTCGACCCATGAGCCGAGAGCCTCGATCACCGCGCCGTCCTCGTCGGATGCGAGCGGCACGGCGAGATCATATTTCTCGATGAACTTGCGATGCTTCGCCGGCGTGTCTTTCGATACGCCGAGCACGGCGGCGCCGGCGCCCTTGAAGGCCTCGATCCGATCGCTGAAATCCTGCGCTTCGCGCGTGCAGCCGGACGTATCATCCTTGGGATAGAAATAGAGGACGAACGGCGCCCCGGTGTAGGTGCCGAGCCGCAATGGCCCGCCGTCGGGCAGCGTCAGCTCGAGATCGGGCAGCGCATCACCTTCAGCAATCATTTCTTCCTCCAACGGCTTTCCAGGCAGCGAGCACGTCCTGCCGCGTCGCATCGAGCGTGGCAACCACCCCGTCCCATCCCTCGACGCCAACCGCGCGCGCGATCAGATCGCGCGTGGCGGCTGCCGGCGGCTCGCCTTCGGGCGCAAGCAACCGGGCGGTGACGAGCAACCGCGTGAGATAGGTATATGCCGGCGCCAGAGATTCCGGCACCAGCCGGTCGGTGGCAAGCAATGCGATCGCCCGGTCGAGACGCGGATCGAAGCCCGTGCAATGAACGAGTTGCGCAACGTGAACGGCGAATTCGAGATCGACGAGACCGCCCGGCGCCAGCTTGGCGTCGATCGGCCCTTGCGGCGGCTTGTGCGCGGCCATCTCCGCGCGCATCGCGACCGCATCCGCGAAGATATCGCGGTCTGGGCGATTGCCGCCCAGCACGTCGTCAATCACCGCCTGTACCGCCGTACGCGCCTGCACCGACCCGAACACCGGCCGTGCGCGTGTCAGCGCCATATGTTCCCATGTCCAGGCCTCTTCGTGCTGATAGCGGGCGAACCCGTCCAGCGAGACGACCAGCGGCCCCTGATTGCCCGAGGGACGCAAGCGCGTATCGATCTCGTAGAGCGGGCCGGAGGCCGTCGGCACCGACAGTGCCGCGGACAGACGCTGCGCGAGCCGGTTGTAATAGAGCACCGCGCCGAGCGGCTTCTCACCATCGGATTCGGCCGTGTAATCGCCGGTGAACAGGTAGATGAGATCGAGATCCGACGCGTGGGTGAGCGCGCCGCCGCCGAGACGGCCGAGCGCGAGGATCACCAACTCGCTGCCGGGAACGCGGCCATGGCGATAGGCAAAATCGGCAACGGTCGCTTCCCCGAGCAGCCCGACCGCCGCCTCGGCGACGCGAGCATAGCCCGCGGCGACATCAAGCGGATCACTGGTTCCCGCGACGATCTGCGCGCCGAGCGCAAAACGCTTCTCACCGACCACGCCCCGGACGTGATCGAGCAATCCCTGGTAATCGTCATGAAGCACACCGCGGCGCATCTCGGCTTCGATCGCTGCCACGGTGCCGACCGGATCGAATGCACTGGCATCGAGCAGCCCGTCGAACAGTTCGGGCCGCCGCCCGAGCGCCTCCGCAAGCGGCGGCGCATGACACAGGATGTCGCCGAGCAGCCGGGCAAGAACGGGCTGCGCTTCGAGCAGACGGAAGAAGTTGATCGCGCTGGGCAGGCGACCGAGGATCTGATCGAACCGGGCGAGCGCCGCATCGGGATCCGCCGCACGCCCGAGCGCCGCGACCATCGCCGGCAAGGCATCTTCGAGCGCCCGCCGCGCAGCAGGACTGCGCAATGCGGGATAACGCCCGGTGCGCCAGCGCTCGATCCGGCGCACGGCCTCGCCGGCGTCGCGATACCCCAACCCGCCGACCGTCTCGCCGAGCCGGGTCGCATCGAGCGGCAAGACTTCGCTGTCCTCAGCCTCGAGCGAATCGTAAATCCTACCGACGCATTCGACGTGCGGCCGAAGCAGGTCGAGCAGCGCCGCGCCGCCATCGAGGCCGTGCAACCCGGCTACGGCGTTCAGCGCCGCATCGGCGGGCAGTGCATGGGTTTGCCGGTCATCGATCATCTGGACGCGATGCTCGATCGTGCGCAGCAACGTGTAGGCTTCGGCAAGGTCGACGCCAGTGTCGCCATCGATCCAGCCGGCCGCGGCAAGCGCCGCCAAAGCGTCGCGCGTGCCCGGCACGCGCAATGCCGGATCGCGGCCACCGTGGATCAACTGATGGATCTGGGCGAAGAACTCTATCTCGCGAATGCCGCCGCGACCGCGCTTCAAATCATAGCCCGGGCCGAACGCCTGGCCTTGGGCATGATGGTCACGGATCAGGCGAGACATCGCGCGAATCTCGCCGATCGCGCCGAAGTCGAGCGCGCGGCGCCATACGAATGGCCGCACGCCATCGAGAAAACGTTCGCCGAGCGCACGGTCGCCGGCAGCGGCGCGAGCCCGGATGAAGGCGGCGCGCTCCCAGGCGACGGCTTGCGATTCATAATGGCTGAGCGCGGCATCGATCGGCAGGGCGATCGGCGTCACTTCCGGGGCAGGCCGCAATCTGAGATCGACGCGGAACACATAGCCGTCGCCATCGCGAGCCTGGAGCAATTCGACGACGCGGCGGGCAATGCGCACCGCCGCCTCCCCCGGCTCCTCGCGCTGGCGGTGCGGCACGGTCTTCGGATCGAAGATCAGGATGGGGTCGATGTCCGACGAATAATTGAGCTCGCGTCCACCCTGCTTGCCGAGCGCGATCGCGGCGAAACCACGCGGCTCAGCATCGGGATAGCGTTCGGCGATCGCGGTCGCGATTGCGGTGTCAAGCGCGCGGTCCGCGAATGCGGTGAGCGCCGCCGTCACCTGAGTGAGATCGAGTATGCCGGCGAGATCGCCAATCGCGACGAGCAGGGCGAGACGCCTGCGTTCAATCCTGAGCCGGGCGGCAACGGTCGCGCCATCAGCCTCGCCAGCCAAATCGAGACCGGGCCAGGCGCCCGAACCGAGGATTTCCGCAAGATCGGCCTCACTGTCGAACAACTGACGGAGAAATGGAGAAAAAGAACACGCGCGAGAGACCGCATCAATAATTTTGCCGCTAGATACTGTGCCTTTCATGCGGCCGACCCAGCTCCGCGCGGTCGAATCATGATGCTACCAAGCAACAAATCACGAATTCGGTCGTTTTTACGGTCATGACTGCGCTGCCCGTCTCGAATGCAAAGGCAAAAACCTCCAGGGGCATTGCCGTCGAGCGTCCGCGTGCATCCGATGCCGTGGGCGGCGCCTTGCGCAACGCATTCGATCGCGATTGCGGGCTGCCCGCCGACATGATCCGGTTGCTTCGCAGGATGGACAGCGCTGAGCACGGCTGAACCCGGCGTCATCGATCGCGGCTGAGATCGTCGACTTCGCCCATGATCGTATCCAGCGCGGTCTTGCCGTCTTCGAGGCTATGCTCGCGGCGCGACGATAGATCGCCACCCGACAATATCGCGTCGAGCGCCACGCGCCCTCGCGCCACGCGGCTTTTGATCGTGCCTACCGCGACGCCGCAGATTTCCGCCGCCTCTTCGTAAGCGAAACCGCCGGCACCGACCAGAATCAGTGCCTCGCGCTGCGGCTGCGGCAATTGCAGCAACGCGCGCTGCATGTCGCCGAGTTCGACATGGCGATCCTGGCTCGCAGGCGCGGCCAATACGCGATCAGCGACGAGATCATCCCATTCGCCTTTGAAGCGCGCGCGACGCATCTGGCTGAGATAGAGGTTGCGAAGGATGATGAAGGTCCAGGCACGCATGTTGGTGCCGGCCTGAAACCGCTTGCGCGCCGCCCAGGCCTTCATCAGCGTTTCCTGGACCAGATCATCGGCGAGATCGCGATTGCCCGATAGCGACCGGCCGAAAGCGCGCAGATGCGGAATCACCTGCGCAAGCTGCTGCTTGAACTCATCGTCGGGCAGCGCAACGTGCTCACCCGTACCGGGCTGATCGTCGTCACGCGGGCGGGAATCGGTCATGCAGGTCCGTTCGATTGGGCCGGCCCGGCGCACGGGCGTGCGCCGAACATAGGCGAGGTAGGAACGCTTTTCCAGCGACGGTCGCCGGAGCCACGGCGCTCAGCGCAGCACCAGAAAAGCGTAGATCGCGATGATCAGGATGAGCGAGATGCCGAGAATGTAGCGCGTCATGTGCGGCGTTGCCCCGGCGCGCGCTTCCTCCGCCTCCACGTGTATCGGTTTGTCATCGTCAGCCATGCCGAGTCAAACACCCGAGAACCGTTTTGGGTCCGTATCAGTAGCGCACCGGGGAATCGATCAGGCCGCGGGCACCGTAGCCTGATCGAAAAACAGCGCCTGGCTGATCGCCGCTTTGACCGTGGAGCGCTGGAACGGCTTGGTGATCAGGAAGGTCGGCTCGGGCCGTTCTCCAGTGAGCAGGCGCTCGGGGAAAGCGGTGATGAAAATCACCGGCACGCTGAACTTGGACAGGATATCCTTGACCGCATCGATCCCCGAACTGTCGTCGGCGAGTTGGATATCGGCAAGCACCAGGCCGGGACGATCCTCCATCGCCAGCGCAACCGCTTCATCGCGAGTGACCGCGACGCCGGTAACGTCGTGCCCAAGATCGCGGACGATTGTTTCGATGTCCATCGCGATGATCGGCTCGTCCTCGATAATCAGAACGCGCGCGCGCGTCTGCTTCTCGATCTCGGCGAGCGCTTCCTTGACGAGGCCGTCGACCTCGCCACTGTCCACGTCGATCAGATAGCCGGTGTCTTCAGGCGTGAATCCTTCCATCGCCGTGAGCAGCAAGGCCTGCCGCGACATCGGCGTCATCCGCGCGAGGCGCGCACGCGCGATCGCTTCGGCCTGGTCGGGCGCATCGGCGATCACCTCCTCGTCCAGTTCCTCGTAATTGGCCGAATTCCAGATTGCCTGGAACGTCCGGTACAGGCCGAGCCTTGGGTCGACATCACGAGGAAACTCGTCCGGAGCCGCGACAATCGCCTCCAGCGTCGCGCGGACATATTTGTCGCCATGTGCCTGGCTGCCAGTGAGCGCGCGGCCATAGCGGCGCAGGAAGGGAAGGTGCGGTGCAAGCTGCTGTCCCAGCGACATGATCGGCGTAATCTCCTCAAAGAACCTGTGCCTTAGTGGGATCGCCATCCCCCCAATGCAACGTCGTTCGCTTCATCGCGGCTGAAAGTGATCAATTTCGCGACATTCGCGGGAACCAACGAGACGATCTTTGGTTTCATCATTTCGTCACGGGTTGTATGCGCTCCCGGAATCGGGCGCGCAGCACGGCCGTTCGTTTATGGATTAACGCCGGTCCTTTACCGGCCGCCTTGAGGGGGACGACGTTGCCTTCGGATCGAAAGTCATCGACAGAGCCGAAGCGGAAAACGGCAGAACAGACCAAGCAAGGCGGCAAGGACAAGGACATGGGGGCGGCGCTCCGTTCGGTCTACCAAAAGACCGTCAACGAGGCGATTCCGGACGAAATGCTGGACCTGCTCGGCAAGCTTGGCTGAAGCGGCGGGCGATGGACCCGATCGTCGATCGACGCCGCCGCGGCTTCTGGGCCGCTGCCGCCCGGATGCCGACCGGCGCGAAGCTGTTCCTGATTCTGAGCGCCGCTCTGCTGCCGCTGGCGATCATCGCGATCGTTGCGACCTTGCAGACCAACCGCAACGCCGATGAACTAGCGCGCGCGCGGCTTGGCGTTGCGGTGCGCGAGAGCGCGCGGGCGCTGTCGATCGAGTTGATCGGCGACATGACCGCGCTGCGCGTAACCCTGAACGCACTCGATGTGGACACGGGCGACGCGCCTAGTTGCGCGCGGGCGCAAGGCGTATTCTCGGGCCAGATCAGCGGCGGCACGCGATTCATGATCGCCGACCGACAAGGCAAGGTGGTGTGCGGCGACGCGTTGCCGGAAAGTTTGCGGGTCGAGGCCGCCGACGATCCCGAAGCGATTACGGCAAAGCTGGTTTCCGGTCAGGGGCTCGTCCTTGCCATGCGCGGTTCGAGCGGCATGACCACGGCCACCGCCTTCTTTCCGACCGATATGCTCGCGCGCGTCGCGCGGCCGAGCCAATTCCAGCCTCCGCACGGTACCGAACTGCTGCTCGGCGATGGCCAGTTGCCGCTCGAAACGCTGGTCAGTACCGGCCCGCTGGAACGACGGCAACGGATGCAGGCGACGCTCGGCTTCGCTGGCCTCGCGCTGGAGATGACGGTGCGCGGCGCGCCGATCTCGTCACCACTGCTGCTCGCCATGCTGCTGCCGCTGCTGATGTGGGCGGCGGCGGCGTCGATCGCCTGGCTGGTGGTCGATCGGCTGCTCGTCGCGCCATTGCGGCGGTTGCGCGCCAGCGTCGCCAGCTATGTTCCTGGCGAGGAAATCGACACCGGGTCGATGCGCACACTGCCAGCGCAGGAAATTCGCGAACTCGGCGATACTTTCCGCACGATCAGCCGCACCGTCGCGGCGCACGAGACGGGCCTCGCCGAGGGGCTGGTCCGCCAGACCAAGCTGACGCGCGAAGTGCATCACCGCGTCAAGAACAACCTGCAAGTCATCTCGAGCCTTATCAATTTTCACGCCCGCGGCGCCCGCTCGGCCGATGTCACCAAGGCTTATGCTTCGATCCAGCGCCGCGTCGATGCGCTGGCCGTGGTCCATCGTTACCATTTTGCCGAGCTGGAAGAGAACCGCGGACTCAGCCTGCGCTCGGTGATCGGCGAGCTGGCGTCGAATATCCGCGCCACCGCGCCGGAGGAATCGGCCGACCTTTCGATCATGCTCGATATCGAGCCCTATCTGACGACGCAGGACAGCGCGATTGCCGTTGCCTTCATCGTGACCGAAATCGTCGAATTGGCGATGAGTTGCGATCCGCGCGCACAAATCCGCATTTCGCTACGTCCGGACGAAGACGAGAAGCGCGCGATCCTGCGCATCAGCGCGCCGGCACTCATCAACTGCGAAAATCTGCAGCACGAGCTCGACACTCGATACGGACGCGTGCTCGAGGGATTGTCGCGCCAGCTCCGCTCGGCATTGCATCACGAACCGCTGAGCGGCGCCTATGAAATCGCCATCGCCGTGGTCGGGCGTGATTGAGGCGAAAAAATTTTCGTCAGCGGTGGAACCGAGGCACGTCGAGCACGTTTTGATCCTCGGATAGTGACCTTATGCCCCCCCGCTCTCGCTATCCACGACATAGGCCCGGAAGCGTCAACCCTCCCCCCCCGGTGACGCTTCCGGGCCTAAATATCATCCGAACAACAAGATTTCATTCGCGCGCCGGGATGGCAAATCCGTTCGGCTGACGGAACGAAATACGCCTGCCGGACATTGAATCGCGCGCCAGGTTTCACCGCCTGCACAGTTCAGGAGAAGCTCAATGCGTAAACTGGTTGGACTCGCTTTCATCGGCTGTGCGCTGCTGGTCAGCGCTTGCAACACGATAGAGGGCGCTGGCAAGGACGTCGCCTCGGCGGGCGACACCGTCGCCAATACGGCAGACGACGCAAAGTAACGGCGTTCTTCAGGCTGCAAAAGCCGCTGGGCCCTCTCCGGATGGAGGGGGCCCCTTTTTATTCCGCAGGAGCCGCGTCGGCCACGGCGGCCCGCGCAGCGCTCCGCTCGGTGAACCAGATTCCGATTAGGCCGAGCTCGTAGAGCAGGCACAACGGGATCGCGAGCAACAATTGCGAGCCGACATCGGGCGGCGTGAGCACGGCGGCGATCGCGAACGCCGCGACGATCGCGTAGCGCCGGGCGCTCTTCAACTGAGCCCGGCTGACGATCCCGGCGCGGGCAAGCAGCATCATCAGCACCGGCAACAGGAAGGCGAGCCCGAAAGCGAACAGGAACTGCATGACGAACGAAAGGTAATTGCCGACCGCCGGCAGCGCCTCGCGATTAACGCCGCCAACATTGCCCTGAAAGCTGAGCAGGAAATGCAGTGCCATCGGCACCGCGACGAAATAAGCCATCGCCGCGCCGGCGAGGAACAACACCGGCGTCGCGATCAGGAACGGCAGCAGCGCGCGTCGCTCCTTCTTGTAAAGGCCGGGCGCGACGAACTGCCACAACTGGTTGGCGATCACCGGAAACGACAGCATCATCGCCGCGAAGAACGCAACCTTCACCTGGACGAAAAACGCCTCGAAAATCTGGGTGTAGATCACCGTCGACTGGCCCGCCGCCTTGAGCGGCTGGAGCAGGAAGGCGAAGATATCTTCGGAGAAATAGAAACAGCCGAGAAACGTGACGATCAGCGCAATGATGCAGTAGATCAACCGCCGACGCAGTTCGATGATGTGATCGAGCAGCGGCGCACGTGTGTCTTCGAGTTCGTCGGCATCGTCGCTCATGACGCGCGCGTCTCCGGCTCCTGGGCGAGCGGCAGTTCGGGCTCGTCATGAACCGCGGGCTTTTCGGTCATGACCGGCGCCGGATCGGCGTCAGCTTCTTGAGCGGCTGGCGGGGGAAGCGCCGGCGGATCGGCCTCGCTCGGCGGATGCGCCTCCATGATACGCTTGTTTTCCTCCGCCCATTTCTTTTCCATCTCGGCGAGTTCGGCCTCGCGCACCATCGCGTCGAAGCCGGCGCGGAACTGGCGCATCGTGCCACGCGCCTTGCCGACCCAATAGCCCATGACGCGCATCGCCTTGGGCAGGTCTTTGGGGCCGATGACGACCACCGCCACCACGGCGATGACCAACAGCTCCGGAGAGAAGATATCGAACATCGGCGCGCAAAAAGCAGCGAGTCAGCGCGTCAACGATCGTCGCGCGGCTCGCGCAGCCTCTCGCCGTCGCGATCGAAAGCCGGCTCGGCGGCCTTTTTCGTCTCGATCCGATCGGGTGCACGGCGCGGCGCCTCATCGTCCTCGTCGGCCATGCCCTTCTTGAAATTCTTCACGCCCTTGGCGACGTCGCCCATCAGGTTCGAAAAACGACCGCCACCGAGCACGAGCACGGCGATGACGGCGACGACAATCCAGTGAAGGGGGCCAAAACTGCCCATGGTGATTCTCCTTGGGGAATTTGTCTTATCTAGTCCGCCTCGTCGGCTTTTTCCACCTCGACCTGCTCGAAAGCGAGATCGACCGGATCAAGCAGGCCGGCGGCGCGCAGATCGTCGATACCGGGCAGGTCACGGCGGCTCTCCAACCCGAAATGAGCGAGAAATTCGATAGTTGTGGCGTACATCAGCGGCCGCCCCGGAACCTCGCGGCGGCCCGCGGGGCGCACCCAGCCGGCCTCCATCAGCACATCCAATGTGCCCTTGGAAATTTGTACGCCGCGAATCGACTCGATTTCGGCGCGGGTGACGGGCTCGTGATACGCGATGATCGCCAGCGTTTCGGTGCCGGCTCGACTCAATTTGCGCGGTTCCTCGCGATCCCGGCGCAGCAGATGCGCCATGTCAGCGGCGGTCTCGAAATGCCAGCGTTCGCTGCGATGGACCAGCGCGATGCCGCGGCCTGCATAATCTTGCTGCAATTGCCCGAGCGCGGCGCGGACATCGCTCTGTGCGCCGACGTGCAGCCGGATCGCGTCGATCGTCAGCGGCTCCTCGGATGCGAAAAGCACCGCTTCGACGGCGCGAACGGTGTCGTCGGGCGGGATCATGCCGTCGCCCGCAGATAGAGCGGCGCGAACGCCGTCTTCTGCCGCAGGTCGACCCTGCCCTGTCGGGCGAGTTCGAGCGCGGCAAGAAAGCTGGAGGCAAGCGCCGACTTGCGGAACGAACCCTCAGCATCGGGCGGCAGGAAACTCTCGATCGTCGACCATTCGATCTGCGAGCCGACCAAGTGCGAGACACGTTCGATCGCCACTTCCAGCGTCATCACCTGGCGATCCTGAACGACGTGCATCACCGGCCGCGTCCGCGCACTAACGCGGCCATAAGCAGCGATCAGATCGTAGATCTCTACCTGCCACAGCGCCTTGCGGACCGTGTGCAGCCCTTCCGGCGCGGCACGGACGAAAACGTCGCGGCCAAGCCGGTCGCGCGCCATCAGTCGCGCGCCCGCTTCGCGCATCGCCTGGAGACGTTCGAGCCGGAGTTGCAGGCGAAGCGCGAGTTCCTCGGGACTCGGCTCCTGCTCGGGATCGCGCGGCAGCAGTAGCGACGATTTGAGAAAAGCGAGCCATGCCGCCATCACCAAATAATCCGCCGCAAGCTCGAGTTTCAGCGCGCGCGCCTCCTCGACATAATCGAGATACTGCTGGACGAGATCGAGGATCGAAATCTTCCGAAGATCGACTTTCTGCGCCCGCGCCAGCGCGAGCAGCAGGTCGAGCGGCCCTTCCCAACCATCGATATCGATCGTGAGCCTATCGGGATCGTCGTCGATCATCGTCGCATCCTAGCCACAAATCGCGTGCGGGCGGAAGCTGTCTGCGACAAATCCGGAAACGATCAGGCGAGCGCCAGCAGCGCGTCACGCTTGGCGATTAACGCGGCGAGATCGCCCTGCGGCGCGCGCCGTGTCGCCATGGCGCGATCGAGCCGCTCGCGAGAGCGTGGCGCGATATCGCCGAGGCGGCCGGCGATCTCGATCATCTCGGGCATGCGCGCCCAGCAATCGAGCACGATATCGCATCCAGCGGCAATCGCGCCCGCGGCCTTGTCCCCGGGCGTGCCGGACAGTGCTTTCATGTCGATATCGTCGGTCATCAGCAGTCCGTCGAAGCCGATCCGCTCACGAATGATCTGCTCGATGACGATCGGGCTCAGCGTTGCCGGCCGCTCGCGATCCCATGCCTGGAAAACGATATGCGATGTCATGCCCATCGGTGCGCGGTTGAGCGTGCGGAACGGCTCGATATCGACTTCCAGTTCGGCGTCGCTCGCGTCGACCGTCGGCAACGCAAGATGCGTATCGAGCCGCGCCCGGCCATGCCCGGGCATGTGCTTGACCACCCCGACCACGCCGCCCGCCGCCAGCCCATCGAGAATCGCCCGCCCCAACGCGGCGACGCGCATCGGCTCGTGGCCCAGCGCGCGCGTGGCGATCGCATCGGTGGTATCGTGCTGGGCAACGTCGAGCAGCGGCAGGCAATCGACGGTTATCCCGACTTCGGCGAGCGTCAGCGCGATCGCCTGGGCATTCGCGCGAGCCGCCTCGATCGCGGAGACGGGCGCGACCTCGTATAGCGCATCGAAAGCCGGGCCTGCCGGGAAAGCGGGCCATTCGGGCGGTTGCATGCGCGCCACGCGCCCGCCTTCCTGGTCGATCAGGATTGCCACGTCCTCGCGCCCCGCCAGATCGCGCAGGCTATCGGTGAGCGCCAGCAGTTGCGCCCGATTTTCGACGTTGCGCTTGAACAGGATATAGCCGGCGGGCTCCGCGTCGCCGAAGAAGGCGCGCTCGTCGGCGCTGAGCGTGGGGCCGGCAAGGCCGAAGATGACGGGCTTCATGCCGCCCGCGCTAGCGCAGGCTCAGGGGACGAAACAAGCCTCGCCGGCTACCTTCAGCTTGCCGCACAGCTGGCTCGCCGCGGTCGCGCTGCCCGCATTGACCCGCAGCCGATAGACCTTGCGGCCGTTGACATTGGCCTGCTCGATCGATTGGCCGAGCGGCGCGAGATAAGAGAAGCGCCCCGCCATCCGCTTCCACTGCGCATTGGCGGTCGCCTGATCTGGATAGGCGCCGAGCTGCACGACCGAGCCGTTGGCCGCAGCCGCGGCCATCGCCTTGGGCGCGCTTACCGGCGCTTCGGCCTTGAGCGTGCCGCCCGAGGCAGGCACCGCAGCAGCCACGTGCGCCGCGCCACCGTCGTTGGGCTGTTGCCCGGTCGCGACGGGCTTGCCGGCGATCGGCGCTTCGGGAACGGCGTTGAGGTCAATCGCGGCCGACGCGTTGTCGGCGCCCTGGCTCGTCGCCAGCGCCTGCGTGCCCTCGCCTTCGGCTTTCATGCCGCCCGGCTGATCGGGCTTGACCTTGTAATCGCCCTGCGGCGCCGCGATCAGCGCGCCATTGCCGCCGGCTGCATGATGGTGGGATTGCACCCAATAGATGGCATAGACCAGCGCCGCGATGGCGATCAGGCCGACGATGACGAGGCCGACGACCCGCAAGGTTTGTCCGCGCGGTTCGTCATCCGCCTCGACCGATTCGAGCCAGGGAAGCCGATCCTCGTCGCGATATTCGTCGCCTGACGTCGCCATCAGTTCATCTCCGAAACTGCCTCCACCCCCATGATCGCGAGGCCATTCCTGATAATCTGCCCTATTGCATCGGCCAAGAAAAGACGCGCGCACGTAAGGTCGACCCGCTCCGGGACGAGAAAGCGCATCTCCGGCCGGTCGTTGCCAACATTCCATTGGGCATGAAAAGCAGCCGATAAATCATAGAGATAAAATGCGATTCTGTGCGGTTCGCGCGCGATCGCCGCGGTCTCCACAACCCGCGGAAACTGCGCCGCGAGCTTGACCAGCGCAAGTTCTTCGGTCCCGAGCTGGGACAGGTCGGGCACGCGCGGACAATCGATTCCGGCTTCGGCAGCGCGACGATGCAGGCTCATGATCCGCGCGTGCGCATAATTGACGTAGAAGACCGGATTGTCCTTCGACGCTTCGACGACCTTGGCGAAGTCGAAATCCATCTGTGCGTCGGCCTTGCGCGTCAGCATCGTGAAACGCACGACGTCCTTGCCGACTTCATTCACGACATCAGCAAGCGTCACGAAGTTGCCGGCCCGCTTCGACATCTTGACTGGTTCACCGGCGCGGAGCAGCCGCACCATCTGGACCAGTTTGACGTCGAACGGCACCCGCCCACCGGTCAGCGCCTTGACCGCAGCCTGGATCCGCTTGACGGTGCCCGCGTGGTCTGCGCCCCAGATGTCGATCAGCGCGTCGGCGGTCGCGGCCTTCTGGTAGTGATAAGCGAGATCGGCGCCAAAATAGGTCCAGCTGCCGTCCGATTTCCGGATCGGCCGGTCCTGATCGTCGCCGAACTCGGTCGAGCGGAACAGCGGCAATTCAACCGGCTCCCAATCCTCCGGCGTCTCGCCCTTGGGGGCTTCGAGCATGCCGTCATAGACGAGGTCGCGCGCGCGCAACTCCGCCTCGGCGGCGGCCGGCTTTCCCGCCGCCTGCAATTCGGCTTCGGACGAGAACAGGTCGTGATGAATGCCGAGCAGTGCTAGATCAGCCTTGATCATCGCCAGCATCGCCGCGACCGCACGCGTGCGGAACAAGGGCAGCCACTCGGCCTCGGGCGCACCAACAAAGGCATCGCCAAACTCGCGCGCCAGCTCCTGCCCGACCGGGATCAGATACGCGCCGGGATAAAGGCCCTCCGGAATCCCGCCGACATCTTCGCCCAGCGCCTCGCGGTAGCGCAGATGAACCGAGCGGGCGAGCACGTCGACCTGGCCGCCGGCATCGTTGACATAATATTCGCGGACCACCTTGTTGCCGGCGAATTCAAGCAGATTGGCCAGCGCATCGCCGACCACCGCACCGCGGCAATGGCCCATGTGCATCGGCCCGGTCGGATTGGCGGAAACATATTCGACATTGACCGTGAAGGGCGCCGCGCGCGTAATGCGACCGTAATCGTCGCCCGCATCGAGAATCGCTGCAAGCTCGGCGCGCCACGTATCGTCGGTCAGGGCGAGGTTGATGAAGCCGGGGCCGGCAATCGTCGCCGAAGCAACCTCATCGAGCCTGCCCAATTCGGCAGCCAGCCGTTCAGCGAGCGCGCGCGGATTGGTCCCCGCCGGCTTGGCCAGCACCATCGCCGCATTGGTGGCAAGATCGCCATGCGTCGGATCGCGCGGCGGCTCGACGGTGACGGCGCGGCGCTCCAGCCCCGCCGGCAAGATGCCGTCGGCGACGAGCGTATCCAGCGCCGCATCGAGATGCGCGGCGAAACGGGCGTAGAGAGTCATCGGTCGTTCCCAATGTGCGGAAAGTGCGCGCGCCTTAGACCAAGCCGACGCGAACCGCAAAACCCGAGCCGTCAGAAGCCTTCGGGCAAGTCGATCGCACCAACCACGTCGCGATAGCGCGCGATCGCGTATCGGTCGGTCATGCCTGCGATGAAATCGGCAATGTGGCGGCTGCGCCGGGGTTCGTCCTCCCGCAGCGCTGCGCGCCATTCGTCGGGAAGCGCCGCCGGATCGGCGCGATAGGCGGCGAACAGCCCATCGACGATGCCATGCGCCGCATCCGCCGCCGCCAGCTGCCGCGGATGATGGTAGAGATTGGCATACATGAAGCGTTTCAGCGTGCGCTCATCGTCGGCCATCGCGGGGGAAAAGCCGATCAATGCACGATCGGCGGCCCGCGCGTCGTCAGCGCTCGCAATTCCGGCTTCGGCGATGCGTCGCGTCGATTCGGTGATGACATCATTGACCATCGCGCCGATCTGGCTGCGGATCAGTTCGCCGGTCAGCCGCTTCGATCGCCCGCCGAAGCGCGCCTCCACCGCCTGCCATCCGCGCGCGACCACCGGCACGTCGAGGATCTGGTCAAAACTCAACAATCCCGCGCGCAGGCCATCGTCGATGTCGTGATTGTCGTAAGCGATATCGTCCGCGATCGCCGCAACCTGCGCTTCCAACGATGCGCGGCTGCCGAGATCGAGGGAAAAGCCGGCATCGACCTCGGCAAGTGCCCAGCCGGGGTGCCGGGCCGGACCATTGTGCTTGGCCAGGCCTTCGAGCATCTCCCAGGTCAGGTTGAGGCCATCCCACAACGGATAAGGCCGCTCGAGCTCGGTCAACACACGCAAGGTGTGACCGTTATGATCGAAGCCACCCTCGCCTTTCAGCGCCGCCTTGAGCGCGTCCTCGCCGGCATGGCCGAACGGCGGGTGGCCGATATCATGCGCGAGGCACAGCGCTTCGGTCAGATCCTCGTTGAGATCGAGGGCGCGCGCGATCGTCCGGCCGATCTGCGCGACTTCCAGGCTGTGGGTCAGGCGGACGCGGAAATGGTCGCCATCGGGCGCAAGGAACACCTGCGTCTTGTGGCGCAGGCGGCGAAACGCGATCGAATGGATGATACGATCGCGATCGCGTTGAAAGGCGTCGCGCGGGCCGCGCACCCCGCTCTGTTCCTCATGGCGACGGCCACGGCTCTTCTCGGGGTGCGAAGCCCAGGGCGCGAGCGGCCGCGTCATGCCGATTTCCCGTTGCATCACGCGGTCGTCTGTCACTTGGCCGGCAATTTGTCGATCTTCTGGCCCTTGGCGCTGGTGAACGGGAAAGCGGACAGGCCCTTTTTGGCGAGCTGATTGACGAAATCCTGCGCGGCATCGTCGGACTTGAACGGGCCGGCGAGCACGCGATTGGTAGCGTTGAGCGGCGTCGACCAGCCCTGTTTGCCCTTGAAGGCATCGGGTGCCTTGGCCTTCAATGCCGCCCACGCCTTGGGCAGATCGTGCTCATTGGCGCCGCCCGCGACCTGAACCCAGATGCGCGACGGATTGGCCTTTTCTTCCTTCTCCTTCGCGGCTTTTTCGGCAGCGGCCTTGGCGTCGGCCGCCTTCTTGGCTTCGGCAGCCTTTTTTGCGGCGGCGGCCTTGCGTTCGGCCTCCGCCTCTGCCCTTTCCTCGGCAGCTTTCTTCACCGCCGCGAGGTTGGCTGCTTCGAGCCGTTTCGCTTCGGCGGCCGGATCGGGCACGGGCTTGGTCGCCGCGGGCGGTGGCGCCGCCGCCGGCTCCGATGGAGCAGACCCTGTCTCCGACGGCGGGACGCTGATGCCGGACATGATCTGATGCAGGATATCATCCTCCTGCCCGACTCGTGTCGCTGCCTTGACCGGCGGCGCGGCTTTCGCGGGTGTCGGCGCCGCCTTGGGCGGCGGCGGCGTGGACGCCGCCTGATGTGCGACGGCCGCTTCCGCGGGCGCGGGCGACGTCGCTTGCGATTGAGCCGACGACGGCGCAGGCGCGACCGGCGCCGTGGCGGCGAGTTGGGCCGGCGTCGGAGCAGGCGTCGGCGCTGCCTTCGCAGCCACGCCTGCCGTGCTCGATTCCTGGCGCGCGCTCTGCGCTACACTTGCTTGCCGGCGCTCAGCCTTCTCGCGCGCCCGGCGTTGAGCGCGGCTTTCCTTGGCCGGCTTCGCCGCGGCGACCTCGACTGGCGGCGAAACCGGTTCGGGTGCGAGCGGGGGCAGCGGTGGCACCAGGCGCGCATCGGCGACGCGCTGGGGCGTCGACGCCACCTCGCCGAAATGCACGGCGAACGCGCGGTCGACGGGCGACAATTGCGGCAGGCGCTGGAAGAAGGGCGCGAGGCCGACCGCCATCTGGGGCGACAGCATCGCCTTGGCGATCTTGTCGGCCTGGTCCGGATCGCCAGTCATCGCCAGAATGAACGCGCGGTCGCGCCAGCCCGCATGATCCTGTTGCCGAACCAGCGGATCGATCTCGGCAAGAGCTCGATCGCGTTGCCCCGAAATGCCCAGCGACAAGGCATAGCGACGCATCGTCTCGGCATTGTCCGGATTTTGCGCAAGCGCGGTTCGATAGTCGCGCTGCGCGCGCTCCTGCTGGCCTATCAGATCGTAGGCAAGCCCGCGTTCCGAGGCAAAATCAGCCATGTCGGCGCCCATGCTCTCGGCCTGCTGAAACAGGCGCAGCGCCTCGCCCGGACGCTCCATATGGACCAGCACCGCCGCTTCATCGGCCTTGAGATGACCATCGTGGGGCCGCTCCGCTTCGGCGCGGCTGAACAGTACCGCCGCAGCAGTCGGGTCGCCAAGCTTGAGCGTCAGTTCGCCGGCCTTGATCAGTGCATCGGCATTCTTGGGCTCCTTGCCCAGGATACGCATCTGCTCCGCCAATGCGTCGGCATCGGGGGTCGGCGGCGGGACGAGGACGGAAGATGCGGGCGGATGAGCAACTTGCAGTCCAGCCGCCGGGGCCGGCATTGCAATGAACGCGCAAATAGAAGCTGTGAAAGCGCCGCCGAACGAAATGTAGGTCTTCATGGATGAAAAAATCTAGACCCGGTCGAGGCTGAACGCATCATGGCCGAACGGCGTAGCGCGCGGCAAGCCGACGCATAGCGTCGACCAGCACGCGCCGCCCTGCTATTGGTTGTTCTGGCGATGCAGGAAGCGGGGGATGTCGAGCGGATCCTGATCGCCTTCTTCCTCTTCATCGCGCGCGGAGCCGCGGGTAATGTTCGACATACGCTCGAACAGCGTCCCGCCCAGCTTCACGCGGGGCGCCGGAGCGGCTTCCTTTTCGGCTTCCGCCGGCTCGTCGCTTGCCGGCGTCCCAGCGGACAGCCAACGGCGGCGCGCCGCATTGGGTGACGGCGGCGGCAGGTCGTCACCAAACACCTTGGGCGCGGCGGGCGCCGGCTCGGGGACGACCGTATCGGCCCCGAGTACCAGCTCGTCGTCGCCCGCATCGGCATTCTCGGCGGGCGCCGATGCCTCGGTTTCGGCGTGGCTCGCGGCTTCGGTAACCGCAGCCTCGTCCACCGTCGGGGTCGCATCAGCCGCCACAGCCTCCTCGGCGGCCGGAGCTTTCTCCTCGTCGGCCACTTCGGGCTCGGGGGCCGGGCTCGGTGCCGGCGCCTTGCGCGGCGTGTTGAACGAGAAGGCACGCGTCGTTTCGACCGAAGCAGCTTGCCCCGGTGCGCCGGCGTCGATGCCCGTCGCCACCACCGAAACGCGAATCTTGCCTTCCAGCTCCGGATTGAACGCCGAGCCCCAGATGATGTTGGCGTCGGGATCGACCAGCTCGCGGATGTGATTGGCCGCCTCGTCGACCTCAAGCAGGCGCATGTCCTCGCCGCCGGTGATCGAGACGATCACACCCTTGGCGCCCTGCATGCTGACGCCATCAAGCAGCGGGTTGGCGATCGCCTTCTGCGCCGCCTCGATCGCGCGGCTGTCGCCGTCGGCCTCGCCGGTGCCCATCATCGCCTTGCCCATCTCCTGCATCACCGAACGCACGTCGGCGAAGTCGAGGTTGATGAGGCCGGGCATCACCATCAGGTCGGTGATGCCGCGCACGCCCTGCTGCAACACCTCGTCGGCCATCTGGAACGCTTCCTTGAAGGTCGTGTTCGCATTGGCGATCAGGAATAAATTCTGGTTGGGGATGACGATCAGCGTGTCGACGAACTTCTGCAGTTCCTCGATGCCTGCCTCGGCCGATTTGGCGCGGCGGCTGCCCTCGAACGCGAACGGCTTGGTGACGACGCCGACGGTCAGGATACCCATGTCGCGCGCGGTCTTGGCGATCACCGGCGCCGCCCCCGTGCCGGTGCCGCCGCCCATGCCGGCGGCAATGAAGCACATGTGCGCGCCTTCGAGGCTCTTGGCGACCTGATCGATCGTCTCCTCGGCAGCGGCGCGGCCTATCTCCGGCCGCGAGCCGGCGCCGAGCCCCTGCGTGATCTTGGCGCCGAGCTGGATGCGCTGCGGCGCGGTCGATTGCTTCAGCGCCTGTGCGTCGGTGTTGGCGACGAGGAACTCGACGCCCTGCACTTCCGCACGCATCATGTTGGCGATCGCGTTGCCGCCGGCGCCGCCGACGCCGATCACGCTGATCTTCGGCGTCAGTTCGTCGACGTCCGGTGGAAGGAATTCGATGCTCATTCGCCCTGTCTCCGCCCTGCCTCCCGGATACGCGGAGGCTTGCACTTCAATTAACCCTGCTTTTGCACGATGCCCGAAGCCGGTGAAAGACCAAATCCGGGGAGCGCGTCATAATTACTCAATAATTCGCCTTCACCGCTGAAACGAACCGCCTGATCGCAGCGAATCCCTTCTGGCGATGGACTGTCTGGTCCGCACGCACCGTCGCCCGCAGATCGACCGGGTTCGACGCGGCATAATAAACCAGCCCCGAAAGCGTCGCGAAGGCCGGGCCCGAATGCGCCTCGGGCAGGCCGACCAGGCCACGCGGACGCCCGACGCGCACCGCCCGGCCCAGCGATTGCTGAAAATAGTCGGCGATGCCGTTCAATTCAGCCCCGCCGCCGGTCAGCACGACCTGACGGCCGACCGGACTATCGAAACCGAGCTCCTTGAGTGCGGCCTGGATCTGCCCGCTGAGATGCTCGAGCCGCTGGCGGATCACGCCGATCAATTGCGCGCGGGTGATGCGATTGCCTTCGGTCGCGTCGTCCTCGGCGATCGGCTTGACTTCGATCATGTCGTGATTGTCACGCGGGCTCATGTTGGCCGAACCGTGGAAGCACTTCATCCGCTCGGCCTGCGCGCGCCGCGTGCCGAACGCCGACGCGATGTCGTCGGTGATATCGGCAGCGCCATAGGGAATCGAGGTCAGGCCGACGAGCATGCCGCCGGCGAACAGCGAGACGTTGGTGATCCCCGCGCCCAGCTCGATCAACGCAACGCCGAGCTCGCGCTCCTCGTCGCTCAGGCAGGCAAGCCCGGTCGCCACCGGCGAGGCGATGATCGACTTAACCTCGAGATGCGCGCTGCGCACGCACAGATCGAGGTTTCGCACCGGCGATCCGTCGGCGGCGACGACATGGATATGCACGCCCAGCCGATCGGCATGCAGACCCAGCGGCTTCTTGACGCCGGTCAACCCGTCCAGCGTGTAAAGCGTTGGCTGAGCATGCAAAACCATGCGGCCAGCGGGGTCGATCGACTCGCGGCCGGCCTGCAGCAATTCGTCGATATCCGCCTGCTCGATTTGATGGCCGCCGAGTTCGACCTCGACCGAGGCGACATCCGATACCAGGCCGCCCGCCGAGAAGCTGACCCAGACGTTCTCGATATTGGTGCCGGCGATCCGCTCGGCCTGCTCCACCGCCTCGCGAACGGCAAGCTCGGTCGCCGCCATGTCGGCGATATAGCCGCGCTTGACGCCGCGGCTCTCGCGCTGGCCGGTGCCGAGCACGATCAGCTCGCCGCCGTCTCCCTTCTGCGCGATCATCGCCGAGACCTTGGACGAGCCGATGTCCAGCGCCGTTATCAGTCCTTCAGGTGCTGCCTTCGCCATCCCCCTGATTACCCCTGTTCGATGCCGCCGGCCGACTGGCCGTGGCCCCCTGTGCCGCCATCATACACGGCTGGCGCGCCGTGTGAATCCTCGCTGACGTCATGGCTCTCCATCGCGTCGCCCTTGCGCGCGACCAGCTTGGTCGGATCGCGCATGTCGAAGCGGGTAAAGCCGCGGCCGAGCAGACGATCGGTGCCATCCATCTCCGCGAACTTGACGAGCGCGGCCGGCGCATTGTCTTCGGGCAGCTCGAGCGTCTCGCCGCTATCGAAGGTGATATTCCAGCGGCGGTCGCCAACCCAGGTCGCGCCGCGCACGCGTGGGCGCAGCGCAGGCGCGGCATCGAGCAGTGCCTGGTAGGCCGGCTCCTGTGTGTTGGCGTTGGGGCCGATGATCAGCGGCAGGTTGGGCATCGCCTGCGGCGTCACCGTGGAAAGCAGCACGCCCGAGGCGTCGATTAGCATCAGCTTGCCATTGTCCTGCCAAACGGCTGCCGGCGTGCGCTCATCGACATGGATCAGCAGCATGTTGGGCAGCCGCCGCGAAACGTGCGCATCCTTGATCCAGCCATATTGCAGCAATTGCTGGCGCACGTCCTCCAGGCTGACCAGCGGCATCGCGCGCGATTTCTGGTCCAGCGCAATGGCATAGACGGTCTGCGCGTCCATCCGCTTCAACCCGGTGATCTGGATCTGCTCGACCTTGAGCCCGGCGCGGCCAAGGCTTTCGGCAAGCGCGGTGCCGACCATGCCCGGCACGCCCAGCCATGTCGCCGCGCCCAGCCCGAGCAGCGCGACCACGGCGACGATCGTCCAGGTGACAAGCCGCTGCAGCGCTTCTTCGGAAATGCCGATCAGCGCGATCAATCGATCGCCGATCGATTTGCGCTGCTGCTTGCGGCCGCGCACGACCGGCCGTCGCGGCGGTGGACCCCGGCGGATCGTGCGGCTCATCGAGCGGAATCCCTGATCGCTTCGTCGACGATGCGCTGGACGAGTTCGGGATACGACATGCCGGCATGGCGCGCCTGTTCGGGAACGAGGCTGAGCGGCGTCATCCCCGGCTGCGTGTTGACCTCGAGCAGGAAGAGGCCGTCCTCGCCACACTCGTCATCCCAGCGGAAATCGGCGCGGCTGCACCCTTTGCAGCCGAGCAGCCGGTGCGCCTCGATCGCGATACGCTTGCACGCCGCGGCAATGTCATCGGGGATCGGCGCCGGGAAGAGATGCTCGGTCATGCCGTCGGTATATTTGGCGTCGTAATCGTAGAAGCCGCTCTTGGGCCGCAATTCGGTGACGCCCAGCGCGGTATCGCCGAGCACGGCGGTGGTCAGTTCGCGCCCGCGGACATAGGGTTCGGCGAGAAGCTCCTCGAAATCCTGCCAGGGCCCGGCAACGTCGCGCCCGATCGGATTGCCGTAATTGCCGTCCTCGGTGACGATCGCGATGCCAACCGACGAGCCTTCGTTGACCGGCTTGAGGACATAGGGACGCTTGAGCGGATCGCCCGCGAACAGATCAGCAGACCTGACGATGCGGCCACCCGGCATCGGGATACCGTGCGGCACCAGCGCCTGCTTAGTCAGCACCTTGTCGATCGCGATCACCGACGTGACCATGCCGGAATGCGTATAGCGCAGCCCCATCAGGTCGAGCATGCCCTGTATCGAGCCATCTTCGCCCGGCGTGCCGTGGAGCGCGTTGAACACCAGATCGGGCTTCGCCTCGGCGAGCCGAAGCGCGACATCGCGGCCCATATCGATCCGCGTCACGCGATGACCGAGACTCTCCAGCGCGTCGCTGACGCCCGCGCCGGACATCAGCGACACCTCGCGCTCGGCCGACCAGCCGCCCATCAGTACGGCGATGTGCAGAGTGGTTTTAAGAGCGCCGCTCATTCGGCCACCCCCACGCGTTGGATTTCCCATTCGAGCGTCACGCCGGATGCCGCCTTCACCCGCTCGCGCACGTCCTCGCCCAGCGCCTCGATATCGGCGCTGCTGGCTTCGCCGAGGTTGAGCAGGAAGTTGCAATGTTTCTCGCTGACCTGCGCGTCGCCGCGACGCAAGCCCCGGCAGCCGGCGGCATCGATCAGGCGCCAGGCCTTGTCGCCGTCCGGGTTCTTGAAAGTCGAACCGCCAGTGCGCGAGCGCAACGGCTGCGAGGCCTCGCGCTCGGCAGCGATGCGATCCATCTCGGCGGTGATCGCCGCCTTGTCGCCCGGCATGCCTTCGAACAGCGCCTCGACGACGACGGCGCCCGGCGGCAATGCCGAATGACGATAGGTATAGCCCAGCCGCTCGGCCGGCCATGTTTCGATGTCTCCGGCCCGCGTCACGACGGTCGCCTCGATCAGGATGTCGCTGGCATCGCGGCCATAGGCGCCCGCATTCATCCGCACCGCGCCGCCGACGGTGCCGGGAATGCCACGCAGGAATTCGAGGCCCGCAATCCCGGCGTCACGCGCGGCGCTGGCGACGGTGATACCCATCGCCCCGGCACCGGCGCGGACGCGGTTGCCGGGTTCGACCGATACCTTCGCCATCGCCTTGGGCAAGCGCACCACCACGCCCGGCACGCCGCCATCGCGCACGATCAAATTCGAGCCGACCCCGACCGGCAGCACCGGCGTTTCCGAATCGAGCCCAGCCATGAAGCTCGCCAGATCCTCGACACTTTCGGGCCGGACCAGCCATTCCGCGGCGCCGCCGGTGCGAAACCAGATGAAATCGGCGAGGCTGCCGTGATGCTCGACGCTGCCCTTGAGGGGCGGGAGAGCATAGCAAACGGTCATGCCGGCACCCGCGCGGTCTCGATCGCCTCGGCCAGCCCGGCCGCCCATTTGGTGATATCGCCGGCCCCCAGGCACACGACGAGATCGCCCTCGCGGATCGTGCCCGCCAGCGTTGCCGCCAGCGCCTCCGCATCGGCGATCGTCGCCGCCGAGCGATGCCCGCGACGCTTGAGCCCATCGACCAGCGCCAGTGCGTCGACACCCTCGATCGGTGCTTCGCCGGCAGCATAGACCGGCGTCACCAGCACCATGTCGGCATCGTTGAACGCGGTCTGGAACTCGCCCATCAGATCGCGCAGCCGCGTGTAGCGATGCGGCTGGACGACCGCGATCACACGACCTTTGGTGCCCTCGCGCGCGGCCGACAGCACCGCGCGAATTTCGACCGGATGGTGGCCGTAATCGTCGATGATCGGCACGCCTTCGACCTCGCCGACCTTGGTGAAGCGCCGCTTGACCCCGCCGAACGCCGCGAAGCCGCGCTGGATCGTCGAGTCGTCGATCCCCAGCTCGATCGCCACGCCGATCGCGGCGAGCGCGTTCTGGACGTTGTGGCGACCCGGCATCGGCAGCTCGACGCCTTCGATGATCCGGCTGTCACCATCGCGGTTGCGCACCACGACGTCGAAGCGATTGCCGCCGGGGAACGGCACCACGTTCTGCCCGCGAATATCGGCCTGCGCGGCGAAGCCGTAGGTGATGATCCGCCGATCACGGATGCGCGGCACGATGCCCTGCACTTCCGCGTGATCGAGGCACAGGAAGGCGGCGCCGTAGAACGGCACGTTCTCGACGAACTCGACGAAGGCGCGCTTCACCGCATCGAAATCGCCATAGTGATCGAGGTGTTCGGGATCGATATTGGTGACCACCGCCAACGTGCCGTCAAGCCGCAGGAAGCTGCCGTCGCTCTCGTCAGCCTCGACCACCATCCAGTCGCTCGCGCCCAATCGCGCGTTCGAGCCGTAGGAATTGATGATCCCGCCGTTGATGACAGTCGGATCGACGCCGCCGGCATCGAGCAGTGCCGCGACCATCGAGGTCGTCGTCGTCTTGCCGTGCGTGCCGGCCACGGCGACCGTGGACTTGAGCCGCATAAGCTCGGCGAGCATCTCGGCGCGGCGCACCAAGGGCACGCGCCGTTCGAGCGCCGCCTCGACCTCCGGGTTGCCGCGCTTGACCGCGGTCGATACGACGACCACCGCGGCGTCGCCGATATTCTCTGGCTTGTGGCCGATGTGGACGGCGATGCCCTTCTTGCGCAACGCCTGCACCGTCGCACCTTCGCTGAGGTCCGAGCCCTGCACCGAATAGCCGAGATTGTGCATCACCTCGGCAATGCCCGACATGCCGATGCCGCCGATGCCGACGAAATGGATCGTGCCGATATCGGTGCCGACGCCCTTCATGCCGCCACGCCCTGCGGCAGCGGCACACCATATTCCTGACCGCCTTCGCGCGCCGGCGCGAGGCCTTCAACGAGATCGGCGAGATCGCGCGTCGCGTTCGGCCGGCCGCAGCTCTTGGCGCGCGCGGCGGCATTCTGCAGTGCAACCGGATCGAGCCCCAGTTTCTGCATCTGCTTGGCGAGTTCCTTGGGCGTGAACGCCTTCTGGCTGATCGTCCGCGCGCCGCCGGCCTGCGTGATCTCGCGGGCATTGGCGGTCTGGTGATCGTCGGTGGCGATCGGCAAAGGCACGAGGATCGCAGGGCGGCCCGCGGCCGTCAGCTCGGCGATCGTCGAGGCACCGGCGCGAGCGATGACAAGGTGCGCCCAGGCAAGCTGCTCGGGCATGTCCGGAAGATAGGTGGCGAGCTCGGCGGCGATCTGCAGCTCGGCATATTTGGCGCGCGCGGCGTCGATGTCCTCGATCCGCGCCTGATGCGTCACCTGCAGGCGGCGACGGAAACTGACCGGCAGCATCGCCAGGCCATCGGGCACCACCTGGCTGAGCACACTCGCCCCCTGGCTGCCGCCGGTGACGAGGACGCGGAAGATGCCGTCTTCCTCAAGCAGCGGGAACGGGCGATCGCGTAAGGTCAGCACTGCCTCGCGAACCGGATTGCCGACGAGATGCGTCTTGGGTTGCCAATCGAGCTTCAGGCGCTCGACCTCGAGATAGGAGGTGGCGATCGCATCGACCTTGCGCGCGACGAGGCGATTGACGCGGCCCAGCACTGCATTCTGTTCGTGCACCGCGGTCGGGATCTTCGCCTTGAACGCGGCGAGCAGCGCGGGGAGCGCGGGATAGCCGCCGAAGCCGATCACCGCCTCGGGCTTGAAGGTGCGATAGAGCTGCACCGCCATCGCGCGGCCGGCGAGCACCTGGCGCGCGCCCTTAATCCAGCCGAGCGGCCCGCCGGACATGCGGCCGGCAGGCAGGATGTGGGTCTGGATTTCCTCGAACAGGCCGGGGAAGCGCACGCCCCGCTCGTCGGAAACCAGCGCGACGCGGTGGCCGCGGCGCGTAAGCTCGGCCGCCAGGGCGGCAGCGGGAACCATATGGCCGCCGGTTCCACCGGCAGCGAGGACGAAGTGGCGTTCGCGTGTCATCGTCCGCTCCATCGCACGATATAGGGCGACCGCGTCAAGAAGGGGTTTCGCCGGGTGAAGGCGAGCAGCAGCCCCATGCCGATCGACAGCGCGACCATCGACGAGCCGCCATAGCTGATGAACGGCAGCGTCATACCCTTCGACGGGGCGAGCCCGGTGTTGACGAGGATGTTGATCATCGCCTGCGCGCCGAATTGCGTCGCGAGGCCGGCCGCCGCCAGCAGCCGGAACTCGTCCTGCTCGTCGAGCAGCTTGACGAACACGCGGATCACCAGCGCGAGGAACAGCAACGCGACGATCGCGCAGGCGATCAGCCCGAATTCCTCGCCGATCACCGAGAAGATATAGTCGGTATGCGCCTCGGGCAGCTTGAACTTCATGACGCCGCCGCCGGGGCCGGTGCCGAACAGGCCGCCGGCGGTGAGCGTCGCGTGGGCCATATCGGTCTGATAATGGTCGATCTGCGCGGTATCGGTATCCGGGAACAGGAAGGCGTCGATGCGCACCCGCGCGGTCGAATAGAAGGTGTAAGCGGCGAGCAGGCCGACCGGGATGCAGCCGATCAGCGTCACCAGCGTCCGCCACGGCGTGCCCGCGACCATCAGCAGCGCCATCCAGACCAGGCCGAAGATCATCGTCTGGCCGAAATCGGGCTCGAGCATCAGCAAGGCGCCGATCGCGGCGGTCATCGCCAGCGTGATCGGAAAGACCGGCAAATCCTTGTCCTGCGCGCGGAGCGACAACAGCCAGGCGGTGGTCACGATGAAAAAGGGCTTGAGGAATTCGGACGGCTGGAACTGCCCGATACCCACCCCGAACCAGCGCCGCGCGCCGTTTACCGCCGCGCCGACGAACGGCACCATCGCCAGCAACGCGATGCAGACGATGCAGCCGAGGATCGCGAAGCGCTTCGCCGTGTTGATCGGCAGCATCGAGACGACGAACATCACCGGCAGCGAGATCGCCACCCAGCCGAGCTGTCGCCAGAAATAATAAAGCGGCGCGATATGCCGCGATCCGCCCGAATAACGAACGGCGCTGGCCGGGGATGCCGCGGCGACGGCGACGAGGCCGATCGCGATCAGCACCAGCGCGATCAGCAGCAGCACGCGATCGATATCCCAGAACCACATCGCCAGCGGCGTGGCGTCGCCACGCCCGCTGCGTGGCTTGATCCGGGCGAGCAGCCCGGCGGGTTCGGCGCGTGCATCGGTCATGACAGAGCCTCCACCGCGGCGCGGAACGCATCGCCGCGCGCCTCGTAATCGCGAAACTGATCGAACGACGCGCAGGCGGGCGACAACAGCACGGTTTCGCCGGGCCGCGCGTTCTCCGCCGCCGTCGTCACCGCGACGTCCAGCGTGCCGCTCTCGTCGACCGGCATGTGCGGGCGGAGCAGTTCCGCGAAGCGCGGCCCCGCCTCGCCGATCGTATAGGCATGGGCGATGCGATCGAAATGCGGGCGGCAGGCATCGAGATCGTCGCTCTTGGCAAGGCCGCCGAGAATCCAGTGGATGCGATCGAACGCGGCCAGCGCGGGCGCGACGCTTTCCGGATTGGTCGCCTTCGAATCGTCGACATAGGCGACGCCGCCGCGCTCGCCGATGCGCTGCATGCGGTGCGGCAGGCCGGCAAACGTCTCGAGCCCGCGGTCGATCGCCGCTTCCGGCACGCCGAGCGCCTGCGCGGCGTTGATCGCGGCCAGCGCGTTCTGGGCGTTGTGCGGCCCCTGCAGCGACGGCCAGCGCGATTGATCCATGCACACGCCCGGCGCGATCTTGGTGAGGTGCTCGCCACGCGCCGACAGGCTGCGCGCGATAGCGGCCGAGGGCGCGTCGCCGATGCCGATGATCGCTGTGTGGTCGGGCAACTGCATCGCGAACAGCCGCGCCTTGCTGTCGGCATAGGCCTGGAAATCGGCGTAGCGATCGAGATGATCCGGGGTGATGTTGAGCAGGATCGCGACGTCGCAATCGAGGCTCTGCGTCAGGTCGATCTGATAGCTCGACAGTTCGAGGACGTAGACGCCACCTTCCGGCAACGGCTCCTGCCCCAGGATCGGCAGACCGATATTGCCGCCAAGCCGCGCGGGAATGCCGGCGGTTTCGAGGATATGATGGATCAGCGCCGTGGTGGTCGATTTGCCGTTGGTGCCGGTGATGCCGACGACCTTGTGCGGCGGCAGCTCGGCGCGTGCCTGCGCGAACAGCTCAATATCGCCGATGATCGGGACGTTTGCGGCGCGCGCTTTAGCGGCGATCGGATGCTTGTTAATCGGGACGCCCGGCGAGACGATCACCGCGTCGAAATCGGCCAGATCAATCGTTTCGAGATCAGCAATCTGCAACGAGACTGCATCAAGATTTACCGCAAGTTCTTGGACCGACTCTACGAGGCTTTCGCATCGCTGGGCATCGCTGTCCCAAGCCACAACCTCGGCGCCGCTCGCCACCAGCGCACACACCGTCGCCGCGCCCGAGCGCGCCAACCCAAGCACCGCATAGCGTTTGCCGCGCCAGGCTGTGCTGGTAATCACCGCAGCTTCAACGTCGACAGGCCGGCAAGCGCCAGCACCAGCGCGATGATCCAGAAGCGGATCACGACGGTCGGTTCGCTCCAGCCGAGCTGCTCGAAATGATGGTGGATCGGCGCCATGCGGAACACGCGCTTGCCGGTGCGCTTGAAGAAGAACACCTGGATGACGACCGACAACGCCTCGACGACGAAGAGGCCGCCGATGATCGCCAGCACGATCTCGTGATGCGCCGTCACCGCGATCGCGCCGAGCGCGCCGCCCAGCGCGAGGCTGCCGGTATCGCCCATGAAAACGGCTGCCGGCGGCGCGTTGAACCACAGGAAAGCAAGCCCCGCCCCGGCGATCGCCCCGCAATAGATCGCGAGATCACCCGCGCCCTCGACGTGTGGGATGCCGAGATAATCGGCGAATTTCGCGTTGCCGACCAGATAGGCGATAATCATGAACGCGACGGCGGCGATAATCACCGGCATGGTCGCGAGGCCATCGAGCCCGTCGGTCAGGTTCACCGCATTGCCGAACGCCACGATCACGAAGGCCGCGAAGGCGATGTAGAAATAGCCGAGATCGATCGACACGCCGGTGACGAACGGCAGATAGAGATGGGTGCCATTCTCGTGCGTGATCAGCGCCGCCGCGACTGCCGCGATGATGAACTCGGCAAGCAGGCGGACACGCCCCGAAACGCCCTTGGTGCTCGCCTTGGTCACCTTGTCGTAATCGTCGAGGAAACCGATCGCGCCAAAGCCCAGCGTGACGAACAGGCACGCCCAGACATAGGGGTTGGCGAATTCCATCCACAGCAGCATCGATACGCTGAGGCTGGTGAGGATCATCAGCCCGCCCATGGTGGGCGTACCGCGCTTGGCGAGATGGCTCTGCGGGCCGTCGTCGCGGATCGGCTGGCCCTTGCCCTGCCGGATGCGCAGCCAGCCGATGAACCGGGGGCCGATCAACAGACCGAGGAACAAGGCGGTGGCGACGGCGCCGCCGGTGCGGAAGCTCAGATACCGGAAGAGGTTGAGCAGGCCGGCGAAGTGCAGATGTTCCGCGATCCAATACAGCATTTACGTCTTTCCACCCGCCAGCCCGGCGACGACCGTGGCGAGCCCCACTCCGTTCGAACCCTTGATGAGAACCGCATCGCCTGGCGCCAGCATCGCCTTCAGCCGGTCGCGCGCGGTTTGAGCATCGGGCACATGGACGAAATCGACCTCGCCCTCAAGCGCATTCGCCAGCGCGCCCATCGCTTCGCCGACCAGAATGACCATCTGGGCGCCGCTCGCCTTGACCGGCCCGGCAAGCCCCTCGTGGAAAGCGCGGCTGCCCTCCCCCAATTCGTACATATCGCCGAGGACCGCGATCTTGCGGGTGGCGGTTTCGTCGGCGAACACCGCCAGCGTCGCGGCCATCGACGCGGGATTGGCGTTGTAGCTTTCATCGATGACCAACGCCTCGCCGTCACCAACCTGAGCCATGAACCGCGCACCGCGCCCGGCAATGCCGCCGAGTTCGGCGAGCGCGAGCCCGGCCATCGCGAGGTCGCCGCCGGCCGCGCGTACCGCCGCCAGCAACGCGAGCGAGTTGGACACCCAATGCGCGCCGAATTGCGAGACGGTGTAGCTCAGTTCCTCATCGCCCAGCCGGGCATTGACGAAGGTGCCGCGCTCGGTGCGCATCGTGTCCACCGCATGGACGTCGGCGCCTTCGCCGAGGCCGAAAGTGACGATTTCGGCGGCATAGGGCCTCGCCGCGGCGATCAGGCGATCGCGATGCGGGCTGTCGAACGGCACGATCGCGGTGCCGCCGGGCTCGAGGCCCTGAAAAATCTCGCCCTTGGCGTCGGCGATCGCGCTTTCGTCAGGAAAGAATTCGCTGTGCGCCGGCGCGATCGCGGTGACGATAGCGATATGCGGGCGCACGAGACGGGTGAGCTGGGCCAGTTCGCCGGCATGGTTCATGCCCATCTCGAACACGCCGAACCGCGTCGCGCGCGGCATCCGGGCGAGGCTGAGCGGTACGCCGGTATGGTTGTTGTAGCTCTTGAGCGAGCGGTGCGCCCGGCCCGGCTCAACGCGATCGAGAGCGGCGTAGAGCGCCTCCTTGGTCCCCGTCTTGCCGACCGAGCCGGTGACGCCGATGATCTTGGCTGCGGAGCGCGCGCGCGATGCGCGCCCGAGATCGTTGAGCGCCGCCATCGTGTCGGCGACGAGCACATGCGGGTGCGGGGTCGATACGCTGACCACCGCACCCGCAGCTCCCCGCTCGGAGCTCTGATCGAGGAATTTGTGTCCGTCGGTCGTCTCACCCTTGAGCGCGATAAACAGATCGCCCGGCCCGACTTCACGCGAATCGAAGGTGACGCCGTCGACCACGAAATCGGCGGATGCCTTGCCGCCGGTTGCAACGGCGATCTCGGCTGAGGTCCACAGGCTCATGCCGCCGCCTCGCGCGCGACTGCCACGTCGTCGAACGGCAGCACCATGTCGCCGATGATCTGCCCCTGTTCGTGCCCCTTGCCGGCGAGCAGCACGATATCTTCCGGCCCGGCCATGTCGATCGCCGCGGCGATCGCCTGGCGGCGACCGCCGATCTCGGTCGCGCCGGGCGCGCCCTTCATCACCTCGCGGCGGATCTTGCCGGCATCCTCGGTACGCGGATTGTCGTCGGTGACGATCACCGTGTCCGCGCCGGCCGCGGCGGCCTGGCCCATCGGCTCGCGCTTGCCGGGATCGCGATCACCGCCAGCCCCAAACATGACGATCAACCGGCCTGCCGCATGCGGCTTGAGCGCGGCAATCGCTGCTTCGAGCGCGTCGGGCGTATGCGCGTAATCGACATAGACCGGCGCGCCCGCCCGCGTGATGACCGCGCGCTCGAGCCGCCCGCGCACCGGCGCCAGCCGGCCGAGCGCGGCAATCGTCTGTTCCACATCGCCGCCGGTGCCGATGACGATGCCCGCCGCGGTCAGCGCATTGGCTGCCTGATAAGCGCCGATCAGCGGCAGCGTTACCTTATGCTCGCGGCCCTCGGCCTCTATCACCAGCCCTTGGCCGAGCAGCGTCGGCGCGCGCGACAGCAGGCGGAGCGTGTCGCCGCGCTCGCCCACGGTAATCAGTCGGTTGCGGCGCTCGCGCGCGAGATCGATGACGCGCGCGGAATGCTCGCCATCATCGGCCCACACCACGGCGACGCCGTCGGGATCGAGCACCTCTGCGAACAGGCGCATCTTGGCGGTGAAATAATCCGCCATGTCCTTGTGGTAATCGAGATGATCGCGGCTGAGGTTGGTGAACGCCGCCGCGCGCACCGGCAGGCCTTCGGTGCGATATTGCGACAGGCCGTGGCTCGACGCCTCGAACGCGACATGAGTCACGCCTTCGCGCGCGAGGCCGGCGACATTCGACAGGAAGGTGACGATATCGGGCGTCGTCAGTCCGGTCGATACGCTGTCGTCGGCGGTGGTCACGCCCAGCGTGCCGATCGACGCGGCGTGATGCCCCGCCATGCGCCAGAGCTGGCGGGTGAGCTCGACGGTCGAGGTCTTGCCGTTGGTGCCGGTGACGGCGGCAGTCACCTCGGGGAACGGCGCGAAGAACCGCGCGGCCAGTCGGGCGAACAGCTGGCGCGGATTGTCGTCGACCAGGTGCGCGGCGCCTTCGACGGTGACGCCGGGCCGCGTCACCACGGCGATGGCGCCGGCAGCGATGGCGGCGGGAATGAAATCCTCGCCATTGACGCGGGTGCCCTGGAAGGCGCCGAACACCGTGCCCGGCGCGACCTTGCGGTGATCGATCGCGAAACCGGAAACCGTCGCGGTCTCACCCCTCCCGGTAAGATCGCCGAGCTTCACTGGTCCGCACCTTTGCCGGCATCGTCGCTGCCCGGCCCGTTCCATAACAGCGGCAGCAAGTCCGATTCGTCGATGTCCCTCGACATATCGGGCAGCACGCCGAGCAAGGGACCGATGCGCTGAATCACGCGGTTGGCGACGGGCACCACGTTCCACGCAGCAGTCGTCCAGCCATAGGTCTGAGCGGTGGCGTGCGGCGCATCGAGCATGGTGATGACGACATAGCGCGGTCTGTCGATCGGGAACACTGCGGCGAAGGTCGCGACGTTGCGGTGCTTGTCATATCCCCCCGCGTCGGCGATTTCGGCGGTGCCGGTCTTGCCGCCGACGCGATAGCCCGGCGCGTCGGCCCGGCGGCCGGTGCCCTTCAGCACCACCAGGCGAAGCAACTGGCGCATCCGGTCGCTGGTCGCTTGCGAAAGCACCCGCTCGCCGGCAGCGGCCTGCCCCGGCGCAACCCTGAGCAAGGTCGTCGGCCGCCAGATGCCGCCGTTGACCAATGTCGCATAGGCGTTGGCGAGTTGCAGCGGGGTGATCGCTATGCCGTGGCCATAGCCGGTCGTCATCGTCGTCGTGCGCGCCCAGAACTTGGGCCAGAGCGGGCTGCCTTTCTCCCTCAGCTCGATGTCGGGCCGGGTATCGAAGTGCATCTTGTGGAAGATGTCTTTCATGCCCTGCTCGCCGATCAGGTCGGCGATCCGCGCGGTGGCCACGTTCGAGGAATAGATCAGCGTTTCGGGAATGTTGAGCCAGCGCTTGGGATCGCTGGGAAGATCGTGAATGGTGAAGCGGCCGACTTGCAACGGCTTGGTCGCATCGAAGCGACGCGCCATCGACGTGACGGTGCCGCTCTCGATCGCCTCGGCCATGGTGATCGGCTTGAAAGTCGATCCCAGCTCGAACACGCTCTGCGTCGCGTTATTGCGCAGTTCGTCCGGCGTCGCGTCCTTGATCCGGTTCGGGTTGAACTGCGGCATCGAGGTCATCGCGACGATCTCGCCGGTATGCACGTCCTCGACGATGCCGACCGCCGCCTTGGCCTGGAACGTCGCCATCGCCGCGCCAAGCTCGCTCTCCATCGCCGCCTGCACGCGGGCATCGATCGACAGCGCGATCGGCTGGCTACGCGAGCCTTGGTCGAGCAGCTTCGTGTCGAGCGCGCGCTCCATGCCTAGCGCGCCATGGCCGGTATAATCAACGAAGCCGAGCACATGATCGGCGAGCTTCGATTGCGGGTAGAGCCGCTCGGGCTCGCGCGAAAAGACGATCGCCGGCTCGCCGATCGCATTGACCTGCTCCACCGTGCCGGGAAGAGCGCGACGCTCGATATAAGTGAACGGCACATCCTGCGTCAGCTTGGCGTAGAAATAGCTCTCGTCATGCGCCGGAATGAGCTGGGCGAGCTGCTGCGCGATCGCGCGGCGATCACCGATGATGTCGCGCGGATGCACGCCGATCGACCAGGCATCGATCGTCCGCGCCAGCGGGGCGCCGTTGCGATCGACGAGATCGGCGCGCAACGGCACCAGCGCCGCGGCGGCATCCCTGCTCGTCGCCGGCTGGGTGAAGACGGCAAGCCAGGCGAGCCGCAGCACGATCATCGCCACGCCCGCCCCGAACAGCAGCAGCAGCATCATCAGCCGCGCATGGCTGGTCGCCAGCAGTGCATGCCGCTTCGCATTGCCGCCGCGCTGCGGCAGAGGGCGGGCGAGCGCGACGCTCACCTGAGCGACGCCGTCTCGGCGCGCGCCTTGCTCATCAGATCGCCCAGCGTCGCGTCGCTCAGCAGCTTGCGGTCGAGCATCGCCATCGCCTGCTCCTTGGCATGCGAGGCGGCGGAAGACTTGGCCGACCGCGCTGCCGCCGCCTTGACGATCGCGGCCAGCGGATCGGCAGCGGGCTTGGCGCTCGCCACTTCGACCTTCGCGGGCGTCGATTTCGCATGAGCAGGCTCGGCCGCCGCGGTCATCGCCCGCGCGGGAGACTGCGACGCAGCGTCGTCGGCATCACCATCGGAATCAGGCGAGGAAACCACCGGCAGCGTCGGGATCACCAGCGAGGCCATCTGCACCTCGGCGCCATCGGGCGCCTCGCTGCCCAGCGAGGCAAGCTGCTGCCCGCTCGACATATATTGCGCCGCGGTCGGCGCGCTGAGAGCGAGAACATCGCCATTCCAGCGCTCGAGCTGGGCGAGATTGGCGCGCGTGGAAAATTCGGTCTGCAGCGACCGGATATCGTTCGTCGCCTCCGCGATCTGGCGGTTCACGTGATCGAGCTTCTTGCGCTCGACCGAAACCTGAAGCGAGACCAGATAGAAGCCGAGCGCCGCGATCACCGCGATCGCCAGCCACCCCAGCCCCTTGAGCCTGTAGGTCGCCGTCATCTTGCCTTCCCCTTTGTCCACGCCGCCGCGGCCGTGCGCCGCGCCACTCGCAAGGTCGCCGAACGCGCGCGCGGGTTGCGCGCCACCTCGGCCTCGCCGGCACGCACCGCGCGGCCGACGATCTCGAAACTCGGCGCATCCTTCGCCGCCGCCTGCGGCAGGTGCCGCGATCCGGCGGGCGTTGCGCCCGAACGCTCCCTGAGGAAGCGCTTGACCAGCCGATCCTCGAGGCTGTGAAACGTCACCACCGCCAGCCGGCCGCCGGGCTTGAGCACGCGCTCGGCCGCGGCCAGGCCATCGGTCAGCTCATCGAGCTCGCGATTGAGATGAATGCGGATCGCCTGGAAGGTCCGCGTTGCCGGGTCCTTTTTGTCATGCGGACGATAGCCGAGCGCCTTGCGCACTACCTGGGCCAGTTCGGCGGTGCGGGTCAGCGGGCGCGCCGCGACGATCGCCTTGGCCACGCGCCGCGAGCGCGGCTCCTCGCCATATTGGTAGAGGACGTCGGCGATCTCCTCCTCGGCGGCCTCGTTGACGAACTCGGCCGCGGTTTCGCCCGCCTGGCTCATCCGCATGTCGAGCGGCCCGTCGGCCTGGAACGAGAAGCCACGATCGGCACGATCGAGCTGCATCGACGAAACGCCGATGTCCATCGTCACGCCATCGACCGGCACCGCATCGAGCGCGGCAAGCTCGCCCTCCATCGCCGAGAAGGGCGCCTCGATCAGCGCCAGCCGCCCCTCGCCGTCGCGCACCAGCGTCTCGCCTTCGGCAATCGCATCGGGATCGCGATCGAACGCGAACACCGTCGCGCCTTTGGCCAGCATCGCGCGGGTGTAGCCGCCGGCGCCGAACGTCGCATCGACGTGCCGTTCGCCGGGCAGGATGGCGAGCGCGTCGATCACTTCGTCGAGCAAGACGGGAACGTGGCGGATGTCGGCCCCGGGCGCGGTCATAGCGCGATGCCTTTCTCGGCCATGAAGAAACGTGCCGCCGCCTTCTGGACGTCGGTGGCGCTGTCGCATTCGATCAGCGTCTTCGGATCCCAGACCTCGAAGAAATCGAGCACGCCCCAGAAAAAGGCATGCGCGCCGATCTGCGCCTGAAAGCGAGGGAACGGGGGCAGGATAAACCGTCCGCTCGCGTCGAAAGGCAGCGATTCGGCGGCGCCGCCGCCCTTGCGCTTGATGTTGTAATCGATGTCGCCGTCATCGCCCGGATTGGCGAGTTCGCGCGCGGTGAGGCGCTCGGCGAGATGGGCGGTATAGCGCAGGTCATAGCCGATCAGGCAGTTCTCGCGCGGGTGAGTCGACAGGATCAGCTTGCGGATCGCCTTGCCTTCGCCGTCATCGGGATTGTTGGCCTCGACGCTGCCGCGCAGCGACGCCGGGATCGCCACGCGCCCCTTTTCGTCGACGGCCTGCAGGCCATAGCCCTGATAAAGTTCCCGTTCCGACACGCCCACCTACCTCGGCAGCGGCGCGCACGACTCCCTTGCCCCGAAAAACGGCCTTCACCGCCCCTCGGCCACGCCATTTCAGCGAACAAGGAGCCTGCCCCCTCTGTCCGATACTGGAATACCAAGGGGAAGCTGGGGATGCAACGGGAGAAATGGGGATTTTGCGGGTCAACAAGTGTAAAGACGCGGCAAATCATGCGCAGTACGCACGTTGTTCCCGCCCCGTTCTCGCGGAGCGGCCATGAGCCGATGACGATTGAGCTGATCGCACAATGAATGCCGAAGCAGGTTCAGCGTGACGGCAGGTGCCGCATGAATCCGGGGTCGGGTGCCTAGTATGGTGGAATCGAAGTTCGCTGCATCAAGATTGAACCGTCACCCTGAACTTGTTTCAGGGTCCATGGTGCTTCCTCACCGTTGAGCGCATCGGCTGCCGTTGCGCCATGGATGCTGAACCAAGTTCAGCATGACGACATTTATAATGCGAACTTTGGATTCAGATGACTAGTGGCCCGGCTGCTGCGCGGGTGGTTCGGTGACGGCGGTCGGTGGCACGATGATCATCTGGTTGCCGGCCTGGCTGTTGGCGTCGGGCGCGCTCGGGGCGACGCCGAGCTCGGCCAGCGGTTCGCCGCTGGCCGCCGCCGGGGCATTATCATTGGTGATCGAGATATTGGCGACGACGTCTGCCTTCGGCCCGCCCGCGACATCGACGGGCTTGTCCTTGCTCGCGGTGGTGAAGATCGCACTGGCGAGCCCCAGCAGCAGCAGCACCACGGCGAGCCCGGTCATGCCCACCTTAACGCGCTGCGCCGTTTGCGCGGTATGCTGGCCGTCCGTCATCATGCAATCCGCCAGCGATCCTAGGGGCAGGCCCCCCGACTGGCAATGGCCGACGCGACTCCGATGCCGATCAGCCTTGCGCTTCGGCCAGCCACGGGAAGACGGGCAGCCCCTTCTGCTCGAGCCAGTCGCGATTGTAGAGCGTCGACAGATAGCGGAAGCCCGTATCGCACAGGATCGTTGCGATCCGCTTGCCCGGGCCGAGCTGTTTCGCCAGCCGCACCGCACCCGCCACGTTGATCCCCGAGGACAGGCCCAGGCACAGGCCTTCCTCGGCCAACAGGCGGCGAACCCAGTCCAGCCCTTCCTCGTCGGAAATGCGGAATTGCGTATCGACCGGCGCGCCTTCGAGGTTGGCGGTGATCCGTCCCTGCCCGATCCCCTCGGCAACCGAGGAGCCTTCGGACTTGAGCTCGCCATGGGCATAATATTCATAAAGCGCCGCGCCATACGGGTCGCTGAGCGCGATCGTCACGCGCTCGTCCTTGCCTTTCAGCCCCAGCCCGACGCCGGCCAGCGTGCCGCCGGTGCCGACCGCGCAGGTGAAGCCATCCACCCTGCCCTCCATCTGCGCCCAGATCTCCTCGGCGGTGCCGTGGATATGCGCGCGGCGGTTGGCGATATTGTCGAACTGGTTGGCCCAGATCGCGTTTTCGGTTTCCTCGGCGATGCGGCGCGAGGTGTGGACGAAATGGCAGGGCGACGAATAGGGCGCCGCCGGCACCGTCACCAGCTCGGCGCCGAGCGCGCGCAGCGTGTCCATCTTCTCCCGGCTCTGCGTCTCGGGCATGACGATGATCGACTTGTAGCCCTTGGCATTCGCCACCAGCGCGATGCCGATGCCGGTGTTGCCCGCGGTACCCTCGACGATCGTCCCGCCGGGAAGCAGTTGCCCCTTCGCCTCGGCATCCTCGATGATGTAGAGCGCCGCGCGGTCCTTCACCGAAGCACCGGGATTGGCAAATTCGCACTTGCCGAAGATGTCGCAACCGGTCTCCTCGCTCGGCCCCTTGAGGCGGACGAGCGGCGTGTTGCCGATCAGGTCTAGCGTATTTGGTGTCACGTGCATGAGCCATAGATAAGGCGGCAGCCGGGCAACGGGCAACAAGCCTTTGTTTGGCGCCCCCTGACCGAGCTTTCGGCCACGGGCACACAGTTAACCGGATCACAACGCCTTCGCGGTTATCCCCGGCCGGTTCGCAACTGTCGAGCGGGGACATGCACACGCGTATCGCCTTGGGGCTGGCCACTTTGATGGCCGCCACCTCCTGCGTGGGGTCGGCGGTCGAGACGGCGCGCGTCGCGCCGCCGGCGGCGAGGCCCGCGCCCGTCAGCACCCCCACGCCGCAGCGCCCTGCCGATATTCCGGCCGGGCCGCCCGCGGCATTGCTCGCCGCCGCGCCCGATGCAGGGCCGAGCATCGTCGTCGATCTCACCGCCGCGCCGCCGTTCCTGGCTGCCGCCGCCAGCCCCGGCGACGCCGAGCGCGCGCTCGATTGTCTCACCGCCGCCATCTATTACGAGGCACGGTCGGAGCCGGTCGAGGGCCAGGAGGCGGTGGCGCAGGTGGTGCTCAACCGCGTGCGAAACCCCGCCTTTCCCAACAGCGTGTGCGGCACCGTCTACGAAGGCTCGTCGCGCGAGACGGGGTGCCAGTTCACCTTTACCTGCGACGGGTCGCTCGCCGGCCGCCGCGAGCCGGCCGCCTGGGACCGCGCCCGCCGCATCGCTGCCCAGGCTCTGGCCGGGTTCGTGTACGAGCCTGTCGGCGCCGCGACCTATTATCACACCACCGCTGTGCATCCGTGGTGGGACGCCAAGGTCGCGCAAGTCGCGCATATCGGCGCCCATGTCTTCTTCCAGCTGCCCGGCGCCTGGGGCAGCGCGCTGGCTTATCGCCAGACCTATGGCGGCGTCGAACCCACCCCGGCGATCGCGGTGCGGACGCCGGAGAAAGCCACCGACGCCTTCGTCCAGACGCTCGAGGCGGGCGTGCGCATCCACCGCGCCGCCGAAGAAGCTACCGCGAGCCCCATCGACGATGAATCGCCCGCAGCCGCCCAACCGGCCGTGGTGCGCAGCTTCGGCGTCGATGTGCATCGCGGCGCCGGCGCCCCCGGCATGGCCAATGAATCGGGCGTCCATGTCCATCGCGGCGACAGCGACGCCTGACGCGCTCTGGCATTTGCAGCCGCACCGATTAGATAGCGGCGCATGACCGAGATCACCGTCGCCGCGCTGCAGCTTGCCTTTTCGGCCGATACCAAGGCCAATATCGCCCATGTCGGCGATCTGGTCCGCACGGCGGCCTCACGCGGCGCGCAGGTGGTGCTGCCACCCGAATTGTTCGAAGGCGAATATTTCTGCCGTATCGAGGACGAAGGCCTGTTCGCCACCGCGCGCCCGACCGCCGAGCATCCCTCGGTGCAGGCGATGCAGCGCCTTGCCGACGAGCTCGGCATCTGGATCCCGACCAGCTTTTTCGAGGCAGACGGGCCGCATCACTACAACAGCCTGGCGATGATCGAGCCGGGCGGCAGGATCGCGGGCGTCTATCGCAAGAGCCATATTCCCGACGGACCGGGGTACGAAGAGAAATTCTATTTCCGCCCCGGCAACACCGGATTCAAGGTGTGGGACGGGCCGGCGGCCAAGCTCGGCGTCGGCGTGTGCTGGGATCAATGGTATCCCGAAACCGCCCGCGCAATGATGCTGATGGGCGCCGAAGTGCTGTTCTACCCCACCGCGATCGGCAGCGAGCCGCACGACGACAGTCTGGATACTGCGCGGCTATGGCGGCGGGCGATGATCGGCCACGCAGTGTCGAACGTCGTGCCGGTCGTCGCGGCCAACCGTGTCGGCTGCGAGCATGGCCAGACCTTCTACGGCACCAGCTTCATCGCTGACGAGCGCGGCGACATCCTGGCCGAGCTCGATCGTAGGCAAGAAGGCGTAATCACCGCGACGCTCGATCTCGACCGGGTCAAGCGTCACCGCGCCGCTTTCGGTTTCTTCCGCGATCGGCGGCCGGAGCTTTACGGCCGGCTCGTTCAGGATATCTGACCGCTATTTCGATTTGCCGCCGACATCGTCGCGCACGACGATCGGCTTGACGCAATGATCGGCGTCATAATGCAGGACGGCGATTTCCTGTTTGGCGCCCGGTTCGCGATTGAGCGGATGTGCTTTCACCGGCTGATCGCGCCTGGCGTCGGTTATTTTGGCCTCGGGGCATTTGCCGGATGAGGCAGGCGGCTGCTCGCCGGCGGAAAACAAAACGACGACGAATATCGGCAGCAAGGAAAACAGCTTGCGCATCGCGACCTCCCGTAACCGTGCCAGCAGCTTAGCAGATCAGGCGCGCGCCGTCATCTCGTCGCGAACTGCCAGCGCGCGGGCGAATACGGCCTCGAACATATCGGCGGTCAGCCGGCCGGTGTTCGTATTGTAGCGCGAGCAATGATAGCTATCGATCAGCACGCGCCCATCGGGCATCCGATGCTCGGCGAGATGGCCGAAGCGCGCTTTGGGCAGCCGGCCGCCGAGCGCCTTGACCGCCGACTGATGGGCGATCTGGCCGAGCGCCACGATCACGCACACGTCGGGCAGTGCCGCGAGCGCATCCTCGAGGAATGGGCGGCAGGTGCGGATTTCTTCCGGCGTCGGCTTGTTCTGCGGCGGCAGGCATTTGACCGCATTGAGGATCACCGCGCCCTGTAGTTTCAGGCCGTCGTCGGCGCGCGATCGGTACTCGCCGTGCGAAAAGCCGAACTTGGCCAGCGTCGTGAACAGCAGGTCGCCTGCATAATCCCCGGTGAACGGCCGGCCGGTGCGATTGGCGCCGCGCATTCCCGGCGCCAGGCCGACGATCGCCAGCCAGGCACGCGCATCCCCGAAGGCCGATACCGGCGCATTCCACCAATCGGGATGTTCCGCACGAAGACCCGCACGAAAGTCGACCAACCGCGGGCAGCGCGGACAATCGTGCGGCGCCTCGGCGGCGGGGATCGGGCTTGGCGGCGGCATGCCGCCTCGATAGGCACGGCGGCATGGATCGGACAACCCCGTGCTGGCGCTACGCGATCGCGATCGGATCGAACCGGCGCGGGCGGCATGGCGCACCGCGCGCCGAAGTGCGCGCCGCGATCGGCGCGCTCGGCGGCACGGTCGCCGTCTCGCCGATCATCGAAACGGCGCCGATCGGCCCCTCGATCCGCCGCTTCGCCAATGCCTGCATATTGCTCGACAGCGCCGAACCGCCCGATGCGCTGCTGGCCCGGCTCAAGCGGATCGAGCGCGCGTTCGGGCGGCGGCGCGGTCGCCGCTGGGGCGAGCGGGTGATCGACCTCGATATCGTCCTGTGGTCGGGCGGCGCCTGGTCGAGCCCGGCGCTAACCATCCCGCACCGATTGTTTCGTGACCGCGATTTCGTGCTCCGGCCGCTCGCCACGATCGCGCCCGCCTGGCGCGATCCCGTGACGGGGCGCACGATCCGCCAACTCGCGCACATGGTTGACCCGCGCCGCCGCTCACCCTAGGGCGAACGCCGTCTGGCGGGTCCGTAGCTCAGTCGGTAGAGCAAGCGACTTTTAATCGAGAGGTCCCGGGTTCGAATCCCGGCGGACCCACCAGACGCTCCACCGCCTTAATGCTGAGTCGCCGCCGTGCCGACCGGTTCTTGATCGAGCGGCAGCAGCGTATCCATCCGCTCGCGCACTCGCGTCTGATATTCGGCCAAAGTCTGTGAGCGCGGGCGGGACGCGGCGAGATCGGTGATGATCGCCTCCCTGATCCGGCCGATCGCATCGTGGCCGAGCACGCCGGCATCGCGCAATTCCTTCAACAGTTGAAACAGCCCGATCGCGGTGCCCGAGGCGCGGATGCCGATCGCCTCCAGATTGGCGTGAATACGTTCGCAATCACTTTGCATGGTCCTCTCCCTTGCAGCAGCTCAAGCTAACGCCTGATCGCTCCAGCTTGCAATGTTGGAAAATGTTCATTTTTTGTTCCGATCTCGAAAATCGGAAAGGACATCGGAAAATGCAATGGAAATGGATGGCTTGGGCAATGACGCTCGGCCTTGCGGCATGCGCGCCGGCAAATGGCCTGGACAACGGCAACGCGATGGCAAGCGCCGATGCGATCGCGCTCAAGAGCACGACCGCCCTGTCGCTGGCCGAACTCGCCTATAACAGCGGCGAGGCAGCGGCGACCGCCGCGATCAAATCCGGCGCGCTGACGCCGGCGCAGGACGCCGCGATCGGCGACGCGGTGCATCAGGCCCGCACCTATCGGGACGAGGCGCGGATGATCGTCGCGAGCGGCGGCGATGCGTCGGCGGCGATCGAGTCGCTGGACGGCACGCTCGAGACGATCGATGCGCTCGCTGGCCGGACGTCGAAATAAGGGAGGGGAATATGGGCGTTTCGGCATCGGACGTGCTTACCGACATCGATCTCGTGATCGACCTGATCGGCAAGCTGGTAAACAACATCGCCGAGGCAAAGGCCGTGCTGGGCAGTGACCAGCTCGCCGAGGCAAAGGCGCGGCTGGCGACGGTCCAGGCGCAGGGCGCGACGCTCGACGCTGCGTTCGACGCGGCGCTGTCGGCAACGCAAGCGGGATGACAGGCGCGCCCGGCGCGTTATCACCGGGCGGATGACGCATCCTCATCTGCCCGAAGCCGAAGGCGCCGACGCGCCGGGCGCTGTTCCCGAGCCCGTACGCCATCCGCCATGGCTGATGGCGGCTGGCGGCGCCGTGGCATTCGCCATCTTCATTCTCGTCGTCGCCGGCTGGACGATCGACGGCGGACATCAATTTGCCTTCGATCGCATGCTGCTGCTCGCGGCCCGGCATACCGACAATCTCATCCTGCCGATCGGGCCGCACTGGCTGCGATCGGCGATGATCGACGTTACCGCCCTGGGCGGCATCACGGTGTTGACGATCGCCATCGTCGTCACCCTCGGCGCGCTGGCGGTGGAACGCTTGTGGCTGACGGCGGGGCTGGTGTTTGCGGCGACGGTATCGGGCTCGCTGGCGGTCGATCTGGCCAAACATGTCGTCGCGCGGCCGCGCCCTGACGTCGTTCCGCATCTCGTCGAGGTGACGTCGCTCAGCTTCCCGAGCGGGCATTCGGCGAACAGCGCGATCGTCTATCTGACGCTGGCGACGCTGCTGACCCAGGTGATCCCCAACGAAGCATTGCGGCGATACGTGATCGGCGTCGCGGTGGTGCTGGTGACGGCGATCGGGATCAGCCGCGTCTATCTGGGCGTGCATTGGCCAAGCGACGTGCTCGCCGGCTGGAGTTTCGGCACGCTCTGGGCGCTCGCCTGGTGGTCAATCGGCGCGCACATCCGGCTCGCCCGCGCGGGCGAGTAAGGCGCGCGCTGCCTTCAAGTGCGGCGCATCGATCATCTTGCCGTCGAGGCTCAGCGCCCCCGCGCCCGGATTGGCGGCGAACAAGGCGACCACACGGCGGGCATGGGCCACGTCGTCCGCGCCGGGCGTGAAGGTCGCGTTGATGACCGCCACCTGCGCGGGATGGATCGCCATCATCCCGGCAAACCCGTCGCGCGCGCCGCGCTTGGCGTAAGCGGCGAGCCCGTCGAGATCGCGGAAATCGGGATAGACCGTCTCGATCGCCGCGACGCCCGCGGCATGAGCGCCGAACAGCGTCAACGAGCGGGCAAGTTGGTAGGGCGGCGTATAGCTGCCGTCCGCCTCTCGCGAGGTCGCCGCACCGATCGCCGCGGGCAGATCCTCGGCGCCCCATGTCAGGCCGGCGAGTCGGGGCGTGACGCCGCCATAGCTTCCCAGCGCGAAGATCGCCGCCGGCGTTTCGGTCGCGATCGGCAGGATGGCGATGGCACCGTCGAGCCGGGCATCGAGTTCGCGGAGCGAGGCGGCGCCCTCCGCTTTCGGCAACACGATGCCATCGGGGCGGGCCGGCAACACCGCGGCGAGATCATCCTCGGCCAGCCCGCCATCGAGCGGGTTGATCCGGACATAAAGCGAGATCGTGCGTGCCTTGCGCAGGAACGCGGCCACCGCCTCACGCGCCGCCGGCTTCGCGTCCGGGGCGACGGCGTCTTCCAGATCGAGGATCAGCGCGTCGGCTCCCGAAGCCAGTGCCTTCTCCATCCGGTCGGGACGGTCGCCGGGAACGAACAGCAGCGAGCGCAGGCGATGCGTCATCTCAGCCGCGCTCGGCCAGCTTGCGCTCCCAGGCAAGCGCATCGCGGACGATGAGGTCCAGGTCGTCGCGTTGCGGGCGCCAGGGCAGCGTTTCCAGAATGCGGGCATTGTCCGCAACCAGCGCGTCGGGATCGCCGACGCGGCGGCCCTCCAGGCGCCGATCGATCGTCATGTTGGTTACGCGATCGACCGCGTCGAGCACCTCGAGCACCGAATAGCCGCGGCCATAACCGCAGTTCATCGTCAGATTGCGCCCGGGTTCGGCGATCAGCGCCTCCAGCGCATCGACATGCGCAGCCGCGAGATCGCTGACGTGAATATAGTCGCGCACACCGGTGCCGTCGGGCGTCGCAAAATCGGTGCCGAATACCGAGACGTGATCGCGCTTGCCCGTCGCCGCCTCGACCGCGACCTTGATGAGGTGCGTCGCCCCCGCCGTCGACTGGCCGGAGCGGCCTTGCGGATCGGCGCCCGCGACGTTGAAATACCGGAGCGCACAATAATTGATCGGGTGTGCAGCGGCAGTATCCTTCAGCATGATCTCGGTCATCAGCTTGGACGTGCCATAGGGATTGATCGGCTGTTTCGGGCTGTCCTCCGAAACCGGCACGACCTCGGGAATGCCATAGGTCGCGGCGGTCGAGGAGAAGATGAAGTGTTTCACGCCCGAGGCCACCGCACTCTCGATCAGCGAGCGGCTCGCGGCGGTGTTGTTACGGTAATATTTGAGCGGATCGCTGACCGATTCGGGCACCACCACCGATCCGGCGAAGTGCATCACCGCGGACACGTCATGCTCGCGCATCACCTCGCGCACCGCCGGGTCTTCGACCGCCATCTCGACCAGCGTGGCACGCGGATCGACCGCCCAGGCAAAGCCGGTGACGAGATTGTCGATCACCACAACGTCCCAGCCGGCATCGGCGAGCGCCAGCACCGCGTGGCTGCCGATATAGCCGGCGCCGCCGGTCACCAATACGCTACCTTTGGCCATACGGTTTCCCTTTGCTGACTGGCACACTACATTCAGGCCGAGTTCGGGAATGCACGACGTGCATTCCGTCCGGCACCGGCCCCCTCCCCATCCGCCCAACGGCAGTATTACATGGGGGAGCGGTCCGGTGCCGCCCACAAACAGAAGGAGTATCATTATGGCAAGCGAAACCGCGGTCCTGGCGGGCGGCTGCTTCTGGTGCACCGAGGCAGTGTTCAATGACGTGATCGGCGTCACCAAGGTCGAAAGCGGCTATATCGGCGGCTCGAAGGACCACCCCACCTACAAGGAAGTATGCTCGGGCGAGACCGGCCATGCCGAGGCGATCCGCATCACCTACGATCCCGAGGCCGTGCGCTATGCCGATCTGCTCGACATTTTTTTCGCGACGCACGATCCCACCCAGCTCAACCGGCAGGGCAACGACGTCGGCACGCAATATCGCTCGGCGATCTTCCCGCAGGACCAGATGCAGCACCACGCCGCGCTGGAAGCGATCGAGCGCAACCAGGCGAACTGGCCGGCGCCGATCGTCACCTCTATCGAACTCGCCGACCAATGGTGGCCCGCCGAGGATTACCATCAGGAATATTGGGAAGGCGAAGGGCAGCGGAATCCCTATTGCCTGGCGGTGATCCCGCCCAAGCTGCAGAAGCTCCGCAAGAGCTTCGCCAACCGCGTCAAGGAAACCGCCGGCGCCTGATGCCGGCGTTAAGGGGCGCGGCGCGGTCGCGTCACGCCCCCTGCCGTCCGATCAGAGCGGATCGCCGGTAATGTCCGGCCGCCTGGTCGCGTCGGCGCCAAGCGTCTTGTAGACCAGCCCGCCGATCACGCCGCCGGCGATCGGCGCCACCCAGAACAGCCAGAGCTGCTGCAACGCCCAGCCGCCCTGGATCAGCGCCGGCCCGGTGGAGCGCGCCGGATTGACCGACGTGTTGGTGACGGGGATGCTGATCAGGTGGATCAGCGTCAGCGACAGCCCGATCGCGATCGGCGCGAAACCGGCCGGCGTGCGGCTGTCGGTCGATCCCATGATGACGAGCAGGAAGAAGAACGTCAGCACCGTCTCGCTCACCAGCCCGGACAGCATCGAATAGCCCTGTGGCGAGTGCGCGCCGAAGCCGTCCGCCGCCAGCCCGTTGGTGGCGAGCGAATAATCGGCATTGCCGCTGGCGATCAGGTAAAGCACCGCGGCCGCCGCGATCGCACCGATCACCTGCGCGATGACGTAGAGCGGAATGTCCTTGGCCGGGAAACGGCCGCCGGCCCACAAGCCGATCGTCACCGCCGGGTTGAGGTGACACCCCGAAATATGGCCGATCGTATAGGCCATCGTCAGCACCGTGAGGCCGAACGCCAGCGCGACGCCCGCATAGCCGATCCCCACGCTCGGCACGCCAGCCGCGAGCACGGCCGCGCCGCAGCCGCCGAACACCAGCCAGAACGTTCCGAACAATTCCGCAAATCCACGTTGGATGTTGGTCATGGCAACCCCCTTCCTGTCATCGCCCCGTCGGGCCTGCGACTCGCGAGGCATAGCGAGTTTAGGGGTTGTTTCGGCGTCGTAAAGGTATCGTCAGCCGCGATGCGCCGCACGGGCAAGACGGTCGTTGATCGCCACGCCGACGCCGCTGCGGGGGACCGGCGCCACCGCAATGCGCGCTTTCGGCGATGAGTCGGCCTGGTGCAGCGCGTCGAACAGCCGCGCGGCCGCTTCGACAAGGTTGCCTGACGAGGACAGCGTATCATCGCCGGCAATCGCTCCGAAGCCGATCAGCCATTCGTCGGGTTCGGCTTGCCGGGCGTTCAGGCGGACTGTCTTGATCGGCGCATAATGGCTCGCGAGCTGGCCGGGCGCGGTCACTTGCGCCGTTTCTGAGGCCGGCAATGCGCTATCGGCCCGGCTCCCGTCCGGCAGAACAGCGCGGAGCTCGCTCGCCGTGATCGGCCCCGGGCGCAGGATCGCGCCATCCTTGACGATCGTCGACTCCACCCCGGCCTTGGTCGGCCCGTCGTCGACCACCAGCGCGATCCGTCCGTCGAGGCTCGCCAGCACATGCTCGGCGCGCGTCGGGCTGATCCGGTTCGAGGCGTTGGCCGATGGCGCGGCCAGCGGTTTGCCGGTCGCGGCGAGCAGCGCCCGCATCGCGCGATGCGCCGGCACCCGGAGCGCGATCGTGTCGAGCCCCGCCGTCACCAGCGCCGCAATCCCGGCGTCGGGCCGCAACGGCAGCACCAGCGTCAGCGGCCCCGGCCAGAAAGCCTTTGCCAGTGCCCGCGACGATTCATCGAACACCGCGATCCGCTCGGCGGCTGCCAGATCGGGCACGTGCACGATCAGCGGGTTGAAACTAGGCCGCCCCTTGGCGGCGTATATGCGCGCGACGGCCGCCGAATCGGTCGCGTCGGCAGCGAGGCCGTAGACCGTTTCGGTCGACACCGCGACCGGTTCGCCCATCGCGATCAGCCGTGCCGCCTCGGCGATCGCGGCGGTGCCGTAGGGGAAGGTGCGCGTTTCATATGGGCGGTTTGGCGCCGTCATGCGTGCGGCGCTATAGCGCCCGGCGAGGAACGACAAGAGAGGACGCCATGCCGTTTGCCGCCGCCACTGCCGATCAGCGCTTCGTGCTCGATCATATCGCCGGCATCGGCGATCTCGCCGCCGCGGATCGCTTCGCCGCCGCCAGCCCCGATGTGATCGACGCGGTGCTCGACGGCATCGGCCAGCTGGCAATGGGCGAATGGGCGCCGCTCAACCGCGAGGGCGATACGGTGGGCGCAAAATGGACCGAGCGCGGCGTGGTCATGCCCGAAGGCTTCGTTCGCGCCTACAAGGCCTATGTCGAGGGCGGCTGGGGCACGATCGGCGTGCCCGAGGCATGGGGCGGGCAAGGCCTGCCGTTCGTCATTCAGGCCGCCGTGCTCGACACGCTGGGCGGCGCCAATTTGAGCCTCGCGCTCGCCCCCACCCTCACCGTCGGCGCGATCGAGGCGCTGACGCATCACGGCAGCGCGGAGCAGCAATCGGCCTACCTCCCGCACCTCGCGACCGGCGCCTGGACCGGCACGATGAACCTCACCGAGCCACAGGCGGGCTCCGATGTCGGCGCGCTCAAGACCAAGGCGACCCCGCGCGGCGACGGCACGTATTCGATTACCGGCACCAAGATCTTCATCTCGTTCGGCGATCACGACATGGCGGAGAACATCGTCCACCTCGTGCTCGCGCGCACCCCGGACGCGCCCGCCGGCACCAAGGGCATCTCGCTGTTCCTCGTGCCCAAATACCGGCTCGATGCCGATGGTCGGCCGGCCGCTTTCAACGACATCCGCGTCGTCTCGATCGAGCACAAGATGGGATTGCACGGCTCGCCGACCTGCGTGCTGTCGTTCGGCGACAATGGCGAGTGCATCGGCGAGCTGATCGGCCCGGAGCTGGGCGGGATGCGCGCGATGTTCACGATGATGAACAATGCCCGGCTCAACGTCGGCCTGCAGGGCGTGCAGGTGGCCGAAGCCGCGACGCAGGCTGCGGTCGCTTATGCCCGCGAGCGCATCCAGGGCTATCGCGCGGGCAAGCCGGCCGCGATCATCGAGCATCCCGACGTCCGCCGCATGCTGATGCGGATGAAGGCGCAGACGCAGGCGGCGCGCGCGCTGGTCTATTACGCGGCATCGCAAGTCGATCGCGCCGCGCTGGGTGACGATGCCGCTGGCGAGCGGCTCGAACTCGTCACTCCGCTCGCCAAGGCGCATGGCACCGATCTCGGCAACGAGGTCGCGAGCCTCGGCGTGCAGGTGCATGGCGGCATGGGCTATATCGAGGAAACCGGCGTCGCCCAGTATTTCCGCGATGCGCGCATCACGCCGATCTACGAAGGCACCAACGGCATCCAGGCCGCCGATCTCGTGGGTCGGAAATTATCGATGGACAATGGCGGCGTGTTTGCCCGGCTGGTCGCCGACATGCGCGCGGAAGCCCGGGATGCACATCTCATCCAGCTGGTCGATGCGTGCGAGCGTGTTGCGCGACACCTGCTGGCGGCGGAATCCGATGACCGGCTGGCCGGCAGCTATCCGTTCCTCACGATGCTGTCGGTGGCGGTGTGTGGCTGGTTGATGGAGCGGCAGGGGCGCATCGCGGCGGATAGCGAGGGCGATCCCGATTTTCTGGCGATGAAGCGCGCCACCGCGCAATTCTACGTTGCGCAGATCGTGCCCGAGGCGCTCGGCCTCGAAGCCGCGGCGTGCGCGCCGGCGGCGATGCTCTACGCGATCGATCCACCCGCATTCGCCGCTTGAGCGTCGTCACGCTGAACTCGTTTCAGCATCCATGGCACAACACCAACCGGCGTGAATGACGGCGATGGGGCACCACGGCCTTGAACCGAGTTCAGGGTGACGATCCGCCCTATTACGCGGCAATCGGGAACCGGCTCACCGGCCGCTGCCCGACGCGGAACAGGCCCGTGCCCGTCATACCGGCGGCGCGCACTGGGATAGCGGTCGCGCAAAAGGCGCATTCGGCGGTCAGGCGCCCAACGATCCACTGCGTCTGGCTGCAACCAGGGCAATGGTTCACCTCGCCTTCGCGATAATGCATTCGATAGCCGTAACGCGGCAGATGAACGTCCTTCATGGGCTTCACTCCCTTACGATGGATAACAAACGGCGCGACGAAGCGTTTTGTTCCGTCGACGAACCGTGATCCAAAGGGGTGCACCTTTCCGGCGCCGTTTCATCAGCTTGCCCGCAGCAGCGTGTCTCCCTCGTCGAACCCATCGCTTCGCGGCCCCCGCGCGGCGATCATCGTCGTAACCGCAAGGTCCATCGTCACGTTGCCGACCGTCCGGACGATATCGGGCAGCGTTTCGACGGCGACGAGCAGCCCCAGCGGGGCCAGCGGCACGCCCATCGCGACGGCAATCGGGGCGATCGACGCGACGTAGCTGATCTGTCCCGGCAGGCTGACCGAGCCCAATGTCGTGATCGCCGCCACCGCAAGGCCGGTTGCCAGCGTGGTCGCCGTCAGCGGCACGCCGAACCAATGGGCAATGTAGATGGCAACGGCGAGGTTCATCGCCGGGCTCGTCGCACGGAAGATCGCGGTGGCGATCGGCAGCACCACGCCCGACACCGCGACCGGCACGTCGAGGTCTTCAGCCCCGCGCAGCATCGCCGGCAAGGATGCGAGCGACGATTCGGTTGACAGCGCCACCGCCTGCGCCGGCGCCACTGCACGCGCAAAGCGGACCAGCGATACGCGGCCGCCGATCATCGCCACCGGATAGCCGAGCAGGCCGATCACCACGCCGACCGACGAGACCATCAGGATATAGTGGATCAGCGCCCCGAATGCCGCCACGCCCGCCTGCGCGCCCACCGTGAAGGCAAGCGCGAAAACGCCGAGCGGCGCGATCAGCAGCACCCAGCCGATCATCACCAGCATCGCATCGCGCAGCGCCTCGAACAGGCCCGTCAGCCGCTCGCGTTGCTCGGCCGGCAGGCGGGTCAGCGCAAAGGCGAACACGAGGGTGAAGACGATGAACGGCAGAAACGCGTCGCTCGCCGCTGCCGCCAGCGCGTTGGTCGGCACGATGCCGACCAGGAAGTCGCCGAAGCCCGGCACGGTGCCGACCGGCTTGGCGCTGGACAGCGCACCGCGCAGGCTTGCCGCCGCGTCCGCGCCCAATGGCCACACCTTGAGCAACAACGGCACCATCACTGCCGCCAGCGCCGAAAACAGCCATAACATTATGATGAAGGTGACGATCGCGCGCGCCGCGATCCGCCCCGCGTTGGCGGCCTCGGCGGTCGCCGCTATACCCGTCACCACCAGCGCCATCACCAGCGGGATGATCGTCATCTCCAGTGCGTTGAGCCATAGATGACCGACCGGCCGGGAAATCGGCACCAGCGTGTCGGCCCAGCCGAGACTCGCGGCCGCGATCCCGAGTGCCAGCCCGGCAACCAACGCCAACAGAATTCGTGTCGGCTGAGACATGCTCGCGCTCCTTTCTTCCCGCCGCTACAAGGCTGAGATTCCCTGAAGGCTATAGCGGGGCGGAAACGACGCACGATGGCAAGAAAATATTTCGGTACCGACGGTATTCGCGGTCTCACCAACCACGCGCCGATGACGGCGGCGATGGCGATGAAGGTCGGCATGGCAGCCGGCGCGCATTTCGTCCGCGGCAATCACAAGCATCGCGTGGTGATCGGCAAGGACACGCGCTTGTCCGGCTATATGCTCGAAAATGCGATGGTTGCGGGCTTCACCGCGGTCGGCATGGACGTCGTGCTGGTCGGCCCGATGCCGACGCCCGCGGTGGCGATGCTGGTCCATTCGATGCGCGCCGATCTCGGCGTGATGATCTCGGCCAGCCACAATCCCTTCGCCGACAACGGCATCAAATTGTTCGGGCCGGACGGCTACAAGCTGTCCGACGAGGATGAAGCCAGGATCGAGGCGTTAATCGAAGGCGATATCCCGCTCGCCGAGCCCGCCAATATCGGCCGCGCCCGCCGCGTCGAGGACGCTCGGGGCCGCTATATCCATGCCGCCAAGTCGACCTTTCCGGAAAGCCTGACGCTCGATGGCCTCAAGGTCGTCGTCGATTGCGCCAACGGCGCCGCTTATCAGGTCGCGCCTTCGGCGCTGTGGGAGTTGGGCGCTGACGTGATCGCGCTCGGCGTCGAGCCCAATGGCCTCAACATCAACAAGGGCGTCGGCTCGACCGCGCCCGAGACGATGTGCGAAACCGTCGTCGCCTCGGGCGCCCATCTCGGTATCGCGCTCGATGGCGATGCCGATCGCCTCATCGTCGCCGACGAAACCGGCAAGATCGTCGATGGCGATCAATTGATGGCGACGATCGCGACCAACTGGGCGAAGCGCGGCAAGCTCGCCGGTAACGGGCTGGTGGCGACGGTGATGTCCAACCTCGGCCTCGAACGCCATCTCGAGGCCCAGGGCCTCGGCCTGATCCGCACCGCGGTCGGCGATCGCTATGTGCTCGAGGCGATGCGGCGCGACGGCTACAATGTCGGCGGCGAGCAATCGGGCCATATCATCCTGTCGGATTATGCCACCACCGGCGACGGCCTGATCGCCGCGCTGCAGATCCTCGCCGAGCTCGTCCAGGCCGGCGCTCCGGCGAGCGAGGTGCTCCACCGCTTCGATCCCCTGCCCCAGCGCCTCAAGAGCGTCCGCTATACCGGCGCCCCGCTGGAAGATGATCGCGTCAAGGCGCTGATCGCCGCGGCCGAAGCCGAACTCGATGGCAAGGGCCGCCTCCTGATCCGCAAATCGGGCACCGAGCCGGTTATCCGCGTGATGGCAGAAGGCGACGATCCTGCGCAGGTGGAGGCCGTGGTGAACCGCATCTGCGCCGCCGTGGCCGGTTAGGGTCAGAACCCTAGGTAAAGAAGGAAATATAATGACGTTGCTCGATTTCGTCGTGCCAAGCTACGTGCAAATGCTCAAGGCGCTGTCAGGTTGGCTCGACAAAGCGGCCGCACAAAAGCCGGCCGCCGAGGCCGAGGCACTGCTCTCGGCTCGCCTCGCCTCCGCCATGTTCCCGCTCTCTACGCAGATCCGCTTTGCCTGCGTGCAGGCGCAGGAGGGTATGTACCGCCTCAAAGGCGAGTCGCTCCCGCCGACGATCGGGACGCTGCTCGATGAAGGGCGCAACGGCGGCGATCATCCCGGCACGATCGCCGCTGCGAAGGCGCGCATCGACGAGACGATCGCGCTCGTCCAGTCGCTCGCGGCCGATCCTGTCGATGAAGACGAGCAGCGCCTGATCGCCCACGATCTGCCGATGGGGATGATCTTCGATCTTACAGCCGAGCAATATGTTCGCGACTGGACGGTCCCGCAATTCTATTTCCACGTGATGGCGGCCTATGCGATCCTGCGCAATCAGGGTGTCGACCTCGGCAAGGCCGATTATGTGGCGCACATGTTCGCTTATCTACGGCCCGGCACGATGCCTGGGCAGCCGGCGTGACAACCGGCCGCATCCCCCGCGTCCTGATCATCGCCGGCTCCGATTCGGGCGGTGGTGCCGGCATTCAGGCCGACATCAAGACGGTGACGATGCTCGGCGGCCACGCGATGACCGCAATCACCGCGATCACCGCGCAGAACACGCTCGGCGTCCAACAGGTGATGCCCGTGCCGGCCGAGATGGTGCTCGCCCAGATTGAATCGGTGGTCAGTGATCTCGGCGTCGATGCGGTGAAGATCGGCATGCTCGGCTCGGCGGAGACGGCCAACGCGGTGGCCGATTATCTCGCCGCCCCGTCATTTCCCCGCCGTCGAGAACCGGTCGCCCAGCCGGAGTCGCACGAACAGGCACCGGAGATCGGAGCCAGCCGCCATAGCGGTGACGATCATATCCCGATCGTGTTCGATCCGGTGATGATCGCCACGTCGGGCTCGACGCTCGCCGATGCGGCGACCATCGCGGCCTTCGCCCGATTGATGGACGTCGCGAGCGTGGTAACGCCCAACGCGCCCGAACTCGAGGCGCTCGGCGGGGTCGACGCGGTGCTGGCACACGGCTGTCACCTCGCCGTCAAGGGCGGCCACGGCAGCGGCCCGCGCGTGGTCGACAGCCTGTTGGCTCCGACCGGCCAGCAGTTGGGCGAACTCGACGGCAAGCGCCTCGATACAGACGACACCCACGGCACCGGCTGCACCTTCGCCAGCGCGCTCACCACCGGGCTTGCGCGGGGGATGCCAATCGACGAAGCGTTCGCCGATGCCGTCCGTTTCACCCGGATCGCCTTGATCAGCGCGCCCGGTTTCGGCGAAGGTCATGGGCCGATCGGGCATGCGCTCGGCCATAATCCGTACGAAGAGCTGGAAGGTTGATGCCGAGCCGCAAACACGAACAGCTTCACCTCGCCCCCGTTGCCGGCGTCGACGAAGCCGGGCGCGGGCCGCTTGCCGGACCGGTGGTGGCTGCGGCGGTGATCCTGCCCGAGCGCGGGTGCCCGCGGGGCATCGATGATTCGAAGAAGCTGACCGCCGCCGAGCGTCATCGCCTCCACGACCGGCTGATGGCCTGCGCGATCGTCGGCATCGGCGTGGTCGAGGCCGAGGAGATCGATCAGCTCAATATCTACTGGGCGACGATGAAGGCGATGACGCTCGCGGTCGACGCGCTGGGCTGCGCGCCCGGCCATGTTCTCGTCGACGGTAACCGCCTGCCCCGCTGGCGCTATCCCGCGACGCCGATCGTCGGCGGTGACGCGCAGGCGATGTGCATCGCCGCCGCCTCGATCATCGCCAAGCACACCCGCGACACGATCATGATCGCCCATGCCGAGACGTATCCGCTCTACGGCTGGCATACCAACAAGGGCTATTCGGCGCCCGGGCACCTGCGCGCGCTGCGCGAGCATGGCCCCTGCCCGCTCCACCGCCGCAGCTTCGCGCCTGTCGCCCAGGCCGAATTGCCACTTACGGTCGATGTGAGTCTTTCGAGTCACACCACTAGGGGTTGAGTCTCGCGCCGCGCGGCGGACTCAACATCTGCCTATGGTCCAAAAATGTTCCGCAGCGTTAACGAATTGGCAACCGCGAGCGTTAACTAAACTCTGCTTGACCCGGGCGCGCCGCTCCGCAGGATCGCGCGTCCAATCAAGGGGGCAAGAATGGCGGTACTCGAAAAGGTTAAGGCAACGCAGGCTGCGGCGCCTTCGGCGATGCCGCTCGACAGCATCCTGCGCGGCGATTGCATCGCCCATATGAAAGCGTTGCCGGCCAAGTCGGTCGACATGATCTTCGCCGATCCGCCGTACAATCTCCAGCTCGCCGGCGAGCTGTTCCGCCCCGACGGCAGCCATGTCGACGCGGTCGACGACGAATGGGACAAGTTCGATACCTTCGCCGCGTACGACGCCTTCACCCGTGCCTGGCTGGCCGAGGCGCACCGTATCCTGAAGGACAATGGCACGATCTGGGTGATCGGCAGCTATCACAACATCTTCCGCGTCGGCACCGCGGTGCAGGATCTCGGCTATTGGATCCTGAACGACATCGTGTGGCGCAAGGCCAATCCGATGCCCAACTTTCGCGGCACGCGCTTCACCAACGCGCACGAGACGCTGATCTGGGCCTCGAAGGGCGAGAAGGCGAAATACACCTTCAACTATCGCTCGATGAAGACCCTGAACGATGAGCTGCAAATGCGCTCCGACTGGGAATTCCCGATCTGCGGCGGGCAGGAGCGGTTGAAGAAGAACGGCACCAAGGTCCACCCGACCCAAAAGCCCGAGGCGCTGATCTATCGCATCCTCCTGGCTTGCACCAAGCCGGGTGACATCGTGCTCGATCCGTTCTTCGGCACCGGCACCACCGGCGCCGTCGCCAAGCGCCTCGGCCGGCGCTGGATCGGCATCGAACGCGAGGGCGATTATATCGACGCGGCCAAGGAACGCATCGCCGCCGCGCTGCCGCTCGATGAATCCTCGCTGGCGACGATGCAGAGCCCGAAGCAGCAGCCCAAGGTCGCGTTCGGCGTGCTGGTCGAAAACGGCTATCTCACGCCCGGCGCCGTGCTCACCGATGCCAAGCGCCGCTGGAAGGCGACCGTCCGCGCCGACGGCAGCCTCGCGTCGCCATGCGGCAAATCCGGCTCGATCCACAAGCTCGGCGCGCTGCTTCAGGATGCGCCCGCCTGCAACGGCTGGACCTTCTGGCACCATGAAACCGCCGATGGCCTCAAGCCGATCGACACGCTCCGCCAGACCTACCTGCTGGCGACGCAGCCTTAGAGCGGCGGACGGGGCATCAAGGCTGCCCCTTCGCCTTCCCCCATTGCCGCGCGACGGTGTAGCCGAGATACCCGGTGCCGAAGAGCGTGTAGAGCGGCTCCGGGATCGCGCGCAGATAAGCCGCGATCGCTGCGGTCATCGCCGCCGCGCGCGCCGCATCGATCGCCGCGATCAGCCCCATCGGGATCGCCCACAGGATCATCGCATACATCACGTAGAGGAAGGTCGGCCGCGCCCGGCGCGTCCAGCCGTCGTCGCCCGGCTCAGTCATGGCCGCCGACCCGGTTGGCCAGCCAACCATAAACGAATGCCTCGTCCGCCGGCCGCGCCTCGGCAAGATCGATGTAGCGCGCGCCCTGCAGGGCATCGACCGCGCGGATCAGCACCGCCTCCCCCGCCGCGCCCCGCCGCCGCAGATAGCCGTCGAGCGCCGCCAGCGTCTGTGCGCCGATCGCGCCATCCACGGCGACGTCGGGATAATCGCTCGCCCCGCGATTGAGCGCGTTCAGCGCGCGCTGCACGAAGCCCGCCGCCACCGCCGGCCCCATGTTGACGCCGGTATCGAACAATTCAGCGGCCAGCCTCGGCGCCCGCTCGGCTACCCGGTCGAGCCCCGGCCGCTCCCAGTAAAGCCGCTTGTAGATCGCCCGGGCCGTGTCGCGCGGCATGTCGCGCATCGCCCCGCTATAGCCCTGTTGCCGCGCCACCGTCTCGGTGATGCCCCAGCAGGTCGCGCCGCCACGATCGGCCGGATCGGTGCCATAGCCGCCCTCACGCGCGATCACCGCGTCGATCAGCGCATCCACATCCATCCCGCTTCTCCCCGTTTTGATGAAGGATTTTTCACGCAACCGCGCCCGCGCCGCCGGCGTTGACCCTGCGAACCAGCGGAGAACAAAATGACCAACCAGCGCAGCGTCGTCGTCACCGGCGCCGAATCGGGAATCGGCGCGGCGTGCGCGGCGGCCTTCGGCGCAATCGGCGACGCCGTCGCCGTGTTCTATTTCAACGACACCGCCGCCGCGTCCTTATCGGTCGCGGCCGTCGAAAAGGCCGGCGGCACCGCGCGAGCGATCCAGTGCGACGTCGCCGATCCGGCCTCGGTCGATCGCGCCTTTTCCGAAGCCGAACGGGCGTTCGGCCCGGCCTCGGTCGCAGTCAATTCAGCCGGCATCAACATGGCGGGCGTCAAGGTGCGTGACATGGCCGACACGCAATGGCAGCACATGATCGCGACGGACCTGACCGGCGCGTTCAACGTCTCGCGCCGCTTCATCCGTGGCAGGGAAAAGGCCAGCGGCCCGGCGGCCCTGATCCACATTTCCTCGATCCACGCCGCGGTCGTCCGCGCCGGCGGCGCCGATTATTGCGCGGCCAAGGCCGGCGTTACCAACCTCGTCGAAACGCTGGCGATCGAGGAAGCGCGCAACCACATCCGGGTCAATTCGATCCGCCCCGGCATGATCCTCACGCCGATGAACGAGCGCGCGGTCGAAGACCTCGCCTATCGCCACAAGCTCGAAGCGAATATCCCGATCGGGCGCGCTGGCCGGCCGGAGGAAGTCGCCGCCATGGCGCGCTGGCTCGCCTCGGATGAAGCCAGCTACGTCACCGGCGCCTCGTTCACCGTCGATGGCGGGCTGTCGCTCCTGCTGGGCGTCGGCGCATGACGCGGCGCACCACCCGGATCGATTTCAATGTCGAGGCGCTCGAACCGGTCATCCTCGAAGGCCCATCGGCGCTATCCGAGCGCAATCTGATGAGCCCCTATGTCTGGACCGAGCCCGACGGCCGTCTCGGCATCATGGTCCGCGCGGTGCCGCCCGCCGGCGGCGATCGCACCGATACAGGCATGATCTGGGCGGGCTGGAGCGACAACGGCATCGTCTTTCAGATGGACGACAATCCCGCGCTGACGCCCGGCCCCGATGCGCTCGATCGCGGCGGTGTCGAAGATCCCACCGTGGTTCGCACCGATGACGGCTACATCGTCTATTATACGGGCGTCGCCGCCGATCACGCCCATGGCAACATGCTCTATGCGACCGGCCCGTCACCCGATCGCCTCGTCAAACAGGGTATCGCGCTCGCATCGACCAAATCGACCGGCAACACCAAGGAGGCGACGATCGGCCGCACTGCCGACGGCCATTGGCGCCTGTGGTACGAATATGCGACCGGAGAGGCCTCGCGCGTCGGCCTGGCGATCGGCGATGGCCCGGCCGGGCCTTGGGAGGAACAGCCCACCCCGTTCCTGCCGCGCAAGGAATCGTGGGATAATTGGCATCTCTCCACCGGCCCGATGCTGATGACCGATCCCGGCTTTCCCGTGATGTTCTACAACGGCGCGACGCATGACGCGCGCTGGCGGATCGGCTGGGTCGCGTTCGATCGCGACTGCCGCCATGTCGTCGATCGCGGCATCGAGCCGCTCATCACCCCACCCCCGGTCGCCGACCGCACCGCCACCGACATCGCCTTCGCTGCGTCGGTCATCGACCGTGACGATGCCGTATGGCTCTATTATTCGCTCGAGGACCGCCGCCTCGCCCGCGCCTGCATCCGGCGCAGCTAGTCTGCGGCCCCTGAATTGCCGTCATGCTGAACTCGTTTCAGCATCCATGGCGCAACGCCGGCCGGCGCGCTCAACGGCGATGAAGCACATCGGTCCTGAAACAAGCTCGCTGGCGCCGGTTCGATCCTGACACCCTGTCGGCCGCACCGTATCCGTAACCCGCCGATCAGGATCGCCCGCGCAGCAACCCGATCATCCGCCGCTCGAAATCCGCCGGCGCCGCCCGCGCTGCAACCAGATCGGCCGGATCGATCGTCAAGGCCGCCTTGCCGTCGCTCAGCAGCAAGCCCTGGTCGCACGCCGCGATCAGCGTCGCGAGATCGTGCAGCGCCGTCACCAGCAGCAATCCGCGCTCTACCATCTGCCGCAGCGCCATCCGTACGTCATACGCCGCTACCGGATCGAGCCAGTTGAACGGCTCGTCGAGCACCACCGCATCATGTCCGCCGGCAAACGCACAGGCGATCGCCACGCGTTGCCGCATGCCCGCCGAGCAGGTTCCGATCGTCCGATCGATCAGGGCGTCGATCCCCAAAGCCGATCGCAATGGCCCCAATCGCTCGATCGCGGCATCCAGTGTGTCACCTGCCAGCCGCAGCACGTCCCGCGTGCGCAGGGCATCGGGCAGCGTCTCGATCGGCGGCGCGAACCCGATCCGCCGGGCGCGCGCGGCGCGATCGCCGGCATGGTCCACGCCGTCGATCAGCAACCGGCCCGCCGCCGTGGGCAAGCGCCCGGCGATCGCCCGCAACAGGCTGGTCTTGCCCGATCCGTTGGCGCCGATCACCCCGCACCACTTGCCGCCGTCGACGCCGAGCCCGACGCCATCGACCACGATCGCGCCATTACGCTCGACGCGAAGCTGCTCGACCGCCAGGCTGGTCATGCGATCAACCATGTCGCCGTGCGGGATCGCCGCCACAGCCATATCGATCCCGCCGCCAGCGCAGCCGGCGCCAGCACGATCGCCAACGCACCGGCAACGCCGCTCGCCGCGGCGAGCGCCATCACGATCAGTTCGCCGCTGCGCCGTCCGGCCATCCGCCAGGCCAGCAGCCGCAACGCCGCCCACCACAAGAGAATGAGCCCGATCAGCGCGGCGATCCCCGCCGCCGCCGGTCCTTCGACGATCGCCTCGATCAACGTCAGCCCGATCAGCCACAATGCCGCACGCCGCAACCGCACGAGTGCCGTCAACGGCCGACGACCGATCCGCGCCTCGAATCGAACCACCTCGGCGTCGGCGGGGCTCATCATCGCAACGATCGCCGCGATCGGCAGCGCCGGAACCCAGGCCGGCGCGGTCGGCCACCACAATGGCAGCGTCGCAATCGCCAGCGCACCGGTCGCGCCCACGCCATGGCGCAGCAGGTCGGTGCTCGGTCGAACCGAACCGGTCAGCCGCGCGCCCGCTCGCTGGTTCGCGAATGCCAGCGCAAGTCCGGCGGTCGCCCCCGCCAGCGCCGGAAACGCGGCACGCCGATCGATCACCACCGCCGTGCTGGCAACGACCAGCGCCACCACCGACCCCACGCCTAGCCGATATCGCCAGCCGCCGGCGCGCGACAGCACATCGGCGGCGAACAGATAGGCATCGCGATGGAAGCTCAGGCGCCGCGCCGCCAGCCGACCGCATTCCAGGCCGATCGCGCCGCCGATCAGCAGGGCGATGCCCTCGATCGCCCGGATCGGCGCGTCCGCGGTCGCTTGCCGCGTCCCCGCGACGATCAGCGCCAGCCCCGCCAGCACGAGCAATCGGTCGCTCCACCCCGCCAGTGCCGCTGCCGTCTCGCGCCGCGCCACCAGCAGATCATGGTAGATCGCGCGGTTGATGCGCACCGGTCAGGCCGCGAATTCGGTCGCCTCGAACCGGATCGGCGCGCCGCTCGCCGTATCAGCAAGCACGCCCTCCCACATCACGCGCCGGCCGCGGATGATGGTTCCCACCGGCCGGCCGGTCAGCGCCATCCCCGTGAACGGAGACCAGCCCGCGCGCGAGGCAAGCCAGCTCTCGTCGATCGTCCATTGCGATTTCAGGTCGACGATCGAGAAATCGGCGTCATAGCCCGCCGCGATCCGGCCCTTGCCGACGATCCCGAAAATCCGCTGCGCGCCGGCCGAGGTCAGCTCGATCAATCGCTGCAAGCTCATCCGCCCCTTGGCGACATGATCGAGCAGCAGCGGCAGCAGCGTCTGCACGCCCGGCATGCCGCTTGGCGAGTCGGGATAGGCCTTGCCTTTCTCCTCCAGCGTATGCGGCGCATGGTCGGATCCGATCACGTCGGGCACGCCCTGGTTGAGCCAGTGCCACAGGCCATCGCGATGCGCACCGGATCGGATCGGCGGGTTCATCTGCGCCAGCGTCCCCAGCCGCGGATACGCTTCCTCGCCGGCCAGCGTCAGGTGTTGCGGCGTCACTTCGCAGGTCGCGATATCCTTGTTCCGTCCGAGCAGTTCGAGCTCGGCGGGCGTCGTCACGTGCAGCACGTGGATGCGCCGCTTCGCCGCTCGCGCCAGCTTCAGGATGCGCTGCGTCGCCAGCATCGCGCTCTCGTCGTCGCGCCACACCGGGTGCGACGCGGGGTCGCCGGCGACGCGTTCTCCCTTGCGATCGTTCATCCGATGCTCGTCCTCGGCATGGATCGCCACCCGCCGATGGCCCGAAGCGAGCACGTCCGCCAGGCTCGAATCCTCCGAAACCAGCAAGTCCCCGGTCGAGGCGCCCATGAAGATCTTGACCCCCGCCGTCCCCGGCAACCGCTCCAGTTCGGCCAGCGCGGCCGCATTGGCGTTGGTCGCGCCGACGTAGAACGCATGGTCGCACCACATCCGCCCCTTGGCGCGCGCCAGCTTGTCGGCGATCGCCTCGGCGCTGTCGGTATTGGGCTTGGTGTTGGGCATCTCGAACACCGCGGTCACGCCGCCGAGCACTGCGGCCCGGCTGCCGGTTTCCAGATCCTCCTTGTGGATCATGCCCGGCTCGCGGAAATGAACCTGCGTGTCGATCACGCCGGGCAGCACGTCCAATCCCGTACAATCGATCACCTCCCCGGCATCGCCTGCCTCGCCGATCGCCACGATCTTGCCGTCGCATATGCCGACATCCGCCCGCACCGGCCCGCCGGGCGTGTGTACTGTCCCGCCGCTCAGTTTGAGATCGAACGTCGCCATCGCCAGCCCTTTCGTTATGTCCTGCGCCTCCCTACCTGTTCGCCATGGCCGAAACCACCCCGACGATGCTCGCCGACCGCGCCCTGATCCGCCTCGCCGGCGATGACGTCCGCGGCTTCCTGCAGGGGCTGGTCACCAGCGACGTCGCCACGCTGGACGCGGCCCACCCGCTGTGGACCGGTCTCCTCACCCCGCAAGGCAAGGCCCTGTTCGATTTCATTCTCTGGGCCGACGGCGATGCCGTGCTGATCGATTGCGAGGCCGATCAGGCAGAGGCGCTGGCCAGGCGCCTGACGCTCTATCGGCTGCGTCGCGCGATCACGATCGAGCCCGCCGCGGGCGCCGTCCATTGGTCGCTCGCAGGCATCGAAGGCGTGCCCGATCCTCGCCTCGCCGATCTCGGCCGTCGCTGGCTCGCGCCGGCCGCGGCGCCGGCCTCGGCTTGGCGCGAGCATCGCCTCCGCCTCGGCGTCACCGAAGGCGTGGCGGAGCTCGGGTCGGGCGAGACGCTCTGGCTCGAATGCAACGCCGCTGAGCTGAACGGCGTCAATTTCACCAAGGGCTGTTACGTCGGCCAGGAAAACACCGCGCGCATGCACTATCGCGCCAAGGTCAATCGCCGCCTCGTCGTCGCGCCGCTATCCGAACCGGGGGACCGCACCCGCGCGACCTATCCCGATCTCGGCCTGATGGTCGAATTGCGTCGCGTCGAATCGCTCGGCGACGCGATCATTCCGCCCTGGTTGGCCCCTGCGCTCGAGCCGGCTCAATAAGTCGGCCACAATCCCGGCGTCGCCAGCTCGAGCACATGCCCGTCCGGATCCTCGAAATAGAGGCTGCGCCCGCCGCGCGGCCAGTGCATCTCGCCCCGCATCGTCACGCCCGCCGCGGCGAGATGCGCGCGCCAAGCGTCATAGCTGTCGGCCGCGATTGCGAACGCCATGTGCAAGGGCCCTCGCCCGTCATGGCCGGGCACCACGCCGCGCTCGGACGGCATGTCGTCCACCGATTCCCCGCGCGCAAAGACCAGCAGCACGCCCTGGCGTCCGGCATCGAACACGGTCAGCCGCTCGCCCTCGATCATCGGCGCCAGCCCCAGCACGTCGCGAAAGAACACCACCGATCGCGCCATGTCGTCGACATAAAGCGCGGTCTCGAGCAGACCGTCGATCGGCGGCGGTGTGCTCACGCCATCACCGTCCGATCGAGCTGTACTGGAAATCGGTCCGCGCGATCTCGGCCGGCGAATAGATATTGCGCAGGTCGACCAGAACATTGCCAGCCATTTCCTGGCGCAAGCGCTTGAGATCCAGCGCGCGGAACGCATCCCATTCGGTCACGATCACCACCGCATCGGCATCCTTCGCGGCCTGATAGGCATCGCTGCAATAGGTCACGTCGGGCATGATGCCCTTGGCGATCTCCATGCCCTCGGGATCATAGGCGCGGATCGACGCCCCGCCATCGAGCAGCGTCTGCGCGATCGCGATCGAGGGCGCGTCGCGCATGTCGTCGGTATTCGGCTTGAACGTCAGGCCGAGCAGCGCGACCGTCTTGCCCTTGGCATCGTCGCCCAGCGCCTTGATCACCTTGCGCCCCATCGCGCGCTTGCGGCTGTCGTTCACCTTGACCACCGCCTCGACGATGTGGACAGGGCTCTCATAATCCTCGGCGGTCTTGAGCAGCGCCAGCGTGTCCTTGGGAAAGCACGAGCCGCCATAGCCCGGTCCGGCGTGCAGGAACTTGGGGCCGATCCGATTGTCGAGCCCGATCCCGCGCGCCACGTCCTGCACGTTCGCCCCCACCATCTCGCACAGGTCGGCAATCTCGTTGATGAAAGTGATCTTGGTCGCAAGGAACGCATTGGCGGCATATTTGGTCAATTCCGCTGTCCGTCGTCCGGTGAACAGCAGCGGGCTCTCGTTGAGATAAAGCGGCCGATAAACGTCGCGCATCACCTCGCGCGCCCATTCGTCCTCGGCGCCGATCACGATCCGGTCGGGCCGCTTGAAATCGCCGATCGCCGCCCCTTCGCGCAGGAATTCCGGGTTGGACACCACCGCGGTTTCGATCTCCGGCCGCGTTTCCTTCAGGATCGCCTCGACCTTGTCGCCAGTGCCGACCGGCACGGTCGACTTGTCGACCACCACCACCGGGCCGGTGATCGATTCCGCGATCTCCTTGGCGGCGGCGAACACATAGCTGAGATCGGCATGGCCGTCGCCGCGCCGCGATGGCGTGCCCACCGCGATGAAGATCGCATCGGCGCCGGCAACCCCGGCCTTGAGGTCGGTGGTGAAGGACAATCGTCCCGCCTCGACATTGGTCGCCACCAATTGATCGAGGCCGGGTTCGTAGATCGGCATGCGGCCGGCTTTCAGCGCCGCGATCTTGCCCTCGTCCTTGTCGACGCACACCACGTCATGACCGAAATCGGAAAAACAGGCCCCCGATACCAGCCCGACATATCCCGAGCCGATCATTGTGATACGCATTGTCTCGCTTTCCCTCCTGCGGAAGCGGCGCCGTGCCGCGGACGAGACCTGCCTCTACCAGCCCCGCCATCGAATGCCAGACCGCGCATTCGGATTAACGCGTCTTGCGCGGCCGAACATGCCGGCAGCGAGACGAACCACCTCATCACCGGAAGGCGCGCAACCGCTTTAAACGATTATCAAACCTCAAAGAAAAAGGGAGGCCGGCGAACCGACCTCCCTCAATCCGATCAACAGATCGGGTTTGGGAATTACATCCCCGAACCCGGCCCGTAGGTGATCTCCACGCGGCGGTTCTGCACCTCGCGAACGCCATCGGCGGTCTGCACGCGCGGGTTGGTTTCGCCGAACGCCTGGGTCGTGATCACGCCCTCGGGGATCGAGTGATCGACCATATAGGCCTTCACCGAGTCCGCGCGGCGCTGCGACAGCCCGACGTTGTAGCTGGCCGGACCCGAACGGTCCGCGTAGCCAGCCAGCATGACCTGCGCATTGCCGCAGCTCTGATAGGCCGTGATCGCATTGTCGAGGATCGACGCCGCTTCCGGCGTGATGTTCGACTTGTCCCATTCGAAGAACACGATGAACGGACCCGGCGAGCACGTCACTTCCGGCGGCGGCGGAGGCGGCGGCGGAGGAGGTGGCGGAGGCGGCGGGGGAGGCGGCGGCGGAGGCGGCGGCGGCGGGGCGCCGAAGTTGTACGTCAGCCCACCCATGATCGAGTGCGACCGGAAACGGCCCTCGAACTCGCGGTTGGTCACGTCGTACATCTTGACCTTGTCGGCGTTGAAGAACTTGTACTTCAACGAAACGTCGACATGGTCGCTGATCGGCGCACGGACGCCGGCGATCGCCTGCCAGGCGAACACGGTATCCGAATCGTCGAGGAACGGCCCGCCGCTGGTCAGCGCGTAATTCGCTGCCTTGACGCGAGCGACACCGGCACCACCGCCGACGAAGCCCTGGACGCCGTCATCGTCACCGAAATCGAGCAGGCCGTTGACCATGAAGCTGAGCGCCGAAGTGGAGCCCGAAGCGTGGTCAAACGTGCTCGCCGGAGCCGAGGCGAGAGCGCCACCGGTGGTGTAATACGGCGTACCAAGCGACGAATAATAAGAATCGAGGTTGGCATGCTGATAGCCAACTTCCGCTTCCAGCCGGAACGCGCCGAAATCGTAGCCAACATTGCCATCGACCGAGTAGCCGTACTTGCTGTTGACGACGCCGGCCTTGTCGGCCGAGCCGATATCATATTGGATATCTTCGACGATATTCGGACCGCCTTCCACACCCACGTACCACGAATGATCGCGGGCGAGGGCGGGAGAAGCGAGAGCGGTAGTGGAAAGTGCCAGTGCGACGGCAAGCTTCCGCATCGTAATCCCCTTTCTGAGTTGTCACTACGGACAGCCCAAACTCCCTATCGAAAGGAAGGTTTCCGCGCAAGCGAAACAAAATCGGCGCCTGTTGCCTAAACGCAACAATCCTAGCAGCTTGGATCACGCCGCGATCAGCCCGTGCGAGCGCAGCGCGCCGAGGATCGACGCGATCGCCGCGCGCGCCTCCGCGTCGATCGTGTCGCCCCCAGCCGGCGCGTCGATCGCCGCCTGCTGCGCGCCGACCACCTGCACGCCGCCGATCGAGACGCGTTGCCCGGTCAATTCGCCCGCCAGCCATGCGCCCGCGACGCGCCGCCAGACGATGCCCGCATCCTGCGCCCAGGCCGCCATCCCGTCGATAGGGTCGAGGAAGCGCCACCCGCCCGGTGTCCAGCCGGCGATAGCGCCGCCATGGCCACTCCAGTCGCCCTCCGGCGCCTCTCCCACAATCCAGCTTTGGCCGACGGCGGGCGCCGCCGGCGGCGTATCCACCCCGCCCGCGACCACTGACGCCTGAACCACGATATCGAGCCGCGCCGTCGCGTAGAAATTGACGAACGGCTTGTTGCTGTACGGATCGCGCAGGATCGCCGTCTCGCTGCGCTCGGCGATCAAATAGCCCGCCTTGAAATTACCGAACGCGATCGACAGCGAATTGGCGGCGATGTCGGGCATGTCCTCGGCCTCGATCACTGGATAGCCGAGCAGCGTCGCCGGCTGCCCCGCCGCCAGGCTTGGCTGCCACAGGAACGCGCCGTCGGTCGTCTTGAGTTTGCGAATCCGCGCCAGCGTTGCCGAATTCATCACGAACACCGCGCCCTGCCGATAGGGCGCGCGCAGCGTCTGCACCAGGTCGATCAGCCGCTCGTCGGGGTTGCTCCCGAAATCGCCCGACGCGCCCGACGCGAGATACTGCAAGGTCCCGAAACTGCGCGTTGCGTCGCTCGCCGTGCCGGTCGGCGCCGACAGGAAGCCCTTGGGCTGGTTCGTGCCGCTGCCCGCGACGAACGCCGATCCTTCCGCGGCGGCGAATTCCCGCGCGATCTCGCCCGCCAGCCATTGCTCGACATCGAACAGCGCGTCATCGAGCATCGCCTGGCTCGCGCTCGGATTGGCGTAAAGCTCGCCCATCGGCGGCGCGATCTCACTGAATACCGGCGTATCGGTCGTGTCGCGCGCGTCGGCCTCGCCCGCCCAGCCCGACGGCGTGCCCCCCGTCGTCACCAGCTTGCGATACCCCGCCGAGCCCACCTTCACGACATTGGCGATGCTGCGAATGGGCGAGATGCTCTTTAACGTCGCGTCGATCACCGCGTCGATTTCCTGCGGCACCGCATAGCCGCCACTATCGCCGCTTACCCCGGTAAACGCCTTCATCTCCACGCTCGCGCCGCTCCGAAGAAACCCCTCGAACGCCGCCGCCCGCGGCTCGCGCGCGCCCGCCAGCACCGGCCGCGCGACGGGCGCCGCCATCTCCACCTGCTCGAAACTCGCCTCGAGCGTATCCACCGTCTCCGTCATCACTTTCTCCCACCAGAAAAGATCCTCCCCGGCACGGGGAGGGGGACCATTCGCGCAGCGAATGGTGGAGGGGCGCCCGCCACGGACGCCCGATTTCGTTATTTCCCATCCACCGCATGCACCCGCGCCAGCGGCTGCATCGGCTGCGCGACCAGGCTCACCTCGACCAGCTCGAGCGCGGTCAACTCGCGCACCCGCCCGGCCCTCGCGCCCCGCACCCGATAGCCGAACGACAGTCCATCGACCGCGCCGGCACTGACCAGCCCGGCCAGCCGCGCGTCATCCACCCGCCCGATCACGCGCAACCCGCGCGCATCCTCGGCCAGGCTCTCGATCACGCCGACCGGCGCGCCGCCATGCTGCCACAGCAACGGCACCGCCCCCGGCGCCCCGAACGCGCCCACGCGCACCACGTCGCCGCCGCGATCGACCCGGTCGAACACCGCGGCGTATCCGGCAAAGCGGACGCTCACTTCACCCAGTCCCCGAACCCCAGCTTCACCGCCAGCCCGGCGAGCAGCAGCACGCTCATCAGCCGCACCACCCAGCCGACCGCCGCTTTCCATGCCGACCGTTTCGCATCGCGCCACGCCCGCAGCAGCTCGCGCAGCTCGGCTACGTCCCGCTCCGCCCCGTCATCCGCCAGCCCCAGCCGCGTCAGCGCCCGCGTCGCCCCCAGCTCGCCCGCTTCCTCGACGATCGCGCGCAGCGTCGTCAGGTCGCCTCGCGCATCCTCGGCTTGCGCCAGAAGCTGCGCCAATACGCTCGTTTCCATGGATCTCACCCTTGCCCGGCGCCCGCGCGCCGCTTACGCCACTGCCATGCGTGACCGCACCGCCGCCCTGCTGCTCGGCCTCCTCGCCACGCTGGCGTTCGTCGTGTTCGTGCTGTGGGACACCGATGCCGTGCTTAAGGCCAAGTGTCGTCACGCCGGCGGCACCTGGCAGGCCGGCGCCCGTATCTGCGCCATCAATGCGGCTCGATACCCAGCATCGCCCGCTTCTCCGCATCGCTGAGGAATTCCGCCGCGCTCACCTGCGCCCACAGCCGCTCGCGATCCCCGGAAAGCGCCGTCACGGCATCGAGATCGACCGCCAGCGCCGCGCCGGGCACCCAGCCCGCCAGCCCTTGCGCCAGCCCAGTCAAAATCGCCCCCGCCAGCGGCAGAATCGCCAGCCGCCACAACGCCTTGTTGGCTTCCTGGTAATTGGCGTAGGTATTGTCGCCCGGCAGCCCGAGCAGCATCGGCGGCACCCCGAAGGCGAGCGCGATCTCGCGCGCCGCCGCCGCCTTGGTGCCGGCGAAATCCATGTCCGCCGGGCTCATCGACAAGGCCTGCCACTTCAGCCCGCCGTCGAGCAGCATCGGCCGACCGGCGTTGCCCGCGCCGGCGAACCCCGCTTCCATCTCGCTCTTCAACCGCTCGAACTGCTCCGGCGACAGCGTCGCCCCGTCACCCGGCGCATAGACCAGCGCGCCCGACGGCCGCGCCGCATTGTCGAGCAAGGCCTTGGACCATCGCGTCGCCGCATTGTGGATCGCCACCGCGCCGGCCGCCGCGCCCAGGCACCCCAGCCCGTAATGATCGTCGAGCGGATTGAACGCCTTCAGATGGATGATCTCGGCCCTCGGACCATCCGCCGAAAGCTGCGCCACCCGATCCCCGACGCGGTAGCGATACGCCGCCGGCCACCCGCTCGCGTCGGGCTCCACCGTCACCCGCTCGGGCCGCAAGGCGAACAGCTCGGCAACTTCCCCCTCGGGCGTCGCCAACACCTGCACATAGGCATTGCCGTGGAGCAGCAGATACGCCGCCAGCGTCTCGATGAGCGGCTGTCCGCCCGATCGCGCAGCGACCAGCCCCGCCACCCGCTCGTCCGACGCGCTCACCGGCGACCCGCCGACCCCTTCGGCGACCAGCTTCACCGCTCGCTGCGCGATCGCATTGCCCAGATACGCCTCGCGCACCTGCGCCTCGTAAGAGCGCGGCCACTCCCCGATCACCACCGGATAGGATTGCCCACGCGCCAACGCCGGACGCGCCTCGACGCGCCCGGCCGCCTTCCAGCCGAACCATTTCATCTGCTTCTCCGAATATCCGCCGGGCCGCGGCCCACGCGTCGCCCCCGATCCCCATCCCTTTCCGTCACCCTGAACTCGTTTCAGGGTCCATGGACCAACACCGCCGCCGCGCGGGCCGGCAATTGTTGCACCATGGATGCTGAACCAAGTTCAGCATGACGGCGCTTTTTACCGCGAACTTCAGATCGTCCTAAACTGCCCAGCCGAACGCGATACGCGTCTCACCCGTCACCGCGCCATCGGCCCCGAACCGCCGCTCGGCGATCATCCCGCGCCCCTCGCGGGTGACCGTCACCACCGTGCTGCACCGCGTGCCATAAACCGGGTGCCGGATGAACACCGGCGATCCGACCGGCTCGCGCTCATCGCCATCCGTGTCGTCGAACCGCCGTTCGTCGCTGAGCGCCACGAACAGGTCCTCGATCTCGCCGGTATCCTCGGCGATCCAGCGCTCGACCGCGCCTTGCACCACCAGCGTCTTGGGCCAGGCCGCATCGTGCAGCCCGTTGGACAGGCCATAGGCGCCCGGGCGAAACGCTTTCACCATCGGCACCGGCCGGTTGCTCAACAAGGTCGCGCCGCCGCTATCGACCGCCAGCATGTTGAACGGATTGAACCCGTCCAGATCATCGGCGGAAACCGCCGCCACCCCGCGCGCCAGCACATCGCTCACCAATCCGCCGCGCGACGCCCTGGCCGGATCGGCCCCGCCCGCGCGCACATTGGTCACCACCGCGAACCGCCCGGCTTCGTTGACCCCGAGCCACGTCCCGCCGCCCACGACATCACGCCCGGCGATCGTCCCGCTCCCGTCATCCCATCGCGCCAGCGGCAAGCTCGGCCGATCGTGCATTTCATCGCGATTGCCCGCCGCCACCAGCTGCCATTTGGGAGCCGTCCGCCATGCCAAAGCCAGAACGCACATAAACACCCCCCGTCACCCCGGACCTGTTCCGGGGTCCAACCAGCCACATACCCCCGACCCTTCGATCTTGCGGCCCAATGGAGGCCGGAACAAGGCTCGCCCGAGCTCATCGAAAATCCCGGCATGGCGATTGCGCCAACCTCAGCCCTCACAACCACCTGACGCTCGCCTCGCCCCTTCGCCCCAGCATCAATTCCGCCAGCGCCCACACCAGCGCATCGGCGCGATCGGGTGATCGGCCCGGCCCTTCATAGCCGCCGCCGGCGATCATGCCGCACATCTCGTCCTCCAGCTGCGCGAACGCCCCGACATGGCTCACCCGCCCCGCCTCATACAGCGTCGCGACTGGCTCGGCCCGCGCGCTCTTGCCCCGCGTCGCGTGAACCAGCGCCACCGGCAGCCCGCAATCGGCCGCCAGCAGCACGCTCCTCACCATCGCCCCGCCCTGGTTGGCCTCGACGACCACGCGGTCGGCATGCCACCGCGCCGCCGCCCGCGCCACCGCCTGCGCCCAGCCCTCGGGGCTCGCGCCCGAAACGCTCGCATCGTCGAGCACATAGCCGCGCCCGTCGCGCCCCAGCCCGGCGGCGACGATCCCGCACGCATCGCCCCCGGTCCCCGCCGGCGGATCGACGCCGATCACCACCCGCACCAGCTCGGCCGCTGCCACCACCCGGCAATCGTCGAGCCCGGCCCGCGACCACAGCGCGCCGGTCAAATCCTCGATCAGTTCGCCGTCGAGTTCCTGCCGCCCCAGCACGCTCGCGCCATACATCCCCTGCATCGCCGCGACGAAGCTCGCCGGCAGATGCTCGTTGTCCGCCGTCCGCCCCAGCGTTTCGACCACGCCGTCCAGTTTCGTCACCCGCCGCATCAGCGCGGTCGGCCGCGGCGTCGTCGTCACCAGCACGCGCGGCCGTTCGCCGATCCGCATCGTCATCATCAGATTGTCCCAGGTAACGGTGCCGTTGCGCCATTTGGCAAGCTCGTCGCACCACGCCACCGCATGTTCCGGCCCGCGCAGTTTCTCCGGCGCCTCGGCCGAATAGACATAGGCGGTCGCGCCCGATGCGAACCGCAACTCCCCCGCGTCGCGCCGCCAGTCGAACCATTCGCCATGATGCGCCACGCGCAAAATGCCGCTCTCGCCCTCGATCATCACCCGGTGCACGTCCTCGATCGTCGCGCCGACCAGCGCGATCCGCCCCTCGGGCATCCCCCGCGCCATCGCGCTCACCCATTCGGCGCCGGCGCGCGTCTTGCCGAACCCGCGCCCGGCCCGGATCAGCCATATCCGCCAGTCGCCCGGCGGCTCGATCTGTCCGTCATGCGCCCATAACGGCCAGCGATGATTGAATTCGCGCCGCTGATCGACGCTCAGCGAGTAGAGCACCTCGCCCCGGCTCTCGGGATCGAGTGCCATCATCCGCGCGAACAGCGCGCGGCCCCAGTCGCCGCTCATTCGGCACCGGCTTGCTTCTGTTTGGCCAACCGCCGCTCGACCGCTGCCAGCTTCTTTTCGAGCGCTGCGTCCGTTTCTTCCTGGGTCACCGTCACGAAGATGCGCCCGCGCCGGTCATTACCATGCGCCTTCTCGCTCTTGCGCATCTGCAGCACCTTGATCGCCATCGCCGGATCAAACTCGGCCGTCTCGATCCGCTCCCGCTCCGCCTCGGTCGGATTCTCGTCCTCGCCGTTCGCGACTTCCGCCCCCAGCGTCCGCGCCAGCAGCTCGGCCTCCAGCCGGTCATATCCCTCCTGCAGCGCTTCTTCGTAAAGCTTGGCGAACGCCGGATCGCGCGCCTTCAGCGCCCGCACGCTGCGCTCGTTCATCCCGCACCGCCGCGCCGCATAGGCTGCGTTGCACGTCGCCGCGAAGGCATCGAGAAACAACGCCCGCTTCGCCTTCGTCCATCCGTCGACACGGGCGTCGCGCTTCTGCACCCGGCGCCCGTTGCTCCCTGCCAGAACGCTCATACCCACCCCCAAACACATCGGGCCGGCAACGATCCACGATCGCCCCGGCCCGGACATCATTCCCGATTTCAACAAAAACCACGGCCCGGTCCGACGGAACCAAAGGCCCCGATAAGAACCGTCACCCTGAACTTGTTTCAGGGTCCATGGACCAACGCCGCCGCCGCGCGAGCCGGCAATTGTTGCACCATGGATGCTGAACCAAGTTCAGCATGCCGATGCGTATCAGCCAAACCTGGCGGTCACGAAGCCGGCGATCCGTCCAACCAATTCGTCCCGCCGACAGAAGCTCACGTCACCGGGCGGCGGTGCCTCGTCGCGCCGCCGCCGACTCGCAATTCCTCAGCGTTCCTGATGTGTACCGAAACAGCGTGACGATGTCAAGCCATTTTTTCCTATTTGGTTATTTTCAGAAGCTCAGCCCGAGCAGTCGAGCCAGGAAGATCAGCACCATCGCGCCGATGATCGAGGCGATGAAGCCGGCGGGATGCATCGGTTCGCCGGCATTGGGGTGGATCGCCTTGGCCACGAATCCGGCGACGAACGATCCCGCGATGCCCAGCACGATGCTGCCGATCCAGCCGAGATGCACCGCACCCGGATAGAAGAACCGCGCCAGGATACCGACGATCAGGCCGACCACGACCAGCCGAATGATGTGACCCATGAAACCTCTCCCCTGATGGCGGCCCGTCGCCGCCCCTGAGCTAACCTAGGTTAGTTCAGAATGGGGGGCAATCAGCGCCGTTGTAAAATCGAGTCGGCAAGCGCCGCCCAGGCGGCGATCTCGTCATCGCAATGCCCCGCGATGGTCAGGCCGCCGGCGCGCGACCGTCCGGCATCGACTTCGGCCGAGCCGCGCCATTCGAACGTCGTATTGCCCGAAAGGCGCACGATCAGGTCGTCGCCGGCGCGGCCGCGGACCAGCCCGCCGGCGTTGAGCACGGCGATCTCGGTGCCGAAGGCGATCCGTCCGGTCAGTCCCGCGGCGACCACCGATGCCGCCATCGCGCTGCCGCAGCTGTCGGTCAGCCCCACGCCCCGCTCGAACGTCCGCACGAACAACGTCGCGCTGTCAATCACTTGCGCGAAACTGACGTTCGCCCGATGCGGCAGCCAATCCGGCGCCGCCTCGCATTTTTCGCCGAGCGCGACCAGTGTCGCTTCATCGATCGTATCGACGAATGCCACGAAATGCGGATTGGGCATCGCCACCGCCGTGAACGCCATCTCGCTCGATAGCGGCGCCACCACCTGCTCGATCGTCGTCGCGCGGTCGATCCGCAGCGGCCAGCCCGCCGTATCGATCTCCGCCGGCCCCACTGTCTCGCGCACCGTATAGACGCCCGATGCCAGTGCCGCGTCCCGCGCGACTTCGGCCGAAGACCGCATCAGCTTGACCGACGCCGCCTCGATGCCCAGCGCCTCGAACCCGGCCCGCGCCACGCAGCGCAGCCCGTTGAGGCACGTCTCCGCTTCGCTGCCGTCGGCGTTGAACATCCGCATGCCGAATGCGTGGCGGTCATCGCCGCGAGTCAGCAGCAGCAACCCGTCGCCGCCGACCGGCCCCGCGCGATCGGCCAGCGCGCGCGCCACGCCGCCCCAGGTCGCGTCATCCAGATCGATGGCGCGGGCGTCGATCAGGGGAAAATCGTTCCCCGATCCGTGACACTTGATGAAGTCGAACCGCATGGTGAACGATGTAGTGCGGCCGCGCGCGTCCTGCCAGCCGGCTCAGATGTGGATCGGCTTGCCGGTCACCGCCATCGCCGCTTCCTTGATCGCCTCGGAATGCGTCGGGTGGGCGTGGCAGGTATAGGCGATGTCCTCGCTGGTCGCACCGAATTCCATTGCCTGCGCAGCCTGCGCGATCATCGTGCCGGCGACCGAGGCGATGATCCACACGCCGAGCACGCGGTCGCTCTTGGCGTCGGCGATCACCTTCACGAAGCCGTCGGGCTCATGATTGGTCTTGGCGCGCGAATTGGCGAGCATCGGGAATTTGCCGACCTTCACCTCGCCGCGTTCCTTCGCCGCCTCTTCGGTGAGGCCGACGCCGGCGATCTCGGGCCAGGTGTAGACGACGCTCGGGATGACGTCGTGGTTCACGATGCCAGTCATCCCGGCGATGTTCTCGGCCACCGCGATGCCCTCGTCCTCGGCCTTGTGCGCGAGCATCGGGCCCGGAATAACGTCGCCGATCGCCCACACGCCGTCGACCTTGGTCGAAAAGTCGTGATCGGTCTCGATCTGCCCGCGCTGGTTGGTGTCCAGCCCGATCTTGTCCAGCCCGAGGCCATCGGTATTGGGCTTCCGGCCGATCGACACCAGCACGCAATCCGCCTCGATCGTCTCGCTGTCACCGCCCTGCGCCGGCTCGACAGTGATCGTCGCCTTCTTGCCCTTCACGTCGACCTTGGTGACCTTGGTGCCGAGCTTGAACTCGATCCCCTGCTTCTTGAAGATCTTCTGCGCTTCCTTGCGGACCTCGCCGTCGAAGCCGGGCAGGATCTGGTCGAGGAACTCGACGCACGTTACTTTGGCGCCGAGCCGCCGCCAGACGCTGCCGAGCTCGAGCCCGATCACGCCGCCGCCGATCACCACCATGTGCTCGGGCACCTTGGCCAGCTCCAGCGCGCCGGTCGAATCGACCACCACCTGCTTGTCGTTATCAACCTCGACACCCGGCAGCGGCGTGACGGACGAACCGGTGGCGATGACGATGTTCTTCGCCGTCACCTTGTTGCCCGCGACGGTAACGGTATGCGCGTCGTCGAAGCTCGCCTTGCCCTTCAGCCAGTCGACCTTGTTCTTCTTGAACAGGAACGCGATCCCGCCGGTGAGCTGCTTGACCGCATCGAGCCGCTGGCCGTGCATCGTATCGAGATCGAGCTCGGGGGTCACCTTGACGCCCAGCTTCGCCATCGCCCCGTTCGCCGCCTGCTCGTAATATTCCGACGCATGGAGCATAGCCTTGGACGGGATGCAGCCGACGTTGAGGCAAGTCCCGCCCAGCGTCTCGCGGCTCTCCGCGCACGCCGTCTTGAGGCCCAGCTGCGCCGCCCGGATCGCGGCGACGTAACCGCCCGGCCCGGCACCGATCACGAGGACGTCATAATCGTATTGGTCTGCCATAATCCGCTCGCTTCCCCTCAGGGATGAATATCAAAGGTCGATCAAAATCCGCGTCGGGTCCTCGATCGCATTCTTGAGCGCGACGAGGAAGGTCACCGCCTCGCGGCCGTCGATCAAGCGGTGATCGTAGCTCAATGCGAGATACATCATCGGGCGCACCACCACCTGGCCGTCGCGGACCACCGGGCGGTCCTCGATGCGATGCAGGCCAAGCACCGCCGATTGCGGCGGGTTGATGATCGGCGTCGAGAGCAGTGAGCCGAACACGCCGCCGTTGGAGATGGTGAAGGTGCCGCCCTTCATCTCCTCCATCTTGAGCTCGCCCGATTTGGCGCGTCGGCCGAAATCGCCGATCGTCTTCTCGATATCGGCGATCGAGAGCTGGTCGGCATCGCGCACCACCGGCACGACGAGGCCCTGCGGCGCCGACACCGCGACAGAGATGTCGGCGTAGTCGTGATAGACGATCTCGTCGCCCTCGATCGAGCCGTTGACGCTTGGTACGTCCTTCAAGGCGAGGCAGGCCGCCTTGGCGAAGAAACCCATGAAGCCCAGCCGCACGCCGTGCTTCTTCTCGAACAGATCCTTGTACTTCGCGCGTGCCTCGATCACCGCCGTCATGTCCACGTCGTTGAACGTGGTGAGCATCGCCGCGGTGTTCTGCGCTTCCTTGAGGCGCTTGGCGATCGTCTGGCGGAGACGCGTCATGCGGACGCGCTCTTCCTTGCGGGCGGGCGCAGCACTCGGTGCGGCTGCAGGCGCTGCGGCCTGGGCGGAAGCGCCACCTTTTTGCGCGGCGGCGATCACATCGTCCTTGGTAATGCGTCCGTCCTTGCCGGTGCCGGTGATGGTCGCCGGATCGACACCATATTCGAGCACCGCCCGGCGCACCGACGGCGACAGCGCGGCAGCCTCGACATTGCCGGCCGGCGCCTGCTGACCGGCGGCGGGCGGCGCCTTGTCCTCGGTCGTCGGCTTGGGCTCCGGCGCGGCGGCAGGCGCCGGCGACGGGCTCGGCGCGGGCGCGGGCTTGGCTGCTGCGGCGCCCCCTTCCTCGACCGTCGCGATCAGCGCGCCGACCTCGACCGTGTCGCCGACCGCGACCTTCTGCTCGCCCATCACGCCGGCAACTGGCGAGGGCACCTCGACCGATACCTTGTCGGTTTCCAGGCTGGCGATCGGCTCGTCGGCCTGCACCGTATCGCCCGGCTGCTTGAGCCACTCGCCGAGCGTCGCTTCGGTGATCGATTCGCCCAGCGTGGGGACTTTGACTTCGGTCATCTCTTTTTCTTCCCTCCCCGGCGCGGGCCGGGGTCCAATTGCGAGACGATCATTGACGAGCGCTTCGCTTCGTTAGTTCGGCCTTCCCAACTGGCCCCCGGCCTTCGCCGGGGAGGTCGGGAAGATGTGGTCGTCATCCCTTCCGCGTCCGCCGTATCTCCTCGCGGACGTTGTGGCCCAGCGCCTCGGCAACGAGCGCGCCCTGCTCCATCTGATGCCGCTTCATCAACCCCGTCGCCGGCGACGCAGCCGCCGCGCGGCCGGCGTAGCGCGCGCGCGACACGGGCGATTTCGCCTCGGCCAGGCTTGCCTCGATAAACGGCTCGACGAAGAACCAGGCGCCGTTGTTCTTCGGCTCTTCCTGCGCCCAGACCACATCCTCGAGATTGGGCAGCTTCTTCAGTCGCGCCGCCAGGGGTTCGCCCGGGAAGGGATAGAGCTGCTCGACGCGGACGATCTGCGTCTCGGTGTCGCCGGCGGCATCGCGTGCTTCGATGAGGTCGTAGGCAACCTTGCCGGTGCACAGCACCAGCCGCTTGGTGTCCTTGTCGGCCGGCGCCGCGGGGTCGGAGAGCAAGCGGCGGAAATGGCTGTCGCCGAGGAAATCGCTCGCCTTCGATACCGCCATTTTGTGCCGCAGCAACGACTTCGGCGTCATGATCACCAACGGCTTGCGGAAGCTCCGGTGCATCTGCCGGCGCAGCAAGTGGAAGTAATTGGCCGGCGTGGTGCAGTTCGCAACCTGCATATTGTCCTGCGCGCAAAGCTGCAGATAACGCTCCGGCCGCGCCGAGCTATGCTCCGGCCCCTGCCCTTCATAGCCATGCGGCAGCAGCATCACGAGGCCGTTGGCGCGCAGCCACTTGGCCTCTCCGCTCGCGATGAATTGGTCGATCATGATCTGCGCGCCATTGGCGAAATCGCCGAACTGCGCTTCCCACATCACCAGCGTCTTGGGGTCGGCCAACGCATAGCCATATTCGAATCCGAGCACCCCATATTCGGAAAGCGGGCTGTCAAGCACCTCGAACCGGCCATGCTCGACATGATCGAGCGGCACATATTTGTGTTCGTCGGTCTGATCGACCCACACCGCGTGGCGTTGCGAGAAAGTACCGCGGCCCGAATCCTGGCCCGACAAGCGAACGCCATAGCCTTCCGAAAGCAACGAGCCGAACGCCAGCGCCTCGCCGGTCGCCCAGTCGAAGCCCTCGCCGGAAGAGAACATCTCGCGTTTGGCATCGATCACGCGGCCGAGCGTCTTGTGGATCTGGACACTGTCGGGAACCGTGGTCAGCGTGCGGCCGAGCGCGTCGAACAGCTTCTTGTCGATGCTGGTTTCGACGTTGCGGCGCGCGGTTTCGGCGTCGGCCGGGGCATGGAGGCCCGACCAGCGGCCGGCGAACCAGTCCGCCTTGTTGGGCAGATAGCTCTGCCCCGCCTCGAACTCGTCGTCGAGCAATTCGGTGAACTGCTTGATCCGCTCGTCGATCCACGCCTGGTCGACCACGCCCTCCCGCATCAGCCGCTGGCTATAGACCTCGGCAACGCCGGGGTGCTTCTTGATCGCCTTGTACATCAGCGGCTGGGTGAAGCTCGGCTCGTCGCCCTCGTTATGGCCGAACCGGCGATAGCACCACATGTCGATAACGATGTCGCGGTGGAACTTCTGGCGAAACTCGATCGCCATCTTGCAGGCAAAGGTTACGGCCTCGGGATCGTCGCCGTTGACGTGGAAGATCGGCGCCTGCACGCCTTTGGCAACGTCCGACGGATAGGGCGACGACCGCGCGAACTTCGGGCTGGTGGTGAAGCCGATCTGGTTATTGATGACGAAATGGATGCAGCCGCCGGTATTGTAGCCGGGCAGGCCGGAGAAGCCGAAACATTCCCACACGATGCCCTGGCCCGCGAACGCCGCATCGCCGTGGATCAGCACCGGGAGCGAATGCTTGTGCTCGGCCAGATCGCCGGCGATCGTCTGGATCGCGCGGACCTTGCCGAGAACCACGGGATCTTCCGCCTCGAGGTGCGACGGATTGGCGACCAGCGACATATGCACGCTGATCCCGTCGAACTCGCGATCGGTCGAGGTGCCGAGGTGATATTTGACGTCACCGGAACCGCCGACGTCCTCGGGATTGGACGAGCCGCCCGAAAATTCGTGGAAGATTGCGCGAAACGGCTTGCCCATCACATTGGCTAGCACGTTCAAACGCCCGCGATGCGCCATGCCGAACACGATCTCGTTGACGCCCATCTGGCCGCCATATTTGATCACGCTTTCCAGCGCCGGGATCATGCTCTCGCCGCCGTCGAGCCCGAACCGCTTGGTGCCGACATATTTCTTGCCGAGGAACTTCTCGTACTGCTCGGCCTCGATCACCTTGTTGAGGATTGCTTCCTTGCCATCCTTGGTGAATTCGATCGCCTTGTCCTTGCCCTCCATACGCTCCTGGAGGAACCGGCGTTCCTCGACATCGGCGATGTGCATATATTCCAGGCCGACGTTGCCGCAATAATTGCGGCGTAGCGTATCGACGATGTCGCGCAGCGTGGCATATTGGACGCCCAGCACGCCACCGAGATAGATTTTCCGGTCAAGCTCGGCGTCCGAGAAGCCGTGATACTGCGTGCGCAGATCCTCCGGCATCTCGCGATTGTTGGAAAGGCCGAGCGGATCGAGATTGGCCGCCAGATGCCCGCGCACGCGATAGGTGCGGATCAGCATCATCGCCCGGATCGAAGCGTCGCACGCGTCGCGGATCGCGTCTTCGGATATCGGTGCTGCCGCCGCCGCAGGCTTGCCGCCCTTGGCCGGCTTGGGCGCGGGCTCCATCTGCGTCGGATCGAGCGCCGCGGTCAGATCATCGGTGGTGGTCAGCGGCCAGCTCGACTGCTGCCAACTCGGGCCGGAGACGGTCGATTCCAGCCCCTCGAACCAGGCACGCCAGCCCGGCTCGACGCTGCCGGGGTCGCTCTTGAAGCGTTTGTAGAGCGTCTCGACGAATGCCGGGCTCACGCCACCCGCAATCTCGCTGAAATCCTGGCCTTCGTAACCCATGGCCTGTCTCCAACGCCCGACGCCGAGGCCGGGCTCCTTACAATCAGCCGTTCAGCACCGAGAACAGCGTCGAACCCAGCTCGCTGGGGCTGTCGGCGACCTTGATGCCGGCGCTTTCCATCGCCGCGATCTTATCCTCGGCACCACCCTGGCCGCCCGAAACGATCGCGCCGGCATGGCCCATGCGGCGGCCCGGAGGCGCCGTGCGGCCGGCGATGAAGCCCGCCATCGGCTTCTTGCGCCCGCGCTTGGCCTCGTCCTTGAGGAACTGCGCCGCCTCTTCCTCGGCCGAACCGCCGATCTCGCCGATCATGATGATCGACTGGGTCGCGTCGTCGGCGAGGAACAGCTCGAGCACGTCGATGAAGTTGGTGCCATTGACCGGATCGCCGCCGATGCCGACCGCGGTGGTCTGGCCCAGGCCGGCGTTCGTGGTCTGGAACACCGCCTCATAGGTCAGCGTGCCCGAGCGTGACACGACGCCGACCGAGCCCTTCTTGAAGATATTGCCCGGCATGATGCCGATCTTGCACTCGCCCGGCGTCAGCACGCCCGGGCAATTCGGGCCGATCAGCCGCGACTTGGAGCCGGAGAGCGCGCGCTTCACCTTGACCATGTCGAGCACCGGAATGCCCTCGGTGATGCACACGATCAGCGGGATTTCGGCGTCGATCGCCTCGAGGATCGAGTCCGCGGCAAACGGCGGCGGCACGTAGATCACGCTGGCATCGGCGCCGGTCTTCGACTTCGCCTCGGCGACGGTGTCGAACACCGGCAGGCCGAGGTGCTCGATGCCGCCCTTGCCCGGCGTCACGCCGCCGACCATCTGCGTGCCATAATCGAGCGCCGCCTGAGTGTGGAAGCTCCCGGTTTCGCCCGTCATGCCCTGGGTGATGACCTTGGTGTTCTTGTCGACGAGGATGCTCATCGTGTCTCCAGTTCTACCGCCCCGGCGAAGGCCGGGGTTCAGTTGGGAAGGCGGTCATGGGAGCGCGATACGATCGTACAGGCCATCCCGTTCAGGATTGAGCGCTTCGATCTCCCGCACTTTCCAGTCCCGCTTCCACTCCTTCATCCGCAGCTCACGCTGCCTTGCTCACTCGACTTCAAACAGCCTTACTTCAGCGTCTCGTCGATGCCCTTGCACGCCACCAGCAGTTCCTTCACCGCGTCGACCGACTTGTCGAAATTGGCCTTGGCCGTGTCGTTCAGCTCGATCTCGACGACGCGCTCGACGCCGCCCGCGCCCAGCACCACCGGGACGCCGACGTAGAGATTGTCGACACCATATTGGCCGGTGAGGTGTGCCGCGCAGGGCAGCAAACGCTTCTTATCCTTGAGGTAGCTCTCGGCCATCACGATCGCCGACGTGGCGGGCGCATAGAAGGCCGAGCCGGTCTTGAGCAGACCGACGATCTCGCCGCCACCCGAGCGGGTGCGCTGGACGATCGCGTCGATCTTGTCCTGCGTCGACCAGCCCATCTTGATCAGATCGGGGATCGGAATGCCGGCGACGGTCGAATATTCGACCACCGGCACCATCGTGTCACCGTGACCGCCAAGCACGAACGCGGTGACATCCTCGACCGATACGTTGAATTCCTCGGCGAGGAAGTGGCGGAAGCGCGAGCTGTCGAGCACGCCCGCCATGCCGACCACCATATTGTGCGGCAGGCCGGAAAATTCGCGGAGCGCCCACACCATCGCGTCGAGCGGGTTGGTGATGCAGATCACAAAGGCGTTCGGCGCATGCGCCTTGATACCCTCGCCGACCGACTTCATCACCTTGAGGTTGATGCCGAGCAGGTCATCGCGGCTCATGCCCGGCTTGCGCGGCACGCCGGCGGTGACGATGCACACGTCGGCACCGGCAATGTCGGCATAGTCGTTGGTGCCCTTGAGGCCCGCATCGAAGCCTTCGGGCGGGCCCGCCTGCGCGAGATCGAGGGCCTTGCCCTGCGGAATGCCCTCGGCAATGTCGAACAGGATGATGTCGCCGAGTTCCTTCATCGCGGCGAGATGGGCGAGCGTGCCGCCGATCATCCCAGCGCCGATCAGCGCGATCTTCTTGCGGGCCAATTGAACCTCCTTCGCGTAGCAACCAATGATGCTCGCGCGCGGGCGATCGAACGCGCCAACCCGCGAAATCGAGCGCGACTTAGGCCCTTTGATCCGCCGGAGCAACCTCTAATCGGCAAAGCCTACAGATTATTATTGCAATTAGTTCGCAATATCGTTAATAGCGGCTCTGATTGTCTGTGCGACGTCGCCCACCCCTCGCCCGCGGAACCGCAGGACCATGAGCCGGCGCGGTCAATGCGCAGCGCCTCCCTCCGCCGCGATTTTCGCATAATAGCCGGCGAGCACGCCGAACGCCTCCTTGCGCACGCCGGTCGGCGACACGAGCCCCTTGCGGTTCCAGCCCTGCTGATAGACCGGATGCTGACGCCGCGGCGACCGGAAGTCCTTCAGCACCCACGGCGACATGCCCCGCAGGAACGGAATCCTCGACGCCATCGCCAGCGTGTATTTGTAATAGTCGGCCTGGAACTCCTCGGAGAATTTGTGGCTGCGGGTCGGGTCGTGGAAACCCGCCTTCGCCGCCGCGCCGAGTTCGGAGAAGATCAGCGGCTTGTCGTAAGGCGAGCGCCAGACGAAGTCCGCCAGGCTGGGCAGCGGATCCTCGCTATACCAGCCATTGTAGGTGTTCACCGCCATCACATCGAGCGACGGGATCAGCGGGTCGTTGATGTTGAACACCGTCTTGCCGTTCTCGCTGCCTCGATCGACCAGCAGTGCGGCGGAAACCAGGCGACTGTCGTCGAGGCTGTGCGCCTCGGCCGCCAGCGTCGACAGGAAGTGGTTGCGCGCGGGCGTTATCGGGGTTTCGTTGCCGACGCTCCAGATGATGATCGAGGCGCGGTCACGATCGCGCTCGATCTCCTCGGCGAGCATGTGCTGCGCCTTGGCGAGCACCTCAGGATTTTTGAAATCGACCATCCAGTAGATCGGAATCTCGCTCCACACGATCAGGCCGAGCTTGTCGGCCATGCGCGTCATTACCTCCGAATGCGGATAATGCGCGAGGCGCACATAATTGCCGTGCAGCCCGTCCTTGACCTCGCTCAGCAGCGCGCGCGCCGCCTCCGGCGTGATCGCGCGCGTCGGATTGCCGCCAAACTCCTCCTCATGCAGCGCGATGCCGCGCAGGAAGATGGGCTTGCCGTTGAGGAGGATGTCATGCCCGCGCACCGCGATGGTGCGGAAACCGACGCGATCCTTCCAGACATCGTCGCCGGCGGCGATCTGGACGTCGTAGAGCGTCGGCGAATCCGGCGACCAGCGTTTGAGCGCGGCCGGCGCCGCCACCGTCGTCGACCAGTCGCCATTGCCATCGGTCTTGCCGGGCAGTGCGAGGCCGAGCGCGGGAATGCGGAACGTCACCGGCAGGTCGCCTGCCGCCTTGCCGTCGAGATGCGCGCTCACCGCGATGCGGCCGTCGCGGCTCAGCCTCACCCAGGCATTGTCGACATAGGTGGCCGGCGTGGTCACCAGCGTTACCGCGCGCGTCAGCCCGCCATAGGTTTCCCAGTCGGTCACCGGCGGCGGCAAATCCTCGGGCGCGCGCGCCGAATCGACGCCGACGGTGATCTGGTTATCGCCCTTGCGCAGCAGCCCCGTCACCTCGAACGCGAAGGTGGTGAAGCCCCCCTCATGCTCGCCGACACGCTTGCCGTTGAGATAGATCTGTGCCCGGTAATTCGCCGCGCCGAAACGCAGGAATTCGCGCTCGCCGGGCTTCGGGTCGACGGTGAAATGGCGCTGATACCAGACCAGCCCCTGATAATGCCGCATATCGGGGCTGTGGGTCAGCCAGGACGAGGGCAAGGTCGCGGTCGGCGCGCGCGCCATGTCGAACTCATAGAGCGCGGAGGGATGGTCGCGCATCTGTTGCGCCACGTCGATATCGGCATAGCGGCGCTGGCTCGCGCCCGGATCGCCGCCGTGAAAGCCGGCATCGCCGGTGCGATAGGGATCGATCGAATAATGCCAGACACCCGACAGATCGAGATGCTGGCGCATATCGCCGGCGGCGAGGACGGGATGCGGCATGGTGAGCGCGGGGGTTGCATCGGGTGATGGCGTCGCCGCGCAGGCGGGCCAGGCCAGCGCCACCATCGCGATCGTCAGCCGTCGCCATCCCCGTCCCAACATGCGATCCTCCGTCCTATTTGCCTGACTTGCTAGGCGGAATCCGGTCGACGGTCCAGTATCTCAGCCTCCGTGCCCTTCGGCGAGATACGCCTCGGAGCGCATTTCCTCGATCCGGCTCACGGTGCGAGCGAACTCGAAGCTGCCGTCGCCACGTGGGTAAAGGTCGGCGGGCTCGGCATCGGCGGCGGCGAGCAGCTTCACCTTATATTCGTAGAGCGCGTCGATCAGTGACACGAAGCGCGCGGCTTCGTTGCGGTTTTCCGGCCCCATCTTCGGGATGCCGACCAGGATGACCGTGTGGAAACGCCGCGCGACCGCCAGATAATCGGCCGCCCCCCGCGCCTCGCCGCACAGCCGCTTGAAGCTGAACACCGCGACGCCCTTCAGCGCCTTGGGCACATGGAGCGTCCGCCCGCCGCCGAGATCGAGATCGGCGGTGGGGACATGCGCGCGATCTTCCACCGGATAATCGGTGAGCCGGAAGAACGCCGCCGACAATTTCTCGGTCGCCGCCGCGCCGTTGGGCACCAGCCAGGTATCCATCCGGCCCAGCCGATCGAGCCGGTAATCGACCGGCCCGTTGAGCGGCAACACGTCGAGCCGCTGCTCGATCAGGCCGATGAAGGGCAGGAAATGCTCGCGATTGAGGCCGTTGAGATAAAGGTCGCGCGGCGGCCGGTTGGAGGTGGTCACCACCGTCACCCGCTTGGCGAGCAATTCGGTGAACAGCCGCGACAGGATCATCGCATCGGGGCTGTTGGTCACCATCATCTCGTCAAAGGCGAGCAGCCGCGCTTCCTCGGCGAGCGCCTCGGCGACCGGCGGAATCGGGTCACCCGCTTCCTTGCGGCGCTCGACGGCGATGCGGGCATGCACGTCGAGCATGAATTCGGCGAAATGGACGCGGCGCTTCCGGCGCACGTCGACGGCGTCGTAGAACAGATCCATCAGCATCGACTTGCCGCGGCCGACGTCACCCCAGAGGTAGACGCCGCGCGGGGGATCGGGCTGGCGGCCGAGCGCGCGCCACAGCACACTGCCCCGGCTCGGCGTTGCTTCAAGTTCCTGCTGCAGCACGTCAAGGCGCCGCGCCGCTGCTTCCTGCTCGGCATCGGGCCGCAGTTCGTCATTGGCGACCAGCGCCTGATAGCGGGCAAGGACGCTATTCAAGTCCGCTTCGTCGGCTTGCGGATCGTTCCGGAAAAGCTGGCGATCGTTCCCTCGCCCTGAACGACCAGCCCGCGCAGGAACAGGAGGCGCCCCGTCTCGCGCAGCAGCTCGACCTGCGCTTCGATCACCTCGCCCACCTTGCCCGCGCCGATGAACTGGACCGACAGGTCGAGAGTCACCGCGGTGCCGGCGGTGATGACCTCGAACCCGCGTGAGGCCGCAAACAAGGCGATATCGACAAATCCGAGCAGCGCGCCGCCGTGGAGGTTTTCCTGCAAGTTCGAATGTTCATGGCGAGGCGTCATCCGCACGCGCGCGATGCCGTTCTCGACGCGGAGCAGAAATGGGCCAAGGAAGCTGTTGAACCGCGTCGGGTCGTTCAGTTCCCAGGTCATCCAGCCGGGATGATCGGGCGATTCCCGGTCGATAAAGGCGGGTGCGTCGGCCACTGGCGGTCGGCAGGTTACAGAACCCGCTCGGCTTCCATCTTCTTGACCTCGGCGATCGCCTTGGCCGGATTGAGGCCCTTGGGGCAGACGTTCGCGCAGTTCATGATCGTGTGGCAGCGATACAGGCGGAACGGGTCCTCGAGCTGGTCCAGACGCTCGCCCGTCATCTCGTCGCGGCTGTCGGCGAGCCAGCGATAGGCTTGCAACAGGATCGCCGGGCCCAGGAACTTGTCGCTGTTCCACCAATAGCTCGGGCACGAGGTCGAGCAGCAGGCGCACAGGATGCACTCGTACAGGCCGTCGAGCTTCTCGCGCTCCTCGGGCGACTGCAGCCGCTCCTTGCCCGAGGGCGGCGGCGTCACCGTCTTCAGCCAGGGCTGGATCGAGGCATATTGCGCGTAGAAATGCGTGAAATCGGGCACCAGATCCTTGATCACGTCCATGTGCGGCAGTGGCGTGATGCGGATATCGCCCTTGATGTCCTCGATCGCGGTGGTGCAGGCCAGCCCATTCTTGCCGTCGAGATTCATCGCGCAAGACCCGCAAATGCCCTCGCGGCACGAGCGACGGAAAGTGAGCGACGAATCCTGCTCGGACTTCATCTTGATCAGCGCGTCGAGCACCATCGGGCCGCACTCGTCGAGATTGATCTCGAACGTGTCATAGCGCGGATTCTCCCCGCTATCGGGATCGTAGCGATAGATTTTGAAGGTCTTGATCCGCTTCCTGTCGCCCTCGGCCTTGTGAACCTTGCCCTTGCTGGAGATTTTCGAATTCTTCGGGAGGGTGAACTCGGCCATGGGGTCCTCAAGTCTGGTCGCACGAAACGGCGCTTCGGCAAGCGGCTATGCCTTTCGCGCGCGCAGCGCAACCCCGATATGGGTCACGCCGCGCTCTGTTGCCAATCGATCCGCCGCGTCAGCCACATCGTCGCGGCCAGCCCGCCGAACAGCAGCACCGATCCGATCAGCAGCGAATAGGCCTCCAGCCCCAGCAGCACATAGAGAACGCCGTAGAGCGCCCCGAGCAGGCCGCCGACCACACCGGCGCGCCTGCGGCTTCCCAATACGGCTGCCGAATAAGCCGTCAGCAGCGCAACGATCGCGCCTGCAGCCGCTACATAGGCAAGCGCGAAGCCGATCACTTCGGCAAAGGCGAGCAACATCACGAAGAACAGCACCAGCCCGGCGCCGGCGAGCAGATATTCCACCGTCGCCACCGCGACCCCGCCGACCACGTCGAATAGCCAGAACATCAGGAAGGTGAAGCCGACGAACAGGAAGCCGTATTTTACCGATCGATTGATCTCGCTGTAGAGATCGACCGGCGTCACCAGGTCGACTTCGGCGACTTGCGCGGAATCGGCGGCCGGCGGTGCCGTCGAGGCGAGCGGACTGCCCAGCGCGAGATTGCCGACCCGCCAGGTCGCCGCGAAGCCGTTGCCGGCGCTATGATGGTCGATCGGCAGAAAAGCGCCGGCGAAGCCCGGGCTGGGCCACGACGAGGTCAACCGCCAGCGCGTATCCCCGCCGTGCGGCACCAAGGACAGCGACTGCGAGCCGCGCAGCCGATAGGCGAAATCGACGTTGACCGGCGCGGCGGCGATTGAGGACGCATCGATCCAGGCGTGGAAGCCGGGCTTGTCGCCCTCCCCGCCGAAGCCGGGTTGCAGCGCGAGCCGCATGCCATTCGCGCGTATCGTCGGCGGTGCCCCAACCAGGCCGCGCGCATCACCGATATCGAAGCGCAATTCCGCGCGATCGAGCGCCAGCGCGTCCTGCGCAATCCCCAATCGCGCGAGATCGTCGGGCAGCGAATAGCGCGCGGCGCCGCTCAGTACCGCCTGATAGACCACCGCATCGTAGATCGATCGCTTGCGCTGTTGCGGCGCCAGCGTCGTGGCAAGATCGGCACGGTCGGGCGCGATCGTCAGTTCCCGCCATACATTGTTGGTGCGGGTGACGGCCTGTCCGTTTTCGGTCGAGCTGATCGTCACGACGCTGCGATAGGGGATCACCAGCAGCGGCGCGGCGACATGCTGCGGCCCGCCCCACCCCGCCACGATCGACTGTTCGGCGGTCCGCGACTGATTTTCGCGGTCGAAGATCAACAGGTAGGTCGCGAACAGCGGAATCGCGAGCAACCCGGCAACCAGCATGGCAAGCATCAGCTTGGCGCCCGGCGTGCGGTTTTCGGCAGCAAGAAGGGTCATCGACAACATCCTCGGACAATGGCCGCTCCCACCTATGCGGTCGCGATGTCGCCTTGATCGAGGCGCGGTGAAGGTTTCACGCGCGGGGTACGCAGATTCGGTGCAGCTATTCCGCCGCCAGCAACGATTCCGCGCCGCCGAGATCGACCGAGACGAGCCGGCTCACGCCCTTTTCGATCATCGTCACGCCGAACAGCCGGTGCATCCGGCTCATCGTCACCGCATTGTGAGTAACGATCAGGAAACGCGTGTCGGTTTCCTGGGTCATCCGGCCGAGCAGATCGCAGAAGCGATCGATATTGGCGTCGTCCAGCGGCGCATCGACCTCGTCGAGCACGCAGATCGGCGCCGGATTGGTCAGGAACAGCGCGAAGATGAGCGCGATCGCGGTGAGCGCCTGTTCGCCGCCCGACAGCAGCGTCAGCGATTGCAGCCGCTTGCCCGGCGGTTGCGCCATGATCTCGAGCCCGGCTTCGAGCGGATCGTCCGAATCGACCAGCTTCAGATGCGCCTGGCCGCCACTGAACAAGGTACCGAACAGGCGTTCGAAATGGCCGTTGACCGCCTCGAAAGCCGCAAGCAGCCGCTGCCTGCCCTCGCGGTTGAGATTGCCGATCGATCCGCGCAGGCGATTGACCGCGATCCCCAATTCCTCGCGCTCTGCGGCATTGGTCGTGCGGCTTTCGTCGAGTTCGGCAAGCTCAGCCTCGGCGACGAGGTTGACCGGACCGATCCGCTCGCGATCGAACAACAGCTTTTCGTGCCGCGCCGATTCATCGAGCGGCGGGCCGACCTCCGCGCTGGCGAAACCGATCCGTTCGGGCAGCACTGGCGGCGGACATTCAAACCGCTCGCCGGAAAGGCGCCCCATCTCGATGCGGCGCTGCTCCTGGTTTTCGGCGCGCGCCACAGCACCGGCGCGTCCTTCGCGCGCCTCGGCCAGCGCTTCGCCAGCTACACGCACCGCATCATCTGTCCCGCGCAGCGCGGCGCCGGCCGCATTCTCCTCAGCAAGAGCCGCTTCTGCGCTGACACGGGCGACACGGTGCTCCTCGGTCAACGTCGCGATCTCGGCATCGAGCGCGGCGGGACGCTCGGCGAGCGACGCGCGTTCGGCGGCGAGCGCGGTTTCGCGCTTGTCCATGTCAGTGATGCGCCGGGCAGCCTCGCCAGCGCGCGATTTCCAGTTGCGCGTCTCGGCTTCGGCGGCTGCTCGCCGCTCCCGGCGCGTGGCGATCTCGCGATCGAACGCTGCGCGCTCGCTACGCGCCTGGGCCACCGTGGCGCGGCGTCCCTCGGTCTCGTTCTGCAGCAAGCGAACGCGTTCGGCCGTAGTGCTGCCATCGGGAAGCGCAGCGATCGCCGCCGCGGCGCGCGCATGCTCGCTCTCGGCCTCCTCCTGCTCGGCGACAATGCGCGCGACCCGCTGGTCGAGATCTGCTGTTCGTGCCGCCAGGCGCTCGATCGCCGCCGCCGCGCGGTCCTCGTCCCGCGTCGCATCACGCTGCGTCGTCTCGGCAGCCGCGAGCGCGGCCCGCGCTGCCTGTGCCTGCTGTCGGGCGTCGGCAATCGCCTGCTCGGTGCGGGCAAGCGCGGCCTCAGCTTTCTCGACGCGCCCGATTGCTGCCGGACGCGCCTTTTCCAATTCGGTGAGGCGATTGACCCGCACCAACCGCTCGGCCGCTGCCGCCCCGCTTGACCGCGCGACATAGCCGTCCCATCGCCGCAGCACGCCGTCGCGCGTCACCAGCCGTTGCCCAGTCGCAAGTGGCTGGCCTTCGTCCGCGTCGACGACGAACACCTGCGCCAGCCGCCGCGCCAGTGCGGGCGGCGCGGCAACGTGATCGGCGAGCGAGGCGCCACCGGTCGGCCCTGCCGGGTCGCCGGGCTGCGGCGCCGCGCCTCGCCAGAAGCGCTCCGCCTCCGCATCAAGGCCGACTTCCAGATCGTCGCCGAGCGCGGCGGCCAGGGCATGTTCGTACCCGGCCTCCGCCGTCAGCCGGTCGAGCACACGGTCGCGATCGGCAGGCTGAACCGCCTTTTCCAGCGCCTTCACCTCGCTGTCGATCGCGGCGAGCTCCGCACGCGCCGTCGCCCGGTCGGCCTCGGCGACATCGCGCGCCTCGATCTGGTCGCGCTCGTCGCGATCGGCCTTGGCTTGCGCGGTTCGCGCCATCTCGATGTTCTCTGCGGCCTTTGCGCGCGCATCGGCAGCCGCCGCTCTGGCGGCTTCGAGCGGCGCGGCATCGCCGAGCGCCGCGCGTTCCTCGTCGAGCTGGCGACGATCGCGTTTCACGCGATCCAGACGCCCCCGCGCGGTATCGAGCGCCGCGCGCGCAACCCGCGCATCCGCCGCCTCGCTCGCCTGCTGCCCCATGGCCTGTGCGAGCGCGACCTCGGCATCGCGGGCCTGGCGTTCGGCCTCGGCCAACGCCATATCGAGTTGCGGCAGCCGTTCGGTTGCGCGCGCGATGTCGCCATCGAGCGCCTTCATTTCGTCAGCGAGCCGAGCCAGTGCCTCGGCGGCGTCGTGCGCCAGCGCGCCTTCCCGCTCGCGGTCCGTCGCAATGCGCGTCGCCGCATCCGAGAGATCGGCGAGACGACGCTCGAGCGAGCCGCGCTCGGTCCGCAAGGTTTCCAGGCGATGCCCGAGATCGCTCGCCCGATCGCGCGCCGCGAGCGCCGCGTTACGCGCTGTCGCCAGTTTCTCGCTTGCCGCGCGTTGATGGGCGGCCGCCGCCTGTTGCGCTTCGGTCGCGGCACGCACTTTCGCCTCGGCCGCCTCGGCTTCCTTCTTCGCGGCATCGGCTGCCGCCGCGGCGTCGCGCCACCGGGCGAAGATCATCCGCGCTTCGGCGACGCGGATCTGGTCCGACAGCGCGCGATAGCGCTCAGCCTGCCGCGCCTGTCGCCGCAGCGCCCCTGCACGATTGTCCTGATCGGCGATCACTTCGTCGAGCCGCGCGAGGTTCGCTTCGGTCGCGCGCAGCTTTTGCTCGGCATCCTTGCGCCGGACATGGAGCCCGGCAATCCCCGCCGCTTCCTCCAGCAGGGCACGCCGGTCGGCCGGCTTGGCGGCGATTACCGCGCCGATCTTGCCCTGGCTGACCATTGCCGAGGAACCCGCGCCGGTTGCCGCGTCGGCGAACAGCAGCGCCACATCCTTGGCGCGCACGTCGCGCCCGTTGATGCGATAGGCCGATCCCGCGCCGCGTTCGATGCGGCGGACGATCTCGGTCTCCTCATCCTCGCCGACGCCCTCGGCAAGGATCGCGACTTCGGCAAAGGCGCGCGCCGGCCGCGTTGACGTGCCGGCGAAGATCACGTCCTCCATCCCGGCGCCGCGTAGCGACCGCGCCGAGGTTTCACCCATAGCCCAGCGCAGCGCCTCAAGCAGGTTGGACTTGCCGCAGCCGTTGGGGCCGACGACCCCCGTCAGGCCCGGCTCGACGCGCAGGTCGACCGGGTCGACGAAGCTCTTGAACCCCGAAAGCCTGAGCCGCTTGATCCTCACGCGCGTACCCCCTGAACGCGCTCGAACCGATCGATCAGGCCCCCGCCGCCTTCAGGTGCGGTTCGAGCTGCGGCCAGGTTGCCACATCATCGAGCTTCTGGCCATTGAGGAAGAACGTCGGCGTGCCGTTGACGCCCTTGTTCTGCGACGCATCCTGCATGCCCTTGGTGATCTCGTCGAGATCCTTGGAATCATTGAGGCAGGCGCGCGCCTGTGTTTCCGGAATACCGCGCTGCTTCACGAAATCGATATAGCCGAGATATTCGGCCCAGGCCGTCGCGACCTTGGTTGGCGGCGCGCCGACGAGCGACTGTTGCAGCGCCCGGGTCGCCTGCTGATCGGCGAGTTTCGGCTCCATCTGGTCCTGCGCCTGGAACATCGCCTCGAGCAGCGGGAAGAACGGCCCCGGACCGGCGCAGCGGCCAAGCAGCGCACCGGGAATATCCGGGGCGCCATGAACCAGGAACTCGCGGAATTCGTAGGAGACCTTGCCCGTCTTCACATAATTGTTGGTCAGCGGCTCCTGGCCGGTACGACCGAAATTGCCGCAGGTCGGGCACAGGCGCGAGCCATATTCGACCAGCTTTATCGGCGCATCGGGATTACCCATGCGATAGCCGCCCTCGGGTGTCTTCTCTACCACGTCGGTCCATTGCTTGCCGGCCGGCGGTGCCACTGCGGCGACCTTCGCAGCGGGCGCGCTCGAATTGGCGTCGCCGCCCGAGCCGCCACACGCGGCAAGCAGCAGGAGCGGCACGGCGAGGAAAGCAAATCGCATCGTCATCTTTCGTCCTTCAGGCAGGAAAATTCGGTCATGCACCGGTCTTGGCCAAGGCAGCCTTGAGATCGGCTTCGAGTTCGGGCCAGCCGACCGCATCGACGACCTTGCCGTCGATCAGGAAAGTCGGCGTGCCGTCGAGCTTGTATTCGGCATCGGCGCGCGCGTTCATCTTGCCGATTTCCTCTGCGGTCGGCATGTCGGCGAGGCACTTGCGCGCCTGGTCATCAGGGATACCCTGCGCCTTGGCGAAATCGAGATAGCCGATCTGGCCGGCCAGAATATAGGCCTGCTGATTTTCCGGCGCCTTGGCAACAGCCTCGGCCATCGCCTTGGTCTGGCTCGCTTCCTTGGCGAATATCTTCGGCTGATAAGCGAATTCGGCGGCGAGCAGCGGGAAGAAGCCTTCTGCTCCCTTGCATCGTCCGATCAGCGCCGCCGACACATCACCGCCGTCGCGCAGCCAATCGCGAAACTCGTAGGAAACCTTGCCGGTTCGGACGTAATTCTCGACCAGCGGCTTCATCCCGCTGGCCGCGAAAGCGGCGCAGTGCGGGCACGTTCGCGAGCCGAACTCGACAAGCTGGACCGGGGCTGCGGGATTACCCATGCGATAGCCGCTGTCGACCGTCCGGGTGACGACCGTCGACCAGTCGCGGCCCTCCGGCGCGGTCGCCGCGACATTCGCCGGTGGCGCTGTGGCGCCCTGGTTCGATGGTGCCGCCGCCTGGTGACATCCGGCCAACGCCGCCAGCGGCAGGGCGGCGAGCAGCAAGCGGCGGGGCATGGCCATTTCCACCGTCTTCAGCGCGCGCCAGCCGCGCGCAGCGCGGGCTCGAGCGTCGCCCAATTATAGACATTCCGCTGCAATTTGCCGTCGATCAGGAAGCCGGGCGTTCCGGTGATTCCCTGCGGCACGTGCTGCAACAGGGTGGTGATCTGCGCGAGCCCGGCCGGGTCGGCGAGGCAGGCGTCGATCTGCGCCTGGCTCATGCCGTTAGCCCGGGCGATCGCCGAGATCCCGGCGCCTTCCGCCGCGGCCTTGAGGCGCGCGTCCTTGGGATACATCGCCATGCGCTGGCTATTATTCTGCTCCCACTGGATGCCGTTGTTCAGCCAGGTATCCTGCTGCGCGAAGAAAGTGGTCGACAGCTTGTCGAATCCGGCCGGGCCGGCACAACGCGCCAGCAGCGCGGCGGCGAGATCGAGCTGGTCACGCACCATGTTGCGCTCTTCCAGGCTGACGCTGCCCGATTTGATCATCTGCCCACGCAGCACACTGGCTGATTCCCGCGAGAAAGCGGCGCAATGCGGGCAAGTGTAGCTCATATATTCGACCAGCTTCACCTTGGCGTTGGGATTGCCGACAAGGAAGCCGCCATCCGCCGTCTTGGTGACATGCGCCTGCCAATCGGGAGCGGCAGCGGTGGCGGAAAGGGAAAAAGCGAACGCCGCGCCGATCAGCGCCAGCAACCCGAACAGAAACCGCATCAATGCTCCTTGGATTCGATTACCGGAGTGCCGCTCGTCGCAGCGACGCCGGCGGCGAGTGCCTCGAGCACCGCCTTCAATTCGGGATCGCCGATCGCGCGCAAGCTGGTGCCGAGTTCGACCGGTGCCGGCTTGAGCGATGGCGGCGCCTGGCGCGGCGCACGCTTGGTCACCTCGCCTTGCCGGATCGTCACGCGCGCGACGGCGCCATAGCCGAAGAAGCGATTGACCCGCTCGACGATTTCCGGGGTAATGTGCTGCATCATTGCCGCATGCGCCCCGCGCACGACCAGCGTGAGGTTGCCATTGGCGCGCTCGCCATGCGGAAAGCGCAACGATTCGGGGGCCGATACCTCGGCATAGCGCGGCCCGACGATCTCCGCCCAACGACTGACGATCGAGCTTTGCACGAAGCCGAACCGGCGAAACGCCGCACGCCCGACATCGGGCAACAGTTCGGACACCGCCCGCGCGCGATTGGCGCGTTGCGGCTCCTGCCCGGGCTGACGCGGTTTGCTCATTCGCCATCCCATGCCATAGCCGGGGCGTGCCCGCCAACAGTTCATCCATGATTCCGCACGATCTGCTGGCCTGGTACGATGCCAACGCCCGCTTGCTGCCCTGGCGCGCGCCGCCCGGCACGCCGCCGCCCGATCCCTACCGCGTGTGGCTTTCCGAGATCATGCTCCAGCAGACCACGGTCGCGACGGTGCGCCCGCGATTCGAAACCTTCGTAACCCGCTGGCCGACCGTCGCCGCGCTCGCCGCTGCCGACGAGGTCGAAGTGATGGCTGCCTGGGCCGGGCTCGGCTATTATTCGCGCGCCCGCAACCTGATCGCCTGTGCCTGCACAGTCGTCACCGATCATGCCGGCCGCTTTCCGGACACCGAGGACGGGCTGCGCGCGCTCCCCGGCATCGGCAGCTACACTGCTGCCGCGATCGCCGCGATCGCATTTGGCCGCCGCGCGGTCGTGGTCGACGGCAATGTCGAACGCGTGGTGTCCCGATTGTTCGCGATCGATACGCCGCTTCCGGCCGCCAAGCCGTTGATACGTGCCGCCGCCGAGACGATTACACCAGCGACACGCGCCGGCGATTTCGCTCAGGCGATGATGGATCTCGGCACCGCGATCTGCACGCCGCGAAACCCCAAATGCCTGCTGTGTCCGCTGCGTACCGCGTGTCGCGCTCATGCCCTCGGCACACCCGACGCTTTCCCGGTCAAACCGCGCAAGATCGCCAAGCCACAGCGTTACGGCACGATCTTCTGGCTCGAACGAGACGGCCAGGTCCTCCTCGTCCGCCGCCCGCCGAGGGGACTGCTCGGCGGCATGCGCGCATTGCCGACCGGGCCGTGGAGTGATTCGCCGCCAGCCTTCGCCGATCCGCCGGCGCGCGCGAACTGGCGCGTGCTCGATGGAACGGTGACCCATGTTTTCACCCACTTCCGGCTCGATCTTGCGCTTGCCGTCGCCCACGCGGACGCGCATGAACCGCCCGCGGATGGCGCATGGTGGCCAATTGCCGAGATCGAGTCGGCGGGGCTTCCCACCGTGTTCGCCAAGGCGGCACGAGCGATCGGGAGAACGCGATGAAGGGCTGGATCGGCACATTTTTGGGCGCAGCGGCGCTTGTCTCCACGGCCGCGCTCGGCGGACAGGCGGCGATGCCGACATCGTCGGCGGCCATCCCGGCGCCGACCCTCGCCGATCCGCTGCCGCACGTCGAGGCATTGTTCGATTCCTATGTCGATAACGACAAGATGCCCGGCATCGTCGGCGCGTTCGGTGTCGGCGATCTGCCGCCGGTGTTCGTCTCCGCCGGCCACATTTCCGACGATCCCGGCGCGCCGGCAGCCGGACCCGATACGCTCTGGCGCGTCTATTCGATGACCAAGCCGGTCACCGCGATGGCGGCGATGCTGCTGATCCAGGACGGCAAGCTGAAACTGGACGAGCCGATCAGCGATTTCATTCCCGCTTTCAAGCATATGACCGTTCTAACCGATCCCGAGCATAGCCTCGCAGCCCGCCCGGCACGCCGCGAGATCACCGTCCGCAACCTCCTCACTCATACCGCCGGGCTCGGCTACACGATCATCACCACCGGCCCGCTGCAAAAGGCGTATGAACAAGCCGGCATCGTTCCCTTCGCCGCCAATGCGCAAGTCGAACAGACCATGCGCACCGTGCGCCCCAAGACGCTCGCCGCCTTCGCCGACAAGGTCGCCACGTTGCCGCTGATCGCTGACCCCGGCACCAAATGGAGCTACTCGATCGGCCTCGACGTGCTGGCGCGCGTCGTGGAAGCGGCGTCGGGCATGCCGTTCGATCGGTTCGTCCAGACGCGGCTGCTCGATCCGCTCGGGATGGAGTCGACCTATTGGCAGGTGCCGACGAGCGAAGACGGCCGGCTCGCGACCAATTATGTCTTCGTCGGCGACAAGCGCACCCCGCTCGATCCCGCCGCCTCGTCGGTATTTCTCGAAGCGCCGAGTTTCCCTTACGGCGGCGCCGGCCTCGTCATGTCCGCGCGCGATTATGATCGTTTCGCGCACATGATCCAGGACAACGGAACGCTGAACGGCGTGCAGGTGATGAAGCCGGAAACGATCGCACTCGCCACCTCGAACCTGCTGCCAGTCGGCGTCACATATAGCGGCATCGGCGGCACCACCGGCGGCACGCAGGCTACGCATCCGATGGGATTCGGTGCCGGCGGGTCGGTGACGCTCAGCGACGATCCCAGCGGCGCCGGCAAGGGTACCTATGCCTGGGGCGGAGCGGCCGGAACGATCTTCTGGGTCGATCGCGAACGTCACGCCCGCGGTACCGTAATGGTCAATTACATGCCTGCCGATAAATGGCCGGTCCGCGACGAGACGATCAGAGCGCTGCTTACCGATTACGCCTTCTGGAAACAGGAACGACAATGATGCCCGGCTTCACCGGCGGCACGCTCGATCGCGCCGACCGTCTACGTCATGACGTCGATGCCTTTGCGGCGGCCAAGGCCGATTGGCGCGCGCGCCTGCTCAAGCTGGCCGGGGATACGCCCGAGGTCACCGAGGACGGCCGCCTCGGCTGGGCGAGCCTCGCCGACACGCCGGATGATGCTGAGCTGTTGCTGCTCGGCCTCGACGGCGGCCGGCCGCACTTCGTCGCTCACCGCCCCGGCGAGCGGATGCCGCCGGTGCGCTCGCCCGCGCTATTCGCCGCGCTCGACCAATTGCAGGCCGGCGAAGCCGCGACCTATGCGGCGGCGCGCAGCCTGCTCGATTGGCATGCCCGCCACGGCTTCTGCGCCAATTGCGGCAGTCCGACGACAATCTTCCGGGCCGGCTGGGCTCGCGCATGCCCCAATTGCGGCGCCGAGCATTTCCCGCGCGTCGATCCCGTCGTCATCATGATCGCCGAGCATGACGGCCGCGCCCTGGTCGGTCGCCAGGCAGCCTGGCCCGCGCGACGCTATTCTGCGCTCGCCGGCTTCCTCGAGCCCGGCGAATCGATTGAGGAGGCGGTCGCGCGCGAGATTGCCGAGGAATCGGGCGTGCCGATCGGTCGCGTCCGCTATATCGCCAGCCAGCCTTGGCCATTCCCCTCGCAACTGATGATCGCCTGCGTCGCCGAGGCGACCGACGACGCGATTACCATCGACGCCAACGAACTGGAGGACGCGATGTGGGCGCCGCGTGCCGCCATCGCCGCGGCGCTGGCCGGCGCCCCCGACGCGCCCTTCCTGCCGCCGCCGCCCTATGCGATCGCCCACACATTGCTCACCGCCTGGACAAACGAGGCGTAGCGACTCATACGCGGACAGGCTAACCTGAGTTAATCCAACGGAGGAGGCCTCGATGGCGCACAAGTTCGAAATCTACAAAGACAAGGCCGGCGAATTTCGCGTTCGCTTCAAGTACAACAGCGAAGTGATGTTCTCGACCGAAGGCTATGCCAGCAAAGGTTCTGCCGAAAACGCGATCGAATCGATCAAGAAGAACGGCCCGGGCGCCCCGATCGAAGACAATAGCTGAGATTTTAGTGCCATAGCCACCGCGGCCCGCCCTCGCCTGCCCACGATCGCTTCGTGGACGAGTGGCGGGCGGTGCCGCTTCCAAACCGACGCCGATTTTTACGGTTACGCCCGCTTTCCCGCCGCGATCGCCGCATCGCTCGCCAAGCGGTCGGCGCGTTCATTGTCGGGATGTCCGGCATGGCCCTTCACCCATTCCCAGGTAATCCGGTGCCGCGCGGTCGCCTCGACCAGCGCCTGCCATAGGTCGGCGTTCTTGACCGGCTTCTTCGCCGCGGTTTTCCAACCGTTCCTGCGCCAGCCGTGAATCCATTTGGTCAGTCCGTCCATCACGTAGCGGCTGTCGGTCGACAGCATCACCGCGCACGGGCGTTTCAAGGCGTTGAGCGCCTCGATCACCGCGGTCAGCTCCATGCGATTGTTAGTCGTCATCGGGTCACCGCCCGAAAGTTCCTTCTCATGCCCGCCGGCGCGAATCACCGCGCCCCACCCGCCGGGACCGGGATTGCCTTTGCACGCGCCATCCGTCGCGATCTCGACCTTGGTCAACTCGCTCACGCCAGCGCGTCCGCATTCTCGCGATACCAGTCGAGCCGGCGGACGTAAGCGATCGGATCCTTGCGCGTGACCAGCGCATCGGCCGGGGTGTTGAGCCAGTCCCACGCGCGCGTCAGCGCGAACCGCAGACAGGATCCCTGCGCCAGCACCGGCAGTGCCGCGCGCTCGGCGCCGGTCAACGGCAAGATCGATTCGTATCCCGCGATCAGCGCGCCCCCCACAGCGGGATCGGCCGGCGTGCCGTCCGCTTCGAACGCCCAGGCCGAGTGCATCACAGCCAGATCGTAGGCGCGTATGTCGGTGCAGGCGAAATAGAAATCGATCAGCCCGGTCACCCGATCACCCTGCATCAGCACGTTATCGGGGAACAGGTCGGCATGGATCGCCGAGCGGTCGAGCGCCGCTGGCCATTTCGCCAGTACATCGCCCAGCGCCTGCGACAAATGCGCGCGCAATCCCGGTTCGATCTCGTCGAGATCGGCGCCGCAGCGATCGAGCAACGGCGCCCATACCTCGGGGCCGAGCGCATTGGGCCGTTGCTCGGAAAAATCGGCCAGCGCCCGGTGCATCTCGCCCATCGCGCGCCCGGTCGCCAGCGCCTGCGCGGGCGTGGGGTGCGACAAGGACACGCCGGGCAGGAACGCGATCAGGCAAGCGGGGCGCCCGGCCAGCGACTGGATCGCGACACCCTGGCGATCCTTGATCGCCGGCGGTACCGGCAGCCCCCGCGCGGCGAGATGATCGAGCAACGCCATGAAGAAGGGCAGATCCTCGGCGGAAACGCGCTTTTCGTAGAGCGTCAGGATGAAGCGGCCGCCGGTCGTGTCGATCAGGTAATTACTGTTCTCGACTCCTTCGGCAATGCCCTTTGCCGACACCAGCTCCCCAACGTCGTAGCGCGCCAGGAACGCCGCCAGGTCTTCGGCGGAAACATGCGTATAGACAGCCATTTACGCGACTTCGAGGCTGCGCGGCAGCTTGAAGGCGATATCCTCGCGCGCGGTTTCCACTTCTTTTTCGGTGATCGAGAAATGCTCGGCCAGTCGGTCGATCAGTTCGCGCACGAGCTTCTCCGGCGCCGACGCGCCCGCCGTGATGCCGAGCGTCCTCACGCCATCGAGCCACCCGCGTTCGAGTTCAGCCGCACGCTGGATCAGCTTCGCTCGCACGCCCCGACGCTGCGCGACCTCGACCAGGCGCTGCGAATTGGACGAATTGGGCGCGCCGATCACCAGCATCGCATCGCATTCGGCCGCGATCGCCTTGACCGCAGCCTGGCGATTCGACGTCGCGTAACAGATATCCTCTCCACGCGGCCCCTGAATCGAAGGAAACCGCGCCTTGAGCGCTGCGACGATCTCCGCGGTATCATCCACCGACAAGGTCGTCTGAGTGAGAAACGCAAGGTTGTCGGGATCGGCGGGCGCCAGCTTCGCGACATCGGCGGCGGTCTCGACCAGTGTCATCGCCCCCTGCGGCACCTGGCCGAACGTGCCGATTACCTCGGGATGGCCGCAATGGCCAATGAAGACGATGTGCCGCCCCGCCTCCACCAGCCGCTCCGCCTGCCGATGCACCTTCGAAACCAGCGGGCAGGTCGCATCCAGATAAGCGAGTCCGCGGCTCTCGGCGTCCGCCGGGACCGATTTCGGCACGCCATGCGCCGAAAACACCACGGGCGCGCCAGCGGGGACTTCCGCCAGATCTTCGACGAAGATCGCCCCCTTCTCGCGCAGTTCGGCAACGACATACCGGTTATGCACGATCTCGTGGCGGACATAGACCGGCGCGCCATGTTTCTCGAGCGCCAGCTCGACAATGCGGATCGCGCGATCGACCCCGGCGCAGAATCCGCGCGGCGCGGCGATCAGCAGGCTGAGCGCAGGCTTTTCGGCAATGGACATGATCGCGCGCTCTACGCGATTGCTTGCCTCGACGAAAGCCGCTTCCTATGGTGCGCGCCGATTGGGGCCGGCGCATTGGCCGCGCTGGCCCTTTGCATGTTGAAAAGGTTTGCGTGCCTGTGACAGCCCGGAAATTCGTTCCCCTCGCCCTCGTTCTCCTCGCCGGCGGCTGCGCGCACGCCGGTGATATCACGGCGGGGGGCATCACCGCCGTCCGCACGCCCTGCCCGGAGGTAATCGTTCCAGCCGGCACCGGCGACATCACATTGTTCGACCCCGCAACGAGTCGCGACGCCAATACGATCGACGTTTCGGCGACGATGACCGATGTGCGATCGACCTGCGACGCAAGCGGCGAACAGGTCGTCACCAATGTCACGTTCCAGGTCAACGCGGCACGGACCCGCACTGATGGCGCGCGCGACCTGACGCTGCCTTATTATATCGCGGTGGTGCAGGGCGGCAGCGTGGTCGTCGCCAAGCGGACCGGACAGGTATCGGTACATTTCGACGCAGGCCAGGCGCGCGCCTCGACCAGCGGCCATGCCAGTGCCAACGTGTTGCGGTCGGCCGCGACGCTGCCCGACGAGGTTCGCCGCGAGCTGACCAAGCCGCGCAAGGCCGGCCAGGAAGATGCCGCGGTCGATCCGCTGTCGAAGCCGAGCATCAAGCAAGCCGTGCAGCGCGCCACCTTCCAGGCGGCGGTCGGCTTCCAGCTTACCGACGATCAGCTCAAATATAACGTGACTCGCTGATTTCACCCGCGGGCACGATTGACTCGCTCCGCCGCGTCGGTAAGGGCGGAAATGTCGATGACGGGTAACCGTCATGGGCTTCGCGCGGGAGAGCGATCCGGGCAACCGGGTCCGCCGAAGGAGCAACCGCCCCGGAATCTCTCAGGCACCCCAGACCGCGCGGGGCTGATCGGCACTCTGGAAAGCGGGCGGGCCGTAAATGGCGCGCCCCACCGAAGGGGTAACCCCGCATAGCGGGGGAAAGCTCTCAGGTTCCGTGACAGAGGGGGCGGCGCGAACGGCAACCGGCCGAAGCGTCGTTTCCTTTGGTGATGGGAAGCCCTGAGATGAGCGATGACCACGACACGATCGACGATATCGAAACGGCCGTGCTGCCCCTCGACGCTTGGCACCGCGCGCATGGCGGCCGGATGGTCGAATTCGCCGGCTACTGGATGCCCGTCCAGTATGAAGGGATCATGGCCGAGCATCTGTGGGTGCGCGAGTCGGCCGGCCTGTTCGACGTCAGCCACATGGGGCAGCTCCATCTAGCCGGCGACGGCCTGGACGACGCGCTGGAGGCGCTGATCCCGGCCGACTTGAAGGGTGTGAAGCCCAACGCCCAGAAATATTCGCTGCTGCTCGCCGAAAATGGCGGTATCCTCGACGATCTGATGCTGACGCGCTGGGACGACGGCAGCATCTACATGGTCGTCAACGGCGCGGTGAAGTACGACGACATCGCCCATCTGCGCGACCATCTGCCCGACGAGATCACGCTCAATCACATGGACGAGCAGGCGCTGCTTGCATTGCAGGGCCCCAGGGCGGTCGATGCGTTGGCGCGGCTGGTGCCGGGCGTTGCCGAGCTGACCTTCATGAAGGGCAGCCGGTTCGACTGGAACGGCGTGTCGCTGTGGATCAGCCGGTCGGGCTATACCGGCGAGGACGGGTTCGAGATTTCGGTGCCCGCCGATCATGCCGAGACGCTCGCCGACGCGCTCACCGCCCAGCCCGAAGTCAGGCCGATCGGCCTCGGCGCGCGCGATTCACTCAGGCTCGAGGCGGACCTGCCGCTCTACGGCCACGATCTCGATCCCGAGACGACGCCGATCATGGCCGCGCTCAATTTCGCGGTCGCCAGCAAGCGCCGCCGCGAGGAAGCCAATTTTCCCGGCGCCGAGCGCATCCTCTACGAGCGCGAGAACGGCGCCGTCGTGAAGCGCGTCGGCCTGCTGGTCGAGGGTCGCCAACCGGTCCGCGAGGGCGCAGCAGTGCTCGATGCCGATGGTTCCGAGGTCGGCAAGGTCACGTCGGGCGGCTTCGCGCCGACGCTCGGGCAGCCGATCGCGATGGCCTATGTGCCTGTCGCGATGGCCGAGCCCGGCACCCGCATCCAGCTCACCCAGCGCGGCAAGATCCATGAAGCGACCGTCGCGCCGATGCCTTTCGTCCCCCACCGCTACGCCCGTTGAGGAGTAAATAAGATGCCCCGTTACTTCACCGAAGATCACGAATGGGTCGATGTCGATGGCGACACCGGCACCGTCGGCATTTCCGATTATGCGCAGGGCCAATTGGGCGACATCGTGTTCGTCGACCTGCCCGAAGAGGGCAAGGAGCTGACCAAGGGCGACGATGCGGCGGTGGTCGAATCGGTCAAGGCGGCGTCGGACGTCTATTCGCCGGTATCGGGGACGGTGATCGAGGCCAATGGCGACCTCGGCGACACGCCCAACCTGGTCAACGACGATGCCGAGGGCGACGGCTGGTTCTTCAAGCTGACCCTGAGCGACACCAGTGAGCTCGACGGCCTGATGGACGAGAGCGCCTATGAGGCGTTCGTCGCGAAGCTCTAAACATCACGTCATGCCCGCTTTGCCGGGATGGCGCGCGAGGAAATTGAATGCGTTACCTGCCCCTGACTGCCGATGACCGCACCGCGATGCTGGCCCGCATCGGCGCCGCGTCTATCGACGACCTGTTCGTTGACGTGCCCGAGGCCGCGCGCCTCGATGGTCCGATCCACGGCCTGCCGAACCATGCCAGCGAACTCGCCGTCGAACGGCATTTGTCGGCACTCGCGCGCAAGAACACGGTGGCGGACGACGTGCCGTTCTTCCTCGGCGCCGGTGCGTATCGCCATCACGTGCCGGCCTCGGTCGATCACCTGATCCAGCGCGGCGAGTTCCTGACCGCCTATACGCCCTACCAGCCCGAGATCGCGCAGGGCACGCTGCAGATGCTGTTCGAGTTCCAGACGCAGGTTGCCCGCCTGCTCGGCACCGACGTCGCCAACGCCAGCATGTACGATGGCTCGACCGCCTGCTGGGAAGCGATCACGATGGCGCGGCGCATCACCAAGCGCGGCAAGGCGATCCTGTCGTCGGGACTGCACCCGCATTACGTCTCGGTCGCCAACACGATGGCCAAGTTCACCGGCGACGTGCTGGAGACGGCCGCGCCGACGCTGACGGCCGAGCCCGACACCGCCAGCCTGATCGACAAGATCGACGGTGATACCTCGTGCGTCGTCGTCCAGTATCCGGACATCCTCGGGCGCATCGGTGACCTTTCCGAGCTCGCCGCCGCGTGCCACGCGAACAAGGCGCTGCTGATCGCGGTAGTGACCGAGCCGGTCGCGCTCGGGGCGCTCAAGTCGCCCGGCGAGATGGATGCCGACATCGTCGTCGGCGAGGGCCAGTCGCTCGGTGTCGGGTTGCAGTTCGGCGGGCCGTATGTCGGCCTGATGGGCTGCAAGGAAAAGTACATTCGCCAGATGCCCGGCCGCTTCTGCGGCGAGACGGTGGATGCCGAGGGCAAGCGCGGCTTCGTCCTGACGCTGTCGACCCGCGAGCAGCATATCCGCCGTGAGAAGGCGACGAGCAACATCTGCACCAATTCGGGGCTGTGCGCGCTGGCCTTTTCGATCCACATGACGCTGCTGGGCGAGGCGGGCTTGCGCAAGCTGGCGATGGTCAACCACACGCAGGCCGTTGCCGCGGCCGAGCGCCTGGCGCGGGTGCCGGGCGTCGAGGTAGTCAACCGGAGCTTCTTCAACGAGTTCACGCTGAAACTCTCGAAGGAAGCCCGTCCGGTTGTCTGGCAGCTCGCCGAGCGCGACATCCTCGCCGGCGTGTCGATGGGCCGGCTCTATCCGGGTGAGGACGCGCTGGCCAATGGCCTGATCGTCGCCGTCACCGAAACCACCACCGCGGAGGACGTCGAGGCGCTTGCCTCCGCGCTTGAGGAGGTGCTGGCATGAGCATCAACCAGAGCGGCTGGCGCCCCGAAATGGCCGAAGAGCGCCGCGATACGACCGTTACCGCCACCGGCAACAAGGCGCTGATGCTTGAAGAGGCGCTGATCTTCGAGATCGGCGATACGCACACGACCGGCGTCGACATTGCCGACGCGGCGGCGAGCGCGAGCAAGCTCGGCGGGCTGGAGCGCAAGGCGGAGATCGGCCTGCCCGGCCTTTCCGAGCCCGAAACGGTGCGCCATTACACCCGCCTGTCGCGCCAGAATTACGCGATCGATCTCGGGCTGTTCCCGCTCGGCAGCTGCACGATGAAGCACAATCCGCGGCTCAACGAGAAAGTCGCGCGGCTGCCTGGGTTCGCCGACATCCACCCGCTTGCGCCGATCCAGTGTGTGCAGGGCGCGCTCGAGCTGATCGATCAGCTCGCCCACTGGCTGGTGACGCTGACCGGCATGCATTCGGTGGCGATGAGCCCCAAGGCCGGCGCGCATGGCGAGCTGTGCGGCATCCTGGCGATCCGCGCGGCGCTGGAAGCGCGCGGCGACACGCGCAAGGTCGTCCTCGTTCCCGAAAGCGCCCACGGCACCAACCCGGCGACCGCCGCATTTGCCGGCTATGCGGTCGATAACATCCCGGCGAACCAGGACGGCCGCGTCGATCTCGCCGCGCTCAAGGCCCGTCTCGGCCCCGATGTCGCCGCGGTGATGATCACCAACCCCAACACCTGCGGCCTGTTCGAACGCGACATGAAGGCGATCTCCGACGCGGTCCACGCCGCGGGCGCGTTCGTCTATTGCGACGGCGCCAACTTCAACGCGATCGTCGGCCGGGTGCGCCCCGGCGACCTCGGCGTCGATGCCATGCACATCAACCTGCACAAGACCTTCTCCACCCCGCACGGCGGCGGCGGGCCGGGTTCAGGGCCGGTGGTGTTCTCGCAAGCGCTGACCCCGTTCGCTCCCCTGCCCTTCGTTGAGAAGGCGGCGGACGGATCGTTCCGGCTGGTTGAGGAAGAGACCGCCGAGGAGCATCACGGCCAGTCGTTCGGCCGCATGGTCGCCTTCCACGGCCAGATGGGCATGTTTACGCGAGCCTTGTCGTACATCCTCAGCCACGGCGCCGACGGGCTTCGGCAGGTGGCCGAGGACGCGGTGCTCAACGCCAATTACGTGTTGCGCAGCCTCGACGACGTGCTCGACGCCCCGTTCGGCCCCAGCGGCCCGTGCATGCACGAGGCGCTGTTCTCCGACGCCGGGCTGGCCGAGGGGTTCACCACGCTGGACATCGCCAAGGCGCTGATCGACGAGGGTTATCATCCGATGACGATGTATTTCCCGCTGGTCGTCCACGGCGCGATGCTGATCGAGCCGACCGAGACCGAATCGAAGGCAGCGCTCGACCAGTTCGTGATGGCGCTGCGTTCGGTCGCCGAGCGCGCCAAGACCGGCGATCAGGCGCTCAAGTCCGCCCCGCATTTCGCCCCGCGCCGCCGCCTCGACGAGACGCTGGCGGCGAGGAAGCCGGTGCTGGTGTGGAAGGAGCCGGCGCTGGCCGAAGCGGCTGAATGAGGCTGTCCGGCCCCGTATCGATCTGATAAACCGTCGATCCACGTCAGACGGGGGATCGCACGCGCATGCAGGTTCATCACGGGCCGCCGAACAGCTGGCTGAGCTACGCCATTCCGTTCGCCATCATCGCGGTGGTGATGATCCTGCGCATTCGCCGGATGAGCCGGATGCGGCCGCTCAGGATCGAGCAATTGTGGATCGTGCCGGCGCTTTATCTGGCGGTGGTGACGATGCTGTTCGTCCAGCACCCGCCGAGCGTGCAAGGCTGGGCAAGCGCGGCGATCGCGCTCGTCGCCGGCGGCGTGCTCGGCTGGCAGCGCGGCAAGCTGATGCGCATCCATGTCGATCCCGAAACCCATGCGCTCAACCAGCAGGCGTCGATCGCCGGCATGGCGTTCCTGGTCGTCCTCGTCTTCGGCCGCTTCGTCGCGGAGACCGCTAGCGGCTCGATGCATATGAACGTCGGCATGATCGTCGACACCCTCGCCGCGCTGGCGCTCGGCATGTTCAGCGTGCAGCGCCTGGAAATGTACCTGCGCGCCAAGCGCATGCTCGCCGAGGCACGGGCGGGCAGCGCCTGACCCAGGCATGGGTGGGAGACAATGGCCGGACCATGCACATCCGGCGACCGCTTCCGCCCCCTGAGGATGCCTGCGCGCTAGTCGTCCATGCCGGAAAGCAATTCGTCGAGTTGGTCCAGTTGCTCGGGCAAGCCGGCCGCCGAGCCTTGCAATGCTTCCTCGAGTGCCTCCCTGGACGGATAGGCTTCGTGGAAAGTCAGCAATGTCCTTCCGCCCCGCTCTTCGAAGGTTACGGTCGTGACCGCGCCTTCTTCGCCCTCGTCGTTGGTCCACACGATGCGCTCGTTGGGCACCACTTCGAGATACTTGCCATAGAAGGCCATGGTGTCCGAACCGCCGGCGCTGAATTCCAGCCGGTATTTGCCGCCGGTCCGCACATCCATGTCGCAAGCCACCAGCGAGACGCCGGCAACCGATTTCGGCATCCACCAGCGCCTGAACAACTCGGGCTGGCTCCACGCCTTATACACCGTGCTCGGTGGCGCATCGAATGTTCGCGTGACGACGAGTTCGCGATCCCCCTTGCGCTCGACCGACGTGCGGTTTCGCGCGCCATCCGCGCTGTCAACTTGCTGAGTCATTGCTTCTCTCCTGCTCGATTTCGCTAATGATGTCGTCCAGTGCTTCGAAGCGAGCCTCGAAGAGTTTGCGATGCGTCTCGATCCACTCAGCCTCCGCCTCGAGGCCGCGCTTCCCGAGCCCGCACGTTCTCACCCGGCCGACCTTCTGCGTGACGACAAGCCCCGCCCGCTCGAGCACCTGGATGTGTTTCTTCATCCCGGTGAGCGTCATCTGGAACGTGTCGGCAAGGCTGGTGATCGAGGCATGCCCCCGCCCAAGCCGGTCGATGATCCCACGGCGAGTCGCATCAGCCAGCGCCGCGAATGCAAGATCGAGAGGAGGATCCAAACACTGAACCATATGGTTCAGTGTTTAGCCTGCTTTCACCGGCGGGGCAAGCATTCCTGTCCCCCGCCTAGGGTCAGGCCTAGAAGCGCGTAATCGCGCGCTCAGTTTCGCGTTGGCGGCGGAGGTGTTCGCGCCAGATGATATAGAGGCCACTGGCGATGATGATCGGGGCGCCGATCCAGGTGGCGGGCGTGGGCAACACCGCGAACAGTAGCCAGCCGTAGAGCGTCGCCCACAACAGGCTGGAATAATCGATCGGCACCACCACCGAGACGGGGCCGTGGCGCAACGATCCGGTCAACGCCAATTGCCCGCAATTGCCGCAGATGCCGACGCCGAGCAGCCAGGCCCAGGTCCAGCCGATGACATGGCCGTGGTCGAACGCCACCGCGATCGACAGCGGCACGGTGGACAGGGTGGCGAACCAGAACACCGTGGTGAACTGATGCTCGGTCCGGCCGATGCGGCGCAGCAGGATCATCACCACCGCGGTGAGAAAGGCAGCGGCGATCCCGGCGGCGGCACCCCATAAGGGGAAATGCCCGCTGCCCGGCTGCGCGACGATCAGCACGCCGATGAACCCGGCGATCACCGCGCCCCAGCGATGCCAGCCGGTCGGCTCCTTGAGGAACAAGGCACCGAGAATGGTCGCGAAGATCGGCACCGCGAAGGCCAGCGTGGTCGATTCGGCAAGCGGCAGAAGCATTACCCCGGTGAACAGGCAGGTCATGCTCGTCATCCCGACGATCGCGCGAACGACATGGGCACCGAACCGCCGGGTGCGGATGGTGCCAAGGCCGGGCCCGAACGCGATCACCGCGCCGACCAGCGGAATCCCGATCGCCTGGCGGACGAACAGGATTTCGGAGAGGTGCGCCCCGCCCGCTTCGGCGAGCTTGATGAACGCGTTCATCGTCGCCATGCAGGCAGCCGACAGCAGCCGCAAGGTAACGGCCATCAGGATGCGGTCGCCGGAAGGGGTGTGCGCTGGCATTGACCCGCCTTCCTAACACGCTAAGCGGGCGTTTCACCCCAAACGGAAACTTTCATGGTCAAGCACGCCCTCTCCGTCACTCGTCAGGACGATTTCGCGCAATGGTATCAATCGGTGATTACCGAGGGAGACATGGCCGAGGAATCGGGCGTGCGCGGCTGCATGGTGATCCGGCCCTGGGGCTATGGCATCTGGGAGCGCATCCAGCGCCTGCTCGACGATCGCATCAAGGCGACCGGCCACGACAATTGCTATTTCCCGCTGTTCATCCCGCTTTCCTATTTCGAGAAGGAGGCCGAGCACGTCGAGGGCTTCGCCAAGGAAATGGCGGTCGTCACCCATCACCGCCTGATCCCCGACGGCAAGGGCGGCCTGATGCCCGATCCCGAAGCCAGGCTGGAAGAGCCGCTGATCGTGCGCCCGACCAGCGAGATGGTGATCGGCTCCGCCTTCGCGCGCTGGATCCAGTCGTGGCGCGACCTGCCGGTGCTGATCAACCAATGGGCCAATGTGGTGCGCTGGGAAATGCGCACGCGGATGTTCCTGCGCACCTCGGAGTTCCTGTGGCAGGAAGGGCATACCGCGCACGCCACCCCGGATGAGGCGGAGCGCGAGACGCTGAAGATCCTCGAGCTCTATCGCAGCTTCGCCGAGGATTGCCTCGCGGTGCCCGTGGTTGCTGGCGAGAAGCCCGAGAACGAGCGCTTCCCCGGCGCGGTGGCGACCTATTCGATCGAGGCGATGATGCAGGATGGCAAGGCGCTGCAGGCCGGCACCTCGCACTTCCTGGGCACCAATTTCGCACACGCGCAGAACATCCGTTTCCAGAACAAGGAAGGCCAGTTCGAGCTGGCCAACACGACGAGCTGGGGCGTCTCGACCCGGCTGATCGGCGCGGTCATCATGACTCATGGCGACGACGATGGCCTGCGCGTTCCACCGGCGATCGCGCCGTGGCAGATCGTGATCGTGCCAATGCTGCGCGATGCACCGGAGGATGAGGCGATCACCGCTTATTGCCATGAATTGCAGGCCGCGCTGGCCCGGCAAACGGCGCTCGGCGAGCCGGTGCGCGTGCTGCTCGACCTCAAGCCCGCCAAGGCCGCGGTGAAGCGCTGGGGCTGGGTGAAGAAAGGCGCGCCGATCGTGATCGAGGTCGGCGGCCGCGACATGGCCGGCGGCAACGTCTCGGTGATCCGCCGCGACCGGCTGTATCGCGAGGACGGCAAGCTCGACAGCCAGGCGACCAGCCGGGACGCGTTCATCGATGGCGCGACGGCGATGCTCGAGGAGATTCAGGGCGCGCTGCATGGCGAGGCCAAGGCGCGGCTCGACGCCAATATTGCGCGCGACGTGACCGATTATGCCGGGCTGGAGGCGTTCTTCGCCAAGGGCGGCAAATATCCCGGCTGGGTGGAAGTGCAATGGTCGCGCCCGACGGGTGCCGAACTGGACGGCGTGGTCGAGAAGCTCAAGGCGCTGAAGCTCACCATCCGCAACGCGCCGACCGACGCCGCGCCGGCCGACGGCCCCTGCCTGTTCACCGGCCAGCGCGCCGTGGAGCGCGTGCTGATCGGCCGGGCATATTGAGGACCGCTCAGTCGACTGCCCAGCTTTCCGGATCATCGGCCGGCGGCAATCGGCTGTCCAGCCACTCGGCGACGGTGGTGGGGTCCATGTCGGCGATCGGGCATTCGATCACCCAGGAGAGATAGGCGCGCGGCCCGCCGTTGAGATAGGGCGGCGGCGAGACCGGCTTGAACGCGGTCGGCAAGCGCTCGTTCGGCGACAGATAATTGAGCACGTGGCCCAGTTCCTGGATCACGCTCCACGCCAGCGGGTGATCGATCAGCACACCGAACTTGACCCACCACAGATCGTCGTCGGTGCCCGAGGCGATCCCCTTGAGCGGCGTCGCGTCGGTTTCGATCGCGGGCAGCCGGACGAGATAATCGACCAGTGGCTGGAAACGCGGATGGTGGCGGTCAGCGGCCATGCGTCACGCTATCGCAAGCACCCGCGCATCGCCAGCGCGTCCATTTGCCGCGCTCACGCGTTTTCCCGAGCGCAAAGGAGAGAGATGATGGCGGAGATCGATCGCAGGACGAGCCTGGCGCTGGGCGGCGCATTGCTGCCGGCGCTGCTGATCGGCGCGTGCAAGGCGTCGAGCGATGCGCGCGAGCACGAGAATGCGCAAGCCGGTGGGGACGAGCAGCCGGTCACCGCGAACGAGGATCTGATGCGCGAGCACGGCGTGCTGCGCCGCATCCTGATCGTCTATCGCGAAGCGGCGCCGAAGATCGCCGCCAATCCCGCGCAGGTCGATGCGGCGGCGCTGGCGACCGCGGCCAATCTGTTCCGCACCTTCGGGGAGCAATATCACGAGGAAAAGCTGGAGGAGCAGCACATCTTTCCCGCCGTCGCCAAGGCCGGCGGCGCGGCGGCGAACCTGGTCGATACCCTGAAGGCGCAACACAAGCGCGGCCGCGAGATCACCGACTTCATCCTCGATCAGACCAGGGCCGGCCGTATCGCCACCGGCCAGGCCGAGGCAGTGGCCAGGGCGATGCTCGGCTTCACGCGCATGTACGAAGCACATGCGGCGCGTGAGGATACGATCGTCTTTCCCGCTTTCAAGGCGGCGATGGGCCAGCAACATTATGACGAGCTCGGCGAGAAATTCGAAGAGATCGAGCGCCAGCAATTCGGCGGTGACGGGTTCGACATGGCGGTCGACAAGGTTGCCGGCGTCGAACAGGCGCTTGGCCTCGGCGATCTGGCGATTTTCACCGCGCCGCCGCTCGCCCGCGGCTGAACCTCAGCGCGCGAACCAGCGCTCGACCGCGGCGCGCTGGTCATCGGTCAGGCGCAGGCCGAGCTTGCTGCGGCGATCGAGCGCGTCGGCGGCGCAGGTCGCCCATTCGCGGTCGCGCATCCAGCGCAGCTCGATCTCGCTCAGCCCGGCGCCGAAATCGCGCCCCATCGCCGCTTCGTCGGCAATGCCATCGAGCATCTCCGCGAGTTCGGTGCCATAAGCGTGCGCCATGCGCGCCGCGCGGGCATCGCCGAGGAACGGCCAGGTCGCGCGGACGCTGGCGACGAATTGGTCGAAATCGGCGATCGCCCCGCCGGGGAATACGCGCGCCGGCGTGACCGGGTGCGGCGCCACGCCGATCGCCGGGCAGAGCTTTTCCATCGCATCTTCCGCGAGATGGCGCGCGGTGGTGATCTTGCCGCCGAAGATCGACAGCAGCGGCGCGCCATCGGCATCGAGCTCGAGGACGTAGTCGCGCGTCACCGAAGCGGCATTGGCGGCGCCGTCATCGTAGAGCGGGCGGACGCCGGACCAGCTCGAGGTCACGTCGGCGGGCGCGATCTGGCGGACGAAGTGACGGTTCACCGCCTCGCACAGATAGGCGATCTCGTCGTCGGCGATCACCGCATCCTCGGGCTGATCGACGGGAATGTCGGTGGTGCCGATCTCGGTGAAGCCGTGCTGATAGGGGATCGCGAAGACAATGCGGCGGTCGGGCTGCTGCAGGATATAGGCGTGGTCACCGTCATAGAGGCGCGGCACGACGATATGGCTGCCCTTGACCAGCCGAACGTTGCTCTTGGTGGTGACGCCGAGGCGGCCGAGCATCTGATGCACCCATGGCCCGGCGGCATTGACCAGCGCGCGGGCGGTGACGATGCGGCCGTCGGCGAGCGTAGCGCGCCAGCCGCCGTCGATCCGCTCGGCATGGTCGAGCGCGTAATAGGTGTCGATCGCAGCACCATTGGCGGCAGCGTCGAGCGCGTTGGCGAGCGTAAGGCGCGCATCATCGACGAAGGCATCCCAATAGACGAAGCCCCTGTCGCCGCCCTTGAGCGGAGCGGTGAAGGCGGTGTCGCGCGCACGCAGGCCGCGCGAGCGCGGCAAGGACGATTTGCCACCGAGCAGATCGTAGAGATAGAGGCCGGCGCGGACCATCCACCATGGCCGCACCGCATGTTCGTGCGGCAGGACGAATTCGAGGCCGTGGATCAGGTGCGGCGCGGCTTTCAGCAGCCGTTCGCGTTCGTGCAGCGCCTCGGCGACCAGCCGGAAATCGTAATATTCGAGATAGCGCAGGCCGCCGTGGATCAGCTTGGTCGATTTCGACGACGTCTCGCCGGCGAGATCGCCCTTGTCGACCAGCATGACGCGCAGGCCCAGCAATGACGCCTCGCGCGCGATCGCGCAGCCGTTGATGCCGCCGCCGATGATGAGGAGATCATGGTCCATGCGTCTTCTTATGTCCGACTGCGCGGCGATTCGGTCCGCGTGCGCCCCGAAGCCGAAAACGAGCGGGGCCGAAGTGGAGAAAGTTCACACCCTGGCGCACCAAACAAGGAGAATGCGCCCGCGAGGCCCCGCTGTGGCAACGCCAAGTGACGGCGAAGCGACAGTGGCGCACCATGAGCGCGACGCTTACGCGCCACCGACGCGACCGCGGCGGAACGCTTGGCGACGCCCGCGCCCCTCCTTTGCGCCACGGTCGCGCCAGTCGCGCGCCGACCGGGCGACGGTTTCTTCAGCCGGTTATCGCAAGGATTTTCGCGTTCCATCGAACAGGGTAAATCACACGAAATCCAATTTTGGAAGAGAGCGGCAACGCCAGCGATGGCGCTTGCGCAAGAGCGCTGTCCCGCGGGGTGACGGTTCGGTGCGAAGCGCCTATCTTGCGGCGATGCCTCGCGCCAAACCCAAGCCCGGCCTGCCTTCCAAGAAGCAGATCCTCGATTTCATCACCTCGTCCGACACCCCCGCCGGCAAGCGCGAGATCGCGCGCGCCTTCGGGCTGCACGGGCAGGAGAAGATCGCATTGAAGGCGCTGCTAAAAGACATGGCCGACGAGGGGCTGATCGATTCGGCCCCCGGCCGCGCTTTTCACAAGATGGGCGGGCTGCCCAAGGTGACGGTGCTGCGCGTCGTTGATGCCGATGAAGGCGGCAATTTGTGGGCGGTGCCCGAAAACTGGCACGCCGACACGCCGCCGCCCAAGGTGCGCGTGCGCGAACGATCGAAAAAGGGCGCGCTCGGCGTCGGCGACCGCTTCCTCGGGCGGACCGAGGAGGTCGGCAAGGGCTGGATCGCGCATCCGATGAAGCGGCTCGCGCGCGGCGAGGAAATGATGCTCGGCGTGCTGCGCGAGGAAGGCGGGGGGCTGTGGCTGCAAGGCGTCGAGAAAAAGGAGCGGCGGGATTTCGCGGTGTCCGACGCCGGCGACGCGCAGCCCGGCGATCTGGTCCGCGCCGAGAAAACGGGGCGCGGCCCGCGGGTTTCGGCCAAGGTGGTCGAGGTGCTGGGCGATCCGTTCGCGCCGCGGAGCTTCTCGCTGATCGCGATCGAAAAGCTGGGTATTCCCGACACCTTCTCCGACCGCGTGCTGGAGGAGGCGGAACGGGTTACCAAGACCAAATTGTCCGACGCGCCGCGCGAAGACCTCACCCATCTGCCGATCGTCGCGATCGATCCCGCCGACGCGCGCGACCATGACGACGCGGTATGGGCCGCGCCCGACGACGATCCCAAGAATGCCGGCGGCTGGAAAGCGATCGTCGCGATCGCCGATGTCAGTTTCTACGTTCGCCCCGGCTCGGCGCTCGATGCCGAAGCGCGGCGGCGCGGCAACAGCGTCTATTTCCCCGACCGCGTCGTGCCGATGCTGCCCGAGAGCCTGTCAGCGGACATGTGTTCGCTGAAGGAAGGCGCCGATCGCGCGGCGCTGGTGTGTCATCTGCAGGTCAGCGACAGGGGCGCGCTCAAGAGCTGGCGGTTCACGCGTGCGACGGTGCGGATCGCGGCGAACATCGCGTATGAGGACGCGCAGGCGACGATCGACGCGGGCAAGGGCGACTGGTTCGACGCACTGGAGCCCCTGTGGGATTGCTGGCGCGCGCTCTATGCGGCGCGGGAGAAGCGCGAGCCGCTCGACCTCGACCTGCCCGAGCGGCGCATCGTGCTCGACGAGACCGGGCGGATCATGTCGGTCGCCCCGCGCGAACGGCTCGACGCGCACAAGCTGATCGAGGATTACATGATCGCCGCCAACGTCGCGGCGGCCAAGGCGCTGGAGGCGAAGAAGGCGCCGGTGATGTACCGTGTCCACGAGCCGCCGAGCCGCGAGAAGCTGGTCGCGCTCAAGGAGTATCTCAAGACCTTCGACCTCGAGTTCGCGCTCGGCCAGGTCATCAAGCCGGCGACCTTCAACCGCGTTCTCGCGCGCGTCGGCGAGGCGGATTTCAAGCCGCAGGTAATGGAGCAGGTGCTGCGCACGCAGACCCAGGCCTATTACGCGCCGGCCAATCATGGCCATTTCGGCCTGTCGCTCGGCAGCTACGCGCATTTCACCTCGCCGATCCGGCGCTATGCCGATCTGCTGGTGCATCGCTCGCTGGTCAGCGCCTACGGGCTCGGCCCCGGCGGCCTTACCGACGACGAGGCGGCCGAGATGGAGCGGCTGGGCGAGCAGATCTCGATGCTCGAACGTCGCGCGATGGAGGCCGAGCGCGATACCGTCGACCGCTATGTCGCTGCTTACCTGTCGGAGCGCGTCGGCGAGGTGGTCGAGGCGCGGATTACCGGCGTGCTCAATTTCGGCTTCTTCGCCACCGTCGAAGGGATCGGCGGCGACGGGCTGATGCCGGCGCGCGACCTGGGGCGCGAATATTTCCGCTATGACGAGACCGCGCAGCAGCTGATCGGCGAGGAGAGCGGCACGACTTACGCGTCCGGGCAGCGCCTGCGGTTGCGCCTCGCCGAGGCCAACCCGGTATCGGGCGCGTTACGTTTCGAGCTGTTGCCCGAGGATCGCGACGACGCGCCGCGGCCCCGCAAGCCCGGCCGCCCGATCAAGCGGCGCGGCCGGCCGCAGAACATCCGCCACCAATCGCGCAAGCGCTGACAATTGGCCCCCGGCAGCGGCGCGGGGCAAACGCGCTCAATCAAGCGGACGCGGTACTATGGTCCCGCGAATATGAAGCTCGCTCCATAGTTATCTCCGTCACGCTAGCGGCGATCTTATGCGGCGAATCTCGATTCCCCTGCCCTAGCGGCCGAAGGCGGCGCGGAGTTCGTCCTTGGCATCCTCGAGCACCTTGCGCTGATCGGCGTCGAGATCCTTGCCGGCGCGGTTGATGTAGAAGGTCAGCATCGACATCGCCGATTGCAGCGGCGATCCCTTGCGCCGCTCGCTCTGCTCCGCCGAGGCCTTGAGCGACTGCGCGATCCGCTTCGGGTCTTTCCAGGTGAACACGCCATCGTCGAGATCGAGCGCATCCGAATGTTCGGTCACGTCCTGCGACCATTTCTCTGCCATCATCGTTCCTCCGATGGTTGCGGTGCCAGCCCGCTCCCCCTACCCGACCACGCAATGCGATTATCCTACTGGGTGGCCGGATGGGGGAGCGGGCTGGTGCGGTTCTTCGACATCAATGCCGCTTGAAATACTGGATTTCGCGCTCGTGCTTCCGGGCGGCTTCCTTCGTATCGAAGGTGCCGAGGTTGCGGCGCTTGCCGGTCTTGGGATCCTTCTTGCGCGAATAGATGCGCCAGCCGGCCTTGAGCTTGCGGATCATCGGCTCCTCTCCTCGTCCGCACCAACGCACGAGGCGACGGGATTATCCGCGCGGCGCGGCGCAGCGCTTGATCGTCTGGCCGATTACCGGGTCGCTCGGCATGGCAAGCGTCGGGCCGGTGCCGATCCGAACGCCGATCCGCCCCTCGGCCTCGGCGAGCACCTGCGTCAGGAAGGTATCGACGACGAAATCGCTCGCGACGATGCGGCCGTGGCCATCGGCCTTCGCCGGAAAGGTCGCGGCGCCGTCGGCAGCGATGATCTGCAGCGTCTTGCCCGTCTGCCCCGCCGCCGCGCGCGAGAAGATCATCTGCCGCTTGCCGGCATCGCAGCGCAGGGAGAAATCGGCCGCTTGCCCGGGCGTTCCGAAGATCGCCTGATCGCCGTCCGCGGAAACCTGGAAGCGCCAACGCCCGCTTGCGGTAGCGACGCCTTCAAGCTCGGGCGCGGGCAGCGCCGCCGAGCCGACGCCGGTGTCCGGCGCGGGAATGCGCCGCGTGTCGGCCAGATTGGCGGCCGGCTGCGCTTCATTGCCGGCGGGCGTCGCGCGATGGCATCCCGCGAGCGCGGCGAGCGCGACGAACATCAGCGCCCGCCTCACTGGCGGCAATCCTCCGTCACCCGCTCGATCTCGGGCCAGGCGGGCACGACCAGCGTCGGCAGCCCCGCCTGTTCGATGACGAACCGCCCGCGGCTGTAGCCGATTGCGTCGAGCAGCGAATCGGTCGCGGCGATCGTCGCCGCCATGCCGCCGCTGCCGTTGGGGCTGCTGGGCACGCTGCGCGTCATGCTGGTGGTGACGATCCGCATCGAGCCGGCGCCCGGCGCCACCCCGGCGCGAACGAGGCGAAGCCGGTGCGATGCCTGATCGCAGGTCAGCGTCACGCTGGGGGTGGTGCCGGCGACGCCGAAGGTCGAAACGCCGCCGGTTACCGTGCGGCGATAGTGCCAGTCGCCCGGCGTCAGCGGCCAATCGCGCCAGTCACCGGTCGGCGCGGGGGCCGGGGCAGGCGCCGGAGCCGGCGCGGGCGCAGGAGCGGGTGCGGGGGCCGGCGCGGGCGGCGGCGCCACGCGCGGTACGCATCCGATCAGGGCCAGAGCAGCCAGCGGCGAAAGGAGAATCTTGCGCATTGCCCGGTCTATGGGCGAAGCTATCGCATCGCTCAACCGTTTCGCGCGAGGAACCGGGGCGGCAGCAAGCCGTTTCGTCAGCGATACGAAAAAGGACCCTTCATGGCAGACAAGACCGACGCCCCTACCCAGATGCTGATCCAATCGAACAAGGCGGAGCAGATGCGCGTGCTGAGCCGCGACGGCGATCGCATCGGCCACGTCCATTCGTACATGCTGCACAAGAGAAGCGGCCGCACGGCTTATGCGATCCTGTCGATCGGCGGCTTTCTCGGCATGGGCAAGGCCTTTTATCCCCTGCCCTTCAAGCTGCTCGATTACGATCCGGTCGCCGACGATTATCGCGTGACGATCGACCGCCGCCTGCTGGAGGGCGGGCCGAGCTGGGCCAACAACGCGCCGGTGTTCGACCAGGCCTATGCCGATCGCGTGGCGAGCTATTACGGCGTCGAACGCGAGGATTTGAGTTTGGGGTGACCGCGGATCAGGCGGCGCGCGGCACGATCCGATCGAGCTCACCGTTGAGTGCCCGCTTCGCCTCGACGATCTCATAGCGGTCCTGCAACCGCAGGAAGAACCCCTCCGACATGCCGAAATAGCGCGCCAGCCGCAAGTCGAGCTCAGCGTCGATCGGGCGCGCACCATCGATCACCGTAGCGATCCGCTCCGGCGCAACCCCGATCTCATCCGCCAGCTGCTCGATATCGAGCTCGGCGGGTTCGAGGAATTCGCTGACCAGCAACTGCCCCGCATGCTCGTTGTCGAGCCAGTCCGGGTTAGTGATAGTCGGTGATTTCGACGTCATATGCGTCTCCGTCCTTCCAGACGAAGCATATACGCCATTGCATGTTAATTGAAATGGAATGCTGCCCCGCGCGGTCGTCCTTGAGCGCATGCAGCCGGTTGCCGGGCAAGTTGGCGAGGTCGAGGCTCTGTGCGGCGTCGAGCAAGGTCAGCTTCCGCATCGCCCGCTGCTGGATGTCAGGCGGGAGATGCCGAGCGCGAGCGCGGTTCCAGACGCGCTCGGTTTCCTTGTCGGCGAAGCTGCGGATCATTATCCAATCTCGTCAGTCTGACGGGATAGCGTATGCAAGGATCACGTTCGCTATCCGTCGGGCTTCGATCTCGGTTAAATCATGAGGAAGATTTCCAATATGGACAATTACATCGGCTCTAATGGCAACCGGGACTACGCTCACGGGTGATTGGACGACCGTTGGCGCCGATCGTTGTTCCGCTCCATCTGTGACAGAAGTTTTCGAAGCGACCGATTCCTTTGTCAATTTTGGTCGTTGCTGAACCCTGCCCGTTGGGCGAAATCCAACGGGATTATCGCAATACGCTCGAAAGTCTTCCAGCGCAGATCTGAGTCTGCTTTTGTAGGTCAGAACACTTTTTGGATCATATTGTTGGCCGAATTTGGTGCCAAACCGTAGAGCAAGATCATCGACATCCACCTGCGTGACGTCCATAGCCTCCTCTTCTGACAACAAAGCCAGAATCTTGTTGGACGATGCTTTGCGCGATTGCGCCGTGTTTGCAGGAAGAAGCCCCTTCTCCGCCATCCAATCCAAGAACTTGAGCAGATCGGCTCGCGAGCGTCCAACTGACATAGATGTAATCTCCTTTTGCACTCCATAACAGATGGAAGGAGATAATCAAAATGAAAAATCAATAACGAGATATTTCACCTATGCGTTGATTTTATCATCGACGGCGACCAAATTTCCGCTGCACTTTCCCGTAGCGCGTCTTGCGCGTGCCCGGCTTGCCCTCGTTGCTCCGCCCCATCATTGGCGCCTTGCGCTGATCCTCGGGCAGGCCGAGTTCTTCGGCTTCCAGGCTGCGGATTTCGTCGCGCAGGCGGCCGGCTTCCTCGAATTCGAGGTCGGCGGCGGCGGCGCGCATCTTCTTTTCGAGCTCCTCGATATAGGCGCGCAGGTTGTGGCCGACCATGTGCGGCGCATCCTCGCGGCCGGTATCGACGGTGACCTGATCCTTCGACGCGACGTGCGCGATGATGTCGCCGATCTGCTTGCGCACCGTTTCCGGGGTGATGCCGTGCTCGGTGTTGTATGCGAGCTGCTTCTCGCGCCGCCGCTCGGTTTCGTTGAGCGCGCGCTCCATGCTGCCGGTCATGCGATCGGCGTAGAGGATCACGCGGCCATCGACGTTGCGCGCGGCGCGGCCGATCGTCTGGATCAGCGAGGTTTCGGAGCGCAGGAAACCCTCCTTGTCGGCGTCGAGGATCGCCACCAGCCCGCATTCGGGAATGTCGAGCCCCTCGCGCAGCAGGTTGATGCCGATCAGCACGTCATACACGCCCAACCGTAGGTCGCGGATCAGCTCGATGCGTTCGAGCGTCTCGACGTCGGAATGCATGTAGCGGACCTTGATCCCCGCCTCGTGCATATATTCGGTGAGGTCTTCGGCCATCCGCTTGGTCAGCGTGGTGACAAGCGTGCGATAGCCCGCCTCGGTGGTCTTGCGGCATTCCTGGATCAGATCCTGCACCTGCTCCTCGACCGGCTTGATCTCCACCGGCGGGTCGATCAGCCCGGTCGGGCGGATCACTTGCTCGGAGAATACGCCGCCGGTCTGCTCCATCTCCCAGCCGCCCGGCGTGGCGGAGACGCAGACGGTCTGCGGCCGCATCGCGTCCCATTCGTTGAAGCGCAACGGACGGTTGTCGATGCAGCTCGGCAGCCGGAAGCCGTATTCGGCGAGCGTGATCTTGCGCCGGTGATCGCCGCGCGCCATGCCGCCGACCTGCGGCACCGTCTGGTGGCTCTCGTCGACGAACAGCAGCGCGTTCTCGGGGAGATATTCGAATAGCGTCGGCGGCGGCTCGCCGGGCAGGCGGCCGGTGAGGAAGCGGCTGTAATTCTCGATGCCCGCACAGGAGCCGGTGGCGGCGATCATCTCGAGGTCGAAATTGGTGCGCTGTTCGAGCCGCTGCGCCTCGAGCAACTTGCCTTCCGCCTGCAATTCCTTGAGCCGCTCGGCAAGCTCGTGTCGGATCGCCTCCATCGCCTGCTTGAGCGTCGGCCCCGGCGTCACATAGTGCGAATTGGCGAACACGCGGACATGATCGAGGCTGGCGACCTTCTTGCCGGTCAAGGGGTCGAATTCGACGATCTCCTCGACATCGTCGCCGAAGAAGGACACGCGCCACGCGGTATCCTCATAATGCGAGGGAAAAATCTCCAGATTGTCGCCCTTCACCCGGAAATTGCCGCGCGCGAAGGCGGCGTCGTTGCGCTTGTATTGCAGCGCGACCAGCTTCCTGACGATCTCCCGCTGATCGACGGTCTGGCCCTTCTTGAGGTCGAAGATCATCGCCGAATAGGTTTCGACCGAGCCGATGCCGTAGAGGCAGCTCACCGAGGCGACGATGATGACGTCGTCGCGTTCGAGCAGCGCGCGCGTCGCCGAATGCCGCATCCGGTCGATCGCCTCGTTCACCGAGCTTTCCTTCTCGATATACGTGTCGGAGCGCGGCACATAGGCCTCGGGCTGGTAATAATCGTAGTAACTGACGAAATATTCGACCGCGTTGTCGGGGAAGAAGCTCTTGAACTCGCCATAGAGCTGCGCGGCGAGGATCTTGTTGGGCGCGAGGATCAGCGCCGGGCGCTGCAACGCCTCGATCACCTTGGCCATGGTGAAGGTCTTGCCCGATCCGGTGACGCCGAGCAGCACCTGATCGCGCTCGCCGGCTAGCGCGGTTTCGACCAGCTCGCGGATCGCGGTGGGCTGGTCGCCCGAGGGCTCGTAATCGCTGACGATCCTGAAGGCCTTGCCGCCTTCGGTTTTCTCCGGCCGATTCGGACGATGGGGGACGAACGCCTCCCCGGTCTCGGGTTCGGCGAGGCTGGTGCGAATCTGGATCGGCATGGCGGCAATATGGGCGGCGATGCCGTTTTGTTCCAGTGCCGCCGGAACGCGCTGTATATGTCGCAGGGGGAAGCTGGATGCCCCGCGTGGATTCGAACCACGATTGACGGAGTCAGAGTCCGTAGTCTTGCCGTTAGACGACGGGGCAACGAGGGGCGGGCTCTAAGCGGCGGGCGCAGGCATGTCAACGGCGTTGCCGGGCGCTCGCTTGCCGCGTCCCGCGGGATGCGCTAGTTTCCACGCCAAGCACCGAACGGCGCCCTTCGCGGGGCGGCGCGACGGAAGAACATAAGAACCTTTTGATTTGAGAGTGACGGCCATGGGGGACGCTCCCGCCAACTTGCCGCACCGGCAAGGCCACCGCCAATATGGCGCCGCCGCGCGATCGCGCTTCTCGCAGGCGCAGCATTATGCCGCGCTCGATCTCGGCACCAACAATTGCCGCCTGCTGATCGCGCGGCCCAGCGCCAACGGCTTCACCGTGATCGACGCCTTTTCGCGCATCGTCCGGCTCGGCGAGGGGCTTGCGACGACCGGGCGGATTTCCGACGCGGCGATCGAGCGGACGCTGGCCGCGCTCGCGGTATGCTCGTCGAAGCTGCGGCGGCGCAACGTCACGCTGTCGCGCGCGGTCGCCACCGAGGCGTGCCGCCGCGCCGCCAACGGCGCCGAATTTATCGCCCGTGCGCAAGCGGAGACCGGCATCCTGCTCGACATCATCACCGCCGAGGAAGAGGCGCGGCTCGCCGTGCTCGGCTGCCACGCGCTGATCGAGCCGGGCGAAGACCCGGCGCTGGTGTTCGACATCGGCGGCGGATCGACCGAACTGGTGCTGATCGACACCGCGACGCCGGTGCCGACCGTGCTCGATTGGCACAGCGCGCCGTGGGGCGTCGTCTCGCTGACCGAGGCGGTGGCGAGCCACGGCGCGGGGTCGCTGGCCGAAGCCTATGGCTGGATGCGCGATCGCGCGCGCGAGGCGATGGCGCCGATCGCCGCGCGGCTGCCCAAATCGATCGCATGCCCGCGGCTGCTGGGCACCAGCGGCACGGTGACGACGCTCGCCAGCGTCTATCTCGCGCTCGATCATTACGATCGCTCGGCGGTCGACGGGCTGATCGTGCCGGCCAGCGCGATGCGCGCGATCAGCAGCGATCTCGCCAATCGCTCGATCGAGCAGCGCGCCGAAATCCCCTGTATCGGCAGCGAGCGAGCGGACCTCGTCGTTGCCGGGTGCGCGATCCTCGAGACGATCCTCGACCTGTGGCCGGCCGAGCGGCTGGGCGTCGCCGATCGCGGCATCCGCGAGGGCATCCTGCGCCGCCTGATGGGAACCCCTCGCCCATGAGCCGCGGCGGATCGGGAGGGCGGCAGCGCGTCCGCACCGCACGCGGGCGCTCGGCGCAATCAACGCGCTGGCTCGAGCGCCAGTTGAACGACCCCTATGTCCGCCGCGCGAAGGCGGAGGGCTATCGCAGCCGCGCTGCCTACAAGCTGATCGAGCTCGACGAGAAATTCACGCTGCTGCGTGGGGCGAAGCGAATCATCGACCTGGGCATCGCGCCGGGCGGCTGGAGCCAGGTCGCGCGCAAGAAACGGCCCGACAGCGTCGTCGTCGGCATCGACCTGCTGCCGGTCGACCCGATCGAGGGCGTCACCATCCTGCAGATGGATTTCATGGACGATCAGGCGCCCCAATTGCTGACCGACGCCCTGGGCGGCGAGGCCGATCTGGTGCTGTCCGACATGGCGGCCAACACCGTCGGCCACCAGCAGACCGATCACCTGCGCACCATGGCATTGGTAGAGGCGGGTGCCGCGTTCGCGTGCGACGTGCTGCGGCCCGGCGGCGCGTTCGTCGCCAAGGTGCTGGCGGGCGGCGCCGATCACCACCTCGTCGCCGAGCTGAAGCGCAACTTCGCCACCGTCAAGCATGCCAAGCCGCCGGCGAGCCGCAAGGATTCGTCCGAATGGTACGTCATTGCACAAGGATTCAAGGGGCGCTGAGGAAGCGGCACCATTATTGACCTAGATTGTTGCGCGAGCTCAACCATCGGTTATGATCCCGGCTGAATCAGGGGCAATCGAGCTTGACGACAGAGATTCTCTGGATCGCACCCGCGGGCGCACTGCTGCTCGGCTATTTGCTGGGTTCGATCCCGTTCGGCCTGTTGCTCACCCGCGCGTTCGGCGCCGGCGACCTGCGCCAGGTCGGTTCGGGCAATATCGGCGCGACCAATGTGCTGCGCACCGGGCGCAAGGGATTGGCCGCAGCGACGCTGCTGCTCGATCTCGGCAAGGGGTTCGCCGCGGTCGCGCTGGCGCGGCACTTTTTTCCCGGCAACGAATTGCTCGCCGCGGCCACGGTGTTTCTCGGCCATTGCTATCCGGTCTGGCTCGGGTTTCGCGGCGGCAAGGGCGTCGCGACGCTGATGGGCATCTGCCTCGCAATTCACTGGCCGTGTGGACTCGTCTTTGCCGTCGTCTGGCTGGGGCTGCTGGCCACCCTGCGCATCTCGTCAGTGGCGGGCATGGCGGCGGCCGTGGTCGCTCCGGTCAGCGCCGCCCTGTTTGGCAAGATGGACGCGGTGCCGGTGCTGCTTGCGCTGGCGCTGCTGGTGATCTGGAAGCACCGCGGCAATATCGAACGCCTGCTCGCCGGCACCGAGCCCCGTGTCGGCGGCGAGGCGCGTGGCTGAAGACGAGCGGCTCGCCCGGCTCCGGCTGATTCGCACGCCCCGGATCGGGCCGGTTACTTATGCTCAGTTGATCGCGCGCTTCGGCAGCGCGCTGGCGGCGATCGAGGCATTGCCGCAGCTCGCGCAGCGCGGCGGCGGCGCGGCGCCGGCGGTTCCCGAGCCGAGGGCGATCGAGCGCGAAATGCGCCGCGTGTCCCAGCTCGGCGCGCGCTACCTGTTTTTCGGCGACCCGGATTATCCGCCGTTGCTCGCCGAGCTCGACGACGCGCCGGCGGTGCTGACGGTGCGCGGCGACCTGTCGCTGGCTGCGCGGCAGACGATCGCGATGGTGGGTGCACGCAACGCCTCGGCCGCGGCCTGCCGCTTCGCCCGGCAACTGGCGCACGATCTCGCCAGCGACGGTGTCGCCATTGTCTCCGGGCTGGCGCGCGGGATCGATACCGCCGCGCACGCCGGCTCGCTCGACGGCGGCACGATCGCGGTGATCGCCGGGGGGATCGATATCGCCTATCCGCCGGAAAATGCAGAGCTGCAGGAACGGATCGCGCAAACCGGGCTGCTGATCGCCGAGATGCCGCCCGGCGTCGAACCGCGGGCGCGCCATTTCCCGCATCGCAACCGAATTATCGCCGGGCTGGCGGGCGGCACCGTCGTCGTCGAAGCGGCGCCACGATCGGGCTCGCTGATTACCGCGCGGCTGGCCGGGGAGGCCGGGCGCGAGGTGATGGCGGTGCCGGGCTCGCCGCTCGATCCGCGCGCGCAGGGCTGCAACCAGCTGATCCGCGACGGCGCGACGCTGGTGCAATCGGCCGCCGACATCCTGGAGACGGTGCGCCCGATCGATGCGCGGATGGTGCGATCACCGGCGACACGGTTCGGAGCGTCGCCGCCACGGGATGCGGCCGAGGCGGACCGGGCGCTGATCGCCGGCCTGCTCGGCCCGGTGCCGGTGCCGGTCGACGAGATCGTGCGGCAATCGGCGCTGGCGCCGGCGGTGGTGCAGACCGTGCTGCTGGAGCTCGAACTCGCCGGCCGGCTCGATCGCCATGCCGGCGGCCGCGTCAGCCTGGGCTGACGCTCAGCGGAAATTGTCCGCGTAGGCCTGGATCTTGAGCTTGCGGACCGGGGCCGGGACGACGGTGTAGGCATAGCCTTCGCGCTCGGCATAGGCTTGCGCGGCTTCCAGCGTCGGGAAGGTGAGGCGGACCTGATCGTCGGTATCGCCCGAGCCTGCCCAGCCGGTCAACGGATCGGGGCGCTTGGCCTCACCCGGCTCGAACTCGACGACCCAGCGATCGGTGCGATACTTGCCCGACTGCATCGCGTTCTTCGGGCGCTGAAAGATACGAACCTGCTTCATGATGTGTCCCCTTATCCATTTTGCACGCGGCGCGCATCAGCCTTTTTCGTGCGTGTCGTCGCCGACGCCGCGGCGGGATCGTCGGGCCAGGGATGGCGGGGATAGCGGCCGCGCATCTCCTTGGCCACTGCCGCCCAGCTTCCCGCCCAGAAACCGGGCAGATCCCGCGTCGTCTGGATCGGCCGACCGGCCGGCGACGTGAGGCTGAGCACCAGCGGCACGCGGCCTTCCCCCACCACAGGATGCTCGGCAAGGCCGAACAGTTCTTGCGGGCGCAGCGTCACCGTCGGCCCGCCTTCCGCGGCATAATCGATTGCATGGGTGTGGCCGGTCGGCGCGGTGAAGCGCGCGGGCGCGAGGCGATCGATCGCCTGAGTCCCCTCCCAGCCGATCAGCCCGCGCACCGCGCCGTCGAGCGCCGAGGGATCGACATCGCCGAGCCGCCGCCGGCCGGCCAGCAGCGGCGCGAGCCACTCGTCGAGTCGATCGAGCAGCGCCGCGTCGTCGAGCCCGGTGCCGTGGCCGGCGAAGCGCGCGCGGCGGCGCAGCGCCAGCGTCGCGGCGCTCCACGGCAGCAGATCGATCCCGTGACGGCGGACGCCATCGAGCAGCGCGGCGGCGATCGCGTCGGGGTCGGCCTCGGGATCGGGCCCGCTCGACAAGCGAATCGCGCCGAGGCGTCGCTCACGCAGCGCGCGGACGCCGCCGCTCGCGGGATCGAACGCGGCGGTGCGCCGGGTCTCGATCCGATCGCCCAGCAGCGCCTCGACGGTAGCAGGGTCGATCGGCGCGGCGGCGAGGATGCGCGCGCCGGCCGCCATGCCCTGCGTCTCGGCGACCGCGAGCCATTCGTGACGCGCCAGCGAGGAGGCGGGATCGAGGCGGAAACCGCGGCCGCCGACCGACGCCCAGGCCTCGCCGGACGAATCGCGGCGGCGCGCGACGCGATCGGGAAAGCCCAGGGCGATCGCCACGCCGATCTCGTCCTCGCCTCCCCGTCCCCCGGACGATGCCTGGACCAGCGAGAGATAGCGCCGGGCGAGCCCCCGCGCCGCCTCGGCACGCTTGCCGCGTTCGGATTGCCAACGGCGGTAGCGCGTCTCGAGATCGGCGTCGGCGCCGCCGAGCCCACGCTCGCCAAGCAGCACCGCGACTGCCGCCGCGACGGGGGCAATGCCGAGACGCTTCGCCGCGATCAGCATGTGCGCGAGACGCGGCGGCAGCGGCAGGCCGGCGACGGCGCGGCCATGCGGCGTGGGACGGCCGTCTGCATCGAGCGCGTCGAGCGTGGCGAGCCGCGTCCGGGCCTCGACGATCGCGGCGTCGGGCGGCGGATCGAGCCAGGCGAGATCGCGTGGATCGGCGACGCCCCAGATCGCACAATCGAGCGTCAGCGCCGACAGATCGGCCTCGAGAATCTCGGGCGGGTCATATGGCGGCAGCCCGGCGGTCGCTGCCTCCTCCCACAAGCGATAGGCGACACCGGGCGCCTGGCGCGCGGCACGGCCCGCGCGCTGGGTGACGGCGGCCTGGCTGGCGCGTTCGGTGACGAGCCGCGTCATCCCCGCGGCGCGATCGTAGCGCGGGCGCCGGGCGAGGCCGGAATCGACGACGATGCGGATGCCGTCGAGCGTCAGGCTGGTCTCGGCGATCGAGGTCGCCAGCACGACCTTGCGGCGCCCTTCCGCGTCGGGCTGGATCGCGGCGCGCTGCGCGGCTGGATCGAGGCTGCCGTGGAGGCGGTGAAGCACGATGCCCGCGCCCGGCACGGCGAGCCGTTCGGCGGTGCGCTCGATCTCGGCGACGCCCGGCAGGAACGCGAGCACCCCGCCCTCGGCCTCGGCCAGCGCCAGACGGATCGCCGCGGCCATCGCGTCCTCGATCCGCGTTTCGGCGGCGCGGCCGAGATAGCGCAGATCGAGCGGGTGACTGCGGCCCTCGCTCTCGATCACCGCAGCATCGCTCATCAGCGCGGCGAAGCGCGCGCCATCGAGCGTCGCCGACATCGCCACTAGCCGCAGATCGGGCCGCAACCCGGCCTGCGCATCGAGCGCCAGCGCGAGCCCAAAATCGCTGTCGAGGCTGCGCTCATGCACCTCGTCGAACAGCACCGCGGAAACCCCGGCAAGCTCGGGATCGGCCTGGATGCGATTGACGAAAATGCCCTCGGTGACGACGGTGACGCGGGTGCGTGCCGACCGCCTGGTATCCATCCGCGTGGCATAACCGAACGTCTCGCCGACGCGTTCGCCGGCAAGGGCGGCCATGCGCTCGGCGGCTGCGCGCGCGGCGAGCCGGCGCGGGCTGAGCAGGATGACCTCGCCCGTGCACCATGGCTCGGCCAGCAGCGCGGGGGCTACGGCAGTAGTCTTGCCCGCGCCCGGCGGCGCGACCAGCACCGCATTCGGCCGGCGCCGCAGCGCATCGATCAGGCCCGGCAAGACAGCGAGAATCGGCAGATCGCTCATCGCTGGCGCCAGCGAAGTTGACCAAATTGACTCGCCCGCGCGGTCCGGCCCGGATCGCGGCGGCGCATGGCGGAATCGGGAGTGACGCGACGGATCGATAGCCGGCTCATCGGGCAATGCCCTTGGCACGAAACCGGGCCTGTAGGACAGCGAAAAATCGCGCGGGGCCGTGGCGGCGAAGGCCGTTCTCCATGGATACTGAAACACATTCAGCATGAACGGCGCTTGTGCGGCGAGGGTCGATGCCGGTGTCCTAGTATCACACGGCACCGAAATGATAGGCGGTTGCCCGAGTCTTTCGGAGCAGTCGCTTGGCCGATCACGATCACCACCATCATGGTCATTCGCACGGGCACGGCCATGCACACGCTCATGCCCCGGCCGATTTCGGCCGCGCCTTCGCGATCGGCATCGCGCTCAACATTGCCTTCGTGGTGATCGAGGCGGGCTTCGGGTTTGTCGCCAATTCGGTCGCGCTGCTGGCCGATGCCGGGCACAACCTGTCGGACGTGCTGGGCCTCGCCGTCGCCTGGGGCGGCGCGACGCTGGCGCGCAGCGCGCCCTCGAAGCGCTTCACTTATGGCCTGCGCGGCTCCTCGATCCTCGCCGCGCTGGTCAACGCGCTGCTGCTGCTCGTCGCGCTCGGCGCGATCGTGCTCGAGGCGGTGCAGCGCTTCGGCGCGCCCGCCGCGATCGCCGGGCCAACCGTCTCCGCGGTCGCGGCGGTCGGCATCGTGGTGAACCTCGCCACTGCGCTGCTGTTCGCCCGCGGGCGCAAGGGCGACATCAACATCCGGGGCGCCTTCCTGCATATGGCCGCCGACGCCGCGGTTTCGGCGGGCGTGGTCGTCGCCGGGCTGATCATCTGGCGCACCGGGCTCACCTGGATCGATCCCGCCGTCAGCCTGGTGATCGCGGTGATCATCTTCTGGCAGACCTGGGGCCTGCTCAGCGAATCGGTCGAGATGTCGCTATCGGCGGTGCCGCGCGGGATCGATTACGACGCGGTCGGCACCGCGCTCGGCGATTTGCCGGGCGTCGCCGAAACGCATGACCTGCATATCTGGCCGATGAGCACCACCGAAACCGTGCTGACCGCGCATCTGGTGATGCCCGCCGGCCATCCCGGCGACATCTTCCTCAGCGACGCGCAAGCAATGCTGCACGAACGCTTTTCGATCGGCCATGCGACCTTGCAGATCGAGGTCGATCCCGCTTGCGATTGTACGCTGCAGGACAAGACGACGGTTTAGGAAGGTGCCGGATTCGGTCAGCCGAGTCCTTGTTGGGGCTCCTGGCGCTCCATCGCCGTCACGGGCTCCGGCCGATGTTGCTCCATGGATGCTGAAGCAAGTTCAGCATGACGCCGATTATCGGCTGACAGTCGGCTTCGGGCGACTGGTCGTTCAGCCGTAGTGGAGCACGTCCACCTTTTCCATCGTCACCAGGCCGATATCCTCGAGGTCTTCGGTCGAGGCGAGGAAGGCGCGCAGCTTTTCCTCGGTATCGACCAGCTCGATCACCAAGGGCAGGTTCGACGAGAGATCGAGGATGTTGGCATTGTGGATCGTCGAGGACTTGCCGAAGCCCATCACCCCGCGCAGCACCGTCGCCCCGGCAAGACCTTCGTCGCGCGCGCGGCGGACGATCTCCTCGAACAAGGCGCGGTGATCGCCGCGCGCCCGCTCCTGCGTGAAGATGCGCATCATGCAGCAATTGCGGGGCAGTTCCATATCAACCTCCCTGGCGCGATGCGGCGCGCCGTGCCGTCAAACCGCGACCGGCGCCTTGATGTGCGGCTGCGCGACGTAATCGACCAGCGTGAAATCCTCCAGCTCATAGCGATCGATCGATGGCGGCCGCCGCGCGACCTCCAGCCGCGGCAATGGCCCCGGCGTGCGCGACAATTGCTCGCGCGCCTGATCGACGTGATTGAGATAGAGATGGCAGTCACCGCCGGTCCAGATGAACTCGCCGGGCTCGAGATCGCATTGCTGGGCGAGCATGTGGGTGAGCAAGGCATAGCTGGCGATGTTGAACGGCACGCCGAGGAAGATGTCGGCCGATCGCTGATAGAGCTGGAGCGATAGCCGGCCGTTGGCGACATGCGTCTGGAACAGGCAATGGCATGGCGCCAGCGCCATGGCGTGCAGCTCGCCGGGGTTCCAGGCAGTGACGATCTGGCGGCGCGAGGCGGGATTGTCGCGGATCTGCGCGATCAGCTCGGCAATCTGATCGATATGGCGACCGTCGGCACTTTCCCAGTCGCGCCATTGCTTGCCGTAGACCGGGCCGAGATCGCCCGCCTCGTCGGCCCATTCGTCCCAGATGCTGACCTTGCGATCCTGCAGCCAGCGGACGTTGGTGTCACCGTTGAGGAACCACAAAAGCTCGACGATGATCGAGCGCAGATGCAGCTTCTTGGTCGTCAGCACCGGAAACCCCTGGCCGAGATCGAACCGCATCTGCGCGCCGAACGCCGACAAGGTGCCGACCCCGGTACGATCGTCCTGACGTGCGCCGGTATCGAGGATTCGCTGCATCAGATCGAGATATTGCCGCATGGATGCTGGCCTAGCGTCTCGCGCGGCTTCCGCCAAGCGGCGCATGGTTGCTTCCGTTATGGCGCAGGTTGTGCCGCGCGGGGCGCCGCGCGGGTGGCACGATCGGCTCATGACGCCGCGTCTCCCCGCACCGGACGCCACGCCGCACCTTGCCGGTCCCGGTGCGGCGCGGCGCCTGTTCGCACCGCTCGCTGCCGAGCCGGTCGAAGTGGCGGCATTCGCTTATCTTGATCCACAATGGAGGTTGTTGGGCATGCGCCACGCGCGCTCGCTGTCGGTGGCGGTGCTCGATGTGCCGATGCGCGCGGTGGCGACCGATGTGCTGGCGTTCGACTGCGCCCGCGTGGTGATGGCGCACAACCATCCGAGTGGCGACGCCCGGCCGAGCGACCTCGACCGCGCGCTGACCAAACGGCTCGCACGCGCGCTCGATATGCTCGGCGTCGAGCTGTTCGACCATCTGGTGTTTGCCGGCGAGTGTGTCACCAGCTTCCGCGCGCTGGGGCTATTATGACGGCGCGGGCAGCTCGTGCGCGAGGCGGCACGGCTTGATCGCGCCGGGATCGGGCCGCGGGCCGACCGCCTTGAACGCCGCCAGATAGCCGCCCGCCGATGGCATGTCGGTCATCTGGACAAGTTTGTAGCCGACCGCGGCGAACTCGCATTTGAGCAGCGCCGGCGGGGTGCCGTGATATTGCGTCGGGCGATCGGCATCGACCACGATCACCTCACCATCCGCGCGGAGCGACGGGCGGATGTTCCAGAGGAATTCGTACGGCTGTGCGATCTCATGGTACATATGGACCATCAGGATGCGATCGAAGCTGTTGTCGGGCAGCTTCGGATTGGCCGGCTCGCCGAGGCGCACGCTGACATTGTCGAGCCGCTCGCGCGCGACGCGATCGGCCAGCGCATCGCGCACCTCGGGCACGATATCCTCGCCCAGCACGCGGCCCTTCGGCCCGACGCGCGCGGACAGGCGAACGGTGTAATAACCCTCGCCCGCGCCGATATCGGCGACGGTCATGCCGGGTTTGATCCCGGCCTTGTTCATCACCTCACCGGCCTCGTTGAGGCGATCGCGCGCCTCCTCGGTCGACCAGCGCGGCGAGACGATCTTGGCCACCGGCCGATCGGGCGCGGGGAACGGGCCGGGCTCCTGCTCGTGATGCTTGAACAGCGGCTTGGAGCCGTCGCAGGCGGCGAGCAGCAGCGCCAAGGCCAGCGCCCCCCGCGCGCGCATCAGTCGACGTCCTCCACCTCGACCGTCTCGCCGGTCACGCGCTGCGCGAGTGCCGCCGCCATGAACGGATCGAGATCGCCATCGAGCACGTCGGACGGCGTCGGCGAGACGACGCCGGTGCGCAGATCCTTCACCTGCTGATACGGCTGGAGCACATAAGAGCGGATCTGGTGGCCCCAGCCGATATCGGTCTTGGTGGCGTTGACCGCGTCGGCGGCTTCCTCGCGCTTGCGCAGCTCGTGCTCGTAAAGGCGGGCGCGGAGCTGGTTATAGGCCTCGGCGCGGTTCTTGTGCTGGCTGCGCTGGTTCTGGCAGGCGACGACGATGCCGGTCGGCAAATGGGTGATGCGCACCGCCGAATCGGTGGTGTTGATGTGCTGACCGCCGGCGCCGCTCGCGCGATAGGTGTCGATGCGCAGTTCGCTGTCGTTGATCTCGATATCGATCGAATCGTCGATCACCGGATAGACCCAGACGCTGGAAAAGCTGGTGTGGCGCCGCGCCGAGCTGTCGTAGGGCGAAATCCGGACCAGGCGGTGCACGCCGCTTTCGGTCTTGGCCCAGCCATAGGCATTCTCGCCCTTGATGAGCAACGTCGCCGACTTGATCCCGGCCTGCTCGCCGGCATGGTAATCGACCACCTCGACCTTGTAGCCGTGCCGCTCCGCCCAGCGCGTGTACATGCGCAGCAGCATCTCCGCCCAGTCCTGGCTTTCGGTGCCGCCCGCGCCGGCGTTGATCTCGAGATAGGTGTCGTTGCCATCGGCCTCACCCGACAGCAGCGCCTTGACCTTGTCGGTCTGGGCGCGTTCGGCGAGCGCGGCGAGATTGGCGACGCCTTCGCTCGCCATTTCCTCGTCGCCCTCGGCATCGGCGAGCTCGATCAGCTCGGCGGTTTCGTCGCGGTCGCGCTCGATCGACTTGGTCGCGGTGATCGCCTCGTCGAGCCGCTGACGCTCGCGCATCACCGACTGGGCGAGCTTCGGATCATCCCACAGCGACTGATCCTCGACGCGCGCGTTGAGCTCGTCGAGGCGACGCAGCGCGCGATCCCAGTCGAGCGAGCGCCGGAGAAGCGCGACCGCCTCGTTGATGGTATCGACATGAGCCTGCGCTTCGGCGCGCATTACGTAAAACTCCAATTTGGGCTGGGCACCGAATGTAGTGCGCCCGCGCGCCTAGTAAATCCCGCCCTGCTTTTGCAAGAAGTCGCTGTCGCTGGGCACGTGCTGCGTGGCGGTGGCGGTCGGCGTCGGCGCCGGTTCGTTATTGTGGACGATGCGGTGGACCGATTCGGTTTCAGGCTTGAACGCCTCCCAGATCACCGGCGCCAGCGGATCGTCGCTCGGCCACGCGCCGTAGACGGGCTTGCCCGACCGGCGATCGATCCGTTTCCAGCGCACCCCGGCGGGCGCGCGGAACTGCTGCTTGGGCAGATCGGCGAACGCCTTCAACGCGAACTGCTTGAAGATCGGCACCGCGATCGTCGCGCCCTGGGCATAGCCGCCCAGCCCGCGCGGCGAATCATAGCCGACATAAAGGCCGGCCATCATCTGCGGCACGCCGCCGATGAACCACACGTCGGTCGGCCCGTTGTTGGTGCCGGTCTTGCCCATCATCGGGCGATCCATGTCGCGCAGCCGCACCGCAGTGCCGCGCTTGACCACGCCCTCGGTGATGTTGACCATCTGGAACGCGGAGATCGGATCGATCACCTGCCGCCCCTTGATCGCCGGGCGCGGCATCGGCTTGCCGTTCCAGTCTGCCATGTTGCAGCCCTCGCACGGGCGCCAGTTTTCCGGCCAGATCACCTTGCCGTGGCGATCCTGCACATAATCGATCAACGTCGGCGCGTGCCAACGACCCTGGTTGGCGATCACCGCGAAGGCATTGACCATCCGCTCGACCGTGGTGTCGCCGGCGCCCAGCGACATCGATAGATAGGGCGGGAAATCGCCGATCCCCATGGCCTTGATCAGCGCGACGACCGGCTTCATGCCGACCTGCGCCGCCGCGCGCACCGTCATCAGGTTGCGCGATTGCTCGATGCCCCAGCGCATCGTGTGGAAGCCGGCGCCGCCTTCATGGCCGAAATTCTTGAAGCATTTCTGGCCCAGCGAGGCGCCCTGATAAACGCAATAGGGCGCGTCCTCGATCAGTGTCGCCGGGGTCATGCCGTGCATCAGCGCGGCCGAATAGACGATCGGCTTGATCGTCGAGCCGGTCTGCCGCTCGGCCTGGATCGCGCGGTTGAACGCGTCGATCCGCGAATCGAACCCGCCCTGCATCGCCATCACGCGCCCGGTGCCGGGCTGCTCGACCACCATGCCGCCGGAGATTTTGGGGATCGAGCGCAGCGAATAGACCCCGCCGCCGGCCGGCGCGACCGCGATGATATCTCCCGTCTTGAGCGCCGAGAAAGCATTGCCGCCCTTGCCGCGGATCGGCATCTGCGCATTGCCCTGTGGCAGCGTGCCCGTCTCACCGCCGGAGAAGCCGAGCTGGGCCTCGCCGCCGTCGACGCCGCGGACGATCGCTGCTTGCCAATCCTCGTAATTGAGCGCGGCGCCACTGTAGAGCAGCGCGCGGCGCCAATCGTCGCCGGAAATCTCGACATGCTTGATCGGCCCGCTCCAGCCGCGCCCGCGATCGTAGCGCACCAGCCCGTCGCGCAGCGCCTGCGACGCATAGGCCTGCACCTGCGGATCGAGCGAGGTGCGCACCCACAGGCCACCGGCATAGACGCTGTAGGGATGGTTGCCGTCGTCATTGTTCTCGCCGAACCTGGCGAGCAGCTGGCGCCGCACCGCCTCGACGAAATAGCCGCCGACATCCGGCCAGGTCGGCAGGCGATATTTGATCGTGCCGAGCGGCTCGGCATCGGCCTCTTCATATTGCGCGCGGTTGATCCACCCGTTCGCGCGCATCTCGCCCAGCACGTAATGGCGGCGGGCGAGCGCGGCATCGGTATCGCGATCGGGATCGTAATTCGCCGGCCCCTTGGGCAGGATCGCCAGATAGGCGAATTGCGCGAGATCGAGATCCTTCAGATCCTTGCCGTAATAGGCCCGCGCCGCCGCCTCGACGCCATAAGCGTTGCGGCCGAGGAAGATCTGGTTGAGATAGAGTTCGAGGATCTGCTGCTTGGTCAGCGCATCTTCGATCCGCCAGGCGAGGATCGCTTCCTTGATCTTGCGCGTCGGCGAATAGGCGTCGCCGATCAGCAGGTTCTTGGCGACCTGCTGGGTGATCGTCGAACCGCCCTTGGCGCGCTCGCCCGAGCCCATTTTCGATATGTAATCGACCACCGCGCCCAGCGTGCCGCCGATATCGACGCCATGATGCTCGAAGAAGGTCTTGTCCTCGGCGGCGAGGAAGGCATGGACCAGCATCGGCGGATATTCGTCATAGCTGAGCTCGACGCGCCGCTCGCGCGCATAGGAATCGATCGGCTGGCCGGAAATGTCGCGGACATAAGTTGGCAACGGCGGCTCATAGGCGCGCAGCTTGTCGACCGACGGCAGGCCGCGCGCGAACAGCAACCAGATCAGGAAAACGCCGACGACGAACAGCCCGGCGAGCACGACCAGCGCCTTGCCCCACCAGCGCTGCCACAGCCGCCGGAAGCCGACGCCCAGGCCCCGCGCTTCGTGCCGCACCCTCAGCTTGATCTTACTCGGTTCACTTCCCGCCATCGCGCGATGCTGTAGCAGCTTCGCGCGCGGTTGCCAGCCACTAGAGCAGCTCTAGCGACGAGGCGTTGCATAACGGTCATGCCAGCACGTCATGCTGACGTTTCAGCACCCATGGTGCCGCGAGCGCCAACCCGCTCGACGGTAGCGTCGGCCCATGGCCCCTGAAACAAGGTCGCCGGTAACGGCGCGAGCGACGTCGTGACGTGCCTAATTCGCTGCCAGTTGCTGGCCGCGCGTCAGTTGCCGGGCGAAATGGATTTCCACTGCCTTGCGCACGCTCTTCGCGATCTTCTCCTCGCCGTCGGCGGAATTGAGGAAATGGGCCTGATCGGGGTTCGAGATATAGCCGGTCTCGAACAGGATCGACGGCATGTCGGCGGCCTTCAGCACCATCAGGGAGGCCATGCGGTGGAACTGATCCTTGGTCGGAATCAGCGGCTTCGCCTCGCGGCCGAGCAATTGCGCGAACGAGGCGGAGGCGTTCATCGTCTCGCGCTGGGCGAGATCGATCAGCAGCGACGAGACATCGCTCGACGTATCATCGAGATCGACGCCCGAGATGATGTCCGCCTTGTTCTCGCGCGCGGCGAGCAATGCCGCTTCCTTGTCGGAGGCGACTTCGGACAGCGTATAGGCGGTCGCCCCGCTGGCATCGGCCGAGCCGACGCTGTCGCAATGGATCGAAATGAACAGATCGGCGTGCAGCCGCCGCGCGATCTGATAGCGTTCGCGCAATTGCAGATAGCGATCGTCGCTGCGCGTCAGCGCGACGCGTACGCGGCCCGACTTGACCAGATCGTCACGGATCGCCTTGGCGATCTTGAGCGTGATATCCTTCTCCTCCAGCCCGGTGTCGGGCGAGATCGCGCCGGGATCGTGCCCGCCATGGCCGGGATCGATCACCACCAGCGGCCGCGTGTCATCGCCATAGACACGCGGCAGCGGCGGCCCCTTGGCGGCGGCGGGGATCGTCATCGTCACGGCATCACGCGCCGGCGCCACACCCGACCGATAGCGCGTCAGCCGACCGTTCGCGACGCGCGCGAAATCGCTGCTGCCGGCACTCGCCAGCTCGAGCGTCAATTGCCGCCCGTCGCGGCCGAACCGGCCCGCTGTAACGATCGCCGGCCGATCGAGATCGAACACCACGCGCGCGCCGCCGTCGTGCCAGCCCTGCCGCACCTGCGCGACCGGGCCGCCGGCATCCACGCGGCCGCCCGGCGCAACGCCATCGATATCGACCGCGATCCGCTGCGGCCCGTTGAGCATGAAGCTCGCCGCGCTGGCGACGCTGGTGTCGAAGGTCAGTACGATACGGTCGCGATGCACCGCGACCTTGTCGATCGTCGATGCCCAGCCGGGGGTGCCGGTAAACCAGCAGACCAGAAGGGCGAGCAATAGCGACACGCGGGCGTAATGCCGCGTCGCAGGCTTGCCGGTCCAGTGAAAAGGCATGGGGGGAGCCTCGTCAATTACCTATATACTCACCGACGCGTTAAGCATCGCCGGTCAAGCCATGGTGAACCGAGAGGGTTAACCATCCTTTAAGGATTTGGTACGATTGCGAAACGAGGTGGCGGTTGCCCGATCGGATCGCCGGTGCTAGGCACGTCATCCACCGGCCATGGCGGCGGAATCCGTCCGTGTCCGGCCCAAATGGCCGCGAGCACTCGGCTCGCCCGGCCCATCAGGTTGAAACTCGCATGCTGCATTTCCCGCCCCGTTCGATCCGCCCGGCCCAAGCCGGCGGCGGCGTGGACGGCGCCCCGGGCCACCGGCCCGGGCGTGCGGCGCGAGCAGAGGCATTCATCGTAACCCGCGCGTCCACCACAGGGCGCGCGTTCGCACATCGCGCGCGGCCGGAAGGCTCCGCCTCGCCGCCGCGCGCCCGGAGAACAATCAATGACCATGCGTATGCTGATCGACGCACGCCACCGGGAGGAAACCCGCGTGGCCGTCGTCAAAGGGAACCGAATCGAGGAGTTTGATTTCGAAAGTGCCGAGCGCAAGCAGCTCAAGGGCAATATCTATCTCGCCAAGGTGACTCGCGTCGAACCGTCGCTGCAGGCGGCGTTCGTCGATTATGGCGGCAATCGCCACGGCTTCCTCGCGTTCAGCGAAATCCACCCCGATTATTATCAGATCCCCAAGGAGGATCGCGACGCGCTGCTGCGCGAAGAGGCCGAGCATGCGGCCGAGGAAGCGGCACTGCGCGCGCAATCCGATGCCGAGGCCGATGCGCTCGACGCCGATGACGAATTGCTCGACCGGCTCGACGACGAGGAAGCCGGCGTCGAGAGCGTCGACCATGCCGACGACGAGAGTTCGGACGACGCCGAGGACGAGGCCCCGCGCGGCCGCCGCCGCTCCAGGCGCAACAAGACCGACGAAGCGGTGGAGGAACTGCGCGAACGCCGCATGAACCTGCGCAAGCGCTACAAGATCCAGGACGTGATCCGCCGGCGGCAGGTGCTGCTGGTGCAGGTCGTCAAGGAGGAGCGCGGCAACAAGGGCGCGGCGCTGACCACCTATCTCAGCCTCGCCGGCCGTTATTGCGTGCTGATGCCCAACACGTCGCACGGCGGCGGGATCAGCCGCAAGATTTCCAACGCGGGCGATCGCAAGCGGCTGAAGTCGATCATGGCCGACCTGAAGCTGCCGCAGACGATGGGGTGCATCGTCCGCACCGCCGGGCTGCAGCGCACCAAGACCGAGATCAAGCGCGACTTCGATTATCTTGCCCGCCTGTGGGATGGCATCCGCGAGGACACGCTCAAATCCTCGGCGCCGGCGCTGATCTATGGCGACAGCGACCTCATCAAGCGCGCGATCCGCGACATCTACAATCGCGATATCGACGAGGTGATCGTCGAGGGCGAGCATGGCTATCGCCATGCTAAGGACTTCATGAAGCTGCTGATGCCCAGCCATGCGCGGCGGGTGAAGCATTATTCGGACGCGGTGCCGCTGTTCCAGCGCCACGGCGTCGAGGACCAGTTGGGCGCGATGTACCACCCGGTCGTCCAGCTCAAATCGGGCGGCTATCTGGTCATCAACCCGACCGAGGCGTTGGTGTCGATCGACATCAACTCGGGCCGGTCGACGCGCGAGCATAATATCGAGCAGACCGCGACGGCGACCAATCTGGAAGCCGCGCACGAAATCGCCCGCCAGCTGCGCCTGCGCGACATGGCGGGCCTGGTCGTCATCGACTTCATCGACATGGATCATTCGTCGAACGTCCGGAAGGTCGAGAAGGCGATGAAGGAGGCGCTGAAGAACGATCGCGCGCGCATCCAGGTCGGCCGCATCTCGTCGTTCGGTCTGATGGAAATGAGCCGCCAGCGGCTGCGCACCGGCGTGCTGGAAGCGTCCACTCGCCAGTGCCCGCATTGCGAGGGCACCGGGCTGGTCCGCACCGCGTCGTCGGCCGGGCTTTCCGCGCTGCGACTGATCGAGGACGAGGCCGCGCGCGGGCGCGGCTCGATCCTGACGCTGCGCGCGAGCCAGGAAGCGGCGTTCTACGTGCTCAACAAGAAGCGCGCCGACATTGCCGAGATCGAGGATCGCTACGGCGTCTCGGTCGAGATCATGTCGGACGGCGAGCAGGAAGGCGCGCGCATGTCGGTCGAGGCCTCCGGGCCGCCGCCGGCGCATGCCCCGCGCTTCGAGCCGGCGCAGATCGAGGAAGAGGATGACCTCGATCTGGTCGAGGAGATCGACGAGGAAGAGGAAGAAACCGAAGCGGCCGAGCAGCGCCGTGACGATGCCGAGGGCGAAGGCGGATCGCGCAAGCGCCGCCGCCGCCGTCGCGGCCGTCGCGGCCGTGGTCGCGACGACCGGGCCGAAGCCGAGGGCGGCGAGCCGTCCGAAAGCGAGGGTGACGGCGAAAGCGAGGAAGAAACGGCTGCCGATGGTGATGGCGCCGCCGAGCAGCCCGAGGGTGAGCGCAAGCGCCGCCGCAGCCGTCGCGGCCGCCGCGGCGGACGGCGCGGCAATGGCGACGCCGCCGGCGAAGCGGAGACCTCGACCGAGGCACCGGCTGAGGAAGAGCCCGCCGTCGCCGCCGAGCCCGAAGCCCCGACCGAGGAAGCCCCGAAGCGGACGCGTCGCCGCCCCCGTGCCCGCGCCGAGGCAGAAATCGCCGAGGCACCGGCCGACGCCGCGCCGGCCGCCGAGGCACCGGCACCGGCCAAGCCCAAGCGCACGCGCAAGAAGGCCGCGGCTGCCGAGGCACCGGCCGAAGCGACTGACGCGCCGGCCGAAGAAGCCCCGGCCAAGCCCAAGCGGACGCGCAGGAAAGCCGCGCCTGCCACCGAAACCGCCGCCGAACCGGCGCCGGCCGAGGACGCACCGGCCAAGCCCAAGCGCACCCGCCGCAAGGCCGCGTCGCCCGCCGCTGCAACGGAAGCGCCCGAGCCCGCGCCCGCTGCCCCCGAAGCCTCGCCGCCGGGCGACGGCGCGGCCCCGGCCGACGCCGCCGCCGGCAATGACACCGAAGCCGCCGAAGAAGACCGCCCGCGTCGCGGCGGCTGGTGGCAGCGCACCTTCGGAGCGTGACGTGATACGGCCGGCCGCGCGCTATTCCGCCGCGGCCGGCCAAGTCATGCCCGGTTCATTCGTTCAACGCTATCGAGGCATCCGTGCCTGCTAATCGGCCCGGAAAGCGCCTGTTCGCCGCTCTGGCGATGACGCTGCTCGTCGTCGCGCGCCCTGCCGCGGCGCAGGAAATCCTGCGCGATGCCGAGACCGAGGCGCTGTTCGCCAAGATGTCGAAGCCGATCATCGAGGCATCCGGCCTGTCGCCGAACAACGTCAAGGTCGTGCTGTTGCAGGACGACGAGATCAACGCCTTCACCGCCGGCGGGCAGACGGTCTACATCAATTCCGGGCTGATCGAGGCGGCCGACAACATCAACCAGGTGCAGGGCGTGTTCGCGCACGAGCTCGGCCACGTCGCCGACGGTCACGTCATCCTGGCCGATCGCGGCACCAAGCCGGCGCTGGGCATCCAGATCCTGTCGCTGGTGCTCGGTGCCGCAGCGGCCGCGGCGGGATCGGCGGAGGGCGGCATGGGCATCGCCGCCGCCGGGCAGCGCGCCGCACTGGGCAGCTATCTCGCCTTCTCGCGCACCCAGGAAGCCACCGCCGACGCCACCGGCGCCAAGTTCCTGAATGAGGCCGGGATCAGCGGCAAGGGCATGCTGGAATTCTTCAAGAAGCTCTACAACGAGCAATATCGCTACGGCTACACCGACGTCGACCCGTTCCTGCAAAGCCACCCGCTGAGCGGCGATCGCATCAGCAACCTGCGCCAGACGCTGATGACCGCGCCGGCCTGGAACAAGCCGACCGACCCGAAGCTCGAGGAAGCGTTCCTGCGCGTCAAGGCCAAGCTCAAGGGCTATGTCGACGATCCGAAGGAGACGCTGCAGGCCTATCCGCCGTCCGACCAGAGCATCTATGCGCATTATGCGCGGGCCTACGCCTATCACAAGGGCGGCTATCCCGATCAGGCGCGCGCCGAGGCGGCCGCGCTGGTCAAGGCCGATCCGCACGACCCCTATTTCCTCGAGCTCGAAGGCCAGATCCTGCTTGAGGGCGGCGACCCCAAAGCGGCGATCCCGCCACTGCGCGAGGCGACCGAGCTGACCAATTACCAGCCGCTGATTTCGACCACTTTCGGCCATGCGCTGGTCGCCACCGACGACAAGGCCAATTTGCCCGAGGCGGTGAAGGTGCTGAAACAGGCGGTGGCGCGGGACGACGACAATCCCTTCGCCTGGTATCAGCTCGGCACCGCTTATGCCGCGAGCGGCGACGAGGCGCGCGCCTCGCTCGCCACGGCCGAAAGCGCGGCGATGCAGGGCGACGACCAGCTCGCGGTGCTGAGCGCCAGGCGCGCGATGGCCGGCATTCCCGCCAACAGCCCCGACTGGATCCGCGCGCAGGACATCGCTCTGACCTCGCAAAACGCCCTCGACGACGAGAAGCACGACAGATGATCGATCGTATCGCCGGCAGCCGGCTCGCACTGGCCGGCCTGTTTCTCCTTGCGCTGTTGATTGGCGCCGCCGCGATGTGGGGCATCGACCGCCTCTCGCCTGCCGCCGACCGCGCGCAGATCGAATCGGTGGTCCACGATTACGTCCTCGCCCATCCCGAGATCGTCCCCGAAGCGATCCAGAAGCTGCAGGACCAGCAGGTCGGATCGATGGTCGCCGCCAATCGCGACGCGATCACCACGCCGGTCGGCAGCGCCTGGGCCGGCAATCCCAAGGCAGACGTCACGCTGGTGGAATATTTCGATTATGATTGCGGCTATTGCCGCGCCAGCATGCCGATGCTCGCCGAGCTGCTGAAGGACGACCCCAAACTGCGCATCGTCTATCGCGACTATCCCGTCCTCACGCCCGAGAGCGAAACCGCCGCGCGCTGGAGCCTCGCCGCGGCGAAGATGGGCAAGTTCGCCGCCTTCCACGACGCGTTGTTCGCCGGCGGCCCGGTCAGCGACGCCTCGATGATCGCCGCCGCCAAGGCCGCCGGCATCGATCCCGCCAAGCTTCGCACTGCCGCCGCCGATCCCGCGATCGAGGACGATATCCAGCAAAACCTCGCCGTCGGCCGCCAGCTCGGCATGACCGGCACGCCTTCCTGGGTGATCGGCAACAGGGTGATTTCCGGCGCACTGCCGATCGATCGCATGAAGCAGTTGATCGCCGACGCGCGCACGGCCGACCCGCAGGGTTGAGGCCTGCCGTCATGCCGGACTTGTTCCGGGGTGACGACTCTTGCGGCAAACGGGGCGGCACCCTACCTCCGGGCGCAACCAAGGGGGCTTTCCATGAACGCGATCCTCTCCGTCGCCGGTCTCGGCAAGACCTACGATTCCGGCCTCACGGCGCTCGACCATGTCGATCTGGACATCAACAAGGGCGAGATCTTCGCGCTGCTTGGCCCCAATGGCGCAGGCAAGACGACGTTGATCTCGATCATCTGCGGCATCGTTACACCCACCGCCGGCACCGTCACCGTCGCCGGGCATGACGCGATCCGCGATTATCGGGCGGCACGATCGATGATCGGGCTGGTGCCGCAGGAAATGGCGGCGGACATGTTCGTCACCGTCCAGGCCGCGGTGCGCTTCAGCCGCCGGCTGTTCGGCAAGGGCCCGAACGAGGCGCATATCGAGGAAGTGCTCAAGGATCTCTCCTTGTGGGACAAGCGCAAGAGCCAGATCCGCGAGCTTTCCGGCGGCATGAAGCGCCGCGTGCTGATCGCCAAGGCGCTGGCGCACGAACCCGACATCCTGTTCCTCGACGAGCCGACCGCGGGCGTCGACGTCGAGCTGCGCCGCGACATGTGGAAGCTGGTCCACAAGCTGCGCGACAAGGGCACGACGATCATCCTCACCACGCATTATATCGAGGAAGCCGAGGAGATGGCCGATCGCGTCGGCGTCATCAACAAGGGGCAACTCCTCATCGTCGAGGAAAAGACCGCGCTGATGAAGAAACTCGGCAAGCGGCAGATGCTCATCACGCTGCAGGACCCGGCCGACGCGGTGCCGCCCGGCCTCGACGACTGGCAGCTCGAGCTTGCCGATGACGGCACCAAGCTGCGCTACGTGTTCGACGCCCAGGCCGAACATACCGGCATCCCCTCGCTGCTGCGCAAGCTCGCCGAGCTGGGCATCGGCTTCAAGGATCTCGAGACCTCGAAATCCTCGCTCGAGGACATCTTCGTCGACCTTGTCCACACGCCGAAGGAGCAAGCGGCATGAGCGCCAACTGGAACGGCATCTGGGCGATCTATCGCTTCGAAATGGCGCGCGCGCTGCGCACCCTGTGGCAATCGGTGGCAACGCCGGTGATTACCACCAGCCTCTATTTCGTCGTGTTCGGCGGCGCGATCGGCAGCCGCATGCAGCAGGTCGGCGGGGTGCATTACGGCAGCTTCATCGTGCCCGGGCTGATCATGCTCTCGCTGCTCACGCAGAGCATCTCGAACGCGTCGATCGGCATCTATTTCCCCAAGTTCATCGGCACGATCTACGAATTGCTTTCGGCGCCCGTCTCCTCGCTCGAGATGGTGATCGGCTATGTCGGTGCGGCGGCGACCAAGTCGGTCGTGCTCGGCCTCATCATCCTCGGCACCGCGACGCTGTTCGTGCCGCTGGAGATCGCGCATCCGCTGGCGATGATCGCCTTCCTGCTGCTCACCGCGATCTCGTTTTCGATGTTCGGCTTCATCCTCGGTATCTGGGCCAAGGGGTTCGAGCAGCTGACGATCGTGCCGGCGCTGCTGGTGACGCCGCTGACCTTCCTCGGCGGCGCCTTCTATTCGATCGACATGCTGCCGCAGCCGTGGCGGACGGTGAGCCTGTTCAATCCGGTGGTCTATCTGATCAGCGGCTTCCGCTGGAGCTTCTTCGACAAGGGCGACGTCTCGGTGGGCATCAGCCTCGCGGCGATCGGCGCGTTCCTCGTCATCTGCCTCGGCATCATCACCTGGATCTTCAAGACCGGCTGGCGCCTGAAGAGTTAAGTCCGTCGCAATGGCAAAGCCGGACCGTCACCCCTTTCCGGCAAGCTCCCCGGCCAGTTCGCCCGCCAACGGCGCGGCGGCGCCGGCCAGCGCCGCCTCCAGCGCGCGATAGGTCGCCAGCACGCGGTGCCCTGCCGCGGTCAGCGCCGCGCCGCCGGTCTTGCCGCCGCCGCGATGCGCCTCGACCAGCGGGGCCGCGAAGCAGCGGTTCATCGCATCGACCAGCAGCCAGCCGCGGCGATAGCTCATGCCCATCGCCCGCGCGCCGGCGGAAATCGAGCCGGTGCGCTCGATCGCCTCGAGCAGATCGGCCTTGCCTGGGCCCAGCGCGATCTCCCCGTCGCACAGCAATTGCGCCTTGAGCTTGATCGCGCCGACCTGCATCATGATTTCTCCTCCTTGCCATCAAGCCGTTTCCGGCACGCGGATGCAAGTCGTGGCGCGGGCGGGGAAAGATCGCTACATCGCGGCTCATGGCGAAGACGCACCGCTTCCATTCGATCCACGCGCACGAGATGCTGCGCGTCGGCGCGGCAACTCCGCTGGCGACGGTCGGCGATCCCGCGGCCAATGCCGAGGCGACGATCGAGCTCGCCAGGCGTGCTGATGGCGAAGGCGTCGACCTGCTCGTCTTTCCCGAGCTCAACGTCTCGTCCTACGCGATCGACGACCTCCATCTGCAGGCAGCGCAGCAGCAAGCGACCGAGGCCGCGCTGGCCGCGGTCGTCAAGGCGACCGGCAAGCTGCGCCCCGTCCTCGTCGTCGGCGCCGCGCTGCCGCGTGCCGGCCGGCTGTACAATTGCGCGGTGGTGATCGCGCGCGGCCGCGTGCTCGGGGTCGTGCCCAAGACCTATCTGCCCAATTATCGCGAATATTACGAGAAGCGCTGGTATGCCTCGGGCCATGGCCTCGCCGGGCTGACGATCGACCTTGCCGGCGAAGCCGTGCCGTTCGGCAGCGACTTGATCTTTGCCGCTGCCGATCTGCCGCATTTCATCTTCGCTGCCGAAATCTGCGAGGATTACTGGGCCCCCACCCCGCCCTCGACCGAGGCCGCGCTGGCCGGGGCGCTGGTGTGCTGCAATCTCTCCGCCTCGAACATCGTGATCGGCAAGGCGCGCGAGCGCGAAATGCTGGCGGCGGCGCATTCGGCGCGCGCGGCCTGCGGCTACGTCTTTTCCGCCGCCGGCGCGGGCGAGAGCACCACCGATCTCGCCTGGGACGGCCAGGGGCTGATCCACGAGCTCGGCGATTGCCTGGCGCAATCGCACCGCTTCGGCGATGCGGCCGATATCCTTATCGCCGATCTCGATATCGGCCGCATCCGGCAGGAGCGGATGCGCTTCGGCACGTTCAACGACGCCGCCGCTTTCGCCAATCACCCCGAACAGCGTTTCCGCCGCGTGACGTTCGAGCACAAGCCGGATTTCGCCGATATCGGGCTGAAGCGCCCGGTGCGGCGCTTCCCGTTCGTGCCCAACACGCCCGAAAAGCTCGATCAGGATTGCTACGAAGCGTTCAACATCCAGGTGCAGGGCCTCGCCCGCCGCGTCACCGCCTCGGGCGTCAAGCGGCTGGTGATCGGCGTTTCGGGCGGGCTCGATTCATGCCACGCGCTGATCGTCGCGGCGAAGGCGATGGATCTGCTGAAGCGGCCGCGCACCGACATCCTGGCCTATACCATGCCCGGCTTCGCCACTGGGGAGGCCAGCAAGGCCAACGCCTGGGCGCTGATGCGCGCGCTGGGCGTCTCGGGCGACGAGATCGACATCCGCCCCGCTGCCGAGCAGATGCTCGACGATCTCGATCATCCCTATTCGGACGGCCGCGCCGCCTATGACGTGACGTTCGAGAACGTCCAGGCGGGCCTGCGCACCGATTATCTGTTCCGCCTCGCCAATCATCACGACGGCCTCGTCGTCGGCACCGGCGATCTTTCCGAACTGGCGCTCGGCTGGTGCACTTATGGCGTCGGCGATCAGATGAGCCATTATGCGGTCAACGCCGGCGTGCCCAAGACGCTGATCCAGTTCCTGATCCGCTGGGCGATCAAGACCGGCCAGTTCGATGCCGCGACCGACACGGTGCTCGACGCGATCCTCGCCGCCGAGATCACGCCCGAGCTGGTCCCCGCCGGTGCCGACGGCGCGGTCCAGAGCACCGAGGCGAAGATCGGCCCTTATGAGCTGCACGATTTCTTCCTGCACCATATCGCGCGGTTCGGGCTGCCGCCGTCGAAGGTCGCCTTCCTCGCCTGGCACGCGTGGCACGATGCCGCCGCCGGGCGCTGGCCGATCGGCTTCCCGCCCGACAAGCGCAACCAATATGATCTGGCGACGATCGCGCGCTGGCTGGAGGTCTTCCTGCGCCGCTTCTTCGCGTTCAGCCAATTCAAGCGATCGGCGATCCCCAATGGGCCGAAGGTCTCGACTGCCGGCGCGCTGAGCCCGCGCGGCGACTGGCGCGCGCCCTCGGACGGCACCGCCCGGCCGTGGCTCGACGAACTCGCCGCCAACCTACCCTAGGCGAGGCGCGGTAGGCATAGCCGGATCGAGCGGTTACGGTGCGCGGCAACAGCCAAGACAGGGAGTCATCCATGCGACATATCGCCGCCGCCGTCGTTCTTGCCCTTGCTGCCGGACAGGCCGGCGCCGCAGCCCCGGCGTCGCACCCGCTCGCCAGCCCGGATCAGATGCGCGCGACGGTGAAGATGCTGTCGTCGACGCCGTTCGAGGGACGATCGCCCGGCACGCCCGGCGAGGAGCGGACGGTGGATTATCTGGTCCAGCGGTTGAAGACCATGGGCCTGCAACCCGGCGGACCGGACGGCAGCTGGACGCAGCAAGTGCCGATGATCCGCACCCAGATCGGCGACGGCACGATCGCGATCAAGCAAGCCGACGGCAAGGCGATGCCTCTCGTCCAGGGCACCGACATCAATCTGACCACGGTGCGCGCCGATCCCCGCGTCGCGATCCCCGACGCGCCGATCGTGTTCGTCGGCTATGGCGTCGACGCGCCCGAAGCGCATTGGGACGATTTCAAGGGCGCCGACCTTCATGGCAAGGTGGTGGTGTTCCTGGTCAACGATCCCGATTTCGCGGCGATCAAGGGCGAGGATGCGTTCGGTCGCTTCGGCGGCAAGCGGATGACCTATTACGGCCGCTGGACCTACAAGTTCGAAGAGGCGGCGCGACAGGGCGCGATCGCCGCGCTGGTGATCCACGATACCGATGCGGCCGGCTATGGCTGGCAAACGGTATCGGCCTCGGAAGGCGAGAATTACGCATTGGCCAGCGAGGCCGGCACCCCGCCGGTGCCGCTGCAGGGATGGATCCGGCACGATGTCGCCGATCACCTGTTCACCGCGGCCGGGCTGAATCTCGATGATTTGCGCAAGCAGGCACGATCGGCTTCGTTCCGCCCGGTGACGCTGAAAGGCCCGAGCTTCGAAGCGACGCTGCCGGTGACGGTGAAGCACATCCAGAGCCGCAACGTGCTGGCACGCCTGCCGGGCAAGACGCACGCCGCCGAAACCGTCATGTTCGGCGCGCATTGGGACGCCTATGGGCTGGGCACGCCCGATGCGCAGGGACGCACCATGCGCCCCGGCGCGAACGACGACGGCCTGGGGGTCGCCGGCGTGCTGGAGCTGGCGCGGATGTTCAAGGCGACGCCGCGCACCGACCGCAGCCTGGTCTTCGCGTTATGGACCGGCGAGGAGCGCGGGCTGCTCGGTTCCGAATATTATGCCGAGCACCCGGTCTGGCCGCTCGCCAAGACCGCGGCGGACCTGACGATGGACATCCTGCAAACCGCCGGCCCGGCGCGCAACGTGGTCGAGGTCGGCAAAGGCAATTCCTCGCTCGATCAATATCTCGAGGCGGCGGCGAAGACGCAGGGCCGCGTGGTGGTGCCCGAGACCTTCACCGAAAAAGGGCTATTCTATCGCGCCGACCATTTTTCGGTGGTGCGCAAGGGCGTGCCGTCGCTGCTGCTGATGGCCTTGGGCGGCGCGCCGGACCTGAAACAGGGCGGGCTCAAGGCCGGGCAGACGTGGCTCGACGGCTATATGAAATGCTACCATCAGACCTGCGACACGCTCGATCCCGATTGGGATTTGCGCGGCGCCGCGCAAGACGTCGATCTGTTCTACGACATCGGGCTCAAGCTCGCCAATTCGCGCGCCTGGCCGACCTGGAACGCCAGGTCAGAATTCAAGCGCATCCGCGCCGCCAGCGCCGACCAGCGCAAGTGACGACGAGGCCGGGGGCATGATGCCCCCGGCCCCGCCGGCGGATCAGCGCGTCAGCTTCTTGTAGGCAAGTCGGGTCGGGCGGTCGGCCGCGTCGCCCATGCGGCGGCGCTTGTCCTCCTCGTACGATTCGAAATTGCCTTCGAACCATTCGACATGGCTGTCGCCTTCGAACGCCAGGATGTGCGTGCACAGGCGATCGAGGAAGAAGCGATCGTGGCTGATCACCACGGCGCAACCGGCGAAATCCTCCAGCGCCTCCTCGAGCGCGCGCAGCGTCTCGACGTCGAGGTCGTTGGTCGGCTCGTCGAGCAGCAGGACGTTGCCGCCCTCTTTCAGCATCTTGGCGATGTGCACGCGGTTGCGCTCACCGCCCGAGAGCTGGCCGACGTTCTTCTGCTGGTCCTGCCCCTTGAAGTTGAACGCGCCGACATAAGCGCGCGTGCCGAGCTCCTGCTTGCCGAAGCGGAAGATGTCGAGGCCGTCGGAGATTTCCTGCCAGACGTTGTTCTTCGGATTGAGGTCGTCGCGCGACTGATCGACGTAGCTGAGCTTGACCGTCTGGCCGATCTCGATCGAGCCCGAATCGGGCTGTTCCTGGCCGGTGATGAGCTTGAACAAGGTCGACTTGCCGGCGCCGTTGGGGCCGATCACGCCGACGATGCCGCCCGGCGGCAGGTTGAAGTCGAGATTCTCGAACAACAGCTTGTCGCCATAGGCTTTGGACACGCCCTTGGCCTCGATCACCTTGCCGCCGAGGCGTTCGGGGATCTGGATCAGAATCTGCGCCTTGCCGACCGCGCGATTTTCCTGGCGCTCGACCAGTTCGTCGAATGCGCGGATACGCGCCTTGGACTTGGTCTGGCGCGCCTTGGGCGTCTGGCGCATCCACTCGAGCTCGTCCTTGATCGCCTTCTGACGACCGGCTTCCTCGCGCTCTTCCTGCTCGAGCCGTTTGGCCTTCTTTTCCAGATAGCCCGAATAGTTCGACTCATAGGTGTAGTAACGGCCGCGATCGAGCTCGAGCACCCAGTTCACGACGTTATCGAGGAAGTAACGATCGTGGGTGACGAGAATGACGTTCCCGGTATATTCGCGCAGGAAATTCTCCAGCCACTGCACGCTCTCGGCGTCGAGATGGTTGGTCGGCTCGTCGAGCAGCAGGATGTCGGGCTTTTCGAGCAGCAGGCGACACAGCGCCACGCGGCGCTTCTCGCCGCCCGACAGGTTGGAGACGTCGGCATCGCCCGGCGGGCAACGCAGCGCTTCCATCGCGATCTCCAGCTGGTTGTCGAGCGTCCAGCCGTCGACCGCGTCGATCTTCTCCTGCAACTCGCCCATCTCGGTCATCAGCGCATCGAAATCGGCATCGGCGGGCGGATCGGCCATCAGCCCCGAAATCTCGTTGAAGCGATCGACGAGATCGGCGACGGGGCGAACGCCGTCCATCACGTTGCCCTTGACGTCCTTCGAGGGATCGAGCTGCGGCTCCTGCGGCAGATAGCCGACGCGGATGCCCTCGGCGGGCCAGGCCTCGCCGGTGAACTCCGTGTCGATTCCGGCCATGATCTTCATCAACGTCGACTTGCCGGCGCCGTTGGGGCCGATGATCGCGATCTTCGCCGATGGCAGGAATTGCAGGTGGATGTTGTTGAGGACGGGCTTGTTCGCCCCCGGGAAGGTCTTGGTCAGACCCTTCATCACGTAAGTATATTGGACGGCCATGGCCGGGACTGCTCCCAAAAAAGGCTGGATTGACGATGATTCCGCTGTCGCGCGCCACATAAGAGCCCGCGCGCACGAAGGCAAACCGACACTGTCCCATCGCGCAACGATCCGCGGGAATCCGTCGCATAACCTGTCTGCCAGATGAATTTGGCGGTTGACGCATGTGCAGCAACCTTTATTGGCGAGTCCCTCGCGACGGCGATCGGGTCGGCCGCGAACGTTATTGCTTGGGAGCAAATTGATGAAGAAGATTGCCTTTGTCGTCGCTGCCGCCGGCCTGATGACCCTGGCCGCGTGCAACAAGTCGCCCGAAGCGGCTGCGGTTGAGAACAACGCCGACATGGTCGCCGACAACATGGACGCCACCGCCGACAACCTCGACGCGATGGCCGACAACACCTCGAACGCCATGGCTTCCGACCAGCTCGAGAACGCTGCCGACAACATGAGCGCTGCCGCCGACAACGTCCGCGACAACGCCGACGCGGTTGCCGACAACATGTAAGCCGTTTCGGAAGCTCCGGTTTCCGATGGTTTAGAGAGGGCGTCCCTGCGGGGGCGCCCTCTTTCGTTTCAGGCGTTGGCGGTATCGTCAGCGCGCTGCGGCGTTGGTTCCTGGCCGCCGCGCTTAATGAAGCTGATCTTTCCCGATGGTTCGAGAATCGCCCAGGCGACGTCGTTCACCGCGCCGATCCCGGCCAGCCGCATCTCCGATTCGACCTCGGAACGCGTCATGCGATCACGGCGCAGGTTTTCCTCGATCAATTCGCCCTGGCAGATGATGACGCGCGGATGCCCCTCCAGCGCGCCCTTCAAGCGCGGGAAATAATAGCTCAGCCAGCCAAGCACGATGCTCCAGAAAGCAAAGGTGCTGATCGCCAGCGTCGCGCCGGTGATGCTGAAATCATTATGGGTGATGCCCTGTTGGATCAGATCGCCCATCACCACCAGGCTGACCACCTCGAACGGCGTCATCTGCCCCAGTTCGCGCTTGCCGAGCAGCCGCAGCAGGACGAACACGATCGCGAACATCGCGGTGGCGCGCAGCACGATATCCATCAGGGCAGCACCGTGATCGAGAGCGGAATCGAGACCAGCCGGCGATCACCGTCGGCGAGTGCGACATAGCCCCTGGTCCCGCGGAACAGCGGCGGATTGATCTGCCCGTCGATCTTGATCTCGAGCGCGTCGCCAGCGGCAAGTTTGCCATAGTGGAAACGGAACGCGCCATCCTTGAAATCCTCGCTCGCTGCCTGCGGCTCGGTCGAGTTGATCGTCATGTCGCGCCACAGGCCGGGCGGCAACAGCAGCGTCGCATCGGCGAGGTCGGCCTTGGCGGTGATGCCGATCCGTGTTTCGAAAAACACGCCGTTGCGCAATACGCGGTTGGTATGCACAGCAAGCGTCGCCTGTGGTGCCCGGGCGATCAGCGTCGGTGCCTTGCCGCCCCCGAACAGCCCGGCAAGCGCGGCGATCATCAGCGCGGCGAGGACGATCAGCGACAGCAGCCGCGGGCGCCGCCGCTGTGCGGGCAAGCGCGCCTGTTCGGGCGCAATCCCTTCCGGCAGCGTCGCGAAGCCCGTTTTCGCCATCTGGCGCGCCTCTCCCGTCGTCGAGCCCCAGAAACGAGCGAGGCGCGGCAAGGTTGCGGCGTCAGGGGATGCGTTCGGGCGGCACGGCGAAGAAGCCGCGCGCGGCGAAGGCGCTGCCGCGCCGCGGGCTGGCGGTCCATTGCGCGAGCCATGGCGCCGCCAGCAATCCCGCGGTGATCGGCAGCAGCAGCAATCCGGTTGCGGGGATCAACGGGATCAGCCCAAGCATCACCAGGCCGAGCACGAGGTGCCACCGATAGCGCGGCAGCACGTCCGCCATTGCCAGGCCTTCGCTCTGGCGGCTCTGCGGGTTCCAGGCGGCGCGCTTGCCGCGGAAGATGTTGATCACGTCGAGCGTCTGCGTGAGCATCGTCGCCGGGGCCATCATCGCCGACAGCGGAATCTCGATCGCGATCGATCGCCAGATCGCCGCCGCGCCACCGAATTCCTCGCGGCGCGATCGTCGCGCGCAGGCCCAGATACCGCTCATGATCTTGGGCGAGAACAGCATCACCAGCGTCATGATCAGGATATCGACCGACGTGCCGTGGACGATCGCCGAATCCGCGCCGACCAGCGCCTGGGCGATCGTCGTCAGGATCAGCACCAGCCACAGCGGCGAGGTGAAGAACGCGGTAGCGCCGATCAGCAATTGCAGCCGGTTGATCCAGTGGAACCCGGTCGAGCCGAGCAGGGCGAGATGCTGGATATTGCCCTGCGCCCAGCGCCGGTCGCGCACCGCCAGATCGATCAGCGTCGGCGGAAATTCCTCATAACTCTCGTCGATCATCACCATATGCGCCGACCAGCCCCGCCGCCGCAGCAGCGCCGCCTCGACCATGTCGTGGCTCATGATCGGACCGCCGAACGGCGGCGGGCCGGACAGATCGGGCAGCCCACAGGATTCGGCGAAGGCGCGGGTGCGGATCAGCGCATTGTGCCCCCAGAAGGTCGATTCCGCCCCCGACCACCAGACCAGCCCGGCGGACGCGACCGGCCCGTACAGCCGATTGTTGAACTGCATCCAGCGCTGGAACAGCGTCTCGGCGCCGATTACCGTCGGCACCGTCTGCAACAGGGCCAGCGACGGGTGCTGCTCCATCACGTGCACCATGCCCGCCATCGCCTGCCCGCTCATCAGGCTGTCGGCATCGACCACCAGCATGTGATCGTATGCCGCGCCGAAGCGGCGCACCCAGTCCGCGACGTTGCCCGGCTTGCGGCCGACGTTCTTTTCACGTCGCCGGTAATAGATCGGGACAGGCGCGCCGCGTGCCAGCCTGATCCAGGCGGCCTCCTCGGCTGGCTCCGCGTCCGCGCCCGAATCGCTGAGGATGAAGAAATCGAAATGCTCGGCCGCGCCGAACGCGGCGAGCGAGCGCGCCATGCGATCGACGCGGCCGAACACCGCATCGACGTCTTCATTGTGGATCGGCACCAGCAGCGCGGTGCGGCTGGTGAACGGCGTGGTCTTGAGCGGCGCCGGAATATAGCCGGGATGGTGCCCGAACATCAGCAGCAGGAAACCGACCATCGCGTTGAGAAAGCCGAAAGCGACCCAGCCGAACAGCAGGAAGAATTGCGCCATCACCAGCACGTCCCACGCGCTGAGCCCGTCGAATGACAGCGTTTCCTTGATGACGCTGAGCGCGGCGACGGAAAGCAGCGCGGTAAGCACCATCAGCAGCACCCGCCGGCTGAGGATATCCGGCGGCGAGCGCCGCGGCCGCAGCCGCGCGACCATGTCGTCATAGCTGAGCGGACCGCGGAACCGCTGGATCGGCATGTCCAGAGGGGCCTCGTCGGGGAGGCGCGGCGGGGGCATGTTCATCGTCAAAACAACTGCGTCAGAACGGTTTCGCTCAAGGGCGCGGCGCCGCGTTTGAGGAACAGGCGGATGTCGGCGGGCCCCGGCGGCGCCGTCGCGATGTCCGCCATCACGCGCCAGCGATTGGCCTGGCCGATCACCGGATAGGCATGATTGGTGAGCAACCTGCCGCCGCCGACGTCGATCTGCGCGGTGACCCCGCTGTTGATGTCCAGCCCGGCGAGTGTCTCGCCGACAAAATCGATCACCAGCTTGCGCGCGCCCTTGGTCGGCTCCTGGCCGGGGCGCCCGGCGGTGCCGGTCCAGCAGGCGACCGCGCGCGCGGTGCGGCCGGCGAGCGGATCGGCCGAATTCCACGTCAGCCGGTAATCGAAAGCGAGCCGCTGGCCCTGTTTCGCGGGCGCCGCGGGCACCCAGAAAGCGACGACATTGTCCACCGTCTCGGTCGTGGTGGGGAAAGCGAACAGCGTCACCGCCCCCTTCCCCCAGTCGCCTTTGGGCTCGATCCACAGATTGGGGCGGCGATCGTAGAAAGCGCCGTCGTCCTGATAATGATCGAAATCGCGATCGCGCTGTATCAGGCCGAAGCCCCTGGGATTGTCATCCTGAAAGCTGTCGAGCGTCGCGTGCGGCGGGTTTTCGAGCGGGCGCCAGATCTGCTCGCCGGCGCCGGTCATCATTTCCAGCCCGTCCGAATCATGGATTTCGGGGCGCCAGTCGGTGGCGGCGGCGCGATTGCCCTCGCCATACCAGAACATGCTGGTCGCCGGCGCGATGCCGAGCCGCTCGACATCGCGGCGCAGGTGGATCACGGCCGAGACGTCCTGAATCGCGCCATGATCGAAGCGCGAGACGAAGCGATAGGCGCCGGTCACGCTCTCGCCGTCGAGCAAGGCGTAGATCGTATAGGCCCAGGGGCCGTTCCGCTCGATCCAGAAATGTGTGAAGGTGGGAAATTCCTCCTTGCCGTCGATGCCGGTGTCGATCGCGAGGCCGCGCGCGGAGAGGCCATATTGATCCTGCGCGCCGGCGCTGCGGAAATAGGACGCGCCCTGAAAAGCCAGCCAGTTGCTCTTGCCGTCGGGCGACATCACCTGGATGCCCGAAATGCCGAGCGCCTTGGCGCTGCCCTTCGAGGTGAACATGTCGGGCGAGAAATTGACCGTGCGCGCCTGCCCGTTCTCGACGATCGCGAGATCGATCGGCGTCTGCGCATATTTGCCGACCGGGAACAGGCGGATGCCGCCGGCCAGCGTCCGGTCCGCGCGATAGGCGATGCCGCCGACCGCGTCGTAATCGAGATTGGCCGCCGCCGCGATCTTGGCCGGCGCCTGATAGGGCTGGCGCGCGAGCGCCGCGGCACGCTGCTGGAGCCAGTCCCATGAAAACGGCTGGGGCTTGCCGAGATCGGCAAGGCCGGCCGCGGCGGCGCGCGCCGGTGCCAGCCCCAGGGCGGCGATCAGCGCGATGAGCTCGCGCCGGTCGGTGTCGATCATCAAAATTTCCCCATGTCGATACGCGTATAGCCGATGGTACGCTGCTGCACTGCGGAAAACGCCAAAGGCGGCAAATGGTGCCGATGGTGCGCCCATGCGAACCTGAAACCGTTTCCCCGACCCGGCTTGACTCGACTCGTCACCATGCGTCATTTAGAACAAATCAGGAACAATGACTCATGCCCCCGCCTCTACGCTGGCGTCGCTGAGACGCCGCATCGCACGCCTCGAGCGGCTGCGCCCCGCCACCGGCGTGGCGCGCGTCGCGACCGGCCATGCCGGGATCGACGCGGCGCTGGGCGGCGGGCTGGCGCTCGGTCGTCTGCATGAAGTCTTTGCCGTGACGGCGGACGATGCCGGTGCGGCGACCGGCTTTGCCGCGATATTGGCGGCCTTCACCGCGCGCGACGGGCCGGTGATATGGCTACGCGAAGGCCGGGCGCAGGCGCGCGCGCGGCTGCACGGGCCGGGCCTCGCCGAACTCGGGCTCGATCCGGGGCGGCTCGTGCTGGCGGTCCCGGCCGCGCCGCTCGATCTGCTGCGCGCGGCCGCCGACGTGGTGCGCTGCGACGCGATTGCGGCGGCGGTGATCGAATTGTGGGGCGAGCCTCGCCCGCTCGATCTCACCGCGAGCCGCCGGCTGGCGATGGCAGCGGAAAGCTCGGGCGTGACCACGCTGTTGCTGCGCATCGCCGCGGCGCCCGCCCCCAGCGCGGCACAGACGCGATGGCGCGTTGCCGCCGCCCCGTCGCTGCCGCTCGCCGCCAATGCCCCGGGCCATCCGGCCTTCGATCTCGAATTGATGCGCCAGCGCGGCGGCCCGGAGGGGCTGCGCTGGCAAGTGGAGTGGAACCGTGAAACGCGTATCCTCGCCGATGCCGCCGCGCCGTTATTGGGCGCTGTGGTTCCCCTGGCTGAGCACCGACCGGTTGCGGCGTGGGGATGAGGGCGCCCCCCTCGCCCTGATCGAGAAACAGCGCGGCGCGATGCGGCTGGTCGCGGTCGATGCGGCGGCGGCGGCGCTGGGGCTCGCGCCCGGCTTGTCGCTCGCCGATGCCCGGGCGCGGGTGCCCGATTTCGCCGTTGCCGATCACGATCCCCATGCCGATGCCCGGCTGCTCGCGCGCCTCGCCGACGGCTGCGACCGCTATACGCCGATGGTCGCCACCGACCTATTCGACGGGCTGACGCTCGACGTCACCGGCTGTGCCCATGTGTTCGGTGGCGAGGCGGGCATGGCCGGCGATCTCGCGCGTCTCGCCACGCACTGGCGCGTCACCGTCCGCCACGCCTTTGCCGATACGCCGGAGGCAGCGCAGGCGTTGGCCCGCTACGGCACCGGCGAGGACGATCTGCAGGCGCTGCCCGTCGCGGCGCTGCGCTGCGACGAGGAAATTGTGACCGCCCTGACCCGCGCCGGGCTGCGGACGATCGGCGATCTCGCCCAGCGTCCCACCGCGCCGCTCACCGCCCGGTTCGGCGAGGAGACGACCAGCCGCCTTGCCCGGTTGCTGGGCCGCGCCGACAGCAGGATCACACCGCGCCGCACACTGCCCGCCTTGCGCTGCGAGCGCCGCTTCGCCGAGCCGATCGCGCGCACCGCCGATGTGCTCACCGTCATCGCCGACCTCGCGCGCGAAGCGGTCGCGACGATGGAGCGTCGCGGCAAGGGGGGCCGGCGCTTCGCGATACGCCTGTTCCGCAGCGACGGCGACATCCGCGATCTCGCGATCGAAACCGGGCAGCCGGCGCGGGACGCCGGCCTCGTCCAGCGCCTGTTCGCCGAGCGGATCGATGCACTCGCCGATCCGATCGATCCCGGCTTCGGCTTCGATCTCGTCCGGCTCGCGGTGCCGGTGCTCGAGCCGCTCGCGCCGACCCAGCTCCATCTCGAGGGCGGCGAAGTGAGCGACGGCGAGTTGCTCGCGCTGATCGATCGCTTGTCGATCCGGCTCGGGCGCGGCCGTGTGCAGCGGCTCGTCCCGCGTGACACGCACATCCCCGAACAAGCGGCGCTGGCGCTCCCGGCCATCGAGGCACCCGTGCCCGAAGCCTGGCCCGCGCCGCCGCCCGGCGAACCGCCACTACGCCCGCTCCATCTGTTCGATCCGCCGCAGGCGATCGAGGTGACGGCCGAAGTGCCCGATGGTCCGCCGCGGCAATTCCGCTGGCGGCGATCGAGCCACAACGTCATCCGCTACGAAGGCCCCGAGCGGATCGCCGCCGAATGGTGGAAGCGCGACGACAATGCCGGGCTGACGCGCGATTATTACCGGATCGAGGATACGCGCGGCCGCCGCTTCTGGGTGTTTCGCCACGGCCTCTACCGCGAGAGCGGCGATCCGCGCTGGTATGTCCACGGGCTGTTCGCATGAGCTATGCCGAACTCGTCGCCGCGACCAACTTCTCGTTCCTGCGCGGCGCCTCGCATCCTTCCGACATGATCGGCGAAGCGATGGCCCTCGATTATGCCGCGATCGGCATCGCCGACCGCAACAGCGTCGCCGGCGTGGTGCGCGCCTACAAGGCGTTGCGCGATGCGCCGGAAAAGGCCCGCATCAAGCTGATCGAGGAAAAGCGTGCCAGAGGAGAAGCTCTCGCACTGACGGACGAGGAAGAGGCCGGCTGCCATACCGATCTTCGCTTGCTGGTTGGAGCGCGTCTGGTGTTCGTCGACGGCACGCCGGACATCGTCGCTTATCCGGCGACCCGCCACGGCTGGGGCCGGCTCACCCGGCTGCTCACGCGCGGCAATCTGCGCGCTGTGAAGGGGGATTGCATCCTCGAACTGGATGATCTTGTCGCGCATCTCGACGATCTGCTGCTGATCGTGCTGCCGCACTCCACGGCGACCGATCAAACGCCGCACAACAGCCCGGTGCGGTATGATACCGGCGATTCGACGCCGGCGGCTGCGCGTTTCCGCCTCGTCGAATCGCCGCCCCGCGATCTGACCGAACTGCTGTCGCGGCTTTCGGCCAAAGCACCGGAGCGCGTGTGGCTTGGCGCGGCGATGCACCGGCAAGGAGATGACGAACGCCGGCTGGCGAAGTTGGCGGGCATTGCTAGGGCGGCGCGCGTGCCGCTGCTCGCGGTGGGCGACGCGCTCTATGCGACGGCCGAACAGCGCCCCCTGCACGACGTGCTGACCTGCATTCGCGAGGGCGTGACGATCGCCGAGATCGGCCGCCGCCTCGAAGCCAATGCCGAACGGCATTTGAAGCATCCGGCCGAGATGGCCCGACTGTTCCGCCACTTCCCCGATGCGATCGCCGAAACGGTTCGCTTTGCTTCCCGCATCGGCTTCACGCTCGACCAGCTCGGCTACGAATATCCCCACGAACCGGTGCCGGAGGGATGGGGCCCGCAGGACTGGCTCGAACACATCGTCATCGCAGCCGCGCATGCACGCTATGGCGACGATCTGCCTGAAAAGGTCCGCAAATCCCTCGATGAGGAATTCAGCCTGATCCGGGAACGCAATTATGCCTATTATTTCCTCACGGTTCACGATCTCGTGAAATTCGCGCGTTCGCAGGATCCGCCGATCCTGTGTCAGGGGCGAGGTTCGGCGGCGAATTCGATCGTTTGCTTCCTGCTCGGCGTCACCTCGATCGATCCGCTGCATCACGACCTGCTCTTCTCGCGCTTCATTTCGAGCGACCGCAACGAGCCGCCCGATATCGATGTCGATTTCGAGCACGAGCGCCGCGAGGAGGTGATGCAATATGTCTATGAACGCTATGGTCGCCATCGCGCCGGCATCACCGCCACCGTCATCCATTACCGGCCCAAGAGCGCGGTGCGCGAAGTGGGCAAGGTGCTCGGCTTTTCGGAAGACATCACGGCCCGGCTGGCGAACACTGCCTGGGGAAGCCATGAACATGCCGTGGAGGAACGGCGCTTCGCCGAGAGCGGCCTCGATCTCGCCGATCCCGCGATCCGGCGGCTCAAATGGCTGGTCGGCGAGCTGCTGCAATTCCCCCGACACCTGTCACAGCATGTCGGCGGCTTCGTGTTGACCCAGGACCGGCTCGACGAGACGGTGCCGATCCATCACGCCGCGATGGAAGACCGCAGCTTCATCGAATGGGACAAGGACGATATCGATACTCTGGGGCTGATGAAGGTCGATGTGCTCGCGCTCGGCATGCTGACCTGCATCCGCAAGAGCTTCGATCTGCTGCGCCGGCACGGGCTCGGCGACCACACGCTCGAAGTCGACATCGCGGCCGATGACGAGGCGGTTTACGATATGCTGTGCCAGGGCGACAGCATCGGCGTGTTTCAGGTCGAAAGCCGGGCGCAGATCAACATGCTGCCGCGGCTCAGGCCCCGGACGCTCTACGATCTCACCATTCAGGTCGCGATCGTGCGGCCCGGGCCGATCGAGGGCGATATGGTACATCCCTATCTGCGCCGGCGGAACGGGGTCGAAAAGGTGGATTTTCCCTCGCCGGCGCCGCCGCATGATCCCGACGAACTGCGTACCTTGCTCAAGGATACCTGCGGTGTGCCCTTGTTCCAGGAGCAGGCGATGAAGCTGGCGATCGTCGCCGCCGGCTTCACCCCGGCGGAGGCCAATCAGCTGCGCCGCGCGATGGCGACGTTTCGCAATCTCGGCACCATCCATAAGCTGCGCGAGAAGATGGTCGGCGGCATGATCCGGCGCGGCTACGAACGCGATTTCGCCGAACGCTGCTTCAAGCAGATCGAGGGGTTCGGCAGCTACGGCTTTCCCGAAAGCCACGCGCTGTCGTTCGCCCGGCTGGTCTATGTCTCGGCATGGCTCAAATGCCACCAGCCGGCGGTGTTCGCGGCCGCGCTGCTCAATTCGCAGCCGATGGGCTTCTATGCGCCGGCGCAGATCGTTCGCGACGCCCGCGAGCATGCCGTCGAGGTGCGCGGAATCGACGTGAATGCGAGCGATTGGGACAATGCCATCGAAACCGCCGGTGATGCCGGACATCACGCCCCCGCCTTGCGCCTCGGCTTCCGCCAGATCGACGGCTTCCGCGAAGACTGGGGGAATGCCATTGTCGCGGCGCGCGCGGACGAGCCCTTCAAGACGATCGAACAGCTTGCGCGCCGCGCCGCCCTGCCCTCGCGCGCCTTGCGGTTGCTCGCGGATGCCGATGCGTTCCGCTCGCTGGCACTCGATCGCCGTGGCGCCTTGTGGGAAGTGCGCCGCACGCCCTCGGCCGAGCTGCCGCTGTTCGCCGCCGCGCGCGCGCGCGAACTGGGCGACGAGCCCGATTCGGCCTTGCCCGCCATGTCGCCGGCCGAGCATGTCGTCGCCGATTACCAGACGACCCGGCTGTCGCTGAAGGATCACCCGATGGCTTTCCTGCGCGAGACGCTGCGCGCCGAAGGCATTTCGAGCTGCGCCGAAACGAGCGCCGAGGCCAATGATGCCTTCGTCCGCACCGCCGGGCTGGTGCTCGTCCGGCAGCGGCCAGGCAAGGGCAACGCGATCTTCATCACGCTGGAGGACGAAACCGGAATCACCAACCTGCTGTTGTGGGCGCGCCAGTTCGAACGGTATCGCCGGCCGGTGATGGCGTCGCGGCTGATGCTCGCCGAAGGGCGCGTGCAGAAAAGCCGCGAAGGCGTCGTCCACCTGATGGCGACGCGGATCATCGATCGCACCGACCTGCTCGATCAGCTCACCGATCGCGGCGCCCCCGCGATCCGGCAATCGCGCGCCGCCCCCGATCACCGCTCCGGCCATCCCCGCGCGGTCCGCGTGATCCCGAAGTCGCGCGATTTTCATTGAGCGCCGCACCGGAACGGCCATCTGTCGCTACGCTGACCTCGCCATACAGGAACAGTAAACGGCCACTGCTGTTCAATGCGAACATCTGAGAGGAGATCGATGATGCGCATTACGAAAATGGTCGTCGCCGCCGGGCTGCTTGCCGTGGGCCTGTCGCTGGGCGGTTGCTATAATGATCGGCCCGGCCATTGGGGCGGCCACCATCACCACCATCATCATGGTCACGATCATGACCATGACCACGATCGCGACGGTTACTCGCGTTGATTCTGCGCGTTGCCGGGCGCGTCCGATGACGCGCTGGGCGCCGGGTCGTCCTGCGATCCCGGCGTGACGGTCACGTCGACGCGGCGGTTCCTGGCGCGGCCTTCGGGATTGTCGCTGCCGTCGAGCTTCGCATTGGGGGCGACTGGCCGATCCTCGCCCAGCGCGATGATCGACATGCGCTCCTTGGCGATGCCCTTGCTTTCGAGATAGGCGGCAACCGCTTCCGCGCGCCGCTTCGAAACCGCCTTGTTGTCGGCATCGCTGCCGCGCGAATCGGAGTTGCCACGCAGCACGACCGGCCCGCCCGACGCCGTCACCGGATCGCTCGCCAGTTGGTCGAGCTGCTGCTTTGCGGCATCGTCCAGCTTGGCGCCACCATCGGGAAAGCCCACCGTCTCGCTGATCGGCATCGGCGGCGGCGGCAGAATCGGCTTGTCGATCACATTCGGCTGCATGATCGAGCGCGGCGTCGGCGTCGCGCCGGGTTTCGCGGTCGGCGTCGGGGCTGGCGTCGGGGTCGGCGCGCCGAACACCGTCTTGCCCGCCACGGCGTTGCCAGGCGCCGCCTGGTTGCCGGTCGCCGCACCGTGCTGTTGGCATCCCGCCGTGGCCAGCGCGGCACTGCCCGCCAGCACGAATGCGGTGATCCGCCGGTCGATCATCTCTCTCCCCTTCTCATTCGGCCGCCGCCGCGGTCTTTTTCGTGGTCTTGCGCTCGCGCCGCGCCGCTGCCTTCGCGATATCGGGCGGCGCATAGGACAAGACGGTGTCGCCGGCATCGGGCACCGGTCGCGAGGCGTGGGTGAAGAATTTCACCACCCCGCCGGGCTGGACGAGCAGCAGTAGGTCCGCCCCCGCCGGCAGCAGCGATTTCAGCGCATCGAAATCGAATTTCTCGCTGATCTTGGTGCGGCGGAACGCCCAGCCGGCCGCTTCGCGCGCCGACAGTTCGTCGAGCTCAAGCTCCGAATCGAACAGCGAATTGCCGCGCAGCGTGCTCGGCAAGGCGTGCGGATCGTCGTGCTCGGCGCCGCCCAGTTGATAGACGGCGTCGCGCCCCAGCTCGGGGCCGAACTCGTTGCAGACCAACGTGTTATACGCCTCGTTGTCCGACGTCGCGACGAGCGCCTGGACGCGCGCGAAATCGATATGATCCTCGGTCGTCTCGGCAAGGATCTCGCCATGAAAGATCGGCAGCCCGGATTGCCGCGCGGGCGATAGCCGATGCCAGCTCGTATCGACCAGCGTCACCGGTACGTCGAGCTGGCGCAGCTGATCGGCGAGCGACAGGCTCCAGCGCGTCGCGCCGACAATCAGCACGTCGCGCTTCTTGCCCGCCAGCCCCAGCCGCCGCGCCAGCGCGCGCGCGGTGAACCCGTGGACCAGGATCGTCCCCGCCGCGATCGCGAAGCTGATCGCGACCAGCGTGCCGCCGTCCGAATAGCCGAGCCCGCCGAGCCGCAGCGCGAACACGCCCGAGATCGCCACCGCGACGATGCCGCGCGGCGCGATCCACGCGACGAACAGCCGCTCGCGCCACGGTATCGGCGAGAACGCAAGGCTGGCGAGCACCGCCGCTGGTCGCACGACGAAGATCAGCGCCGCGATCAGGCCGAGGAAGCGCCATTCGAACTGCCGCAGCACCTCGAGATTGAGCGAGGCCGACAGCAGCACGAACACGCCGGAGACGAGCAGGACCGAGATGTTCTCCTTGAACGGCTGCACGTCGCGGAAACTCGCCAGCCGCATGTTGGCGAGCGCGATGCCCATCACCGTCACCGCCAGCAGCCCGGTCTCGCGCTCGATCAGGTTGGAAAGCTCGAACGTGCCGATCACCGTGACAAGCAGCACCGGCGCCTTGAGATATTCGGGGATCAGCCCGCGCGGCAGCAACCAGCCGAGCGCGAAGGCGATCGCGAAGCCGACCAGCGCCGCGACCAGCGCCGCGCCCGCCACCGCCAGCATCGCCGCGACCACCGGCGCGCCCTGTTCGGCATGGCGGAGATATTCGTAAGTGACGACCGCGCACAGCACGCCAATCGGATCGTTGACGATCCCTTCCCATTTGAGGATCGCGCGCGGCCGCGGCGCGAGCGCGATCTGGCGCAGCAGCGGCAGCACCACGGTGGGGCCAGTGACGACCAGGATGCCACCGAACAGGATCGCCACCGGCCACACCAGCCCGGCGATATAATAACAGGCAAGCGCGGTCAGCGCCCAGGCGATCGGCACGCCGAGCCCGACGAGACGCGCGAGCGCGCCTTCGGTGCGGCGCAATTCGCGGAAATTGAGGTTGAGGCCGCCGTCGAACAGAATCAGCGCGACCGCGATCGAGATCATCGGCTCCAGCAGCGCGCCGAAATCGGCCTCGGGCTGGACCGCGCCGAGCACCGGGCCGACGATGATCCCGGCGACCAGCATCAGCGCGATCGCCGGCCAGCCGGTGCGCCACGCCACCCATTGCGCGCCGATCCCGACGATGCCGACCAGTGCGACGACGAGGGCGAGGTTGCTCATCACTGCCCATGTGAGGGCATCGGCCACCTTCACGCAAGAGCTTCGCGACGATCGTGAAACGGCCTTCTGCCGCGCGCACCGCACTTTCCACCGCTTGCCGGATGGACCGGCACGCCGTTTCAGCTCCACTCGTGGTGCCGGGGGCGCGTTTGCGAGTTCAGCTCGCATGGAGGAGTGACAATCATGCGCGTCAAGACAATCGTTCTGGTCGGCGTCGCGGCAATCGGCCTCGCCGCTTGTGCCCATAAGGAAGAACAAGTCGCCGCGATGCCGCCGCCCCCGCCGGGCGCGGTCGCCGGCAGCGTCGCCGCCGATCGCGACGGCGATGGGATCGTCGACGGCTATTACACCGCGGACGGCGTCTATCACGCCAACGCGATGCCGATGCAGCCGCCACCGCCGCCGCCCGCGCCGACCGGCCTGGGAGAGAAGGGCTGAGGTTTTACGTCGGGGGAATGCGGGGTGCGCGCATTCCCCATGGGCTGATCGCCCTGGCCGCAGCGCTCGCCGCCGTGCCTCTTGCGGCAGCGGCGCCCGCGGCGCCGTCGCGCATGACGGCTGCCGAGGCCGCCGCCAACGCCCCGATCGCGCAGGCGATCGCGGACGAAGCGGGCGGCGCGTTGAAGCGCTTCTATCGCACGCGTCATTTCCAGCCCTTGTGGGTTTCGCACGGCACGATCGGGCCGCAGGCGGCGACGCTGATCGGCTATCTGACGACCGCGCGATACGATGGCCTCAACCCCTCGTCCTACGATCCCGATGAGCTTCAGGAGGACGTGGAAAAGGCACGTGACGGCGATCCCAGGGCGGTCGCCCGCGCCGAGCTCGCCTTGTCCAGGGCGTTCGCCGATTATGTCCGCGATCAGCGCAAGCCGGCCAAGCGCGTCCACGTCACTTATGCCGACAAGGCGCTCAAGCCGAAGAAGCTGAAGGCGGAAGAGGTGCTGCGCGCGGCCTCCTTCCCCAAATCCTTCGCCGATTACGTCGCCGACATGGGCTGGATGAGCGACCATTATGTCGCGCTGCGCAAGCTGATGGCCCACGATATGACCACAGACGAGCGCGCGCGCCTCGCGCTCAACCTCGATCGCGCGCGGATTCTGCCGAGCCCCTGGGTGCGCCATATCGAGGTCGATGCCTCGTCGGGCCGCCTGTGGTGGTACGAGGCAGGCAAGCAGGTCGGCGAAATGCGCGTCGTGGTCGGCGCCGCCAAGACGCAGACGCCGATGCTGGTCGGATCGATCCAGTGGGCGATCGTCAATCCCTATTGGAACGTGCCCGATTACCTCACCCGCGACAGCATCGCGAAAAAGGTGCTCGGCGGCCGCTCGCTCAAGACGATGCACATGCAGGCACTGTCGGACTGGAGCGCGAGCGCGCACCCGATCCCGTCCTCGGCGATCGATTGGCACGCGGTGGCCGCGGGCCGCGAGAATCCCCGCATCCGCCAGCTTCCGGGACCATACAATTCGATGGGGCAGGTCAAGTTCCTGTTCCCCAATGACGACGGCATCTATCTGCACGACACGCCCGAGCGCGATCTGCTGGCCAAGGCCGATCGCCATTTCAGCAACGGCTGCGTGCGGCTCGACAAGGCGCAGGTGCTCGGCAAATGGCTGCTCGCGCGGCCGGTCGGCAATGCTGGCGGCAAGCCGGAAACGGCGGAGCCGCTACCCGTGCCGGTGCCCGTCTATCTGACCTATATCACCGCCGAACCGACCAGGAGCGGAATCGCGTTCCGATCCGATGTCTACGGCCGCGACACCAAGGCGGGGTGACGTCGCTTCGGCGGGCAAGGTGGTGGACAGGGCTGGATTCGAACCAGCGTACGCTCACGCGGGCAGATTTACAGTCTGCTGCCTTTAACCACTCGGCCACCTGTCCGTAACAGGCCCGCCGAAGCGAGGGCGTGCCAATGCCGAGGTGCAGCCCGCCTGTCAACCGGGCAGGCGCTTGCACATATCAACCGCGCCGCATAACCGTGCGCGCAACCCGAAAAAGATCGCCCAGGAAATTCATCATGCGTCACCCCTTCGCCATCGCGGCCGCCCCCGCGCCCTTCGCTTCGCGCGAGGACAAGTGATGGCGCGCCGCGGCCATCGCCCGAACCAGGCGCCGGCGAACCGCCCGCGCTTCTGGGGCCGTCATGCGGTGCTTGCCGCGCTCGCCAATCCCGATCGCGTGGTGCGCAAGCTGTGGGGCACGCGCGAAGCCCTGTCGGCGCTCGACCTGCCGCCGGTGCTGCCGATCACTTATGCCGATGTCGCCGATCTCGGCCGACTGGTTCCCGCCGACGCGCCGCACCAGGGCCTCGTCGCCGAGGTCGAGCCGCTGGACGAGATCTGGCTGGGTGACCTGCTCGACCGCAAGACCGAGGCGAAGCGGCCGCTGCTGGTGCTCGATCAGGTGACGGACCCGCACAATGTCGGCGCCATGCTGCGCTCGGCGGCTGCATTCGACGCGCTCGGCATCGTCACGCAGGACCGGCATGCCCCGCCCGAATCGGGCGTCGTGGCGCGCGCCGCATCGGGCGCGCTCGAGCTGGTGCCTTGGGTGCGCGTGGTGAATCTCGCGCGGGCGCTCGACGAGATTGCCGAGGCCGATTTCTGGCGCGTCGGCCTCACCGGCAACACGCAGACGACGCTGGCCGAGGCGCTCGGCAGCCCGCAGGTCGCGCTGGTGCTCGGCGCCGAAGGCGAAGGTATGCGGCCCAATACAGAGGCGCATTGCGACGTGCTCGCGCGGCTGCCGATTTCGCCGCGGATCGAAAGCCTCAACGTCTCCAACGCCGCCGCGATCGCCCTCTACGCCGCCACGCAGGGCTGATCCCGCGGCCGCGCGGCATGGCCGTTTCGGCCCTGATGCCAAAATGACGCACCCCGCCGTAAAATGAACGCACCCCCGCTTGTGGAGGGATCGTGAAACCGGTTACACGCTTTATGGAACCGGTTTCCCGAGAGGCCGGAACAGGAGGGCGAGCTGAGGCACCCTGCCGGTAAGATGATGAAGGACGCCCATGCGGCGGCACATCTCTCACCTGCGCGGCGGCCCAGCAGCCAGAGTAACGGCCCGCAACGGGGCGTTGGGAGGATGATGATGACGGCACGAAAATTCGCAACGCGACACCTGCGGTTCGCCGCCGCGCTGATGGTCGGCAGCGCGGCGTGCGCGCTGGTTACGACGCCGCTGCAGGCGCAGCAATCCACCGCGGCGCTGCGCGGGGTGATTACCGACAATGGTCAGCCCGCCGGCACGCAGGTGACCGCGGTCAATGTCGACACCGGCTATCGCAGCGTCTCGCCGATCAACAACGGCGCGTATAATTTCGCCGCGCTGCTGCCCGGCCGCTACCGGCTCGACGTCACGACGGCGACCGGCCAGCGCCAGACCGACGTCTTCACGCTGACGGTCGGCCAGAACGCGCAGCTGAGTTTCGATCTGTCGCAAGGTGCGCCGGCGGCCGCGGGCACTGCCGAGCCCAATCCAAACGCCCCCGCCGAGACGGCCGAGAATGCGCCGCCGGGCGGCGACATCATCGTCACCGGCAATCGCATCAAGTCGCTCGATGCCGGCTCGGTCGGCGTCACGATCAGCCAGCACCAGATCGAGGCGCTGCCCCAGAACAACCGCAACTTCCTGGCGTTTGCGGACCTTGCGCCGGGGGTGCAGTTCATCTCGGATGCGGCCGGCAACACCTCCCTGCGCGGCGGCGCCCAGCAAGCCAATGCCGTCAATGTTTTCATCGACGGCGTCAGCCAGAAGGACGACATCCTGAAAGGCGGCATCACCGGGCAGGATTCGACGCAGGGCAACCCCTTCCCGCAGCTCGGCATCGCCGAATACAAGGTGATTTCACAGAACTACAAGGCCGAGTTCGATCAGGTTTCGTCCGCAGCGATCACCGCCGTCACGAAGTCCGGCACGAATACCTTCCACGGCGAAGCGTTCTTCGATTTCTCTAACCAATCGCTACGCGCCAAGACGCCGCAGGAAAAGCATGACGGCGTGCCCAAGGTGAAGACGCGTGACGAGCAGTTCGGCGCGGCGCTCGGCGGCCCGATCATCAAGGACATGCTGCATTTCTTCGTGACCTATGAAGGGAAGCGCATTCAGTCACCGGTGACGATCACGCCGCCCTCCGGCGTTTCACTCGATACGATCCCCGATCCGTATCGCAACGCGTTCGGCGAGTTCAACAAGACCTTCAATGAGGATCTCTATTTCGGCAAGCTCGATTTCGAGCCGACCGATGCCGACCTGTTCGAAGTTTCCGGCAAGGTCCGCCGCGAAACCGGCCTCGCCGCTAACAACGGCCAGGAAGCCGTGTCGACCGCAACGGCACTGCGCAACAACGAAACGCGCATCCTGTTCCATTACCAGCATACCGCAAACGCCTGGGTGAATGACCTCAAGGTCGAATGGCAGAAGAGTTCGGACAAGCCGTCGCCCAACGTCAACGCTACCCAATATCAATTTTTCACCGGCGCCGCGGTGGGCGATCGGCCGTTGAAGACGCGGATTCTCAGCTATGGCGGCGGCACCAATTATCAGAACAAGGGCCAGCGCGGCTGGACAGCGCAGGACGACTTCACCTATACCGGGCTTCAGGGCAGCACCATCAAGCTTGGCGTGAAGGCGCAATGGCTGCAACTGCGCACGATCGCGCAAACACCCTATAACCCGATCTATTATTTCGATGCCGATTACGGCAGCAGCGGTTTCAACGATACCCTGCCCTACCAGCTTTCGTTCGGCGTGCCCGCCGAGGGCGGCAGCGGCGGTTACGTCAAGAGCAACGATTTCCAGCTCGGCCTATATATCCAGGACGATTGGGATCTTACCGACCGCTTCACCGCCAATATCGGCATCCGCTGGGATTACGAACGCGACCCCGATTATCTGAACTATGTTACGCCGGACGACGTCGTCTCCACGTTGCGCAACTGGTCGAACCTCGACAACGCCAATTACAACCTCGACGACTATATCTCGACCGGCCACAACCGCCATGCGCGCACCGGAGAATTCCAACCGCGCATCGGCTTCACCTGGGATATCACGCCGAATGGCCGCTTCCAGCTGTTCGGCGGCTATGGCCGCTCCTATAACCGCAACCAGTTTGACTTCATCTCGCTCGAAAATCTCCAGGGCAGCTACAAGTCGGTTCAGTACCAGTTCGATACCGGCGATCCGCAGCATCCGTGCGAGGCGGGTGGCAGCTGCATCGCATGGGATCCAGCCTATTTGACGCAGGAAGGCCGCGACATGCTGGCCACCAGCACGTCCGGTGGCAACCGCGAGATCGATCTGCTCAACAACAATCTCAAGGTGCCTTTTTCCGACCAGTTCAGCATCGGCGTGCGCGGCCGCTTCGGCAGATTCCATGCGGAAGTCGGCTATACGCACGTCGTCAGCCAGGACGGCTTCGTCTGGCTGCTCGGCAACCGCCGCCCGGACGGCACTTTCTTCATCCCCGGCAGTGATAATAAGTCGAGCGCCAGCCAGCCGTGGCAATATCAGCCGCCGGGCTTCAACAACAACCTGCTGCTCGGCACCAACGGCATGACCACGAAGCTCGATCAGCCGTATATCAAGCTCGACAAGGACTATACCAAGGCGTCTCCCTGGAGCCTGGCCGTCACCTACACGATGTCGCTGGCCGAGGAGAACCGCCAGTCGGGCAATCAATATGCCCTCGATTATCCGAGCATCTACGCTTACCCGCTCCTTCGCGCGCTTGGGACGCCGAAGCATCGTCTCGTCGCCACCGGCAGCACCGATCTGCCGCTCGGCTTCATGCTGTCGGGCAAATTCCTGCTGCAATCGCCCACATACGTCTATGGCACCACGCTGGCCGACGTGCCCGATCCGCAGAACTATCCCTCAGTGCCGATGACGACGCAGGGCAAGGGGCCGTGGGTCAAGCAACTCGACCTCGCGCTAACAAAATATGTCGGTCTCGGCTTCCTGCATGAAGGCAGTCAGATCAGACTGCGCGCTGACGTGTTCAATGTGTTCAATACGCACAATTATGTCGGTTACATCAGCAATCCTGGCTCGCCCGATTTCGGCCAGCGCGACCCCAACAATTACGATATCGGCGGCTATCCGCCACGCACTTTCAAGTTCACAGTGGGCGTCAGCTTCTAGGACGCGCCTCTATCGCCTTCTTTTGGGCGGCCGAGCGATCGGTCGCCCTTTTTCTTGGCCCGAGCAATATATAAACCGAATTGCATAATTCACCGTCGCGTGCTTGCGTGGCGCGGCCAACGACAAGAAGAGGATGGACATGGCTCGATCGACGCGAACGGTATTCGCCGCAGCCGCCGGCACCGCGGCGCTGGCCGGGTTGCTGTTCGGCTTCGATACCGCTGTCATCTCCGGCGTGACGCAGGCGGTCGCCGATCGTTTCGCGCTCGATCAGGTGCAGCTCGGCACCACTGTCTCGGCGGCGTTATGGGGCACGCTGATCGGCGCGATGACCGCCGGCGTGCCGGGCGACCGCTTCGGGGCGCGCGCCGTCCTGCGCGTGCTCGCCGCTTTCTACGTCGTCTCCGGTCTCGGCTCGGCACTCGCCTGGGATTGGGGATCGCTGCTCGCGTTCCGCTTCATCGGCGGGCTGGCGATCGGCGGATCGTCGGTGCTGGCGCCGGTCTATATCGCCGAGATTTCACCGGCCGCGCGGCGCGGCTTGCTGGTCGGACTGTTCCAGCTGGCGATCGTCGTCGGCATCCTGGCCGCTTATGTCAGCAATGCCGCGGTCGGCGCGCTGGCGGCGGGCGATATGATCTGGCGCTGGAAGCTGGGCGTTGCCGCTGTCCCGGCGCTGATCTTCTTCATCCTCCTGTTCGGCATTCCGCACAGCCCGCGCTGGCTGGCCGGCAAGGGCCGCGATCCCGAGGCGCTGCGGGTGCTGGCATCGATCGGCGACCCCGATCCGCGCGCCGCACTCGGCAGCTTCCACGCCGCCGCCGAAGAGGAAGCCGCGCGCGATGGCCAGCGGCTGCGCTGGGCGGCGCACAAGCGGCCGATGCTGCTCGCGATGCTGGTCGCCGCGTTCAACCAGCTCTCGGGCATCAACGCGATCCTTTATTATCTCAACCAGATCTTCGCCGACGCGGGCTTCGCTTCAGCCGATCTGCAGGCGATCATGATCGGCCTCGCCAATCTGATCTTCACGCTGATCGGCATGGCGCTGATCGATCGCATCGGGCGCAAGACGCTGCTGTTGATCGGCGGCACCGGCACCGCGATCTGCCTCGCACTCGCCGCGCTGGCGCTGGGCGGCGCGATCCCGCGCGTTGTGCTGCTGCCGGCGCTGATCGGCTTCATCGCCTTCTTCGCGCCGAGCCAGGGCGCGGTGATCTGGGTCTATATCAGCGAGGTGTTTCCCTCGGCGGTCCGCGCGCGCGGGGCGGCACTTGGCGCCGGCACGCACTGGCTGCTCAACGCGGTGATCGCGCTGGCCTTCCCGATCGCTGTCGCCAGGCTGTCGCCGGCGATGCCATTCGGCTTCTTCGCCGCGATGATGCTGTTGCAAGTGATCGTCGTCGCCCGTTTCTTCCCCGAAACCAAGGGCGTCACGCTCGAGGAGATCGAGCACAGCATGGCGTAGGGTGTGCGGGGATTCAGCGCATGGCGGGCTGCAAAGCGCGGCTGTTCGTCTCACCCTGGACTGAGCCGCCGCATACCTTCGAGCGGCTCACCCAACGCAAAAAGGCCGGCGGCGGATCGCTCCGCCACCGGCCGCAAGATCATCGGCGATGTCTCAGCGCTTGCCGCGCTTGGTGCCGAGCCCGATCTTCTTGGCGAGCGTGCGCCGCTGCTCGGCATAATTCGGCGCGACCATCGGATAATCGGCGGGCAGCTTCCACTTCGCGCGATATTCTTCCGGCGTCATCTGATAATGCGTCATCAGGTGCCGCTTGAGCATCTTCAGCTTCTTGCCGTCTTCGAGGCAGACGATGTAATCGGGCTTGATCGACGACCGGATCGAAACCGCCGGCTCCTGCGGCACCTCGGGTTCTTCGGCCGGCGTGCCCAGTCCTGCCAGCGCGCCGTGGACATTCTGGATCAACAAGGGAAGATCAGAGACCGCAACGCTGTTGTTGCTGACGTGCGCTGCAACAATATCCGCGGTTAGCGTGACAAGCGTTTCCTGCATGTCGGCGGCATTATCCATGACATTCCTTTCGATCCGAGAATAACGGCTTATCCCCCGTGTGCGGCTTCTATCGGATCACACCATTACGAAATCAAGGGATAATCGATGAATCGCGCAATAAAGATCAACGCAAAATTGTCTGGAATGTCTGCGCGTCGAAAGACTTTCCGTTCGATCCGCGATAATAATTGCGCCGCTCGCCGATTTTTTCAAATCCCGCAAGACGATAAAGCGCAATGGCTTCATTGCCCGCGCGTACCTCGAGGTGCATCTTGCCGACCCCGCGGTGCCCGGCCTCTACCATTGCCGATCGCAACAATTGCCGCCCCACGCCGCGCCGCCGCATCGCCGGTCGCACGGCGAGCAACAGCAGCTCAGCCTCGTCGAGCACCGCGCGGGTCATCGCGAACCCGGCGACCGTACGGTCGGCCTCGGCGATCGTCAGCCACACGCCGGGCATCGCCAGCACGCCCGCGACCTGGCTCGCCGTCCATGCCTCGCCGAACCGCGCGTCGAACGCGTCGCGCATCACCCGGTCGACCGCGCCGAGATCGGTCATCGCGCCGGGCCGCAGCGTAATCATCGCCACCGACGCGCTCATGCCGGCGGCTGCGCCATCGGCTTGGCATCGGGCGCGCGGCCATAGATCGGCCGCGGCGGCAGGCCGGCATATTGCGCGGGAAGCAGCAATGCGTCCGCCGCATTGGGCAATGCCGGCCCCAGCGTGCGGCTTTCGTCGATATCGTCGAGCCAGCGCACCCCGCTGCCGATCACCGGCCGGCCGCCGATTGCGGCGAGCACCGCCGCCGGCGGCAACGAGGCCAGCGGCGCGAGCGGGGCGAAGGGGGAAGCGGCGTACGGCTGCATGAAGAGTTCTCCATGCCCGCCCTCCATCACGACGGCAAGATCGCGGTGCCCCGGATGCGCGGCAAATCCCGCCGCCGCGATCAGCGCGGTCGAGCTGTAACCGGTCACCGGCACGCCCCAGGCGAGCCCGAGGCCCAGCGCCGCCGCCAGCCCGACGCGCACGCCGGTGAAGCTGCCCGGCCCGCAATCGACCAGGATGCGATCGGCGCGCCCGCCGTCGGGAAGCTGGGCGACCATCGGCAGCAGCCGCTCGGCGTGGCCGCGCCCCACCGTGTCATGCGCCGCGGCAAGCACCGCGCTATCCTCGATCAGCGCAGCCGAGCAGGCCGCCGTCGCGGTATCGATGACGAGCGTGCGCACTGCGAAACGGGCCGTCTCAATCGATCCGGTTGAACGTCTCGAAATCCGGGCGCGGCAACCGGCCGAAGATCGTCGCGGGATCGCCATGGCCGAGCGTCGAGATGAAATTGGCCTTCACGCTGGGCCGATCGGCGAAGAAGGCCGCGTTTACCTTGTCCGGATCGAACCCCGACATCGGGCCGGTATCGAGCCCGATCGCCCGCGCGGCGATGATGAAATAGGCGCCCTGCAACGACGAGTTGCGGAACGCATGATCGTGCCGCACCGGCTGCTTGTCGTCGCCGTCGAACCAGCTCTTGGCGTCGACATGCGGAAACAGCCAGGGCAGTTCCTCGTGGAAATTCTCGTCCATGCCGATCACCACCGCGGCCGGCGCCTTGCGGATCTTGTCGGGATTGTTGCCCGTCGCGCAATCGGCCAGCGTGTCCTTCGCCTGTTGGCTCAGGCACCAGACGAACCGCGCCGGTTGCTGGTTGGCCGAAGTCGGCCCCATCTTGAGCAACTCGTAGATCGCGCGGATTTCCGCCTCGGTCACCGGCGCGTCGGTATAGCCATTATAGGTGCGCGCGGTGCGGAAGATTGTGTCGAGCGCGGCGTCCGAGAGCTTCTCGCCCATGATATTCCCCTTGTTGTGACGATAAACGCGAGTCAGACCGCGCGAACCTCGGTGACTTCGGGCACGTAATATTTGAGCAATTGCTCGATGCCGTTCTTGAGCGTCGCGATCGACGACGGGCAGCCGGCGCAGGCACCCTGCATCTTGAGATAGACCTTGCCCTTGTCGAAGCCGCGATAGACGATATCGCCACCGTCATTGGCGACAGCGGGGCGCACGCGCGTCTCGATCAGGTCCTTGATCTGGACGATGATGTCCTCGTCGGCAGGATCGTCGGCAAAGGCTTCCTCCTCGGCCGGCACCGCAATGCCCGCGGCCGAGCCGGGCATGAACAGCGGCATATTGGCCGAGAAATGGTCGAGCAGCAGCGTCAGCACGTCGGGCTTGAGCACCGTCCAGTCGACGCCCGGCGCCGCCGTCACCGAGATGAAGTCGCGCCCGAAGAACACGCCGGTCACGTCGCCCAGCGCGAACATCGCGGTCGCCAGCGGCGATGCCTCGGCCTCCTCCGGGCTGGCGAAATCGCGCGTGCCGGCCTCCATCACGGTGCGGCCGGGCAGGAATTTGAGCGTCGCCGGATTGGGCGTCGGTTCGGTCTCGATCAGCATGGCCTCCATGTGGCGGGGCCGGGCGCTGCGATCAAGAGCCGCTCATATATCGAGTTGCTTCATCGCGGCATTCCAGGCCAGCACGTTGTCGCGCGCTTCCCGGACGAAGGCCGAACGGCGGGCGATGCCGAGGAAAAGATCCGCAAACCACTTGCCCGGCCGCCTGAGCGGCCGCTCGAACTGGATCAGCAGAACGACGCGGTTTCCGCCAGTCTCGTTCCACACTTCATGACGATAGGTATCGTCGAACACCAGCGTCTCGCCCTCCGCCCAGCGCACGACGCGATCGCCGACACGCATCCTGACGTCGCCGTCGCGCGGCACGATCAGCCCCAGGTGGCAGGTGATCAGCCCCTTGGAAACGCCGCGGTGATCGGGAATGTGCGTCCCCGGCGCGAGGATCGAAAAGAACGCGCTGACGAGGCCCGGCACCTCGGCGACCAGCCGCGCGGTTTTCGGGCAGCGCGCCAGATTCTCCTCGATCGGAAAGCCGTATCCCCACAGGAAGAACGATCGCCACATACCGATTTCGGCAATGGCGCGATGATCCGGCGAGATCGTCGCCAGCGACGGCGCCGCGCCCTCGCGCAGCGCGACCGCGATCGCCTCGTCGCGGATCGCCTGCCAATCGTCGCGCAGCAGCGCCGTCCAGGGGAAATCGCGCACATCGAGCACGGCATCGTTGGCGACTTGCGAGGATGAGGCGATCAGCCGGTCGAACAGCCCGCGCAAATGCTTGCCCACCCGCACGATCAACGGCCGCCCCGGCTCGGCAGCCAGCGACGCACCGGAAGCCGCGGCCATGTCATGAAACCGTGCTGCCGATATCGCCTTCTCGATTGCTGCCGTGTCGCTCATGCCCGCTACGCCTTGCATGCCGACTCGCGGGCATGCCGCGCCGCACCGGAGCCGGTCACGGAGGCGGCGCCTAAGCCCGCTCTACGTCGAAATCATGGCAAAACACGGCGATACTGGGCCGGCCGGGCAATCAGCCTCGATACAATGCGTCGAGCCGCTCGCCATAAGCGTCCTTCAGCACATGCCGTCTGATCTTGAGCGACGGCGTGAGCTGCTGGTTCTCGATAGAAAAGGGTTCGTCGGCGATGATGAAGCGGCGGACACGCTCGATCTGCGATATATCGGCATTGACGCGCTCGACCGCCTTGCCCAGCGCGGCGCGATAATCGTGGTTCTGCGCCAGCGCGGCGAAATTGCAGGCATCGCCGTTCTTCGCGCACCACTCGGCGGTCCATTCGGGATCGGGCACCAGGGCAGCGACCATATAGGGCTTGCGATCGCCCCAGATCATCGCCTGCATGATCTCCGGCTGCAGCGTCAGCATCCCCTCGATCTTCTGCGGCGCGACATTGTCGCCCTTGTCGTTTACGATGATGTCCTTCTTGCGGTCGGTGATCTTGATCCGGCCGCGCTCGTCGATCAGCCCGATGTCGCCGGTGTGCAGCCAGCCATCCTTCAAGACGCGCTCGGTCTCGGCCTCGTTGCGCCAATATCCGTGCATCACGAGCTCACCGCGCACCAGGATCTCGCCGTCCTCGGCGATCCGCACCTCGGTATCGGGCAGCGGCGGGCCGACCGTATCCATCCGCAAGCCCGCCGACGGCCGGTTGCACGAAATCACCGGCGCCGCCTCGGTCTGGCCATAGCCCTGCAGGAAGGTGAGGCCGAGCGACTGGAAGAAGATGCCGATCTCGGGATTGAGCGGCGCGCCGCCCGATACCATCGCCTTCATCCGCCCGCCGAACCTTTTGGCGATCTTGGGCTTCAAGGTGCGATCAAGCAGCAGTTTGAGCGGGAGGTCGGTCAGCTTCGAACGCCCCTCGTAATCGCGCGCGCCGACCTCCTGCGCCTTGTCGAGCAGCCAGGCTGCCATCCCGCCCTGTTTCTCCACCGCCTTGGAAATGCGCGTGCGCAGCACCTCGAACAGCCGCGGCACCACCACCATGATCGTCGGCTTCGTCTCCTCGATATTCGAGGCGAGCTTCTCCAGCCCTTCGGCATAATAAATCTGCGCGCCGAGCCCGATCGGGAAATGCTGCCCGCCGGTATGCTCATAGGCGTGGCTGAGCGGCAGGAACGAGAGGAACACCTCGTCCTCCCAGCCGAAATCCTCGGCGATGACCGCAGTGCAGCCGGCGACATTGTGCAGGATCGCGCCATGGTGTTGCATCACGCCGCGCGGGGCGCCGCCGGTGCCGCTGGTGTAGATGATGCAGGCCAGATCCTCGCGCCCGAAATCGGCTTCGAGCGCGACCGCATCGGGCTCGGAGGGGTGGCGATTGATCAGCGTCTGCCAGTCGTGAAAGGCAACGTCGCCCGATTGCGCGAACCGCATCTCCTCGATGCCGATCACGATCTGCGCCTGCGAGGCGCGCATCACCGCCGGCATCAGCGTCTTGGCCAGCTTCGCGGTCGAGACGATCACCGCGCGCGCGCCCGAATTCTCGATGATGTGCGTGTGGTCGCGCTCGGTATTGGTGGTGTAGGTCGGCACCGTCACGCAGCCGGCGGCCATGATCGCGAGATCGCTGATGCACCATTCGGGGCGATTCTCGGCGACCAGCATCACGCGATCGCCACGCTTCAGCCCGATATGGCGGAGCGCGGTGGCCAGCGCCGCCACGTCGCGCGCTGCCTTGGCCCAGCTCGTCGAGACCCAGCGATCACCCTCCTTGTGCCACAGGAACGGCTTGTCGCCGCCTTCGCGCGCGCGGGCGAAGAACATCGTCACGAGATTGGGAAAATGCTCGAGGCTGCGCAAGAAAGGCTCTCCTGGAATGCGGGCCGGATCATCCGGTCTCGCGGGCGAGCCTAGCGGCGATTGCCATAGTGGCAAGACGCTACGTCACCCAGCGCCTATGGCGTCTCCAAGGCGGGCGAATCCGTCACGCCGCAGCCGCTCGGCGAGTCCCTTCGCGATGCGCGACGCCAGCCCCGGCCCTTCATAGACCAGCGCGGTATAGAGCTGAACCAGGCTGGCGCCGGCGCGGATGCGCGCATAGGCCTCCTCGGCGCTGTCGATGCCGCCGACCGAGACCAAGGGAATCCGCGCCCCGCTCGCCGTGCGGAAGTCGGCGAGCCGCTGCCGCGACAGGGCCGCCAGCGGCGCGCCGGAGAGGCCGCCCGCCTCGCCGGCATTGGCCGAGCGCAGGTCGGGCCGCGAGATCGTCGTGTTGGCGACGATCAGCGCATCGATGCGGTTGTCGATCGCCGCCCGGACAATCGCATCGATCGCCGGCGAATCGAGGTCGGGCGCGACCTTGAGGAACAGCGGCGTGCGCCCGCGCGCCTGATCGCACGCCGCCAGCAGCTCGGCGAGCGCGTCGCCATGCTGCAGGTCGCGCAGTCCCGGCGTGTTGGGCGAGCTGATGTTGATCGTCACATAGTCCGCGACCGCCGACGCGCGGGCCACCCCGCTACGATAATCGGCGATCCGGTCGGCACTGTCCTTGTTGGCGCCGACATTGACGCCCAACACGCCGCGTCGCCGCGCCCGCGCGATTCGCGGCAGCGCCGCCTCCAGCCCGCCATTGTTGAACCCCATGCGGTTGATCACCGCGCGATCCTCGACCAGCCGGAACAGCCGCGGCCGCGGATTGCCGGGCTGCGGCTTGGGCGTCAGCGTACCGACCTCGACCGCACCGAAGCCCAGCGCGAACAGCCCGGTGATCGCGCGCGCATCCTTGTCGAGCCCGGCGGCGAGCCCGACCGGATTGGCGAAGCGCAGCCCGGCAACCTCGCTCGCCAATATGGCGTCATCGCGGCCCGCGTGGAGCGGCGCGCCCACCCGACCCCACGCGGCGAGCATGTCGATCGTCAGGCGATGCGCGCGTTCCGCCTCGATCCGGGACAGCGTGCGATGAAAAAAAGCGTCGGTCATCACCTTGCCCTTGGCATTCCGGGCAACGGCCGTCAAAGCGCCCGCCGAAACAGGCGCGCGCCGCACCGCCCCGTCGAATCCATCCAATACTGCGGCTCGATTCGTGCTATTTCGATACCTGCGACCCGAGGACTCCTCGATTCGTTCGAGGGTTCCTACACTTACGGCCTGGCTGTTTATGCGGCCAGGCCGCTTTTCTTCGCCCCTTTGCTCCTGTAGAAAGAACAGGTCCGATTGTAACGGGGGCGAAATCGTGCCGGACATCAGGCTCGACTATGCGGTGCCGGGTGCAGACCTGGCCGAATACGTGAGCCTCTTTTATTTGTTCGAGGCCGACGTTCCCATGTTCGAGGATACCGAGCGCGCCGATCGCGCCCAGATCCGTTTCCGCCTCAATCCGATCGACGCCGAATATCGCTTTCCCGACGGATCGGTGCAGCCGGCACGCGGCGCGCATGTCATCGGGCCGACCACCGGCGCGGTGACGGTGCGGACGCCGGGCCCGGTTCGGGTATTCGGCGCCGGGATCACGCCGTGCGGTTGGTCGGCGCTGATCGGTGCCGACGCCTCGACGATGGTCAATCGCGTGGTTGCGGCCAACGAGTTGCTCGGCCCGGCCTTCGACGGCGCCGTCGCCCGGCTCGCCGCCGAAAACAACGTCGCGGCGATGTCGGCGATCGCCAGCGCATTGTTCGCCAGCTTGCTCGATCGCGACGATTACGGCGCGCTGTCCTTCGTTCGCGCCGTGGATGCGTGGCTCACCTCGTGCGATTCGCCCGATCTGAGTGATCTCGTCGCCAAGACCGGGCTGTCGCGCCGTCAGGTCGAGCGCAAGTGCAACGCGCTGTACGGTGCCCCGCCCAAGCTGCTCGCGCGCAAATATCGCGCCTTGCGCGCGGCGGTCGCACTCGCTTCCGGCGAACAATCGCTCGACGAGGTGATCGATCGCGGCTTCTACGATCAGTCGCATTTGATCCGCGAGATCAAGCAGTTCACCGGGCTTACGCCGCGCCAGATCAAGGCCGATCCCCCGCTCCTGTCGCGTCTCACCATCGCCCAGCGCCACGCGCTTGGCGGGCAGGTCGATCCGCTGATCAGCGACACCTGACGGGGTTGACGCGCGCGGCGCGCGCGCCCATCTGCCAATCAGACAGATTCGATCCGATTAGGAGCCATGCGTCTTTCGAGCCTTGCCGATTACGCGGTCGTGATGTTGACCGCCACCGCGCGCCATTGCGGCGCGCGCGGCCGCTTGAACGCGACCCTGCTGGCCGAGCAGACCGGCCTTCCCCTCCCTACCGTCCAGAAGCTCGTCAGCCGCTTGTCGGCCGCCGGCTTGATCGAGACGGTGCGTGGCACCGGCGGGGGCTTACGCCTCTCGCGTCCGCCGGCGACGATCAGCCTCGCCGACATTGTCGAGGCGGTCGAGGGCCCGATCGCGATGACCGCATGCGTCGATCACGGCGCGCACGATTGCAGCATCGAGCATGTCTGCTGCGTCAAACCGCACTGGACGATCGTCAACCAGGCCGTCAAAGGCGCGCTTGCCGGCGTGTCGCTGGCGTCGCTTTGCACCCCGCCCCAAACACATGAAGTAGGAATGGCTCATGGCCACGCGTAACGCCGAGGCGCTCGCCGCCGCCAACAAGAAGTACGAATGGGGCTTCTCGACCGAGCTCGAACAGGAGTTCGCGCCCAAGGGGCTGAGCGAGGACACTGTCCGCTTCATCTCCGCCAAGAAGGGCGAGCCCGAGTGGATGCTCGACTGGCGGCTCAAGGCCTATCGGATGTGGGAAGGCATGACCGCCCCCGACTGGGCGAAGCTCAACGTGCCCCCGATCGACTATCAGGACGCTTATTACTACGCCGAGCCCAAGAAGAAGCCGACGCTCAAGTCGCTCGACGAACTCGATCCCGAGATCAAGCGCACCTACGAAAAGCTCGGCATCCCGATCGAGGAGCAGAAGGTGCTCGCCGGTGTCGAGGGCGCGCGCAAGGTCGCGGTCGACGCGGTGTTCGACTCGGTTTCGGTCGCCACCACCTTCCGCAAGGAGCTGGAGGAAGCCGGCGTCATCTTCCTGTCGATCTCCGAGGCGATCAAGCAGCACCCCGCGCTGGTCAGGAAGTGGCTCGGCAAGGTCGTCCCCCAGCGCGACAACTACTTCGCCACGCTCAACAGCGCGGTCTTCTCCGACGGCACCTTCGTCTACGTGCCGGAGGGCGTGCGCTGCCCGATGGAGCTTTCCACCTATTTCCGCATCAACGCCGAGAATACCGGCCAGTTCGAGCGCACGCTGATCGTCGCCGACAAGGGCGCCTATGTCAGCTATCTCGAAGGCTGCACCGCCCCGATGCGCGACGAGAACCAGCTCCACGCCGCGGTGGTCGAGCTGGTCGCATTGGACGATGCCGAGATCAAATATTCGACCGTCCAGAACTGGTATCCCGGCGACGAGAACGGCAAGGGCGGCATCTACAATTTCGTCACCAAGCGCGCGCTGTGCCAGGGCAAGAACAGCAAGGTGAGCTGGACCCAGGTCGAAACTGGCAGCGCGATCACCTGGAAATATCCGAGCTGCGTGCTGTCGGGCGAGAACAGCGTCGGCGAATTCTATTCGGTCGCGGTGACCAACAACCGCCAGCAGGCCGATACCGGCACCAAGATGATCCACCTCGGCAAGAACAGCCGCTCGACGATCGTCTCGAAGGGGATCAGCGCAGGAGCCAGCGACAACACCTATCGCGGCCTCGTCCGCGTCGGGCCGACTGCTGAAAACGTCCGCAACTTCACCCAGTGCGACAGCCTGCTGCTCGGCGACCAGTGCGGCGCGCACACCGTGCCCTATATCGAGGTCCGCAACCCGAGCGCGCAGATCGAGCACGAAGCGACCACCTCGAAGATCAGCGACGACCAACTGTTCTACGCAATGAGCCGCGGGCTCGACAGCGAGGCGGCGGTGGCGCTGATCGTCAACGGCTTCGCCAAGGAGGTGCTCCAGCAACTGCCGATGGAGTTCGCGGTCGAGGCGCAGAAGCTGCTGGGGATCAGCCTTGAGGGGAGCGTCGGGTGATTAGTTTGCTGGCACTGCAGTTGGCCGTCACCTTGTCGAAAGCTGATGAGGCTTCCTTCAAAGATTATCGCGATTGCGTGATGAAACAAGTCGCGTCCGCTGATTTAGCTAAGGAGAACAACCAGATCATCGAGGCGGCACGGAAAAGCTGCGACGATGACCTGCTTGCTGCTGGCATGGAGTTGGCCGCGGACGATGCGGAAAAGCAGGCAGGCGGCAAGAAGCTGAGAGCCGACGCCGACACTCGCATGAAACTGATGGAAAACGAAATGACCGCCGATGCGCTTAGCGCGCTCGTGGATCGACGCACGAAAGCCCAAAATGCTCAAGATTGAAAACCTCCACGCCGAGATCGACGGCAAGCCGATCCTCAAGGGCCTCTCGCTCACCGTTAACGCGGGCGAGGTGCACGCAATCATGGGGCCGAACGGCGCGGGCAAGTCGACGCTCGGCTATGTCCTCGGCGGGCGGCCGGGCTATGAGGTGACCGCCGGCTCGGTGACGTTCGACGGCCACGACCTGCTCGATATGGACACCCACGATCGTGCCGCCGCCGGCCTGTTCCTCGGCTTCCAATATCCGGTCGAAATCCCCGGCGTCTCCAACGTCCAGTTCCTCCGCGAAGCGCTCAATGCGCAGCGCAAGAGCCGCGGCGAAGCCCCGCTGTCCGGCGCCGAGTTCCTCAAACTCGCCCGCGCGCAGGCCGACCTGCTCGGCATGAACCAGGAGATGCTCAAGCGCCCGGTCAATGTCGGCTTCTCGGGCGGCGAGAAGAAGCGCAACGAGATGGTCCAGATGGGCATCATCGCCCCCAAGTTCGCGATCCTCGACGAGACCGATTCTGGCCTCGACATCGACGCGCTGAAGGCGGTCGGCGAAGGCATCAACCGCATCATGCGCGCCCCCGACAAGGCGGTGCTGCTGATCACCCACTACGAACGCCTGCTCGAATATGTCGAGCCCGACCATGTCCACGTGCTGGTCGACGGCCGCATCGTCCGCTCCGGCGGCCCCGAGCTCGCCAAGCAGCTCGAAGCCGAAGGCTATGCCGAGGTGGCGGCGTGATCGTTTCAACAATTCCCCTGTGTTCCCGCGCGGGCGGGAACCCAGAGCCCCAGGCGCTCCGCTCGAAACCCTGGGCTCCCGCCGCCGCGGAAGCACGGGAAAGCGCCGAAGGCGCAACTCCTTTCCTCTGCGCCTCCGCGTCTCTGCGCGAATCAAATTCATTGTTCGCGCAGAGACGCGGAGACCCAGAGAGGACGGCGCGATGACCACCCTCACTCTCCCCTCCAGGCGTGAGGAAGCCTGGCGCTGGTCGAAGCTCGACGCGCTTCGCGCGCTGGCGGACCAACCGCACGGCACCGCCCTCATTGCCGACGACCATTTCATCGGCCTCGGCGGCCCGCGCCTCGTGTTCGTCGATGGCGTCCTCGACGCCGATCGCAGCACCCCCGGCCGCGTCCGCGTCGAGCCGCTCGACCTCGCCACCGATCACCCGCTGGGTAAGCAGGCCACCGGCCCCGGCTGGCGCCTCACCCTCGACACCGACCAGGCGACCGACCCGATCGAGATCGTCCACATCGCCACCGGCGGCGCCAACCACCTCCCCGCGCGCATCACGCTCGGCGAGGATGCCGCCGCCACGATCGTCGAAACCTATGTCGGCGCCGGCTGGTCCAATCGGCTGACGCAAATCACCCTCGCCCGTTCCGCCCGCCTGATGCGCTCGGTTCGCATGCTGCAAAGCTCAGGCTTCATCTCCCACCGCGACGAGGCGCAGGTCGGCGAAGGCGCCAGCCTCGTGTCGATCTTCCTCGGCGCCGGCGGCATGGACTGCCGCGTCGACGGCGCGCTTCACTGCACCGGCGCTGCCGCCTATGCCGAAATGGGTGGTGCGCTCCTCACCCAAGGCGAGCAGAATCAGGAAGCCGCGGTGTCGCTGCGCCACGATGCGCTCGACGGCCAGAGCCACCAGACGTGGCGCGCCGTCGCCAAGGACCGCTCGACCGCCAGCCTCGCCGCCCGCGTCGAGGTCGCCCGCGGTGCGCAGAAGACCGACGGCGAGCAGAGCTTGCGCGGCCTGCTGCTCGATCGCACGTCCACGATCAACCTCAAGCCCGAGCTCGAAATCTTCGCCGACGATGTGAAGTGCGCCCACGGCGCCACCGTCGGCGAGCTCGACCGGACGGCGCTGTTCTACTTGACTAGCCGCGGCATCGCTCCTGCCCGCGCCAAGGCGCTGCTCACCCGCGCCTTCGTCGCCGACGCCCTCTCGCGCATCGGCACAGAAGCCGTGCGCGACGCCTTCACCGCCGACGCCGACCGCTGGCTGGAGCGCGCGTTGTGAGCGAAGCAACCAAAATCCTCCCCGGCACGGGGAGGGGGACCAGCGAAGCTGGTGGAGGGGGTGCGCCACATAGCGCATCGCTTGCGGATAGCCCCCTCCACCACGCCTCCGGCGCGGTCCCCCTCCCCGTAAACGGGGAGGATTTGGCTCTCGACGTGCTCGCCGATTTCCCGGCGATTCCCGAAGGCTGGGCCTATCTCGACACCGCCGCCACCGCGCAGAAACCGCGCCCCGTCATCGACGCGATCACCCGCGCCTATGGCGAGACCTACGCCACCGTCCATCGCGGCGTCTATCAGCGCTCCGCCGACATGACGCTCGCCTATGAGGCTGCCCGCAAGCGCGTCGCCACCTTTCTCAACGCGCGCTCGCCCGACGAAGTGGTGTTCGTCCGCGGCGCGACCGAAGGCATCAATCTCGTCGCGCATAGCTGGGCCGGCACCCACCTCAAGGCCGGCGACCGCATCCTCCTCTCGACGCTCGAGCACCATTCGAACATCGTCCCCTGGCAGCTCGTCGCCGAGCGCACCGGCGCCGAGATCGACGTGATTCCGCTGACGATGGACGGCCGTATCGATCTCGACGCGATGGCCGACATGCTGACGCCCCAACACAAGCTGGTCGCGCTGGGGCATGTCTCCAACGTGCTCGGTTCGATCCTCGACGCGCGCCACGCCGCCGACCTCGCGCATGCAGTCGGCGCCAAGCTGCTGCTCGACGGCTGCCAGGCGGTGCCGCGCCTCGCGGTCGACGTGCAGGCGCTCGACTGCGATTTCTACGTTTTCTCCGGCCACAAGCTCTACGGCCCGACCGGCATCGGCGCGCTCTGGGCGCGGGCCGAGCTGCTGGAATCAATGCCCCCCTATCAGGGCGGCGGCTCGATGATCGACCGCGTCACCTTCGAACGCACCACCTACGCCCCGCCCCCCGGCCGCTTCGAAGCAGGCACGCCGCACATCGTCGGCGTCGTCGGCCTGCACGCCGCGATCGATTACGTCGAATCGATCGGCCTCGACCGAATCCACGCCCACGAAACCGCGCTCGTCCGCGAAACCCGCGAGGCGCTGGCTGGCCTGAACAGCGTCACCGTGTTCGGCCCCGAGGACTCCGCCGGCATCGTCAGTTTCGCCGTCGAGGGGGTTCATCCGCACGATGTCGCCACCATATTGGACGAAGGCCAGGTCGCGATCCGCGCCGGCCATCACTGCGCGCAGCCGCTGATGGAGGCGCTGGGGGTCGAGGCCACCGCGCGCGCCAGCTTCGGCGTCTATAACGGCCCGCAGGACGTCGCCGCACTGGTCAAGGGTATCGAACGAGTAACGAGGATCTTCGGATGAACGAAGAGCGCAAGATCACGGTGGAAGAAGTCGAGTCGGTCGTGGCGCCGCCCAAGGCGCGCGTCGAAGAAAGCGCGCGCCAAACCTTCGAGCGCAAGCGCGACTATCTCGACGGTTTCCTGTCGCAAAAACCCGCCGCCGAGCCCGCCGGCGAGCCGGGCGGCGCGCTCTACGAGGCGGTGGTCGAGGCGCTGAAGGAAATCTACGACCCCGAAATCCCGGTCAACATCTACGATCTCGGTCTGATCTACGGCGTCGACGTCACTGACGACGGCCATGCCGCGGTGACGATGACTCTCACCACGCCGCATTGCCCGGTGGCGGAATCGATGCCCGGCGAAGTCGAACTCCGTGTCAGCGCCGTCCCCGGCATCGCCACCGCCGACGTCAACCTCGTCTGGGACCCGCCCTGGGACCCGCAGAAGATGTCGGATGACGCCAAACTCGAACTGGGAATGCTGTGATGGCGACCACCACCCGCCAACGCCCCGCCGCGGTCATCCTGACCGACAAGGCCGAAGCCCGCATCGCCGAGTTGATGGCGAAGGCCCCGGCCGACGCGATCGGTGTCAAGCTCTCGACCCCGCGCCGCGGTTGCTCCGGCCTCGCCTATTCGGTCGATTACGTCACCGAGGCGAACCCGATGGACGAGCGCATCGAGACCCCCGGCGGCACCTTTTTCGTGGATGGCGCCTCGGTGCTCTACCTGATCGGCTCGACGATGGACTGGGTGGAGGACGATTTCACCACGGGCTTCGTGTTCAACAATCCCAACGCCACCGGCTCCTGCGGCTGCGGCGAGAGCTTCACCGTCTAGCCCGGCGCGGTGATCCGCATCGTCATGGCGACGGTGTCGCCGAGATCGGCGCCGGCCTGCTTGCGCACCGCGGCCTTGAGCGGCAGCAAATAGCCGCCGTCCTTCGGGAACAGCGCCGTGGTAAAGGCGACATCGGCCACCGAGGCTTCAACGGGCACGCACCCCCAGCCGTAACTCGCGATCCGCGCCGCCCAGCGGACCTCGCCGATCCGATCCGCCGGTATCGCCACGAAATAAAAAGGCGCCGGCCCGCGCCAGTGGATCACCTCCGCCGCGAACGCGATATCGAGGAGCGGTTCGCGCCCGCTCATCCATTCGTTCGTCGCAACAGCGCCGTCCGCAGGCATTCGCACACCACCTCGTCGCGCTGGTTGAGCATGCGGTGCCGCCACGTCACCAGCCCGGCATTGGGCCGCGACTTGCTCTCGCGCATCTCGGTCACTTCGCTGGTGGCGCGCAGGGTATCGCCGATGAACACCGGCTTGGGCATCACCAATTTGTCGTAGCCGAGATTGGCGACCAGCGTGCCCATCGTCGTCTCGCCAACCGTCAGGCCAACCATCAGACTGAAGGTGAAGGTGCCGTTCACGAGGATCTGCCCAAACTCGCTGGCCTTCGCCGCCTCAACGTCGAGGTGGAGCGGCTGCGGATTGTGCGTCATCGTCGTGAACAGCAGATTGTCGGTCTCGGTGACGGTCCGCCGCAGCGGATGCTCGATCACCTCACCGATCTGCCATTCGTCGTAGAATTTGCCGGTCATTCAATCCTCCCCGGCACGGGGAGGGGGACCATGCGGAGCATGGTGGAGGGGGCGTCCCGTCGGGCCGAGCGCTGGAGGCCCGCCCCCTCCGTCGCGCCTTCGGCGCGCCACCTCCCCGTCCCGGGGAGGATTGATCGGCGCTCTGTCATTCGCTGTCCTTCTCGATCCGCGCCAGCAGCGCGCCTTCGCTGACCTGCGCGCCTTCGCTCGCGTCGAGTTCCGACACCACCCCGTCGAAGGGCGCGGTCAGCGTATGCTCCATCTTCATCGCCTCGATGGTGAGGAGCTTCTGCCCCTTGGCGACGCTCTCCCCCGCGCCCACCGCCACCGCGATCACCCGCCCCGGCATCGGCGACAGGATCGCGCCATCGGCGGCAGCGCCGACGGTCGCGCCAGAAAATCGGGGCAGAGCGGCCAAGAAGGATAGGCCGTCGTCGTTGACGGCAACGCCACTGGCGACTGGCTCGCCAACGATCGGCTTGCTCGCCCAATCGTCAGGCAATTCGGTTTCATAGACCTGTCCCTCGACAGCGACGGACACTTTACGATTGGGTTCACGATTCAATCTGAAGCCCAATGCCCCTCGCCACGGATTGGGCTGAGGTTGCGAGAGAAGATCGTCGTCCCAGAACGACAACGTAGTCGGCGCGCCGTAATATTCCTGTACGAGCACGGCCGCGGCCGCTTGCTTAACCATATCTTCGCTCGGCTCGCTCGGTGGTAGGAGCGCATCACCCTTGGCGGCGATAAATCCCGTGTCGATCCGACCTGCGCGAAAATCCTCATCATCGAGCGCACGCCAAAGGAACGGAGCATTGGTCTTGACGGGGAAAATGTCAGTCGAGCAGCAAGCGCCTGCCAAAGCTTCGCAAGCTGCTTCGCGATCATCGGCGTGAACGACGATCTTTGCGATCATGGGGTCATAGAAACCCGTGATTTCCGCGCCCTCGTAAACGCCTGTTTCCAGCCGCACGTCGCGATGCTCGCGAAAGATTTCGAGCCGGCCGACGCTCGGCAAAAATCCCTTTACCGGATCCTCGGCATAGAGCCGCGCTTCCATCGCCCAGCCGTTGATCGACAGTTCATCCTGCCGCTTCGGCAGCGGTTCGCCGCTAGCCACGCGCAGCTGCCACTCGACCAGATCCTGCCCGGTGATCTCCTCGGTCACCGGATGCTCGACCTGCAGCCGCGTGTTCATTTCCATGAACCAGATGCGGTCCGCCCGCAGCCCTTCGCTGGCGTCGGCGATGAATTCGATCGTGCCGGCGCCTTCGTAGTCGACCGCCTTCGCGGCGCGGACGGCAGCGGCGCACACCGCTTCGCGCGTGGCCGCGTCCATGCCGGGCGCGGGGGCTTCCTCGATCACCTTCTGGTGGCGGCGCTGGAGCGAGCAGTCGCGTTCGAACAAGTGGACGACGTTGCCATGGGCATCGCCGAACACCTGCACCTCGATATGGCGCGGCGAGAGGATGTATTTCTCGATCAGGACGCGGTCGTCGCCGAACGCGCTTGCCGCCTCGCGCTGGCACGAGGCGAGCGCGTCGAGGAAATCGTCCGACGCCTCGACGCGCCGCATCCCCTTGCCGCCGCCGCCGGCGACCGCCTTGATGAGCACCGGATAGCCGATCGCGTCGGCCTCCGCCTTCAGATGATCGGGGTCCTGGTTCTCGCCGAGATAGCCGGGCGTGGTCGGCACGCCGGCGTCCTGCATCAGTTTCTTCGCAGCGTCCTTCAGCCCCATCGCGCGGATGCTGGCGGGCTTGGGGCCGACCCAGATCAGCCCGGCGTCGATCACGGCTTGGGCGAAATCGGCGTTCTCGGACAGGAAGCCATAGCCCGGATGGATCGCCTCCGCGCCGGTCTGCTTGGCAGCGGCAATGATCTTCTCACCGACGAGATAGCTTTCGCGCGCCGGCGACGGACCGATATGCACCGCCTCGTCGGCCTGGCGGACGTGCAGCGCCTTCGCGTCCGCGTCCGAATAGACCGCCACCGTGCGGATTCCCATCCGGCGCGCGGTGCGAATCACCCGGCAGGCGATCTCCCCGCGATTCGCGATGAGGAGCGATTTCAACATGCCGACAACCGCGCGAAGTTGACCAAATTGTCTCGATCCGCGGCATTTCGCCGAGCGGCGCGGACTGACAATGTCGATGAGCGCGAAATCAGGCGGTTGGCTGGCAAGACGGGCATGGGCATCGGGCTAGCAAATCGGTGTCGTGTAGGAAAATTCATTCCGCCGCACACCCCGTCGTCCGCTGCGACCAGGTGATGTTGACGATCTTCCAGCCGTCCGCTTGCTTGACCAGATCGAAATGGTCGGTGCCGCAATGGTGCGGCTTGCCGTTCAGATAAAAGACGTAAGGGCTCCAGACGAGCGCGACATGGCCGTCGCTTTCGATCGCGGGATCGCTGAGGCGCTCCTGATAGCTGTCGTCGCCGGGCTTGATGCCGGCAAGAAATTGCGGCCAGGCGAGATGCTCGGTTTTCGTGGTGCCGTCGGCATTCTCTATCACGACGGTCGCGCCGCCATCGGCGGCAAGCTGCGCCTGAATCGCGCTCGCATCGTGCGCGGCGATGCCGGCGAGCGCGGCGTTGACCGGCGCCATCACGGCATCGACATCGGCGGGCGCATAGGGAATCGGGTTGGCTGGCGGCAGCTTGTCCGAGATCTTGGGCGGCGGGCCGTCCTGCGCCAGCGCGGGCGCGCCGAGCAGCATCGCGCCGGCAAGAATTGCCTTGATCATCGTGGCTCTCTCCTGAAATCGTTTCGTGGGAGACCATATCAGGGGCGCGGGGAGCGGCAACGGGTTTGTCGCTTTCGTTACCCCGGCGCGTTTATCGAGTTGGCCGCCAATGCCCAACGGATGTTGACAGAATCGCACCGCTCGCTTAGGCGGACCGTCTTTCCCGGCGAAGCGAGCTTCGCGCGGGCACATGCATTTGGAAAGTGATGAGGGCCATGTTCGCAGTCGTGCGCACGGGCGGCAAGCAGTATCGCGTTGCCGCAGGAGACAAGATCGTCGTCGAGAAGATCGGCGGCGAAGCCGGTGACCAGGTCACGCTCGACGACGTTCTGCTCGCCGGCGAGGGCTCGGAGCTGAAGGCGGTCAAGGGCCTCACCGTCGGCGCCGAGATCGTCGCGCAGGCGAAGGGCGAAAAGGTCATCGTCTTCAAGAAGCGCCGCCGCCACAATTATCGCCGTCGCAACGGCCATCGCCAGCAGCACACGATCCTGAAGATCCTGAGCGTCGGCGAAGAGAAGAAGAAGGCAGCGCCGAAAAAGGCCGCCGCCAAGACCAACGACGCTGACGGCGCCCCTGCGGCCGCCGAAGCCTGAGCTAAGGAGTTTAGACAATGGCACATAAGAAGGCAGGCGGTTCGTCGCGCAACGGTCGTGATTCGGCCGGTCGTCGTCTTGGCGTGAAGAAGTTCGGTGGCGAAGTCGCCATTCCGGGCAACATCCTCGTGCGTCAGCGCGGCACCAAATTCTATCCCGGCACCAACGTCGGCATCGGCAAGGATCACACCCTCTTCGCGCTCGTCGAGGGCCGCGTGCGATTCCACGAGGGCAAGCTCGGCCGCAAATTCTGCTCGGTAGAGCAAATTATGGCCGCAGCCGAATAACATCGGGCAATCATCCGGATTGCCCACCAGGGCGATCCGGGGTTCCGATGCAGGAACCAGCCAAAAAGGGAGACCGGGCCGCCCGGGCTCCCTTTTTTCATGCTCCCTCCACCGAGTTGTCTCACGCGCGTCACGGTGATGCGTCATGGGCGCGCTCGACGGCGAGAGGAGAGTGTATGATGTTCGCCCGTACCAAGAGACTGACGCTGCGGCCCGGCTGGCCCGAGGATGCGCGGGCTCTATCCGAAGCGATCGGCCACGAGGCGGTCGCCACCAAGCTGGCCCGCGTGCCCTGGCCCTATGCGCTGGGCGACGCCGAGGCGTTCCTGGCAAGCCAGCGCGGCAGCGCCGACCCGCGGTTCATGATCCTGCTGCACGATGGCGCCGAGACCCGGCTGATCGGCGGCATCGGCATCCATGACGAGGCCGACGGCACGCGGCAGCTCGGCTATTGGCTGACGCCCGACGCCTGGGGCCGCGGCTATGCCACCGAGGCGGGACGCGCGGTGATCGAGATGGCGCGCCACGCGCTCGGCTACAAGCAACTGCACGCCTGGCATTTCGCCGACAACCCGGCCTCGGGGCGCGTGCTGACCAAGCTCGGCTTCCGGCGCACGGGGCGGGTCGAGCCGCGGCGCTCGCTGGCGCGCGGCGGCACCGCGCCCGGCATCGCCTACGCGCTCGATTTCGACGGCGAGCAATCGACCGACGATCCGGTGCGCATGGCGGCGTGAGGCGAGCGTAGCATCCACTCGCCCCGAGCCTGTCGAAAGGTGAACCGGGCGAGCGCCTTGATCTCGGCGACAAATCCGCCGAGAGACGGGGGATGGTCACTGCTGTCCTCGCCTCCCGCCGTCGGATGAGCCCGGAAGAATCGCGCGACGCGGCTTTGGAGGCGGCGCGCGCGCTGCTGATCGAGGCGGGGCCGCAGGCGGTGACGCTGAAGGCGGTCGCGTCGCGGATCGGGCGGACGCATGCCAATCTGCTCCACCATTTCGGCTCGGCCGAAGGATTGCAGAAGGCGTTGATCGGGCGGATGGCCGGGCACATCACCGGCACGATCCGCGAGGCGGTGCTGCGCGCGCGCGCCGGCGACGACGGCCCCGACGAGGTGGTCAATTTGACCTTCGATGCGTTCGACACCGGCGGCGCCGGCGCGCTGGCGAGCTGGATGATCCTGTCCGGCAACGAAAACGCGCTCGATCCGATCCTGACCGCGATTCACGATCTGGTCGACGAGCTGGCCGAGGGTCATCCCGGCAACGAACGCCCGATCCACGAGGAAACGCTGCAACTGGTGCTGATGGCGCTGGGCGACGCGCTGCTCGGCGCCCCGATGGCTCGCGCGCTCGGCCTGCCCCGCGAGAAGGCGCGGGAATTGGCCAAGGAGATGCTGCTGGCGGGGCGCAGCAAGGACTGACCGCTGATGTCGGTAATGGGTGGTTAGTTGCCGCCGATATCCTCTCCCCTTGCGGGAGTTCGAGGTCGGCCATGCCCCCGGCATGGCCTAAACAATGCGGGGCATTGTTTACCTCGAACTGATACGGAGCCTTGGCAGCTTGCTGCCTAGGCGCAGTTGGTGAGGGGGATGCGCGGCTATGCCGCGCGCGAGGCGAAGCCTCGCATCCCCCTCACTAAGCTCTGCTAGGCGGCAGAGCCGCCAAGCGCCTCTATTCTCTCCCGCAAGGGGAGAGAAATGTCTGCCATTGGGCGAAACCTGCCAAGGCTTCCAATGTTGGAAAATTTCAGAGACATTGTTGCGCCCGCTTGGGCGTCCGCTCTTTGATAGATGTATAACCTCGATCGCAACCCTGTCGCGTCGCCGTCGCGCCTTGGGCCGCAGCCGGCGCTAGGGTGTCGCACTACCGTCGCGTGGGTGCAGCGAACACGTCGCTTCGCCGGCGCGTTCCCGGTGCAACTGCCGCAAAAACCCCGCCAGGCTCTCCACTTTCTCCACTTCACGCCGGCAGTTGGACGAAAATGTTGCGCCAGATAGCGCCCGTCCCCGGCCATCGCGGATGCCGTTATGGGGCAACTCGCCCCGGTCGCCCCGGCCGATGTTGCAGATGAACCGAGGCACCATCGCCGATGAATGCCGCCCAGACGCCGCCCGGCCGCCAGATCAACTCCATCGCAGCCCGCGCCTGCCCTTCGTCCACGCCGAGCACATCGCGCCGGTAGCGATAGACGAACGCGGAAACACGGGCGTTGACGATGCAATGGACGTGCACCGTCGCCCCGCCGACGGCTTCCATGGCGTCGCAGAATTTCTCGAAATCGGCCTCGTTCGGCGCATCGAACTCGACGGGAATATGGACATAGGAAATGCCCAGGGCCGTCAGGCTGGCCGCCTCGTCCTCCAAGGCTCGCTCATGCGTGTGCAAGGCAAGATTGATGACGTGCGTGACTCCGAGCGATCGAAGCGCGGCAAGTTGTTCTTCGCTTGGCTGGCCGGAAGTGGTGAGCCGGTCGTCGATACGAAGCCAGTTCGGAATATCGATTGGATCAGACATGGGATCATCCTTGAGGGATGCCCAGGCGAGCGGCGGCACATCCGCGCTCCCCGGTGGTGCTCCACCCAAGTCGCCAGTTACGCGGACAAAGCCTATCTTAATTGCGGGCGCACGCATTCGCAACCGGGACTCCACCGTCACCTGCGCTGCCAAGGGTAGCCATTCGCCGCAGGTTCGCTATCTAGCGCCCCATGCATTTCCTCGATCAGGCCAAGATCTTCGTGCGCTCCGGCGCGGGCGGCCCCGGTGCGGTGAGCTTCCGGCATGAGAAGTTCATCGAATATGGCGGACCCGATGGCGGCAATGGCGGCAAGGGCGGCGACATCGTGTTCGAGGCGGTCCACGGCCTCAACACGCTGATCGACTTTCGCTACACCCAGCATTTCCGGGCGCCCCGCGGCAAGGGCGGTGCCGGCAGCAACCGCACCGGCGCGGGCGGCGAGGATCTGGTCATCAAGGTGCCGGTCGGCACCCAGGTGCTCAGCGAGGACAAGGAGCATGTGCTGCTAGACTTCACCCGCGAGGGCCAGCGCGAGGTGTTCCTGAAGGGCGGTGACGGCGGGCGTGGCAATTTGAGCTACAAGAGCTCGACCAACCGCGCCCCGCGCCAGCACGGCACCGGCTGGCCCGCCGAGGAGGCATGGGTGTGGCTGCGCTTGAAGCTGCTCGCCGATGCCGGGCTGGTCGGGCTGCCCAATGCCGGCAAATCGACCTTCATCAACGCCGTCACCAACGCCAAGGCGAAGGTCGGCGATTATCCGTTCACCACGGTGCGGCCGCAGCTCGGCGTCGTCAGCCACAAGGGCACGGAGTTCGTGCTCGCCGACATTCCCGGGCTGATCGAGGGCGCGGCGGAGGGCGCCGGGATCGGCGATCGTTTCCTCGGCCATATCGAGCGCTGCCGCGTGCTGCTCCACCTCGTCGCCGCCGATGGCGATGATCCGGTCGAGGCCTATCGCATCGTCCGCGACGAACTGGCACAATATGGCGCCGGCCTCGACGACAAGCCGCAAGTCGTCGCGCTGAGCAAGACCGATCTGCTCGACGACGAGCTGATCGAGCTGATGTCCACCGAGATCGGCAAGGTCTCCGGCGCCGAGGTGATGCCGCTGTCGGCGGCGTCCGGCGCGGGCATCGAGGCGGTGCTCGACCGGCTGATCACCGCGATCGGCCCCGATCACGCCACCGTCCCCGCCGACGACGAAGGCGAAGACGAAATTGAATGGTCGCCGGTCTGACGGCGACGCAACGGACAGGAGATTTCCTTGACCGATGAAGCAAACCGCTTCTCCCCACCCGCCTGCCGCCGGCTGATCGTCAAGGTCGGCTCGGCGCTGCTCGTCAGCCCCGACGGCGAGGTCCATTCCGAATGGGTCGAGACGCTGGTCGCCGATATCGCCGGGCGCGCGCAGGCCGGGCAACAGGTAGCGATCGTGTCCTCCGGCGCGATCGCGCTCGGCGCGCGGCGGCTGGGCCTGCCCGGCGGCGGGCGCAACAGCCTGGAGGATGCGCAGGCATCCGCAGCGACCGGGCAGATCGCGCTGGCGCATATGTGGGCCGATCTGCTCTCGCAGCGCGGGATGACGGCGGCGCAGGTGCTGGTGACGCTCGACGATCTCGAGGATCGGCGGCGCTATCTCAACGCCTCGGCGACGCTGAGCCGGCTGCTCGGCCTGGGCGTGATCCCGATCATCAACGAGAACGACACGGTTGCCACCGAACGCATTCGCTTCGGCGACAACGACCGGCTGGCCGCGCGCGTCGGCCAGGCGGCGGATGCCGACGGCGTGATCCTGCTGTCGGACATCGATGGCTTGTACGATTCGAACCCGCAGTCGAACCCGGATGCGACGCTGATCCCGGTGGTGCCCAACATTACCTGGGAGATCGAATCGATGGCCGACACCAAATCGTCGTCGGGCATGGGCTCGGGCGGGATGGTGTCCAAGATCGAGGCGGCCAAGATCGCGACGATGGCGGGGATGGACCTGGCGATCATCTCCGGCCACGGGCCGCACGCGCTGGCGCGCTTCACCCATACCGGGCACGGCACCGTGTTCCTGGGCGAGGGCAGCCCGAGCGCGCGCGAGGCGTGGATCGCGGGCGGGCTCACCTCGGGCGGCACGATCCGGGTCGACGAAGGCGCGGCGAAGGCGCTCAAATCCGGCAACAGCCTGCTGGCGGCGGGCGTGACCAGCGTCGAGGGCAATTTCCACCGCGGCGACATCGTCGATATCGTCGGCCCCGACGGGCGCCGCATCGCGCGCGGATTGTGCGAATATGATTCGTCGGCGGCGCGGCTGATCATCGGCCGGCGCAGCGAGGAGCTCGCCTCGATTCTCGGCCACGCCCCGCGATCGGCGCTGGTGCATCGCAACCACATGGCGCGGGTGTGAGCATACTCGCCGTCACCGGCGGCACCGGGTTCGTCGGCGGCACGCTGATCAACCTCGCGCGGGCGGCGGGGCATCAGGTGCGGGCGCTGACGCGGCGGCCGCAGCCCGACCATGCCGGCGTAACCTGGGTGGCGGGCGCGCTCGACGACCAGGCGGCGCTTGCCGAGCTCGTCACCGGGGCGGACGCGGTGATCCATGTCGCCGGCGTGGTCAATGCGCCCGATCGCGCGGGCTTCGTCGCAGGCAATATCAACGGCACCGACGCGATCGTCGACGCCGCCGAAGCGGCCGGCGTGCGCCGGTTCGTGCATGTCTCGTCGCTGGCGGCGCGCGAGCCGCAGCTTTCGGTCTATGGCTGGTCCAAGGCCGAAGCCGAACGTATCGTTACCGAATCGAGCCTCGACTGGGCGATGGTGCGCCCGCCGGCGATCTACGGGCCGGGCGACATGGAAATGCGCGAGCTGTTTCGGCTCGCCAGGCTGGGGCTGGCCTTCACCCCGCCCGCCGGGCGGCTGTCGGTGATCGAGGTAAGCGATCTCGGCCGGCTGTTGCTTGCGCTGACACAGGCCGAAACCAACCAGCGATTGATCGAGGCCGATGACGGGCGGGTCAACGGATGGAGCCATGCCGAATTCGCGCGCGCGGTGGGCGGTGCGCTCGGCAAATCGGTGCGGCCGATCGCCCTCCCCCGCCCGCTGCTGTCGCTGGCGGCGCGCGGCGACCGGCTGGTGCGCGGCAAGCGGGCCAAGCTGACGGCGGACCGGGTCGCCTATTTCTGTCATCCCGACTGGGTGGTCGATGCCGACAAACGACCCGACGCGGCTTTGTGGCAGCCGCAAGTACCGACGGCCGAAGGCCTCGCCGCGACGGCGGCGTGGTATCGCGCCCATTCCTTGCTATAGGCCGGACGAAATGCCGCCGCATTTGCCCGGCAGAGGCGGCAGCCGAACCAATGACGAAAGCAGTGAGATGAGCGACCGCCAGCAAACCTTCGACAAAGTTGCCGAGCTGATCGAGCCCTTCAACAAGAAGGGCGTGTCGCTGAGCGAGTCGACCACCTTCCAGGGCGACCTCGAGTGGGACAGCCTGACGGTGATGGATTTCGTCGCCGCGATCGAGGACGAGTTCGATATCCTCATCACGATGAACATGCAGGCCGAGATCGAGACCGTCGGCCAGCTGGTCGACGCCGTAGAGAAGCTGAAGGCCTGACACTATGACTGAAGCCGTGCAAGCCGCCCAGTCGCTCCCAGCCGACGCCGCGCCGCTCGCGCCCGAGCGCGACCTGATGAGCAAGTTCGACGGCTTGATCGCCGAACGGCAGGCGCTGCTCGATTCAGGTGTTACCGATCCGTTCGCGATCGTCATGGAGCAGGTGAAATCGCCCACCGAGGCGGTGATCAAGGGCAAGGACACGATCCTGCTCGGCACCTACAATTACATGGGCATGACGTTCGATCCCGACGTGATCCAGGCCGGCAAGGACGCGCTCGACCAGTTCGGATCGGGCACCAACGGCAGCCGGATGCTCAACGGCACCTTCCGCGACCATATGGGCTGCGAACAGGCGCTGCGTGACTTTTACGGCATGTCCGGCGCGATCGTGTTCTCGACCGGATACATGGCCAATCTCGGCATGATCTCGACACTCGCCGGCAAGGGCGATTATGTCATCCTCGACGCCGACAGCCATGCTTCGATCTACGATGGCTGCAAGCAAGGCTATGCCGAGATCGTCCGCTTCCGCCATAACGACGTGACCGATCTCGACAAGCGGCTCGGGCGGCTACCCGCCGAGGCGGGCAAGCTGGTCGTGCTCGAAGGCGTCTATTCGATGCTGGGCGATATCGCACCGTTGAAGGAAATGGTCGCCGTTGCGAAGAAGCACAACGCGATGGTGCTGGTCGACGAGGCGCATTCGATGGGCTTTTTCGGCCCCAATGGCCGCGGCGTCTACGAAGAACAGGGGCTTGAGGGCGAGGTCGATTTCGTGGTCGGCACCTTTTCCAAGTCGGTCGGGACGGTCGGCGGCTTCTGCGTGTCGAACCACCCCAAGTTCGAGGCAATCCGCCTCGCCTGCCGCCCCTATATCTTTACCGCCAGCCTGCCGCCGAGCGTCGTGGCCACCGCCGAAACCTCGATCCGCAAGCTGATGCATGCCCATAACAAGCGCGCGCATCTATGGGAAAATGCCCGCACTTTGCACGGCGGCCTGAAGGACATGGGCTTCAGGCTCGGCACCGAGACGCCCGACAGCGCGATCGTCGCGGTGATCCTCGACGACCAGGAACAGGCGGTGGCGATGTGGCAGGCGCTGCTCGACGGCGGGCTGTACGTCAACATGGCGCGCCCGCCCGCGACGCCGGCCGGCACCTACCTGCTGCGCTGCTCGCTGTGCGCCGAGCACAGCGCCGCGCAGATCGAGACGGTGCTGGGGATGTTCCGCGCCGCGGGCCAAGCCGTGGGCGTATTGGGCTAAATAGAAGGTTCGGCTTTTCGGATTGCCGAGCCTGGGGTAGAGTCGCACGGCATGAATGCGGGCGATCACGAGGCGGGCCGAAGCCCGATCGCGCACTGGCGAACCATCATGCTGGTGGTTACGGCGGTGCTCGGCATCGCCGTGCTCGTGGCGCTGGTGCTGACGCTCAAATCCGCCGATCGGCAGCGCGATCGTGCGCTCGACCTGCAATCGAAGAGCTACGAGGTGATGATCCTCGCCAGCAATCTTTCCGGCATGATCGCCGATGCCGAGGCATCGCTCGGCCGCTTCGTCATCAGCGGCGACAAGCAGCTTGGCCAGCAATATTCGGATCAATGGTCACGCGCCGGCGGGCTGCTCGACCAGCTCGACCGCGCGACCTCGGACCGGCCGAGCCAGCAACGCCGGATCGACGCGCTGCGCGCCGCCTATCAGAAGCGCGGCAAGGAATTGTCGCTGACCGCGCTGAGCACGCTCTATCACAAGAACGACCAGGCGCTGTCGCGCTATTACCAGGCGCGCAAGGCCCAGTCGCTCGACGATATCAACCGGCTGCTCAAGCAGATCACCGCCGACGAGCGCGCGCTGCTGGCCAGCCGCAACGCCACCGTCTCGCATACCATTGCCCATGCCAATCGCGTGGTCGGCATCCTGATCGGCTTCGGCATCGTGCTGGTGATGGGCGCGATGGTGCTCGGCTGGATGGCGGTGCAGGCGCTTGCCGAACGCGCCTCGGCGCGCGCCGAGGCCGATGTCGAACGCGCCCGCGTCGGGGGGCTGCAGGCGGCCGTCGACGCCGCAACGGCCGAACTGCAGGAGAAGGAAGCCCGGCTGCGGCAAGTGCAGAAGATGGAAGCCGTGGGCCAGCTTACCGGTGGCATCGCGCATGACTTCAACAATATGCTGGCGGTTGTGCTGGGCGGGCTTGAACTTGCGAAGCGCAATCTGGATGGCGACCCGGCACAGGTCCGTCGGCATCTCGACAACGCCGCCGAAGGGGCCGATCGCGCCGCGGCGCTGACCAAGCGGCTGCTCGCTTTTTCGCGCGCGGAGCCGTTGCTGCCCGAGGCGATCGAGGCGCGCACGCTGATCGCGGGCATGTCCAACCTGCTCGATCGCACGCTGGGCGATGCGATCACCGTCGCGACCAGCGACGACGGTTGCGGCTGGTCGATCTGGGCCGATCGCCACCAGCTCGAGAACGCGCTGCTCAACCTCGCCGTCAACGCGCGCGATGCGATGGACGGCCGCGGCCGTCTGACGATCGCGACCGGCGGCACCGCGCTGGAGGAAGGCGCAGTCGGGCGCTGCCCGGCCGGCGATTACGTGACGATCGCCGTCACCGACACCGGCTGCGGCATGGCGCCCGAGGTTCGCGAGCGGGTGTTCGAGCCGTTCTTCACCACCAAGCCGGTCGGCAAGGGCACCGGGCTGGGCCTCAGCCAGATCTTCGCTTTCGTCCGCCAGAGCGAAGGCGAGATCACGATCGACTCGACGCCAGGACTGGGTACCACGGTGACATTGTACCTGCCGCGACGACTCTCCGATGCCGATGCGCGGCACGCGGCGGTGGAAACAGCGGCCGACAAGGCGGCGGCGCCTTCCGGGCTCGATATCCTGGTCGTCGAGGACGATCCGCGCGTGCTCGCCGCGACGATCGGCGCGCTCGAGGAACTCGGCCACCATCCGATCGGCTGCGGCGATCCGCTGCTGGCCGACGACCTGCTCCGCGCGCATGAGACGATCGATCTCGTCATTTCCGACGTGTTGATGCCCGGCCTGACCGGCCCGGAGATGGTCGCCGCGCTGACCCCGGTCTATCCGCATCTCGCGATCCTGTTCGTCACCGGCTATGCCGGCGAGGCGGCAGGCGACGCGCTGGTCGATCACCTCGTGCTGCGCAAGCCGTTCACCATCGCCGCGCTGGAACGCGCGATCGCCGAGGCGATGGCGAGCGAACGCCCGTCGCCACCACACCGCATCGCCGCCGAATGAGGGGCTGACGGCGCGGCAATGCGCCGATATAGCCGGGCGAGTCCGGCATCCGCGCCGCCAGCCGAAGGTTTCCGCCAGCGCCCATGAAATCGATCGATCGCTACATGGCCCGGCTGATCGCGGTGCCGCTGCTCTCGACGCTGACGATCGCCGCGATGCTGCTGGTGCTCGATCGCATCCAGAAGCTGTTCGCGTTCGTCGCCGACGAAGGCGGCCCGATCAGCGTGATCTGGCGGATGCTCGCCAACCTGCTGCCCGAATATCTCGGGCTCGGCGTGCCGATTGGCTTGCTGCTCGGGGTGCTGCTCACCTTCCGCAAGCTGGCGACCACCTCCGAACTCGACGTGATGCGCGGCGTGGGCATGAGCTACGGCCGGCTGCTCAGGGTGCCGTTCTTCTATGCGATCGTGCTGGCGATCGTGAACCTCGGCGTGGTCGGCTTCATCCAGCCCAAGGCGCGCTACAATTACGAGGGGCTGCGCTTCGAGCTGAGGACCGGCGCGCTGGGCGCCTCGATCAAGATCGGCGAATTCACCAATTTCGGCAGCAAGATGACGCTGCGCATCGAGAAGAGCGAGGACAAGGGGCGCCGGCTGACCGGCATCTTCCTGCACCGCAAGAGCGATGACGGCGGCTGGCTGGCGGTGACGGCCGAAACCGGGCAGTTCCTCGCCACCGACGATCCGGACACGATCATCTTCCGGCTGACCAACGGGACGCTGATCGACAGCGAGCCCAATTTCAAGGTGCCGCGCGTGCTGACGTTCAGTGTCCATGATTTGCCGATCCCGCTGCCCAAATACGAGAATTTCCGCCAGCGCGGCGGCCGCAATCTGGAGCTGACACTGCCCGAGCTCGCTTTCTACGGCCACGACCAGAAAGTGACGCCCGACGTGCGCGCATCGAGCCGCGCCGAATTCCATTTCCGCGTCGTCGAGGTGGCCATCATGTTCCTGTTGCCGATGATGGGGCTCGCGCTCGGCGTGCCGCCCAAGCGATCGACCTCGGCGCTCGGCGTGTTCCTGGGGATCGTGATGATCGTCGCCTATCACAAGGTCAATCAATATGCCGCCGATGTCGCCGCGCTCGGCAAGATCAATCCGATCATCGGGCTGTGGGGGCCGTTCGCTGCGTTCGCGGGGCTAATCCTGTGGATGTATTACACGATCGCTTATGTGCCCGGCGGGCAGCCGATCGGCGCGCTTGAGCGCTGGTTCGCCAAGCTGGGTAAGGCGATTGGCAGGATCATGCCGTTCCGGCGGAGGAAGGCGGCATGACGCTCGCCAGTTTCTTTCCGTCGCGCACGGTATCGATCTACATGGCGCGGATGTTCCTGGTGCGCACGTTCGTGATCGTCGCCGGGCTGGTGCTGATCCTGCAAACGCTCGACCTGCTCAGCACCTCGGGCGACATCCTCGCCTATCATGGCAACGGGCAGGAGCAGGTGTGGCATTATGTCGGCCTGCGCGCGCCGCAGATCATCGCCTTCGTGCTGCCCTTCTCGGTGCTGCTCGGCACGATCATCACGCTGGCGACGATGAACCAGAACAGCGAGATCATCGCGCTCAAGGCATCGGGCCTGTCCGCGCATCAGGTGCTCGCGCCGCTGATCGTCTCGGCGCTGGTGGTGGCGGCCTTCTCCTTCGTGTTCAATGACCGCGTGGTCTCACGCGCGACCGCGACGCTCGATCAATGGCAGTCAGTCGATTACGGGCCGCTGCCGGTCGATCGCGGTGACCGGTCGAACGTCTGGGTGCGCGACGGCGACGACCTGATCCAGGTCACCCAGATCAGCGGCAAGGGCAATGCGGCGAAACTCGGCGGTATCAGCGTGTTTCAGCGCGACGGCGGCCGGCTGATCAGTATCGTTTCCGCACCGCGCGGGCAGCGCGACGGCGACGGCTGGCTGATCGGCCCGAAAGTAACGCTGTTCGACGTCGCCTCGGGCAAGCAACTGATCGAAGGGCCGACGGTGATCGGCCGCGGCGTGCGCCCCGACCAGTTCACGCTGGCGAGCGTCGATGCCGACGGGCTGTCGTTCGGGGCGCTCAAGTCCGCGATCAGCGACCTCAGCGCGGCGGGGCGGCCGACCACCGATCTCGAGGGATCGCTGTGGCACAAATTGTCGAGCCCGCTCTCGGCGGTGCTGATGCCGCTGTTGGGGGCGGTGGCGGCGTTCGGCATCGCGCGATCGGGCAAGCTGTTCGTCCGCGCGGTGATCGGCATGGCGCTGGGCTTCGCCTATTTCGTCGCCGATAATTTTGCGCTGGCGATGGGCAATCTCGGCGCCTATCCGCCGTTCCTCGCTGCCTGGGCGCCGTTCCTGCTGTTCTTCCTGATCGGTGAAGCGGTGCTGATCCGCACCGAGGAATAGGGCATCCCCCTCCCCTATGCTGACCGAGGTTCAGCGTTCAAAAAGCAACGCAATCCGAGCGTCCCATGCCAGCGACGCACCATGGACTGAACCAAATTCAGTGCGAGGAAGATGGGATAAGGGCGCGGAAGGCCGCCGCCCGTCGCCCTCTGATAAAATGAGGACAGAACGAGCCGCCGACGACGCCTTACCGACGCGCGATCATCGTCGATCGGCCGATCTTCACGACCAGCCCGAACATCCCGGCATAGCTCGCCTTGTGATAGGGCGATCCCGGCTCGAGCGCGGCGGTGATGCGGCGGTGCGCCTCGCCGAGCGCATGATACGGCACACCGGGCAGCAAATGATGCAGCGCGTGATAGCGCAAGCCGACCGGCGCCCATAACGCCGGCAGCGTCGCTGGCGGCGGGACATTGACGGTATCGAGATATTGCGCGGTGACGCTCATCGGCTCGCCCTCATTCTCCCAAAGGTGCGCGACCAGCGTGCGCAACTGGTTGATGACGGCAACGCCCGAGGCGACCACGAGGAAGATCACGAACCACCGGAGCGGCACGATGCCGGTCGCGACCAGCGCGATCAGCGCGATGCCCCACAGGCTGGCAGCGATCTCGATCCGGCGCCATTGCGCCTTGAACGCCCCTTCGGGCGGGCGGCGGCGGAACGCGGGATTGATCGACAGCGCCGAATAACGCTCGACCACCACGCGCCGCAGCGCCGGGATCAGCGCCGACAGCGGCGACAGGACGGCATAGCGGAACAATAGCGCCACCGGCGCCAGCGCCGAGACGAGGATGAACAGCGGCAGGCTCCACGGCTTCATCAGCGCGAGCGGCAGATATTCGGGATCCTCCGCGGTGCCGTAGCGCGTGCGGGCGTGATGAAGGTTGTGGACCCCTTCATACATGAAGGACGGAATCAACAGCGGCACGCCGACCAGCACATTCCAGCCGAGCCGGAAGCCGGGCAGCGCAGCGTGCTTCACATGCGTCAGCTCATGAATGAAGCTCATCGCGCGATAGAGGCCGAGCACGGCGACGACGCCGGCGACGATCGTCCAGCCCAGCGTCGGCGCCAGGAACGCCGCGGCCAGCGCGCCGTAACCGACCACGCACGAGGCAAGCAGATCGGCCCAATAGATCGTCGGGCTCGGCGTGTTGAGCTCGCGCGTCAGCTCTGCCGCGGTACGCAGCATCGCCTTGTCGTCGAGCATCCGATCGGGACGCGCAGGCGCATCCACACCGGGCGCTGCCGAAGCACGATCGAGACGAAGGGCTTTATCCATGGCGCGGTCCATTGCCTGCAGATAGTGGCTAATTGGTGGCATTTACAGGCCGTATCCTCGATCACAGATACGCAGTTTCCCGATCGCCTTGACAGCGGCGGCGCGCGCGGGGAAGGCACGCGGCACGCTTCAGGAGCCTACGCCCGTGACCAGCACGCTCACCATCCGCCCGATCGACAGCAAGGCCGATCGCAAGAAATTCGTCGATCTGCCGTTCCGGCTTTACAAGGATGACCCCAATTGGGTGCCGCCGCTCAAGGGCGAAGCCCTGGGCCTCATCACGCCGGAAAAGAACGGCTGGTTCAGCCATGCCAAGGCGCAATTGTTCCTCGCCGAGCAGGATGGCCGCGTCGTCGGGCGCATCTCGGCGCATATCGACACGCTGGCGCTGACCATGCCGGTCGATAAGGGATTCGGCTCCGGCTGCGGCCAGTTCGGCCTGTTCGACGCGGAGAATGAAGGCATCGGCCAGGCGCTGATCGCAACCGCCGAACAATGGCTGCGCGACCAGGGGATGACCCGCGTGATCGGCCCGATCAGCATGTCGATCTGGGAAGAACCCGGGCTTTTGATCCAAGGCTATGACCATCCGCCGACGGTGATGATGGGCCACGCCAAGCCCGAATATCGCGGCTGGATCGAAGGCGCGGGCTACGCACCGGTCAAGCAGCTGGTCACCTACGATCTCGACATCAGCCAGGAATTTCCGCCGCTGATCAACCGGATCATCAAATCGGGCGAAAAGAATCCGCGCATCAACATCCGCGAGGTCGACAAGTCGAAATTCGACGAGGAAGCGGCGATCATCCTCGCGATCCTGAACGACGCATGGTCGGACAATTGGGGCTTCGTACCGCTGACCCAGCCCGAAATCGACGACGTCGGCGTGAAGCTGAAGCCGATCGTGTTTAACGACCTGATCCGCATCGCCGAACTCGACGGCAAGCCGGTGGCGTTCATGATCACGCTGCCCGACCTCAATGAGGCGATCAGGCCGCTCAACGGCAACCTGCTGCCGTTCGGCTGGGCCAAGCTGCTGCTGTGGCTGCGCCGCCCCAAGGTGCGGACGATGCGGGTGCCGCTGATGGGCGTCGTCAAGGAATTGCAGGCTTCGCGCATGGCGAGCCAGCTGGCCTTCATGATGATCGAATATATCCGCCGCGCGTCCGTTTCCCGCTATGGCGCCAGCCGCGGCGAGATCGGCTGGATCCTCGACGACAATCAGGGAATGAACGCGATTGCCGATGCGATCGAGAGCCGGATCAACAAGGTCTATCAAATCTATCAAAAGGCGCTGTGATCGGGCCGCGGGCGGCGCCGTGCCCCGCCCGACGCGCAACCGGATCGATCACGCTCGACAATTTTCCTTGATTGCGTTCGGGCGCCGCCTGACGCATGGAAATTGCTCTTTTTGACGACAAGGCAAGGAACCATGGCCGCGAAATGGGCCCCCGAAAGCTGGACGAAGGCCGAAGCCCGCCAGCTGCCCGACTATCCCGACGCCGCCGCGCTCGACGCGGCGACGACCCAGCTCGGCAGCTTCCCGCCGCTGGTCTTTGCCGGCGAAGCGCGCAACCTGACAGAGGCGCTGGCCGATGTCGCCGCCGGCAAGGCGTTCCTGCTGCAGGGCGGCGATTGCGCCGAGTCTTTCGCCGAATTCCACCCCAACAACATCCGCGACACCTTCCGGGTGATCCTGCAAATGGCGGTGGTGCTCACCTATGCCTCGAAGCTGCCGGTGGTGAAGCTCGGCCGCATGGCGGGCCAGTTCGCCAAGCCGCGCTCGGCGCCGACCGAGACGATCGACGGCGTCGAGCTGCCGAGCTATCGCGGCGACAACGTCAACGACATCGCCTTTACGCCCGAGGCACGGACACCCGACCCGCAGCGGATGTTGCGCGCCTATTCGCAAAGCGCGGCGACGCTGAACCTGCTGCGCGCGTTCGCGCAAGGGGGATATGCCAACCTCCATCAGGTGCATCGCTGGACGCACGATTTCATGGGCCGCAGCCCATGGGCGAAGAAATATGCCGAGACCGCCGACCGGATCGGCGACGCGCTGGAGTTCATGCACGCGTGCGGCATCAACGCCGATAGCGTGCCGCAGCTTTCGGCGACCCAATTCTATACCAGCCACGAGGCGCTGCTGCTGCCTTACGAGCAGGCACTGACCCGGCAGGACAGCCTGACCGGCGACTGGTACGACACCTCGGCGCATTTCCTGTGGATCGGCGACCGCACGCGCTTCACTGGCTCGGCGCATGTCGAGTTCCTGCGCGGCATCGGCAACCCGATCGGCGTCAAATGCGGGCCGAGCCTCGAGCCCGACGAGCTGCTCAGGATGCTGGATACGCTCAATCCGGCGCGCGTGCCCGGCCGCATGACGCTGATCACGCGCTATGGTCATGAGAAGATCGAGGCGGGCCTGCCCAAGCTGGTCCGCGCGGTGCTGCGCGAGGGCCATCCGGTAGTGTGGAGCTGCGATCCGATGCACGGCAACGTCATCAAGGCGGCCAATGGCTACAAGACGCGGCCGTTCGAGCGCATCCTCGCCGAGGTGCGCGGCTTCTTCGCCGTGCATCGCGCCGAGGGCAGCATCGCCGGCGGCATCCATGCCGAGATGACCGGCCAGAACGTCACCGAATGTACCGGTGGCGCGGTCGCCGTCACCGAGCAGAGCCTGGCCGATCGTTATCACACGCATTGCGACCCGCGCCTGAACGCGAGCCAGAGCCTGGAGCTGGCTTTCCTGCTGGCCGAAATGCTCAATCGCGAGATGGCGGAACGCAAGAAGGCGGCTGCCTGAGAGAAAAAAAGAGGCACGAATCGGTGCCTCGGGCCCCCGCGACGGACAACGGATGCGACGGCGCTTGACGCACTGCTGCCGCCGTTCTAAGGCGCGGCCTTCCAAAAATTGGCCCCTTCGTCTAGCGGTCTAGGACGTCGCCCTCTCACGGCGAAAACACGGGTTCGAGTCCCGTAGGGGTCACCAACAAGCACTCCCAGCGGGTGCCAGAAGATGCCATAAATGGCTGTTTTCTGCGGTTTTTATGTGGTATAACCGTCTCATTCGGAGCGGCTGGATACCACCACATACCAGCAGTTTGATGGTATATCTGATGGTAGCGCAGCCCTCCCCTGACGGGAGATACCATCATGGCCTTGACCGCTGTTGCTATCAGGAACGCCAAAGGCCGCGCCAAGCCCTATAAGCTCACCGACAGCGACGGGTTATTCCTGCTCGTGACGCCCAAAGGCGCACGCTATTGGCGGATGAACTACCGCTATCTCGGCAAGCAGAAGACGCTGGCGTTCGGCGTCTATCCCGATACCGGCCTTGCCGAAGCCCGCGAGCAGCGCGACGCGGCCCGCAAGGTTTTGGCGCGCGGCGACGATCCCGGCGAGCAGATCAAGCTTGAGCGCATCGCCGCGACGATCGCCGCGTCCAACAGCTTCAAGGCGGTCGCCGACGAATGGCTGCTGAAGGTCGAGCGCGAGGGCCGCTCCGCCGCCACCATGAAAAAGCTGCACTGGCTTCTCGACTTCATCAATGCCTCGATCGGCAAGCGCCCGATCGCAGCCATCTCCGCGCAGGAGTTATTGGTGATGCTCCGCAAGATGGAGGGCAAGGGCAAGTATGAGACGGCGAAGCGGCTGCGCAGCACATGTAGCCAGGTACTCCGCTACGCGATCGCCACCGCCCGCGCCGAGCGGGACGTTGCTGCCGATCTGCGCGGGGCGCTGATCGCTCCCCAGCCCGTCCATCGCGCGGCGATCACCAGCGCCAATGAGGCGGGCGGGCTACTTCGCGCGATCGAAGCATTCGAGGGACATACCAACACCAAGGCGGCGCTTCGCCTGTTGCCGCATGTATTCGTGCGGCCGGGCGAGCTGCGCCATGCGGAATGGGCCGACTTCAATTTCGATAAGGCGCTGTGGACGATCCCGCCGCACAAGACCAAGATGCGCCGACCGCACATCATCCCCCTCTCCCGCCAGGCGCTCGCCATCCTCGAAACCATCGAGCATGACGCCGACTATAGCCGCTTCCTGTTCCCGTCGCTGCGTTCGGTCGATCGGCCGATGTCGGAGAACACCATCAACGCGGCGCTACGCCGCATGGGCTATGCGCAGGACGAGATGACCGGCCACGGCTTCCGGGCGATGGCAGCGACACTCTTGAACGAGATGGGTCTGTGGCATCCCGATGCGATCGAACGCCAGCTTGCCCATCAGGACAACAACGCCGTGCGTCGTGCCTATACGCGCGGCGAATATTGGGACGAGCGCGTCCGTATGATGCAGCATTGGTCCGATCATCTCGATTTCCTTCGCGGCGGCGCGAAGGTCATCAAGGGCAAGTTCCGCAAGGTGAAGGCCGGGCAATAGCCCGGCCCTGCCTCAATCGGCGCGATCCTCGGAATAGCCGGCCGGGTTGGCGATCCAGCGGTTGATGGCGGATTCATACCAGCCGGCACCGTGGATGCTGATCGGCACCTGACGCGGGAACGTGCCTTCGCCGATCTTGCGATAGAGAGTGGTGCGGGACAGGCCGGTGCGATCGAGCACTGTCCGCAAGCGAATGATCCTTTCCGGGTTGGTCACGAGCAAGGTTCCATCTTCTGGGTTGAACGACACTCCCCGAGACAGAATCCCCGACCTGCATCCGGCGCGCAACTACCTTTATGATGCCTCTAGATACACTTACGTACCCTCCAGGCCTATCACGGCAAGCTGTGGCAAACTCGGGCGAACCGTGGCGACCTCCCGAGAACCGCGATGGCTTGCGGTGAAAAGCCTCGGGCTGCCCGCACTTTTTATCCCGTCACGTCCCACAGGAGACGCCGAGATGATCCCGCACCTGGGAATCGATGTTACCGATCCGCTCCATGCTGATTCGCGTGGCGTTGAACTATAACGCTATGTGTTATATATCGGTAACGTAGCTGGAGAGCCGCCATCATACGCATATTCAAGAATGGCTGGTTTGAGCGCTTCGCGCGCAAGGAGAAACTGAGCGATACGGCGCTGAGAGAGGCAATCGTGCGGGCGCAAAGCGGCCTGATCGACGCTGACCTTGGCGGCGGCGTCATCAAGCAGCGGGTCGCGCGGCCGGGCAAAGGAAAGTCGGGCGGCTATCGCACGCTGATCCTGTTTCGCCGGGACGATCGGGCCATATTCGCTTTCGGTTTCACCAAGGCCAGGCAGGCGAACATATCGAAGGCGGACTTGGCGTTGTTGCGCGAAGCGGCGGCCGAAGCACTGGAATGGAGCGACGAGGAACTGGACCGGCTGGTGGCGTCAGGAACGCTTGTGGAGATCGAAGATGGCAACGACGACGAAGGATAAGGGCTATCGCAGCGAGATCGCTGGTGCGATCCATGAGATGATGAACGATGCGCACGACGCCGGTGTCGTGTCACGCGCGACGCTGCGCAATTTTGACGAGACATGTCTTGCCCCAGCCCCGATACTCGCGGGCGACGAAATCCGCGCGATCCGCGAACGCGAGCATGTCTCACAGCCGGTGTTCGCCGCCTATCTCAACGTCTCGCGCAATCTGGTGTCGGATTGGGAGCGCGGCGTGAAGCGCCCGGGCGGCCCTGCCCTGCGGTTGCTATCGATCATCCAGCGCAAGGGGTTGCAGGCCGTCGCGTGACTGTCGCGGCAGGGACCGCCAACATAGCAGCCGTTCGACTGGTCGAAGCGCGACCATTGGTACCTGCCGTTCGTTCACATCGAATATGCCGACCTGAAACAATACTCAGGCCGGTCAAGGTTCAGATCTCAGTTCGACGGCAAATCGGTTGTTCGGCGGTTGGTGTTATGCACCGCAGAGGGAACTGTCGTGGCGGCTAGCTTTCTCGCGAACAGTGAAGACGACGGCCGCGAGTCCAACGGCAGATGTCGCCGCACCGGCCAGGGCTACAGCCGGATAGCCTAGCCCGGCGGCGATCACCCCGCCGCCCAGGGCCGCGCCGAGGGCATTGCCGAGATTGAATGCACCAATATTCACGGCTGAGGCGAGATTGGGCGCGTCCGCCGCGGCGGTCATCACCCGAACCTGAAGCGGCGGGACCAGCGCGAAGCTCGCGACACCCCAGAGGAATACCAGAATGGCGGTCGGCGCACCGAACGGCATCAGCAGTGCGAAGGCGATCAGGATCGCCGCCAGCGCCGCGAGCGTGACGATCAGCGTGCGGTCGACCGACCGGTCGGCAAACCGCCCGCCCAGCCAGTTTCCGACGGTCAGGCCGACACCATAGGTCACCAGCATCGCGGTGACGAAGCCGAGCGAGGCGTGCGTGGCTTCCCTAAGGATCGGCGCGATATAAGTGAAGACGGTGAACATCGCGCTCGATCCGACCACGGTCAGCGCCAGCGCGCCGAGCACACGGCCCCGCGTCAGGACGCGCAACTCGGCCATGGCATTCCCGCCGTCTTCGACGGGCAGCGCCGGCAGCGTCAGCCGCAGCGCGGCGATGGTCGCGACCCCCAGCGCGGCGATGCCCCAGAAAGCGGCACGCCAGCCGAGATGTTCGCCGGCCCAAGTGGCGAGCGGCACGCCGACGACATTGGCGATCGTCAACCCCATGAACATCGCCGCGACCGCGCCCGCGCGTTTCTGCGGCGGCACCAACCCCGCGGCGACGATCGAGCCGACGCCGAAGAAGGCGCCGTGATTGAATGAGGTGATGATCCGCGCGATCAGCAACATCCAGTAGCTGGTCGACACCGCCGCCAGCAAATTGCCGAGCGTGAAGATGCCCGCCAGCCCGATCAGCAGCGTGCGGCGTGGCACGCGCCCGGTGGTCAGCGTCATCAGCGGCGCGCCGATCATCACGCCCAGCGCATAGCCGCTGATCAGCAGCCCCGCGACGGGGATCGAGACATGGAGGCCGCTGGCGATGACGGGCAGCAGGCCCATCGGCGCGAACTCGGTGACGCCGATGCCGAATGCGCCGACGGCGAGCGCGAGCAAACCGGGATTGAGTTGCATTGCATGGATTCCGTTCAGACCAGCGCGGGACTGAGGCGGGCAAAACCCTCCTGCTGGCGATAGGGGGTGTGCGGATAGGGCGGCAGCATGTCGCTTGCGGCATCTAGCGCGGCGATCTGCCCGGGCGTCAGAGACCAGCCCAGCGCGCCGAGATTCTGGCGAAGTTGTTCCTCGTTGCGCGCGCCGATGATGACCGAGGAGACGGTCGGGCGCTGCAACAGCCAGTTGATCGCGATCTGCGGCACGGTCTTGCCCGTCTCGGCGGCGATCGACTCCAATGCGTCGATCACGCGATAGAGATGCTCCTGCTCGACCGGCGGCGCGAACTGCTCGGTGTCGTGCAACCGGCTGCCCTCGGGCACCGGACGGTCACGGCCGATCTTTCCGGTCAGCCGGCCCCAGCCGAGCGGGCTCCACACCAGAGCGCCAATGCCCTGATCCGCGGCGAGCGGCATGAGGTCGGCCTCATAGGCGCGGCCGATCAGCGAATAATAGACCTGATGCGCCACGAAGCGCGGCAGCCCGTGCTGGCTGGCGAACGCCTGCGCCTTCATCAGTTGCCAGCCGGGATAATTGGACACCCCGGCATAACGCAGCTTGCCTGCCGCGATCAGCTGGCCAAGCGTCTCCATCAGTTCGTCGACCGGCGTCGAGGTGTCGAAGGCGTGGAGTTGCAGCAGATCGATATGATCGGTCGCGAGGCGGCGCAGCGCGTCTTCGACCGCACGGATCAGGCGCGCGCGCGACACCCCCCAGTCAGATGGGCCGTCGCCCATCGGCAGTCCGGTCTTGGTCGAGATCAGCACCTTGTCGCGCCGGCCCTTGATCGCATCGCCCAGTATCTCTTCGGAAGCGCCGTTCGAATAGACGTCGGCGGTGTCGAACAACGTCACGCCAGCCTCGAGGCAGATATCGATCAGCCGCCGCGCGTCGCGCGCGTCGCTTTGCCCCCACGCGCTGAACAGCGGGCCCCGGCCGCCGAACGTGCCGGTGCCGAAGCTCAGTGCGGGGATGCGCAGGCCGGACGAGCCGAGTTGCCTGTATTCCATGACTGTCCCTTTCGATTGATACGGAAGCGCACAAATGGGAGAAGGATGACCGCTGCGGTAGCAGCCAAGCACGCGAAGGATTTTTGATTTGAACGCAAAGATCGCGAGCGGCGCCGATCGTGCCCGCGCGCTCGAGACGTTCGCGGCGGTGATCGACACCGGCAGCTTTTCCGCCGCTGGACGTCTGCTCGACCTGACGCCGTCAGCGGTCAGCCGCACAATCGATCGCATCGAGGCGCGGCTTGGCGTCCGGCTGCTGCTGCGCTCCACCCGCACGCTGACACTCACGGCAGAAGGGCAGGCCTATCTTCAGGTGGCGCGGCGCATCATCGCGGATCTCGACGACGCCGAGCAGGAAATCGCCGATCAGGGCGCGCCGCGCGGGCGATTACGCGTCAGCGCCGCACTGTCGCATGGCCGGCTGTGCGTCGTCCCGCTGCTTGGCGAATTCACTCGACAGTATCCACACATCCTCGTGGACATCGCGCTGACCGATGCGCTGGTCGATGTGGCGGGAGGCCAGGCCGATGTCGCCATTCGCTTCGGTCCGCTAGCCGACAGCATGTTGACCGCACGCAAGATCGGCGAGACCGGCCGCGTGATCGTCGCCTCGCCCGATTATCTCGCCCGCCACGGCACCCCCCGCACGCCCGAGGATCTGCACGGACACAATTGCCTGAACTTCAACTTCCGCCGCGCCGAACCGACCTGGCCGTTCCGCCGCGATGGTCACGACTTTGCGCTGTCCGTGGAGGGCAATATCGAGGCCAACAACGGTGAGACACTGGGGCAACTGGCAGCGGGCGGCGTGGGCATCACGCGCGTCGGCGCGTTCAGCGTCGCGACGGAACTGGCGAGCGGAGCGCTCGTCCCGCTGCTCGAAGAGTTCAATCCAGGTGACGTCGAACTGATCCATGCGCTCTTTGTCGGCGGCGGCAACGTGCCTGCGCGCGTTCGTGTGTTCGTGGATTTCCTCGTCGAGAACCTGCGATCATGATTGCTGCAGACGCGAACATTTTGGACGTTCGCGCAGCATCTGGCGACGCTTGAAAGCGGCCGTTCATTCATCTGCCGAAGATTGCCTTCGAGATCGGGCAGTCGATGGTCCTTCCGAAGGCTGAACGGACCGTCGGCGCAGAATTGCGGAGGTTGTTCGCTACTAGTTGCCAGCGAGAATGTCCGTTCAAACCAACTCTAGGGCTCCGGGGCTCGGTATTCCAGGCCGCTCTGCTCTCGCGGATCGCGCATTTGGCCGCCGCCTCCGCCAACACTGCGGTCCTTCAAGGGTCGAAGCTGCTCGTTGAAACGCGCTCTTAGTTCATCGCTGTCGCGCTACAACGACCGACCGGCACTGGGACAATCCTCCCGATCCAGAGCAATAGGTCCAACGACATTTCCTGTCAGACGCCGACTTTAAGCTCTACCCAACCGGCAGCAAGCCATCACCAGCTCGCTCACCCACGGGGCAGGGGTCGGCACCGCCGCTCCGCCTGCCAACTGGTGCATTGCTGGCCAATGATGCAATGGTGGATAGATTACCTCGCCTAGGCAGAACGACTGGATGCAGTCCAGCAGACGTCCATAACCGAGTTCCGATCAGAAGGAATTTCATGCGCCAAGTCTCTAAGACCGCGTGAGCGTCACTACGGGGGCGTTCGGCATGACACTGAAAGGCCGCAGGGCGACGACCAAGCAAGCATCATTCGAGCGGCGTCGTGAACGCGCAGCATGGGTAGCCGAGGCGGTTATTCCCCATGAACCGGCGGTGCGTGCGCTGCTCACGCGCTGGCGCCTCTCGCCACCCGACATCGATGAGGTGATCCAGGATTGTTATTGCCGCTTTTCAACGCTTGAGAGTGTCAGTCACATCGAGCGCCCGCGCGCGTACTTCATTTCCGCTGCCCGCAATTTCGCCGGCCGCCGGATGCAGCGCGCGCGCGTCGTGGCAATTGATGCCCATGCGGAGATGGACCTATTCATGGACGATCGCCAGCCGTCGCCGGAACAGGAGGCGGGCGGACGCCTCGACTATCGACGCATGCTCGAATTCCTCGCCGAGCTGCCCGAGCGATGTCGTCGGATCGTCGAAATGCGCAAGCTTGAAGGCTGGTCGCAAAAGGAGATCGCAGCGCAGCTGGGTGTCACCGAGAAAGTCGTGGAAAAGCAGGTCTGGCTCGGCGTCAAGGCGATCCAGCGCGCGTGGGCCGAAGCCGATCTTGCCACCGGCGCAAGGCTGGCTGCGCTCGAAGCGGAAGAGGGCGACGCCCGATGACTGAATCCGCAAGCGATATGCACAGCGAAGCAGCGCTCTGGGTCGCGCGCATGGACCGCGACCAGTGGGACGACGATCACGAAGCTGAATTGCAATTCTGGCTTGATGCCGATCCGCGTCACCATGGTGCGCTGCTCCGCGCCCAAGCGGCCTGGATGACGCTCGACGAGCCCCGGATTGGCCCCGAGGCCGCGGTGCCGCGCTTCGCCCGGCGAGCGGTTCTCGCAGGCGGCGGAACGGCTATCGCCGCTTCGATTGCCGGTGGAATTCTCTGGCTGGGAAATGGGACGCGCTATACCACCAAGGTCGGCGAAACCCGTCGCGTGCCGCTAGATGACGGCTCCATTGCCGCCATCAATACGCAAAGCGCGGTCGAGATCGACTATTCGCCAATGCGCCGGGACGTCCGACTGGACCGCGGCGAAGCCTGGTTCCAGGTTGCCAAGAACCCCAAGCGTCCCTTTGTTGTTGAAGCGGGTCGCGTGCGCGCCGAAGCGGTGGGTACCGCGTTTTCGGTGCGACTGAAGCACGACGGTGCCGAGGTGCTCGTCACCGAAGGGGTGGTAGAAGCATGGGCCAGTGGCGCTGATGGCCACCGCGTACGATTGCTCGCCGGCGAGCGTGCTTTTATTGCCGACGATGCCGCGATCATACGCGAACCGACGCCGCCATCATCTGTCGATCGCGCGCTTGCTTGGCGCAGCGGCAAGATCGATCTCGTCGGTGAGCCGCTTGCGAATGCGGTAGCGGAGTTCAATCGATACAATACACGACAAATCACTCTTGCCGATCCCGCGCTGTCTGGCCTGCAGTTCGACGGCGTTTTCCGCACCGACGATCCGGAAGGCTTCGCCCTTGCTGTCAAGCGAAGCCTTGGCGTTCCGGTCGATTTCTCGGGCCGAGACACGATCCGAATTGGCAGCGCTAGACGCTGACCGATGCACCGAGCCGAAGGAAACTCGCCGCTCGGGTCTCTTCCTGTCGAACCGGGTGCAAGATGCGGCCGAGAATGGGGGGAACCAGCATGGGGATGACGCGCGATATTCTGATGGCGTCGAGCGCGATCGTTTGCGTGGCTTCAGCTGCACCGGCAGAAGCGCAGACCAAGTCGTTCGATATTCCCGCAATGACAGCTCAGGATGCGGTCCGCACGCTTGGGCATCAGGCCGATATCCAGATCATCGCCGCCCGCAACGTGACGCAGGGTAAGCGCACCAATGCGGTGCATGGCGACATGACAGTGGACGAAGCGCTGGCCCGCTTGTTCGCCGGTACTGGGCTAACCGCGCAGAAGACCGGCGCACAGACTTATACCGTTGTGGCGACTAGCGCTTCTGCCGAACTAACCCGTTCCGCTTACGACGCCGTCGGTTCGACAGGGAAGGGCCCGTCGACCGCTGAGGCAGCGGGTGCGGACGAAGGCGGGGAGATCCTGGTCACGGGATCGCGAATTCGCGGTGCTCTCACGCCTTCGCCGGTCATCGTCATCGGCGAGAAGCAGATACGTGAGGAAGGCTTCACCGATTTGGGCGAGCTGATCCGCAATATACCCGAAAATTTCTCGGGCGGACAAAATCCTGGTGTGAGCAGCGGGAATGTCTCTGGTGCCGGCCTCGCAAACCAGAATGTCACCGGTGGCTCGGGGTTGAATCTGAGGGGCCTTGGGCCCGACGCCACCTTGACGCTCCTGAACGGGCGGCGCCTCGCCTATGGCGGCATAGCCCAGTCGGTTGACATCAGTGCCATCCCTCTGGAGGCCGTGGACCGTATCGAGATCGTTCCGGATGGGGCGTCGGCGATCTATGGGTCCGATGCCGTTGGCGGCGTCGGCAACGTAATCCTGAAACGCGATTTTGAGGGGCTCACAATCGGCGGACGCATCGGTGGGGCAACGGACGGAGGTCTTGCCACCTATGAATTTTCCGGCACGGCCGGGACCAGATGGTCCACTGGCGGGTTCATCGCGGCCTACGAACATACGTCGATCGATCCGATCTACGCCCGTCAGCGCGGCTATGCAGATTTTCTGATCGACCCAACGACCGTTTATCCTGGCAGTACCCTACAAAGCGGCCTGATCAGCGCCCATCAGCGTGTGTCGAAGACGATCACAATCCACATGGACGCGATGAGGTCGCAACGCGATCAGCACTATAATTACTACATCGGCGGGATGAACCGTATTCGTTCGAAGGATACGGCCACCTTCGTCGCACCCGGCATCGATTTTTCCTTGCCCGGGGATTGGACGATTACCCTTGGTGGTGCCTGGGCCAAGAATGATCAGATCCAGCACCAAACATCGACGAACCTCACGTCGGGCCAGATTACCGTCATATCCAATGATTGCTTCTGCAACGAAAGTCTCGCTTATGATGCAAGCGCTCAGGGGCCGCTATTCGTGCTGCCCGGTGGCGACGCGCGACTGGCAATTGGTGGTGGCTATCGCAGAAACACATTCGAGCAATTTCAGCGCGCTACTGGAACAGTCGAGGTGAACGGGCGCGAGAGCGCGAAATTTGCCTACGCGGAGCTCAACCTGCCATTGATTGGCCCCAAGACAAACCTGGCTGGGATCAGGCGTCTCGTTCTTACCGCCGCTGTTCGCGGCGAAGATTATAACAGCTTCGGTGGGATTGCGACGCCAGAAGCCGGGCTAATCTATGAACCCACCGCGGACTTCACCTTGAAGACGTCTTGGGGCAAATCTTTCAAGGCGCCCACTCTTCTCCAGCAATTCCAGACGAAATACGCTTATCTCTATTCCCCGGTCCCGTTCGGCGGAAGCGGATATCCCGCCAACGCCACGGTGCTCGTGAATTATGGCGGAAATCCGAATCTGAAGCCGGAAAAGGCCACGACATTGAGCGCGTCGATCCAATTTCACCCTGCGCACGTGCCGGGCCTCGACGTCGAACTGACGGGATTTCACATCGATTACACCGATCGCGCGGTTCAGCCGATCACCAATTCGTCCCAGGCTCTGAGCAATCCCATTTACGCCCAATTCATTGATAACTCGCCGAAGCCCGCCGAGCAGGCGGCAGTGATCAGTTCTGCCGCCGGCTTTTTCAATTTCGCGGGTGCGCCTTACGATCCCGCCAATGTCGTGGGCATTATCAACCTCCAATATCTGAATGCCGCGCGGCAGCGCATCCGAGGTCTCGATGTCACGGGGTCGTATCGGATCGACCTAAAGACCAGCAGAATCACACTGCGGGGATCATTGAGCTGGCTGAACAGCAGGCAGCAGGTCAGTTCTGCCCAAGCTCCCTACGACCTCGCCGGTACCTTGTTCAATCCGGCACGGTTCACGGGGCGCGGCGGCGTAGTCTGGGACGCGGGTGATCTCTCCACTGCGGCGTTCGTCAACTACAAAGCTGGCGTAAGAGATACGGTTCGGCAAGAAGAAACGGATTCATTCACGACGGTTGATGCCACAGTTCGGTATAAGACGAAAGAGAATGAAAGCGCTCTTTCCGGAATTATCTTCTCGCTATCGGTCAACAACCTGTTCGATCAATCACCACCTTTATACTCGCCGACCACCAACGCGGCCTACGCCGTGCCATACGATTCGACTAATTATTCGGCGATTGGTCGGTTCGTGAGTTTTTCAATCTCCAAGCATTTCTGAGGAGCGGCAAAGATGACTCCCAAGCCGCTAGTTCGTGTCAACGCATTGATTTCGGCTATTGGAAGGCTGCGCGCCTTGCGGGTGATCGCCTTCGCGATCGCAGGTTTCCTTGCCCTGACCATTGCCGCTCATGCCAATTCCGTCTCACCACGGGCGCTCGTCGAGGTCGCCGACATCGGGAATCCTGTTGTGTCGCCCGACGGTAAATTGGTTGCCTTTCGGGTGGAGCAGGCTTCCATTGAGCGCAACACTTATGACTCGCTCTGGTATGTCCAGGATACAGGCGGACGCTTCCCGCCACGCCGGATTGCGGATGGCGGCATACCCTTGCGAGATTCGGCAGGGATTTCCTTGCCCGCCGCGGCCTTCTGGTCGCCAGACAGCAAGTGGATCTACTTCCGCGCCCTGATGGCTGGCAGAGTTGCAGTCTGGCGGGCGGCGGCTGACGGATCGAGAGCGGAACCGGTAACGCAGAATGCGGCTGATGTGCGCGACATGTCGGTGAGTGCGGATGGAGAAATGTTGCGAGTGAGCTTCGGCGCTACACGGGAAGAGGTGCGACGAGCCGAGAAAGCGGAATATGACCGCGGTATCCGAATTGATGCGAGAATCCCGATCGGTCAGTCGCTCTTTCGGTCGGGATACATTGGCGGAAAACCCGAGACACAACGTTACGGACCGATCTGGTTCGATCGCGTCCCCCTGCTTGCGAGCGTTCCCAGCCGCTGGGAAGCAATCGAATTAAACACCGGGCAAGCTCACGATCTAGCAACTTCCTACGCACCGCCGAGGACGCCGACGGCTGATGAGATACTACCGGACGCATCCGCGCTGGCGATCGACGACAAAGGACGTATCGCCCTCCTGAGGCGTGTAGGCCAAGCCGCAGGGATGCTGCAAAAGCCTGGGATCGAGCTGGTAATGCTACCGGAGAAAGCCGCGTCCAGGCTGATCAGGTGTCAGGCTATATTATGCACGGGTCAGAACATCAGCGGGATCCAGTGGCGGCCGGGTAGCGATGAAGTGTTATTCACCGTCACCGATCCAAATGAGGGACTGGCGCAGTCCATATATCGCTGGAACGTCCGATCGGGAAACGTGGAGCCGGTTGTCCGGTCGCGTGGTTTGATCAATGGTGGCCGCGATCGGGCCAGTCATTGCGGCTCGTCATCTGACGTATTGATTTGCGTGACGTCGGCTGCGGAACAACCGCCACGCCTCGAAAGAGTTGATCTCACCACCGGTGAGCGACAGGTCCTGTTTGATCCGAACGCCGCTTTGGCACAGGAGATCAAGGGAAGCGTCTCGGCGGAATTGCTGCGTTGGTCGGATGCAAAGGGACAGATATTTACTGGTCAATTCATACCGGCGCGTGGCGCTTTGGCATCGCCCCCGCCGTTGTTTATCACCTACTACAACTGTCCCGGTTTCCTTCGGGGTGGCGTTGGTGACGAATGGCCGCTGGCGTCGTTGGCCGAAAGCGGCATTTCCGCCCTCTGTATCAACAATCCACCCGGCTACATTCTTGATGGCGTTGCCCGCTACAACCAAGCCCTCTCCGGCGTAGAAAGCGCAATCGATCTTTTGGCATCGGAAGGAAGGATCGATCGTACCAGAGTCGGCATGGGGGGATTGAGCTTCGGCAGCGAAGTTACGCTCTGGACCGAAATGAAATCAGACCTGCTGGCGGCGGCGTCGGTCACGTCGCCAGGGATTACATCGAATTATTACCTGTTCGGCAGCCTCAAAGGGAAGGTATTCTTTGATGGCTTGAAAAAAGATTGGCAGCTTGGCGCGCCTCGCAGCACCTCAAAGCGATGGAAGGCGCTGGCCGAAGAAAACAATCTCGCCAGCATGCAGGCGCCAATCCTGATGCAGATGCCTGAGCAGGAATACATAATGGCGTTGAACTATGCGATTCCTCTGATCCGAGCGCATAAGGCGGATCTGTACGTCTTTCCAAATGAGCCTCATCAAAAGTTTCAGCCGCGGCATAAACTTGCTGCTTACGAGCGCAACCTAGATTGGTTTCGCTTCTGGCTGCAGGGATATGAGGATTCCAGCCCTGAAAAAGCCGGACAATACAAAATCTGGGAGAGAATGCGGACGGTTCGCTATTGCTGCCGTACCGTTCCGCGCTGAGCGAATGCCTGGTTCTGGCGTTAGCCGGCGGTCAAAGCCCAACCGGCGAACAAGGCAATTTAGTCGAATGCCGCCGGCTCCCGAAGCCGTCGTCGCCGCGTCCGCAACCGCCAACATTGCTGACGTTCAACGCTCCAAATCGCCTCTTCGAAACCCGCCATCGGTTCATCGGACCGAACGAGGTCCGCAACGACCGGAAGGGGCGCACCTAATCGAATTGATCGTCGGAAATGTTTGGGGGGTGATGCCGGTTTCCGCCTTGAAAAAGCGGTTGAACGGACCGATCGAACCAAAGCCGCAGTCAAGCGCGATTGTCAGGATCGGCAAATGGTCCAAAGCCGGGTCGGCGAGCTTCCGCTTCGCTTCTTCCAAGCGGTAGACATTGGTCATCTGGTTGAAGTTCCGAAAACCGAGCGCGCCCGTGATACATCGGGACATCTTGTATTCAGGCTCCCCAAGCTGGCGTGCGACGTCGGCGACTTTCAGGTCGGGCAGAGCGACGAGTTATCCGAGCTCCCGCGACCTCTCGCCGAAGAAAGTCGCAGCAACATCGACCGGCTGATGTGTTTACAGCTAGATTCCTTCACCACGCGGCAAATTATGAGCCAACCGAGCTGCTGCTCCAGTTGGAGAAGGTTTACAATATTTTAACCTATTTAATTTCATGTAGTTTCATTGTCGTTGGCTATCACCGCACCTGAAGGAGTAGGTGCAGATGAGCACTCAGACCGCCAAATACATATTGGTTGCTGCGGCGACTCTGTGCGCCACGCCCGCCTATGCCGCAGCCGCGAGTAGCTTCACCGTCACGGGTGTCGTTCCGACGGTGTGCCGCGCGAGCATCGACGGCGATTTTTCCCCTTTACACGCGGGTCTAAACGATCTCGGGCGGATCACCGAGTTATGCAACGATGTCGATGGCTATCGGCTCGTCTTGAGCCACCCGGCCGGAGTCGAAGACGCCAGCCTGCTGATCGATGGCCAACAAATCGCGATCGAGCCTGACGCCGTCGAGACCGTTTTGGTCGATAGCAATGTGCCGGCTGACCGTCAGCGCCATCTGCAACTCGTTCTGGGCGACTCGGTGCCCGATCTGACCCGCCTGACGATTTATGCCGAGCCCAAGGGCATCCGATTCTGAGGTAGCGCTCAACGCATCGAAACAGCGCAATTGGTGCCGCCAGCGAGCCCTAGACGAGGCGAGAAGGTCAGCGTCACTACGTCATGATAATCGCCAGCCGGGGCCTTCGCGACCTCGCTTTGCTCGATAGAAACATCAAGGCGGTGATGGCGGCCAGTCGGTACCGGCGTGCGCGGACACGATACGCGCTGCCGGTCGCCAACCGGCAATCCAGACAGTGACAGACGGTAGGGAAGAACAAAATCTTCACCGCCCGAATCCCCTCTCTTTTTGAGGCCGTGGTTATCCTCGTCGACGTCGATATCGTAGGGCACGGTCGTCTGGGCGGTTACAATCAGACTGCGAGGCGCAATCGGCTGGTTCGATTGCAGCGTTCCGAAATCGATATCACCGTGATGCAGGCCAGGCGAACCGATATAAGTCAGGATTTCCTGCGGCACCGTCAGATACAGCGCAACCCGGCCTCCAGGCTGGACATCGGGACCGTCGAGCACCGTCTGTCCGCCAGCATAGCAGACGAACCGGACGTCGAGCGGCTGGACATAGTCGCCTGCCGGGATGCTCTGCCCCGATTGCACATACAGCCGGAAGGTGGTGGTGACGAGATCGCCGCTCCGGCCTGGACCGAAACCGATCAGGACGCCGTTGGTGGGATTGGGTTGCTCCGCGCCTGTAGCGAGCACCTCGCGTCCGGCATCCTGGGTCCAGCGCAGATCGAAGCGGCCGACATCCTGCGGGCCGATCCCAGCCACGCCGGTTGTGGTATCCGGATCAGCAAATAAGATCCTGACCGAAGTGGCCTGTGGGTCGAGACGCTTGATGCGCAGCGTAAAGATGCGGAACACGCCGCCGGGATCGAACGGATTGTAGCGCAGCGACGTTTCGCCGGAAGACGTGTCGAACTCGGCACATCGGGCGTGAGCTGTCGAACTGAAGCCGACTGCGCACAGCAGCAAGGTGATAATATGCATCCACTTGTTCATGGCTTGACCTCTGGCTTGAGCGTGCCGCCGCGCACCAGCCCCTTGGCATCGGTCGGGACCGTAATTGTGTATACCAGCTTGCGATCACCCTTAACGATTTCGACGTGCCAGGCCCCCGGACGCAAGCCCTGGGCCGCAAAACGGCCGTCGCGATTGGTGAACATCTCGATCGCTGCGCGGCCAGGGCGGCTAACTTCGGTCACTTCGCCGGCCTTCAACGATAGCGGTGTGCCATCAGGCTGCAGCAGTTGTCCGGTATAGGTTACTGAATAATCCGAGCCGACTTCGAGTACATAGCCTGCGCGATAGGGTGGCATGAACTGGGCTGCGCCCGAACCGATATCATAACCGATCGGCGCCTTCGGCACGTCATAGGTGAGCACACGCGGCGAATAGGCGCTCAGTTCCGGCGCGACGGCGGGGCCGTAGGCGCCGGATCGTGCGAGATAATGTTTGTCATTGGGATCGATATAAACCGGCGCACCGTCCAGCGTCCGATGCGGGACAACCATGGCGAAGCTGTCGTAGATCGGCCGTGCCAGCGCGAGGTGGCCGTCGGCGAAGGCGATCGATGTAGCGATCCGGGCCGACGTGCGCTGATCGGTGATCGCGCCGCCATCGCTCGAGAACGACGTGGTATGCGCAACGCTGAGCTCGGCCCGGTTCTGGATCGAGGTGAGATTGGCATTGACCGCCACCGCCTGATCGGTGCGATCGATCGACGCCGACGCATCATAGGATCCGACGCCGGTGCCATGCGACGCCTCGTATGACAGGCGCGCGCGACCATCGCGAGTATCGACCTCAGCCTCGGCGGTCGACTCGCGGCCGAACCGGCGCATGATCGATAGGCGAAACCCGTAATCGCTGCCGATGCCGCGATTATCATAGATCGCCTCGGCGGTGATCAAGGTGCGCGTCGTTGCGCGCCAGCCATATGTCAGTCGGAACGACGCCTGGTCGTGAACACTGCCGCGAGCGAACGCGTAATAGCTGTCGAGGCTGACGTATTGGTCCCGACCGATGTTCTGCGAGTAAGTGGCGCCGACCTGCAATTTGTAGGGATTGTCGGCATAAGGGATATCGGGCGTTCCGAACTGCCGGCTCATCGTCTGCACCGACGCGGTAAGCGAACGGACGTGATTGGACTCGGTGCCGAACGTCAATTCATAGCCGACGTTCAGCGCAAATCCGGTGCCGAGGTGACGGATGTCCGACGCGGCGAGATTGGTGGAGATCGTCCCGATCGATGTCGCCATGACAACCTCACCGCCGGCGACGACGCCGTGACTGTTTGCCTGGAAATTGCCACCGGCGGTGAACTGGTCGGTAAAGCCGTGGCGATAGAAGCCTTCGGCCATTGGCGTGCCGGTATATTTCCGCCCGCCAAGCGTATACGGAGCGCGGACACCAGCGTAGAGCCCGAATTCGGTCAGACCCTTGGCGAGCAGGTTACGATCGAAATCGATCGAGAAGTTGATCGTGTCGACTCTGCCCGAATCGTCGCGAATTACGAGATTTACGTTGTTGCTCCCCTGCGCAAATGGGAAATCACGCAGGCTGTATGTGCCAGGGCCAAGCCGCGTCTGCTGGACAACCTGACCGTTGACGATCGTCTCGACCGTCGAGGAACGGATCAAGGTGAAAGATTGCTGACCTCGCGGCTGAATGTTCAACTGAGGCTTGAGATCCGAATAGACGCGCGAAACCGAAACGCCGGCAACCGGGCTGGCACCCGAAAATCCGCGTGATATTGGCTCGAGATCGCCGAGCGAAAACCGCTCGGTATGCGCGATATCGTCATAGACCAGTCGCGTCGATTGCCTGGCGAAGCGATCCTGCACCGTGGCCTCGCTTTCGAGCACCACTCCATCCATGCGTGCCGCGCCGTCGAGCAAGATGTTCGGATTCTGAAATCCGGTATCGGCCCCCCGGTGAACATAATCTTCGTTGGCAAAAGCGGTCAGATAGGCCGAAAAGCCGGCGGGCGTCTCGAGCTTTCCGGTCACCGGTTCGTAGCCGCCGGTCAGGCTGATCGTTTTGGTCGGGCGATCCGCGGCACGGATCGTCAGCTTCAACCCGAAAGTTGCCGGATCGTACGTCACCGGCACCCCGAGCGCGCCCAATTCCTGAGCGGTAATCGTCTGACGGTTGCCGATCGTGGTAGCAATTTGTTGCCAGGTGGCCGGCGCCAGCGCCTGCTTGAGCAGCGTTACCAACGCCTGCGCGTCTATGACGATCGTGTCGTCGGCTTTCAGCGTGTAAGAAATGTCGCCGAGAATGAAGCCGTTGTCGTTGAGCGGTCCGCCGAGCGGGATGTCGCGACCGGTTGTATTGAGGCGCCCCTGCTGCGTCGACAATCCACTGGGCATTGTCATCGGCGGCGGCGCGGCCGCATTCGAGACGAAGGCGTCGGCCCGGCCCGCCAGGGCCAGGGTGCTTACGCCAGCCAGTGCCACCCCCCAGCGGCGCATCGTTAGTTGGTGTCTGCCGAGCTGATGTCGATGCTGATCGTGCCGTCGGCTTGTGGCAGATCGATGCCGATCGGCAGGATACGCGTTTCGCCGGACGGGACGAGGCCCAGGCCCATATATTGCTGGATCTGTTCGGGCTGATAGGTCTGGCGAAACACCTGCTTGCCGTCGCGTCCGGTCTGGGTGATCGTCATCTTGTCGTGTCCGACATAGCCGTATGTGTTGCCCTGATTGGTGATGCTGACGATCGGTTGTGGCTTGCCGTCGGCAGATGTCGCGATCTTCGTGGCAACAACCTTGAGGTCGGCCTTGCCGTCCTCGGCACCGACATTGACGAGCACGCGAAAGCGGTGGAGCACCTGGATCGCGTTCTGATCGCCAGTCAGTTCCACCGGCAATTGCGCGACGGTAACGTAATAATGTTCGCTCTTGGCCGGCTCGGGATCGCCAACCCATTGCACGCGAAACGCTTGCGTCTGGCCGCCGGGAACGATCGCCTGAGCCGGAAATACAAGCAGGTTGTCGGCCGGCTCGTTTTCCATTTCCTGTAACTGTCCGTCCACCACCTTGATCGGGTGAACCGTCACCTCGACAGGAACGGAATCCGAATAGGTATTGCGCAGCGTGACGATCGATGCGGCGCGGCGCCCCGCCGATAGCAGATCGATAATGATCGGCTGAACATCGAGCGCGGATAATGGTGCAGCGACCAGAAAGGCCAAAGCAACCGCCGTTGCAGCAAGGCTGCGCCGACCAAATCTAACGCGCGCGCCGGACAGGCGGCGTACAACATCATGAAACATCGTCAGGCGACGCCTCTACGTTTGGGATATGGTCACCAACCGGTATCGTCCAAGCGATGACCAAATAGATAAAGGGAGCCGGCGCCAGCCGGCTCCCTCCTCGTTCCACGGAGATCAGGCGCCCGGGGTCAGCGTGATGTTCACGTAACCCGTATAGGTGCCGGCAGCCAGCCTGCGGTCGGTCAGCGACGTCCAGTTCGTCGAGGTCGGCGTCGAGCCGTTCGACGACGCGACCGGCGCGCCGTTCGCGGCAGCCGGCGTGAAGAAGACGTGGGTGCTGGCTTCGCTCAGGCTGTCGTGGCCGCCAAAACGAGCCGCGACCTGCGAGCCGCCATCGGTCGAGGTCGAATCGAGCGCAACGCCGCCGATCGAGCTGTCGAGATTGTAGCGGACGAACTGCGCGAACCCGCCATCGACCAGGCCATTGCCCGACGAGCCGTCGCGCGCCAGCACCGCGCGGGTCACGGTGACCGTGCTGTTCGGGGCGTTGCAGAACGCGACGATGTTGTCGTTATTCAGGCCGGTGGCGATTTCCTGAGTCACGGCCGAACGGACCTTGGCGTTGGCATCGGTGATGTCGCCGAGCGTGACGACCGACTGCTGAGCCGAGATGCCGCACTTGCTGCCGACCGACGCGTTGATGTCGATCTGCTTGCTGACGTCGGCCGCCGAGGCGGCGCCGGCATAGCCGGCAATCATGGCAGCGGTAGCCGCCGCAAAAACAATGCGCTTCACTTCATTTCTCCTCTTGTGCAGGCGAATGCCGGCTGTCGACCGGTTCATTGGCGAAGGGCTTCCCCTTCGAGTATCGGGAGACCGGTGGCGTCCCGAATGCGGTTGCGCCGATCACCGCGCGTGGCCGATAATCGGTCATGCGTTGGCTCCGACGGTGATGGTCAGCGTGTCGCGATAATGTCCGGGCGCGAGGCGGCGCGGCAGAGTCGATTGGCTCGGCCAATCGATCGTCAGCACGGCATCGCGGTCGATGGAGATGCCGCGGCCCGATTTTAAGCCTTCGCCAACGGCGTTTCCGGCGAATGCACAACGCCCCCCCTGCACGAGATCTGTCGAGCGGCACCGGGTGCTGTGAACCGCGCCCGCATCCGTGTTCAGGGTGACGGCAAGACCGTAGACCTTGCGGAAAGCATAACCGGAATGGTCGTCGGCGACATCAAGATTGACCAGCGCACCGTGCGAGGCGGTGACCCCGAAGGCATAAGGCGTGTTGCAGTCCAGCCCGATCCGTAGCGTCAGCCGCGCGGCATCCTCAAGATCTTGATTGGCGTCGATCGAGCCGCGGCTGCCATCCTTTACACCGCACCGCGGCGCGACCCTGGCACGAAGGTCGATCGCAATGACGCGGTTATCTGCGGATGGGGCAGCATCGGCATCCGTCGCCGCAACGGCGGAGGCCAGGATTACGGTGCACGCGATTGCGGCCAGCGCGCGACCGCGCTTGATCCCCCCGTTCTGTTTCACGCACACGCCCCCGTCGCTACCGGCACCACCGCCGGCCCCTGAAAAACTACGTTCTTTCGCGACCCCCGGAGGCTCGAAGCCGTCGTCCGACTCTCACCTTCGTATTAGACCTTTCGGTCGAACGATCATCTATGCGACGTCCCAAAATGATTCAAGCAAAATAGATGCTTGCATCTATGCTGTCTCATTTGTGGACGTTAACGACAAATGGCGCGAACACTTATAAAATGCGCATAAAAAATAATATATATGCAGTATAATGACGAAAATAATTTGATCATTGGCAATAAAAATTGACCTATATTAAATAGATTGCGAATATTTCGATCAAATTTGATGAATTGATTTAAAGATAAATATAGTATAATTTTTAGTTTATTGTGCTATCGATTTTTTCTGACAAGAGCTGGCACGGTCGCGGTTTTCAGAAGAGCGGATTTCAAGTCATTTGAAGTGAGGCCCTGTCACAGCCAAACCTTGTCGCAAGCGTGCATGTCGGGCGCAGCCCGCTACCAACAGCAACGGCGTTTCGAAGGACCGCTTCCAGGGCTGACGGCTGGGGCAATCAATGATCGATTTTAGCGTGCGAGACTGATGCGCCGGTTCGCCCCCCCCCCCCGGGCGCGTCTGCTTTCCCAATCTATGCTCCTGAAGGAGCCTTTCCCGATCGTCCAACAGAGCGGACCTGCCGCCATTGCAGGAACGCCGGATGGCTACATCAGACGGCCCGCTTAATCCTCGGCGTGGATTATTAGCAGCCCCGCTATCCCGGCGTAACGACGCGTCATTTCGGGGAAATGTCGCAGAGGGTCTTGCCATCGGAGGATGGCTGACGGACAATTTGCGAACGATGCGAACCGATCTCGACCATCTTCCGCTCGCCAAGCAGCGCGAACTCGACAGGATCGTCGAGATCATATTCGAGGAGTTTCGTGCCGCGACCGAGAACGCCACCGGGCGGCGCAAGGGTGCTCGCATCCTCAAGATCATCCTGTTCGGTTCGTATGCGCGCGGCGACTGGGTCGATGCACCGGCATCGGCCAACCAGTACAAGTCCGATTTCGACATATTGGTGATCGTCAGCCAGAAGGAGCTGACCGACCGCGCGGTGTATTGGGCAAAGGCCGAGGAGCGCCTGGTCCGCGGCTATACGATCGAGAAGACGCTAAAGACCCCGGTCAATTTCATCGTCCACTCGCTGCACGAGGTGAACGACGGTCTGGCGCATGGCCGGGTGTTCTTCATCGAGGTCGCGAAAGACGGCATCGCGCTCTACGCGGCCGACGGTCGCGAGCTGCGCACGCCGACGCCCAAGACCCCCGAGCAAGCGCTGGAAGCCGCGCGCGACTATTTCAATGAGTATTATCCGAGCGCCGTGGTTTGGCTCACGACCGCTCGGAATTTGATGAAGCAGAATCGTCCGAAGGAATCGGCGTTCCTAATGCACCAAGCGACCGAGCGCTTCTACGCCGGCCTGCTTCTGACGCTCACCTTCTACGTGCCTTACAACCACAATATCGCGTTCCTGCGCTCATTGGCCGAGGGGCTCGACCGGCGCCTATACGGCATCTGGCCCGAGGACACGCGCAAGGAGCGCGCGATGTTCCAGAAGCTGAAGGACGCCTATGTGAAGGCGCGCTACTCGAAACATTACCGGATCAGCGAAGAGGAACTCGCCTGGCTCGGCACCCGGGTCGAGGAACTCGGGCGGGTCGTGCACGAGGTCTGCACCGACCGCATTGCCGAGCTTGCCAAAACCGCGAACGGCTGACGCCGCTCGCTTGCCAATCGCGCCCAACCAGCGCACAATCGCCAACGCAGGACGGAACAGCCGGCAGCCGCCCTGCAGGATGAACCAGCCAGGCATGACGTACGCGCGGCCCTGACGGTCGGGCGGTCGCTGACAAGCCGCTTCGCGGCGCGCAGTGGACACAGCTTGCATCGCTGCCCGAGCAGTCGGGCGGTACTGTCGGCATGCAGGCCAATCATGACCAAATTTACCGACCTTGTATCGACGCCATCGCGCCGCACGATGCTCGCCGGGCTTGCCGTTGCGCCCGTCGCTGTGACGCCGCTCGCGCTGTCCTCCGATGCACCCTCACAGAGCACCGTGCGATTGCCGCCGCTTCAGCGCAGTCGCGACGGCCGGGCGCTGAGCCGCTTCCGCTACCATAATGCGGAAGGCTTCTTTGCCGGTCTTGAGCATGGCGGCGCAAGGCGGACGCACCGACGGCTTTATCAGATCGGCATCGTCCAGCAATTGGCGCTGAGCGCGCATCTGCTCGACGTCGGGTTCGACGATCGCTGGTGCGCGCACCACATCGGCCTCAGGGTAGCCCGCTCGCTCGAGCTCGCAAACGCCACCGGACTCGATTTCCGGTCGCCCGACGAGACACTGCTCGCGACGCTGCTGACTCCGTACAGCAAGTGGCGCCATTGCGAGGCGCCGCCACCATCATTCCCGTTTTCAGAAGAGGATGTCGTCGCCCTCACCCGCTCGCTGCTCGATCATGTCCGAACCGTCACCGGCCATCCGCGGCCAAGGGGCTGGCGGAATGAGCGTCATGGTTGACGTGGCCGAGGCGCGTTTACTCGCGCTCTACGAAGCCGCGCTGGACATTGTGCCGCCGCTATCGCGCACAATATTCCTCATGCATCGGGTCGATGATCTCGGCTATGCGGAAATCGCCAACCGATTGACGATCGATGTGGCGACGGTCGAAGCCTGCATGTGCGAAGCGATGCTGCTGATCTGCGCTCATGTCGATGGCGATCCCGTCGAACCGAGGCCGTCGCGCGTGATCGGTATCGCCGATGCGCGCTTGCGCGATCGTCACCGCCGGCTGTGCCGGCGATGGACCAGGCAGCGGCGGCGACAATTGCGCAACCTCCGCTGGCTCTGCCCGGGGTCGATCTTCGCGATCATCGACCGACTTGCCGTCCAGCCCGGCGATTACGATCGATGGCTGTATCGCAAGCGACCGCGCGCGCCGACCGAATGATCAGGTCGTCGGCGCGGCCTTGCGTCGCGAACGCTTCGGCGCGGACGTGGTGTCCGACGCCTCGGTACGCGCCGCGCGCCCCTTCTGGCCGAGCCCGATCTTCTTGGCCATCTCGCGACGCTGCTGCGAATAACTCTCGGAGACCATCGGATAATCGGGCTTGAGATTATAGCGCTGGCGATAGTCTTCAGGCGTCAAGCCGTGGGTCGCAAGATGACGGCGGAGCGTCCGGTACGGCTTGCCGTCGATCATCGAGATGATGTGATCCTTCGACGCGAGCGATTTGCGAACCGATACCGCCGGGATGTGGTCGTTCGCCACTTCGGGCGTTGCCTCGGTCACCGTTGCGCCGGACAGTTCGGCGACGGTCGCGTGCATCTTGCGGAGAAATTCGACCGCATCGTCAGCCAGCGCGCGATTATTGGGATTGCCGAGCCAGGCAATCGTCAGTTCGGTGGCAAGCTCGACGCGTTGGGAATCATTCCCGGTGGCTTCTTCGGTCAAATGATCCTCCATATGGGTATCGTCGCTGAACCGGCGCGAACTGCTGTCGAACGCAATGAAAGATCGGCAGCTAATCTTCGCGACAATTCGAGACTCCCTAACATCGTTTGGCGGTCGCGCGAAAGCGCCGTCTCGTCGCGGCGGCAGACGCCGGTCATGCGCCGGACATGTTGTGCTGCTATCGCCGCCTCATGAGTGACGCGAGCATCAGAAGATCGGACCTGGCCTATTGGCTGAAGCGTGCCGAGCAGGAAGCCATTTTTTTGCGATCGCGGCAGGCCATGCCGCGGCGCGATCGGCGCATGACGAGCTCAGCCGGCGCTATTCCGCGCTCGCCGTGCGCGCGTTGGTCCGGATTGGCAGGACGGCCGCCCGATCCGGCTGATATTCTGAAGGCAACTATGCCGGCCGTTCGCTCGCATCATGGCCCAGCGCATTGACGACGATCGCCGCCAGCGCTTCCTCGGCGCGCTGACGGGCCGCCGGCTCCTTCGATGCCAATTCGGTGCGGATCCATTCCGGCATCCTGGCAAAAGCGGCCTGTACCGCCGGATACGCATCACGTTCCATCACGCCGGCTATGCCCCGATGCATCCGCGTCAGGCAATGGATGATCGGCGAACGCGCGCTTGCCGCGGCGCCGCCAGCGCACCAGTATCTCCTCGCGTCGTTCGCCGCGCAACATGGCGGCGACCGCCAGAAATGCGCCGTAGAGCACCGCGCGATCATCGTCGGTGAGATCGACCAGTTCGGCCTTGACCACCAGGCCACCGAGCTCGATCAGCCGGCGCGTCCGCTCGCGCCGCGTCATTTGCCATCCCCGCAAGTCATGACGGGCGCGCGTCACCTGCAGACGATTGCGCGCCACCGTCGCGCGGCGGGCCGCTGCGCGCACGGCTATGAGGGCCGCGCGCAGCGCCCCGCGGTGCATCACGAAAGAACGCATCTCCGGCACGACGCCACTCCTCGCGGATGGTGAGGTCGTTGCGGTTCGCTGCATCGAGCAGCGCACCGGCGAGAACCTCGATGTCGAGCGCATCGGCGCCGGTGGCGATGACCAGATCGCCGAGCTGCTGGACCTTGCGTTGTTTGAGATTACGCGCCCGCTCGTCGAGGGCTTTGAGCTCGGCATCGAAGTCACGCGGCTTACGCATCACAGTCTCCATTGAATGATGATGCCCGCATGATAAAAGACCTGTGCCTGCAATGCAGTAGAGTCGCCGGGACAATCTGGCACGGCTCGGTCCCTTCGGAGAATTTTTCGTAGAAGGGCGCGCTTATACGTCGTTCCGACGTGCGGCTTTAGATAGTAGATGGTCGGTCGCCATGGCGATCTACCATTTCAGCGTGAAGGTCATCAGCCGCGCATCGGGCCGCAGCGCCGTCTCCGCGGCTGCCTATCGTGCAGGCGAGCGGCTGCACGACGAACGGCTCGATCGCAACCATGATTTCCGCGCCAAAGCCGGTGTCGAGCATAGCGAGGTGATGCTGCCCGACGGCGCGCCCGAAGAATGGCGCGACCGCGAACGCCTGTGGAACGATGTCGAGGCGTTCGAGGTACGCAAGGACGCGCAGCTTGCCCGCGAAGTGGAATTTGCCATCCCGCGCGAGATAGCCAAAGCCGACGGCATCGAGCTGGCACGTGACTTCGTGAGCCGCGAGTTCGTCGATCGGGGCATGATCGCCGATCTCAATGTCCATTGGGATATCGGCGCAGACGGCCAGCCCAAGCCCCACGCCCATGTCATGCTGACCATGCGCGAGGTTGGCGAAAATGGTTTTGGTGCCAAGGTCCGCGACTGGAACGCGACAAGTCAGGTCGAGCAATGGCGCGAGCGTTGGGCGGATCACGTCAACACGCGGCTAGCCAAGCTCGACATAGATGCTCGCATAGATCACCGATCACTGGAAGCGCAGGGCATCGACCTCGAGCCACAGGACAAGATTGGTCCGGCCGCGCAGCGCATGGGCGAGCGCGGGCTGGAATCCGAGCGGATCGAAGATCATCGCGCCATCGCCCAGCGCAACGGCGAACGTATCATCGCCGAGCCGCGCGTCGCACTCGACGCGATCACCCACAGCCAAGCGACGTTCACCAAGCGCGACCTGGCGATGTTCGTGCATCGCCACACCGACGGCAAGGAGCAATTCGACCGGGCGATGAACGCGGTGCGCGCCTCGCCCGATCTGGTCGAGCTTGGCAAGGACGGGCGCAGCGAAGATCGCTTCACATCGCGCGACATGATCGAGACCGAGCAGCGGTTGCAGCGCGCCTCGGAACTGATGGCCGAGCGCGAGCGGCATCGCGTGGATGAGCGGGACCGCGCCGCCGCGATTGCCGAAGCGGAAGCGAACGGGCTGGTGCTATCTGGCGAGCAGCGCGCAGCGTTCGATCATATCACCGATAGCCGCGATCTCGGCGTGGTGGTCGGCTATGCCGGGACCGGCAAGAGCGCCATGCTCGGCGTCGCCCGCGAGGCGTGGGAAAGCGCGGGGCTGACCGTACGCGGCGCAGCCTTGTCTGGCATCGCTGCCGAGGGGCTGGAGAACGGCTCCGGCATCGCGTCGCGCACCATCGCCAGCATGGAACATGGCTGGGCGCAGGGCCGCGATCTGCTCACCGCCCACGATGTGCTGGTGATCGATGAAGCCGGCATGGTCGGTACGCGCCAGATGGAGCGTGTGCTGTCCCATGCCGCCGACGCCGGCGCCAAGGTGGTGATGGTCGGCGATCCCCAACAGTTGCAGGCGATCGAGGCGGGCGCGGCGTTTCGGGCCATCGCCGAGCACCACGGCAGCGTCGAGATCACCGAGGTGCGCCGCCAGCGCGAAGGCTGGCAGCAGGATGCCACCCGCGAGCTTGCCAATGGGCGCACCGGCGAGGCGATCCGGGCTTATGCCGATCACGACATGGTCCATGCCGCCGAGACGCGCGAGCAAGCGCGGAAAGAGCTGATCGAGCGGTGGGATCGCGAACGTAAGGCCGATCCCCATGCCTCTCGGATCATTCTCACTCACACCAATGCCGAGGTGCGCAATCTCAACGAGGCCGCGCGCGAGCGGATGCGCAACGCCGGCGAGCTTCGCGATAACGTGCGAGTAAAGACCGAACGTGGCGACCGCGCCTTCGCCAGCGGCGATCGTATCATATTCCTGCGCAACGAGCGCGGGCTTGAGGTCAAGAACGGCACGCTGGGCACGATTGAGGTGGCCAGCCCGACGCACATCGCGGTCAGGACCGACGATGGACGCAGCGTCGCGTTCGACACCAAGAATTATGCCCACGTCGATCACGGCTATGCCGCCACGATCCACAAGGCGCAGGGCATGACCGTGGACCGGACGCATGTGCTGGCGACGCCCGGCATGGACAGCCATGGCGCCTATGTCGGCATGTCGCGACATCGCGATGGCGTGCAGTTCCACTTTGGTCGCGACGATTTCAGGGATGAGGCCCGGCTCGTCCGCACCCTGTCGCGCGAGCGGGCGAAGGACATGGCGAGCGACTATGAACGCCGCGACCCGACCCGCGACTATGCCGAGCGTCGGGGCATCACGTTCCGCGAGCGTGTCGCCGAAATCGTCAAGGCCGTGCCGGAGAAGGCACGCGGCATGTTCGACGGGCTGCGCCTTTCGATCAGCGGGCAGGAACGCGAGCCGTCCGCCACGCCCCCATACCGGCGCGGCATGTTCGATAGTCTCGAGCTTGGCGCTGTTCCGAAGGCCGAACGCGGCATCCCTTCGACGTCGCTCAGGGGAGCGTTCGCAGACTTCCGTCCGCCCGCGCCTGTAGCCGATCCCGCCAGAACGGCGCAGGCCGGGCGCGAGCAGGTCCGCCGCCTCGCGGTCGAGCGCCACGCCCGCGCCGTCGCTGACATATGGAAGATGGAGGACAAGGGCCTGCCCGTCCTGCCTCATCAGCGTGCCGAACTCGACAAGGCCCGTGAGACGATGAACGCAACGGCCAGGCACGCCGCGAAGGACATGGAGCAGGCATATCACCGCAACCCCAGCCTGGTCGCGGAAGCGTCCGCCGGCCGCGTCCGGCAAGCCATGCGTGCCATGCAGCTTGAAGCGGAAATCCGCGCTGATCCCGACAAGCGCGCCGACCGGTTCGTGGAGAGCTGGCGAAAGCTTCATCAACGCCGTCAGGAATTGCAGCGTGACGGGGATTTCCGGGGGGCGGGCGAAGTGTCCGAACAGATGGCGGGCATGGCCAAGAGCCTGGAGCGCGACGCCCAGGTGGAATCGATCCTGCGCAACCGCAAGCAGCAGCTCGGCATCGACTTCGACACCGGCCGCAAGCTCGCCCACGACCTCGCCGGCAGCGTCGGCATCGAAATAGGTCGTAGCCGCGGCCTCAGCAGATAGGAGAAACGATCATGGAAACCAGTTTGCCGACGCCTGCGCCTGAAGCCGATCCGGCCGCGCGAGCCTTCACACGGCTTGCCGAGAAGGTGGATTTGCTGGAAGCGGCCATCGCCGGGCTTGCCGCAAAGCGGGAGGCTGTACCCAACTATAGCGAGACGTTGGGCGAAATCGCAGTCTTGCTCGGCAAAATGCGCGAGGCGATCAAGACGCTTGCAGTCCGTCCGGCGATGACGCTCACGCCCGATAACATGGCCCGGCAGATCGCAGCCGCCGGCGAGACGGCGCGTGCCGCGGACCGCGCCACCATCAACCAGGCGCGGGACCGGATCGACAAGGTGGCAAGCCACATGGAGCGGCTCGTGGGCACGGTCGCCACCGTCCGCGATCAGCGGCGCCGCCTGCTGTGGGTGGCGAGTGGCGGCGCGCTTGGCGGAATGCTCATATGGTCGATCATGCCCGGTGTGATCCTGCGCGCCTTACCGCAGGGCTGGCACATGCCCGAGGCGATGGCCGCGCATGTCATCGGCGAACCGACCTTATGGGAAGCGGGAACGCGGCTGATGCGGGCCGACAGCCCAAACGCATGGGACGCGCTCACACACGCTGCCGAACTGTTGGCCGACAACAGGCGAGCGATCGATAAATGCACAGTGTCGGCGTCGAAGACGGGAAAGCCGGCGCGCTGCGTCATTAATGTTGCACCTGATCCACAACGTCGCTGACCCGCGGCCCAGGGATCCCGCGAGATTCATGGCATCGTCGTTCACTGCACAAGTTCAAAGAGTCGATATGAGAACCGGCACCGGTGTCTCGCGACCAGTGCCGCCAACCTCGCTAAAAAAACGATGTTAAGACAACATATCAACCATCAGGGGACAGTCCTTTAATCTTGCCTTATTAATTGAGCAGTAAAAATGGCCCTGATCGCCACTTTCATCTGTCTACATACTCCATCTCCTCGCGGACTGTCCACCACGGTCCGCCTGCGTACCCACACGTGCGATCGAGCACTCTTGACAGGGACATGCGTTACTACGCGTTCGACAGCAATCGGCGCACTCTCTCAGTCGTGACGAACGGGGCGTCCCAAGCATTCACAGCGCTCTCATCCCTTGCGGGAGGAGCAGGCAAGATGGGGGGCTCACCCTGTTCTACGCCCTGTCAGGACGCTTCCCCGCGCGGGGATTCCGTTAAACCAAAAGCTCCATTTCGTTGGCGATCAGCTGGGCAACAGGCGACCCGTTTGCGGATCGCGCTTGCGTTTTTCGGTGATCTTCGCGCCGGACTTTGCCTCGAAGTCGGTGCCGTCGATCCACATGCGATGAAGGATCATCGCCATCTTCCGGACGACCGCGACGATGGCGCACATCATGCTGGAGCGCTTCGCGATGCGCATGCCCCAGGCCTTCAGCGCCGAGTAGCTCTGCACCCTGAGCAGCATCGACGCGGCCGCTTCGCACAACGCGCCGCGGGTGTCGACGTCACCCATTTTCGAGATACGTCCGCCCCAGTCGACGCTGGTTCCCGACTGATATTTTCGCGGCGTCAGGCCCAGGTGGGCGCCGACGGTTCGCAATCTGGTGAACCTGGTCGGATCGTCGATCGTGACCTTGTAGGAGAGCGCGGACACCGGGCCGACGCCGGGAACGGTCATGAAGCGGCGGCAGATGGGGTCGTGCTTGACGATCAGCAGCAGGATGCGGTGCAGCTTGCGGAAGCTTTCGAACAGCACCGCGCGCACCTCCAGCATGCTCTCGATCATGGTGGTAAACATGTAGTCGCCATTGCCCTCGAGCAGCTCGCGGACGCGGCCGTCAAACCGGCCGGCACCGACTTGGCCGACCTTCAGGCCATAGGTGCGCAAGGCACCGCGCAGGTGGTTTTGCAGATCGACGAGCTTGCGTTTGAGCAGGCGTCGGTTGACCAGGAACGTCTTGAGGCGCTGGGTCTCAAGGGTCTTCACATGCACCGCGCGGAACCAGCCCATGCGCATCATCTGCGCAATGCCGTGCGCGTCGTTGCGGTCGGTCTTGTTGCGCATTGCACTCAGCGCCGAGCGCATGTGCCGTGCCTCGACGACCGTCACCGGCAAGCCTTCGTTGCGCAACTCACGCGCCAACCAGATGCCGGTCGAGCAGGCTTCGATGCCGATCCGCGCGATCGTAGCTACGTGCGGGCGGTGCGATGCAGACCGCTTCCGGATCCGACGCAACCGACGTTTCGAGTGTCCGCCGTCAGCGCCGATGGCACAGATTTGAGGTTGTGATTTAAGGAGGATCTGGGCTTCGTCGTAGTGACGAAGGAACGAAGATGAAGCTCAGATCCTCCAATGCAAAATCGCCGGCGAAGGCCCCTGCTGAGCGGGTTGTGAAGGATATTCGGCGGCAGACCCGGCGGCATTTCTCGGCCGAGGACAAGATCCGCATCGTGCTCGAAGGCCTGCGCGGTGACGACAGCATTGCCGAGCTGTGTCGCAAGGAGGGCATCGCCCAGAGCCTGTACTACACCTGGTCGAAGGAGTTCATGGAAGCCGGCAAACGCCGCCTGGCGGGCGATACTGCCCGCGCCGCGACTACCGGTGAGGTCCAGGACCTGCGCCGCGAAGCCCGCGCCCTGAAGGAATGCGTGGCCGATCTGACGCTGGAAAACCGGTTGCTCAAAAAAGCATGACCGCGGATGGGGAAGGCGACGAATGAGGTATCCTGCATCCGAGAAGCTCGAGATCATCAGGATCGTTGAGCAGTCACACCTGCCGGCCAAGCGCACGCTGGACCAGCTCGGCATCCCCCGCCGAACGTTCTACCGCTGGTATGATCGCTACCTCGAGGGTGGGCTGGAAGCGCTGGAAGACCGGCCTTCGGCGCCGAGCCGGGTGTGGAACCGCATCCCGGCCGAGATCCACGACCAGATCATCGAACTGGCGCTGGACCAGTCCGAGCTGAGCCCCCGGGAGCTGGCCGTGCGGTTCACCGACGAGCAGCGCTACTTCGTGTCGGAAGCGACGGTTTACCGGCTGCTCAAGGCCCACGACCTGATCACCAGCCCGGCTTACGTTGTGATCAAGGCGGCCGATGCGTTCCACACCAAGACCACGCGGCCCAACGAGATGTGGCAGACCGACTTCACCTACTTCAAGATCATCGGGTGGGGTTGGATGTACCTGTCGACCGTGCTCGACGACTTCTCGCGCTACATCATCGCCTGGAAGCTGTGCACCAACATGCGGGCCGAGGACGTGACTGACACGCTGGACCTGGCCCTCAAGGCCTCGGGCTGCGACAGCGCCACGGTGCTGCACAAGCCCAGGCTGCTCAGCGACAACGGCCCCAGCTACATCGCCGGTGAACTGGCCGAATACATCGAGGCCCGGAAGATGAGCCATGTGCGCGGTGCCCCGTGTCATCCCCAGACCCAGGGCAAGATCGAGCGCTGGCACCAGACCCTGAAGAACCGCATCCTGCTGGAAAACTACTTCCTGCCCGGCGACCTCGAGGCCCAGATCGAAGCCTTCGTCGAGCACTACAATCACCAGCGCTACCACGAGAGCCTGGCCAACGTGACGCCCGCGGACGCCTACTTCGGCAGGGCGCCGGCCATCATCAAACAGCGCGAAAGGATCAAGCGACAGACCATCGAACATCGGCGCTTGCAGCACCGCAAGCTCGCCGCCTAACATCAGCCCCCTGACGAGGCCCGCTCTCCGCTAATCTACGCCCCGATCTGCGCCAAATGTCCTGACGACGGACAGTTTCGAGTACCTTTTTGCCGGTCGCGTCGACGATGCACATGCTCGTCGACTCCAGCGATACGTCCAGTCCTACATGCAATTCCATGGCTCGGTCTCCTGATCCCTCGCGAGCCCCGCCCGCGATGAACCTACCGGCTCTCATCCTCCCCGTCGCGTCTGGGAGCTGCCCGCCCGATTTCGAGAGCCTTATCCTCAGGGCCGACATATTCCCAAACTCGGCAGGGCTTGGTTGTTAATCCTTTGCAACGCTGCAGAGCCTCATCCAACAAAGGCTGGTCGACGTCCCACCAAGTTCGCAGGGCTTCAAGTGGTGCCACTAGGCTCGCATCGGCTAAATACCCGGCAGCTTCGACGAACAGCGTTCCCACACGATCTTCTTCTAAGGCCCTCTTTATATATGGTAATACGCGCCGATCTTGCCGGCGAGCCAAGCCAACCATTGCTTCGCCCCTTGTGTCAAAATCAGCATCTTTCAAACGCGCGACTAGCGCCGCCCTAACTTTCTCGGAATTCAAGTTTATCGATGATAACGCTGTGGTAGCCCAATCCCGAACCTCTGAACTTTTATCTTGAGACCATTCAATCAAAGTATCCACATCCCAGTCATAGAATTCTCTAGACTTCAGAAGAATTAATCTATTTTTGGATGTGATATTTGTATTCATATTACGGAGCAACTCGCGTCCGGATTTGTCTCGCACTGCAAAATGTAAAGCTGTTGCGGCAATGCCGGAATAATTATGAAAGGATCATCGAAGAGATCACCAGCGCCTCTGAGCTTGTTGATATTTCTCAATCCACGCCCTTTCAGTTCGCGCTGTAGTTTCATTCTCTGCTTTCCCGTGGCCTTTTTGTACTCTTCCAAGAGTTGTTCGTTGTTTAAGTTTTCGAATTCAGTCGATTTCTGGTTATTAGAGCCGCGTTGCGAACCGATGAAGATCGGCTTGGGCCTTTGCCCGGTTACAATGATATCCTCGCCATCCCCATTCTGCGGTAATCCACCTACGTTACCCAAGCCCTCAAAACCGGGGCCCCAGTCACCAACCTTGACCCATTCACCGCTGGTATCGGGCCCCCTATGCCAGTACCCAAGATCGGTAGGATGATCGGGATCGCTGCAATCCCCCGTGCAATACACACCTCTTTTGTCTCCGCCGGGAGTGGCATCGAACCCACCGTTGACCCATCCACCTATGCCATTGTTGCCGTCCCCATTGCAGATAAGCGTTCCGGTACAGGTATAAGACTTGTTATCGTCTGTCGTACCGCTCGGATCCAATCCATTAATTGGATCCCCGCCGACATAATTGTACCAGTTGAGCCCGTCGCCATATCCGATGGGATCGGTCTGCATGAACCGGCCGAGCGAGGGTGAGTACATCCGGGCCTTGTAATAATAGAGCCCGACCTCGGGCAACCATACCTGGCCGGTGTATTGGAACCGGCCGCTGTTGCCCGAGCCCGGGATGCCATATTCGTCATAGCTGTTGATCGCGGTCGTGTTACCCGAGCTGTCGGTCAGCGCGATCACGCTGCCGCGCTCGTCGGCGTGCAGCCAGGTCCGGCTCGATGTCCCTGAACCTGTATATTGCACGATCGGCTCGTCGGTCCCGGGGCCGTAGACATAGCGCTTCTGGACAGCATTCGCCGGGTTGTCGAGTTCGGCAACCATCTCGTCGCCGTCGTACAGGAAGCGGGTCGACACCGTGGTGTCATATTCGATCAATCGCCCGAGCGGACCATAATGCATCGTGACCCCGCCGCTGGCCGCCATCATCCTGTTCTCGGATGAGTAGCTGTAAGTGCTCGAGCCGCTGGTGGTGAGGTTGCCGCGCGCGTCATAGCCGAGGCTCGTGCTGCCTGAGACCGTGTACTGGTTGAGCCCGTTGGTCGTGTAGTTGCGGTTGACGTTGACCGCGCCGTTCCAAGCATAGACATCGTTCGAGCTCGCCGCACTCGCGATCTGGCTCGCCGGATTGTAGGTGAACGTCTTCGTCAGGTCGTCGGCCGAGCCGCCGAGATTGTGGACCAGCGTCGCCAGTCGCGACACCGCATCCGGCGTCCACGCGCTCGCCGTGCCGTTGCCGTTGGTCACGTGCGTCCGGTTGCCGAGATCGTCATAGGTGTAGGTCGCCAGCACGCCTGCGCCCGAGGTCGCGCCATTCTCGCGCACCTTGGTCATCTCACCCAGCACGTCGTAATCGTAGATCACGTAGAACCCATCTGACCATTGCAGCTTCGTTCTACGCCCCGCCGCGTCATAAGACGAGGTCAGCGTGCCGAAGCCTTGCCCGTCGGTCAAACGGCGGCCCAGCGCATCATAGGTGAACGTCTCCGAATAGCCCGGCTGGCTCGCCGACGTCAGCTGCCCCAGCAGATCGTAACCATAGGTCACGTCCGGCTCGCTGCCCGGCAGGTTCTTCGATACCAGCCGGTTCAGGTGATCATAACCATAAATGATCTTCTGCGTGCTGTCCGAGGCATAGCCCCGGAGATCACGCTCGGTGACGTTGCCGTTGGCGTCATAGCCGAGCTGCTCATAATCCGTGGTCGAACTCGTTCCCGCGCTCGTCGGGCTGGGATATTCGGTCTTCGACAGCCGATCGAACCCGTCATAGATGTACGTCGTCTTGTTGCCCTCGCCGTCGGTCACCGACTGCGTGGTGCCATTCGCGTTGTAGGTCGTGCTCTCGGTCGACGCCGTGCCCGAAACGCCATAAGCGCTCGTCACCGAAGTCACCCGGTTCAAGGCGTCATAGACCGTGTTGCGCGTGATCCGGTCGGGGCCAGCACTTCCCGCCGTCTGCGCCGTGCACGCCGCGGTCACCGTCCCCCACGCCGACGGGTTCATCCGGACCGCCGTGCAATCGGGCCGTCCGGCGCTATCATAGCTGTAATCGGTCACGCCATAGGTCGTGCCGCCCGCCGTCACCACATCACGGATCTTGCGATGATGGCTGTCATAGCTCGTCGTCAGTTGCTGCTTCGACACGAACGCATTCCACGCCGTGTCGTCGGTCCCCGTGACCGTCCCCACCTCGGCCTTGGTCACCTGGCCCAGGCCATCGTAGGTCATCTTCTGCGCACGCCGCTTGAGGCTACCCGACCCGTCCGGGTCCGCCGAAATCACGCCGACAACCTGGCGGTCGGCATCGTAGCGATATGTCGTTGTATCACTGGTGCCGCTCAAAGGACCGTCGACGGATATAAGATTGCCGACATCATCGTAGGCCGATGAGACCGTTGCCGCTGTCGATCCATTTCCGGAGGCGACAGTCATGCCGATCGGGAACAGTTGTGAACCGTAGGAGATTGAGCTTTTGCTCTCGCTTGCGGAACCGACGCAACTCGCCGGATTGGCGCTACTCGCTGACAAACACGTGGAAGTGCCCGTTAATTCATACTCGGTGACACCGGAAGCAACGACTGAACCCGAACTGTTCTTGTAATGCGCCTGAAAGGAACCATAAGTATACCGCGTTTGTGGACGCACCCCAGAATTATCAGCCGGACCTGTTACCGTCAGCACGCCACCATGGGAACCATCGTACGTATAGTCGGTTTCATTGCCTTTCGGATCCTTCGTCCAAATCGGCTTGTTGCACGTCTTCGGAGACGTGCAGACCGTCGGATAGCTGGCCGTGGCAACGATATCCGCAGGCGTTCCTGGCGTTTTCGATACCTTTCGTACTTCGGTAACGTTGCCGCGCGAATCGTAAGTATATTTAGTATAGCCCGACGTTGGAACGCCGCCGGCGATTACCCCTTCGGGAGGAACGACATAAATCAAGCGACCCGCTGTATCGTATAGGTATGTAGTTTTTTCGTTTTTCTCATCAGTGACCGTAAGAATTTCATTTTGATTGGCATCTACCGTATAAACCCGATGTGTATTATCCGGATTTGTCACGGTAACAGTCATTATCGAGGTCGTGCTCGTATAAGCGAGCGCCCAGGAATAATGCCACGTCACTCCATCAATGGTAAGATCAGACACCCTTCCGTCAGTTCCATAGCTAACGGTCTCGTCATCAGAAGATGATCCCGCGCGGCGAATCCCTTCCAACGGCGCATTTCCAAAAAAATTCGGCGTAAATGCGTAAGTATATGTAGTCGAATGCCCCAAACCGTCCGTTTGAATCATATCGCCTGATCCAGAAGGAACGTTATAAGATATATATGGCCAATTTTTTGTAAGAGAACTACATAAATCTGCACTTGGATTGCAATAATCCACGGATAGATTTATAATAGATACTTTCGCCAACCAAAGATATTCTGTCGCCCATGCATTCCCAAGATATTCGAATTTAGCCATAAATCCATTCGACGATACCGCTGATTGCAATCGTATATTGCTTCTGTCTCCGCTGAGGGTTTGAGTTATCAATTCCTTATAATAGAATGTTATTTTCTCCCCATCGGGGCGAATAAGATAATTTGCTAATGCAATCGTTGACGCTTCGAAATATTTTATGAACGCAACTTGAGAAGAGCTTACGGGAGATTGGTCAAATAATATGACCGTACCATCACGGGCCGTGAAAGTATAAGTTCCGCCATTCCAGATATCGCCGCTCGAAACGAGAGTCTCTCCCGTTTGCCCATCATTGGTCCAAGCGCTACCAGATTTCGTAAATTTTATACTGCTACTGCCAAGCACCACAACCAGATGCGATGTATCGATCTGGTCTATTGCATACTGATAGCTTCGGGCGATGTTGGAAGCGCTTCCATCATATCCCATGCCGCTGGATTGCGTACCTATCGACAAGGTCAGGTTGGGCGTACTGATGCTTCCAGTAGCAAGGTTGACCCCGCGACCGTCTCTGGCGATGTACTGCGTAGGCATGTCATTTCCGCCGATTTGCGCAAATGCGGGCTCACAAGCGAAAGCCAATGCGCTGAACACCAAGCCGAAACGAACGAAGCGGAACCAAAATCGGCCGCAATTCACAAGACGGCCAGTATTACGATAGATCATTCTCTTCCCCCTGATCCCGGCCAAACCAAAATCCCGCTAAACGCAGAAGAGATCAGCTAAGACGAAGCGCCGGTCGTCTTGACGTTGGTCCGATTATCGGCCTTGTCGTGAGAATAGGTCGTCGTGAGATTGTTGTTGGCGGTGCCGGTATGCACCACCTTCACCAGCCGCCCCTTGGCGTCATAGGTGTAGGTCACCGTCTCGGTCGCCTGCGCAGCAACCGGCAACGCCGCCAGGGCAAGCCCCAGCAACATACGAACCTTCATCATGGCATCGACCCCTGTTTCTATCGTGCCCCGACTCGATCGTCGTAACCCGATACGATCACACGATTTCCAACATCACAAGATTAAAAGGAAAGTAACGTCCGAACTGGATCAATCCGCCGTCAACGCCCCCTCACCTGATGACCGAAGCACCGGCATAAGGATCATATGACGCCGCGTTGGCCGGCAACGGCGGCGCTGGCGGCGGAGGAGGCACGTTGGCATAAGGCGCCGGCGCAAGCGTCACATCTCTATGCATGTCCTGGACGACACCCGCCGCGCCAAACAGCAGAAAGCACCCGAGCACGACCGTCACGCCACGCCGCAGGTCGATACGGCCGCTCAGCATCAATAATCCAACCGCGGCAACGCACAGAATCGCGATGACGGTTGCGATGGTGCCAAGCAACGCCCCCTGCACCCAGTTGGCCGCCGCGATCAGCGGCGATGCGCCGGTCGGATCGGCAAGGAATGCGGAAGACGGATAGGAAGAGATCATCGCACCGTGACCTCGACCACCTTGCGCCGTCCCCCCACCCGACCAAGCTGGACAAACACCGCAATCGTCGAGCGGACATAATGCGCGACGTCGTCTCGGCTGAGCCGCGTGCCGCCCTGCAACGCCAGCAATACGAGCTGCTCGACCGCGCCCTGGGTGCTGTCGGCATGGATCGTCGTCATCGATCCGGGATGGCCCGTGTTGACCGCGCGCAGGAACGCGTAGGCCTCCGATCCGCGCAATTCGCCGAGGATGATCCGGTCGGGCCGCATCCGGAGCGACGCCGAGACGAGATCGTCAGCGGTCACCTCGGCCTCGCCCAAGGCGCTCCGCGCCGCAAGCAGGCCCACCGCATTGTCATGGCGGATGACGAGTTCGGGCGTGTCCTCGATCATAATCAGACGTTCGCCCCTGGGAATCTCACGGATCAACGCGTTGAGGAACGTCGTCTTGCCCGTCGACGTGCCCCCCGACACCAGGATGTTGCGCCGCGCCCGCACCGCGGCACCCAGCACGCCGGCGATGTCGCCCGCCGCCAGCCGCTCGGAAAGCTCGGTGTCGATTTCGGAGCGATGCACGGCATCGCCTGTCTGCGTGCCCGCGAAAGCATCGTTTGCCACATAGTCCTCGAGCGACAGGTCGGCCGCGACATGCTTGCGGATTGCCAGCGCCAGCTGCCCTCGTGTTGCCGGCGGCGCGATCACCTGCACCCGCGCGCCGTCGGGAAGCGTGGCTGAGAGCAGCGGATGCTCGCGATTGATGGCCTGATGCGACAGCGCCGCAATCTGCCGCGCAAGCCGCATCAAGGTCGCCGTATCGAGGGACGGCACCTCCTGGCGTTCGATCGTGCCGCCGATCGTCTCGATCCACAATTCGCCGGGGCGGTTGACGTAGATGTCGGTTACGTCGTCGCGGGCAAGCCATTGCTCGAACGGCGCCAGATAGCTGCGCAGATAAACCCAGTCGCCGAGTGCCGCCACGCTCATTGGTTCGCATCCGCGCCGCTAAAATCGAGATCGCGTGCAACGAAGATGCTGATACTGGCGCCAGGCTTGACCTTGAGCGTCGGCGCGATCTGGGTCGGCTGGACCAGCGTGCCGGTGGTGCCCTGCAAGGAGCCGGGCAACGCCACCACCACCGGCGAATGGCTCGACCGCGAGGCGAGATTGACGCCGACGTCGAGCACCGACTGCAGGATGGCGCCCGAGAAGCGCGCGAAGAAGTGGCTGTTGACGTCCGCCTTCACCCCGCCCGTCCCCACCGGATCGGCCGCGGGCGAACCGATCGCGATGGTCACGCCATCGGGGCGGATCAACCGCGACCACAGGATGAACGCGCGCTTCTGGCCCTGGGCAACCGCCCCGGCATATTGCCCGATCAGGCGGCTGCCGCGCGGGATCAACACCTGCTTGCCGTCGAACCCGCGCACGTCGCGCTGGACCAGCGCACGAGCAAATCCGGGATGATCGGAGTTGAGCCCGGTTTCGAGGACGGCAGGGATCAGCGTACCTTGCGGCACCGTCGTCGTGCGGTTGGCGAGCATCGCTGCATGAACGCGCTCGGTCGAAGCAGCACCGGGAACAGCATCGGCGCTCGTCGCTCCGCTATTGCTACCCCCGCTGGCCGGCGGTGGCGCCGAAGCGCGGCCATTGTCGACCACCAGCGCCTGACCGCCGGTATTGCGTGGCGGCGCCGGCTGCGGCTGCGATACGGGCGGCGGCAGATAGACGACCTGCGGCGACGGTTGCGGCTCGGGCGGGGGCGGCGGGGGCGCCACGGCCGGTTCGGGCGTGGGGGTCGCTGCCGGCGGTGGAGGCGGCGCCGGCGGGATGTAGAGCGGCGGCGGCGCGGGTTCTGCCACCGCGCCCGATCGTGCCACCGTTGCCGGCGCCATCAACGCACGTCGCCGTGCGTCGAGCATCACGAACAGGATGATCGCCGCGACGATCGCGATCGCCCCGATCGCCAGCCCGGAAAGACCGGCGCGCGGGCGCTCGACCATGGGCCGCACGTCGCGTTCGGCGATCGCTTCGGGTTCCCGCCGCGGATCGGCTTCGGGCAAGCCGCTGGCCATCAGTCACCCTCCGACGGGACGCGCTCGGCGCGCGCATCATGCTTGTCGATGCGGAAGATCAGTTCCTGATGCACGCTGTCGATGACGTAGAAGCCATCGCGCATCTCGCCATTGGCGAGCGTTTCGGCGCCACGGTCGTCGCGGAAGTAAGTCGCCGGCAGCGGCGCATCGACCGGCCATTGAATATAGGTATGGACGCCATCGTCGATCATCGCGATCGGCCGCAAGGCGTGATCGCCGTGGAGGACATAGCGCCCTTCCTCCTTCGGCTTTTCGGCCGCCGTTTTGTCCGGCGACGCCGTTGCCGGCGACGGATAATGGAACTGCACGCTATAGGCCATGGCGGGCGACGGCGAGGACAAGGCGACCAGGTCGAACGCATAGAGCCGGGTCGTCGTCACCACCGTCATGTTGGTGGCGGTGTTGCCCTGCAATGCCTTGACGAACAGGTGGTCGCCGCTGTGGCTGGCACTGACCTGCCAGGCCGCGCTATCCCCGACCGCGACGCTCTCGATCTGCTCGTCGGCGGCGAGCCCGACGGTGAGCTGATAGCCCGGCGCGGTTTCGAGCTCGACGACCTGATTGGGGTCATAATCGACCGACTGGATATGCGGGTCGCCCGGGCCGGGCTGCGGGCGCACCTGGGCGGCAAGCGGCGGTGCTGCAACCAATGCGGCGATAGCCGTCATGACAAGCGCCGGCTTCATTGCGACGGCTCGGGTGTGGCCGATGACGTCGGGCTCGCCTGCGGCGCGGGCGCCAGGGTTTCAGCGCTGCGGTTGTAGCGCACGACCTGGAACCCAAGGGGATTGACGTAGCGGTCAGCCACCGACATCGGCGCGCCCGACCAGGTGTAACGGATCACCGACACCCAGTTTTCAGCCGGATACTCGCGCGCGCCCTGGTCGTGTCGCTGGGTCGAGAACCGCACCATCGCGACATTCTTGCCGAGCGGCGTGACGCTCTTGACCGAGACATCGACGATCGTCGCGCGGGGATAGCGCCTCAGCGGGCTATCGGGGTTCGACGCCTGCATATGCGCGACATAAGCCCGCCGCGCGTCGCCGGCCGACCACAAGCCGACCTTGCGATAATCCGCCTGCAATGAATCGTAATCATAGCCCTCGCGGGCGATGACATATTGGACCAGGAATGACTGGGTGAGCGCCTTCGTGCTCGATACCAGCTGCGCATCGACGGGTTTCAGCGCCTGCACATACCCGGTCTGGCGATCGACCAGCAGCGTATAAGGCACAACCGTCTTGAGCGGCACGAGCAACAGCAGGGCGATCGCTTCGAACAGCGCGATACCGGCAGCGACCGCGGCGACGATCCACGCGATCCGGCGCGACGACCTCAGCTCGTCCCGGCGGTCCTCCGCCCAGCTGCCGGCCTCGGCATAATAAGCGTCGAGTGCTTCATTCGGTTTCTTGCTCATGATAGCTGATCCCGCCTGCCGGCGCTCGCGGAGACGCGCCGGGCCGTCCGGTTCGGAAAGCTGCGGCCGAGCGGTACGAGAGAAGGCGCGGTCGCGTCGCGGTCGCGGCTTGCCTGCGCGGTAATGCGGCCGGGCGCGGCCGGCGCCGCAGTCGCGCCCTGTGTCTCACGACGCTGGATCGCCGACACCGCGTCGGCGACGATCAGTGCGCGCGAGCGATCGGTGATCGGCGAGCGAACCGGCGAGGCCGCGACCGTTGTCCCGGCCAGCGAAGAACCCGATGACCATACAGCAGAGGCGGGCCAGGCGACGGGCAGTTTCCAACTGAACGCGATCCGCGCCATCAAGGCCAGCATGATGCCGAGCACGGCCGCAAAGATCACCGCGATCGCCAGCAATTGCGCGGGCGCGCCGGTGATCGCGAGATCAGCCGACCGCCGCGCCAGCAGATCGGCCAGCCAAGGCTCGAACAGCGCCAGCTCGATGCCGAGCACGATCGATGTCGCCAGTGCACCCAACGCAACCCCGATCACTGCGCGCAACCACCCCTCGAACAATCCCCGCGTGCCGTCGAACAACAGGAAGGCAATGAACAGCGGCCCCACGGCAAGCAGGTATCCGCCCGCGATCCGCAGCACGGCAAAGGCGCCGATCGCGCCCGCCAGAAATGCGACGCGCGCCGCTCCGAGCGCGAACGTGTCGAACCCGATGAACAACGGCGGCACGACCGGCGGGTAACCCGCCTGCCCCGCTGCCGCCGGCGGCTGGCCGACCCCGTAGACCGCCAGCGCCTCGAACGACCGATCGGCATTATCGAGCCGGGCAACGAGCCCGCCAGCACTACCGGGCAGTCCCGCAGCACCGCCCACCTCCGCCGCCAGTTCGGCCGGCTCGTGCAGCACCACGTCATAGATCACGCGCTGATAGGCCGGCCAGCTGGTCGCAAGGACCAGCACGATGCCGATCTTGACGCAGGCGAGCACGCCCTCGCGGATCGTCGGCACCTGGCCGAACAACATGCGATAGCCGATGAACGCCACGAACAGCGTCAGCAGGATCGTGAGCAGCGCCGACACCGTCGATCCCGGCGCGGCGAGCGCCTGATAGCCTTGCGCACCGAGCATCTGCGCCTGGCAATCGAGGAACCCGATCACGCCGGGTGCGAACGACACCGCGCCCGGGACGCTCGAACACGGCGCGATCATGCCTGCTCCAGCAATGGTTCGAGCCAATGCTCGGGATCGTCGCCCCGCTCGGCGCGCAGCGCATCGAGCAGGCGTACCGTGCGTTCGCGCCCCGACAGGATGGTCAGGAGATCGCGCTCACCGGCGAGGTTGAGCCGCGCGACCACGCTTTCCGCACCATGTTTGACGAGGAAGCAATGCGCGCTGTCGGGCAAAGTGCGAACGAGATCGAACTCATGGGCAGTGAGGCCGAAGCCGTCGATATAATCGGCTTCGCGCGCCTTGGGATTGACCATGAAGATCTGGGTCGCCGCCTGCTCGATGATCGCGCTGGCGATGCGGCTTTCGAGCGCATCCTGCGCGCTTTGCGTCGCGAACCCGACGATGCCGTTCCTCTTGCGGATGGTCTTTTCCCAATCCTTGATCCGGCGCACGAACACCTCGTCGTCGAGTGCTTTCCAGCCTTCATCGACGATGATGATCGCGGGTGAGCCATCGAGCCGCTCCTCGACGCGGTGGAACAGATACATCATCGCCGGCGTGCGCACCGCCGGATCATCGAGGATCTGCGTCATGTCGAACCCGACCGCGCGGGCAGCGAGGTCGGTGCGATCACTGGCATTGTCGAACAGCCAGGCACGCTCCCCTTCCCCCCACCACGGCTTGAGCCGCGACCACAGGTCGTCCGCGCGCGGCCGCCGACCGCCGCGGAACAGCTCGACCAGATGCCTCAGGCGCCGGTGCCCGACCGGCTGCTGGAAATTGGCGTCGATCGCATCCTTGATCGCCGCGATCTCCTCGACCTCGCCGGCGCCACCGAGCTGGGCGACCCAGTCGATCAGGAACTGACGATTGGCTGGCGTGTCGGGCAATTGCAGCGGATTGAGCCCGGAGGGCTCGCCGGGCCGCAGCACATCGTAGCGGCCGCCGATCGCGCGCAGGAACAGTTCAGCCCCACGATCCTTGTCGAAGAACACAATGCGGGGATCGAGCTTGCGCGCCTGCGCCAGCAGGAAGTTGAGCACCACCGTCTTGCCCGAGCCCGACGGGCCGATCACCGTGAAATTACCAAGATCGCCCTGGTGAAAGTTGAAGAAATATGGTCCCGCAGCAGTCGTCTCGAGCAGGGTGATCGCATCGCCCCAATGGTTGCCTTGCGCATTCCCGATCGGGAAATTGTGCCCGCTGGCGAGGCCTGCGAAATTGCCCGACGAGACCAGCCCGCGCCGCGCGACATATTTGAAGTTGCCGGGGAACTGTGCCCAGAATGTCGGCTCGAGCGCGATTTCCTCGCGCACCGCGATGATCCCGAGATCGGCGAGCGTCGCCTGCACTTCGGCAATGCCGGCATCGACCTCTTCCGGCGTCGTTCCGCGAACGCCGATCGTCATGTGATGTTCGCCATAAGCGGCACGCCCCGCGGCGACATCGTCTTTCGCCTGAGCGAGATCGGCGCGCAGGCTGAGCGCCTCGTCCTCGGCCGAGCGCATCCGCCTGAGCGCCAGGTTCATGCGGCCGAGTGCCGCCTGGCGATCGACGAACCCGAACGACTGCGACATCACCAGCTCGAACGGCAGCCGCAGCAGCTCGTCGAACATACCGGGGCTGGTCTGTCCGGGATAATCCTTGATCGACACAAGCCCGAAGAAGGCGCGCGGCGTATTGCCGGCCGGCGCCAGCTCGACGGTCTGCTGGCCGAAGCTGATCCGCCGATACGGCAGATAGGCACCGAGATCCTGCATCGGCAGCAGTACCGGGCGCATTTCGCCGTTGAGCAGATGCGACAGGAACTCGAGTGGCTCCGAGCATGGACCCTGCGGGCTGTCATAGACCGTCAGCAAGCGCGGCCCGTAGCTCCCCAGCGCCGCGATCAGCGCATCACGAGCGGCGTCGAGCTGGCGCAGCTCGTGGGCGACGCTCGCGGCGCGATCCTCCCCGCCCCGTCCGAGCAGTGCCTGCAAGCGGTCGATCGCGCCGATCCGCCCCTGCAACGGCCGCCGCACCAGGGTCAGGTAGAGATCGTTGACGTAGAGCTTGCGGCTCGCCAGCCGGGCTTGCCACGCCGCGTCGAGCCGTGCCGAAAAGGCATCGGGAAAGTCGCCCGCCAGGCCGGCGTCGATCCGGCGCCGGACGACGTGATGGCAGATCGCGAAGCGCGACGTACCGATCGCTTGCAGCATCGCGTCGCGAAGCTGCTTGCGATAGTTGATCTCCTCGGTATCCGCCGTTTCGAACAACAGGCCGCGCAGATGCACAATCTGCATGAGCAGCCCGTCGCGCGTCTCGATCGTATGCGCGTCGACATGCCGGGCATAGGGTAGATGGCGGCCCGCCGATTGTTCCCGCGCGACCGTCTTCCGATCGTTGCTCAGGGCCGGTAGGAGTTGCATCGCCAGATCGAATAGTTCTTGACGCGCGGGCATCGTCCGACCCGCGTCAGCCACAGGTCGAAGAAGCGCGGCTCGCGCAAACAGAGCACCATGCCGGCAAGGTGGACGACGACCGCCGCCAGCAGCACCCAGACCGTGCGGAAGATCAGGAACAATTCGGTCGCGATCACCGCGTTCGCGACGAAATAGCTGTAGGTGACGCCCGCGAACATCTGCGGGCGCGTCAGGGCAACGAACAGCGGATCGCGGTCCACGCCGGCCATCGCTCAGCCGCCGAGCTGGGCGGTCGACTGGATACCGGCGACGATGCTCGCCGCGCCGAACAGGATGAAGCAGCCGAGAATGACGGTCGCGCCATAGCGCCAATTGATCCGGCCGGTCAGCATCATGAACCCTACCGCGGCAACCGCGATCACCGCGACGACGGTGGCGATCGTGCCGAGCAGCGTTCCCTGCAGCCAATGCACCGCCGCGATCAGCGGGCCGGACCCGGCCGGGTCAGCCAGCTCGTCCTGCGCCCTTGCGGCGGTTGACCAGAGCAGCACCACCGCAGCGGCATGACAATGCCGCGTTCCTCTCTGCGATATCACTTGCGCCCCTTTCGCGATTTTTCCCCGATTCGCCTCACCTTGCTACGCCTTGCGACCCGCCCATGCCAAGCACGTTGGCTCCTGATTGGTGGAAAATGCGCGTCTTATTCTTGCTAGGCGCCAGGCAAGCGCGGCTTGGGGCCACGCTTCTGCGGCGCGAGCACCCGGCCCGTTCGCGCTTCCAGCGCAGCGATCCATTCGGCGCTTCCGAGCGGACGACCGGTGGCTTCCGATCGCCACAGCGCCTGCCAGGCATCGGCGCCGTCTTCAGGCGAGCCGAGAAAGCGGGCAAAGTCGCCATCGCGTTCGAGCGCCGGCGCGACGCGGACCAGACCATCGTCCTCCCCCGCCGGATGCGCCCGCACGCTCGACCAGCGCCATTCCTCCGCGCGTGAGGTCAATCGCACGCGAACCGGGTTGCGCGACACATAGCGGATCGCATGCGCGAGATGGCGCTCATCCATCACCACCGCCCCGTAGCGCCCTTGCCAGAGATGCCCGGTCCAGCGGTGGCGTGCGTTGATGAAGCCGGTATAGCGGCGATGCGCATCGGCAAAGGTTCGCCGCAACCCGTCCTCATCCGATGGCACGACGATCAGGTGAACGGGATTGGGCATCAGGCAATAACACCAGATCTCCGCACCCGCCTTGCCGGCCGCCTCCGCAATCAGGTCAAGGTAGAGCGTAATCGCCATCCTCGAAAAAGGTCCGCTGCCTGCGGTTGCCCCGCTGCGTCACGTGATAGGGATAGCCGGGCAGGACGAGGCGAGCAGACGGGCCAGGCGGCCAGAGATAGCGAATTTGGTGTATTTAGTAAACTGTCACCGTAATCACAGCCGAGATCTGATTTCGAGATAAAATAAGCGACCTATTTATTGGGAAGAGGCCTCCGCCTCTTTATTGTCTCAAAACAGCTAATAATTCCGAACACAATAAATATTACTATATTAGTTGCGGTGACAATCTTATCTGATAAGCCCTTACCCCAGATAGGTGACGATATAAACAATAAGAAGAACATACCTCGATATCCGTATAGAGGTATAAATCGAGCATTTCTATTTACATGGTGCAGGCTAATGTTAATAAACATCATATAAAATCGATCCATCGATAGATCTATAATGATGCATAATAATGTAAACATAGATAATGAAGCAATCATGTCGCCCTTTATTTTCAGAGTTGCGCTTCAGCAAATTTTCCGGCGGCATAGCCTTGTGCTTCGCCCGCAGCATCAGCGACACGACTTACATCGCTGCCACCAACCTTGGCTTGAGCTGAGGCAGCGGCAGGTAAAAGTCTTCCGATAGCGAGAGAAGCCCCCGCAACACCTACAGTGCGTAGCGCAGCCCCTCGATCGCCACCCTGCCACTTCGAATACGCCGAAACACCTGTCGCAATCAGACCTGCGCCTTTAGCGAAAAGTGCCACGCCTCCCAGAACAACGCCGCCAACACCAGTTTCAGAAGTCGCTAGAGCCGCGACACCGGCAACTGCGGCGACCTTATCCGCCCTAGCTGCGACACCGTCAGCATAATTCGCCCAAGATGCCCATGAGCCATAAGCCGAGCATTGATTCTGCTCCTTTTGCGGCGATCCTACTGCCTTCGGATACAGAATTGCCCTGAAGTTTCCTTGTAAGGTGTGTTCTGTGCACCGGATTTAGCATCGTACGTGACGGTCACGTTATAACAGCCGACCCGCTTCTCGACCTTAGCATATGAGATAAATTCGATGCTCCGTGACTGGATGCCCGCTCGCCTCTGGAGTTGCTTGACCCAAGCGCTACCAACATCTGACTCCACCAAGCGCCCATGACAATTGCTTAGGCTTAAAAGGCGCGGAGAATGAACGGCGTTCACGGTCAGCAGCACCCGACAGGTATTAATCCGGTCCACTGACACGCCCTTGACTGCCCTGCCAAGCGGCTTCGCCATAGCACCACATTTAGCTTCGAGCAGCTCGCCGGCCTCGTCGTCGCTCGCGTATTTACGGATTTCACAACGTGACGTCGTAGCTGAAAGGCGAGCCACAACTTCGACTTGTGCCGGTGGGGAATCGATTAGGGACATCTGCCGATCCTATTGAGCCGTAGTGCCGGGAGGACAGTGTCCGCCCGCAGGCACTGTGATGATCACGGGAACCGTGCGCTTGCCGAACGTCAACGCACCTTTGAGAGTTGAGAATCGATAGATATCGAACCTCGAGCCCGGCGCGTTCCTAATGTTCACGTCGCCGTAGTCGCCGACGGTAAAGGGTGGTGATGGTCCACCAGTCTCTTTTAGAAGACTGTCGAGGCCCTGTGGATATATCTTGATTGCCCCTGCAGCACCTTCCCGCAACGCTCTTCGCCCGAACCCAAACGTACTTGCTCCTGCGATAGCAACTGTCCCGTTTGCAGGCTTAGTTCCGGGAGCGAAGGCTGAGTCACCGGGAGCTTGGGGCAAGGGCCCAACAGCAGAGAAGGTTGCGGTGCCTTTGCAGGTCAGATCCTTTTGCGGCTATTATCACCTATTCGTTCCGACGATTCCCATACACCAATATCAACAAGATGGCGGGATAACCGACCGCCCAAATTGCTAAATTTCGCCTGACATAGTGGCGCTTACCGGCAACGCACTTTTCAGCAGGAGTCGTACTAGGGCAGTCGCCCATCACTGACCCGACAAACACAATGAAACCAAGAATGGCATATATGCAGGAGAATAGAATAATTATTCTAGAGCGATTCATAAGACACCCACTCTTTATTGTGTTAACTATGATCGTGTCAGCCGCGCGGATTAGCCACAAGGCCTCTCCTTATTGTATTGTGCTTCCAAGCTTCTGGCTACTGATTTAGCTTGGGCTTCAAGGGAGTTGCCGTAATAGTCATCGCCGCCTGACAGCACTTGGCCGATCGAGCTCGCACCATATATCGAATAAAATCCCAGTTTACCTAGAGAATTAAACTGAAAACTATGGAATATCTCTTCATAGTGATCTCTATTACCAGCTGAAGTATAATGAGAAAATTGATCGGGCTTGACATAAACATCGTCTAAGTTGGTGACTGCTCCCGTAGTATCCTCCCCGTATGCTAAGTCGGTAAATAGGTTTCCTGTGCCGAGAGCCGGAGTGCCATTGTGAAATGTAATTTTGGAGAGGAAGCTTGTGTCGGTAGCGCCCGCGTTTCGAAACTTGTTGGCTAGCCAAGCGGACTCGCACGGAGTAATGTTCGCATTCTGCGGCAGCCTCGTCGCTTTCACGAGGACTTCATTTGGTCCGCCAGCACCTCCACCTGGCGAGGAATTGCCTCCTTCGGGAGAATTCGAGATGTTGTCCCACGGGTCGAGATGACACTGAATAACGCGCCCGGAGCCAGCTACCTTGCCGGAGCTATCGTAGACGGTTCCACCGGCAGAATACCCACAAGTAAGCATTCCCGTCGGATCAACGAAGTTGACCGGATCACCACCAACATAATTATACCAATTCAGTCCATCAGCATATCCGATGGGATCGGTCTGCATGAACCGGCCGAGGCTGGGGGAATACATCCGGGCCTTGTAATAATAGAGCCCAACCTCGGGCAGCCATGCCTGACCGGTATATTGGAACCGCCCGCTGTTGCCCGATCCGGGGATGCCATATTCGTCATAGCTGTTGATCGCTGTCGTGTTGCCCGAACTGTCGGTCAGCGCGATCACGCTGCCGCGCTCGTCGGCGTGCAGCCAGGTCCGGCTGGTCGTGCCGGTGCCGGTATATTGCACGATCGGATCGTCGGTCCCGGGGCCGTAGACGTAGCGTTTCTGAAGCGCGTTGGACGCATTGTATTCGCCGACCATCTCGAGCCCGTCATAGGCGAACCGCGTCGTCGTCGAGCCCTTGGTCACTTGATAAAGCCGCAGCAGCGGATCGTAGGTCAGGCTGGTACTGCCCGGGCCTGTCTTCATCAGATTCTCGGAACTGTAGGTGTAGCTGTCCGAGCCGCTGGTGGTGAGATTGCCGCGCGCGTCATAGCCGAGGCTCGTGCTGCCTGCGGCCGTGTACTGGTTGAGCCCGTTGGTCGTGTAGTTGCGGTTGACGTTGACCGCACCGTTCCAGGCATAAGCGTCGTTCGAGCTCGCCGCGCTCGCGATCTGGCTCGCCGGATTGTAGGTGAACGTCTTCGTCAGGTCGTCGGCCGAGCCGCCGAGGTTGTGGACCAGCGTCGCCAGCCGCGACATCGCATCCGGCGTCCACGCGCTCGCCGTGCCGTTGCCGTTGGTCACGTACGTCCGGTTGCCGAGATCGTCATAGGTGTAGGTCGCCAGCACGCCCGCGCCCGAGGTCGCGCCATTCTCGCGCACCTTGGTCATCTCACCCAGCACGTCGTAATCGTAGATCACGTAGAACCCGTCCGGCCATTGCAGTTCGGTTCTACGCCCGCCCGCATCCCAGGTCGAGGTCAGCGTGCCTTGCGGCCCCGTCTCAGTCCGCAGCCGCGAGAGCGCGTCATAGGTGAACGACAAGGCGTTCCCCGATTGTGTGGCCGATTTTGGCCGGTCGAGCAGATCGTAGGCGTAGGTTACGTCCGGCTCGCTGCCCGGCAGGTTCTTCGATACCAAGCGGTTCAGGTGATCGTAGCCGTATATGATCTTTTGCGTGCTGTCCGAGGCATAGCCCCGGAGATCACGCTCGGTGACGTTGCCGTTGGCGTCATAGCCGAGCTGCTCATAATCCGTGGTCGAACTCGTTCCCGCGCTCGTCGGGCTGGGATATTCGGTCTTCGACAGCCGGTCGAACCCGTCGTAGATGTACGTCGTCTTGTTGCCCTCGCCGTCAGTCACGGACGCGACCTTGCCGTTTATGGAATAGGTCGTGCTCTCGGTCGAGGCTGTGCCCGAAACGCCATAAGCGCTCGTCACCGAAGTCACCCGGTTCAAGGCGTCATAGACCGTGTTGCGGGTGATCCGGTCGGGGCCGGCGCTTCCCGCCGTCTGCGCCGTGCACGCCGCGGTCACCGTCCCCCACGCCGACGGGTTCATCCTGACCGCCGTGCAATCGGGTCGCCCGTAACTGTCATAGCTGTAGTCGGTGACACCGTAGGTCGTGCCGCCCGCCGTCACCGCATCACGGATCTTGCGATGATGGCTGTCATAGCTGGTCGTCAGCTGCTGCTTCGACACGAACGCATTCCACGCCGTGTCGTCGGTTCCCGTGACCGTCCCGACCTCCGCCTTGGTCACCTGGCCCAGGCCATTGTAGGTCAGCTTCTGCGCTCGCTGCTTGAGGCTGCCCGATCCATCCGGGTCTGCCGAAATTACGCCGACCGCGCGGCGCGCCGCATCATAGCGATAATAGGTCGTATCCGCCGTTCCCGACAGCGGCCCATCGACGGTCGCGACGTCACCCATCGGGGTATAAGTTGCGGTAGTGGTCGCCGATACGGAGCCATCGCCGGCCGCGACTGTCTGGCTCGTCGCGTTACCGCTGGCGTCATAGCCGATCGAGGTCTTCACCTCGTTCGCCGTGCCGGCGCAAGTGGTCGCCGTCGCGCATGTCGTCATGCCACTCAGCAGGCTGACGCCGCCAACGCTGGTATAGCTGTAGGACGTCTTCCTGCGCGGGACGCCCGTCGCCGCTGCCGGCAGCGTCACGGTCAATAGCTGACCCGTCGTCGTGTCATAAGTATAGTCGGTCTGGTTTAGGTTGGCGTCCTTGGTCCAGGTCGGCTCGTTGCACGCGACGTTCGTGCAGCTTGTCGGGAAACCGGCCGTGGTCACGATATCGGCCGGCGTGCCCGGGGTCTTCGATATCTCACGGGTTTCGGTGATGTTGCCGCGCTCGCCATAAGTGAACTTCTTGACGTTGCCCTCAGGGTAGGTGATTGAGGTCAAGCGGCCGTAGCTGTCATAGCCATATATGGTGCTGTGCGAAGCGGCGTCAGTCACCTTGGTCGGTCGGCTGATGGTCAGATCCGATACGATCGTCGTATGGTTCCCGGCCGGATCGGTTACCACCATCGTCGCAGTCGAGCCGCTTGTCGAGTAAGCATAGTGGGTCGTGACCCCACCGCTCGTCACCGACGTCACGTAGCTCGCCGATCCGCCGATCACGACGCCCGGGCTCGACTCGCCCGGCGCCTTGATGCTGGTCGACGTGATCTCCCAGACATTGTCGTCGGTATCGGTTACGTCGACCGTTCCGGTCGACGGATAGCTGTAATTCACCGTTGCCTGCGGCGTGGTGCTGACGTTGGTGTTATAGAATGAGGCACGCACCCGCTGAAACCATTCATCTGGCGGGGGCGTCTGGTTTCCGCCTCCACCCGGCCCACCGCCAATGAACGGATAGCCGAACGAGATTTTGTATCCGAAGCTGTTGGCCACGTTTGACAGCCGCCACGAATAGGTCGTCGTCGACTGCGACCCGTAGGGCGGGCCGGGATAGCCGTAGTACGCGTAGGAGAGCGTCGTCGTCGCCCCATTCGGCTCCGTAATCGATGTGGCCACGAGTTCGCAGCTGAATTGGTTGGGCGCGGTGTGGCCGCAGAAACTGTTGTAGCCTGAATAGGCAGGGGCCGTGTAGGCGATCTTTGTGCCGTCTGAAGCCGTATAGACATAGGAACTGCCGCCGCCCGTGAGCGTGGCGCCGTCATTCTTGCTCGAAACGAAGCCCGAACCCGAAGACGTGAACACGTCCACGAAGCGGCCTCTCTGGCCTACCGTGACAGTCGTGGCGCTGCCGTTGGGGCTGAGATTGAACGAGTAATTGTCCCATTGCGAAAACTTCGAGCTCGCGTCCTGACGGATCAGCGACAACTCGGCGTCACCCGAACCAATCGATCCTTCCTTGAAATTCATCACGTAGTCGTCGCGGGTAAGATCGACTCCGTTTGCGTCCAGATTGCGGTGGAGCACCGCCTGCCCGAATGCGGGTGCGGAAACGATTGCTCCGCCCAAGGCCGTCGTGGTCAACAGCACGCGCAAGCGCCGCGCGGCGCAGCCGCGCGCGTTCGATCGGTTCGTCATTGCGTCCCCCGTTATTTTAGTTGGGGCTCGCAAGCCCCTGCCCGATCAGCCCTACGCGCCAGTTGTCGTGACATTGGTCCGATTATCGGCCTTGTCGTGAGAATAAGTCGTCGTGAGATTGTTGTTGGCGGTGCCGGTATGCACCACCTTCATCAGCCGCCCCTTGGCGTCATAGGTGTAGGTCACCGTCTCGGTCGCCTGCGCAGCAACCGGCATCGCCGCCAGGGCAAGCCCCAGCAACATACGAACCTTCATCATGGCATCGACCCCTGTTCCTATCGTGCCCCGACTCGATCGTCGTAACCCGATACGATCACACGATTTCCAACAGCACAAGATTAAAAGGAAAGTAATATCCGGACCGGATCAATCCGGCTGGATTGCCGTCACCTGATAACTGAAGCATCGCTACAAAATCATATGCCCCCGCGTTGGATGGCCAGCGAGGGGCCCCGCGGGCAGTGCACCCGATATGGGCGATAAGAGGTTCGAGCGTCAGATCCGCACACTCAAGCTCAGCTATTTCTTGTGCGCCACGGAGAATGGCCGCGGCTGACACGGGCGATCTGTTTACAGGGCGCCAAGTTCCCTCTGGCGGAGACGTAAATCCCATCCAATCTTAAGCGGCCGGCTCACCCTTGCCACGATCAGGAGCGAGTTCCAACGAAGTTCAGATTATCTCATCGCCTCGTTGGCATCATCGATGGTATCAACGAGTTCGTGTTTTAGTATAATATAGCAATATCAATAAATTGGTTGATTTTTTGAATTCCCGTAGGGGTCACCATATTTCTCAGCGGCTTACGGTACGTTCTTCAAGCCGGCTCGAGCGCTCACTGCAAATTCACTGCAAAACCGTCACCGGATTTTGACGGATGTTCCTGTACTGTTCGCGATATTTGCCGTGGATCGTCTCTGATTTGATAGTCGCTCATTCAGCGGGCTGATCAGGAACTCCGAAGGCAGAGGCCACAGGTTCGAATCCTGTCGGGTGCGCCATAATTCAATGACTTAGAGGTCTATTGGCGAAAACGGTCAAATATCCGTCAAATATCTTTTGGCGGACTATGGCGGACGCCATCAATGAAGGGTGCTCGGCGCACTCCTCTCAAAAGGCTCTATGATTCGCGTGAATCATTTGGCGAAGTAGGACGACCGGACGCGGTACGAGCCCTTCATTCCCCCCGCAGATCGAACGCCAGCTATTGCCAAAAGCCGACGTTGAGCGCGTAGCCGCGCAGCTTCCGCGTTACGACTGAAGCTGGGCCGGTTGCCGGCCGGCTGCTTTCAGCGTGAGATAGAGGATAGCTGCCATAGGAAGGATGACAACGGGAACCGCCGCTGGACGATTAGCGCCATAGCTTCCAGCCGATGAGTTCGAGCTCGGCGGCGCGGTATTCCTCGCATGATTTGCCGGGCGGCGCAGCGAGGCGATTAGGCACCAACTGGTCCACAAGCGTCATGTCGATGGGCCATTTTCCGGTGACTCCCCTGAGCAGTTCGACCGCGATGAAGATCGCATGGAGCGCATTCGATTTCGGCCGCTCCATCGGCAGAACGATCAAGCCGCGTGCATGCCCGCTGGTATTCCGCCAGATGGTCCAATTGCGATAATAAGCCTGCCGAATAGTCCAGCCCGCCACTGTCAGCCGAGTAATGAATGCATTTAGCGGCGGGCTCTCTGTCGGATCGGCGGGGAGCGGCATCGTCGACAGTGCCAGCATGAGGCGAATGAGCCGCGAAGGCCGCTCGCGTTCCAACAGCGGCACTGGATCGAGAGAGCCTGGCATCAGAACGTCGCCGTGATGTCGGCATAACCGTAGATCGGGTTGCCGTAGCCGTTGGCGTTGGGCGCGTCCTTGAGGAAGCGGCCGTTGATCAGAAGCGCTGCGCCGGTGTCGAGGCGCAGCAGCTTGGGCACGATCCAGTAGCGCACACGGCCTTCGATCTGCTGGCCGGCGAATGTGCCCGATCCGCCGGTCGCGTCCTTAACGCCAGTGTTGGCGAAGCTGTCGGTCGCACTTTCGAGCCAAGCGGCGCGGTACATGATCGAGCCATCCCAGCGCTTGTTCGGCGTCACTTCGAGGCGGATGCCAGGCGACGAAATGTTGTTTCGGCCGAGCGGGCCGTAGATGCCGGTCGGGCCGTAATCGGGGCGGCGCGGGCCGTAGAGGCTGTCGAACCTCGTATAGTCCTTGCCGCCGTGATCGCCACTGGCGCGATCAAATTCGAGAGAGACCCGCGGCACCCAGGCGCCGGCGAATTGATGGCCGACCTCGGCATGGATGAAATAGGCCGAGACCTGCTTGTCAGGCGCGGTCGGCGCGGTGCTGGTGCGTGTGCTGCCGAGTTGATAGGCGCCCTCGAATTCGAAATCGGTCTTGCCCGGCTTTGGGTCCGAATAGAGCCGCAGGCCCGGCGTGTAGATCTCACGATTCTTGGTCGGGTATCCCGGCGCGTCGCGCTCGTTCAGGCCGAAGAAATAGAGATCGAGATTGGCGCGGCCGACCAGCGCCGGCTTGGTAAGGAACCCGCCCCAGAAGGCGACGTCGAAGCTCTCGCGGTCCCATTGCACCTTGTTATCGAGCACGCCCTGCTTGTCGCTGGGCAGGCGATTGAGCGGCAGCGTGTAGAACACGGTGAGATAGGTCTTGTCGGCGCCGGTGAACTCGGCGCGGAAGCCGTCGAACGCGTTGGTCGCGTTGCGGAAGTTGTTGCGGCCGACCAGGCGGCGCGAGCCGAGGTCGATGGTCTGGCGGCCGAGGGTCAGGACCGTCTTCGATCCCTTCCCCAGCGCATCGCCGAGATTGGCACCTATATAGCCCTGGATCAGCTCGAACGCGTTGACGTCGTTGTTGCTGACGGCGCTCTTCGCGTCATCGAGATAGGCGCGCGAGTCCATCAGCTCGCCGCCGATGCGGAAAATGCCGGGATGATATTCGGCGAACAGCGTCGTGCGGAACGACAGCAGGTCGTCGGTCTTGCCGCCGCCGGGACGGAATTCGTTGTCGAGCGTCTCGTAGCGCGCGCGAATGCTGCCCGAGAGCGTGAAATCGTCGGGATCGCCGATCGCCTGTTGTAGCGTCCACGGTGCGGCCGATTTGGCCGGCCTGGCGTCCTGGGCGTGCGCCGCGATCGGCACGGCGGCGAGGGTAGCGGCGGTCAGGAAGCGTGTAATCATCGTCATTGTCCCAAAGAAAGGATGGCGATGCTTCCGGTGGTCCGGTCAGCTTCATGTTGTCGTCAGGCGCCGAAGCGGCGCTTCTCGGTAATCTCAAGTTGCACGATCCGTCCGTCGTGGACGGTCAGCGCGATGGTGCCGAAGCGCAGGCCGTTCAGCGCCTCACGCAGCGCGACGATCGCCGGCTCGTGATCCGGCTCGGCGCGTGCGGGGTCGATGCGCGTCGGGGCAACGCTCATGCCGCGGCTTCATCTGGTTCGCGGGCGGGAAACAGCCGCGCGCGCGTCGGCACGATCGTAACGGTTGCGCCGACCGCAGGAGCGGTGTCCGGCGCAACGTCGAGTTCGATCACGTCGGCAAGGCCGGCAATCTCCGCTTCAACCCGGGCACGGCCTTCCCGCGGGCGCACCAATGCGACGGTGGCGGGCAGGCCCGCTTCCCCCTCACTCCCGATCCGCGCCGCGTGCGGCCGGAAATATAGGTCGCCGGCGCCGCGCAGGCCTGCGGTGTCCACTGCCACCGGGGTGCCGCGAAACGTGGCGCGACCGTCGGCGGCAACAACCGGCACGCAGTTCGATTCGCCGACGAAATCGAACACGAAAGCGTTGACCGGGTTGTCGTAGACTTCGGCCGGGGTGCCGATCTGTTCGATTGCGCCGTTGCTCATCACCACCACGCGGTCGGCGACTTCGAGCGCTTCCTCCTGATCGTGCGTCACGAAAATCGAGGTCAGGCCGACGCGATCGTGGAACTCGCGCAGCCAGTGGCGCAATTCCTTGCGCACCTTCGCATCAAGCGCGCCGAACGGCTCGTCGAGCAGCAGCAGCTTGGGATCGACCGCCAGCGCGCGGGCGAGCGCGACGCGCTGGCGTTGACCGCCGGAAAGCTGCGCTGGCAAACGCCTGCCGAGGTCGCCGAGCTGGACGAGGTCGAGCAACTCCTGCGCGCGAGCTTTGATCTCGCGCCGAGGCGGCCGCTCGCGACGCGGCCGCACCGACAGCCCGAAGCCGACATTCTCGGCGACGGTCATGTGCTTGAACAGCGCATATTGCTGGAACACGAATCCAATGCGGCGCTCGGCGACGCTCAGCTGCGTGATGTCCTCGCCTTCGTAATAGACGGTGCCGCGCTCCGGAAATTCCAGCCCCGCGATGATCCGCAGCAACGTCGTCTTGCCCGACCCCGAGGGACCGAGCAGCGCGAGAAACTCGCCCGGGCGGGCGCGCAGGTTGATATCGTGGAGCGCGGTGAAAGCACCGAAACGCTTGGCGATATTGGCAAGTTTCAGACTCATGGATGGCCCTTTCCGTGGACGCCGTAGCGCCATTCGAGGATCGACTTGAGGGCGAGCGTCGCCAGCGCGAGCAGCGCCAGCAGCGAGGCGACCGCGAAGGCAGCGGCGAAATTGTACTCGTTGTAGAGAATCTCGACGTGGAGCGGCATCGTGTTGGTCTTGCCGCGGATATGCCCAGAGACCACCGACACCGCACCAAACTCGCCCATCGCGCGGGCGTTGCACAGCAAGACGCCGTAGAGCAGTGCCCAGCGCACGTTGGGCAGCGTCACCTTGCGGAACGCCTGCCAACCGCTCGCACCAAGCGAGATCGCCGCTTCCTCGTCGTCGCGGCCCTGTTCCTCCATCAGCGGGATCAGCTCGCGCGCGACGAACGGGAAGGTGATGAAGGTCGTCGCCAGCACGATACCAGGCACGGCGAAGATGATCTGGACGTTATGGGCTTCCAGCCATGGCCCGAGCCAGCCCTGGGCGCCGAACAGCAGCACGTAGATCAGGCCCGCGACCACCGGTGAGACCGAGAACGGCAAGTCGATCAGCGTGATCAGCAGGTTCTTGGCCGGGAAGTCGAACTTGGTGATCGCCCAGCTGGCAGCCAGGCCGAACAGGACGTTGAGAGGCACGCTGATTGCGGCGACAAGCAGCGTCAGCTTGATCGCCGACAGCGCGTCAGGCTCGACCAGCGCGGCGCCATAGGTGGCGATTCCTTTCGACAGCGCCTCGACGAACACCGCGACCAGCGGCGCGACGATGAACAGCGCGAGGAAGGCGAAAGCCAGCACCATCAGCACGACGCGACCGGTGCGCGAGGGGGCGAGAGTGCCAGCCATCACGCCACACCCCGCTTGCGCGTCCAGCGCTGCAGCAGGTTGACGAACAGCAGCACGACGAACGCGGCGACCAGCATCACCGAGGCGATCGCGGTGGCGCCGGCATAATCGAATTGTTCCAGTTGGGTAACGATCAGGAGCGGCGCGATCTCCGATCGGTACGGCATATTGCCGGCGATGAAGATCACCGAGCCATATTCCCCCACGCCGCGCGCGAAGGCGAGCGCGAAGCCGGTCAGCAGAGCCGGGCCGATCGCAGGCAGAATCACCCGGCGGAACGTTTGCAATGGCGTCGCGCCGAGCGTCGCGGCGGCTTCCTCGACGTCGGCGCCGACGTCCGCCAGCACCGGTTCGACCGAACGCACGACGAACGGCAGGCCAATGAAGATCAGCGCGATGACCACGCCCGCCCGGGTAAAGGCGATCTTCACCCCAAGCGGCGCGATCAGCCCGCCGATCCAGCCGTTCTGCGCGTAAAGCGCGGTCAGCGCGATGCCGGCAACCGCAGTCGGCAGCGCGAAGGGCAGATCGACCAACGCGCCGATCAGCCGCTTGCCTGGGAAGCTGTAGCGCACCAAGACCCAGGCGATGATCAGCCCAGACACGGTGTTGACCGCGCCGGCGGCGAGCGACGCGCCGAAGCTCAATTGATAGGCGCGCAGCGCCCGCGTCGAGAACCCGACTTCAAGGAAATCGTGCCAACTCATGCCCGTCGCGCGCAGGAACAGCGCCGACAGCGGCAGCAACACGATCAGGCACAGCCACGCCAGCGTGAACCCGAACGTCAGCCCGAACCCGGGGATGACGCTGGGCTGCACGAATGACGAGCGGCGCGGTCGCCGCCCGCCACCCGTATCGACCGAGATGTCCGGCAGGTCCACGGGAGCTAGTGATGGATGCCGGCTTCGATCTGGTCGAACACGCCACCGTCGGCGAAATACCTGGCCTGCGCTGCCTGCCATCCGCCGAAATCCTTGATCGTGACGAGATCGAGCCGGGGAAACAGATTGCCGTATTTCGCCGCAACCTGCGGATCGCGCGGCCGGTAATAATGCCTGGCAATCAGCTCTTGCGCTTGCGGCGTGTAAAGGAACTTGAGGTAGGCGGTCGCTACGGCGTTCGTGCCGTGCTTGGCCGCGTTCCCATCGATCACGGCGACGGGCGGCTCGGCGAGGATCGAGATCGACGGCACGACGATGTCGAACTTGCCCTTGCCGAGCTCGTTCTGCGCCAGGAACGCCTCGTTCTCCCAGGCGAGCAGCACGTCGCCGATGCCGCGTTCGGTAAATGTGGTTGTCGCGCCACGCGCACCGGAATCGAGCACCGGCACCTGCGCGAACAGCCGCGAGACGTATTTCTGCGCCGCTGCGTCGGAGCCACCAACCTTCTTGCCATAAGCCCAGGCGGCGAGGAAATTCCACCGCGCCCCGCCCGAGGTTTTGGGGTTGGGCGTGATCACCTGCACCCCCGGCTTCACCAGATCGCCCCAGTCGTGAATGCCCTTGGGGTTGCCCTTGCGGACCAGGAACACGATCGTCGAGGTGTAAGGCGCACTGTTGTCCGGCAGGCGCGATTGCCAGTTGGGATCGAGCAGCTTGGTCTTCTGCGCGATCGCGTCGATGTCATAGGCCAGCGCCAGGGTGACGACATCGGCGCCCAGTCCGTCAATCACCGCTCGCGACTGCTTGCCCGAGCCGCCATGGCTCATGTCGATGGTGACACTCTGCCCGTGCTGGGCCTGCCACTGCTTCGCGAAGGCGGTGTTGATATCCTTATAGAGTTCGCGCGTCGGATCATAGGACACGTTGAGCAATTGGATGGTGGCGGCGCCTGCCTGATTGCCTGCATCCGACTTCGACGTGCAGCCCGCCAGCATCGCCACGCCGGCCGCCGTCGCCAGCAGCCCCGCCACCACGCGGCGTCGGGGAACCTCTGTCCCCGCAGCCTTATTGATTATCCGTGCCATGATCATCTCCGGCCTGTTTAAAAGCCTGTATACCCTATCTAGTGAATAGGGAATTGCAAGAGACGTTTGTTTCAGGCGCTCCGCCGCAGAAAATCGTCATTTTGACCGTGGCCGCTGTCGAGCGCGTCGGCCAGCGTGCGCGAATCAAGCACACGGCGATAGGCATCGTAGGCGCGGCCGAACTCGCGGCGGATGTCGCAGCGCGACTCGTCGATACAGTCCTCGCAGCGCCGATAGGATTGCCTCGACAGGCACGGGAGCGGCGCCAGCGGTCCCTCGAACAGGCGCAATACCTCACCGAAGCTGATCGTGTCGGCGGGGCGCAACATGACATAGCCACCGTTCTTGCCACGCCGGCTATCGAGGATGCCCGCCTTCTTCAGGTCGACGAGGATCTGTTCGAGGAACTTGTGGGGGATCGCGTAGCGCTGGGCAATGTCGGCGCTCGCCATCGCCTGGCGGTCCGATGAAGCCGCAATCGCAAGCAGCGCGCGGAAGGCATATTTCGCTTTGTTTGAGATCATCTGATTTCCTAGCTGGGCGCTAGGTTACTCCTTCGGCGCGTCGAGGGCAAATTGCTAGATCCAGAACAGCCATAGGGCTATCATCGCCACGACCAGCGACAATCCGACGAGCGGGAGACCCATCCGGGGAAAGTCAGTAAAGCGATAGCCTGCCGCGCCCATCACCACCGTGTTGTTGTGGTGGCCAAACGGCGTCAGGAAATCGAGCGACGCGCCGATCGCGACGGCGACGAGCAGCGGTTCGACCGGCATCCCGGCACGGCTCGCCACGCCTGCGGCGACGGGACTGAGCACGGCCGCGACCGATACATTGTCCACGAACGGCGTGATCACTGTCGCCAGCACGAGGATCGTCGCCGTGACGACCCACGGCTGCGTCGTATCGAGGTGACCGACGATCGCATTGGCGATGACCCGCGCGGCGCCGGTGTCCTGCACGGCCGCGCCGAGCGGAATCATGCAGCCGAGCAGGATGACGATCGTCCAATTGACGTCCTGCAACGCCTCGCGGAGCCGCAGCGATCCCGTCAACGCCATCGCGAGAACGACGCCGCCGAAGGCGATTTCCGGCGGCGCGAGACCAATTGCGGTCAGGATCACGCCGATCGCGAATATTGCTGCGCTACGGAATGCATCGGGACGCGCGCCGAGCGTCTTGCGCGGCAACAGCGCCAGCAACCCCGCGTCGCTCGCGGCGTCACGCATCGCCTGCCGATCGCCGGCGAGCAGCAGCACGTCACCCAGGCCGATCTGCAAGTCACCGAACATGCCTTCGATCCGCCGTCGCCGGCTGGCCAGACCGATCACCGTTACGCGATACTCCTCGAGCGCACTGGCATCCTCGATGCGAGAACCGATCAGGTAGCTTTCCGGCGTGACGACGGCTTCGATCCGCTCCGCCGCACGCCCGCCGAAAGTTGCTGCACCTGAGGCTTGCAAAGCTTCCAAATTCTCAAGATCTGCCTCAGCAAGCAGGATGTCGCCGCCCGAGATCTTGATATCGTCGCGCCGCGCAAACACATGTACGCCATCACGCATCACGCGGTGCACCTCGACCGCGTAACGCTCGGTCGCCCCCGCCAGCGAGAGGCCAATCAGCGGCGATTTCGGTGCCACATGCAGTTCGACGAGCATGTGACCCGGTGCGCTTTCCGGCGACGCCGTCTCCATCCCGTGGCGGCGCAACATCCGGGGGGCCACCAGGACCAGCCAGGCGATGCCCGCGACGGCCACCGGGCCGCCAACCGAGCCAAGGTCGAAATAGCCGAAACCGCCACCCGTCTGCGCGATCCGCCATTCGTTGACAACAAGGTTGGCGGGCGTTCCCGTCAGCGAGCACATGCCACCGAGCAGCGTCGCGAAGGACAGCGGCATCAGCATCCGCGCCGAAGGTGTTCTCAATCGATTGCAGACCGACAGCGTTACCGGAAACATCAGCGCCAGCGCGCCAATGTTGTTCATAAACACCGATACGGCCGCCCCGACCAGGCACAGCACTGCCAGCACCGCGCGCTCACCGCCGGCGAGGCCCACGATGAGCACGGCGAAACTTTCCACAGCACGAGTCCGCGCCAGCACCGACACCACGAGAAGGATCTCGACGACGGTGATCACCGCCGGATTCGAAAAACCGGCGAAAACGCCGGTCAGCGGAACCAGGCCGGCGAGATAAGCGATCGCAAGCCCACTGAGAGCAACCAGCTCAATGCGAAAGCGCTCGACGGCATAGGCCGCGAACATGCACGCCAGCAGCGCCAGGATCGCGACCTGATCGAGTGTCACCGACGGGAAGCCGCTTGCTCTGCCATTGGATGAGCATACGAACTCGCGATGCCCTGGCCAATCGCGCTCGCAATGCGCGCCGGGAAACCCTGCCTATCAGCGCATTGTGCACAACGCAGCCAGCTGGACTTCATTTGGTATCTAGAGCGCGTCAGCTTTTGGCGGACAGACGTCTGCAAGCGAACGGCCGAGAATGGGGCGCGTAGCAGAACGGCGGCTTCGCGTAATTGCCGCCATTCACCTTCCTTCATCACAATCCCAAAAACTTCCGTAAATTTCTCACCAGGCATGCCATGCCCGCTGGCCGGCTTCCACCGCAACGAACCAGCTGACGAGTCCGGTAAAATTCGAGCGGGTCACAGGTATTGTGTCCGGTCCAGCCTTACTTCCTGAAGTTGTTGATGCGTAGGCCATTCTCGAAGAAGCCCGATACTCTGCTCCATGAAGAGATAATCTTCCGCGCCTCCAGCCACGTCACAAACTCGACATTAATCGGCGTGTCCGAAAGTCGGGTGAACCGCGCCGGGTTTGTCGGAGGCCCCAACTCCTGAGAGTAAGGGGCTATGACAAGCAAGACGACGAACAAGTTTTCACCTGAGGTCCGCGCCCGGGCGGTGCGGATGGTGCTGGAACACGAGAAGGACCACCCGTCGCGCTGGGCGGCGGTAGTGTCGATCGCAGCGAAGATCGGCTGTGCAGCGCAGACGCTGCACGAGTGGGTGAAGAAGGCGGAGATCGATAGTGGCGCCCGCGCCGGCGTGCCGAGCGATGTCGCGGCGCAGTTGAAGGCCCTGGAACGCGAGAACCGCGAGTTGCGCCAGGCGAACGAGATTCTGCGCAAGGCGTCGGCATATTTTGCTCGGGCGGAGCTCGACCGCCCGTTCAAGCGATGATCGCGTTCATCGACGCTGACGAGGAACAGAAAACGGTTTAGGGAACCGTTTTCCTGAGGCAGCGTGCTGTTCATGGGGTCGAGCCGATCTGCAAGGTGCTGCCGATCGCCCCATCAACCTACCACGCCCATGTCGCGCAGCGACGGGATCCACTGCGCCTGTCGGCGCGGGCGCGTCGCGATGCTGCGCTCAGGATCGAGGTGCGGCGCGTGTTCGAGGCCAACTTCCGGGTCTATGGTGTCCGCAAGGTCTGGCGGCAGTTGCAGCGGGAGGGGTTCGATGTCGCCCGCTGCACGGTCGCGCGGCTGATGCGTACGATGGGACTGGCGGGCGTGATCCGCGGCAAGCCGATGCGTACCACGATCGGCGATCGATCAGCACCTTGTCCGCTCGACCGCGTCAACCGGCAGTTCCGCGCGCCGGCGCCGAACATGCTCTGGGTCTCGGACTTCACCTATGTCGCGACCTGGGCCGGGTTCGTCTACGTCGCCTTCGTCATCGATACGTTCGCCAGGCGGATCGTCGGGTGGCGAGCGAGCCGAACCGCCCATGCTGGCTTCGTTCTCGACGCCCTCGAGCAGGCCCTTCACGATCGCCGACCGACGCGCAGCGGCGGTCTCATCCATCACTCCGATTGCGGCAGCCAATACGTCTCGATCAAATACAGTGAGCGGCTTGCCGAAGCCGGGATCGAGCCGTCGGTCGGCAGTGTCGGCGACAGCTATGACAATGCTTTGGCCGAGACGATCAACGGACTCTACAAGGCTGAGGTGATCCACCGGCGTGGCCCGTGGCGCAGCTTCGAAGCCGTCGAATACGCGACGCTCGAGTGGGTCGATTGGTTCAACCATCGCCGCTTGCTCAAGCCCATCGGCAACATCCCGCCCGCCGAAGCCGAAGAACAATATTATGCTGCCGCGGACAACGTCGATATGGCAGCGTGACTCACATCCAACGGCCTCCGGCAAACCCGGCGCGGTTCAGCTATAGGGGCATGAGCCTTCGACCATAGCCATGATATCCAACGTCTGGTTCCAATGGTCACCCAGTAACGCCCTGCCAGTGCCATTCCTCGACCTCGGGCATGTCCTCGCCATGCTCGACGATATAGCTGTGGTGCCGGGCGAGCGCGTCGCAGAAATGCTGCCGCGCATGGCCGGCGCGCTCGCCGAGGTTCGGCACGCGGTCGATCGCCTCGATCGCGAGGTGGAAGCGGTCGAGCTGGTTGCGCACCACCATGTCGAACGGCGTCGTCGTCGTCCCTTCCTCGGTATAGCCGCGCACGTGCATGTTGGCGTGATTGGCACGCGCATAGGTCAGCCGGTGGATCATGTGCGGATAGCCGTGGAAGGCGAACACCACCGGCCGGTCGGTGGTGAACAACGCATCGAACGCGGCGTCGCTGAGGCCGTGTGGATGATCGCTCTCCGGCTGCAGCGTCATCAGGTCGACCACGTTGACCACCCGGATGCGCAGGTCCGGGCAATGCTGGCGCAGCAGGTCGACCGCCGCGAGCGTCTCCATCGTCGGCACGTCGCCGGCACAGGCCATCACCAAATCGGGCGGCGTGCCGTCCTCGTCGCTGCCGGCCCATTCCCAGATGCCGATGCCGGCCGCGCAATGCGCCTCGGCCGCGTCGGCATCGAGCCATTGCGGGCTCAGCTGCTTGCCGGCGACGACCACGTTGATGCGGTCATAGGTCTCCAGGCAATGGTCCATCACGCGCAACAGGCAATTGGCGTCGGGCGGCAGATAGATGCGCACGACATCGGCCTTCTTGTTGGCGACATGGTCGATGAAGCCGGGGTCCTGATGGCTGAAGCCATTATGGTCCTGCCGCCAGACATGGCTGCTGAGCAGATAGTTGAACGACGAGATCGGTCGCCGCCAGCCGAGCTGGCGCGTCACCTTCAGCCATTTGGCATGCTGGTTGACCATCGAATCGACGATGTGGGTGAACGCCTCGTAGCAGTTGAACAGCCCGTGGCGGCCGGTCAGCAGATAGCCCTCCAGCCAGCCCTGGCAGAGATGCTCCGACAGCACCTCCATCACCCGCCCGTCCTGCGCGAGATGGTCGTCATAGGGCAATGTGCGCTCCATCCACGCGCGGTCGGTGACGTCGAACACGGCGTTGAGGCGGTTCGAATTGGTCTCATCCGGCCCCATGATGCGGAAGTTGCGCGCCTCGGCGTTGAGGCGCAGCACATCGGCGAGATAGCGGCCGAAGGTGCGGGTCGCCTCGCCGCGCACGCCGCCCGGCTCGGGCACCGCCAGCGCATGGTCGCGCCAGTCGGGCCGGCGCAGCGGCTTTCGCAAGCGACCGCCATTGGCAAAAGGCGTCGCTCCCATGCGCTTGTCGCCCGCCGGCGCCATCGCCCGCAGCTCGGGCTTCAGCGCGCCTTTCTCGTCGAACAGGTCGGCGGGGTCATAGCCGCGCATCCAGCCTTCGAGCTGCTGGCGGTGCGCCTCGTCGGTGCGGGCGTTGGGGATCGGCACCTGATGCGCGCGCCAGAAACCCTCGACCTTCAGCCCGTCGACTTCCTTCGGCCCGGTCCAGCCCTTGGGGCTCCTCAGCACGATCATCGGCCAGCGCGGCATGGCGGGGCAGCCCCCCGACTCGCGTGCGTCGCGCTGGATCGTGGCGATCGCGTCGAACGCCTCGTCCAGCGCGGCGATCATCGCCTCGTGCATCGGCACGGGCTCGTGCCCTTCGACGAAGATCGGCCGATAGCCGAGGCCCTGGAACAGATGCCGCAGGTCCTCGTCCGACATGCGGCCGAGGATGGTCGGGTTGGCGATCTTGTAGCCGTTCAAATGCAGGATCGGCAGCACCGCGCCGTCATGCACCGGGTTGACGAACTTGTTGCCGTGCCATGACGCGGCGAGCGGCCCGGTCTCCGCCTCGCCGTCGCCGATCACGCAGGCGGCGACCAGGTTCGGATTGTCGAGCACCGCGCCCACCGCATGGACCATCGCATAGCCGAGCTCGCCGCCCTCATGGATCGATCCCGGCGTTTCCGGCGCGGCATGGCTGGGCACGCCGCCGGGAAAGGAGAATTGCCGGAACAGCCGCGCCATGCCGGCCTCGTCCTCGCCGACCTCGGGATAGATTTCCGAATAGGTGCCCTCCAGCCAGGTGTTCGCCACCATGCCGGGCCCGCCATGGCCGGGGCCGCAGATATAGAGCAGGTCGGCGTCGCGCTTGCGAATGATGCGATTGAGATGCGCGTAGATGAAGTTGAGCCCCGGCGTCGTCCCCCAATGGCCTAGCAGCCGCGGCTTGACGTCCGCCGGCGCGAGCGGCCGCTTCAGCAACGGATTGTCCATCAGGTAGATCTGCCCGACCGACAGATAATTGGCGGCGCGCCAATAGCGGTCGATCAGGGCGATTTCCGCCTCGGTGGACGTATCGCTGGCGATGACGGGGTGCGCGAGGTCTTGCACGGGGCCGACTCCTACTGGCCTTGGGAAATGCCGGCGACCGCGCCGCCGGCGCTTTCCCGGCTACCGTTCGAGCGGCGACGGTCCCATCCGGGATAGTCCTTAACCACCTGATCGCGGAACAGGTCCGGGCGCCCGTTGTTCCCCGCCTGTGGCGCCCGGCATCGGCCGACGCTGAGGGATATTACGGATGCTGCGCCGCAGCAACGGCGCCTAAGGCCCGGCACAGCCGGTGCGGCCTGCCGGCATGAGCGTCGCGAGGAAGACATGACCGCTACTCTGACCGAACCCGCCGCAACCAGCACGAAGCCGGCCCCGGCCGGCATCGTCCCCGCCCCGACCGCCGAGGCTCCGGCGACGCCCCATCCCCTGCCCCCGGCCTTCACGCCGCCGGTCGAGGACGAAGCCGACGGCGCGCTGTTCACCCGGCTCGACCAGTGGCTGCACGGCGCCGAGGGCCGACTGACCGGCGGCCTCTCCCCGCTCGCGCTCGGCATCGCCTCGCTGGAATGGGGCGTGCACCTCGCCAATGCGCCGTTCCGGCGGGCGGCGGCGGCGATCGACGGGCTGGCGACGGCCAGCGCCGCCGGCTCGGCCTGGTGCGGCGCCACCGAGATCGCGCCGGGGCCGCACGACCATCGCTTCACCGCCGAGGCGTGGAGCCGCTTCCCGTACCACGCCATGGCGCAGAGCTTCCTGCTCGCGGAGGACTGGACCGACCGCATGATCGCCGGCGTGCGCGGGGTCAGCGCGCCCAACGAACGCATCGTCCGCTTCGCCGCCCGGCAGATGCTCGACGCTTTCTCGCCGTCCAACGTGCCATGGCTCAACCCCGAGATCATCGACATGGCGGTACAGACGCGCGGCCGCAGCCTGATCGAGGGTTTCGCCAATTATCTCGCCGACATCACCGCCTTTGCCGAAACCGGCGCACCGCACCCCAGCGCCAGGCCGATGGTGCTTGGCCGCGACCTCGCCGCGACGCCGGGCGAGGTGGTGTTCCGCAACGACCTGATCGAGCTGATCCAGTACACGCCCGCGACCGGCAAGGTGCGGCCCGAACCGGTGCTGATCACGCCGGCGTGGATCATGAAATATTACATCCTCGACCTGTCGCCGCACAACTCGCTGATCCGCTATCTCACCGAACAGGGCTACACCGTCTTCAGCATCTCGTGGCGCAATCCCGGCAAGGAAATGCGCGACCTGCCGTTCGACGCCTATCGCACCCAGGGGTGCCTCGCCGCACTCGATGCGGTGAACCGCATCTGCGGCCCGGCCAGGGTCCATGCGGTCGGCTATTGCCTGGGCGGCACATTGCTGTCGATCACCGCGGCGGCGATGGCGCGCGACGGCGACGACCGCCTCGCCAGCATGACGCTGTTCGCGGCGCAGACCGACTTCACCGAAGCCGGCGAGCTGCAATTGTTCATGTCCGAAGCGCAGCTCGCCTTCCTGGAGGACATGATGGCGCGCCAGGGCTATCTCGACGGGCGGCAGATGGGCGGCGCCTTCCAGCTGCTGCGCTCGCGCGACCTGATCTGGTCGCGGCTGATCCGCAGCTACTGGCTGGGCGAGGAAGACCAGCCCAACGACCTGATGGTGTGGAACGAGGACGTGACGCGGATGCCGGCGCGGATGCATTCGGAATATCTCCGCCGCCTGTTCCTCAACGACGACCTTGCCGAGGGCCGCTATCTGGTCGGGGGCCGGCCGGTCGCGCTGTCGGACATCCATGTGCCGATCTTCATGGTCGGGACCGAGACCGACCATGTCGCGCCGTGGCATTCGGTCTACAAGCTGCACCTGCTCAACCCCGGCGAGATCACTTTCGTGCTGACCTCGGGCGGGCACAATGCCGGCATCGTCAGCGAACCCGGCCATCCCCATCGCCATTTCCACATCGGCACGCGCGCCGCCGGCGCGCCCTATGTCGATCCCGATTCCTGGGTGCAGCAGACTCCGATAAGCGACGGATCGTGGTGGCCGGCCTGGACCGACTGGCTGGCGGCGCGATCGGGCGCGCAGGACCAGGCGCCGCCGGCGATGGGCGCGCGCGGCCTGCGCCCGCTCGCCGACGCGCCGGGCACCTATGTGCTGGAGCGCTGACATGGAGATGATCGAGAACCGCACGTTCGACGAGCTGGCGGTCGGCGACGAGGCCAGCGTCAGCCGGACGATGACCGAGGAGGACATCCATCTCTACGCCTATATCTCTGGCGACGTGAACCCCGCGCACATGGACCCGGCCTATGCCGCGACCGACATGTTCCACCATGTCATCGCCCACGGCATGTTGGGCAGCGGCCTGATCTCGGCGGCGTTGGGGACGAAGCTGCCCGGCCCCGGCACCATCTATCTCGACCAGAGCCTGCGCTTCACCCGGCCGGTCTCGCCGGGCGACACGATCACCGCCACGGTGACGGTGAGCGAGAAGCGGACAGAACACCAAATCGTCCTTCTAGATTGCGCCTGCACGAACCAGAAGGGCGAAACGGTCATCACCGGCGTCGCCACCGTCAAGGCGCCGACCGAGAAGGTCCGCCGCCCGCGCGCCGCGCTGCCCGACGTGCGGATCGCCGAGCACCTGCGCTATCGCCATCTCGTCACGCGGGCCGCCGGCGGCGCCCCGATCGCCACGGCGGTGGTCCACCCCTGCGACCCGGCGGTGATCGCCGCGGTCGCCGAGGCGGTCGATGCCGGGCTGATCGCGCCGATCCTGGTCGGGCCGCGCGCGAAGATCGCGGCGGCCGCCAGGACCGCCGGCATCGACATTGCCGCCTTCCCGCTGGAGGACACGCCGCACAGGCGTGCCGCCGTTGCGCGTGCTGTCGCGCTGGTGCATGACGGCACCGCCGCGACGCTGATGAAGGGCGCGCTGCACACCGACGAACTGATGCACGCCGTGCTCGCCGCCGAGGCCGGGCTGCGCACCGAACGCCGGGTCAGCCATGCCTATGTGATGGACGTGCCGGGCTATGCCCGTCCGCTGATCATCACCGACGCGGCGATCAACATCGCCCCGACGCTGGACGACAAGGCCGACATCGTGCGCAACGCGATCGATCTCGCCCATGCGCTGGGCACGGCCAATCCCAAGGTGGCGATCCTGTCGGCGGTCGAGACGGTCAACCCGGCGATCCGCTCGACGCTGGAGGCGGCGGCGCTGTGCAAGATGAACGACCGCGGCCAGATCAGCGGCGGGGTGATCGACGGCCCGCTCGCCTTCGACAATGCGGTCAGTCCCGAAGCGGCGCGCGAGAAAGGCATCGATTCGCCGGTCGCCGGCCAGGCCGACATCCTGGTGGTGCCCGATCTGGAGGCGGGCAACATGCTGACCAAGCAGCTCACCTTCCTCGCCGGCGCCGATGCGGCGGGGATCGTGCTGGGCGCGCGGGTGCCGATCATCCTCACCAGCCGCGCCGACAGCGAGCGCACGCGCATCGCCTCGTGCGCACTCGCCGTGCTGCTGGCGCGCGGCCCCGGCGTGGCGGCATCGCAGGCGGCGGCATGAGCGACGCGCTACTCGCCATCAATGCCGGATCGTCGAGCATCAAGTTCGGCCTGTTCACAGCCGGTGCCGACATCATCCCGCTCGCACGCGGCAAGCTGGAGGGGATCGGCACCGCGCCGCATCTGATCGTCCACGATGCGGACGGCCAAGTGCTCACCGAACGCCGCTGGGAAGACGGCGCCGACATGGCGCACGAGGCCTTTTTCGATGCGATCTTCGGCTGGATCGAGGGCCATCTCGCGCCCAACCGGCTGATCGGCGTCGGCCACCGCATCGTCCATGGCGGCGCCAGCTTCGCCGATCCGGTGATCGCCACGCGGGCGGTGATCGCCGAGCTCGAAGCGCTGTGCCCGCTCGCGCCGCTGCACCAGCCGCACAACCTCGCCGCCGTGCGCGCGGCGGCCGGGGTGCGCAAGCATCTCCCGCAGATCCTGTGCTTCGACACCGGCTTCCACCGCACCCAGCCGGCGGTCGCCACCCGCTTCGGCATCCCCCATGCGCTGGAGGAAGAGGGGGTGCGCCGCTACGGCTTCCACGGCATTTCCTATGCCTATATCGCGCGCCGCCTCGCCGAGATCGACCCGACGATGGCGCGCGGCCGGGTGATTGCCGCGCATCTCGGCAACGGCGCCAGCCTGTGCGCGATGGCGGACGGCCGCAGCCTCGACACGACGATGGGCTTCACCGCGCTCGACGGGCTGGTGATGGGCACGCGCTGCGGCGCGATCGATCCCGGCGTGCTGCTCTATTTGCAGCAGAGCAAGGGGATGGACGCCGACGCGCTGACCGACCTGCTCTACAATCGCTCCGGCCTGCTCGGCGTGTCGGGCGCGTCGAGCGACATGCGCAACCTGCTCGACAGCGACGCGCCGCTGGCCAAAGCGGCGGTCGAGCTGTTCGTCTATCGCGTCGCGCGCGAGGCGGGCGCGCTGGCGAGTTCGCTCGGCGGGCTCGACGGGATCGTCTTCACCGCCGGCATCGGCGAGAACGCCGCGCCGGTGCGCGCCGCGATCTGCCGGCGTCTCGCCTGGCTAGGCGTCGCGCTGGACGACGCCGCCAACGACGTGGGCGCCGCCGTCATCAGTACCGCCGACAGCCGCGTGCGCGTCCGCGTGGTGCCGACCAACGAGGAGCGGATGATCGCCATCCATGTCCGTGACCTGCTCGCGGCGACAGCGAAGGAAGCTTCATGACCGCAATCATCGATCTTGCCGGCAAACGCGGCCTCATCATCGGCATCGCCAACGACCAGAGCATCGCCGCCGGCTGTGCCGAGGCCTTCGCCGGTGCCGGCGCGACGCTGGCCGTCACCTATCTCAACGACAAGGCCAGGCCGTTCGTCCAGCCGGTCGCCGATCGCATTCATGCCGACTGGATGGCGCCGTGCGACGTGCGCACGCCCGGCTCGCTGGAAGCGGTGTTCGAGGAGGTGCGCACCCGCTGGGGCACGCTCGATTTCCTGCTCCATTCGATCGCCTATGCGCCGAAGGACGATCTCCATGGCCGGGTGGTCGATTGCTCGGCGGAAGGCTTCGCGCTGGCGATGGACGTGTCGTGCCATTCGTTCATCCGCATGGCGAAGCTGGCCGAGCCGCTGATGGCCGATGGCGGCTGCCTGCTCACCGTCACCTTCTACGGCTCGGAGCGGGTGGTCGAACATTACAATCTGATGGGGCCGGTCAAGGCCGCGCTGGAGAGCACGACGCGCTACATGGCCGCCGAGCTGGGGCCGAAGCGGATCCGCGTCCACGCCGTCTCGCCCGGCCCGATCCGCACCCGCGCGGCGAGCGGGCTCGACCGGTTCGACGAAATGCTCGAACAGGCGGCGAAAGAGGTGCCCGAGCATCAGCTGGTCGATATCGTCGATGTCGGCGCCCTCGCGGCGTTTCTCGTCAGCGACGCGGCGCGACGGATTACCGGCACCATCATCCCGGTCGACGGCGGCCAGCATATCGTCGGCTGAGCGCGAGGGAGTCAGGCGAACAGCGCGTACTCGCCGTCGGTTTCGAGCAGCTCGGGCACGGCGAGCTGGTCATGATCGCCGTGTTCCGGGCGATAAGCGAGGCCGCCGAACCACAGGTCGATGCCGGCGTTCCACCAGGCGGTGCCCGCCGTCAGCGGCAGCAGCCACGCTTCCTCCGCCTTCGCGGCAAGGCGCTCCCACTCGCGGTCGAGCGACGGGGCTTGACGATGATCGGCCATGGCGTTTCCTCCGGTCCTGATCGCGGGAATGACCAGCGGGCGACCGCGATCCCAGTCGTAATATCCCTAATCCATCGCGGCGAGCAGCCGATCGATATCGATCACGGCGAACGCGGTGAAGCTGTCGGCGACGCCGTAGGGCAGCACCAGTCGGCGCCCGGCCGCGAGCGCGCCGCAGCTATAGACGACGTTGGGGACATAGCCGCCGCGCGAGCTCGTTTCCGGCGCGATCAGCGGCTCGCTGGTGCGCGCGAGCAGCCGGGATGGATCGCGCTTGTCGAGCAGGCAGGCGCCGAGGCAATAATTGCGCACCGGTCCGACGCCGTGCGTGACCGCCAGCCATCCCTCGTCAAGCTCGATCGGTGCGCCGCAATTGCCGATCTGGACGAATTCCCACGGCCATCGCGGCCTCACGATCACGGCGCCATGATCCCAGCGATAGAGATCGTTCGATCGCAGCAGCCAGATATTCTCATGGTCCTGCCGGCCAAGCATCGCGTAATAGCCGCCGATCCGGCGCGGGAACAACGCCATCCCCTTGGTCGCGGCGAGCGGTCCTTGCAGCACCGAAAGCTCGATCGACGCGAAGTGGCGGGTGCGCAGCAGCTCCTGGCGGATCGCCTCGCCGCTGAACGCGGTGTAGGTGCCGATATAGCTCTGCGTGCCGTCATCCTCGGTGAACAGGGTGAGGCGGAGATCCTCGACGCCGTGGCGCTGCCGCAGCGTGACCGGGAAGATGACCACCGCCGACAGGTCCGCCGCGTCGCCATAGAATAGTCGCGTGCCGGGATCGTCGGGCGCGGCGCCGGGCAGCGCTTCGATCCGCGGCGAGATGGTCCGCGGGCTGACGGGATCGAGCGTGACGTTTCCATCGGGCGCCACGAGTCCGGTGCGGAAGGTGATCGAGGAAACGTGCCCCTCGCCGACGCCGCGCTGCGACAGCACGATCCGCGTCGCGCCGGCGGGGACGGCCGACTGATCGGGATGCGGCACGATGCTGGGATTGAACAGGGCGGCCGCCTCGAGCGAATATTCCTCGGTGAAATAGGCGCCGACCAGCCGCGCCTGCGCCGCCGACAAAGGCGGGCCGCCATTGGGGGCGATCACGTCGTGGCAGCGGCGATCGAGCACCAGCGCGACATCGTCATGCCGGTCCGCGAGCGACGCGACGACACGTTCGAGGCGCGCCTCGAGCGCCGGCTCGGGCAGCGCAAGCACGCGATCGACGACCTCCGCCACGCGCGACCGATGCGCGGGCGTATCGGCGAACGGATTGTCCGCCGGCGTGAACGGCCGCAGCACCACGCGCGACGGATCGGGCGGCACCGTGAGCGGCAGATGCCTGACCATTTCGGCAGGTGCCGGATCGTCGCCCCCGGACGCCATCGCGGCACGTCGCGTCAATGTGAGAAGAGGACCGGCATCGTCGCACCCGCGATCAGGTCGCGCGTCACGCCGCCGAGCAGCATTTCGCTCAGGCGGGTGCGGCCATAAGCGCCGACGGCGAGAAGGTCGGCGCGCTGCCGATGCGCGAATGCCAGCAGGTGGTCGGTCGGCTCGCCCTTGCCGGCCAGATGATGGCCGGCCGCGCCATGGCCGCGCGCTTGCAGGTGCGCGCACACCGCGTCGAGATCGTGCCGGTCGGCATCGTCGCACACCTCAACGACGTCGAAATAGGTCCGCCGGTCGACCAGCGCCAGCACGTCGTTAAGCGCACGGGCGGCCTCGCGCGAGCCGTTCCAGGCGAGCACGACGGTCGCCGGATGATCGGGAATGCCCGATTCGGGCAGCGCCAACACCGGCCGGCCCGAATGGAGCGCGAGATTTTCGAGCAGGCGGCGCCGGAAGGCCCGATCGGCATAGGCTGCCGGCGGCCCCACCAGCGTCAGGTCGGCGACCCGGGCCTGCGCGACCAGCGCCCTGTCGAGCACGGCCGGTTCGCCTTCGAACGTGCCGACCGAGACCGGAATGCCCTCCCCGGTAAGGCCGGCGACGATCTCCGCCTCCTTTTCCCCGGCACAGCGTTCCAGGTCGGTCGGCAGCGCATAGCCCCCCGCCAGCGCCAGCGACGTTTCCAGCGCATGGACCGGCGCCGCGACCCCGATCCGCAACCGCGCCTCCCGCGCATCGGCAAATCGCTTGGCCTGCGACACGAACGTCGCGTCGGTCGACCCCAGATCGAGAATGGCGAAAATGTCTGCGATCATCTCATCCTCCGCGGCGTTGCCGTGCCGGCGGCACCATATGGCGCGCGGCCGATCGGCGGCGACATCCGCAAATCTACCGAGGTCGCGCCGAAGGACGCATCGGCTATTCCATTCGCGATCGGAACAGCAGCGCCGCCGCGGCCAGGGTGACGGCGGCGATCGCCGCCAGCGGCACCGCGTCGAGCAGGACGACCGATAGCGGCATCCCCTTCAGGAACACCCCTTCCGCGACGACCAGGAAGTGGGTGGCCGGATTGACGAGCGCGACCGCGCGCAGCCAGACCGGCATGTTGTCGACCGGCGTTGCATAGCCCGACAGGATGATCATCGGCACCGTGACCAGAAACATGCCGAGAAACGCCTGCTGCTGCGTCGCCGACAGCGCCGAGACCAGCATCCCCAGCCCGGTCAGCGCCAGCAGATACAGCATTAGCGCGAGATAGAAGCCGATCAGCGAGCCGGTCAGCGGCACCCCGAACACGTTGGGGATCAGGATCACGTAGATCGTCGCGATGATCGTGCCGACGACGATCGGCGGCACCATCTTGCCGATCAGGATCTCGTGGACGCGCAGCGGCGAGACCATGAGCTGGTCGAACGTGCCCAGCTCCCGCTCCCGCGCGACCGATTGCGCGACCACCGACATCGCCGATATCGCGCCGATGATGGCGATCAGGCCAGGCATGGTGAACCAGCGATAATCGAGGTTCGGATTAAACCGGTTGGCAACGATCACGCCGCCCGATGGCGCGCCGTTCGCCGGGCGGATGTCGGCCGCGACGCCGGCGGCGATCGTGCCGACATAGCTGGCGACGATCTGCGCCGCGTTCGAGCGCCGCCCGTCATAGACGGCGCCGATCGCGCCGGTACCGCCCCGCGCGATATCCGCGGAGAAGCTCGACGGAAAGCGCAGCGCGCCGATGATCCGCTGATGGTCGATCGCGCGCCGCAACGCCGCATCCGACCCGAGGCGCATCACCGCCCGCACGTCGGGACTGGCGGCGACCCGTTCGATCATCTCGTGGCTGTAGAAGCCGCTGTCGAGATCGAGCACGCCGATGGTGAAATGCTTCACCTCCAGCGTCGTCGCCATGCCGAACAACAGGAACTGGAGCAAGGGCGGGACGAACAGGATGATCCGGCTGCGCGGATCGCGCAGCACGGCCCACATCTCCTTGACGATGATCGCGCGGAGGCGAGGCCCGATCATGCGATCCGCCGCCGCGTCGCGCGCAGCGCGAGCGCGAAGAACAGCAGTCCGAAGCCGATCAGCACCGCCATGTCCGGCAGGAACAGGCTCCAGTCGTCGCCGGCGACGAACACCGTCTGGAGCTGCGGGATCAGGTAGCGCGCGGGCACCAGATACGTGACCGGCCGCACCCAGGCGGGCATCGACGCGATCTCGAACAGAAAGCCCGACAGCAGCATCGTCGGCAGGAAGGCGGAAAGCAGCGCCACCTGGCTCGCCACGAACTGGTTCCTGGTCGCCGCCGAGATCAGCAGCCCCTGGCCCAGCGCCGGGAACAGGAAGCTCGCGGCAATCGCCAGCAGCGCCAGCGGCGACCCGCGCAGCGGCACCTGGAACACCGTCACCGCCAGCAGCGTGCACAGCGCCATCGAGCCGAGGCCGAGCAGGAAATAGGGAATCACCTTGGTGGCGATGAACTCGCCCATGCCGAGCGGCGTCGCCATGATCGCCTCCAGCGTGCCGCGTTCCCATTCGCGCGCGACCACCAGCGCCGTGAGCAACGTGCCGATGATCGTCATCACCACCGCGATCGATCCGGGCACCAGGAAATAGCGGCTGGTGAGCGCGGGGTTGAACCAGAAACGGTCGACTGTGGCGATCGCGGGCACCGCGCGGCCGCCAGGGTCGCGGTCGGCAGCGCGCTGCCCCGCCCAGATCGCATAGACGCCCCGTGCATAAGCGGCGACGAACGCCGCCATATTGGGGCTCGATCCGTCGGTGATGACCTGGATCGTGCCGCCGCCGCGCGCCGCGTTGCGGCCGAAATCGACCGGAATGACGACGATGCCGCGGATGCGCTGCCGGGCCATGTCGTTGCCCAGCGTCGCGACGTCGCCGACCTCGGCGACGGAGAACCAGCGCGAGGCGCGATAGGCGCTGGCGAGCGATTGCGCGGCGGCGCTGTCGTCCTGCGGCGAAATGCCGATGCGCGTGCGCGGCGTATCGAGATTGACCGCATAGCCGAGCAGGAACAGCAGCAGTAGCGGCATGACGAAGGCGATCAGGAAGGTCGACGGATCGCGCACGATCTGCCGCGTCTCCTTGACCAGCATCGCGACGAGCCGACGGCGATCGAGCGCGCGGCTCATGCCGCCAGCGTCTCATGCCGGGCGTGCTCGCGCGCCTCGATCAGCGCAACGAAGGCATCCTCCATCGTCGCGTCGGCGCGGCCCGAGTGCGCCTTGAGCTCGTCGGGCGTGCCGGTGGCGATCTGGCGCGCGCGGTCGATCAGCGTCACCCGATCGCAATATTCCGCCTCGTCCATGAAATGCGTGGTGACGAGGACGGTCACGCCCTTCTCGACCAGGCCGTTGATATGCGTCCAGAATTCGCGACGGACGATCGGGTCGACGCCCGAGGTCGGCTCGTCGAGGAACAGCACCGGCGGCTGGTGGAGGACCGCGCAGGCCAGCGCGAGCCGCCGCTTGTAGCCGAGCGGAACGGTGCCGGCGTCGATGCCGAGATAACGCTGCAACCCGAGCACTTCGATAGCCCGGTCGATCGCGTCGCGCGCCGCCGCGCCGGCAAGGCCATAGGCGCCAGCGAAGAAGGCGAGGTTCTGCCGCACCGACAGATCGCCGTAGAGCGCGAACTTCTGCGCCATATAGCCGAGCGACTGTCGCGCATCGGCGCGCGCGCGCCGCAGATCGTGACCGGCGACCGCGCCCGAGCCTTCGCTGGGCGTCAGCAAGCCGCAGAGCATCTTGAAGGTGGTCGACTTGCCGGCGCCATTGGGGCCGAGCAGCCCGAAAATCTCGCCGCGCCGCACGGTGAAGGTGATCGCGGCGGCGGCGGTAAAATCACCGAAGCGCCTGGTGAGCGCGCGCGCCTCGATCGCCGGTGCGTCGCCACCGGGGACCGCGGCATAGCCTTCCGCCAATGGCGACGTCCCCGCCGGCCCGCCGCCGAGCAGGTCAATGAAGCCATCCTCGAACCGCGGCCGCACCGATTGCAGCGTCGCGGTATCGGGCAGGCCGATCGCCGCCGGGTCGGGCTGGCCGGCATCGGGCTTCAGCATCAGGCGGACGGCGTCGCCCTGGATCGTCCCGTCCTCGACCATCGCCGAATCGAGCGCGCGGTGCAGCGCGGCGCGGCGCCCGGCTTCGGGCACGGCGGCGCGGAACACGCGTCCGGCGGCGCGGCCGGTCAGATCGCCGGGCGGCCCGGCATAGAGGCATTTGCCGTGGTTGATCAGCGTCACGGTGTCGCACTTCTCGGCCTCGTCGAGATAGGCAGTCGACCACAGCACGCCGATCCCCTCCCCCGCGAGCGCCTTCACCATCGCCCACAATTCGCGCCGCGAGACGGGGTCGACGCCGACACCCGGCTCGTCGAGCAGCAACAGCCTCGGCGCCCGGACCATCGCGCAGGCTAGCCCCAGCTTCTGCTTCATCCCGCCCGACAATCGCCCGGCGAGCCGATCGGTGAAGCCGCCGAGATCGGTGAAATCGAGCAATCTGGCCGAACTCGCCGGCCATTCCGCCTCGGGCAGCCCGCGCAGCTCGGCGAACAGCCGCAGGTTCTCGATCACCGTCAGGTCCTCATAGAGGCCGAAGCGTTGCGGCATGTAGCCGATCATCGCCCGATCGACCGCGCCCGCCGGCTGGCCGAACACGCGAACCTCGCCGGCATCGGCATCGACCAGGCCGGCAAGGATGCGGATCAGCGTCGTCTTGCCGGCGCCGTCGGGGCCGATCAGCCCGGTCATCCTGCCCGGTTCGATGGCGATCGATGCGCCGTCCAGCGCCGGTGGCGCATCGCGGCCGAACCGCTTGACGACCCCCTCGGAGCTGGCAACGGGGGCGGCCATGTCAGCGCGTCGCCGCCGGCCGAGCGTCGGCGACGGTCACGGTGACGGGGGCGCCCTGGCGCAGCGCGTCGTCGGGATCGGTGATGATGACGCGGAACCGATAGACGAGGTCGGTGCGCAGCGTGTCGGTCTCGACCGTCTTGGGCGTGAATTCGGCGGTCGAGGCGATGAAGCCGATCGTGCCGTGATAGGTTCTGGCGATGCCGTCGGCCGTCACCGTCACCTTCGTGCCCGGCGCGATTCGGCCGAGATCGGGCTCGCCGACATAGGCGCGGATGCGGATCGGGCGGTCAATCGTCTCGGTCAGCACCGTCTCGCCGGGCTGGACGATCGCGCCCGGTTCCTTGGCGCGGGTGAGAATCACCCCGGCAACGGGCGCGCGCAGCGTGGCGTCGGCAAGATCGGTCGCCGCCTTGTCGCTGAGCGCCGTCGCCTGGCGAAACTGCGCGTCCGCCGCGCTGATGTCCTCGCGCCGCGCGCCGACGCGCATCAGCGACAGCGCCGCGCGCGCCGCCGCGACCTCGGCATCGGCGCTGCGCGCCTGCGCCTGGGCGGTATCGTACAAGGCCTGACTGACCGCGCCGGATTGCACCAGTTCAGCGCGGCGGTGATATTCGGCCGTCGCCTGCACGGCGGCGGCCTGCGCCGACGTCAGCCGCGCCTCGGCCTGGGCGATATCCTGCGGGCGATTGCCGTTGCGCAGCTTGTCGAGCGCGGCCGCTGCCGCTGCCTCTTGCGCGCGGGCGGCGGCGGCGGCATCGTTCAGCGGGCCGGGATCGAGCCGCGCCAGCATCGTGCCCGGCGCGATCCGCATGCCCTCGTCAACCGGCATATCGGCGATCCGCCCGCCGACGCGGAAGCCGAGATCGACCTCGCGAATATCGACATTGCCGTGAACGACCAGCGCCGTGGCCGGTCGTCTGGCCAGCACGCCGCGCAATGTGAGGCCGCCCGCCAACGCGATCGCCGCCACAGCGATAACCGCGATGATTGCCGGCCGTCGCACGCCCCCCGCCCCCGTCAGTCGCGGGCGGCCATGCGCCCGGCCCGGCTCTCGTCGAGCAGCGTCGCGCACGCCTGGCGCGCGGCCTCGTGCACGCGCTCGACCTGCTCGGCGGCGTAGCGGGGGCTGAGACGCGGGACGACATTGTCGATGGAGAGATGCTGGCTGTCGCGCATCCCGAAGCCCCGCTCGAGATAGACGTCGAACCCTTCGCGCAGCGACAGCATCTGGCCGCGCTCGTGCAGCCAGGGGATCGACGTGCCCGACGTGGTGATCGACAGCAATCGCTTGCCGCGCAGATGGCCCTGGCCTGCGCCCTCGCGAAACTGCCGGAAGCTGTAATCGGCGCCCAGCACGCGATCGACATAGCCCTTGAGGATCGCCGGCGGCCCGCCGAACCAGATCGGATAGACCAGCACCAGAATCGCGCTGACGGCGAGCAGATCGATTTCCGCGCGGACGTCGGCTGCGATATCGACGGCCCGATCGCCCGGGCGTTCGCCGGCCTTTAGAACCGGATCGAACCCGATCGCATTGAGGTCGCGGAGCGTCGCGCGTTGACCGCAGGTTTCGACCGTCGTCGCATAGGCATCGGCGAGCCCGTGATCGAAACTTGCCGGCTCGGGATTGGCGAGAACGACCAGATGGTGCGGCGGGGTGGTCTGGCCCGATGCCTCGGCCGGCCGGGATGGTGCTTCGATCACAGGCTTGCTCCAGCGATTTGGAATGGCCCCCTGATCGCCCGTCCGGCCAGTCACCGACATGAGTATTGCTACGTAGTCGCGATCTCCCAGTCGGCGCCGCGGCCACGTGTTTGCCGAAAAAGTGCAAGCGCTGGCGGCGGGATCGTCGCCCACGCCTCAGGGATTCCCCTAATCGAGTCCCACCCGGGACGCCGCCATAGACGAACCGAATGTTCACCGAGATCGCCATGAGACGAGACGACGAATTGCAGCAGACGCGCTATAGCGGCGCGATCGAGCCGGCGCCGAGATGACCGCGACGGCTGCACAATTACCGACCGGCCGGGTCGCCGCGATACGCGGGCCGGTTGTCGATATCGACTTTGCCGACGGCGTCCTGCCGCCGGTCAACGACGCGCTTCTCATCGCCGCACCGCACGGCGCGCTGGTCGCCGAGGTGCAGAGCCATGTTGACGAGCGCAGCGTCCGCGCCGTCGCGTTGCAGGCTACCGAAGGGCTGGCGCGCGGGATCGCGGTGACGGCAACCGGCGCGCCGATCGCGGTGCCGGTGGGCGATGCTGTGCTCGGCCGGCTGCTGACGCCGACCGGGGCGATCGGCGACGGCGGCGACGCCCTGCCGGCAGATGTGCCGCGGCGCCCGGTCCACCGCGCGCCGCCGCCGCTCGACCAGCAGAGCGCCGCCACGCACATCTTCGAGACCGGGATCAAGGTGATCGATTTGCTTGCCCCGCTCGCGCAGGGCGGCAAGGCAGCGATGTTCGGCGGCGCCGGCGTCGGCAAGACGGTGCTGGTGATGGAGCTGATCAACGCGATGGCCGCGCGCTACGAGGGCGTGTCGGTGTTCGCCGGGATCGGTGAGCGCTCGCGCGAGGGGCATGAACTGCTCACAGAGATGCGTCACTCGGGCGTGATCGACAAGACGGTGCTGGTGTTCGGGCAGATGAACGAGCCGCCCGGCGCACGCTGGCGAGTGGGGCTGACCGCGCTCACTGTCGCCGAGCATTTCCGCGACGAGCAGAAGAAGAACGTGCTGCTGTTGATGGATAACGTTTTCCGCTTCGTGCAGGCGGGGAGCGAGGTGTCGGGCCTGCTCGGGCGATTGCCGTCGCGGGTCGGCTACCAGCCGACATTGGCGAGCGAGGTCGCCGCGTTGCAGGAACGGATCGCCTCGGTGCATGGCGCATCGGTGACGGCGATCGAGGCGGTCTATGTGCCCGCCGACGATTTCACCGATCCCGCCGTCACCGCGATCTCGGCGCATCTCGATTCGATCGTGCTGCTGTCGCGCGGCATGGCCGCAGAGGGCATGTATCCCGCGGTCGATCCGCTCGGCTCCTCGTCGATCCTGCTCGATCCGCTGGTGGTCGGCGACGACCATTATGCGCTGGCGCAGAAGGCGCGCGAGACGCTTGCCCATTATCGCGAGCTGCAGGACATCATCTCGCTGCTCGGCATCGAGGAACTGGGGCAGCAGGACCGGCTGATCGTCGGGCGGGCGCGGCGGCTGCAGCGCTTCCTGACCCAGCCCTTCGTCGTCACTCAGGCCTTCACCGGGCAGGCCGGCCGGTCGGTGTCGCTGGCCGACACCCTGGCCGGCGTCCGCGCGATCCTCGACGGCGAGGCGGACGACTGGCCGGAAAGCGCCTTGTACATGGTGGGCGACATCGCCGAAGCGCGCGCCAGGGCAGCGGCAAAGCCATGAAGCTGCGCATCACCGATCCCTTGCAGATCGTCGTCGATCGCGATGTGGCGTCGGTGCGCGCCGAGGATGCGAGCGGCAGTTTCGGCATCCTGCCCGGCCATGCCGATTTTCTGACCGCGCTCGATATCTCAGTGGTGTCCTGGCGCGATGCTGTGGGAACGCCGGGCTATTGCGCCGTGCGCAACGGCATCCTGCGCGTGAGCGGCGGCGACAGCGTGGCGATCGCGACGCGCGAGGCCCATGCCGGCGACGATCTCGACCAACTCGAAGCCGTCGTGCTGGCCGGCTACCGCCGCCATGTCGAGACCGAGCGCAGCGAGCGCGCGGCGGCGGCGAAGCTGCGCATGCAGGCGATCCGCCGCATGGTCGCGGCGCTCGACGGCCGGCTGCCGGAGGTCGGCGCATGACCAAACCCTCCCGCCCCGCCCTCGACCGCCTGCTCGACGCGGTGCGGCTGCGCGCGCGCCGACAGCGCGAGGCGGACGGCGTTCCCTCGCTGGCGTCGGGGCTGGGGCGGATCGGCGTGCTCGGCTGGCAGATCGTCATCCCCGCGCTGATCGGCCTCGCCATCGGCCGCTGGCTCGATCACCGTTTCGGCACCGTCATCTTCTGGACCGCGCCGTTGCTCATTCTCGGCGTCGCACTCGGCTGCTGGTCGGGCTGGGCATGGATCAAGCGGCAATGACGCTGGTCCGGCTCCTGCTGTTCGCGCTGCTGGGCGGCGGTGCCGGCGCCGGCCACTTCGCGGCGCTCGGGCGCAGCGTCGATGTGCTGGTGCGCGGAGGACCGCCCTTGGCGTCGATCGCTCTGTTGCTCGGGCGCGTGACGTTGACCGGCGGGGTATTGGCGCTCGCGGCGCTCAACGGCTGGCCGGCGCTGCTGGCCGCCTTCGCCGGATTTCTCGCCGCACGCCAGGCGATGATGCGGCGCGCCGGGGAAGGGCGGTGAAGATCGCGTCGCCACTCGAACAGCATGTACTGTTCACCCTCGGCCCGGTGCCGGTCACCCAGCCGGTGGTGACGACCTGGGCGATCATGGCCGCGCTGGTGCTGGGCTGCTGGGCGGTGACGCGACGGCTGACGCGAGAACCCGGCAAGCCGCAGGCGCTGATGGAACTGGTCGTCGATACCATCGCCGGACAGGTCCGCGAGACAATGAGGGGCGACCCCGATCGTTATCTGCCGCTGATCGGCACCTTGTTTCTCTTCCTGCTGGTGGCGAACTGGTCGTCGCTGATCCCCGGCGTCGAGCCGCCCACCGCCACGATCGAGACCGACGCCGCGCTGGCGCTGATCGTGTTCGTCGCGATGATCTGGTTCGGCATCAGAGCGCGCGGCGCGCGCGGCTATCTGAAGAGCTTCACGCAGCCGACGATCTTCATGGCGCCGATCAACGTCGTGGAATTGTTCACGCGCAGTTTCTCGCTGATGGTCCGCCTGTTCGGCAACGTAATGAGCGGGGCATTCATGATCGGCGTGGTGCTGAGCCTCGCCGGGCTGCTCGTCCCGATCCCGCTGATGGCGCTCGAAATGCTGACCGGCGCCGTCCAGGCCTACATCTTCGCCGCGCTAGCGATGGTATTCATCGGCAGCGCCGTCAGCGAAGCCAATTCGTCACCAAGGGAAGCATCGACATGAACTGGATCCACCTCGTCAGCATCATCGGCGCGGCCGCCGCCGTCGCCATCGGATCGATCGGCCCCGCGCTGGGCGAAGGCCGCGCGGTCTCCGCCGCAATGGACGCGATCGCCCGCCAACCGGAGGCCGCCAATACCGTCTCGCGGACCCTGTTCGTCGGCCTGGCGATGATCGAGACGATGGCGATCTACTGCCTGGTCGTCGCCTTGCTGCTGCTGTTCGCCAACCCCTATTCCTGACATGCGTATCGACTGGTGGACGCTGGCGCTGCAGGCGATCAACGTCCTGATCCTGATCTGGCTGCTGACGCGCTTTCTTTACCGCCCGGTGATGCGCGCGATCGCCGACCGCCAGGCCGCGGCGACGAAGCTGCTCGCCGATGCCGCTGCGGCCAAGCAAGCCGCCACCGAGACGCAAGCGAAGCTCGAGGCGCAGGATCACGCCTTCGCAGCGGAGGCCGACAAGCGCCGCACGGCGCTGCATAGCGAACTAGACGCCGAGCGCGCCACCATGCTCGCCAAGGCCAAGGCCGATGGCGACGCGCTGATCGCAGACGCGCGCAAGACCGCGGCAGCCGATCAGGCGCGGCTGGAAGCCACCCTGCAGGCGAAAGCCGGCGATCTGGCCGGCCGCATGACCGCCAAGCTGCTCGAGCGGTTGCCGCCGGCGGTGACCACCGACGCGTTGTTCGCAGCGCTGATCGACCTCATCCGCGCGCTGCCGGAAGACGAGCGCAAGACGCTCTCCCGCGAACCGCTCACCGTCGTCACCCCCGCCGTGCTCGATGCCCAGGCCCGCGCGCGCTACACGAAGGGACTCGAGGCCAATCTGCCGGGGATGCCGAAACCGCACTTTGCCGTTGATCCCGCGCTGATCGCCGGCTTCGAGCTCTGGGGCCCGCATGCGCTGGTCCACAACAGCTGGCGCGCCGATCTCGACCGGCTCCTCGCCGCCCTGAAGGAAGGCGATCATGCCGAGCGCCGCTGACGCCTGGCTCGCCCGCGCCGAGCGCCACGTGGCCGACGCCACGATCGGCGCCGCGCTGCACGAGACCGGCCGGGTCGAGACGATCGGCGACGGGGTGGCGATGATCTCGGGGCTTGCCGGCGCGCGGCTCGGCGAATTGCTGCGGTTCGCCCGCGGCCAATCTGGCTTCGTCCATGCGCTCGACCGCGATCGCATTGGCTGCGTGCTGCTGGACGATGCCGAGGGCGTGGAGGCGGGCGATCGCGTCAGCGGCACCGGCGAAGTCGTCCGTGTGCCGGTCGGGCCGGGACTGCTCGGGCGGGTGGTCGATCCACTCGGACGGCCGCTCGACGACGGCCCCGCCATCACCGCCGAGCGGTTCGATCCGATCGAGCGGCCAGCGCCGGCGATCATCGAGCGCGACCTCGTCACGCAGCCGGTGCAGACCGGCCTGCTGGTCGTCGATGCGATGTTCGCATTGGGCCGCGGTCAGCGCGAACTGATTCTCGGCGATCGCGCTACCGGCAAGACCGCGCTGGCAATCGACACGATCATCAATCAACGCACCAGCGACATCGTCTGCGTCTATGTCGCGATCGGCCAGAAAACCTCGAGCGTCGCGCGGGTGATCGAACAGGTCCGCCGCCACGGCGCACCGGAACGGGCAATTTTCGTCGTCGCCAGCCCGGCCTCGCCCGCCGGCCTGCAATGGGTCGCCCCCTTCGCGGCGGTCACCATCGCCGAATATTTTCGCGACACCGGCGGCCACGCGCTCGTGGTTCTCGACGACCTGACCAAGCACGCCGCGACGCATCGCGAGATCGCGCTGCTCACCGGCCAGTCGCCGGGGCGCGAGGCCTATCCAGGCGACGTCTTCTATCTCCACTCGCGCCTGCTCGAGCGTGCCGCCAGACTGGCGCCCGCCCGTGGCGGCGGCTCGCTCACCGCGCTGCCGGTGGCGGAAACCGATGCCGGCAATGTCAGCGCCTATATCCCGACCAACCTGATCTCGATCACCGACGGCCAGATCGTGCTCGACGCCAGGCTGTTCGCCGACGGGCAGAAACCGGCGGTCGATGTCGGGACCAGCGTCAGCCGGGTCGGCGGCAAGACGCAGGTGCCCGCGCTGCGCGAGACGACCGGCACCCTGCGGCTCGATTATGCGCAATTCCTCGAGCTGGAGATATTCACGCGCTTCGGTGAGCAGCCCGAGCCCGGCGTGAAAGCGCGCATCGAGCGCGGCCGGCGGCTGCGCGCGCTGTTGATCCAGCCGCAATACCGCCCGTTGCGCGTCGTTGATCAAGTCGCGCTCGCCCTCGCGCTGAGCGCAGGCCTGTTCGACGCTATCGACGCCGACGCGATTGCTGCCGTCCGCGCGGCGCTGCCGGCCTGGCTCGACGCGAATGCCGCCTCCGTCGTTCAGCGCATAGCCGCGAGCGGCGAGGTCACCGAGGCGGACCGAGCGGCTTTGAAGGCGGCGGTGGCAGCGCTGATCGAGCATCGGACGCAGGCCGCATGAGCGACCGCCTCGCCGAGGTCCGCGAGCGCATCGTCGCTGCGCAACAACTCGGCGCCGTGGTCAATGCAATGCGCGGCATGGCCGGCGCACGGGCTCAGCATGCACGGGCACTGATCCCGGCGATCCGCGACTATGCGCTGACTGCCGCACAGGCGATCGCCGATACCCGGCGATCTGCCGGCGCCGCTCCGCCCGCCCCGACGAACCGCGATGAACGCCCTGTCATCATCGTGTTCGGCGCCGAGGAAGGCTTTGCAGGCGCCTTCACGGAGAGGGTCGTTTCGGCAGCGGAAGGCGCGTTCGCGACGAGCGACGTGTTCCTGATCGGCAGCCGCGCGACGGCAAAGCTCGCGGAAAGAGGGATGCAGCCCGCCTGGAGCGCGGCGCTGCCCAGCCACCCCGCCTCGCTTCCGGCGACCGCGATGGCGACCATCGACGCACTCTATGCGCATCTCGCCCGCAGCGGCGCCAGCGTCGTCGCGCTCATCTTCCCGCGCTGGCAGCCCGGCCGCGCGGCGACCGTCATCCGGCGGACGTTGCTGCCGTTCGACGCGAGCCTGATCGCCACGTCCGGGTCGGCGCAATCGCCGCTGACCAATCTCCCGCCCGGACAATTGATCGAGGCGCTTGTCGAGGAATACCTCTTCGCGCAGCTCTGCGAAGCCGCGGTCGAGGCGTTCGCCGCGGAGAACGAGGCCCGCATGGCGGCAATGGCCGCCGCGAAATCCAACATCGACGGCCGGCTCGTTACCCTGCGGGCCGAAGAACGGCTGGTTCGCCAGGAAACCATCACTGCGGAAGTCGTCGAACTCACCGCCGGCGTGCGCGCCCGCCTATCGACCCAGCGACGTGCTGGCACGCGCTAGCGGTGGGACCAGAGGGGAGTGACGCCCACACCGCCAGATCGACGCCGCAAGCATACGCCGCCGGCGCTAGCCGCCGGCGACATCATGCGGGCCGCATGTCCCGCCTCGCATCAGCGATCGCAACCCGAGAGGGCCGAGACGCCTCAGCGGCTCGGTGCCGCGCAGTGGCATAGAGCGCGGTCGCACCGAAGGGGCGAGATGCAAGTCTCAAGAAACTTCGACCGGAGATGCTCGACGACAAAGACGGTCAAGCGCCGTCAATTTACGTAGAAAACGACCGAGATGTCGGACGTACCAGACGGCAAACCGGCATCCAGCTTCGCGCCCCTATTCGGCCACTCATGCGAGTCTGGACTGATCCTGAGAGCGGACACGGTCAGTCCTCGCCCCCCCAAAATGGAATGGCAGTTCAAATCTCTCTCGGCCGGCCACTTCGGAACAAAATTGGGCACGCCTAGGGGTATCCGATTTTACGCCAGAGCTGAGATCGCGACCAGGGTTCGGAGCAGATTGCTCTTGGCCCCCATGAGGCGGACCTCCTTGTCCTGGACCTCGCCCCGTTGCGCGAGCAGCCGGAGGTGGTCGCGACGGTAGCCGCCCCCGCCGAGGTGCATCCACTCGGGCGATACGGCGAGCCGGACAGCAGCTATCCAGACAAGCGTGGTTCTTTGGCGGCCGTGAAGGAAGCTTGCATCACGCGATCGCCCGAGGTTCCATTTTTCTCCGGCGATCGGTGCCTGGTTCGTCTATCGCGACCCGCTTACCGCCGGGCCATAATACAAGCCGTTGAATAGCAGCTTGAACGTGGCCCAGCTCTGGCCGCGCTGGTTCACTTCCGGGCCCATCATGAACAGCTTGCCTTGCCCCAGCGAAATATCGAGCACGGCGTCGGTGCCGTCGAGATGCTCCTGACCCCAGGCCCAGCCGGAACGGAGCACGTCTTTGCCGGAGAACCAGGAGACGGGTTTAATGTTCGCTGCATCACCGGCGAGCCTGAACGTCGGGTTGTTGTCGTAGAACATGTCGACGCTATCGGGCATGCCATAGGCCAGCGGTTCCGACGAATCCGTCCTTGCCGCCAATAGTGACCCCGGAATATAAAATTTGGTGGTCGGCAAAGGGGCAGGCTTTCCATCCGGCCCCGGCGCGGTCAACGCATCGGCGATCGGCAGGCCCATCTGGAGGGCGAGCTTGTTCGAATCGCCTACGGTGATGACCGAGCCGCCGCTCTTGATGAACTGCTCGATGCGCGGGAGCGTCTTTTGCACGGTGACGTTGCCGAGCCACGAGCGATATTCGGCGGGAATGTCTTCCGGTTTGGGCTGGGGCACGATGAACGGCCCGGCCTTGTTCTCGCGATAGACGCTGCCCGGAAAGACGAGGACGTCGAAATCCTTGTTCAAATCCCCCTTGTCGAGGCGCTGCGGATAGATCCGTTTATAGGGAAATTCGAACTGATCGAACAACCAGCGAGTCCAGCCCGAGGGCATCGAGCCGCCATAGACGTCGACCAGCCCGATTCGAACGGGCTTGAGCGGTATCGTGCCGACCGAGGGTTTGGCGGCGACGGCGTGGGCGTCGACACCCAGCGACCGAACGGCATCGGTGATGATCGCCCTGGCCTTGGCGGATGCCGGCACCCAGATCGCGCCGGCCTGGAATTGCCGTCCGTCTTCGGTCATCGGTGTCTTTAGCCAGGAAACGGGCAGGCCGGCCTTCATCAGCCGATTGGTGACGATGAAGGCGTTGTTGGTTTCGTGGCTGAGCAGCCATCCCGCGCCGCCGGTACCCGTCATTTGGCCCGGGGGTGGTGCGATCAGCCCGTCGACGGGGGTGAAGGGGCCATCGAATCCATCGAGGATGCGTTCGAATTTCACGCCCATCTGGAGGGCAAGGGTGTAGCCGGTCGAATCGTAGGGAGGGATTGGCGGGCCGCCTGGATACGCAAAATCCTGGGGATGGTTCTGCGGCTCGAACATGTCGAGGATGTGCGGCCGGTAAGCCTGATCGGCCATCACCACGAAGGAACCCGCGCCATATTGCTTGCCGGCGACGGTGAAAGGCTTGTCGGCACGTTCCACCTCGACCCCGTTCTTGATCAGCGCGTCGAGGAATTTCACCGCGGTCGGCAGGTCGGGCTGGTCTGCCGGAATGATATAGCCGCGCGGATCGCGGTGCGCGGGATCGTGCAGCACCTTGTCGTAAAGCGTGGGGTCGACCGTCTCGCCCTTGCGGAACCAGGACGCGCCGCCGACTTTCTGATAGCCACCTTCGGCCTTTGCGGCATCCTCGAGCGCGGTGATCCGCTTGGGCGTGATCGTCCAGGAATCCTCCGAGCCCTGTTTGATCTCGTCGGCGCCCATCCGATAGATGTTGAACAGCAACCGCTGCCGGTTGCGCGAGGCGTAATCGAGCACGGCGCGATCCATCGACAGTGAATAGGCGATCGACTGGCTCAGGTGCCAGGTCTGCGGCTTGACAGGATCGGGCAGATCGTTGTGGGGAAGCTGGTTGTCCGGCTTCAGCGGCAACTCGATCGGCGTCGGGTTGCCGATGATTTCGGTGAGCAGGCCGATCGAATTGTGGAAATAGGAAACCGTCCGCAGACTGCCGTTGAACCAGGTCGAATAAGTAGCCCCGCTGCGCATGGTGGAGCCGGGCTTGTGTTCCGAGACCAGCCGACTGTGCATGGTCATGCCGACCTCGGCCATTTCCGTCATGACCAGAGGATCATAATTGTAATTAAATGGATCGCGGAACGGCGGCATGAATACCACCGCGCCGGTCGGCCCCGGCTGATGGTGGTTGTAGATGATCTGTGGAAACCATTCGCGGAAAGCGACATTGAGAATGTTCGTGGTTTCCGGCTGGTTGCCCATGTAGAAATCGCGATTGTTGTCGTGGCCTATGTATTTCTGCCACAGCCGCGGCGTCTGCGAATTGGCCGAATAGCCTTCCGGGCGCATGCCGACTTCGCGCTTCTTCGGATCGGCGACGCGCATATACCAATCGACGTTGAGATCCTGGCCATCGGGATTGTCCTGCACGAACAGAATGATGTCGTCATTCAGGATGCGCAGCCATTCCGGATCGTTGTCCGCCGCCGCCTTGTAGACGGCCTGCATCAGTGCTTGCGCGGGAACCACCTCGTTGGCGTGCAGGCCGCCGTCGATCCACACGACGGCCTTGCCCTTTTCCGCCAGCGCCTGCGCTTCGTTGTCGGTCAGCCCCTTGGCCTGGGCCAGGCGACGGGCGATATCGCGATACTCGTCGAGATGACGCATGTTCTCGGGTGAAGAGGCGATCATCATATATTGCCGCCGGCCCTCGGCGGTTGCGCCGATATCGACCATTTTCAGGCGATCGGATTCGGCCGCGAGCTTCTTCCAGTAATCGACGAGTTGTGCATAGCTGGCGAGATAATAATCCTCGCCGATATGGTGCCCCAGCTGTTCCTCCGGCGTGGTGATATGCGGCGCCTGCGCCGCTGCGGGAGTGGCAAGACTGGCCAAGGCGGCGGCTGCGACGGAAGCTAACAACGTATAGCGCATCTGACGATCACCCCTCTGTTTTACGGCAAGCGGCTCTCACGTCCGCCATCACCTCCTTTTCAAAACGCAAAAGGGCGACGTTACCTCATCTCACGACCGCAATTTCAGGGCGATGGCGCGGGCTCGAGCGGAAAATGCGATCCGGCGCTGAGGGGGAAATGCTCGACCGCGTCTTGATCGTCGCCGGGGATCACGCATGGTGGAGCCGGCGTTCGACTTCGCCTCGTTCGGCGCAACATTTGTCGAGGATATGAATGAAACGCACGCTTCCGTTTTTCGCCGCCGCGCTGGCAGCCCTGCCAGCCCATGCCCAGACGACCGTGCCGGCACCGACGCTGGACGTTGCCGCCGCGAAGGCGAGGATCGATGCGTCGCTCGACAAGGATTATCCGCACCTGTTCGAGGTCTACAAGGACATCCACCAGCATCCCGAACTGGCCTTTCAGGAAAACCGCACTGCAGCACTGCTGGCCGGCGAAATGCGCAAGCTCGGTTTCCAGGTGACCGAGCATGTCGGCAAGACGGGCATCGTCGCGATCTACAAGAATGGCGAGGGGCCGACCGTGCTGGTGCGCACCGAGCTCGACGCATTGCCGTTGAAGGAGAAGACGGGGCTGCCCTACGCCAGCACGGCACAGCAGACCGTCGACGGCAAGCTGACCTATGTCGACCATGCCTGCGGACACGATTCGCACATGGCCTGGTGGCTGGGCGCTGCCGAGGCCTTGCTGGCGATGAAGGACCAGTGGCACGGCACGTTGATGTTAATCGGTCAGCCTGCCGAGGAGATCATCAGCGGCGCCAAGGCGATGCTCGCCGATGGCCTGTTCAAACGCTTTCCGATGCCCGATTACGGTTTTGCTGCGCATGTCGGGCCGGCGCCGATCGGCACCGTCGGCATCAAGGAAGGCGTGATGAGCTCTGCCTCCGACACGATCTATATCACCTTCCACGGTGTCGGCGCGCACGGATCGATGCCCGACAAGAGCATCGACCCGATCGCCGAAGCCGCGCATTTCGTGACCGATGTGCAGACCGTGATCAGCCGGCAGAAGGATCCGAAGCAGTTCGGCGTCATCACGGTGGGTTCGTTCAATGCGGGCACGGTGGCGAACATCATCCCCGACCACGCCGATCTGCAGCTTACTCTGCGCTCTTTCTCACCGGATGTGCGCAAGCTGATCAACGACGGCGTCGCGACCACGGCGAAGGCCGCCGCGATGATGGCGGGCGCGCCCGAACCCGAGGTAAAACACATGTTCGGCGCGTCGCCGGTGATCAACGACATCGCCTTGTCCGACACGATGAGCGGCGTCATGAAAACCGCGTTGGGCGACGACAATGTGACGCTGGAGCCGGCTTACAAGCCGGGCGGCAACGCCAGCGAGGATTATTCGGAATTCGTTGCGGCGGGCCTGAAGAAGTCGGTCTATTTCAGCATCGGCGGCTATGATCCCAAGATGATCGCCGACTACAAGGCGAAGGGCAAGCCGCTGCCGGTAAACCACTCACCCTATTTCGCGCCGGTGCCGGAGCCGGCGATCCGCACCGGCGTCCGCGTGCTGACGCTGGCGGTGCTGGAGGTTGCCGGCAAATAAGCTCGTGCCCGTTTTCGGGGCGGTGCGCCGGTCCCCGGCCACCGCCTTGGAGAGCGTTTTTAAAAAGCGCGGGAGATTTCCAGGCCGGTGGTGCGCGGCGCGCTACTGTAGAGACGGTGCACGCCGAAGGTGCTCGAGACAATGTTGAGCGGCGCCACGACATCGAAGACGTTGTCGAGATGGAAGGTGACGCGCCAATCGTGCGCCGAAAGCGTGGCGTGCAGGTTCACCGTCATGTGCGCCTTCGTCACGTCGTAGAAGCGGATATCCGGATCGAATTTGGAGGCGTTGTCGGTCGCACCGACCAGATCGGCGCCGACGTTGACGATCGCGTTCCTGCCGATCCTCGCGTCGGTATCGGCGCTAAACGAATAGGTGACGCGCGGCACGTTGGGCAATCGATCGCCCTTTCGCCCGAGCCCGCCCGCGGTGGTGCTGCGCTGATCCTCGGCGAGCTGGGCATCGACGTAGCTGATCCACGAGCTGATCCTGAGCGGAGACAGCGAAAGCTGGAGCTTTGCCTCGGCGCCGTCGATATTCACGCTGCCGACATTGGTGTTGTAGCCGAATGCGCCGTTGAGGCTCGTCACCGCATAGATCATGTTCGACCAGTCGATATGATATAGTGCGCCTTCGAGCTGCAACGGGGTACCCTTGGGAGCGAGCCGGGTGCCGACCTCGTAACTCCACAGATGATCGGCGTCGTAGCGTTGCTGCGCCTCGCTGAGCCCCGGCGTGACGTTCAGGCCGCCCGGGCGAAAGCCCTCGGCCGCGGTCGCATAGATGAGATTGCTGCGCGAGAGCTGATAGCTGAGCCCAAATTTCAGGTTCCGGCCGCTTTCCGATTGGCGATAGTCGGTATCTTCCAGAGCCCCGGTGCCGGTGATCGGGTTGGCGATGGTGACCGAGCCGCCGCCGACCCGCTTGTAATGGAAATAGCGGCCGCCGCCGGTCACCGAGAGACGCCGCGTCAGTCGCGCCGTTACCTCGGCGAAGACCGCCTGCTGGTCGAGCGTGGTCTCAATGCCGCGCAGCCCGGTGATATCGAAGGGGCGCAGCACGTTCCCCGACACGGGATCAGCCCGCAGCACATAACTGTCGACCGAATCGCGCCGTTGCTCGGCAAAGGCCCCCAGCGTCCACAGAATGGGGCCATCGCCGTTGGATGCCAGCCGTATCTCGCCGCTGGTGCTGGCGACGGGCATCGGTTGATAGAGCACGGCGGGCAACCGCGCGTCGATCAGATCGGAAAAGAGCCGCATCTGATCGGGCGTGCACGTCGCGCCGGAGAGGACGCCGAAATGATTGGCGCAACTCGTCTCGCTGGTGCGCTGTTGCGCCAGAACGGCGGAAAAATCGCTCTCCTTGACGACATGCCAATCGTAATGGGAAGCATTGGCGGTCAGCGTGACGGTGCCGAGATTCCATTGGGTCGAGCCGCTGTAGAGATTGAGAACGCTGCTGTTGGGCGTGCGCACCGGCTGATCGTTGAGATATCGGCCGACATCGGGGAGCCAGAAGGTTGCATCATCCGATCGGGAATCCTGATGCAGCACGGTGCCGCTCACGGTAATCGCCGCATTCGGCGTCCAGGCGAGCGTCGCTCGCCAGCTCTTGCGCGATACCCCGCCGCGATTTTCGCTGCCGAGCAGCGGATTATCGATATAGCCACCGCTTTTGCGGCGGCTGACCACGAAGCGCGCGGCGAGACGACCGCGAACCAGTGGCGCATTGAGCACCGCCGAGGCATGCGCGCCGGTATCACCATGGTCGACAGTGTCGATCCCGGCCGTCAGCCGCGCAGACCATCGGCTGGCATCGGGCTGGTTGAACAATACCCGAAGCGTGCCGCCCATCGAACTGGCGCCATAAAGCGTGCCCTGCGGCCCGCGCAGCAATTCGATGCGGTCGATATCGACCAGATCGATGTCGGGGGTGATCGCGGCAGGGTTGGCGGTGGTGCCCGACGGACCGCTTACCGGCGTATCGCCATAATAGACACCGACGGTGGACTCGCCGCTTCCCGATACGCCGCGCACCGTCAGGCGCTGTTCCAGCGTGGAGCCCTCGGTGACGATCAGGCCGGGCAATTTGTGCGCGGCGCTGCGCTCGTCGAAGATCTGTGCGCCCGACAGGTCATCGCCGCTGAGCACGGTCATGCTGAGCGGCGTATCAGCGAGGATCGTCTGGCGCTTGAGCGCGGTGACGATGATGTCCTCCGGCGGCGGCGGGATGGGCGGCGGCAGCGGTGCGGCGTGCGAAGGAGCCGGGGCGGTGGCTTGCTGCCGCGCCACGGGTTCGATAATCACGATATCCGTGCCGAGTTGGCGTGCGCGAAGGCCGCTGTTCTTCAGAAGCAGGTCCAGCGCAACATCGGGATCGGCGACGTTGCGCACCGCCGCCGCCCGGCGACCGCGCACCAGCGCCGGCTCGAACAGGATCTGGCGATGCGTCTTGCGGGCATAGTCGCGCAGCGCGGCAGCGAGCGGCCCGGCCGGAATGTTGATCGGATAGGATCGCGGCACCAGCATGGCAGCCGGTAGCGCCTCGGGCGCCAACAGCAGCAGGCCCGCGATCGCCGCCGTCGCTAGATGAGCGCCATGGGATGCGCAGGCCAACCGCCCCGACACTCGTGTCAGTATCGCCCCTGTGGTCGCCAAAACGGGTTCCATCCCCTGAACAGTCGTCCGGCCTCTCCCTGGGTGGCTCTGTCGGCGCCTGCTGTGACGAGTATCCATACTTGACGGCTTTGTGACAACATGTTTCGCTGCGACTCAAAACGGAGCGGAGAGGGTGCGATAGACTGATCAACGGGGGCGGCATGTTGATTTCAGCGAACGTGAATGCATCAAGCGGCGCGATCCCTGCGGAAGCGTTCAATCGTCACCTGAAAGCGGTCCGCGGCTTTCTGTCCAAGCGCGCGCATCCCAACGATGTCGATGATCTCGTTCAGGAAGTCGCGCTGCGCATGCAGACGCGGCGCAGCGCTGGCGCAATCGAAAACGTCGAAGGCTATCTGTTCCAGGTGGCGCACAGCGTACTTGCCGATCGCGGGCGGCGCGACGTCGTGCGCCAGCGATCGTCGCATCATTCGCTGGAGGAATACCATCATCCGGTTGAGGAGAGATCGCCCGCGCGCGTCCTTGAGGCGAAGGAAGAACTTGCAATCGTGATCGCCGCGCTCAATGACCTGCCCGATCGTACCCGTCACACCTTTGTCCTGCACCGGTTTGAAGAAATGAGTTATTCCGACATCGCCCGTCAGCTTGGCATTTCAGTGAGCGCGGTGGAAAAGCATATGATGAAGGCGATTCGTCATCTTTCCACCCGTATCGCGGGATGACGCGCGAGGCAGCGACGGCGCACGCCGAAGACGAGGCGGCCCGCTGGTATGCGCGGCTGAACGCGGATGCGGTCTCGCCGACAGATCAGGAGGAATTCGAGCATTGGCTGGCGGCGCAGGCCGAGCATCGGCGCGCTTGGCAGCGGATTCTCGATACGGTTGGCGCGGTCGATCGAACGGGCGACGATCCCGCGGTGCGCGCGATGGTTGCCGAAGGGCTTTCGGGTGGCGCCACCCGGTGGCGGCGCGGGCGTGCGATGGCGATTGCGGCATCGATCGCGCTGGTGGTGGGGGTTGCCGCCGTTATCGAGGTTCCGTCGTGGCGACACGATCGCCCGCAGGACCAGGTGTTCGCCACCACATTCAGCAAATCGCAGGTGGTGACCCTTGCCGACGGATCCCGCATGACGCTCGACGCGGGATCGCGGGTGCGGGTGTCGCCGCCGGGCGATACGCGCCGGGTGGCGCTGCTCGACGGGCGAGCCTTCTTCAAGGTGGCGAAGGACCCGGCGCATCCGTTCATCGTCTCGGCGGGGAACAACAGCGTGACCGCACTGGGCACGGCCTTTTCTGTGGAAACCGCGCCCGCGCGGTTGTCCGTCGCGTTGGTGGAAGGGACCGTGAGGGTCGCCACGCCCGCCGACCATCGGACGACCGTGCTGCATGCCGGCAACATGCTGGTGATGGACACGACGGGGGTGCATGTCTTGCCGGGCAAGGCCGCTGCCGATGCGAGCTGGCTGCATGGCGAGCTGACCTTCGACGAAATGCCGCTGGCGCAGGTGGTGGCAGAGATGAACCGTTACTCGCGTCGGCGCATCGTGCTGTCCGACCCTGCATTGGGCGACACGAAGTTCAGCGGCGTGCTCCAGACCGATGGCGCCGATGCGCTGGCCGATGCACTGGAAGGGTATCGCGTGGCCCGCGTGACGCAGAACGACGCGCAAAAGATCGTGCTCTCCCCCTATTGAACCCAACCGACGAGGTTAGGGCTTCTCCCAACCGCTTGCAGCTGGGACACAGAAAATCCGCGATGGCCGTCGGGATGTTTTCGGCCATCGCGGAGAGGAGCAGCGGCAAGCGAAACGGCGTCAGAACCGCTTCGTCAAACCCACGAAGAAGTAGCGACCGAGCACGTCGTATGTCTCCGCGTCGAACGTGCCTTCGGTGTCGCCATATTGGGGTGGGTGGTGATTGAACAGATTGGTCACCCCGAAGCGGAATTCGGCGTCGTCCGTCACGTTCGCCCGCACATTGAGATCGAACACGTTGTAGGAATTGACGCCGCGCGTGGTGCTGCTCGGGCTGACGACGCGGGCCGCGTTGATCATGCTGTCGATAAAGCGCCAGCGCAGGCCGAGGCTGATCGGTCCGTTCGAATAGGTCAGCGAGGTGATCGATTTCCACCGGGGGTGGGCGATCCCGCTCGCGCTTTCGACGCTGGCGCCGATGCTGCCCGCATAATCGTAGGTCGGCGCGCCGGGCAATGCCTGAATCTTGAACGATTGCAGATAGCTGGCGGCCGCGTTGAGAGCGATCGATCCGGTGCCGACCGGGACCTTCCAGTCGAACTGGAAATCGATCCCCTTCACCTCGAACCGGCCGAGGTTCAACAGCGGCTGGAGCGGATTGACCGGGACGCCGCTTGCCGAGTTGCGGGTGATCAACGAGCAATAATAATTGGAAGGATCGAAGTTCGGGTTATTGCCCCCCGAATTGAAGCAGAACTGGAAGGCCTGGGCGATCGACAATGGCCCGATCGCATCCTTGATCTTGATGATGTAATAATCGATCGACAGTGACATGTTGCTGAATGCCGGCGCCGAGAAAGGCGATTGCAGCACGCCGCCGACCGAATAGGTGTCCGCGGTTTCCTCCTTCAGATCGGGATTGCCGCCGGTGAGGGCGAACACCTGCGCGGTGCCGAGCTGATAGCTGTCGATGATATCGGCCGGTACGCCTTGCGCCAGGCACAAGGCGCGCACCTGCGCCGCGTCGGAACCCTGGCGGAACGAGGTGCGAACGTCGCACGGATCGCCGTTGGTGCTGGTCGCGGAGGGCGTGCCGATGCTGACGCTGCCGGTCGAGACCGGGGCGTACAATTCGCCGACGCTCGGTGCGCGGATGGCGCGGTTGTAGCCACCGCGCAGCCGCAGCGGCTGGAATATCTGCCAGTCGAGATCGGCCTTGTAGGTGTGCACCCCGCCGACCGAATTGTAATCGGAATAGCGATAACCGAGATCGAGATTGAGCTCTTCGATGCCGGGAACGTCCTTGAGAACCGGGACCAGCAACTCGCCGTAGATTTCCTTGGTGCTGACCGATCCGTTTGCCGGACGCAGCACACTGTACCCCAGGATATCGCTGGTTCCGTCCGGTTGCGACAATTGTTCGTCGGGCCTGAAGCTATAGAAATTATAGCGATAATCGGCGCCCAGCGCGAACCGGACCTGGCCGCCGGGAAGCTCGAACAGGCCCCCCTGCATATTCGCTTCGACGGTGCGCTGCTTCAACTCGTTGCGGTTGAGCGTGCTACGCCTGATGTAGTTGATACAGTCTTCGGACGGCGTGACGTTGCCGAACGGATTGAAGCCGCCATCGCACAATTCGGTGCCGCCGGTGGGACTGTACAGCAGGTTCCTGAGCGCCGACGCGCTGGCGCCGCCGCGTTGCTCGTTCTCGAACTTGGCCTTGCTGGTGCTGCCATAGACATCCCAGGACCAATCCTTGATTCCGAACGTGCCCGACAGGCCGAGCGTCAATTGATAGACATTGTAGCGATAGGACTGATAGCGCGGCCCGAGGATGTTGAACGCCTTGTAGAAAGTGAAATCGGCATCGGGATCGGGTCGCGAGGCCAGAATCGAGGCGAAGTCGCTCGAAATATAGGGGTTGGTGACGGGAACGCTCAGGCCATAGACGTTTGACGCCAGCGTCGGGTTGGCGATGCCGAGCGAATCGTAATTGGTATAGGTGACCTGGGCGAAGGCCTTGATGTCGTCGGTAACCTTGTAATCCACCTTGCCGAACACGTTGTAGCGGTTCAGGTCGGATTGGACCGAACTGCCGTTATAGCCGAAGTTGAGCTGCTGGCTGTTCGTCCCGCTGTTCACGATATAGGCGGAATCGGTTTCCGGATCGCGCAGGTTTTCAATCGGAACGCCGATCGTGCTGAAAAGCGATTGATCGGTATTGAAGCCGATCTGTCCGATATAGGCGCCCGACGCATCGCCGGTGAATGGCGCGGCGCCATATTGGTTCTCGAAGACGTTGTTTACCGCATCGACGGTGGGGCGATTGGCGCCGAATACCGTCGACCCCTGCGGGATCGTGCTGAGCCCGGGCTTGGTCTTGCGGAACACGAAATAATCGCGGCGCGACTGGAGCGCGCGGTTGCGCTTGGTGTAATCGAACGAAAGCACCGCATGGCCGCGCTCATCCGCGAAGGAATCGCCCAGCGTGGTGGTGATGCGGTAGGTGTCGCCGTCCCCATAATCGCTCACCCCGGTCTGGGCGTTGATCTCGATGCCGTGGAAATCGTTGCGCAGCTTGAAGTTGACCACGCCGGCCGTCGCGTCCGAGCCGTAAGCGGTCGACGCGCCGCCGGTAATCGTCTCGACATTGGCGATCAACGCCTCCGGAATGATATTGAGATCGATCGAGCCATCGGGGTTCGACGGCTGGAGCCGGCGCCCGTCGAGCAGGATCAGCGTGCGTTTCGGCCCGAGGCCGCGCAGGCTGGCATAGGCCTGGCCGCCGTTGAGGCCGGTGCTGGTGCTGCCGCCGTTGGCCGACCCGAAGGCGCCACTGAATTGCGGCATCTGGTTGAGTGCGTCCTCGATCGTCGGACGGCCCGAGTTCTGCACGGTGTCCTGCGAGATCGAGATGATCGGGCTGTCCGCAACGTAATCGCGCCGGGCGATGCGCGAGCCGGTGACGATGATTTCCTGCGCCGGTTGCGGGGCAGCACTCTCCTGCGCCTCGGGCGGCGGATTCTCTGCCGCCGGCATGCTGGTCTGCGCCCGGGCATGGCCCGCCAACAAGGCGATCGTCGCGCAAGTGCCGGTGAGGAAGGAACGCGTGAGCGAATATGTCGTCATGATGATACCCCCAATTGCAGGCCGGTTTGTTCACATGGCTCGTTCAAGGGAGACGCGGCGGACTGTAATCGCCTCAAGCATTATTTCAAAAAAAAGAAAAAGCGATGAAGTGTTGACTAAATGCCACACTTCATCGCCCAATTTTATTGATTGAAAATGGATATAAATCTCGAAAATTACGATAAATATCGTTTCTATGGTTCCTGTAATTTCAAATCAGTGAAATTATTATTCTCAGTGTTTGGCCGAGACGGCGGGGCCATAGAGGATGCCATTGAACAGCAGTTTGAACGTCGCGTAGGGTTCGGCGCGCTTGGTGACGGCGGGGCCCATCACGAACAGCTTGCCCTGGCCCATATCGACGTCGACGACGGCGCTGGTGCCGTTCAGCTTTTCCTGGCCGAGCGCCCAGCCGCTGCGCAATGGCGTGGCGGTGTCGTACCAGGAAACCCGCGCCGCCTTGGCGCCGGGGGTGATGTTGAACGACTGGTTGCTGTCGAAGAACAGGTCGACCGTCTTGGGCATGCCGTAAGCGAGCGGCTGGGTGGGATCGACCTGACCCTCGAGCAGCGAGCCGGGGATGTAAAAGTCCTTGGACGGCAAGGCGTGCAGCTTGCCGTCCGGCCCCTGGGTAGCGAGCGCCGGCGTGATCGGCGCACCAAGCATCATGGCCAGTTCATCGGCGCTGCCGACGGTTATCACCGTGCCGCCAGCTTTGGTGAAACGGGCAATCTGCGGCACCGTCTTGTCGGCGGTGACGTCGCCGAGCCATGATCGGTATTGGGCGGGAATATCCTGCGCGTTCGGCTGCTTGCCGAAGCGGCCGCCGCGGAAGGGGCCGTCCTTGGGAACCGGCACCGTGCCGTCCGGGAAGATCAAGACATCGAACTTGCTCTTCAGATTGCCCGCATCGAGTTGCTGCGGATAGACGACCGTATAGGGAAATTCGAACTGTTCGAGCAGCCAGCGGGTCCAGCCCGCCGGTATCACTCCGCCGTAATGATCGACCAAGCCGATCCGGACGGGCTTGAGCGGCAGCGTGTCGCCGCCGGGCGCCTGCGCTTCGGCATAGGCGTCGATGCCCAGGTCCTTGACCGATGCCGTGACGATCGAGCGGGACGCCGCGGTGTTGGGTACCCAGATCGCGCCGGGCCCGAAATCATGGCCGTCGGCGCTCGTCGGCGTCTTGATCCAGGAGACGGGCACGCCCGCCTTGAGCAGCCGGTTGGTCAGGATGAAGCTGTTGTTGGTCTCATGCCCGATCAGCCAGCCGGCGCTTCCCGAACCGATGACATCGCCGCCCGGCACCGTCAGCAGGCCGGATACCGGCTGGAACGGGCCATCGAATCCGTCGAGAATCCGGTCGAATCCGACGCCCATCTGATAAGCCAGTGTATAGCCGGTGATGTCATAGGGCGGTTTGGGCGGGCCGCCCGGATATTCGAGGTTGCGCGGGTGGTTCTGCGGCTCGAACATGTCGAGCACATGGGGGCGATAGGCCTGCCCCGTCTTCACCACGAAGGAGCCGGCGGGATACGTCTTGCCGTCCACGGTGAAGGCCTTGGTCGCCTGCATCACGTCCACGCCGTTCTTGATGAGCGCGTTCAGGAAAGCGATCGTCGTCGGCAGGTCGCGCTGATCGACCGACAGGATATAGCCACGCGGATCGCGCCGCTCGGGCGCGTGCAGGACGGTGTCGTAAATCTTGGGATCGACCCGGTGGCCGGAGTTCCAGAACGGCTGGGCATCCTGCGGCAGCGGGTTCTTCTTGTCCGCCGCCTCGGCCGCGGCGATATCGTCGGGCATCGTCGTCCAGCTGTCGCGGTTGCCCCGCTGGATACCGTCATTGCCCATCTTCCAGATATTGAACAACAATCGCTCGCGGTTGCGCGCGGCGAAGTCCATCACCGCGCGATCGAGCTGATATTCATATTCCAGCGTGTCGCTAAGATGCCATTCCTGCGGCGCGATCGGGTCTGGCTCGTCGCCGCGCTTGAGCTGATTGTCTAGGATCAGCGGGATTTTGGTAGGCGTAGGCCCGCCGATGATCTCGGTCAGAATGCCGATCGAGTTGTGGAAATAGGAGACGGAGCGCTCCATCCCGTTGTTCCAGGTGGAATAGCGCGCTGCATCGCGCATCCCCGATCCCGGCATGTCATGGCCGATCAGCCGGCTGTGCATCGCACCACCGATCTCATTGAGCTCGGTCATGATCAAGGGATCGTAATTATAGTTGAACGGATCACGGAACGGCGGGACGAAAACCACCATGCCCGCCGGCCCGGTCTGATGATGATTGTAGATGATCTGCGGGAACCATTTGCGGAAGAACATCGCATTGAGGTTCGTCGTCTCGGGCATTTGCGACATGTAGAAATCGCGATTGTTATCGTGGCCGATATATTTCTGATATAGCATCGGCAGCGTATCGAATTCGCGCTTCTTCGGATCGGGATTGCGCATGTACCAATGCGCGATCATGTCCAACCCGTCGGGATTGTCCTGGCCAAACAGGATGATGTCGTCATTGAGAATGCGCATCGTTTCCGGATCGTTCTTGGTGAGCATCCGGTAGATGACGTGGATCTGATCTTGCGTGGTTACGGTTTCGGAGGCGTGCAGGCCAGCGTCGATCCAGACGATGGCCTTGCCTTCCTGCGACAGGCTGCGCGCCTGTTGCTCGTCGACGCCTTCCGCCTTGGCCAGTTTCTGCGCGATATCGCGGTAGTGATCGAGCTTGGCGAGATTCTCCGGCGAGGAGACGATCGCCACCCACATCGTGCGGCCTTGGGCCGATTTGCCGATGTCGACGAGCTTGATGCGATCGGATTGGCTGGCGAGCGTCTTCAGATAGGCGGCATAGGCTTCGTAATCGGCGAGGAAATAGTCGCTGCCCGGCTCCTGCGCGAAGGCTTCCTTGGGCGAGGTGATATTGCCCACCTTGGGGGAAATATCCTTAGCGGCGAGCGGCGCCGAGCCGATCAGCGCCAGCACAGCCGCGCCCATGAGCCAATGGTGTGTTTTCATTGCAGACCCCCATTTTCCCCGAGCGTCGCCAGAACGCCTTCTCGACCCCAAGACGCACGGCTTCTCCGACGCCTCACCCCGGCGCAGGAAGAAAGGCGATTTTTATGCGGGAAGGATGTCGAAGGCGACCGTCAAGCGGGGCGCGCCGGCGGAGAACGGCTCGGTTCCGTGCCAGAGATAAGAGGGGAACAATGCAAGCGTCCCCGGTACCGGCTGGATATGGCGGAACGGCGCGAGCGGCGGGCTGGTGGGAATGCCGGGCCGGCCAAACGCCAGCCAGCCTTCCGGTTCCTGCGCGACCGCGTCGGGAAGCGATACGTAGAAGGCCGAGGACAGCCAGCCCTGCGGGTGGACATGATCGGTGTGAAAGCCGCCGGGGTCGAGCTTCACCGACCAGGCCCCAGCGATGCGATAGTCGTGCCCGATCCGCGCACGCAGCGGATCGCGACCCACTCCCAGCGCCGCGATATGCGCGCGGATCGGGGCATCGAGCGCGGTAAACAGCGCGCGAATCACCGGTGATTGCGCGCGCGACAGATCCTCCTGCGTCTGGCTGCCGCGCCGCACCGAATTTTCCAGCGGATGCGCGCGCCAGGGGTGGCGTTCGCGCAGCGCCGCCGCGAGATCGGCGAGGAATGTGTCAAGATCGCGCCAGCCCGCCGGCGTCGCGATTCGCGTCGTCGAAACGAGCGCAGGATCCTCGCACAGCGTTCGATAGCGCGGATCGCCGCGCAACCTCCAGGCGGTGGCGAGGAGCGCCAGCACGCCTTGATCCTGCGGTGCCGCCACGCGCAGTCGCTCGGCGAGCGCTTCTGCGTCCGCCGGCCGCCCGGCATGGAGCAGCGCCTCAGCCACCGCCTTGGCCGCCTGCGCCGCGCCTGGAGCGAGGCGAAGCGCCTGCGTCGCATGATCGAGCTGACCGGCGGCATCGCCGCGATGCGCGGCCACTTGCGCCGCGCGCAGATGGAGCGCGGGATTGGCAGGAGCGTGCGTCAGTGCCACCGAAAGGAGTGCCGCGGCGGCATCGGCGTCGTCGGCGGCGAGCAGGATCGTCGCCTTGATCGTCGTGAGATCACCCGACGGATCGTCCGCCGTGTCCATCGCGTCGAGGGCAACGGCGGGATCGGCAGTGCGCATCCAGCGAAGCTGTGCGAGATCATGGTGCGCGGTCGCATAGCCGGGGCGTAACCGGATCGCCTCGCCAAACGCCTTGTCGGCTTCATCGAACCGTTCGGAACCTTGCAAGGCGCGGGCGAGGACCAGCCACGTCTCGGGCGCGCGCGACCCCCGGGCGATCGCCTGTTCCGCGGCTTGCACGCCTTCGGCGAAGCGCGACAGGTCACCGAGCAACGACGCATAATTGTGCCAGGCGATGTGGCTCTCTGGCCGCAGCTGCACGATCCGTTCATAGACCACGATGGCCTCGTCGAGCCGGCCGGCCGCCTTCAGGCTCCTGGCTTGCGGAATAAACTGGGCGGCATTGGCGAAGGAATCGGTCATTGCGGCTCGCGGGGCCAGTCTCAGAGGGTTTCTGCGTCGCTCTTCATCAAAAAATAGTCGGTGGAAAGGCGATCTCCATGCCGGCGGCGTTCAACATCGCTGCATTCTTTATTGTCGCACCCAGCCTGTCAAACTTCGCTGGCAACCGGCGTTGGATCCAAATCATCGGCCCTTTGGCCGCTGCGACATCCACCGCGACCTTCTCACCCCTTGCGCGGCGACACGGATGGCCGGTTTCGGCATAACCAAACGTTCCGGTGGCGGCGGCGACAGTCAGCAGCGTCCCAGACCCGGTCAAGCGAGATCGCAGACGGTGAAGTGAACGGATGACCGCTATCAGGGAGCCGTTTAGCTTGTTCGAACGACAGTAATGTCGGCGATTACGGTCGGAAGGCGAGGCTGACGCGAAGCCCGAAATGAACATATACGGCGGCGGTTGCGAGTACCCCCGACTGAATTGCCACGGCTACGGAACAGCACTCGACGCCAGATATACGATACTGACCTTGAAGCCACCGGCATCGCTGTTCCCGAAGCTGGCTCTTGCACCGTCGCGAATCGCGAGAGACTTTACGATAGCCAGGCCGAGGCCGGCGCCGCCGTGATCGCGGTTGCGGGAAGGTTCCGCCCTGACAAAGGGTTCGCCAATTCGATCGACAAGGTCCGACGGGACTCCTGGACCGTCGTCGGTAACGACCAAATGCACTTCATCGCCGAACGTCGTGACCACGATCGTGACCGCCGTCGCATATCGCAGGCTGTTGTCGACGAGATTGTCGACGATGCGACGGATTGCGATGGGACTCGCGCGAACCATGGTTCCGGGTGAGGTGGTAAGTGAGAGACGGCCCGGGGGCGTCTCGCGCGCGGCGATTGCCGCGCGAACCGTCTCGCCAAGATCGATAACCGGCCTGTTCGCGCGATCGGGGCTGTCTTCCGCTGCCAAAGCCAATGTGTCGTCGAGCAGTGCCGACATTTCGTCGAGATCGCGCTCGGCGCGCTCGCGATGGCTCGGATCCTCGATATAATCGGCGCGCAGGCGCAGGCGAGTGAGGTAGGTTCGCATGTCGTGCGCGATCGCGGCAAGCATCCGTGTGCGGTCGGCGACCAGCCGCCGAATGCGATCCTTCATCTCGTTGAATGCGTAGGCGAGTTCGCGCACTTCGCGCGGCCCCGTCATCGGCAGATCGGGCGCGCCGAGATCCGCGCCGAACCGACGCACGCCTTTTGCGAGGCGGACGATCGGGCGCGTCGTCTGGCGCACCGCGAGCAGCAGGATGGCAAGCAACAGCAGGCCGCTGATCGCACCCAGCGCCGAGCGATCGCGCAGATAGCGGCGGATGGTCGGCGAAGGCTGACTGGTCAGCACCAGCGCGCTGCCGCCGTCGAGGCTGATCGAAACGGAGACCGGAGCGAAGAACCGCGCCGGCCGCGGCCGCGACCCGATCAGCCGGCCAAGCAGCGGTCGCCTGGCGTCCACTGCCACGGCATGGCCCGGCATAGCCGCTGCATAATATCGGGCCAGCGCGACGAGATCGTCGGTGGTGGGATGAAGCGAGGGCTCGACGCCGCCGCCGAGTTGCACCGAATACAGGCCGTTGTTGAACGAGCTGACCAAAGCCGCACGCGACTGCGCCGGCGCCTGCTCGATCGCCCCAACCATCGCCGCCGCTTCGCGCGGCCGCGGCAGGTTGTAGGGCCGTTGCTCGTCGCCGCGCGATGGCAGCGTCGTCGCCGCGACGATCAGCAATTGCAGAGCGACGAATCCCGCCAGCAGGATCGCGACGATCCGCACCGACAAATTGGTGCCCACCGTCATGCCCGGTCGACCGCCAGGGTGAATTGATAGCCGCCGCCGCGAATCGTCTTGATCAAGGCGTCGCCGCCGTCGCGTTCGGCGAGCTTGCGGCGCAGTCGGCTGAGCTGGACGTCGACCGCGCGATCGAACGCCATTGCGCTGCGCCCACGCGTCCAGTCGAGCAGCTGGTCGCGGTTGAGCACGCGCTGCGGGTGGGTGACGAAGCACAACAGCAGATCGAACTCGCCGCCGGTCAGCTCGAGCGGTCGATCGGCGGGACAGGTCACCGCGCGCGCACCCGCGTCGATCGTCCAGCCGCCGAACCGGTAGCGCTCCGTCGGCAGTGCCGAGACGACCCGCTGGCGTTCGCGCGTCCGGCGCAGGATCGCGCGGACGCGGGCGACCAGCTCGCGCGGGTTGAACGGTTTGGGCAGGTAATCGTCGGCACCGATCTCCAGCCCGACGATGCGGTCGATGTCGTCGCCCTTGGCCGTTACCATCAGCACCGGCACCTCGCCCTGCGCGTGCAGCCGGCGGCACAGCGACAGGCCGTCCTCGCCAGGAAGCATGACGTCGAGGATCGCGAGGTCGATCCGCTGGCGGGCGTGGAGCTGGTCGAATGCCGCGGCGGTCTCGCAGGCCTGCGCGTCGAAGCCTTCGCGGTGCAGCAGCTCGACCACCATCCCCCGGATTTCATGATCGTCCTCGACGACCGCGATCGTGCTGCCTTCCATGGCACGGCATTCCTGCCCGCTTCGCCGTCGCGCGCAAGCCCCGAGCTGCCGCGCGTTACACTTTGTCACACTTCGTCACCGGGCCGACGCACGCCGCTTACCGTCGGCGATCATACCGGCATGTGCGGGGGCAATAGTCCCGTCAATCACATGAGGAGTGACCCGATGTACAAGACCCTTTTCGCCACCGCCGCCGTTGCCGGCATGACGATCATGACGATGCCGGCTGAGGCGCAGGTCCGCGCCCACGGCCATATCAGCCATGTCCAGGGCGCCTATGGCGGCGGCGTCACCCGTTCCCGCTTCGTGGCCCGTCAACCGGGCTCTGCAAGCATCAACCGCAGCGTCCAGACCAACGGCAGCTACGGCTACACCAGCTCGCGCAATCGCAGCTACGCGCCCGGCAGCGCCTCCGGCACGCACACCGTCCAGGCGAATAACGGCCGCGGTTACACAACCGATCGCAACGCCAGTTGGGGCAATGGCAGCTACAGTGGCGGCAAGACGACGACCACCAACAACGGCACGACCTTCGGCCGCTCGACGACCGCCACCGCCAATGGCGATGGCAGCGCCGATTATTCGACGACGCTGACCGGCCCCGACGGCACGTCGACCACCGTCAGCGGCACCGTGTCGCGGACCCACTGACCGGTGCCCGCGGCCGCGCCTCACGCTCCCCCCCCCTCCCGGGGCACGGCCGCTCTAAAAACAAAGCGAGGATGATCGATGAAAACCCTGTATCTCACCATCGCCGGTGCCCTGCTCCTTCCCGCCAGCGCCGCCCAGGCCCGGTTCGGCCAGCGCGATCCGATGGCGGCGTTCGACGACGCCGATACCAATCATGACGGCGTGGTATCGCGAGCCGAGTTCCGCGCGGCGCGCGTCGCCCGTTTCGACCGAATGGACCGCAACCATGACGGCGCCATCAGCCGCGACGATTTCGGCCGGTTGCTCAAGTTCCGCCCGCAGGCCGGGCAACTGCTCGACCAGATGCTCGCCGAAGCCGACACCAACCATGACGGCCGCGTGACGCGCGGCGAACTCAGCCAGGCGCCGATGCCGCTATTCGATCGGGCCGACACCAATCACGATGGCGTTGTCGACGCCAACGAGCTCGCGGCCGCCCGCGACCGGCTGCAGCAGCTCAAGGAGATCCGGCGATGATGGAGCTGTCGCGTTCGCCCGCCTGGCTCGTTACCGTGGCTGTGATGGTGCTGGCGGAACGCGCCTGGCGATTGCACGCCCGGCGCGGCTATGACGGGCGAGCGGCGCTGACCACGCTTGGGCTGGTCGCGGGCAACATTCCCGCCGCGGTGATCAACGGCGCGATCCTGGGCGGCGTGTTCACCGCCGCCGCCGCGCTCGCCCCCGTTCACTGGCCGGTCCGCGACTGGCGGACCTGGGCGATCGGCTTCGTGCTGGTCGAGTTCGCCTATTACTGGTTCCACCGCGCCAGCCACCGCGTGCGGCTGATGTGGGCGACGCATTCGGTTCACCATTCCGCCGAGCAGATGACTCTGCTTGCCTCGCTCCGGCTGGGCTGGACCAACTTCCTGTCGCTGGGCTGGGCATTCTACCTGCCGGTCATCCTGCTCGGCTTCCCGCCGGTGGTGGTGGCGGCGCTGCTCGCATTCGACCTGCACTATCAGTTCTTCCTCCACACCGAAGCAGTCGGCCGGCTCGGCCCGTTGGAGTGGGTACTGAATACGCCGGCGCATCATCGGCTGCATCACGCCTCGAACGATCCCTATCTCGATCGCAATTACGGTGGCGTCCTTATCGTGTTTGACCGACTGTTCGGCACGCTGGCAGTCGAGCGCGCCGATGAGCCGCTGCGCTACGGCCTCGCGCACCGCGCGCCGACCGCCAATCCGGTGCGGATCGCGTTGCGGGAGTGGGGCGGGCTGCTTCGCGATGTACGGCACGCCAAAGGCCTTCGCGGCAAAATCGAAGCGCTGATATTGCCGCCCTCCGCGTTTGGCGGATGAAAATGAAAGTGTTGCTGAATTACCGATGCCTCCTTTTGCACAAGAAGCGCCCGATGAACCATCGTCCGCTTTTGATGCCTGACCAAGTTACATTGGATGATCGTTTTGTTGGCGGTTGTCGCCGAGTGATGGGAAGACATGTCACGCTCCCCTCACATGGCGAGATCCTTATGAACCTCGAATATTTTGGAAACCGCGATCGCGATTTCCCTGAAGTGCGCCGGAACGCCGCTCACATCAGCGGCACCAAGACCGCCGCGCCTTCCAGTTCGCCGCGTCTGAGTTTCGCGATGGCCTCGTTCGCTTGATCGAGCGGGAAGGCAGTGGTGATGGTCCTGATCCCCGCCTGATCGGCGATCGCCAGGAATTCATGGCCGTCTGCGCGCGTCAGATTGGCGACAGACAGCAGCGAGCGTTCGCCCCACAAGTCGTCATAGGGAAAGGACGGAATGTCGCTCATGTGGATGCCCGCGCAGACCACGCGCCCACCCTTATGAACCGCCTTGAGGGCCGCCGGCACCAGCGCACCCACCGCGGCGAAGATGATCGCCGCGTCGAGCTCGACCGGGGGCCGCTCATCCGATCCGCCGGCCCAGGTGCAGCCGAGCGAACGCGCGAAATCCTGCCCCGCCGCGTCACCGGGTCGAGTGAAGGCATATAGGTCGCGTCCCTGCCAGCGCGCGATCTGGGCGATGATGTGCGCCGAGGCGCCGAAGCCATAGAGCCCGATCCGCTGGCCGTCGCCGGCCATCACCAGCGAGCGGTAGCCGATCAGCCCGGCACAGAGCAGCGGCGCCGCCTCGACATCGCCGAAGCCGCCGGGGATCGGCAGGCAGAAGCGCGCATCGGCCACGGCATGGGTGGCATAGCCGCCATCGCGCGTCGCGCCAGTGAAGACGGGGTGATCGCAGAGATTCTCGTGCCCAGATCGGCAATAAGGGCAGATGCCGCAGGTCGCGCCGAGCCAGGGGATGCCGACCCGGTCGCCGATCGCCACGCCCGCCACGCTGTCGCCCAGCGCCTCGACGCGGCCGACGATCTCATGGCCCGGCACGATCGGCAGGTTGGCCGGCACCTCGCCGTCGATCACATGAAGGTCGGTACGGCACACGCCGCAGGCGAGCACGCGGACGCGCAGTTCGCCGGGGCCGGGCTGCGGCATCGGCCGCTCGACCCGGCGCAGCGCCGCGCCGACGCGATCAAGCTGCATGACGATGCTGGTCCCGGTCATGAATCCTCCAGACTGGACAAAAGGCGGCGCGCGGCGGATCGCCGCCGCGCCGCCCGCCACGGTCAAGCGGCGATGGCCGTCTCCTGTTCCGCCATCGCCGGCGTCTTTTCGAAATCGAGGACGATCCGTCCCTCGATCTCGCCTTTGTGCATCTTGTCGAACACCTGGTTGATGTTGTCGAGCACATCGGTGCTTACCGTCGCGCGCACCTTGCCGGCGGCGGCGAAATCGAGCGCTTCCTGCAGATCGAGCCGGGTGCCGACGATCGAGCCCCGCACGGTGGTGCCGTTCAGCACGGTGTCGAAGATCGACAGCGGGAAATCGCCCGGCGGCAGGCCGTTGAGCGAGATGGTGCCGCCGCGCCGGGCCATGCCGATCGCCTGTTGGAACGCCTTGGGCGAGACGGCGGTAACGAGCACGCCCTGCGCGCCACCGACCGCCTTTTTCACGAAGGCGGCGGGATCGGTGTCGCGCGCATTGACCGTCAATTCCGCCCCGAGCCGAGTTGCGAGCGCCAGCTTGTCGTCGTCGATGTCGACCGCGACGACGTTGAGCCCCATCGCCTTGGCATATTGCACCGCCATATGGCCGAGCCCGCCGATACCGGAGATCGCCACCCAGTCGCCAGGCTTGGTCTCGGTCGTCTTGAGGCCCTTATAGACCGTCACCCCCGCGCACAGCACCGGCGCGATCTCGACGAAGGAGACGTTGTCGGGCAGATGGCCGACATAATTGGGATCGGCGAGCACATATTCGGCGAAGCTGCCGTTGACCGAATAGCCGGTGTTCTGCTGCTCCTCGCACAGCGTCTCCCAGCCGCCCAGGCAATGCACGCAGTGCCCGCAGGCAGTGTAGAGCCACGGCACGCCAACGCGGTCGCCCTCCCTCACATGGGTGACGCCCTGCCCCACCGCGACGACATGGCCGACGCCCTCATGGCCGGGGATGAAGGGCGGCTTGGGCTTGACCGGCCAGTCGCCCTCGGCGGCGTGGAGATCGGTGTGGCACACCCCGGTCGCGGCGATCTTGACGAGGATCCGGCCCGGCCCGACCTCGGGCACCGCCACTTCCTCCATCACCAGTGGCTGGCCGAATTCGCGGACGACCGCGGCCTTCATGGTCTTCTGCATGATCGAACTCCTTTGCTGTCCGAAAAATTCTCAGAACGGCGCGTCGATATCGACGACGTCGATCAGCTTGTGATTGACGAATTCCTTGATGCCGAGGCCGAGCAGCTCGCGCCCGTAGCCCGAACGCCGCACGCCGCCGAAGGGCAGATCGGCCTTCACCATCGTCGGATGGTTGACGAACACCATGCCGGTCGAGATCTGCTTCGCCACCTCGGCGCCGTGCCTGGTGTCCGTGGTGAACACCGATCCGCCGAGCCCGAACGGCGAATCGTTGGCGATGCGGATCGCGTCGACCTCGTCCTTGGCACGGAAGATCATCGAGACGGGGCCGAAGAATTCCCAATAGCGCGCCGGATTGTCCTCCTCGACCTCGGTCAGGATAGTCGGCCGCACGAACGCGCCCTGATTGGGCGCCTCGGGGCCGACTTCCTGCGCCTTGGCGCCGTGATCGACCGCCTTGCGGATCATCGCCTTGAGATCGTCGGCGGCCTTTTGCGAAGAGAGTGGTGCCAGCGTCGTCTCCGGGTCCATCGGGTCGCCCATACGGAGCTCGGCGACGCCCTTGGTGTAGCGTGTCAGGAAATCGTCGTAGATTTCGTCGGCGACGATCATCCGCTTGGACGAGACGCAGACCTGCCCGCCGTTCCAGTGGCGGCCGAACACCGCCCATTTCACCGTCTTTTCCAGATCTGCGTCCTTCAACACGACGAAGGCATCGGCACCGCCGAGCTCCATCGTCGACTTCTTGAGCGCCTTGCCGGCAATTGCGGCCACCTCGGAACCCGCGGCTTCCGAGCCGGTCAATGCCACGCCATGGACGCGCGGATCATTGAGGATCAGCGGCACCTGCTCGTGGCTGGCGAACAGGTTGATGAAGGCGCCCTCCGGCAGGCCGGCTTCGATCATCAGCGCTTCGAAGGCGAGCGCGCTCTGCGGCACGTTGGCGGCGTGCTTGAGCAGCATCGTATTGCCGGCCGACAGTTGCGGCGCGATGATCCGCGCGATCTGGTAATAAGGGAAGTTCCACGGCTCGATGCACAGCAGCACGCCCAGCGGATCGGCGACCAGCATCGCCTCGCCTTCGGCCGGGTCGGACACTGGTAGCGGCTCGGGCTGGAGCAACATTTCAGCATTCTTGGCATAATATTCGAAGATGGCGGCCGACAACTCGACCTCGGCTTTCGCCTCGCTCAGCAGTTTGCCCATCTCGAGGGTCAGGATCGGGGCATAGGTGTCGATGTCGCGACGCAGGATGTCGGCGGCAGCCTGCATCACCGTGGCGCGCGTCGCGAAATCGGTTTCGCACCACCCCCGGAACGCCGCGTCGGCGCGGCCGATCGCCGCCATCACCTCTTCGTCGGTCGCAGTCGGGAAGGTCTTGAGGACTTCGCCGGTATAAGGATTGGTGGTGGCGAACGTCATGGGAAGTTCCTTTCTTGGTGAAAGGCGCGTCCGTCGTCGAATGGCGGGCTCGCCGGATAAAGGGGGATCAGCCGCCGACTTCGTTCAGCGCCTGGACCATGTCGCAGACGACGCAAGGCACGCACGCCTCGGCCAGCAGCACGTTCTTGTGCCCGGCATCAGCCCGGCGGCCGGTGAATCGCAAACCTGACGTCGATGTCGGCGGCCCGGAACGGCCTGACGAATTGGTATGGTTTCTGCTGCCCCCGGACGACGGCGAGGCCGTAGCCGGGCACGCACTATGCTGGAGGCATGACGCATGGTGACGGTCATCGATTCTTCACCGGGCTTTGGCTTCGAAGCGTCCGAAGCTGGTGCCTGGCGATTAGGAAATCGGCTGGTTTGCCGGATATGCGGGATAGTACTGACCCAGCAACAACTGCTTGGCGAAACCGCCGACGCAAGACCGTCCTTCCGGGACATCGCGTACTGTCGCTCGGGTCAAGAGCGACAGGCTTTCACTCTTCACCTCGCCCAGGGCAGAACGAGGAAGCGATGAATCACGCGTTCGTTTTCAGTGGAGGCTGCGAGTCGGCTCACGCCTGGAGAAGAAGGGGCGGCGCGAAGCTCGCGTCGGCAGCATGAACCTCGGGGGCGCCAAAACCGGTGTGATGGATAAGGACCGGATCGCCTTTGACTATGAGATGGTCCGTCCGGGGGTGTTCAAGGTGACACCGCAGCAACCGTTCAATCCCGGACAATATGGGTTCATCTATGCCCTGCAGGGCGGCGGGCCGGCCGGCGCAATGTCGGCCCGCGTATTCGACTTCTCCGTGTCAAAGTCGATGCCAAGACAGTCGTGAAGACCGTCTGCGCAGCCGCGGCCAAACGATGATGGCCGTGCTTGCCGATGCCGCGGCATTTTCGTGCGCCGCTCCATACGTTGTGGAGGGCGACACGATCCGCCGCGGCAATCTGCGTGTTCTGCTGGCGGTGCCAAGGATGCCGGCGTTGTTGAACGCAGCATCCCGCGGGCCGGGTTCGCTTTGTAAATTCGCGATCCGCTTATCGACCGTTTGTTCGTCCGCGACGTCGGTGGGCAGCCCGACAGCCTTTCGGCCATCGCGCTCGATCGTGCGGGCGACCTCGATCAGGGATTCTGCGCGACGGCCGGCAAGCGCCGCTGCCGTTCCATATATTCACTCATTGTATAATTAGTGTTGAATTGACCGCAAAATTGCGCCAGCGTGTGATCGTCAGCGCCAAAGATCGCTGAGATGCTGTTCCTTGGGAGGGGATCATGAAAACTATCGCTTGGTGTTTGTCGGTGTCGGCCCTGGCGCTTACGTGGTGCGGCACGGCAGCCGCGCAGACCTCGCCGCAATCGGCATCGGACACGCGAACGTCGTCGACGTCAGACGACTCGATCAATCAGGCATCCGACATCGTCGTGACCGCCGAACGCCGGACTGAGAATTTGGCGACCACGCCGATCTCCGCGTCGGTGCTCAGCGGCGCCGATCTCGCGAACAAGGGCGTTGTGAATGTCGACGCGCTGCAGTTCGCAATGCCTAGTGTGGTGGTCAACAATTTTGGCCAGGGCAACGATTTCAATATCCGCGGCATCGGCAAAGCCGAGCACAACACCCAGACGACGACCGGTGTGATCACCTATCGCGACGGCGTGCCGACCTTCCCCGGCTATATCCAGGAGGAGCCCTATTACGACGTCGCCAACATCCAGGTGCTGCGCGGTCCACAAGGCACGATCGTCGGCCAGAACGCCACAGGCGGCGCGGTGTTCGTCAACACCAACGATCCGATCATTGACGGCGGCGTCCACGGTTATATTCAGGGGCAGTACGGCAATTACAGCGATGTCGGCTTGCAGGGCGCGGCCAACCTGCCGATCAGTGACACGTTGGCGGCGCGCGTCGCGATCTACAGCGAGAAACGCGACGGTTTCTACCACATGACCGGACCGGGCGGGGCGCCCTATCGCGGCCACAATGGCGATCTGGGCGAGATGGCGGGTCGTTTCAGCCTGCTGTGGAAGCCAAGCGACAATTTCTCGGTGCTGTGGAAGACCGACGCCGCCTATCTCGATCTCGGCGGCTATCCCGCCGCTCCCTACACCCAGAAGGATCTGTTTCACCTGACAGCCAACTCGCCACAGGATGCGCGAGACAAGCTGGTCCGCTCGTCACTCAAGATGGACTACACCTTCGCCAACGGAATCAAGTTCCGCTCGGTCAGCGGCATCGCCAGCGGCGACACCAATTACACCGCGGACCTCGATGGCACCGCGACCGGCATCGAAACCTTTTTCGACAAGGTCCACGAATTCCAGTTCAGCCAGGAATTCAATCTGATCTCGCCAGACGACCAGCGCATCACCTGGCTCGCCGGCGCGTTCGGGCTGTGGAACACCTACACGTTCCGCAAGCCCTATCAGTTCGTCATCGATCTGGCCGGCGCGGCGGCGCCCGGCATCCCTGCCTATATCTATTCGCTGCAGGGGCGGAATCCCGAACGTTCGCTGGCGGTGTTCGGCCAGGTCGGCTTCGAGATAACGCCGCGGCTCAAGATCGAGGCGGGCGGCCGCTACACCGCCAGCCGGTCGACCAACCATGTCGACGTGATGCAATATGGCGCCTACATCCGCGACGACCAGCGCGTGACGTCGGACAATTTCTCCTACAAGGTGTCGCTCGGCTGGAAGGCCAGCGCGACACAATATCTCTACGGATTCGTCGCCACGGGCTTCCGGCCCGGCGGGCTGAACGTGCCGGTGGGCCTCGGCAATCCCGCGCCGTTCAAGCCTGAGCGGGTGACCTCCTACGAGGCGGGCTGGAAAGGCGATTTCGCATCCGGCCATCTCAACCTGTCATTCGACGGCTTCTACAACGACTATAAGGACTTCCAGGTCATCGTGGGCTATCCGACGATTCCCACTTTCGGGTTCGAACTGAATGTTCCCAATACGACCCGGATCTACGGCGCCGAAGCAGAGGCCAACCTTCATTTCGGCGGCTTCGCAATCAATGCCGGCATCAACGTCCTGCACAGCGAGTTGGGCCAGTTCTACGCGGTTGATTCCCGAACGCCAGCGAGCGGCTTGCCGAGCGATCCTGTTCTGCCGTGCGATCCGACCACCGGCCCGCCCAGCACCCATTGCGTCAGCCTGAAGGGTCAAGAACAGACCTACGCGCCTAACATGACCTTCAATATCGGCGCGCAATACGAGTTGAAGCTCGGCGACAAGGACACGATCACGCCGCGCGTCAATTTCGGCCATGTCGCCGCACAATGGGCAACCTTGTTCGAGAATCCGGCGCTGGGCGACCGGCTCGGCGAACGCAATGTGCTCAACGCGCAACTCGCCTGGGCGCATGGCGGCCTGTCGCTCACTGCCTATGCCACCAACCTGACCAACCAGCATTATGCCGGCGCGCTCAACAGCGGACTCTATTTCGCCGGGCCGCCGCGCCAGTACGGCATCAAGCTGCTCAAAGTGTTCTGATTCCCCGGGGCCGGCGCCGACGCGTGGCACGCGCGTCCATCGCCGGCCCTTGCTTTGTCCCTTCCAGTTCCCGAAAGACCGATGCAACCTTACGGCCTGACTGTCGACAAATTCCTCGACCATGCCGCCAAATGGCACGGCACGCACGAGATCATAGCAGGCGATGCCGGGCGCGTCGTCGGCCGCAGGAGCTATGCCGCGTTGCGCGCGCGCAGCAATCTCATGTCCGGTGCGCTCGCATCGTTGGGGCTGGCGCCGGGCGATCGGATCGGCACGCTCGCCTGGAACACGGTGCATCATCTAGAGCTGTATTATGCGGTGATGGGCGCGGGCTATGTCTGCCACACGCTAAATCCGCGCCTGACGGTCGCCCATCTCGCGGCGATGGTGAACGAGGCGGAGAACCGGGTGCTGGCGGTGTCCGCGAATCTGGCGCCGATCGCGGCCGATCTGGCGCCGCTCTGCCCGACGATCGAGCATATCCTGGTGATGGACGGCGACCCCGCCGAGCCGATCGCCGCCACCGCGAAGGTCTGGCTGTACGAGGCGTTGCTCGAGGAATATGGCGCTGCGGCTCCCTGGGGCGATTTCGATGAGAATGCACCGGCCGGGCTGTGCTACACCTCGGGCACCACCGGCGCGCCCAAGGGCGTGCTCTACACCCACCGCTCGAACTATCTCCACACCCTGCGCGCGCTGCAGGCAGACGCCACCGGCCTGACCGGAGACGACGTCGTGCTGCTCGCAGTGCCGATGTTCCATGCCAATGGCTGGGGCATGCCGTTCGCGGCGCCCGCGGTCGGCGCTCGACTGGTGCTGCCGGGGCGGCATACCGATGGCGAGAGCCTGGCGCGGCTGATGCGCGACGAAGGCGTCACCCTGGCGATCGGCGTGCAGACGGTGTGGCTCGGCGTGGTCGACCATCTCGACGCCGCCGGTGGCGACCTGCCGGCGCTGAAGCGGGTACTGATCGGTGGCTCGAACTGCCCGGACGCGCTCATCCGGCGGCTCGAAAAGCGGCTCGGCGCCGGCGTGCAGACCAGCTGGGGTATGACCGAATTGTCGCCGGTCGGGACCATCGCCCCACCCGGCGCGTCGGCAGCGACTAGCGCCTCGGGCCGCCCGCCGATGGGCCTCGACCTCAAGCTGACCGACGCCGACGGCGTCACCCTGGCCGAGCAACGCGGGACGCTCGGACATCTCCGCGTCAAGGGGCCGAGCGTGGTCGATCGCTATTACGGCGCCGAGGCGGACGCGCTCGACGAAGAGGGCTATTTCGACACCGGCGACCTGGCGATGATCGATACCGCCGGCAATCTCACCATCTGCGGCCGCGCCAAGGATCTGATCAAGTCCGGTGGCGAGTGGATCAATCCGGCCGAGATCGAGGCGATCGTCGGTGCCGATCCGACGATCGACCTGGTCGCGGTGATCGGCCGCAGCGACCCCAAATGGGGCGAGCGCCCGGTGCTGGTGGTCGAGCCGTGTCGCGGCGAGCGCGTCGAGGCGGGCAAGCTGATCGACGCGCTGCGCGGCCACGTCGCCGACTGGTGGCTGCCCGACGAGGTCGTCGAGGTACCGGCGATGCCGCTGGCAGCGTCGGGCAAGATTGACAAGAACCGGCTGCGTGCCGATTACGCGGACGGAAAGATCACCGGCCGGCGGGTCGGTCGTTGAACGCGCGTCCTGCACGGTTTTGATACGGCCGATCCCGCCATCAACAGGGATAGGCGATGGCGACAGCACCGACCAAACGCCGCCGCCGCAGCAAGGCGGAGCAGCGCGCCGAGAGCCTGGAGCAGATTCTCGACGCCGCCGAATATCTGTTTTCGAAGAACGGCTTCTATGGCGTCACATTGCGCGACGTCGCGCAGCGCGTCGGCATCCACACCACGCTGATGCATTATTATTTCAAGGACAAGCGAGACTTGTTCGAGGCGGTGTTCGAACGCCGGGCCGGCGGCACCAGCGGCCGCCGCATGGCCGCGCTCGACGCCTATGAGAAAGAGGTCGGCGATCGCCCTACCGTCGAGGGCGCGCTGCACGCCTTTCTCGATACCGACCTCGATCTGTATCGCGAGGGCGGCGAGCCGTGGATGAACTACGCCGCCTTCTGCGCGCGGCTCAGCAACACCCCGGAGGGCGCGGCGCTGATGGACCAGTATTTCGATCCGGTGGTGCTCAAGCTGGTGAGCATCCTGAAGCGCGCGTTGCCCGATTACGAGGAGGAGGATATCTTCTGGGGCTATCACTTCGTCACCGGCGCGCTGATGAACACGCTGGCGCGCACCGGCCGCATCGACCGCCTGTCCGGCGGCGTCTGCCACTCGGACGACTTCCTCGCCGTGAAGAAACGCATGGCGCGCTTCATGGCCGCCGGCATCCTGTCGCTGAAGGAGGATGCCGGCTGACGCGTCAGTCGCAGCCCTCGGTCTTGGCCGGCAGCGGCGGCGCGGCGAGACCGACATTCCAGTTCCACGGCTGCGTGCCCGCCGCCAGCCGCCGGCACATCACCGCCTCGTTGAGCGTATACATTCCCGGCAACAGGTCGGTCGCCGGATGCGGCGCGTCGGTGAAGTGCATGTAGGCGCCGTCACCGTCGAAGGCCGGCCAGTCGGGCGCATTCTCCGCGGTCGGCGTACCGCTGCGGGCGAAGCTGGTCCAGTAATCCATCATCGCGCTGGAAAGCGCCCGCTCCTTCGGGAAGGGCGGGATCTTCGGCCATAAGGGCGGCGTCGCGCCGGTGGTGCCGAACACAAAGGGGAGCTCGCTGGCGTGGAAGGCGTGCAGCCCGGCATCGTCCATCGCCGGATAACCGTGATCCCACATGTACAGGTAGGACGGGATGCCGAGCGCGGTCTGCTTGCGCACCATCCGCTCCGCCGACCAGCTGTAGAGCGCATCCCGCGTCGTCTCGATGATGCTCTCCTTCATGTCGCTCGCCGGATAGAGCTTGAGGAATTCATCGGCGAGATCGCCATACTTGGCGCGAATCGTCTTTTCGTAATCCGCCGCGCTGGCGGGCGGTGGCGGCGCCAGCACCATCAGCGAGCGGATCTCGCCCTGATTGAAGCCGGCGAGCACCGGCACATGCGCCTGGTCGCCCTTGTCGAACGCGGTGACCGGCTGCTCGGGCAGCACCTCGCCATCGACCGCGCCGAACGGGAAATAATGCGCGGCGGCCGCGGCCGCAGTCAGCGTCTTCGGGTCCATCGCCCGCATCGCCGCCATGTCGGGCGCCTTCACCGCGGCCATCACCGCCTGCCCCATCCGCTCGGACGAGGGCATGCCGTGCGCCGGTGTTTTGAGGTCGGGCACGGTGACCATATAGCCGCTCTCGCTGATCGCCTTGGCGAACAGCCCGTGCGTCATCGGCGAGCTCATCAGGTACATCACGCTCAGCGCGCCTGCCGATTCACCGGCGATGGTGACGTTGCCGGCATCGCCGCCGAACGCGCCGATATTCTGCTTCACCCATTCGAGCGCCTGGATCTGGTCGAGCAGCCCGTAATTGCCGGAAATCCCGTCGGGCGATTCGGCGCTCAGCTGCGGCGTCGCCAGCCAACCGAGCACCCCCAGACGATAGTTGATCGACACCACGATCACCCCGCGCTCGGCAAGCTTCTCGCCATCGTACATCGGGTCGCTGCTGGCGCCGTTCCACAGCGCGCCGCCATAGATCCAGAAGAACACCGGCGCGTTCTTGGCGTGCGCCGGCGCCCAGATGTTGAGCGTCAGGCAATCCTCGCTCTGTGGCGGCGGATTGTCCCAATAGACGCTCTTGCCCGCCGGCGAGGGCTGAATACAGGCCGGGCCGAACGCCGTCGCCTGCTTCACCCCATCCCAGCGCGCCAGCGGCTCGGGCGGCTTCCAGCGCAGCGGGCCGACCGGCGGCTTGGCGAAGGGAATGCCCTTGAACACGTTGAGGTCGCCATCGGTCTTGCCCTGCAGCTTGCCCGCGGGCGCATCGACCACGGGCCCGGTGGCGGCCTGTGCGGTCCCGACGGCGAGGCAGCAGGCGGCGGCGAGGCCGAGCAGGTGAAACTTTATCATGCGGCGGTCCCCCGGTTGGCGTGGTCCTCACGGCGCAGTAAGCGCGCGAGCCACAGGAAAAGCACGATGGCGATCAGATAGAAGGGCGTCAGTGTGTAGAGCGCGATCTGCAGCGAGTGATGCGGATGCGCCGCGTGCAGATAGTCGCTCGCCGCGCCGACATAGGTCGGGCCGAGGCCGAGGCCGATGAAGTTCATCACCAGCAGCAGCAGCGCCCCCGACATCACCCGCTGATCGGGCCGCACCTCCTCCTGCACCAGCGCGATCGACGAGGTCAGGTAAAAGTAATTGAGGAACATCGGCCCCGCCAGCAGCAGGATCGCCAGCGGCCAGGACGGGCTCCACACGAAACCGAGATAGAAGGGAATGGCGAGCGCCAGCGAAGCTGCCGGCACGATCGCATAAGCGGCCTTGGTGCGGTGAACGTACTTGTCGACCACCCAGCCCGAGACGACCATCCCGCCGCTCATCGCGATCGCCACCACCAGCGCGTACCAGATGGCGATCTGGTCGAGCGTCATGCCCTTTTCGCGCATCAGGAACAACGCGGTGAAATTGCCCGCACCATAGGTGATGAACTGCGTCGCGCCGCTGCCCAGCGCGGCCAGCATCAGCGCGGGGTGAGTGAAGAACATCGTGCAGGTTTCCCAGAACCCCGCCTTGCCGGGCGTCACCGGCTGCGCGTCGAGGCCGCCCTGCTTGGGTTCGCGCACGAACAGCTTGATGCCGATCGCCACCACCACGCCGCTCACCCCGATCGCGACGAACGCGTCGCGCCAGTTGAACGCCGCCGCGATCGACGCGCCGAACGCGACACCCAGCGCGACGCCGATCGGCGGCCCGAGATTGTAGATGCCCAGCGCCGTGCCGCGCCGCCCCGGCGGGAAGCTGTCGGTGATGATCGCGTAGGATGGCGGCACCCCGCCCGCCTCGCCGAACCCGACCATCATCCGCGCCGCGACGAGCTGCGTGTAGCTGGTCGCCAGCCCGCAGAACGATGTCGCCGCGCTCCAGATCGCGCAGGCCAGCGACAGCACGTTGACCCGGCTCGTCCGGTCGGCGAACCAGCCGATCGGGATGGCGATGAAGCAATAGAACAAGGCGAAATACAGCCCGCCGATCCGCCCCAACTGGCCGTCGGTGATGTGCAGCGTGTCCTGGATCGGCTTGGCCAGCGTGCCGAGCAGCGAGCGGTCGATGAAATTGAGCACGTAGACGCCGCACAACACGATCAGCACGCCCCACGAGCGGGCGGTCGGCTTCGCGGCAGCGGGTGATGGATCGGCAACGACGGCGCCGATTGCGGCCACGGGGTCGGTCGCGGCCATCGCTCAGCGCGCGCCGTCTTGGCTGGATTCCAGAGCCATGCCCGAGCCCACCCGTACTGCAGCCTGACCGGCCATATCCACCTCTCCCGCTGACCGATCGTTTTGCCGGCTCTATGCGGTGTGACCATGCCGTGCGGGAATAGACGGTGTCAAGGCTCACTATCACGCGTGTGAATAAACCCCTCCGCTGCCGCGGACTCTCATTTCCATCATTCACTCGCTTGTGAGCCAACTTATGTTGCGTTAGGGCGTGGCGCAGCTTTGAACGATCAAGGAGAGCGACCAATGATGCTGAGTTCGCGTGTTGCAATCGTCACCGGGGCGGGCGGCGGCCTGGGCCGCGCCCATGCACTGACGCTGGCGCGCTACGGCGCCCGCGTCGTCGTCAACGATCTCGATATCGATGCGGCGCAGCGCGTCGTCGACGAGATCGCGGCAGCCGGCGGCAGCGCGATCGCGGTGGCGGCATCGGTGACCGACGAGACTGCGGTCGCGGCGATGGTCGACCGGGCGATCGGCGAATGGGGCGGCGTGCACATCCTGATCAACAATGCCGGCATCCTGCGCGACAAGAGCTTCGCCAAGATGGAGCTCGCCGATTTTCGGCTGGTGCTCGAAGTCCATCTGATCGGCGCGGCGATCTGCTCGAAGGCGGTGTGGGAGCCGATGCGCGAGCAGCGCTACGGGCGCATCGTCATGACCACCTCGTCGTCGGGCCTGTACGGCAATTTCGGCCAGGCCAATTACGCCGCCGCCAAGATGGGGCTGATCGGTTTGATGCAGACGCTCGCGATCGAGGGCGAGAAATACAACATCCGCGTCAACGCGCTCGCCCCCACCGCGGCGACGCAGATGACCGAAGGCGTGCTGTCCGAGGCCGGGCTCGAGCAGCTCGACCCGATGCTGGTCAGCCCCGGCCTTGTGGCGCTGGTCGGCGAGGACGCACCGACCCGGGCGATCCTGTGCGCCGGCGCGGGCCATTTCGCGCGCGCCAACGTGACGCTCACCGACGGCTGCTTCATCGGCGCCGGCGACGATGCCGCCGAGCGCGTGATCGCCGACTGGGACGCGATCGGCGACCGCACCGGCGAGATCGTGCCGACCTATGGTTTCACCCAGGCCGAGCGCGAATTGGCCAGCGCGGGCAGCACCGCACCGGCGGTGGCGCGCGCCGGCTAGCCGTGGCACAGGGATCGCTCGACCGTCGCGCGGCTTGCGTCGACGGCCGAGCGATGCTTGATGCAGCGTCTATGCTCGGCGCAGGCGACGGAGACGAAAGGGAATTGGTGGCCAAGGACGTGAAACCGCGCCGGCGCTCCGCCAAGGCCGAGCAGCGCGCCGAGACGATGGAGCAGATCCTCGACGCGGCGGAATATCTGTTCTCCAAGCACGGCCTGTACGGCGTCACGCTGAAGGATGTCGCCAAACGCGTCGGCGTCCACCACACGCTGCTCAATTACTATTTCAAGGACAAGGAGAACCTGTTCAACGCGGTGTTCTCGCGCCGCGCGTCGGTGACCAACGAGCGGCGGATGAAGGCGCTCGACGATTACGATACGGCAAGCGGTGGCAAGCCGACCGTCGAGGGGGCGCTGCGCGCCTTCCTCGATACCGATCTCGACCTCTACATCGAAGGCGGCGAAGGCTGGCGCAATTATGCCGCACTGGGTGCGCAGGTGGCGAACACGCCCGAATGGGGCGCTGACCTGATGGACGAATATTTCGATCCGGTCGTGCTGCGGTTGATCGAGTTGCTCAAGAAGGCCTTGCCCGACTGCCCCGAGGAAGACGTGTTCTGGGGATATCATTTCGTCACCGGCGCGCTGATGCTGACGCTCGCGCGGACCGGCCGCATCGACAAGCTGTCCCACGGCCTGTGCCGGTCGAGCGATTTCGCGGCGGTCAAGGAGCGCATGGCGCTGTTCATGGCAGCCGGTTTCCACGAGCTTGTCGCCCACCGGAAAGCGGAACGCTCGGCCGCCGGCTAAGCACCTCCAGGAAAGCGCGAACGGATTATTGCCTCCGCTGGCGGTACGCCTCCCCTTCCCGCCTGACGATATCGATCAAATTGCCCATCGTCAGGTTCATGTCGATCAGGTGCAGCCCCCAGTCCTTCAGAATGTGACCGTCGACCACGACGTCGCCGACGATCGTGTTGGTCCGCGCGCCGGGAGTTGGGTGCAGGCTGATGGCCAGGAAATCATGCCCGTCCTCACTGCGGCATTCGGCGCTGATCAGGCCCGGCACCTCGACGAACGGCGTGGTGATCTTGGTGGGCGGGTCGGTCCATGCGCCAGGCTGGACGCCGTCGGCGACCTGCCGCTGCGTGCCCGAGGCGAGATAGGCGTGCAGCGGCCCCGAACCACCGGCCAGTGCCGCCGGATTTACGCAGGCGGCCTGCAGGCCCGGCCCGGACGAGATCGCGAAGATCTGCTCGTCGGGCGGCGGCGGGCTGTCCGCGCGAAACGAGGCGAAGGTGATGGTGCAGCCGATCTGGCTGGCCGAACGACATAAGGGGATCGATTTGAAATCCCCGCCGACATCCTTGCCGACCGGCACCTCCAGTCGGTAGCCGGCGAGGATCACCGACAGGATTCGGTGCTGGATCGGTTTGCCGTCGATCTCCTTCTTGACCAGTTCGGCGAGCACCAGCGACCCTTGCGAGTGTCCGATCAATACGACCCCACGGCCATGATTGTCGTGCGCGAGGTAATAATCCCATGCGTCCTTCACATCGTTATAGGCGAGCGCCCGGTCGGCATTGATCGGATGGCCTTTCAGGCGCGCCCGCAGCGCTGTCAGCGTGAGTTGTCGATAAACCGGCGCATAGGGCCGACACACCGACGCGAAGCGCGCAAATTGCTGATCGACCACCGCGACTTGCTGCGGCTCAATCTTGGCCGATGCATTGCCGCCGGGGTCCAGCGAGACGGTTGGGTAGACATAGAAGCAGTCGATCGGCGCGTTCGGATCGGCGTGAAACCGTTCGATATGCGTCGAGCCGTCGCCGTCGATCACCGTGGCATCCTGATCCGATCGGCCGCAGGCATCTTTTGGCCGTCCGGGCCGGCACACCCAGGATGATGGCTTGGCATAGTCAATCTGCGCTGGCGCACTCGACTGCGCCGACGCCGGCGAGACATGAAACAGGAATGCGCCCGCGGCCAACACCATCAATTTCGTGATCATCCCCAAGTCCTCTCTCGCGCACTGGCCATCGGCGGGCCTGCCCGCTTTTCCAGCGGGACTCGACCACGAAGCCGGGATGGGAGACTGTCACGTTGCAGGTGGCGCCGTCAATATTCGCTGCTACGATAGTCAATATTCAAATGCGCCCGCTGGGAGGCGCCGATGAGGAGGGAGATGAGAGGGCTATGGCAGGGCCGACGCGGCGCAGTTTCCTCGCCGGAGCGGCGGCAATGCCGCTAAGCCTGACGGCAGCAGCCAAGGCACAGGAGGTCGCAAGTGTCGAAGACGATCTCGCGCGGTATATCGGCTTCGGCAGCAAGCAATCCGGCGGCGCCGGCGACACCGCCTGCGGGCATTGGCTGGCGGACGAAATCGGCCGCACCGGCTTTGTCGTCGAGACGCACGATCTGTCGGTGCCCTGTTTCGATCCAGGGCAATGTGAGATTACAGCCGGCGACGCACGCGCTACCCTGTGGCCGCAACCGATCGTCGTGCCGACCACCGAGGACGGCGTGTCGGGTCCGTTGGTGCGGGTCGATGCCGGTGGCCGGGCCGATGCACCGCTGGCTGGAGCGATTGCGCTGGTCGATCTGCCCTATGGTCGCTGGTCGTCGGCGCTGGCGAAGCCGGTGCGCGTGCCGGTCGACGCCGCCTTCGCCGCTGGCGCAAAGGCGGCCGTCGTCATTACCAACGGTCCGACCGGCAAGGTCATCGCGCTCAACGCCGATGGCCGCGCACCGATGTTTCCGGGGCCCGTCGGCGTGATCGCGCCCGCCGACGCAGCGCCGTTCCTGGCCGCAGCGATGCAGCACCGACCGGCGACCGTCCGGCTGTCGGGCGAGCAAGGCCAGCGCACCGCCTTCAACCTGATCGGTCGGCTCGATCGCGGCAGCAAGCGGTGGGTGGTCGTCTCCACCCCGCGGTCGGGCTGGTTCAGCTGCGCGGGAGAGCGCGGCGGCGGGATCGCGGCGTGGCTGGACCTTGCCCGCTGGGCGCCGGCCGCACTGCCGGGCTACAATCTCGCCTTCCTGTGCAACAGCGGTCACGAATATGAAAATCTCGGCGCCGAACAGTCGCTGCAGACCATCGCACCCCGGCCCGATGAGACCCGCTTCTGGCTGCATCTCGGCGCCAACCTCGCCGCGCGCGACTGGCATGAGGGGCTGTTCGGCCTCAAGCCGATACGCGGCACCGATTCCCAGCGATATCTGGTAGTGAGCCCCGCCCTGCTGCCCGCCGCGCGCCGCTTGTTCGCCGGTCTTGCGGGGCTTGAATCGCCCTATTCGAGCAAGGTGCTGTCGGCCGGCGAACTGACGCCGATCCTCGCCGCCGGCTATCGGTCGGTGGCCGGCATTTTCGGGGTGCACCGCTTCCACCATGTCAGCGACGACGATGCCCGCTGCGTGCCGCCCGAAGCGGTGGCCACGACCATCGTGGCGTTCCGCCAATTGTTGACCGAGGCGACCGCGGACTGAACCGATCGCCAGCTAGGCACGGTCCTTGATCATCTGGGCAAAATGGTGCGCACTGGGCTTGGGCGTGCGCGCAAAAGTCTTGAGATCGACCGACACCAGCCCGAAATGCTGGCGATAGCCCTTGGTCCATTCGAAATTGTCGAGCAGCGACCAGTAGATGTAGCTGTGCACCTTGATACCCTCGTCGAGGCAACGCTCGACCTCGGCGACACAGGCATCCAGCCAGGCGATGCGCCGCGTGTCATCGTCCGCCGCGATGCCGCTCTCGGTGACATAGATCGGCTTGTCGGTCTTGCGCGCCGCGAAACGGATCACCTCACCCAGCGCTTGCGGATAATATTCGTATCCGGCCGCGGTCATCGGCGTGCCCGGCGGATTGGCGACCAGCCCCTTGGCATCGTAGCGTAGCCGGAAATAGGGCTGCACGCCGACGAAATCGCTGGCGTTCACCGCGTCCCACCAGCCGCCGTAGAGCATCTGTTCGATCTCGGGCGCGACGCTGTCGTCGCCCACCGCCTCGATCGCCTGCGTGCTGAGCGTGATGCCGACGGGAAAGTCGCCCGGCCCCGCCTTGATCGCCTGATAGGCCCGGCGGTGCGCCTCCAGCAGATTGGCGTCGATCCGGTCCGGATCGGCGAACAGGATCGACGAGAATTTCGGCGAATCGGTCGCCTTTGCGGCGGCGGCGATCATCACGTCGCGCTTGGCGCGGGCTTCGGCCGTGATGATCGGCCGCAGCACCTTGATCAGCAGCGGGATGTTCGCCTCGTTGAACGGCGATGCCATGCCGATCTGGTCGCCAAGCGCGCGCGTCGTCCGATCGCAGAAGCGGGCGAACAGGTCCGGGCTATCGGGCACTTCCCAGCCGCCGCGCATTGCGAACCAGCGCGGCACGGTGAAATGGCTGTAGGTGAGGATCGGCAACAACCCATGCGCGCGACACGAGGCGAGCACCCGGGCATAATGGTCAAGCTCGGCCTGCGAGAACTGGCCCGGCTCGGGCTCGATCCGCGCCCATTCGACGCCGAAGCGATAGCAGTTCAGCCCGATCGACTTGGCGATCGAGAAATCCTGCTGGTAGCGATGATAGCTGTCGCACGCGTCACCCGATGGATCGGCATAGACCGTCTCGGGCAGGTTCTCGAGCAGCCAGCTATCGGAATTGACGTTGTTCCCCTCGCTCTGGTGTGCGGAGATCGCCGCGCCCCATAAGAATCCCTCGGGCATCGGGCGGCGGCGTATGGCAGCCCGAGCCGGCGCGGCGCCGATCGCGGACGCGGCGGCCAGCCCGGCGAGAACGGTGCGTCGCGTCGCGCTCATCTCAAATCGCTCCCGGATTGTTGTCGCGCTGGCCCGCCGAATCCACACCGGAACTCTGGCAGATCGCCTTGATGCCGGCGGCCATGAAGGTCGCCATGTGCCGCTTGATCGACACGAAATCATCGGATGAGCACAGGCCGTGCGACAGGTCATCGAGGCGGCCGGTGCGCGCCATATTATGGGTCATCGCGCCCGACACGAAATGATAGCCCCAGAAGATAGTCTCCTCGTCGCAATCGGGCATCGCCTTCTTGAGCAGATCGATCAGCGCCAGCACGACGGGATTGAAGTAATTGGTCATCTTCTCGGCGCCCCAGCCGGCGGCGCTGTTCGCCTGGGCGGCGATCTTGCCGAACGACGCCCATGTGTCGGGATCCTCGATCTGAGCGTTGAGATCGGCATCGATCCAGGCATGCAGCGCGCCTTCGACGGTCACGTTATCGCCCGCCTGCTCGGCATAACGCCGCATGGCCTCGAGGCGATTGCGCGAGGACAACGGTGCCTTGCGCGCCCAGACCGCCTCGAAGATTCTCTCCTTGCCGCTGAAGTGATAATGGAGCAGCGTCGAGCTGACGCCGACCCGCTTGGCGACATCCTTCAGGGTGACGCCGTGGTAGCCGAACTCAGCGAACAATTGTTCGGCGGCATCGAGGATGCGCTCGATCGAGGCTTCGCGGACGCGCGCCTTGTGATTTCGGGCGCGGGGCGCCTTGACCTTGGGCTGATCTTGCTTGCTCATCGTATCAGGGTGCCGCCGGGGGCCGAAAGCGTCAACGCCGCCGTCGTCCGTTAACGGGCGTTCGGCCAAAGTCACAGATTGAAGCCGACCCGCACGCCGAAGGTCCGCGGCCGCACGATCGCATAGCGGCTGTAGGTGAAAGCCTCGGGATGGATGTAGGTCACCGCATAGGTGTTGCCGACATTCTCCATGTAGAACGTCACGCTCAGCCGCTGGATCCTGACGCCGGTCTGCAGGTTCACCATCGTATATGTGTCGGAATCACCGATCAGGGGGTTGGGCACCGTCGGTTTGCCCGGTGTGTTGGGGAAGCCGTTGGGGAACGCGCCGACATGCTCGACCTGGAAGCTGGTGAAGCCCTTGGCGCCACTCATCAGGTCGTAATTGTAGCTGCCGTAGAAGGATCCCTGCAGGTGCGGCGAGGCCAGCCGCGCGCCGACCACCGCGCCGGAGATCGCCGCTTGCTCCGGCGTCAGGCTGACCACCTTGGCGTCGTTGAGCGACCCGTTGAGGCCGAACACCAGCCCGTGCGCAGGCTTCAGCGTGATCTCCGCCTCCAGCCCCTTGCTGGTCGCGCGGCCGATATTGGTGGCGAACTGGACCGAGTCCGACTGGCGATTGGCCTGGACCTGGATGTTGCGCCAGTCGATGTAATAGGCCGCCAGGTTCGCGGTCAGCTTGCCGTCGAGGAAGCTGCCCTTCAGGCCGACTTCGTAATTGGTGAGATTGTCCGAGCTCGCGCCGGCGGGGATGACGAGGTCGGTCGGATCGACGGTACTGACACTGCCCGCCCGCGAATTGTATACCGGTGTCCGGTAGCCGGTCGACACGGTGATGTAAGTCATCAGGTCGCGCGTCGGCTTGTACGACAGGCTCGCCTTCCACGAGAGCTTGCTGGCGGATGGATAATGCGTCGTCGTCGCAGGGTTGGGCGTCAGCGCCAGCGGCCCTGAAATCCCGTACAGCGCATAGACGAAATATTGCGAGTTATAGCCAGGGAAGGTGTCCAGCGTGCCGCCATATTTGCCGTAGCGCAGCCCGCCCGTCGCCGACAGCTTGTCGGTCAGGTGATAGGTCAGCTCGCCAAAGCCGGCGAGCTCGTATTCGCGCAGATCGCTGCTGAATTTGTAGAAGGTCGCGTCGGCGGGCAGCCCGGTGATGCCGCGCGCATTGAGGAACGCCGCGTTCGATGTCTCGCGACCGTCGAGAAATTCGTTGCGGTGCAGATAATAGCCGCCGACGGTCCAGTCGACCTTGCCGCCGGGGTCGGACACCAGCCGCGTTTCCTGGACGAACGTCTTCCAGATGCCGTGGTCGAACAGATAGAAGGGAATCGCGTTCTGGATCGGTACGCCGGTGGCGAAGGTGCCACTCAGATCGACGTCGAACAGACCGTCCTGATAGCCGTAGCTCGATGAGCTGGTGAGGCGTGCGCCATCGAACTGGTAATCGATCGTCGCGTTATAGAGCTGCGTCTTCGACGTGTAGAGATCGGGAATCGTCGTGTAGCGCTTGCGCTTGCCCAGCGACGGCGTGACCAGCGACGCATCGTCGGGATGGTTGTTCTCGTACATCGCCATCATCCGCACGCTCAGCCGGTCGGTCGGCTTCCACAGCAGGATGGCGCGGCCGCCCCAGTCCTTCAGCGTGTTGGAATTCTTGATGCCCAGGCCGACATTGTCGATGTAGCCATCCTCGTGCCGGTAGAAGCCGACCACCCGCAGGCCGAGCGAGTGCTCGACGATCGGGACGTTGAGCATGCCGTCGTAGCGCTGTCGGACGCCGCCGCCATCGGGTGTCACGCCGATATCGGCGAGCGCCGATTCGTCGAAGCCATTGAGATCCGGGCTGTGCGTCAGGATACGCAGCGCGCCCGACAGCGAGCCGGAACCGAACAACGTGCCCTGCGGACCGCGCAGGAATTCGACCCGCTCGACATCGAACAGATTGGGATCGAGCGTCACCGAATTGCCGATCGTGGTGAGCGGCAGATCGTCGAGATAGACGGTGGTCGTGCTCTGCAGCCCCGCCTGGTAACCGTTGGTCGAAATGCCGCGGGTAGTAATGCTCAGGTTGTTATCGCTGCGGTGATCGAGGACGACGCCGGGCGTCTCGCGCGCGATCCCCTCATAGCCGACGATCCCTTTCTGGGTCAGTTCGGCCTGGGAGAAGGCGGTAACGCTGAGCGGCACGTCCTGCAGCCGCTGGCTCTGCAACGTCGCCGTAACGATGATGTCGTTGGGACTGCCGGTCGTGTCGGCGTTCCGATTCGTCTGGCTCTTGTTCGACGCATCGGCGTTGGCCGTCGCTGCGTTGGTCTGAGCGACCGCCGGCGATGCCATTGCTGCCAAAGCGAACGCCGACGACATGCAAGCTGAAAGCTTCATCACCCCTCCTCGTCGCCGCCGCACCTTGCTGGTGCGTTTGGCGAGCGCAGCAAGAGTGCACGGCATTACGCAAGAGTCAATATTGACTTATTCATCAGTCAATATTGACTCTTGCGTCCGGACGCTGGGACCTGCGGCATCGCCCGCGTCAACAGTGGCGATTCCAGTCCCGTCGCCCGTAGACGGACGAGGATAGCTAAGCGCCCCCGCGACGCCGAGTGTGGACAGCGTGGCATGCTGTCCCTCCGAAGCGGCATCAAAGATTTCCGGCTTGCATCGCCCGTCACCGATCAGTCGCTCATGGCGCAGGTCGAAACTATTTGGATGTAGAACTGCCGCAATTACACGTCATAGGGACTGGTGCCGCGGCAGCAGACCGAGATTGACCAGCAAATCTGGCTACGGCTGAACGAAATTATCGGCTGAGCGCGCGCGGTCGCACTGCTAACCAGTCAATTCGCTACCAGACTGCCCGTACGCCTACCCAAAACATCGCCCGCCAACGATGAGTCGATGCCCTCAGGGACGTCGAATTTCGCGAACATTGCCGCCGTTCGAGCGATCATACGCGTTCCCCGAAAGCCGCCCTACATTCAGGCACGTGCCGGCGCCGGCAACAGGCCCGATAGTCAACTAGCCGCGATGGCTCGGCAGTTCAGCAGCTATCAGACTTGCGCCAGACCTCCGTCGGCGAATACTTCGCTGCCGGTCAAGGCGACACTGTCATCAGAGGCAAGAAAGAGTGCGACGGCAGCCACGTCATCGGCACTTGCAATCCGTCCGGCTGGTGTTTGCGCGATCAATGCTTGGTATACCGCGTCGCCGCCGCTCGCCGCGGCGACGCCCTGGAGGCCCGGGGTATCCGTCGCTCCGGGCGACAGAACATTCACCCGGATGCCTGTCCCCCTCAGGTCAAGAGCCCAGCTTCGCGCAAGATTGCGGATCGCTGCCTTGGAAGCGCTGTAAACGCTGAGCGCAGGTGTTCCCATCGACCCGACAGTTGATCCGGTCAGGATAATGGAACCTCCCGACCCCATCAGCGGCAGCGACTTCTGGACCGTGAACACAGTACCCCTGACGTTGACGCCGAAGGTCAGATCGAATGCGTCCTCGGTGATCTGCCCCAGCGGTTCTGGCTGCCCTAGTCCGGCGTTCGCAAACAGCACGTCGAGCCGACCATGGCCCGTCCGCACGGCATCGAACAGCCGATCGAGATCTTCGGACACCGCGATGTCGCCCTGCACCGCCGTCACGTCGGATCCGAGTTCTCGCGCCGCTTCAGCGAGCTCACCTTCCCGGCGTCCGGTGATGTACACGTGTGCGCCTTCGCCGACAAACCGCCTCGCTGCCGCCAGGCCGATCCCACTGCTTGCGCCAGTGATGACTGCAATCTTTCCGGTAAGTCTCGACATACCGACCTCATGAATGAGCGGAATCCGCGCGGAATCGCCCGGCCGCGCTCATGTCAGGACGGGTTCGGACCTTTCCGCCTGGGACGACGTCACGGGTTTACCCTGGATGAAGGCGAGAATGTCGGCGTTGATGAGATCCGGATGGGTCGTCATGCAGCCATGCGGCAGCCCCTGATATGTCTTGAGGGTGCCGTTCCGGAGCAGCTTGACGGCCAGCGGCGCGCTGGCGACATAGGGTACCACCTGATCGTCTTCGCTATGAATGAGCAGCACGGGCACGTCGATCTGCTTCAAGTCCTCGGTGAGATCAGTCTCGGAAAAAACCTTGATGCAGTCATAGCCGGCGTTGGCGCCGCCCATCATTCCCTGTCGCCACCAATTGCGGATCAAGGCTTCGATCGGCTTCACGCCCGGTCGGTCGAAGTTGTAGAATGGACCAGACGCCACGTCGAGGTAGAATTGCGACCGGTCGGCCGCCAGGGCGGCGCGGAAGCCGTCGAACACGTCGATCGGGGTGCCGTCGGGGTTCTTCTCGCTCTTCACCATAACAGGTGGGATCGCCGAGATGAGTATTGCCTTCGAAACGCGGCCGGGATCGGTTCGTGCAACATAACGGGTGACCTCGCCACCGCCGGTCGAGTGGCCAACGTGGATGGCGTTCCTGAGATCGAGGGCGCGGGCGAGTGCGATGACGTCGGCCGCATAAGTGTTCATGTCATTCCCGACATCGGTCTGACTGGAACGACCATGACCACGGCGATCGTGCGCGATCACGCGGTACCCCTTATCGCGGAAGAATAGCAGCTGATTGTCCCAGTCATCTGAACTGAGCGGCCATCCATGATGGAATACGATAGCCTGCGCGTCGCGAGGCCCCCAGTCCTTGTAAAAGATTTGAGTGCCATCTTCGGTGGTGATGGTCGGCATAGCGGAACTCCTTGCTAAGACCCAAGGACCACAAGCAGTACGAAGCCAGTTTCTTTTTTTGTCAGCTAGTGCTGGCCGAGCTCATCAGACGCGACTCGTCGGCGCAAGCCGTAGGATACCATAGTTGAGCTCCAGAGTAACTGCGCAAGACGCCGACAAAGGCGCCGTTCGCGAAGTTTCGCTTAGCCGCCGCTTCCTGCCGGCCCGGTTTCAATCGCGCAAATTAAGAAAGCCGACATTCAGGGGCGCCGGAGGCACGGCCGGTCACGCCACAAAAGCGGTCGTTGGACGGACGCCGAAATGGCCCATCTGCGCCTAGTTGTGACCCCTTCGCTGCATGCTAACTTATGAGCAATCTCTAGACATGGAGGCGTGTAGCTAAGGAGAGTGGGCATGGGGTCGCAGCGTGCACGCCTGATGGCGCGGAAATCGCTCGACGACGTGCGGCGCGACCAGGCTGAGCATGGGCTGCGGCGGTCGCTCGGGCCAGTGCAGCTCACCATGCTCGGGATCGGCTGCATCGTCGGCGCTGGCGTCTACGTGATGAGCGGCACCGCGGCGGCAAATTATGCCGGGCCGGCAGTGATCCTATCGTTCGTCATCGCCGGGATCGCGTGTGGGTTCACCGCCTTGTGCTACGCCGAACTTTCCTCGACGCTGCCCGTGTCTGGGTCGTCCTACACCTACGCCTATACTGCGCTCGGCGAAGTATTCGCTTGGGGGCTCGCGTGGCTGCTGATGCTCGAATACGGGCTCGCCGGCTCGGCCCTGGCGGCGGGGTTCGCGGGGTTCCTGACCAGCCTGCTCGGCGATTTCCGGATCGTGCTGCCGGCGGGCATCGTCACGCCGTTCGTGCAGACGACGGTAACCGCGCACGGCACCGCCTTTTCGGTCGGCGGCGGGGTCAATCTCATCGCCGTGGCGGGATTGCTCCTGTTCGCCGGCGTGCTCGTGCGCGGCATCACGCATTCGGCGACGGTCAACGCGGTGCTCGTTTTCATCAAGCTCGCGGTGCTGATCGGCTTCGTCATCATCGGCTGGCAGCATGTCAATCCGAGTAATTGGCAACCGTTCATCCCGACTAATCAGGGCGGCTTCGCTTACGGCGTGCCCGGCATCTTCCGCGCCGCATCGGTGTTGTTCTTCGCCTATCTCGGCTTCGAGACCGTCTCGACCGCCGCGCTCGAGGCGCGCAACCCGCGCCGCGACCTGCCGATCGGCATCCTCTCGGCGCTGGTGATCTGCACGATTCTCTACATCCTCGTCGCGCGGGTGATGACGGGCCTCGTCCCCTACACTGCGCTGAACGTGCCCGATCCAGTCGCGATCGCCGTCGATGCGGTGAGATGGCCGGCGATGGGCATCCTGATCAAAGTCGGCGCGCTGACGGGGCTGTCGTCGGTGCTGCTGGTCAACACCTACGGCCAGTCGCGAATCTGCTTCGCGATGGCGACCGACGGGCTGCTGCCCCGCTTCTTCTCCGCGATGCATCCGCGTTTTCAGACGCCGTGGAAGGGAACGTTGTTCGTCGCGGCAGTCTCGGCGCTGGCGGCGGCGATGTTGCCGATCAGCATTTTGGGCGATCTCGTCAGCCTCGGCACTGCCCTGGCGTTCTCGATGGTCGCGCTGTCGGTGATCTGGCTGCGTTCGACGCACCCGGAGCTCGAGCGGCCATTCCGCGTACCCTTCGGCGGCGTCAGGGTCGGCCGGGTGTGGCTCGGCGCAGTGCCAGTGCTAGCGCTGGTATTCTGTCTGCTCACCGTCGCGCCGGTGCTGATCGATATTGCCGACAAGGCGGCGACCGGCCAGCCAATCCCGCTGGTCATCCTGGTTTGCTACATCGCGTTCGGCGCGGTGCTCTATGCGAGCTACGGCTATCGCCGCTCGCGCCTTGGGCTGGCGCTCAGTGCATCCGCGGTTCGGGCGAGCGCGGGCGATACTGACTGGGCGGCGCCCCGAACGAGCGATGAAACATCGCCGTGAACGCGCTCGGGCTCTCATAGCCGACGTCGAACGCCACCGTAGTCACGGGCTGGCCCATCGCCAGCAGCGACACCGCTTCCATCAGCCGCACCTGCTGCCGCCACACCGCGAGCCCCATGCCAGTTTCCTGGCGGAACAGCCGCGTGAAGGTGCGGCGGCTCATGCCAGCGATTGCGGCATATTCATCGAGATCGCGCTGATCGGACGGATCGTCGAGGATTTGCCGGCACACGCGCAGCAGCCGATAATCGGTCGGCATCCGCGCGCTGTACGGTGCATCGGGCATGGCGCGGACCTCGTCGATCAGCACGCGGACGATGCGGCCCTCGCGGCCGTCCTCGTCATAGTCGCTGCCGAAATGGACGACCTCGAGGATCAGCGCCTTGAGGAAATCCGAAATCTCGATCACGCGGCAGACGTCGCCGCCGAGATTGCCGAGCGCATCGCCGAAATAGAGCGTGCGGATCGACACCGGCCCGCGGCACGACACTTCGTGGAGGGCGCCCGCCGGGATCCACAAGGCGCGCTGCGGCGGGATCACGAAACTCTCCGCCTCGACGATCACCGACATCACCCCCGATGAGGCGTAGAGCAATTGTGCGTGCTGGTGGCGGTGCGCGGGATCGACGAACCCGGCGGCATATTCATCCTCCAGCCCGACCACCGTGCGGCTGTCACAAGTCGCTTCGTCGAAAGTCTTCATTGGCCCGTGTCCGATGAAAGTGCGGCGATACGCTGATGCAGGCTATGCCAAGTCAAATTGTTGTCAAGGAACTGTCACACCCATCAAGGCCAGTTTGCCCGCCGGCAACGATAACTGGCCCGGCGACGCGGGCGTGCCAGGCGCTGGTTGTCCATTCCCGGATCGCTATAGGGCGCGGATTGCGCCGGATTGCGCGTTGAAAGGTGAGGACCGCGGCCACGATGACAGACGACGTCGATCCCGACATCCGCACGTTCCTGCGCGAAACCGCGGCCGACAGCGCACGCTTTGCGCACGGTGTCTCAGGCGACCTCGCCGCCCGACGCGCGATCGCCGAACGCGTCCGCGAGCCGTGGGTGGTCGGCGGCCCCAGGATGGCGGGGATCGAGGAACGCCGCGTCGGCGCATGTGGCGTCCGCGTACGAATCTATCGACCCACGCCGGCGGCGGCGCTGCCCGTCCTGATCTACGTCCACGGCGGCGGCTGGATGCTGTTCAGCCTCGACACGCACGATCGCCTGATGCGCGAATATGCCGCGCGCACCGGCATGGCGGTGGTCGGCATCGATTACAGCCTGTCGCCCGAGGTACGCTTCCCGCACGCGATCGGCGAGATCGTCGACGTGATCGATTGGCTACGCGACGAAGGGCCCTCGCTCGGCCTCGACGCGAATACACTCGCGATCGGCGGCGACTCCGCCGGCGCGAACCTGGCGCTTGCCGCCAATCTCGCACTGCGCGACCGCGGCGCGTCGGTATGCGACGCGCTGCTGGTCAATTACGGCGCGTTCGACATGACCGCGCGCGCGTCGCACGATCGCTATGACGGCGACGCCTATATGCTCACTGTCCCCGAAATGGCCGATTTCTGGGACAATTACTTGCGCGCACCGGCCGACGAACAAGATCCTCTCGCACGCCCGCTGCTCGCCGACCTGACGGGCATGCCGCCGACCTTCCTGTGCATCGCCGAATGCGACATCCTCGCCGACGAGAATCGCGAGATGGCGGAACGCCTGCAGGCCGCGGGCGTCGCGGTCGAGGCACAGGTCTATAGCGGCGCCACGCACAGCTTCCTCGAGGCGGTGCGGATCGCCCCGCTCGCCGATCGCGCGCTGGCCGAGGCCGCGGCCTGGTTGCGCACGACGCTGAACCTGCCATCCTCCGAGTGATGAGCGGACCGTTCGACGACTGGACCAACGACGATCTCGCGGCGCTGATCGCCGGCCATCCGCTCGCTTGGGTGGTGACGCGCGGTGAGCGCTTCCGCGCGACGCCGCTGCCCATCCTCCTCGAACGCGACGCCGACGGCGCGCCGGTCGGCCTGATCGGCCATTTCGGCCGCTCCAACCCGCAAATCGAGGCAGTCCGCGCCGACCCGCACGCGCTGTTCCTGTTCCAGGGGCCGCATCGCTACATCTCGCCCGCCATGGCGGGCCGCGCCGATTGGGGGCCGACCTGGAACTACGCCGTCGCGCGGATCGAGGCCGAGATCGCGCTCGATACCGCGCTCAACGACGAGGCCGTCGCGCGGCTGATCGCGGCGATGGAGCGTGATCGGCCCGAACCCTGGACCGCCGATCAACTTGGCGCGCGCTACGATGCGCTGATCCGCCACATCGTCGCCTTCCGCGCGCGGATCACGCATATCGACGCGCGCTTCAAGCTCGGCCAGGACGAGACCAACACCGTGTTCGACACGATCCTCGCCCACCTCGGCGACGATCCACTCGCCGGCTGGATGCGGCGCATGGATCGTCGCGAGCGTTAGGCGGCTCTAGAACTTCTTCGTGATCGTTCCGATGATCTGTCGTCCCGCGCCGTAGACGCACCCGTAATTGCTGGCACAGCGGGCGACGTAACGCTTGTCGGCAACGTTCGACCCGTTGATCGCGAAGCGCCAGCCGGGCACGTCATAGTGCAGCGTCGCGTCGAACAGCGTCGCGGCATCGGCGTAAATCACCGGCGTCGCGAACGCGCCCGGCAGCGCGCCGGTGCTCTTGCTCGTGTAGCGCACGCCCACACCGCCGCCGATCCCCGCCAGCGCGCCGCTTTGAAGCGTATAGTCGACGAATAGCGATGCCTTGTGCTTGGGCGTCGTCGGCAACGGGTAGCCGACATCGGCGGGTTCGCCGGGGGCCGACAGCACCTTGCTGTGATTGTAGCTGTACGACGCGTTGATCGTCAGTTGTTCATGGATGCGCGCGACGATCTCGGCCTCGGCGCCATAGACCTCCACCTCACCGCCCTGTGTGACGAACACCGGCGTGACGCCGATCTGCGGCGAGACAAAATTGCTCTCCTTGATATCGAACCCCGCGAGCGTCGCGAACAGCTTGACGTCCTTGGGTAGGCCCCGCGCATCATATTTGACGCCCCCCTCCCATTGCCGGACCGAACTCGGTTTGAACGGCTGCTTGGTTACCGAATCGGTGCCGATCACCGGCTCGAACGAGGTCGAATAGCTGATATACGGCGCCAGTCCCGACGCGGTGACGTAATTCGCGCCCACCCGGTAAGTGAATTTGTGCTGTTTCTGCTTGATACCGGAGAGGCGCGCATTCTCGTCGACCCAATCGTACCGGCCGCCGAGCATCACGAAGAGCTGGCCGATCTTGATCTGATCCTGCCCGTAAACCCCGGTCTGCTTCACCGACTGGTTGTTATAGGCAAACGGATAGCCGACGTCCTTCTCGTAGGTCGGATCATAAACAGGATCGAATGCGTCGATCACCCCGGCGAACACGAAATTGTACGCCGCGACGTTCTTGATGTTGCGGTAATCCACGCCGAGCAGCAGCTTATTGCGAATTGCGCCGGCATCAATCGTCGCGTCCAGCCGGTTGTCGGTGGCGAAGCTGCGGACGCTTTCCTTGTAGCTGAAATTATACTGCTGCAGGTCGCGATAGTAACTCGGCAGCGTCGGATCGGTGGTGTTGACGAAGCCGCCGCCGCTGTAGAGCCCGATCGGCGTCGCCTCGTGATAATCGCTCCATTTGGTGTTCGAATGAAAGGTCAGCGTATCCGAGAAGCGATGCTCGAGATCGTAGCCCACGCCATATTGGTGACGCTCGAACAAATCCTTGGGATCGTCGAGATTGGTCTTGCGACTGATCCGCCCATTGGGATTGTCGAGCAGCGTGCCCCAGATCGGCAGGAAGCCGCCCGCACCGCCCTCGACCTTGTCATACTGGTAATAAAGCAGCCCGGTCAGCTTGGTGCTGTCGCCGAGCTTCAGCGTTGCAGAGGGCGACGCGAGCAGACGCTGGGTATGCGTGTGATCGACCTCGCCGTCGGCGTCGCGGTAGAGGCCGGTGAAGCGCACGTCGAGCCAGGGCGTCGCCGGGCCGGTCAGCGTCATCGCCCCCTCGGCAAAATTGTGGCTGCCATATTTGGCTTCGATCTCGCCGCCGAACTCGCTCGACGGGCGGCGGCTGGTCTCGTTGAGAATGCCTCCCGGCGGCGCGAGGCCGTAAAGCGCCGACGAAGGCCCTTTGAGGATATCGAGCGATTCGAAGGCGTAGAGATCGACGCCGGTCGCGGCGATCGTCGTCGTCGCAGGCACCGCGAGCCCGTCGATATATTGGCGCGGCGTGAACCCGCGCACGGTGACGAAATCGTAGCGCGGATCGGGGCCGTAGCTCTCGCCGAACACGCTGGCGGTGTAGCGCACCGCCTGCTGCGTGTCGGTGAAGTTGAGCAGGTCGATCTGGTCGCGCGTCACCACCGAGATCGATTGCGGCGTCTCGATCAAGGGGATGTCGGTCTTGGTCGCGGTCTGCGCGCCCTGCGGCACGTAATTGCGGGCGATGACGACGATGTCGCCATTGTCGGTCCGCGTCGTCTGGACACCGGTCGCGGCGACGGTATCGGTGCCGTTATTATCCTGGGCATAGGCCGGCGACAGCATCGCGAGCGCGGTGCCGGCGAACAGCAACGGGCGAGCGGCACGACGGAAACAAGACATAAGGTCCCCCTCTTCGCTTCAATCCGCGAACCGCCGTACAAAGGCGCATTCGTCGGCATCGAATGTTAAATGAATCGCATTGGCGCCTCTTCGGGATAGGGCCGCATTCCATCGCGCCCGGGCCGTTGTTGCGCCGCAATAACGAAAGCGATTTAACGCTATTAAGAAGCGTTTACAAAAATGATTCGAGAATGGCATTGCGCGGTCATCGCGACGCATGTCGAGCCGGCTTCTGGCCCGTTCGAGACGGCGATCGGCCCGCCGCGGCGAACGGACCGCGGAACGCCGGTCTAGCCTTCCGCCGTCGTTGCCGCGAAGGAGAAGCAATGAGCAAACCGCGAACGCGCCAATTCTGGATGAGCGTCCACCGCTATCTCGGGCTGGCGACGCTCGTCTTCCTGTTCATCGCCGCGGTGACCGGCTGCTTCCTGTGCTTCGACAAAAGGATCGACGCGGCGCTCAACCCCGATCTGTTCAGGAGCAGCGGCGCCGGCGCGCCGATCGGCACGGTCGCAGCGGTTACACGGCTCGAGGCCGCGCATCCCGAATTGGCCGCGCTGTCCTTCCCGCTCAACGTTCCCGCCGGCGGTACGATCGAGATCGCCGTGGCGCCGCGCGACGCCGCGCACCCGCTCGGCTACGATCAGGCGTTTCTCGATCCCCATGACGGCCATGTCGTCGGCACACGCCAATCGGGGCCGGGCTGGGATCGCCGCCACTTCGTCGAGGGCGTATTCCAGTTTCACTACACGCTGCTCGCCGGCACCTGGGGGCGCTGGCTGATGGGCGTCGCCGCGCTCGGCTGGCTGATCGGCAATGGCGTCGGCTTCTACCTCACGCTGCCCCCCGTCGGCCCGTTCTGGCGGCGCTGGAAGCCGATGTGGAAGATCGACCTGTCGGCGCGACTGCGGCGACTGATGCTCGATCTCCACCGCGCCAGCGGCCTGTGGCTGCTGATTGGCGCGATGGTGCTCGCCTTCACCTCGGTGTGCATGAACTTCTTCGACGAGGCGTTCACGCCGGTCGTGCAATCGGTGTCGCCGGCCAAGCCGTCGCCGTTCGACGCTCCGGCAATTCCCAGCAAGGCCGCGCCGATCGGCTTCGCCGCCGCGCTCGATCAGGCGGCGACGCACGCGCGCGCCGCCGGACTTGCCTGGCGTCCGGCTAAGGAAAGCCATCTCCCCGATCGCAACCTCTACGGCGTGATGTTCACCGCATCAGGGGTCGAACATTATCGCGACCTTGGCCCGATCACTTATTATGTCGATGGCGCCACCGGCCGCTTCGTCTATGCCGACGATCCCTATCGCGACAGCGCCGGTCGCAAGGTCAGCCGCGCGCTCTATCCGTTGCACAGCGGTGAGGTGATCGGCCCTTTCGGCATCGCGATCATCTTCCTGCTCGGCCTGTCGACCGCGGAGATGTGCGTGACCGGCCTCTATACCTGGTGGAAGAAGCGCCAGTCGCGCCGCGCCAGCGAACGCGCCAAGGCGCTTGCGCGGGCGACGGCGTGAACCGCCGCCAGTTTCTCGCCGGCACCGCGCTCGGCGCGCTGGCGAGCGGGGCGCGTGGCTTTGCGCTCGCGCACCATCCCAAACCACCGATCACGCCGCGCCATCCGGAGCGGATCGAGCAACTCGGCCGCGTCCGCGTCGACGATTACGCCTGGCTCAAGCCAGCCAATTGGAAGGAGGTGTGGCGCGACGCATCGACCCTCGATCCATCGATCCGAGCCTATCTCGCCGAAGAGAATCAGTATTGCGACGCGGTGCTCGCCCCGACCGAGCCGCTTCAGGCGCAACTGATCGCCGAGATGAAGGCGCGCACCGCGCCCAGTTCCGAGCCGCCCCCCGAGGAGGACGGCGATTGGGCCTACCTCACCCGCTATGCCCCCGGCGCGCAGCATCCGCGCTATCTCCGCCGCCCGCGGGATGGCGGCGCGGAGACGTTGCTGCTCGATGCCGAGGCGCGCGCTGCGGGTCAGCCCTATCTCGCGATCAAAAACGCCGCGCACAGCCCCGATCAGCGCCTGTTCGCCTGGGCCGAGGACGCCACTGGCTCGGAGAAATTCACGATCCAGGTGAAGGACATCGCCAGCGGCGCGTTGATGCCCGATCCGCCAACCAGCGCGTTCGGCGATTTCGTGTTCTCGCCCGACTCGGCCTGGCTGTTCTGGGTGTGGCGCGACGCCAACAGCCGTCCCGCGCGCCTCTATCGCCGCCCTGCGCGCGGCGGCCAGGACAGCCTGGTTTATGAAGAGACGGATCCCGCCTTCCTGATGGAAGTGCTGCTCAGCGCATCGCGCCGCTACATTTTCATCCGCTGCTGGAACGACGTGACCAGCGAGGTGCGGCTCATCGCCGGCACCGGCCCGACCGTCGCGCCGCTGCTGGTCGCCCCGCGTCGTGCCGGCACGATCTACGATCTCGAGCATTGGCAGGACGATTTCGTCATCCGCACCAATGCCGACGGTGCCGAGGACTTCAAGCTGATGCGCGCGCCCGTCACGGCGCCGCAGCCGGCGCACTGGCGCCCGTGGATCGCGCACCGCCCCGGCCGCTTCATCACCGAGACGCACCCCTTCGCGCGCCGCTTCACATGGATCGAGCGCGTCGAAGGCAACCTCCATGTGATGGCCGCCGGCGAAGACGGTGTACCGCACGAACCCGTCACCTTCGACGAAGCCGCCTATGCGATCGAGGTGCAGCCCTCCGATTATGCCGGCGACACGCTGCGCCTGACTTACCAATCGCCCGCCACGCCCGAACAATGGCTCGCCTGCGACCTTGCCGCCGGCACACGCCGCATTCTCGCCGAACAAGACGTTCCATCGAGCTTCGATCCCACCGCTTACGTCGTCAAACGCCTGCACGCGGCCGCGCCCGACGGCGCTCAAGTCCCGATTACCGTCTTCCACGCCCGCCGCACCCCGCTTGACTGCACTGCGCCGCTGATGCTGACCGGCTACGGCGCCTATGGTTACAGCTTTGTCACCGATTTCTCGATCCCGCGACTATCGCTGGTTGATCGCGGCTGGATCTGGGCGGTCGCGCATGTTCGCGGCGGCTCGGAAAAGGGCTGGTCGTGGTTCGAACAGGCGCGGCGGCTGGAGAAGAAGACCAGCTTCACCGATTTCATCGCCTGCGCCGAGGAACTGATCCGCAGCCGCCACACCGCGCCCAAGCGCATCGCGCTTCACGGTTACTCGGCTGGAGGGCTCTTGGTCGGCGCTGCCGAGAACATGCGGCCTGATCTGTGGGGGGCGGTGATCGGCCAGGCGCCGTTCGTCGACATGCTCAACACGATGAGCGACGCGACCCACCCGCTGGTCCCGCTGACCCGCCCGGTCTGGGGCGATCCGCTCCACGATCCGGCAGCCTACGATTACATCGCCAGTTATTCGCCCTACGACAATGTGGGCGCACGAGCCTACCCGCCGACGCTAGCAACCACCGCGATCAGCGACGATCGCGTCGGGTTCTGGGAACCGGCGAAATGGATCGCCAAGCTCCGTGCCCGGTCGACCAGCGGCCAGCCGATGCTGCTGCACACCGAAATGGCGGGCGGCCACCTCGGTGCTGCGGGGCGCTATGACGAAATCGCGCAATGGGCTCGGATGTATGCCTTCGCGATCGCGACGCTCGGCCGAGCTTTAGAGAATTAACATATTTCATCGGAGAGCATTAACTAGCCGCCAAGCGTCCTAAGGGCTTTCACACCGCGATCAGCCAGCTTGCCCGTTTAACAGTTCGCTTCCGGAGTACGGTCGCGCATTAGTTGTTGCGATAGCCGCCGTTCGAAAAACCGTTCGCGACCGGCCGCAAAGTCCCCCGGTTGGCCCTTAATACACGATGCCAGTCACATGAACGGATGGCAACTATCGGAACTGGCGGTAGTGCCCCTCAACGGCCGAATTTTGGCGTGCTTTGCTGACGGTCCGCTTCAGGGCATCCCGTTGGCCGCTTCTGTCGGGAGCTGACGGTCGCGCTGGCTGATCTGAACGACCGACTCTGGTCGGGAGCCGCCTCTTCCGGCAGGCAACGGTTCAATGTCCCTAGACGCCAACTTTGCTGCCGTTCGCGGCTCTTGAGCTGCCACCTAAAACCAGTCCTTCGTTCATACGGCGGATAATGGCGCCTCTTGGGCCGGTTCCGGCCTGTCCGATTATAGCCGTTAGAATGAGCGAAGCCGCAAAAACGCCGAGGTCAGCAGTCGCCGACAAAGGCGACCGCAGCTACTGGTTGAACCCGCCCTTCGTTGATGCGGTTGTCGCGGAACTCCGACTGACCAGCACTGGGACTTTCTAGCCGTTCGTGGTCTGCTCGTCAAACGACGGCCACCTGCAAGATAGGACCTTCTACACTACGCGGGATCGAGCCGCTTAATGTGCAAGGCTGGCCGTTTGTGGTCGCACTGATTTTTCTACGCAGGTGTCAATAGCGGACGTCCCCGGTATTGTATGGACCGGAGACAAAGCAGCGACAGCGGGTCACGAGAGGCGATCTTCCCGGAAGTTGGCGCCAACCGATTGGCGAGACATTATTGTGAGCGCCGCCTTTCATTAAAGCTGATGGGGTGGACGCCCCCCGACGGCATCGATGTGCCAGAGTGGAGGTGTTGAAACACCACTGAGGGAGGCGTCCGTGTCGCAGGTTATCATAATCGGTCTGGATATCGCCAAGAACGTTTT
>NZ_JAINVU010000019.1 GCF_019880555.1 Hephaestia mangrovi | reverse complement strand
CCGCGAACTCCCATACTGGCCCGCAGCATATGGCGCTGCTCATCGAGGCCGGACAGATGACAGCATCCGACTACGTGCCAACATACCCCGATTTAGCGCTTGCATCCGAAGGGGCGTCCACAGATGCTACCAGGTATTAGCCAGAATTATTGGCGAGTACGGCGTCGAGCAGACCGGGAAAGCGCCCGTCAAATTCCGAACGGCGGAGCGTGTTGATCATCTCGCGCCCTACCTGCGTCGTCTCGATCAGGCCGGCCGCGCGCAGCAGTTTGAGATGATTGGACAATGTGCTCTTGGGAATCGAATCGCATGGTGCCGCGTCGCTGCAGCTCAGTCGTTCGGTCGCCGCCAGCCGCGCGACCATCCCCAGCCGGTTGGGATCGGCAAGCGCGTGCAGCGCCAGGTCAAGCGGCACGTCCTCCAGCCGGGGGTGGGTGAAGCGGGGCATATGGCAGATATAGGGGCAACGCGTTAATTTAATAGTTCGGGAATATTGAACTGTATGCTTGAGTCCCCAGATGTCCTCGCAGCCGACAGCGCACGAGGGCGTGATCGCGGGCAGATATTTCGGAGAATTTCCATGTCACTTCAGGGCAAGAAGGCGCTCGTCACCGGTGGGTCGCGCGGTATCGGCGCGGCGATCGCCAAGCGGCTGGCGGCCGACGGCGCGACGGTCGCGATTACCTACGCCGGTAATAAAGCCGCCGCCGACGCCACCGCCGCTGCGATTGAACGCGCCGGCGGCACCGCGTTCGCGTTCCAGGCCGATGCCGCCAACCCCGCCTCGCAGCGTGCGGGCGTCGAGCAGGCGGTCGCGGCTCTGGGCGGGCTCGACGTGCTGGTCCACAATGCCGGAGTCGCTGAGTTCTCGCCGATCGAACAGGACACCGACGAGTTGTACGACCGCCAATTCGGAGTCAACGTGAAGGGCCTGCACGTGGGCACCCGCGCCGCGCTCCCGCATTTGAGTGACGGCGGCCGCATCATCCTGATCGGCAGCGTCTCGGGCGAACTCGCCTTCCCATCGACCGCAACGTATAGCGCGACCAAAGCGGCAGTAGCCGCACTCGCACGCGGCTGGGCGAAGGATCTCGCCGCACGAAACATCCTGGTCAACACGGTGCAACCGGGGCCGATCGACACCGATCTCAACCCCGCCGATGGCGAGTTCGCGCAACAGATGACGGCGTTCATCCCGCTCGGCCGTTACGGCACGGTCGAGGAAATTGCCGGCGCAGTGGCGTTTCTCGCCGGACCCGACGCAACCTACATCACTGGCACCACGATCAACATTGATGGCGGCGCGGCGGCATAGAGAATACGGGCGGCCCCTTACCTCAGGTCATAAGGGGCCGCCCCAACCGAGAGGCGGCTATCGCGAAAATCAAATCGATTTAAGTGACTGGGGTAAGCTGTTTGGCATCTGTGGACGCCCCTTCGGATGCAAGCGCTAAATCGGGGTATGTTGGCACGTAGTCGGATGCTGTCATCTGTCCGGCCTCGATGAGCAGCGCCATATGCTGCGGGCCAGTATGGGAGTTCG
>NZ_JAINVU010000018.1 GCF_019880555.1 Hephaestia mangrovi | reverse complement strand
GCTGCTCGAGCCCATCGGCAACATCCCGCCTGCCGAAGCGGAAGACCAATATTATGCTGCCGCGGACAACATCGATATGGCAGCGTGACTCACAACCCAAGGCCTCCGGCAAACCCGGCGCGGTTCAGACAGCTTCCTATCCATGGTCCACATCGCCACCACCAGATACTGGCTCAAATTTGTCCACGCCGCCTAGGCGTTGCCCCCCTATTCGCGCCGATCCAATTTACGAGGCGTCAATCGGGGCCACCCGAATATTATCCACCCACCCGGTTTCGTTATTGCCCGAAGCACTGGCGGCCTTCTGAATATCGACTTCCTGGATCGGGCAATCCGAGGCCGGCACGGTGAATATCTTGGCGACCGCATTGCCACGCGCCGGGAAACTATCGTCGTTTCGATACACCATCGACGTCGTACCGGCGCATCGAACGAAGGCATCGATGCTGTCATCCGCCTGGCCGCCTTCAAGAGCGGTCTGCCAACTCAGGCGGTATGTTCCGGGGCTCAAAGCCATCAATTGTCGAGCTGCTATCGTCCGCACCGTGTTCGACGAATCGATCCGGAGCGCATGCCCTTCAAGCGGAGAAGGTGCCGAAACGATCGAGGTTCCCAACCCGCCGCTGTTTTGCAGCCGCCAATCGAATGGGTTGTGCGAAGCCTTGGTTATATCCGTCTCGAATCCGCCGTCGCTGATGTAGACATCGCCGTTTCGGTCACACGCTTGACGCCACAGGGTTTTGGCATCCCCGATCCGCCCGCCGACGATCAACTGGCTCGCTGCCGCGCCCACGGCTCCGCAATCGAGATTTGCGCCATGGGATGCCGCCAGACTGATTGCCGCCATTCGCCCTGCAAAGGCGCCGTCAGTGAGTTTCCCGGTCTCGCCAAGAACGCGACTGGCCCAAGGCGGATCGCGCTGCAGAAGCGATGCTAGTGCTTGTTGCCCAGCCGACGTCTGCTCGAACGAGGCCAGCGCGGCATCCACCGCGTCATTGTCGATATCCAGCCGCAGCAAGGCATCGAGACGGTCGCGCGCGACACCAATGTCGTTTACGGCCAGCGCCTGCGCCAACCAGAACAACTGCGTCGGCACGTCGCGCCAGCCGAGGTGGCCCGCGACCGAGAAAGCTGCATACGCAGCCTGCATGTTACCGAGCGCGAGATTGGCGCTGGCCAACGCCGAGGTCGACGCGGGATTTATCGGATCGGATTGGATGGCTCTGCGCGCTTGTGTCAAAGCCGCGCGAGGGTTGTTGTCTGCCAAGCTCTGGAAAGCCTCGCGTGTAGCGCTCTGCCCGCCGAAATAGCTTTTGTGGGCAGCTAACGATTCCTCACTCAACCGGTCGGCTGCACTCATCCAGCAGAGCACGGCAAGGGCCGCCGCGACGACGGAGACTAGGGACGCAAGCGCCACTGTCGGCATTCGAACTGAGGCCATGCGTTCTGGCTGCGAACTTAGCGGCATCAAGTCAAGCGGCATGTTGCAAACTGAGATGGAGGGGCGATGTGGTCGGCGGATCAGTCCAACTGGCGACTAAAGGGCAAAGTCGCGCGTCTGGATGACGCGCCGCCGCGACGAACGGGCCAGATCGCCGTTTTGTTGTTGCATTCGTTGGTTGACTATCCGGAGCGGAGTCTGTCTTTGGCTGTGGTGAGTGGGATGTTGGCGGGTTTGCTGGGTCGGGTTGGTATTGAGCGGTCTGGTCGTCGGTCTGAGGGAGTGGTTGGGTGATGGCGGTTGGGCGTGTATTGGTCGCGACCGGACTGGTGTTGTCGTGTGGGGCGTGCAGCGGGATGCATGCGGCGGAGGATTTGCCGCGTGGGGCGGCGTCTTATGCGGTGATGCCGGCGGCGGATCCGTCGCAGGAGGC
>NZ_JAINVU010000017.1 GCF_019880555.1 Hephaestia mangrovi | reverse complement strand
GAAGCAACCCCTTCAAAACACGCCATTCTGCTTCGGTAAGATCGCCCCGACTCAAACCCGCCTCCAAAAGGCAGCCTTGAATCAACCGGCCATCGCAACGTCAACCAATTTGTCCACGCCGCCTAGACGTGGACCTACAACGGCCGCATCTTGGGCAGGGGCCGTCCACGCCATCACGTCAGGCGCTGACCATGGATAAATATCGGTTTCAATGCGAGTTGACCAGGGCGACCCCGCGGCTGCGAACCAACTCAACACCGACCTGCTAGAATCCCGTCCATCTCAATGGCAACCTCGTTCCAGGTGGGCAGGTGTTTGCTAAAGGGGCGCTTGCCACGACGCAATGCGGCGCGGATCGAACGCGATACGCTCGAAAGATTTGCGGGATCGTATTGAAACACGTCGTCTCCTTCGATCTCCAGCGTATTGGGGCAGACGATGGGCAGACCGCAGACACGATACTGCCGGATTTTGAGGCTCGATTCAGCGATATAAGCATTTTTTGCCGTCAGTTGGTACGGCGCCAGCGCGCAGGACGCGTGCTGAATATAGGGTGCGAGCTGATCGAAGCCGACCTCGCCATGCATGGCCAGATTTGCCGCCCCTCCTGGACGGTCACCCACGCCGAAAACGTGAATTGTCGCCTCGGGGACCGCCCTTGCGATGGCCAGCAGCGCGTTCCAATCGAGCAAGGTGCTGCCCGCCAGCACGGCGTTGATCGAGCCTGGCGGATAGGGGGAAGGCGTATCCTTTAACAGCACCGTTTTGTCCACACCGTGCGGAATGAGGAACCAGCTAGTGCCGGCTGGAAATTGCCTCGCCAACAAGGCGCTGGGCGTGCGGACCGCGTCGGCGGTGGCGAGAACCTTACGCTCGGCTTCGAGCAACGGCCCCGAATAGCCCACACCGGATAGTGAATCGGCGGCGTTGTATAGCACGCGCGCTTCGGGATAAGTCCGGCGGACGAAATCGTAATATGAAACCGCAAGGCCGCTGGCGATCACCACCGCATCGATCGGCCCTATGGGGCGCAACACCGATTTGCCAAGCTTACCCGAACGCCAAAACAAGCGGCTGACAAAGCCTGTATCGCGCGCGGGGCGATGCACAGCGTCCATCAGAACACGTTTCCATAAGCCATCCGCGTCTTGGCGCCAGTTGCGGTAGGCCCACACGCCCTTATGGCGGTGCGGGGCCATGGCAAGGCGCAGCAGGCTGGTGCCGACGGTCAACACATATACTTCGTGCCCCAACTGACGCAGCCCCAAGGCGAGGAAGTGGGTGCTCGCCTTGCGCGCTTGGGGATGGAAGGATTGGGCGGTGAGATAGAGGATTCTCATGCTTGCCTTGTCGCTGGTGACCATCAGGAAGAGAAAATTTCAACCATCGCGCCGTGCAGCGCCCGAAGGACCGTGGGCGCAGGAAGATATCGTGACAGGGATCACCTCTTCAATATGCTAGTCTCTTGTAGGACCCGTTGGGCTATCGACTGCCAAGAAAAGTTGCTCTTTATATGATCAAGCTGATGCTCAATGAGCGTCGCGCGCTCAGCGACGGATTTGAGTTGTGATATCTTGCCGACCAAACCGTCGACGTCGCCCGGCGCGAACGTTGCCTGATCGCCAACCACGCCGGGAATGCCGCCGACCGTAGATCCGATGGCCGGGGTACCACAGAACACCGCCTCTGCGCACACGCGGCCGAACTGCTCGCGCCAATTTGGGGTCGGTTCGCTAGGAAGAATAAACAGATCGAGCGCTGAATAAAAAATCGGCAATTGCTCCTTGTTGAGCGCAGGGAGCATTACAGCGCCTAACGAACGCGCTGTGTCGGCGACGTCGCGATCGCTGACTGGGCCGCACAGCATAAGGGATACGTCGGCCAGTTGCGCCGCTCTCGCCAATGTTTCCAAGCCCTTGGGGCGCCAGATGCGACCAGCAAACCCTACCAGCATAGCACCATTAAGGGCACGAGCGGCTTCGGGGAACAGCGCCTGAAGATTGGCGCGAGCGATTGGCTTGGGGGTCGGGCTGAACGAATCGAGCGAGACACCGTTGCCCAGCGGGGCAGCGATCCTTGCTGGGCTCGCGCCGCGGTCTTTCAAAACAGTAGCGACCTCTGGGTTCTTAGGGAAGATTAGGTCGGTGCGGGCATGGACCAGACGTTCGGCAAGGTTTGCCCCCGAAAAATTCCCCTTCATGTTAATGGCGCTGCTTTCCAAAACCAGCACGCTTCGGCGTTTGAGCAACGCGCAAAAAAGCGCGGTCAGCGAATGTGGCTCTTCGTGTACGTATAAGATTTCTGGTGGATTGGCGTAAATATAAGACAGCATCGCCGGGCTGATGTAGGACAGCCAGTGGCTATTCGCCGCCGCGGGAAACAATTTCAGATCGAACGATGTCGTTTCCTGTGTTTCGGCATAATCGATGCCCGCAAAGGAGGTCGGTCCAACCACCGTTAGATCGAACAGCTTTGCGAGTTCGCGGAACCGATCATGATAGAGCCGGTTGCCAGCTTCGTGCCACACAAGAGTTAGGCGAGGCTTCACCGTTGCTCCCCACCGTGAGAACTGTTCGTTGGCTTTACCACATCAGATGCGCCAATCTGCGCCAACGGCCGCCCGGCGATCATTCGCGCCAGCAAGAACGCATCGCCAGCATATCGCGGAAACAGGCGGCGAGGCTCACCGGCCAAACGGTGAAGCCATTCCAGTCCCGATTTGCGAAACCACGGCGGCGCCCGCTCCTTCAGCCCCGCAGTGAAATCGAGCGCTGCACCGACACAGAAGATATTGGCAGGCGGAAGGGAGTCAAACCGTCTTGATATCCAGATTTCAGATTTCGGCGCTCCCACCCCCATGAAAAGGTGAGTTGGAGCAAAGACGCCAATCTGTTCGATCAGACGATCACCATACGCCGAGTCCCATTCAAATCCAAATGGCGGAACTATATGCCCTACCGCGCTATTTGCGAAACCCCTCGCGACCAGCGCACCAGTAAGCTGGGTCGCTGCGAACTCCGAGCCGGCAACGAAAAACGGCCGATCGCGCTCAGGACGCAGCTGTTCAATCAACGCTTCGAACAGATCTGCGCCGGTGACCAGTGGAAATGACTGCCGAAGCTGGATCCGCGCAAGAGCCTGCATGGGTCGGCTGTCGAGCGTGATTATAGCCGCCTTGCGATAAGCTTCTCGGAAGGCAGCATTCGTCTGCAGCAAGCGTAGATGATTCAGATTGCAAGTAACAAAAAGCGTTGGTCGCTCCGCCGCGCGAAGGCCAAAGGCAACAATTTGTTCGAAACTAGCTCGCGTGAAAGGAATGCCGTAAGCTTGGTCGCTCGCAACGCTGCCAGAAATGCGGTGGGAGTGAGCCATCTGACACCTCAAAGACTACATGGGATAGATAGGTCGCTGCTGTGAGCGAATGCTAAGTGCTTCAGGCCATCTATGTTTGAATTATCAATGCCCCATTTCAAGCATAGATAATGATCTAATTTTTAACACACGCTCTTTGAGTAGTTTGAACGCTTAAAACGTTAAACGCCTTTTCACTTAGGCTTACTTCGTGTCGGTGTGTCCGTAGTGATAGTAATTATATCCGTAGTAGGCGTAGTCGGAAGCGGCATTTTTGGGGTCGAACTTGGTGAGGACGGCGCCGAGGACGTGGGCGTGGCCGGTTCCCATTAAGCTACCTCCATCTACTGGCTGCTTAAGTCAAATAACAAGCTATTGTCTTTGGCCAGCCTCGATCTGGCAATGCGTTGGGGCTCCCGTTAGCTTTTCTCGGGTTGGTGTCCGTAGTGATAGTAATTATATCCGTAGTAGGCGTAGTCGGAAGCGGCATTTTTGGGGTCGAACTTGGTGAGGACGGCGCCGAGGACGTGGGCGTGGCCGGTTCTGAGACGGCGAAGGGCGGCCTTGGTAGCGCCGCGGTGGCCGCGTGAGGCTTCGACCACGAACACGGCGTTACCTACCATCGAGGCGATCAGCGGGGCGTCGGCGAGGCCGAGCACCGGGGGGCCGTCGAAGATGACGATGTCAAAATCGCGTTTGAGCTCGACGAGAATGTCGGCCATGCGCTGGTTGCCGAGTAGTTCGGTCGGGCTTGGCGGCACGGGGCCGGCGGCAATGAACGACAGATTGGCGATGTCGGTGGTCTGAAGCACGGTGGCGATATCGCCATGTGAGGTTAAAAGGTCCGACAGGCCGCGGTCGTTGTTTACCTTGAACCCGCGATGCTGCGAGGGGCGTCTCAGATCGATATCGACCAGCACCACCTTCTGGCCGAGTCTGGCCAGGCTGGTGGCAAGCGCATAGCTGGTGGTCGACTTGCCCTCGCTGGCCTGGCTTGAGGTGACGAACAGCGCCTGCGGCATGCCTTCAGCTGTCGAATAGAGCAGCGACGTTCTCAGCGAGTTGTAAGCTTCCGTCAATGGCGAGCGTGGCGCCAACAACTCTTCGCGCATGTCCTCGGCCTCGGTTGCCGGGATGATCCCCAGCGTCGGCAGGCCGAGCTTGCGTTCGACATCTTCCGGGGCACGGATCGCATCGTCGAGTTGCTCGCGCACGAACACCACGCCGCCCGCAATGGCAATACCGGCCACCAATGCCAGCGCCAGGTTAATGAGCAGATTGGGCGAGGACGGGCCAGCCGGGGTGATGGCCTGATCGACCACCGAAATGTTGCTCGCCGTGATCCCAGCCGCCGCGCTTACTTCCTTATAGCGCTGCAACAGACCTTCGTAGAGCGTACGGTTGGTGTCGGCATCGCGCGCCAGGATATTGTAGCGCACCGAACGGTCCTGCTCGGTCAATGTCGCGTTCTTGAACGCGTTGACCTGGGCTTCAAGCGCGCTCTCGCGGTCCTTGGCGGTTTCATATTGCTGGCGGATCGACTGCTTGATCTCGCTCGCGATCGCATTGATCTGGTCGTTGATCTCCGCCAGCTGCGCCTTCAGCTGCTGCACCGTTGGGTAAGCGTCGAGATGCTTGGCACGTTCCTGGCTCAGCGCCGCCTGGGCCGTCGCGCGCTGATCGAGCAGATTCTGTACCGTCCTGTTGCCCAGCACGTCGGGAATGCTGAGCAACGGTGTATTTTCCACCGTGCGCCAGTTCTGTTCAGCGGCGATACGATCGGCAGTTGCCTGGTTGGCGGCTTGGTTAAGCTGGGCCAGCGAGGCGGTCGTCACCGAGGACGAGCCGGTTGTCGTTGTACCGTCGGCACCGGCCTGATTGGTCATGATCAGTCCGGCCTGCCGGGCATAATCGTTGAGATTTTGCTCCGACTGTTCGAGCCGTGCCTTGGCTTCACCCAACTGTTGGGACAGGAAATTGCGCGCATAAGACGTGCTGTTGAACTTGCGCTGCAGGTCGTTCTTGATGAACTCGCTGGCATAAGCATTGGCGATCCTGGCCGCCAGCGCCGGATTGGCGCTGGTGAACGAAACCGTCACCACCCGCGAATCCCGCGGCAAATCGACCGAGAGGTTGTTCGAGATAATGTGAATGACCGCATTGCGTTGCCGCTGCGAGCCCGCACTGAGATCCTTCGGCGGCGCCACATCCATTTCATCGAAAAACTTCGGATCATTGAACAGGTTCAGCGCCTGCGCCACCCGAATCGCCATTCCCCGACTCTTCAGTACGTCGACTTGCGTCTGCAAATAGCGGTCGGCATCGCTATAGGAGGACGGCGGCTGAACCTGGTCCTGCGTATCGAGCACCTGGGCAGCTTGCTGGTCGATCTGAATGCTCGTCAGCGCCGTATATTGAGGCGTCATCAGCATCGTCGTCACTAAGCCCAGCACCAGAGCCGCCGCGACGATACCGCCGATGATCCACTTGTTGCGCTTCAGGATCAGCCACAGCGCCCGAAAATCGATCTCGAACCCGCGGCGTTCCTCAGCCTCGAAGATCGATTCCTCCTCCGCCAGCACCGGCACCCGCGAAACCGAAGATACGCTATTCATCGTCACTGGCTGCCTTTAGAAATATCGGAACGCAAAAAGGAACGGCGCAGTCTTGAACATGTCGCGGAACACGCCCTTGACCTGATCGAACCCGACCACGATCACATCGCCGCCCAGCACCTGCGGATCGGAGGCCCGGCCTTCGCGGATCGCCTCGACGTCGAACACCGCCCCAGCTCGCCGGCCGTTGATGTTGCGGAAGATCACCACCTGATTGAGCTTCGCTACCTGGGTCGGGCTATGTGCCTGCGCCAGCGCGCTCAGCAAGGTTGCCGTGCCGTTGATCGCATAAACCCCCGGCGCGTTGACATCGCCTTCGACCGTGAAGTTCTGCGACACCGACGATGTCACCGATACCGATACCTGCGGATCGACCAGATACTGCTTCGCTAGCGCCGCCGCGATGCTGCTCGACACTTCTACCGCGGTCTTGCCCCCGGCATGCACCGTCCCGATCAGCGGAAACGCCAGATTACCCGACGCATCGACCTGCATCTGGTCAAAGCTCAGGTCCGGCTCCTGAAACACCGTCACCTTCAGCACGTCCAACGGACCGATCCGGTACGCCGCCGCCTCCTGCGACGGATCCGCCGCCGGCATCACCGCATAAGACGCCGCCCCACGCGGCAAATCCTCCGCCGCATGCATCCCGCTGCACGCCCCACACGACAACACCAGTCCGGTCGCGACCAATACACGCCCAACCGCCATCACCCAACCACTCCCTCAGACCGACGACCAGACCGCTCAATACCAACCCGACCCAGCAAACCCGCCAACATCCCACTCACCACAGCCAAAGACAGACTCCGCTCCGGATAGTCAACCAACGAATGCA
>NZ_JAINVU010000016.1 GCF_019880555.1 Hephaestia mangrovi | reverse complement strand
CGCTCGTGATCGAAAACCATCCGCACCGCACGATCGCGGACCTCCGGCGCAAACTTGTTCGTCGTCTTGCTCATACAGGCTCCACCTTCTCAGGAGTTGGAGCCTCCGGCAAACCCGGCGCGGTTCATATCGATGTTGTCGGCGGCTATAGGCTATTTATCTTCGGTGTCGGTCCGGGGTGTTGCCGATGGGTTCGAGCATCCAAACCCTTCGTTGCGCTGTAACGGCAGCGAGTGGCCAGATCAGGACAGCTTGCGGTCAACGAGATTGACATTGCCTCACCACAAAAGCAGGACGTGCGGCGTCGCGACAAGAGGCATGGAAGGGTTGAATTTGTTAGTAGAACGCAACATCGCGCCTTTCGTCGTATTTCAGGGCGAAACCCTGCTCACGGCACTCGGCAAGATGTCTGGGAACAAGAGTGGTTTTCTCTGCGTCATCGACTCGCGCGGCCATGCTACAGGTATATTGACTGACGGCGACGTCCGACGATGGCTCACCTCCCGTGAATTTATCAGCCTTGAGGAGGATGCGCTTGAGGCGGCAAACGCCGATTTTACGAAGCTTAGTGTCGACGCTGACGCTCGGGATATTGAGGCTGCATTCTCAAGCCGGATACGTGCTGTTCCGCTGCTCGATGCCGCTGGCAGGGTCGCCGCAATCGCCTTTGCTAGATCCGGGGCTATGGCGATTGGCGACCGACGGATCGGTGCGGAAGAGCCTTGTTATATAATTGCGGAAATCGGCAATAACCATCAAGGTGAGCTGGAAATCGCTAAGCGTCTTATCGACGTTGCGGTTGAAGCCGGTGCCGACTGCGCGAAATTCCAGATGCGGGATATGACGTCGCTGTATCGAAGCGGGGGCCGGGCGGACGACCCCTCGCAAGATCTGGGAGCGCAATACACGCTGGACCTGTTGGCGCGTTTCAATTTGGGCGAAAAAGAGCTGTTCGCGGCGTTCGACTACTGTCAGAAGAGAGGCATCGAGCCGCTCTGTACACCGTGGGATCTGGTCAGCTTGGAGGCTTTGGAGCGTTACGGCATGCGGGGCTATAAGATCGCATCCGCAGACCTGACTAACCACGAACTTGTATCCGCAGTTGCCGCAACGGGAAAGCCGTTGATCTGTTCGACTGGTATGGCTCGGGAAGCAGAAATAAAAGAGCTGGTGCAACTTTTGCGGGCCGAAGGGGCGATGTTTTCCTTGCTGCATACAAATTCGACTTATCCTGCCCCCTTTAAAGATATTAATTTGCAATACATGGATCGGCTGGCGGAAATTGGTGGCTGCCCTTGCGGTTATTCGGGGCATGAGCGCGGAATCGCCGTACCAATTGCCGCCGTCGCCCGCGGTGCAAACATTATCGAGAAGCATATCACCGAGGATCGATCTCAAGAAGGTAACGATCATAAAGTATCGTTGTTGCCGTTAGAGCTTGGGGAAATGGTGCGTGGCATTCGCGCGGTGGAAGAATCTCTAGGGTCGCGTGATCAAAGAACTCTCACGCAAGGAGAATTGATGAACCGCGAGATTCTCGCGAAGAGTCTCCAAGCTGCGGTTGATATCCCAATTGGGACTGAGATCAGCGATGAAATGATTGTAATTCAGAGCCCCGGGCAAGGACTGCAGCCAAATCGACGCGGGGAACTGATCGGGCGAGTTGCTCGTCGCGATATCCTTGCTGCTACGCCCTTCTTTCCTACCGATTTAGAAGACGAGCGCATCTCAGCAAGACATTATAAATTTGATCGGCCATGGGGCATTCCCGTGAGGTGGCACGACTACAAAAAGATGCTGGAAATTAGTTCGCCGGATTTTCTAGAATACCACCTGTCCTATCGAGATATGGAAGTCGAACTAAAAGATTGGTTCGTGAAGCCCCTTAATGTCGGCTATGTAGTCCATGCGCCCGAATTATTCAAAGGTGATCATACACTTGACCTGGCGGCGACAGATGTTGATTACCGCCGTCAGTCTATTGATGAATTGCAGCGGCTGATCGATTTAACTCGTGATCTTAAGCAATGGCATAATGTCTCTGGCGACCCCTTGATTGTCACAAATATGGGGGGCTTTTCCACAGCTCATGCCCTCCCTGTCTCGATTAGGCCGGAACTCTACGAGCGTATCGAAGAAAGTTTAGCGCAGTTGGATCTGGAGGGCGTAGAGATAGTTCCGCAGACGATGCCGCCCTATCCTTGGCATTTTGGCGGCCAGAGCTATCATAACTTGTTCATGGATCCGAACGAGATCGCAGCTTTCTGCGAGAAGAATAAGATGCGAGTATGCCTGGATGTCTCGCACTCTCAGTTGGCCTGCAACGCCTTTAAATGGTCTATGAAGGAGTTTTGCGAAGTTGTCGGCCCACATACTGCGCATCTTCATATCGTTGATGCGCTCGGAGTTGATGGTGAGGGGATGCAGATTGGCGAAGGAAATATAGATTTCCATATGATAGCGGAGGTGCTCCGAAAGACTTGCCCAAATGCGAGTTTTGTACCGGAAATTTGGCAAGGCCACAAGGATTCGGGGTTAGGGTTTTGGATTGCGCTTGATCGGCTGGAAACATTATTGGCTAATTCGGCAATTGAGGCAGATTCGGTCTTTTCAGGTAAACTTGCTGTATGACTGAGGTGCTTGCGCTTGTGCCGGCGCGAGCCGGATCGAAAGGCTTGCCGGGCAAGAATGTTCGGTTACTTGGCGGTCACCCCCTAATTGCGTGGAGTGTGTTGGCCGCGCGTTCATCGTCGGCTGTTACACGGGTTATATGTACAACGGATAGTTCCGAGATAGCCGCCGTAGCTCGCACGTACGGCGCCGAAACTCCCTTCTTAAGGCCAGCTCAAATTGCTGGTGATGATGCCACAGATTTTATGGTTTTCGACCATGCCTTGAAGTGGCTGAAGGAAAATGAAAATTATCGTCCAGATATAGTCGTTCAGTTGCGACCGACCACGCCATTTCGAGGAGTGGGCTGGATATCGGAGGCAATAGCTCGGATGGTTGCTGACTCCGATATTTCCTGCATTCGGACGGTCACCGTCGCCGAGAAAACGCCTTATAAAATGTGGCGCTTGACTCCCGGCAATATTCTTAAGCCTCTCCTCGAAATGAGCGGAATTGCTGAGCCATTCAATATGCCTCGGCAAGCATTGCCCGAGGTGTATTGGCATACGGGGCAGCTCGATGTGATTCGCGTCAATACTATACTAAGTGGTTCCATGACAGGGCGCCGTATAATTGGCTTTTCGGTTGCTTCGGAAAGTGCCGTTGACATCGATACGATCGACGATTTTACCATTGCTGAAGTCAAATTTGCGGAGAATATGCCTCTTCAACTTGTGACTATGGCTGATATCGCCGTTAATAAGTCTTGATTTCTGAAAAATATGCTTGGTAGCGTCCGCATGATTAGGGCAAGGGTACGGCGGGCTTTTAATGCTCGCCGCGCCATTTGGCGCGGCGCTCGTCTTGGTAGAGGTGTGCGCATTAACCGCGCCAGTCACTTCACCGCGAGTACCACTATTGGTGACTTCGCAAATTTCAATGGAATGACGGTAAGTGGTCGCGGCAGGGTTTATATTGGGCGCTATTTTCATTCGGGAAGCCAATGCCTCATCATCCCGGACAATCACAATTATGATCACGGATCGGCTATACCTTATGGTCCGGGCATGGAGGACGTTTCCAAAGAAGTTATTATCGAAGATTTCGTTTGGATTGGCGATCGCGTGATCGTGCTGGGAGGTGTTACGCTAGGCGAGGGATGTATTATCCAGGCAGGTTCGGTTGTGACAAAAAGCGTGCCGCCGGGCGCGATCGCGGGGGGGCATCCGGCTCGTATTTTCGGCTATCGAGACCGTAATCACTTTGAGCGCTTAAAGGCGCTTGGCCGCTTTCACTAAAATGCTCAGCGTTCAGCGTCTTCGTCGCTCAGCTATCCGGCTCAAAAAAAGCCAGCTGGCGGGCCACGCATTGATCTATCTGGTTAGCACGGCAGTCAGCATGGCGCTGCCTTTCCTCCTCCTTCCAGTGTTTACGCGCCTGCTTCCTCCAAGTGAACTCGGCCCAGTGGTTGTGGTGCAGGGCGCGTTATCTTTTTTTAGAACGATCCTTACCCTTGGATTGCGCCCGGCGGTGCTTCGTTCGTTCATCGCTGACGAGCCCAATGCTGCTCGAAGAACGTTGGGTGGGGCAATTCTGTTCTCCTTTTACTGCACCGTCGGAGGAGCAGTGGCGGCCGCCGGAATTGCTCTTCTTGGCTGGAGGCCTCTGGTCATACCATCGCAATGGCTCGTGTATGTCATACTTGCGGCCGGTGCAAATGCTCCACTCCAATTTTACCTCTCTGTCCTTCAGGCAGAGGGACGGGCAAAGCGGTTTGGCGTCATTCAAAATAGCGCGACCGTCTTGAGCGCTGTCCTCAGTGTATTGTTTCTACTAGCCTTCTCTGGCGATTGGACATCGCGTGCGGCGGGCGTGCTCCTAGGGCCGGCGATTGCCGGTGTTGCTGCCGCTGGACTTGCGGCAAGCGAAAGGTTGCTCCGAAAGCCAAATCGCGAGGTATGGCGAGATAATGGCGCGTTGGCGTGGGCAACGGTCCCACATTCCGCCGTTAACAGCTTCCTTGGCTTTGCAGATCGTTTGTTCGTCGCACATTACGCGACTGCTGCGGTGCTTGGTCTTTATGGAGTTGCATCCCAACTTTGCATTGTTCCATTCGCAATTGGGCTTTCTCTCAATAATGCGCTTCAGCCATGGTGGATGGCTCGCCTTAAAACGACCAGAAATCTCGCCGATTGGAAATCACTACGAAAAACTGGAGTCATGATCTCAATCGGAGTTTGTGCTTTTTGCTTCGTTTACCTGTTTGTTGTATATTTTGCGATTAAAATAGCCCTACCTCCGAACTATGGAAGAGCTTGGCATTTTGTTCCCGTTCTTTTCGGCGCCTCTCTTCTTAATATTATATATTTCCAATTCGTCTCTCCAATATTTTTTTATAAGCAGACAAAAATACTGTCCCGTATCGGCTATGGGAATTTCGTTTTTACGCTAGCCATAATGTTTTTTCTTGCCGATCGGTTGGGGGCGATGGGGGTAGCAATTGCGCTTGCAGCTTCCCGTGGCTTTCTTCTGTTGTGGACGGTGATAACCACCGATCGAATGGTGAAGCGGGAGTTGTCGGCGTCATGACGTTACTTCCCGATGATGATTTGCAGATTGTTTTGGAAGCTGTCCGCGAGCTCGAAGCGCGGTTCGATCTTTTCGATTGGGAATGGAGCGGGATTCCATTTTGGTCGGCATTTCGGCCGTTTATTATAGAAAAAATTCTGCAGCAGGTCAGCGGCGTTGGCCCCGCTCAACAGGCGAAGGCTACTCGCACTTCTGAGCGAATGCGAAATGCTTTGAGCAATATTTCTACACGTAATCCTTGGTTATGGGGTAATCGCGCTCGATTTTTGGTGGCAAGGTGGGAGAGAGGGCAGATCGTCGATGGCCGTGAGGCTGAACCTCTTTCGGACGCGGTGGGAAGCGCGTTACCAGGGTCAGTCATATATTTAGACATGACTGGCAAGAAGCGCGGCAAGGCGAATAATACTTGGAGTGTCGAATCCATCAATATCGCCGCCAAACTCAGCAAAAGGACGGCGCCTTTTTTTGAGACTGCACCGAAAACTACTTCGATTGAAGAGTGGCTTCACGCTAGGTTGGGAGTAAATTTAGATTTAAAAGTATTACTAAAGAATCGTGTAAACGACACAGTTGCACGGCGTGATTTATATAGAAAATTGCTGGAAATGGCTCAGATTGAGCAAGTTTGGTCGGTTGTTTCTTATGCTAATCCAAGTCTTATTCTTGCAGCGAAGCTGATCGGTCTGCCCGTAGTCGATATTCAGCATGGATTATTGAACTATGCCTACGACGGCATCGGCGCTCGAACTGATGTTTGCTTGCCTGATCGGTTGGCTCTTTTCGGTGATCGTTGGACTCGTAGTCTAAGCAATCCGTTTGGCGTCAGGCATAGTACGATCGGCGTAAAGCATATACGAGAACGACTTGATACTACGCCCGCCTTGGAACGCGAAGATTTTTTATTAGTTCTATCCCAGCCAATGATTCGGGAAAGACTACTTACTTTCGCAATGGATGTGGCTAGGCTCACGGGAGCGCCGAAAATTATTTATCGGTTGCATCCCGGCGACGATCAATTGGCCTGCGAGCGGATGATATCTGTCGCATCCGATGTCAAAAATTTCGTTCTGGACCGTGGGGGGGGGGCAGGCAGAACGCTAGAGCTTCAGGCTCGCGCGCACGCCCAACTTGGTACATTCTCGACGGCGGTTCTTGAGGGAGTCGCTCTTGGAACGCCGACCTTAATTTTTCCGGCGACTGGCTATAGCCTAATCGTCCCGTATCTGAGTGATTCTGCGATCGTAATGTCCCCAGGGGATACACTAGAGCGCTATTTCTCGGCTATCCCCCGATTGCAGAGCCCGGAAACAATTGACCCTTTTTTTTCTAATTTTAATATTGAGGCAGTGGATCAACTTTCCAAATAGAGACAGCTGGGCGGCGTGACGTGACACCCGTTTTTTCTTCCAAAAGGAGCTAGGCGGCGTGGACAAATGAGCTGCTGCCCATTTCTGGACCACCCGGCTGGCCGTCATCCAGCTTCTGCCGATAGCGGCGGGCCATGTGCCGCTGATCGGTTTACCAGCGATATCGGCACCTTGTTACCGCTGGATGAAAGCCGGGGGTCATGTGTGGACGACCCCTGTGGCGCAAGGGCTTTTGTGCAGCGACGAGCACCGGTCGGGTGCATCCATGTGTTCGGCCTGTTCGCGCATCACCGCATGGCTGCTGGCCCTGATGAAGTCCGCAGGCCGGCTCCCTAATCACGTCATCGCGCTCGAAGCGCTGTGACCCCCTGGGTTTTGCCGACCCCCGGTCTGACCGGTTCGTCATCACTACTCAGTTACTCCTGCGCCATCCTGCCGCTCGTGTTGTGCGAGGCGGCTGGACGACGGTCACGCAGCCGGCGCCGCGTAGACCTCGTTGCGCGTCATCACCGCCCAGGCGATGCGCGCTGTTTTGTTGGCGAGCGCGACGGTCGCGATCTTGACCGGCTTGCGCTCGAGAAGCCGCGCCAGCCAGGGCTGGCGGGCCGCATCCTTACGCGCCATGCGCATCACCGCGGTTGCCCCGACCACGAGCAGCCGCCGCAGGTAGCCATCGCCCTGTTTAGTGATCCCGCCGAGGCGTTCCTTGCCGCCGGAACTGTGCGGTCGAGGCGTGAGCCCGAGCCATGCGGCGAACTGCCGCCCAGATTGGAAGAGCGATCCATCCGGCACTGCCGCTGCAATGGCCGAGGCGGTAATCGGGCCGATGCCGGGGATCGTGGCAAGCCGCCGGCTTGTCGCGTCGGCCCGGTGCCAGGCAAGGATCTGAGCTTCCAGCCGGTCGATCTCGCTGGCAAGCGCCCTGAGCTGGCTCGCGATGCCGTGAAGCGCCGATCTGGCGTGAGACGGCAAGCTGTCCTGTTGCTCATGCAGCGTCTTCAGCGACGCGGTCACCCCACCGGCACCGACAGCGGTAATGATCCCATACTCCGCCAGATGGCCGCGCAGGGCGTTGATGAGCATGGTTCGTTGCCGCACCATCAGATCCCGGCTCTTGTGGAGCATCAGAACCGCCTGTTGATCCGCCGTCTTTACCGCGACAAAGCGCATCGTCGGGCGCGTCACCGCCTCGCATATCGCCTCCGCGTCGGCGGCATCGGTCTTGCCGCGCTTCACGTACGGTTTCACGTAGGCTGGCGGCATGAGGCGGACGTCGTGACCAAGAGCAATCAGCTCGCGCGCCCAATGGTGTGCCGACCCGCACGCCTCCATGCCGACGAGGCAGCTTGGAAGATCGGCGAAGAAGGGAAGCACTTCCGCACGCCGCAGCTTGCGTCGAACCAACACCTCCCCGCCAGCGCCAATCGCGTGAACCTGGAACACGTTCTTCGCCAGATCCAATCCGACGGTAACTACCTCCTGCTTCATCTGCCGACTCCTAGGCGGCGTGGACAAATTTGAGCCAGTATCTGGTGGTGGCGATGTGGACCATGGATAGGAAGCTGTCGGCGAGTTGGTCATAGCGTGTCGCGATGGCGCGGTTGATCTTCAGGCGTCCGAAGAAG
>NZ_JAINVU010000015.1 GCF_019880555.1 Hephaestia mangrovi | reverse complement strand
CTGCTCGAGCCCATCGGCAACATCCCGCCTGCCGAAGCGGAAGACCAATATTATGCTGCCGCGGACAACATCGATATGGCAGCGTGACTCACAACCCAAGGCCTCCGGCAAACCCGGCGCGGTTCAATATAGCGATACGCCTCACATCTAACGGCCCTGACGTGCTCCCCGGAAATGTGACCGATTTTTGAGTAGAGTCGGACGCGAAGGAGTTGGACGGAATGAAGCGCAGCAGGTTTAGCGAAGAGCAGATCATCGAGATTTTGAAGAAGCAGGAAGCGGGTTGGCGACGGCGGACGTGTGCCGCCGCCACGGGAACAGCTCTGCCACGTTCTACAAGTGGAAGTCGAAGTTCGGCGGGTCGGGGTATCCGAGGCCCGTCGGCTACGGGCGCTCGAGGACGAGAATGCGAGGCTCAAGAAGCTGTTGGCCGAGGCGATGCTCGACAACGTCGTGCTGAAGGATCTGGCATCAAAAAAATGGTAACGCCCGGCGCTAAGCGGGAAGCCGTCGCCCATGCTCGTGAACATCACGGGCTGAGCGAGCGTCGGGCGTGCAACCTGGTCGGCGTGAGCCGCCGCGTGATCCGGTACCAGTCGTCGCGACCGGAAGATGATGCGCTGCGGCAGCGGCTGCGCGAACTGGCGGCTGAGCGTCGTCGGTTCGGCTATCGGCGCCTTGGCTACTTGTTGGCCCGGGAGGGCATCACGCCCAACCACAAGAAGCTGCTGCGGATATATCGGGAGGAGAACCTACGGGTCCGTCGTCGCGGCGGTCGCAAGCGCGCCTTGGGCACACGGGCGCCAATGGTGTTGCCGGACGGGCCGAACCAGCGCTGGTCGCTGGACTTCGTCTCCGACACCCTGACGTGCAGCAGGCGGTTCCGCATCCTGTGCGTGGTCGACGACTTCACGCGGGAATGCCTGACGCTGGTGGCAGACACATCGCTGTCAGGTGTTCGGGTTGCGCGCGAGCTGACGCGACTGATCGGGATGCGCGGCAAGCCACATACGGTGGTCAGCGACACCGACCGCCACGGATTGATCCGGGGGATCAATCCGAAGGGAGGCACTGAGCTGACCTCGTCGGCCATCCTGCGCTGGTCGCAGGAGCGGCGGGTCGAGTGGCATTACATCGCACCGGGCAAGCCGATGCAGAACGGCTTCGTCGAGAGCTTTAATGGCCGCCTGCGAGACGAGTGCCTCAACGAGACGCTGTTCACGTCGCTGGCGTATGCCCGCTTCGTGCTCGATGCCTAGCGGCATGACTACAACCACGTTAGACCGCACTCGAAGCTGGGCGGGAAGCCCCCGCCGAGACCGCCGGCCAACGTGTCTGGGGGCGCGCGCCCAGACACATTGCCATCCCATCAAACAACCGCCATGAAAGAGCCGGACCCTGCCTCCGAGTGGTAACAATCAGACGAGCACGTCCCCGCGCCAAATCTCATGGCCTTCGACATGCCAACCGGACGTTGCCGGCCCGTCTCAACCGGCCGCCTGCTCATTTTTCGACGTATGTTAGACGGCTGCAATTGACACGCCGCGTAGGGTGCCGCGATATACCTGCGACATAGGCTGATTTGGCGTATATATTGGAGGGTAGTGTGGCGTCACCTTTTCCCAATCGATTAGTTGCCGGATTAAGGTCGTCCGCCAAGGCTTTTCGCGATGCCTTCCGTTCAGAAAATAATAATGCGAGGAGTGGATTAAATCTTAACGTGGGGTCCGGTGGATACTCTATTGATGGATTTACAGATGTCGATATTCCATCTGATTGGTATCGCGACCAGCACGGTGGATCATTTGCCCCCTATGACATGAGAAAGGGGAAATTGCCTTTTAAAAATAACACTGTTGAAAACATTTATTGCTCTCATGTCATCGAGCACATAGAAGACATATACGTAAATAGATTTTTTGAAGATGCTTCGTCGGTTCTGAAACAAGGCGGCGTTTTACGTGTCGCCACCCCAGATGCAAAATTTCTTTGGAACGTTAGCTCTTTTGAGAATAGTTACTGGGATTGGCGGAGCAGCTGGTTTTCTTCTCGCGGAATCCGTCGACAAGATTGTACGCAGTATGACTTTATGACAAGGGAGATTTCTACACGAAAGGTTAGGCACATCGATAGGTCGTTCGCATCACTTCACGACGAATTGGACTCGCTGAATTTTGACGAAGCAATGTGTTTGCTAATCCAAGGGAATGAATTCGATCTCTCTATGGTCGGAAATCATATAAATTATTGGACTTTTGATAAAATCCGCTCGATGGCAGATCGCTATTTTTCCTATATCGTCGAATCAAAGCCGAACGGGTCGGTCTCTGCAGCCCTGCGAGGGCGCGACATGGACTTAAAGCAACCCCAAATGTCTCTATACGTTGACTTAATAAAATGAACTTTTTTACTAAAAGCTTGAGGAAATTTATCTTTAAAATTAAAAATTAATTTTTCTCATAATTTATCTGGGCGCTGACCTGCTGCGCATCTCCTGGACCGTTTTGAGCTGGAACATTCCAGTTATGATCGACGGCCAAGGAAGCGGAGCAAGTGGTGAAGAGTCGCGGTGAAGAGATCAACGTACAGTGAGGCGCAGATTGCTTTCGTGTTGAAGCAGGTCGAGGATGGGCGACGGTCGGCGAGGTGTGTCGCAAGACCGAGATCAGCGAAGCGACCTTCCAGGCGTGGCGGAAGAAGTATGCGGGGCTGACGCCGTCTGAGATGCGGCGGCTGCGCCAACTCGAGGACGAGAACAGCAAGCTCAAGTGGCTGGTTGCTGACCTGTCGCTGGACAAGGCGATTTCCAGGATGAGGCCGTTTGACAATCGATCCCGGGGATCGACTGTAGGCCGAATGGGTCGCGAAAGCTCGGAGGCCTGATCGCCGGCGCAAGCTCGCCGATGATGTTCGGAACACCTGGCACGTCAGCATCAGGCGATCGTGCAATGTGCTTCTAGCGGAACGATCGAGCTACCGTTGCCGTGGTTGCCATTCGGCTTAGGCCGCGTCGAAGAAGCGGATGTGGAAGATCGCGGCGACGCGCGTGGTTGCGGATTCATGTGCTGCTCCGGCGGGAAGGCTGGGACGTGAACGCGAAGCGTATCTATCGGCTTTACAAGGAGATGAGGCTGGAGCTGCGACGCAAGCCACCGAAACGTCGAGTGAAAGCGAAGCTGGATAGCATGATTTGACCTGTCTCGGTGTCCACCAAACCGGCAGCAGGCCACTCAGATTTTGTTTACGAACCCGAGCGTGGGCGGGGAATTTCAACAAGGCTAACGCTCAAGGTGTTGCCCGCTCTATCGCTTGCGGTCTAAGTCTATCGGTCAGGTGATTGCGGATAGGGAATAATGGGGGAAATAGATAAGCGCCGCGCCATTTCAGAGCGGCACCACGCTCTCGACCTGATAAGAGGGATCGCCGCACTAGCGGTGGCAAATTATCATTTCCTATCATGGAATGTCGGCCTCAAAATCCAGAGTATGGGCACCTTCTCGGTGTATGTGTTCTTTATCCTGTCCGGACTGACGATGCTGATGGTTTATGGGAGTCGCTTTCGCAGTGGCATCGCCCCGGAAAGCTGCGCCAGCTTCTTTCGTAACAGAATTGCCCGGCTACTCCCCCTGTTGATATGCGTGTCGCTGGCAGTCGTCGTCGAGACGCATTTCGATTCAGGCGTGATCGGGAGAGCAGTTTTGACCGGCACTGGATTGTTTTCACTCGGGATGCCGGGATTTCTGGGATCATCAACCGGAACATGGTCGCTCGGGATCGAAGCGCTGTTCTATACGGTCTTTCCGGTGGCAGCAATGGCGGCAATGCGTGCTTCGACAAAGGCATTGATCCTGACGACGATCGGCTTGTTAGTAGCGAAGCATATTTTCCTGTGGTTACTGCAACCGATGATCGGAAATGAGAAGGTATTTTGGGATTATTATTCGGAGCCGATCACCTTCGCGCCCTTCTTCGCCATCGGCTTCATAATATACCGTATCGGCGGAAGCCGCCTTCATCAATTCATCCCCGTCGGTCTTGGATGTCTCGCCGTATTGATGTCGTTCTCGCTCATGGTAGATGATAATCTGTTCTCCGATCAGCCGATGTATTTCGCTTTGACCCTTTTGGCGGCGTTCACGATTTATTGCTTCTATCGGAGCAGACTACCGACATGGATGATCGGGATTGCCATGTTCCTCGGCGATATCAGCTATTCCTTATACCTCACGCACTGGATCGTTGACTGGTTCGTCAACAAAGTATGCGATGCAGCGCAATGGTCGCTGGGCGTCCAATGGGCGATGTTCCTGGTAACTGCGATCACGGTCGCGAGCATCTCCTACCGGTGGCTTGAAACAACGGCAAGAGAGTGGATAAGAGCGAGCGCGAAACCGCCTCTGCAAATGGCCAGAACTGATTTACCATAGGCTGCATTATGTTCGCATGCCCTGACGCGATGACTTGTGGGTAATTGAAAGGCCCAGCGGAAGGGTACGCTACTGGATGGACGGGCATTGCTAACGGCTGCGAAAATTACCGGTTCGACAAATCAGGAAATCAGGCGCCGCGCGGTTGCATAAACGCAGGCATAAGACATCAGGCGCAGCGCGAGGATGTTGAGCAGTTTGCCAATCTCGGCCATCCCAAAGAGCATAGGACGGATTGAGGTATACCTCGTCGGGAGGCTCAAGCACGCCGTTGGCTTATCTATAAGGACGCAGTCTTGATGGCGGATATTGCGACGACGGAGATATTGCACGAGGAGCGGTCACCATTATCCGCCGTGCCGACGTAACATCGCGATCGCGCGGGCGACCAGCCAGCCCCACCAAATAGCCCATCAAGCTAGCGGTTTTGATCGACAGTGTGGCTCCGCCGAACATCAGCGTAAATGTTAGATAGACGGTGACCATCGTTAAAATACCAGTGTTGACTCTATGCCAACGAGTGAAGATCCCGCTATAGAACCATATTGCGACCGGCATGCCGAGCAGGCCTACGCAGCGAAGCATATAGATCACACCACTATCGCCAACGCGATCCAGCGGAACCGCCCCCAGGAGCATTTCCCTCACGCTAGTCCTATCTAGGGCGCCAAATGTAATTTCAAGTCGGCTTACAGTATCTCTATAAAAATCACCAAAATGAGTTGTGTAGACGATATAAGCTGCAACAATGACCATTGGGCCTATTAACCACAACATAAAGCTATATGCGCGGATTCGCAGCAGTAGAAAAAGACTAATCAGTACAATCAGAATCATGCCGGCGCGAGAATCTGCCGCCAGTGCCAAGCCCATGCATATAATGATGGCTCCCGCACGCACTAGAGTCGGCCCGCGATATATTCCTGCGTAATATATCGACATTAGAGCAGAGAAGTAACCCAGAGACAGCGGTTCCATAAACGCGCCACTCAACCGATGATCGGCGAAACCGAACTGCGAGCCCCCGGCGCGAAACGCGCCAGCATAGAACCCCGCGTCAGTTGATGCGTTGGGGTCTTGGTTAGCGATCCATTCGCGTGTCGCCGAAAAATAAGCGGCCGGATCGAAGAGGCGGACATAGAGCGCTGGGAAGAATGCCTCCATTAGCGTCGTCGCCAGTACGAACAGCAATAGGCCATGCATCCACTTGGTTCGAACCGAGCCGGCAGCCATCCCGAGTATGATGTAAATGGGGATTAAAAGGGTATCATAAATCGTCTTCGGATTAAACGGATTAGCAATATTTGTCCCCACCAAAGAGAGGGCGATTAAACACAACGCCATTACCGTTTGGCGTTCCAGCTTCGCCCGAGGGGACGTGAATGCCGGCAGTGCTAGCGCCGTTACAATTACCTGAGCGACAATGACTAAACGGGTCGATGCCGGTAGCCCCCGTGCGTGAAGGAATGCCAGCGCCAGGTTGAGGAACATTGCCGCACACAGCACCGCGAAGCACAACCCCCGGCGAGGTGCCTCCGATTTACGGTGCCTTGCAACGTTAACGAACCTCAAGGCTGCCCTTGGACTCGCCCCGGCATTCCCACCTCTGTTAGCCATTTGCTTTTTTCGCGCTCATTCTTGAAATTTTTTGGTATTCGTCTCAAAACTTGAGCGAGTACGAACCCGACACCAAGCTCTGCCGACATCGGAACGAATGACTCTCTCCGGAGATTAGGTTATCTTTTGACCGTGTCATTACGTTGGGCATATTTATTTTGCACTTATTCTTCTTTCACGCACATGTTTGCGCAATTATGCGCGACCAGAGGATCGACCTATTTCGGGAGAAACCTTTCCATTAGCAAGGTTTGTGGCTTGTCTACGCCATTTACCGGGTCAGCCGAGTTCGGCGACTTTCCCCAAGTGCCGCCACCCGCGAAATAAGTGGCGCCGATAAATACATCCGAGCGCTCCTTCATAAACGCCACTAATGCCCTCAACTCTTTGAGCGAGGCCGGGTACTGTCCACTAGCAAATTCTCCAAGAAACACCTGGCGCTGATGCTGCCGCCCCCACTTGTAGATGTCCTCCAGCACGCGCGAGCCGATGCCGGGGCGAGCCGGCCCCTTGGGCGCACCGCCAACACCTTGGTCAATGTACTGATGAGCGTCGAACGCAAAATTATTCTCGGGGTCTCGCACCTGCAGCATCACCTCAGCGTTGCTACTTCTCAGCCAAGTATTCGCTTTCGTCCAGGACACGCCTGAAAATAGCACCTTGGATTTTGCGCCAGCAGCGCGAATGGCGGCGCAAGCGGCATTTTGCACGGTCAGGTTGACCATTGGGTCTTCGCCATGTGGCTCGTTCATCAGGCCGTACCATACGAGATCGTTGGTCCGGTAGCGTCGCGCGATCCTGCCCCAGAAGTCGGCAAAGTCTGCAGCGCTGACAGTAGAGCCGGGATCGCCGATCACTTGACCATCCCGGCGGCCATAGTCGTGCGAGTCGAGCACAACCACCGCACCGGCGCCCGTTGCCAGGTCGACGATCTCGTCCAATCCGGCAAGAGCGTCCTCCAAAAGCGGCTCGCTCAATTCCGGCTGCAACCGATCCCATTTGAAGGGTAGGCGAAAGATATTGAAACCATTATCCAGATAATATCGGAGATTATCGAGCTTAGGCCAGCGCCAGCGCCCGCCGATCTTCTTGAATTCCGCGCCAGCTAGGTTAACGCCCAGGCGGAAGCGCGGCCCGCGCGTGACCGCGCCGGCCGTCCATGCTTGAGGAGCACCTAATCCATACGACAATGCGAATGCAGCGCCTGCAATAACGGTGCGCCGTGATAATATTGACATAGCCATCGTTTGCCCGGCCGCGAGCCCAATGGCAAGGCGATCCCTGACATGCGGACGGTTTTCCCTATCGGCTTATCGCGGCAAAATGGCGTTAGATCTGATCGAGAGATATGATCGAGCACGCTTAGGTGAACGGCCTCGACGGCGAAACTAGGATATGTTGCGACGATTGTCGTTTGGGGAATTTTGATTAGCCGGCGCGCTTTGCAGCGCCATTACGGCGGATAGGTCGGATTCCGGCCGCAGAGGGAGATTGACGACATTGGCAATCGTTTTAGATCTCGTGTTGGCAACACGACCAAAGGCATCGACTGGCATCGAGCGATATTCAATTAATCTATTCAAAGCATTGCAGGAGATCACGCCCGATGTAGTAGCATTTGTCGACAGCCGCTCGAATGTTCTATGCGGCACGGGCGTAATTCCTGTTCGTGGAGGATTTATAGGTTGGCTATTTTTGCCGTTTAGTAGACGCTACCGCGAACTAGAATTCGATTCGTTAATCTGCCCGGCTTTTCCACCAAGCCCATTTGTATTGAATGGTAAACCTTCTATCTATCGCATTATCCACGACGATTTTCCTTGGACGCGGTCGCGCAAAATGAATTTTCGCGGACGCCTCTTGTTCAAATACCTAGAATCAGCGTTATCGCCCTTCTACCATTCCATTTGTGCTCCGACCGAACCTGTGGCGCGGAGCCTCGCAGCGATTTTGAAACGAGACGTTGCGTTAGTAGGCAATGCGCCGGGACTTGATCTAGTGGATGCCCCGCCTGCTGATCGTGGTGCCAGTCAGGTAATAACGGTAGGCACTATTGAGCCGCGCAAGAATTACGATGCCGTCATGGCTATGGCACCACACCTTCCTACGTCGTGGTCGGTCGCCATCGTTGGTCGCAAGGGCTGGGGCAAAATCGCCGATGACTGGGAACGCTACATTGACGAGGAAGGGGGCAGGCTAGAATGGCATGGTCACGCTTCCGACGAGACACTGCTGAGCCTCTATCAGAAATCAAGCTGTTTCCTCTCCATGTCGTTGGCCGAAGGCTTTAACATGCCTCTTGTGGAAGCGGGATGTCTGGGATTGCCGGTGGTTTGTAGCGATATCGAAATTCATCGGGCAGTTGCGCCTCCATGGGCGCGCTTCGCGCCGTTAAGCATTGCGGCGGAAGACTTAGCTAACGCCGTTATCCAATCTTCCGCCGAATTGCCATCTCAGGAAGCCGTTGCCGAATATCGGCAGCGATTCAGCTGGAGGGAGATCGCTAGAACGGTCGCATTGATTGCTTCTGGGCGGCCTCAATGAACCTAAGCCCATATATGACGATTTCTCGATTTACGACGTGGCTGATTGCGCTTTAGAAATATTTGGCAGCTCTGTAAGCCGGTGTGAAAAGCATAATCTGCCCTTTGGTGCCGACAGTCAGCCCGTGATCCACGGAATTGTCGCATGATCGAGCAAACTGCTTGATCGTATCTTGCTCACCTGATCGCTCGGCATCGTCGAAAATCACGAGAAATTCACCCGCCAGATGATTGCGCAAAATCGGCAAGACCGCCCAGCGCGCGTTGCGCTTCTGCGCACCCGGCGGGCCATCGACCAGAACAAGGTCGAACGTTTTTCCCTGAAGGCCGCTGAGATCGAAAAAGCCCTTAACTTCCACCCCCTCTATAATCTGTCGAGATAAACTACTGTGCAAAACCGCATGATCAACGCGGTTCGCTATCCAATCACGCCAGTCAGGATCGGTTTCTAACGACGTGATTTGTAGATCGGGCCGAATTTGCTTCAGAGTGTTCAGCAGCAAACTCGTCTGGCCCGCGCCGATCTCTAAAATCCTCTTGGCGGGGGTTTCTGTGACCGATCGCAATAAACTATAAAGAAGACTATAATTGGCTCCAGATTTGGCAGCGTAGAAGGGCGGGGCGTCGACCTTGAGCGCTCGTAATGCGCTATCAAAAATAGCTTGATATAGAGTTTCCTGTGCGAATCGGGCGCCCGTAAGCTCGGTAAACCTTCGCATGGCATGCCACGCACGCAGCATACGTAAACGCTTGGCCAGCCCGCGATCTGAACCGCGCCGGGTTTGCCGGAGGCTCCAACTCCTGAGAAGGTGGAGCCTGTATGAGCAAGACGACGAACAAGTTTGCGCCGGAGGTCCGCGATCGTGCGGTGCGGATGGTTTTCGATCACGAGC
>NZ_JAINVU010000014.1 GCF_019880555.1 Hephaestia mangrovi | reverse complement strand
GATTGCGTCGCTTATGCCGGCGAGCGCAGGCAGTTCGGCAAGCCGATCGCCGAGCATCAACTCATCCAGGCGATGCTGGCCGATTCGAAGACCGAGGCGCTCGCCGCGCGGGCGCTGGTGCTGGAAACCGCCGCCGCCAAGGATGCGGGTCGCGACGTTGTCCTCGAATCCTCCGCCGCCAAGCTGTTCGCCAGCGAGATGGTCGGCCGCGTCGCCGATCGCGCGGTGCAGATTTTCGGCGGGGCGGGCTATATCGCCGATTATGGCATCGAGCGGCTGTACCGCGACGTGCGGCTGTTCCGCATTTACGAAGGCACCAGCCAGATCCAGCAACTCATCATCGCCCGCGAAACGATGAAGCGGGGTTGCTAACCAATGCGAGAAGCCGCCACCGCTTCTGCGCCCAGACAGGCACCTAGTCGGCCAAAGCGATATGTAGCTAGGCGGCAGTAGCGAACGCTAATCCTCGGCCGTGTCGTCGCACAGCGCCCGAAGGCCGGCCGTCATGAACCGCGCGAAGCGCCGCTTGATCGTTTCGAAATCGTCCGAAGAGCACAGTCCGTCGGACAAGCGATCGATACGCCCCGTTCGGGAGAGCGTGAGCGTGTAGGCGCCGGAGGTGAAGTGGAAGCCCCAGAACAGATCCTCGCGCTTCGCCTGGGGCAGCGCCTTGCTCAGCAGGTTGATCAGACGCAGCACCAGGGGATCGAAGAAGAGGTCCATCTTCTCCGCGCCATAACCCGGCGCATTGTTGACCTGAGCGAAGATGCGGCCGAAGTTTCGCCAGTCTTCTCCCCCCTCGATGAACGCATCGAACGCGCCGACATAATAAGCCTTCAGCGCGCCCTCGACAGTCGGGTTGTCGCCGCATGACGCCTCGTACTGATCGAGCGCTTCGGTTCGCGACCGCACCGCTTCACCGACGCGACGCTCGAATACCGCATCGAACAGCTCCTGCTTGCTCTTGAAATAATAATGGACCAGCGCCGGGTGGCTGCCGATCTTTTCGGCGACATCGCTGACTGCCACGCCAAAGAAGCCCAGCCCCGCGAACAGTTCTTCGGCGCTGTCCAGAATCTGTTCGACCGTTGCTGCTCTTTGCTCGGCCTTGGTCCTGCGCTTCGTGGAGGTCTTCTTCGATGGCGGCATGATCTCGGGCAGTCCTGACGATACGCGGCGGTTCTTCCGCATGATCGTAGGACGCGCCGGCGCTGGGTCAAGATTGCGGCCAACAAACTTATTAGATATCGAATAAAGAACTTGACTAATAGGGGGCGGTAACCGAGACAGGATTCTGCAACATCGCCCCTCGGCCGGATCGTCCGGTGCCGAGCTAAAGGGCGGGACGAGAGGGCTGGAGGGATGGCTCGCAGGTCGATTTCGGCGGCTTCGGCTGTGCTGGGGTTGCTGTTTTCTACGCCAGTCGAGGCGCGCGTCGGTCCGCAGCCTCAGGCGGCCGTGCAAGACGCTTCACTGCACCGCCTGCAGTCGGTGCTCGACAGCTATGTCCGCGACCACAAGCTGAGCGGCGTCGTGGCAGCGGTCGGACGCGGCACCGCGCCGCCCCGTTTCGTTTACGCCGGTCGGCTTTCCGACGACCCCGGCGCGTCGCCGGTGGGGCCGGACAGCCTGTGGCGCATCTATTCCATGACCAAGCCGATCACGGCGATGGCCGCAATGCTCCTCGTCCAGGACAGCAAGCTTCGGCTCGATGAGCCGATCAGCGACTTCATCCCCGCGTTCAAGAACGTTCGGGTGATGATCTCGCCGGAGACGTCGCTCGACAGCCGGCCGGCGCACCATCCGATCACGGTTCGCGAACTGCTCACGCATACCAGCGGGCTCGGCTATCAGGTCATCGGCACCGGGCCGCTGCCGAAGGAATATGCGCGGCTGCATCTGCTCGGCGGGCGTGTCGCGGGGCCGGCCAATGATCTGCAGCCGAACTCGCTGGAGGCGTTCGCCGACAAGGTCGCCACCGTGCCGCTCCGCGCGGAGCCCGGCACGGCGTGGAACTATTCGATCAGCCTCGACATCCTCGGCCGCGTGATCGAAGTCGCCTCGGGCGTCCCGTTCGACCGTTTTGTCGACGAGCGGGTCCTGAAGCCGATCGGCATGACGTCGACCTACTGGACGGTGCCCAGGGATCAGGCGGATCGGCTCGCCACGGCCTATATCTGGCAAGGCAACCAGAAAGTGCCGATCGACACCGGATCGGGGTCGGACTGGCTGCATCCGCCCAAGGCCCCCTATGGCGGATCGGGGCTGGTGTCGTCCGCACGCGACTATGACCGCTTCCTCCAGATGCTCGCCGGGCATGGCAGCATCGGCGGGGTGCGCGTGCTCAAGCCCGAAACGGTGCGGCTTGCCATGTCCAATCTGCTGCCGCCGGGCGTCCATATCACCAGCAACATCACGCCTGCGCCGGTGATGGCGCAGGGGTTCGGCGCGGGCGGCGAGCTGTTCCTGAACGATGTGCCGAACGGCGTCAGCGCGGGGACCTTCGGCTGGTTCGGCGCCGCCGGAACGATCGGTTTTTTCGATCCCAGGAAGAACCTGCGGGTGACCGTCATGGTCAACTATTTCCCGGGAGATAAATGGCCTTTGTACGCCGACGTCGTGAAGGCGCTCTACTCGGACGGGCGGCAGTAACTGAGCGAATATTTCAAAATAACACGGCACGAGCTGGGGAGGATCTCACAATGAAGACCTGGAAGGGCAAGTGGGCAGCATTATCGGGCACTTCGATCGCAGCGGTGCTGATCGCGGGTGCGCCGGTCCGCGCTCAGACGACGGATGCGGAACCCGCCTCCGCGCAGAGCACAGAAGCCACATCGGCAGCGCAAACGCCGATCTCCCAGACCGATCCGCTGACCGATCCCAACAACGCCGCGCAGGCGCCCGATATCGTCGTCACCGGGTCCATCATTCGCGGCGTCCCGCCGGTGGGCTCCAATCTCATCAGCGTGACGCGCGAGGACATCCAGACCATCGGCGCGAATACCACGGCGGACCTGCTGGCGACGGTGCCGCAGCTCAACAGCTTCAACACCGCGCCGCAGCGCGCCGGCGGCGGCGCGGGCGCCTTCGCGCCGGGTCTGCGGGGTCTGCCGTCGACCGCCACGCTGCCGCTGCTCGACGGCCATCGGCTGGTCGCCAGCGGCGTCAACGAGACCGCGCCCGATTTCCCCTTCCTGCCCGAACTCGCCATCGAGCGCGTGGAGATCGTCGCCGACGGCGCGTCGGCGACATATGGATCGGACGCCGTCGCGGGCGTGGTGAACTTCATCACCCGGAAACGCGCCAACGGCCTCGAAACCTCGGTGCGCTACGGCGTCGCTGACAATTACGACACGTTCAGCGCCAACGCGCTGTTCGGCAAGACCTGGAGCAGCGGCTCGATCGTCGCCTCCTACGAATATACCGAAAACGGCCACATCACCGGTGGCCAGCGCCATTACCGTATCGAGGATTTCCGGCCCTATGGCGGCGTCGACACCCGCTCGACGTCGTGTCCACTCGCCAACGTGCTGGTCAATACGACCGCCTACAGCGTCTATTACGCGGCGCCGGCGCTGGCCGCGAACACCGTCAACCATTGCGACAATGGCGCGGTAACCGATCTCGTCCCGCGGGTGCGCATGCACAGCGCGTTCGTGACCGCGCATCAGGACCTGGGCAGCCGCTTCACTTTGTGGGGCGAGATCCTCTATTCCGATCGCAAGGAGACGGTGCAGGCGCCGCCGCCGCCGGCGGCATCGGGGGTGCTGCTCTATAACATCCCGGGCTATTCGACGAACCCGTTCTTCCGGGCACCTCCCGGCACCGGGGCGACCGCCGAATATGTGCTGTTTCGCACCGACAATCTCTACGGCGCCGATCATATCGACAATGTGTTCAGGGTCCGCGCGGGGAACTCGTCCGCCGGCATCGACGCGAAGCTGTTCGGCGACTTCAAGCTCAGCATCCACGGCACCTATGACTGGGCGACGAACGAGTCCTACCTGCCCGCGATCAACCCGGCGGCGCTTGCCGCGGCGGCGAGCAGTTCCGATCCCGCGACGGCGCTCGATCCGTTCGGCACCGGCACCTCGCCCGCGACCGCTGCTGCCATCACCGACTATGCCGGCGACCTGACGATCAATCAGCGCACCTATCTCGGCGGCGCGCGGCTCGACGGGACGGCGGTCGAGCTGCCCGGCGGCCCGCTCAAGATCGCGATCGGCGGCGAATACCGTCGCGAAACCTTCCGGCAGCGCGGCATCTATGGCGGCGCCCAGGTTCCCGAGGACCTCAGCCGCAACGTGGCATCGGCCTATGGCGAATTGTTCGTGCCGATCTTCGGCGACGGCAACGCGACGACGCTCCTGCATCGGCTCACGCTGTCGCTCTCGGGCCGATACGATCATTACAGCGACTTCGGATCGACGACCAATCCGAAGATCGGGCTGAACTGGGATCCCGTTCCCGGGCTCACGCTGCGCGGCACCTATGGCCGCTCGTTCAGGGCGCCGGGTCTGCGCGACATCGGCGCGACCGTCGGGGCCTATTATTTCAGCGCCGCCAACCTGCCCGCGGTCGGCCTCTACGATCCGACCCGCGCGACGCAGGTCGATACCGTCGTCCTGTACGGGGGCAATCGCGGTCTCCAGCCGGAAAAGGCCCGGACCTATTCGTTCGGCGCCGACCTTCACCCCAATTTTGCGCCCAACTTCAGCGCCGGCGCGACCTATTACAACATCCACTATACCAACGTGATCGGCACGCCCGCCGGCAGCATCGCCTTCACCGATCCCACCTTCGCATCGGTCGTCTTCCGCAATCCCAGCACGGCGCAGCTCGACAGTCTGCTCGCGCTCGCCGTGCCGGTGAATTTCGCGGCAGGATCGTTGCCCACAATCGGCAATCTGCTCGATTTCCGGCAGGGCAATTTCGGCGTTCGCGACACCGATGGGATCGATTTCGACGTCAGCTATCGTCAGCCGACCCATTTCGGCGCGGTGTTCGCCGGCGTGGCGGGCAACCACATCTTCAAGTTCGAGACGCGGCTGTCGCCGACCTCGCCGGCGTCGAACCAGCTTGATCTCGGCCTGCCGCGGACGACGATCCGCGGCACGCTCGGCGCGCAGCTCGGTCCGGTGACGCTGGTCAGCTTCGTCAATTATCGCGCGGGGGTGACGAACCTCTATGCCACACCCACCGGCACCGCCACCTACCACGCCGGCTCCTATACGACCGTCGATCTGCGCGCATCGGTGAAGCTGCCCGATGTCGGCGTGTTCAAGGGCATCGTATTGGGATGGGAGGTGAACGACCTGTTCGACAGGACGCCGCCGTTCTTCCCCGCGACCGACGGTATCGGCGGCACCTACAATCCGATCGGCCGCTACGCCGCGGTCAGCTTGCGCAAGGCGTTCTAGTCCGATGTTGGCGCGGTTGTCGTTCGGCCTTTCCCACTGCCTGTTTGTTGAGGAGCACGATTGACATGGCGCGTGCCCGCAAGGTCATCATCACCTGCGCCGTCACCGGAGCGATCCACACGCCTTCGATGTCGCCCTGGCTTCCGATCACCGCGGAGCAGATCGCCGATGCGGCAATCGGCGCGGCCTCGGCCGGGGCGGCGATCATCCATCTTCATGCCCGTGATCCCGAAAGCGGCAGGCCCGACCAGTCGGTCGAGGCGTTCGGCCGGATTCTCCCACGCGTTCGCGCGGCGACCGACGCCGTCCTCAACCTGACGACCGGCGGCGCGCCGTGGATGGGCGTGGAGGAGCGCATCGCGCCCGCCGCGCACTTCCGGCCCGAAGTTGCCTCGCTCAACATGGGTTCGATGAACTTCGGCCTGTTCCCGATGCTCGACCGCTACAAGGACTTCAAATTCGACTGGGAGCGCCCGGCGCTCGAGGCAACCCGCGATGTCGTGTTCCGCAACACCTTCGCCGACATCGAGGCGATCCTGGCGCTCGGGCGGGAAAACGGCACCCGCTTCGAATTCGAATGCTACGACACGGCCCACCTCTACAATCTCGCCCATTTCGCCGACCGCAAGCTCGCCGAGCCGCCGTTCTTCATCCAGACGGTGTTCGGCATTCTCGGCGGGATTGGCACGCATCCGGACGACGTCGGTCACATGCGGCGGACCTCCGATCGCCTGTTCGGCAGCGACTATGAATGGTCGGTGCTGGGGGCAGGGCGATATCAGATGCCGATTGCGGCCATGTCGCTGGCGATGGGGGGGCACGTCAGGGTCGGGCTGGAGGACAATCTCTGGGCCGGGCCGGGGCGGCTGGCGACGTCCAGCGCCGAACAGGTCGGCGTCGCGCGGCGGATGATCGAGGCGCTCGGCTTCGAGATTGCCACGCCTGACTGCGCGCGCGCCATCCTGCGCCTGAAAGGCAGCGCCGATGTCGGCGCCTGACCGCGGACGCGCTGGGTCGCATCAGCGCGTCGCGGTGATCGGCGCCGGGTTGATGGGAAGCGGTATCGCCCAGGTGTTCGCCTACGCTGGGCATGAGGTCCGCCTGTTCGACCAGGATTTCCTCGTCGCAGGCAATGCGCCCGAGCGGATCCGCAACCAGCTATCCGCCCTGGGTCACGACCCATCGATCGTCGACAGTGTGCTGCCCGCCACGGACCTTGCCACGGCGGTCGGCGATGTCTCGCTGGTCATCGAATGCGTCAAGGAGGACCTCGCGACCAAGCGAGCATTGTTCGCGGAGGTCGAGCCGCTCGTCGACCCGGATACGGTGCTCGCAAGCAACACCTCGGTCATTCCGATCAGCCAGATCATGGAGGGGCTTGCGCGGCCGGAACGGGCGCTGGGAACACATTGGTGGAACCCGCCCTACCTCGTGCCGCTGGTAGAGGTGGTTGGCACCGCATCGACATCGGCGGAGGTCGTCGCCGAGATGATGTCGCTCCTCGCGGCGATCGGTAAAATCCCTGTTCACGTCCGCCGTGACGTGCCCGGCTTCATCGGCAATCGGCTCCAGCACGCCATGTGGCGCGAAGCGATCGCGCTGGTCGCCGACGGGGTCTGCGATGCCGCGACGCTCGATCTTGTGGTGAAGAACAGCTTCGGCATGCGGCTCGGTGTTCTCGGCCCGATGGAAAATGCCGATCTCGTCGGACTGGATCTGACGCTCGCGGTGCACCGCACGCTCTTTCCCGATTTAGCCCGAGACACGGCGCCCAGCACATTGCTGCAGACATTGGTCGCGCAAGGACATCTCGGCATGAAGACCGGCGGTGGCTTTCAGGTCTGGCCGGAGCCCGATCAAGCGGAAGTCAGGACCGCGCTGGTGGAACGGCTCCGTTACCCCGGCCCAGAAGGCACGCGCCGCGCCGTGAATCGATCGCGACCGGCGACGGACGCGGATTCACCTCGTGCCGAGCGTCCGCTCTGGAGCGCCAATGTTGCGTAACAATCTTCCCGTACGTCTTGACCAGCTGGACCGATCGCACCTCGCCGCGATGCGCGACCGGCTGCAGGCGTTCGTCGATCGGGGCGAACTTGCCGGAATCGTGACCCTGGTGTCCCGCCGAGGCGAGATCGTAGCAAACGACGCCCTTGGCTGGCGCGACATCGAGGCGCGCGCGCCGATGCGGCCCGATACGCTGTTCCGGATCGCCTCGATGACCAAGCCGATCACGTCGGTGTTGGCGATGATGCTGGTCGAGCAGGGGAAGCTGACACTCAAGGAACCGGTCAGAAAATGGGTGCCGGAGCTGGCGGATCGGCGCGTTCTGGCCCAGGACGCGGCCACCGTGGGCGAGACGGTGCCCGCGCGGCGCGACATCACCGTCGAGGATCTGCTGACTCATCGCTCCGGCATCGCCTACGGCTTCTTTTCCGAAGAGCCGCTGAAGTCCGCTTATGAGCGCGAAATCGGCGACCCGGCGATGACCCGGATGTCGGTCGATGAATGGCTGGCGGCGCTGGGGCGCTTGCCGCTGGCCTATCAGCCGGGCGAGCGGTTTCATTACGGGCACTCGACCGACGTGCTCGGCTTCCTGATCGGGCGCGTCGAGGGCCGACCCTTCGCGGAGGTGCTCCGCGAGCGTGTGCTCGGCCCGTTGGGCATGGACGACACCGAATTCTGGCTGCCGCCCGAGAAGCGGGAACGGCTCGCCGGCGTCTATAGCTACGACCCGGCACAAGAGCGGCTGACCAGGGTCGAACCTGCCATGTATGACACGCCCCCGGATTATACCCCCGGGGGGGGCGGCCTGATCTCAAATGCGCCCGATTACCATCGTTTCGCACGCCTGTTGCTGAACGAAGGCACGCTCGATGGTATCCGCCTGCTGCGGCCCGAAACGGTGCGGTTGATGCGTACCAATCGCCTCACGCCCGCGCAGCGCGAGGTGCCGTTCGCTGGCATGCCGATCTGGGAGAAGTCGGGTTTCGGGCTCGGCATTTCGGTGGTCGAGGATCCCGTCGACAATATCTATGGCTGCGGCCGGGCCGGCGCGATGAACTGGCCGGGTATCTTCGGCACGTGGTGGCAGGCCGATCCGGCCGAGGATCTCGTGCTCATCTATCTTGTCCAGCATCTGGTCCCCGTCTCGGCGACAACAGGGGCAACACTCGCCACCGGCCGCGGGGCTGCTGGTCGGCAGGCACTGCCGATCTTCCAGCAGGGTGTCTATGCCGCGCTTCCGTCGCAGGCTGTCGGAGCGTGAGCGTGACGGTTGGCGAATACCAGCACAGCGGGCTCGGCCGGCCCGTTCCTAGGCGTGCCGCAGCCACCCGCGGAACCGAGCGGCCAGGACGAGTTCAGCGGAGCCAGCCGCGTGACAGGAGGATGTGCATGCCGTCCATGATGATCCCGTCCGTAGCGACGAACGACCGACGATGACCGCTGCGCCGCTCACATCGACCGATGGCCTCGACATGCAGGCAGCGGAGGCGGCCAGAACGGCGGATGATCGCCGTCCCGGCGTTCGGGAGTGGACCGTTTTGCTGGTCCTGCTGGCGGTCTACATCCTCAATTTCCTCGACCGCTCGCTGCTCGCCATTCTGGCAAAACCAATCCAGGACAGCCTCCATATCTCGGACACGCAGCTCGGGCTGATTGGCGGGCTCTATTTTGCCGCTTTCTATTGCTTCATCGCGATCCCGATCGGATGGATCGCCGATCGCTTCAACCGGGTCCGCGTGCTCTCGCTCGCCTGCGCGGTGTGGAGTATCGCCACGACCTGCTGTGGCCTCGCCACCACCTATCCGCAACTCGTGGCGGCGCGCATGATGGTCGGATTCGGCGAGGCTGGCGGCGTGCCGCCGTCCTATGCGATCATCGTCGACACATTCGCGCCCCGGCGGCGGGGATTTGCGCTCGGCATCTATAATCTCGGTCCCGGCGTCGGCGCTGCAATCGGCGTTGCGTTCGGCGCCTCGATCGCTGCGGCGTTCGATTGGCACGACGCCTTCATCGCTATAGGCGCAGCCGGCCTGCTGGCCGCGGTCGTCGTGTCCCTGATCCGCGATCCGGTGCGGGGGGCAACCGACCCTGGCGGCCCCTTGGCTGCAGACCATGCGAAATCCGGCTTTTTTGCAACCGCCGCCATGTTCTTCTCGCGCCCGGTCCTGTTGCTGGCCTCACTGGCCAGTAGCGCCGCCAACTTCATCACTTACGGCCTCGGCAACTTCGCGACGCTGTTCCTGATGCGGGAAAAGGGAATGACGCTGCGCGAGGTTGCCCTGTGGTACGCGCTGGTGGTCGTCATAGGGATGAGCGCCAGCATGCTCCTTTCGGGCCGACTGACCGATCGATACGTGCATCGGTTCCGCGAGGCTTATGCCGTCGTTCCTGCCGTCGCGCTGACGCTTGCAATCCCGTTCTACCTGGGCTTCGTCTGGGCGCCGACCTGGCCGCTCGCCCTCGTGCTCCTACTGGTACCGATGACGCTCAACTTCTTCTATCTCTCGCCGTCGGTCGCGTTGGTGCAGGAGGTGGTGCGGCCCGATCAGCGGGTGATGGCAGGGGCGTTGTTCCTGCTGGTGATGAACTTCATCGGACTTGGGCTCGGGCCGACCTATGTGGGCGCGATGAGCGATCATTTTCGGGCTGCGCACCCGACTAACTCGCTGCAGATCGCGCTTTACACGCTTGCCGGGTTTTACATCGTCGCGATCCTGCTGTTCTTGTGGCTCGCCCGCATTCTGAAGCGATCGTCCCACCTCTCGCAACCCGCATCGCGCGCAGCATGAGGCCCGATTCATTGAAGATCGCCATCGTGGGGGCCGGCTCGCTCGGCATCGTCGTCGGTGCCCGGCTCGCCCCTCACAACCCCGGGCTGGTAATGATCGACGCCGATCCAGCCAACGTCGCCGCGCTCAACGCACATGGCGCGCGGGTCACGGGATCGATGACGCTGAGCGTTCCCGTCTCCGCGATCGAGCCGGCGCAGATGCAGGGCACCTACGATCTGGTCCTTCTGCTCACCAAGCAGACCTACAACAACGTGGCGCTCGCCCAGCTCGCGCCGCATCTCGGCGAGGAGAGCGTGGTCTGCACGCTCCAGAACGGCATTCCGGAAGACAGCGTGGCGGCGATCATCGGCGCGGGCCGGACCGTGGGCGGCACGGTCGGCTTCGGGGCGACTTACATGGGGCCGGGTGCGTCCCAGCTCACCTCCACCGTCGAGGCAGTCGAAAGGCACGCTTTCGAGATTGGCGAGATTGATGGTCCCATTACGTCGCGCCTTCGCACGATCGCCGAGATCCTTTCGGCGGTCGGTCATTGCGAGCTGGTCGACGATCTGATGGCGATCCGTTGGTCGAAGCTGCTGATGAACGCCACCTTCAGCGGCGTCTCGACCGCCCTAGCATGTAGCTTTGGCGATGTGCTGGAAAGCCCCGAAGCGATGGAGTTTCTCGCTCGTGTTGCCGATGAACTGGTGCGCGTCGCCCACGCCAGCGGCCATCACCTCGCGCCGATGCAAGGCGAAGATATGGATTCTCTACTTCTAGCGAAGGGGGAAACGCTCGCGGACAAGATGCGACTGTATCGGCGGGTGTGGAGCCGCCACGCGTTGCTTCGCGCCAGCATGCTCCAGGATCTCGAAAAGAGGCGAAAGACGGAAATCGACGCGATCAACGGCTACGTCGTTGAGCGCGGCCGCGAGGCGAAGATCGCCACCCCTTTCAATCAGCTGATCGTCGATCTGATCCGCGCCGCCGAAGCACGGCAAAGCTTACCTGATCGATCACACAGCGCCGCGGCGATGAGGGCGTTGATCGCCGCCCAAGCCTCAAGCACCGGTTAGTCTGCCTGAGCGATCGCCATAAGCAGCCGACGAAAACCCTGGATTGCCGAAACCGTCCCCGGCAGATGCAGGCATCGCTCGTCGTCACCCGCCCCGTGGTGGTGCAGGTGAATGCCGAACACGCCCGCGGCGGGGGCGTAACCGGCCCGGATCACCTCGTCGAGCTCGCCCGCCGAGAGGATGTCGCTAGACACCGGCGCCTCATAGCCTGGCTGACCGGCGAATATGGTGCGGGCAAGTGGCAACAACGCGGGCGTGATCGAAAGATACCGCTGGCTGTCGACATTGGGCAGCGGCGAAAGGTCGATAATGTTGTGCCAGTCCTTCGCAGCAACATTGGCGCCCAGGTGGAGCCAGAACCGGGTGATCGCGGGCGGCGGGGCGATCTGCTTCATCGCTTCTGCGGCGCCGAGATATTCGTATTCGTGGCCCGTATTGCAGACGAATGCCAGGTTGTAGCCGGCAAGATTGTCTCGCCCCCAGCGAGCAAGATCAAGCCAGGCGGCCACGCCTGGCCCGCGCTCCGCCGCGCACGCGAACCAGCCCGATCGCGGCGTGGATATGACGATCCACTGCTCCCCGCCGCGATCGAGCCGGCCGACGAAGTTGACCGCCGGGCGATGACCGCCATCACCCGTGACGGTAATGGTGGCATGATCGCCGCGCATCGCGGCCCCGAAGAAATCACCCGCACAGTCGGGAGCAAGCAACGCTACCGGGCCGCCGAACATCGGCCGTCGGCCGTCGGCATTGAGCGCGATCACCTTTCCCGTCGGACCGTTGGTTATCACCACTGCTGCCCGCGCGCCTGCCGCGAAGGCGGCCTCGACTGGCGCGCGTGCCGCCTTGTTCATCATCGACGACCACCGGGCGCTGGGCAGGTCGATAAGAGCAATCGCGCCATCCAGCGTGCCAACATAGCGCCCGGCCTGATCCACCCGCACCAGCTTTCCGGACAGGCCTGCGTTACCCGTGGGGATCACGATAGGCTGCGGGTGGACATGGGCGACCGCCGCGCCGCTACTCAGTTCGGCTCGCAGCGGATCGAAGAAGGGCGCGAGGAACGCCTGCCGTTCGATCTCATAGCCAAGGCCGTCGAGCTCGGCGGCAAGCCATTCGCCGCAAGCGGTATCTCCCGGTCCTCCCGCGCCCTTGTCACCAAAGCGGGTGTAGCGATGAAGGTCCGCTTCGACCCGGCTCCAGGGGATGTCGGACCTTGCCAGACTTTCAAACCGATCTTCCATCTAACTTCTCCGGGAAGGATAGAATTCCATAACACCGCCGGCGATCAGAGGATCATCGTTCGGCGGGATCACGCTGACAACCCTGTCAGCCCGAGAACAGGAGAGTCTCCGTGGATACAGCAACGCGCCATCTGCTGGACTATGCGCGCAGCCAGAACAGCACGAGTTTGATCGTCCTGCAGTCCGGCTCCCGACTTGTCGAGGAGAATTGGCCGGCACCGGATTCTCCTGAATTCGTCCCCTTTGTCCACGGCGAGACGATGGAGGGAGATCTCCTCGAGGACGTTGCTTCGCTTCAGAAGAGCATCGTCGCGGTGTTGGTCGCGATCGCGATCGAAAAGAAACTCATTGATGTTGCCCTGCCAGTGAGCGCCTATCTTGGCGGCGGCTGGTCGCGAGCGTCGTCCGGGCAAGAAAGCGCAATTCGGGTTGTAGACCTGCTGACGATGACCTCGGGTCTTGGCGAGACGCTGGGTTACGAGGCGCCACCCGGAAGTCGCTTTTTCTACAACACGCCCGCCTATGCGAAGATCGCTTCCATTTTGACGGCAGCAGCCGGCGTGCCGCTGGACCAGATAACGCACGACTGGCTGACCGCGCCGCTCGCCATGAACAACACGTCGTGGCGCGAGCGGCCTGCGGCATTGGCGAATGTCGGCAACGCCCGCGGGCTGGTCACCACCGCGTACGACCTCGCTACGTTCGGCGAGATGATCCTTGCCGGCGGCCCCGGGCGAAATGGTCAGCGCGTCGTTTCGTCTTCAACCCTGCGGCCCGTGTTCGAACGATCCGCCCGGAACCCGGCCTATGGGTGGTTGTGGTGGCTCAACGGTGGCGAGCAGATGATCGACGTCCGTTCAAATCACCGGCTCGGCTCGCTCATCGCTGCGGCGCCGCGCGATCTGGTGGGCGCGTTCGGGCATCTCGACAGACGCGTCTACGTAGTGCCAAGTCGTGATCTCGTCGTCGTCAGGACCGGCGCCGCTGCGGCAGACGCGGATTTTGACCAGCAGATCTGGTTACGGCTGAATGAAGTGATTGGCTGAACGCGCGCAGCCACGCTGCCGAGCGATCGCCGCCAGGCAGCGGCGCATGCCTTTTCGAGCCGACCTCGCAAGGGTCATCGACGGCCTTACTGGCGTCGAATCTCGCTGATCGTCTTTCCGGTCCAGCGCCGGATCGCTCGCCGCAAATTGGCACCGTCGCTGAACCCGACCCGCCAGGCGACGTCGTCCACACTCATTCGGGTGGCTTGAAGATATTCAAGCGCGAGTTTTCGACGAACGTCGTCGATAATCGCGCCATAACTGCTGCTTTCGGCAGTCAGGCGGCGGCGCAATGTCCTTTCGGTCATTCCCAGTTGGTTGGCGATCGCCTGCATGGACGGAAACCGATTGGGCGCAAGCATGAGCAATTGATACACCTCACCCGCCACGCCCGAGCTCATCCTGGCCTGTCCGACAAGGCGATCACATGTCTCCTGCAGCATATCCCGGGTAAGCCGATTGGCGAGCTGCGGGGCTCTCTCGAGGATTTGCGCAGGATAATGCAGCTCATTGGCGCTCTGCTCGAACCGGCATGCGCATCCAAGGATGTGTTCGTCCTCGGTCGTTCCGCTGAGACTGAACAGCGCCATCGTCGGACGGACTTCGACGCCCGCCACATCCCGAACGTGCGTAGACGTCATCATCATCTGTTGCCTGACGAGAAACGATCGAAGGTCGTCGCTCATGATCTCGCCATAGAGCTCGGCGAAGTCCCAGATCGCCAGATTCCCTTCCTGCCTCCAGCCGAGCCGCAAGGTCGGCGTGGCGAGCTGGTGGTAGCGAACCGCGAAGTCAAAGAACTCGCGCATGGTGGGTGAACATATCAACGCATAGCCGTACATGCCGTAAGCCGACAGATGGAGACGAGATCCCACGGCATAGCCGGTGATCGAACTAGCGCCGGCGGCAATGATGTTGTCGCACGCCGTGATGTACTGGCGGATCGAAGTTAGCGTGTGCGGATCGCTGACTTGGGCAACAGTCAGGTCCGTACGGGCGAGAATGGCCTCCACGGCCATGCCCCGCGATTCGAAAGTCTCGATCAGCGTCGCGATCTTGTAGGGTGCGAAAATCTTCTGGTTCAGCAGGGGCGGCTGGACCACCCCTGCGGACGAGGACCGCGATCGATCGTTGATCTCAAAACGGGCGGCGGGTCCGGACGTCATGATCGCCTGCTATTGTCCGCTTAAGACATACATTGGTCCGGCGAAGAACTCAAAGGATCACCTTTCGCGCCCTACGATCGGATTCAGTCGAACACAGAGTCGGCAGGATTGGGATCGAGGAGAAGCAAGAGATGGCGCGCGATGCTGCGTTCCGTTCGGCTGCGCGACTAGGCCAGATCGCAGGGCATCATCCGTGCTCCACGTCGCCGAAAATCGGCTACATAACCTTCCGCCTCCGGGCAGCCGAGGAAGAGTGAATGCGCGGTCTGATGCAACATCAGGCGCTGACGCTCGACAGCATTTGCGATCATGCAGCCCGCTGGCATGGGGCTCGCGAGGTCGTCTCCTTCAGTGGCGGCGTCACCGTTCGCACCGATTACGCGTCGATCCGCGATCGCGCGCGGCGGCTATCGACAGCACTCCAGTCCCTGGGCGTCGATCTCGGCGACAGGGTCGCAACCCTTGCCTGGAATTCGGCAGCGCATCTTGAGGCCTGGTTCGCGATTACCGGCATCGGTGCGATCTGCCACACGCTGAATCCCCGATTGTTCGCCGAGCAGATCGCCTGGATCATCAATCATGCTGGCGACAAGGTCATCCTCGTAGATCCAGAGCTTTTTCCCCTGATGGAAAGCCTCCTGCCGAATTGTCCCGCTGTCGAGCGCGTGATCGTTCTGGGCGGAGACGACGAGTCTTTTCAGCTGCCGCCCGGGTTCTCGAGCTCAGGCGCGCTGATCGCGTCGCATTCACCGGACATCGTTTGGGGCAATTTCGACGAAAATACCGCGGCCGGACTCTGCTACACCTCGGGCACGACGGGAAACCCCAAGGGCGTCCTATACTCGCACCGCTCGAATTATCTTCATACCCTGACGACGATCCAGCCCGACGTCTTCGGCCTGTCCTCCGGAGACGTCGTCCTCCCCGCGGTGCCGATGTTTCACGCCAATGCCTGGGGACTGACCTATTGCTGCCCGGCGGTAGGCGCCAAACTGGTGCTGCCCGGCAGCCGTCTTGACGGCGCATCGCTTCACGCGCTGATCGAACAGGAAGGCGTCACCTTCGCGGCAGCCGTGCCGACAGTATGGCAAACGCTGCTAAAGCATCTCCACCTTACCGGTGGCAGGCTATCTACGCTTCGACGGGTGGTCGTCGGCGGGGCCGCCGCGCCCGAATCCATCGTCCGCGCTTTTCACGATCGCTTCGGGGTGGCTGTCTTGCATGCCTGGGGCATGACCGAGACGTCGCCCGTCGGCACCTGCTTTGCCGCTACCCCCGCGGTAGCGCCGCTGCCGTTCGAGAAGCAATTGCGCTACCGGCTGAAGCAGGGGCGGCCGCCGCTGCTCGTCGACATCAAGGTGGTCGACGACGCAAAGATCGAACAGCCGCGCGACGGCAAAACGGCAGGCCGCCTGTTGGCGAAAGGCCCCTTCGTCGCCGCCGAATATTATCGGGAAGGCGCGGCCGCCACGGGCCCGAACGGCTATTTCGACACCGGCGATATTGCGACCATCGACGACGAAGGATTTCTGCAAATCGTCGACCGGGCGAAGGACGTCATCAAGTCGGGCGGTGAGTGGATAAGCTCGATCGAGATTGAGAACCTCGTCCTGTCTCATCCGGCCGTCGCCATTGCGGCGGTGGTCGGAATACCCGACGCCAAATGGGATGAGCGCCCCCTGCTGCTGGTAAAATTGAAGGGCGATCAGGCGTGCGACGCGGATGCCATCCGAAGACATCTGAATGGCAAGATCGCCAGTTGGTGGATGCCCGAGGACATTCGGCTGGTGAGCGACATCCCGACTGGAGCAACGGGCAAGATCGATAAGAAGGCCATTCGGCGGAGCCTGTCGGAATGACGGGCCAGTCGCAGCACCGGACTTGCCCAAGAGACAGGCAAGAACAGTCGACGGCTGCGGGGTTACGGGCGACGCCCTCCAGCCTTTTGTCCAATGCGAACGAAAATGGGTCGGGGCGCAAGCACAGCCAGATACTCGTAAACGACTATAAAACAAGGGGATGGAGAGATGAAACTGAACGGCGAAGACTTTCATCGGCGCATACGCACGACCATTTTGTCCGCGACGGCGCTCTTCGGCGGCTGCCTTCTTCCATTGGCAGCCAATGCGCAGACGCAACCGCAAGGCAGCGTCGATAGCAAGCCGACACCGGCTTCGCCGGCGGCCGCAAACGGTGGCGCCCAAGATGCCGGTCTTCAGGATATCATCGTAACCGCCGAAAAACGCGCGGAGGGTCTACAAAACGTTCCGATCGCGATCACCGCTCTCTCAGGTGCCACGCTTCAAAAGGCCGGGGTCGATGCCGTGGGTGACCTTACCCAGCTGACCCCCAGTCTCCAGTTCGGCACACGATCGACCAACGTGTTCATCGCGATACGCGGCATCGGCCAAGCCGGTCAGGATATCGGGAGCCAGTCGGGCGTGACCGTGTCGCTGGACGGCGTTCCGCTGCTCGATCACTTCATGATGAATCCCGATTTCCTCGATATCGATCGCGTGGAGGTCCTGCGCGGCCCGCAGGGCACGCTTCAGGGCCGTAACGCGACCGGCGGCGCCATCAACGTCTACAGCAAGGCGCCTACCGACCGAACCGATGGCGAACTGGCCGTTACGCTCGGCGATTACGCACGCCTCGGCATCAATGGCTTCGTCAACGCGCCGCTCACCGACACGCTTCTCGCCCGCGTTTCCTTCCAGACAGCGCGCGCCGATGGCTGGCTGAAGAACGCTTATCTGGATCGCCGCAATGACAACACCGATCTTGCCGAGATCCGGGGTCAACTCCTGTTCAAGCCTTCGGACAGTTTCAGCGTTCGTGCGCTGGTCGACTACACGCGCGACCGCAGTAACCCGTCGTTCAATATCTTGCTCGGGCGAGCGGATCCGGACCTTCCGTCACCGACTGAGGTTCCCGGATATCCCTATCCGCAGAACAACATCGACGATCTGACATTCTACTTCAACGAGCCCAATAATCGCGACGTAAAGGACATCAGATCGACGCTTATCGCCCGGTGGAACCTCGGAGCCGACGCCTCGATCACCTCGACCACCGGCTTCATCAAGCACGATATCCGATTGACCGACCTCGACGTCGATCTGACACCGGCTCCATCGTCGTACTTTCCGCTCATCGGCATCTACGCCAAGCAGTTGACACAGGAATTCACCGGGACGACCGATCTCGGCAGTCGCGCCGATCTCGTCGCGGGGCTGTTCTACATGTACGGGAATTCGAGCGAGCCGCTGTATCTCAGCACCGCCACCGTCAACAATTACCTCGTCTACCTGCCCGAGGAGACGCTTGATTCCTACGCCGCCTACGCGCAGCTTCGTTATAACCTGACCGCTCGTCTGCGAGCCACCGTAGGCGGGCGCTACACGATCGACCACAAGTCCTACGCCATGGACGGGACATCGGGATCGGTCCACGCGCTGCTTGCCGACAAGGACACGTGGAAGGCGTTCACCCCGCGGTTCGTGCTCGACTACACGGTCAATGGGAATGCCTTGATCTACGGTAGCATCGCGCGAGGCTTCAAGTCCGGCGGCTTCAACACGCTGGGGGATATTACCAAGCCGGTAAACAGGTTCGATCCGGAATATGTCTGGAATTACGAGGTCGGCACGAAGGCAACCCTATTTGACCGGAAGGTTCGGGTTGGCCTGACCGCCTTCTATGCTGACTACACCAACCTGCAGCAAACCGTGTTCCGGATCGATGAACAAACCGGAGTCCGGTTCCCAAAGGTCGAGAATTCATCCACCGCGAGCATCAAGGGCGTCGAATTCGAATTCGAAGCGGTGCCGACCAGCCGGCTGAGGTTCAGCGGCGGCGCGACCCGGCTGTTCGCCACCTATGGCAAGTTCTGCAACAATGATCCGCTGCATCCGAATGCGCCGACGGATCCAGCGTGCGTGAACGCGACGGCCGATGGCCAGCCGCTGCCCCCGGGTGCGGTGAGCCTGACGGGCAACACGCTCACTCAGGCGCCGAAGTGGCAATTCAACACGTCTGGCGAGTACAGCATCCCGGTCGCTGCCAATCTGGAGATCACGGCACGCGCCGATTACAAGTGGCAGAGCCGCGTCTATTTCGACATCTACAATAATCCTCTCGTTTCGCAGGGCGCGTATGGGCTGCTCAACGCGTCGCTCGCGCTCAGCACGCGAGACTCCGCATGGTCTGTCACGGGCTGGATTCATAATGCGTTCGACACCCGCTATATCAGCGAAGGGACGACGAAGCCGGGCGCGACACCTTACACCACTGGCTCGATCGGGACGCCGCGGATGTACGGCGTAACACTCTATCATCATTTCTGATCTTCAGAGGCTTGTCGGGATGCCGCAACTGCAGTCGCCTTCGATCTATTCGTATCACCGTAAACGCGCGGATCCGACACCGATGCCGCGGGCAATTAGATGGCGATGCCGAAGCACCGCGGGCCAGGCGCGACGCGCCACGACACCGACGTCGTTCGACATGAAGGTATCGGCTGCGTCATGACGCCCGGCGCGCGTACCTCGAGCATACGGAATGCAGGTGGACAGCCTGGCGGCCCGAGCGACATCGGGGCCGCTCGGGCCGTCCGAGGATCGGCGCTCGGCGTGCGCTTCAAAATCGAGTACGGCGTCGGCGCAATGGCCAATGGCCTCGTCACGGCGGGGCTGGCCTTCTTCCTGCTGTTCTACCTTACGGCGGTTTGCGGGCTGTCCGGGTCGCTCGCCGGTACCGCCCAGTTGATCGCGCTTCTGGTCGATGCCGTCGCCGATCCCGTGATCGGACTGGCCAGCGACCGCATTCGATCCCGCCTGGGGCGCCGACTGCCCTTCATGATGATCAGCATCTTGCCCTTTGCGGGTTCCTTCGCCTTGCTGTTCTCTATCCCCCGGTCGCTCGCCGGCAGTTGGCTATTCCTCTACGTGACCGCGTGCCTGATCCTGTCGCGCCTGTCGCTGTCAGGCTTTGTGCTTCCCTTCACCGCCGTCGGCGCGGAGGTGACCGATGAATACCGGGAGCGCGCAAGTGTGGTGGCCTACCGTCTCACCTTCGATCACGCCGGTGCGCTTTGCGCATTCATTCTTGGACTTGGCGTTTTCATGTCCGGCCCGTCTGGCCTGCTGGCACGCGGCAACTACCTCCCTTTTGGTTGGGTTTGCGCGGCGATCGTTCTGCTGACCGGTCTGATCGCCGGCAGGGCCGTTCGACGCGTCCTGCCCCGTCTGCATTCCCCACCGCCGAGCGCTGATCGTTTCCTTGCCAGCATTTTTCGCGAGGCGAAGGAGCTCTCGCGCAACCGCTCGTTCTTGCTGCTATTCGGCACGATCGTAGTCTATTTCCTCGCTTATTCCATTTCGGCGGCGCTCACCCTGTATGCGGGCCGCTACTTCTGGAAGCTCGACACGCTGGCGATCCAGTTGATTCTGATCAGCGCCACGCTGGGGCCGCTACTGGGCGTACCCATCAGCGCAATTGCACTACGTTTTGTAGAGAAGCGGGCGATGACGATCACCGCCTATTTCGCCATTGCGCTTTTCCAGCTCTGGCCCCCGCTGCTGCAACTCTACGGGCCCATCACCCTGTCCCCGGCGATTGCCGCGGTCGTCCTGGTCGTCAACGGCGTGCTGGCCGGGACCGCGATTATGGTGGCCGGCATCGGCTTTCAGTCGATGCTCGCGGACACCGCCGACGAGCACGAATGGCTGTTCGGCGTTCGACGCGAGGGATTGTTCTTCTCCGGTCTGACGTTGGGATACAAGGCCGCAGCCGGGATCGGCGGTCTGATCGCGGGCGTCGCGCTCGACGCGATCGATTTTCCGACCGATCTCGGCGCCAAAGGCGCGGCATTACCCATACCCGGCAATGTCATCGCGAAGCTGGCACTGATCGCGGGGCCGCTCCCTGCAGCGTTCTCGGCGATCGCGCCGCTGTTCCTGTTGGGATATAGCCTGAGCCAAAAAAAGCACGCCCAAATTGTTGCCGCGCTCGATAAAGACCGCAGACTACCGAAAGGCACCGAGCGCTCGAAACCATGATCGAACGCGCTAGGCGGCGTGGACAAATTTGAGCCAGTATCTGGTGGTGGCGATGTGGACCATGGATAGGAAGCTGTCGGCGAGTTGGTCATAGCGTGTCGCGATGGCGCGGTTGATCTTCAGGCGTCCGAAGAAGCGCTCGATCTGGTTGCGCTGCTTGTAGAGTTTCCTGTCGTGCTCGATCGGCACACGGCGGTTTGAT
>NZ_JAINVU010000013.1 GCF_019880555.1 Hephaestia mangrovi | reverse complement strand
AAAACGTTCTTGGCGATATCCAGACCGATTATGATAACCTGCGACACGGACGCCTCCCTCAGTGGTGTTTCAACACCTCCACTCTGGCACATCGATGCCGTCGGGGGGCGTCCACCCCATCAGCTTTGCGCCCTAATGGCGGCCGTTCAGCTGCATCACTGATGACTCCGAAAGCTGCTGTAGGCCGGAACGACGATCTTGTGTCCGCAATCGGGTGGAATGCCGGCAGTCCGCTTACTGTTGCAGGTTAAAAAGCCGGCGTGATCGCGGCCAAGGTCGCAGTCGTCGATGCTCATGCGCTTTCGTTGTCGATCACTGCATCAATCGAGGTGCAGGTATCGAATGAGCGCGCGGACGTTGTCGACGCGGCGAAGGCCTTCTTCCAGAATGATCCTGACGTGCAGCAAGCCTACTACGCCACGGGCGGCGTTAGCTTCGTGCTCGTGATCCAAGCTCCCGACATGCGAAAGTATGAAGCGACGACACGTATGTTCGCTCAAGCCGATCTAGTTGCCAGCTATCGCAGTTTGACCGCGCTGGATCGGGTCAAGTTCGACACGGCGTTCGTGGTGCCTTGAGAGCGCAGCGCTTTAGACGTTAGCCACGTTGGTCAAGCCTGCAATGCCCGTGAACTGAAACTGGCGGAGAAAAAGGCAGTCCGTCCTTCTACGTCACTCGACAGGAGGGCCTTGCTCCAGCACCTCGTAACCGTTCACGTCGATTGAAACCTCAACAGGGTTGGTGCTGAAATCGTAAACCGGCGGCCATTCTTCCGAGATCTTGAAGCTGAGAAGCGAGCCGGGGGTCACACCCTTTTTGTAGCTGATCGTTCTAATGACAACCTCTGAGCCCACCGGCGGCACAATATCGGCTTCCGTCGTCGCAATGAGCGAGCCACTAAGCACAAATCGCAATTTCATCGGGCTCTCCAATCCTCAAAACACGTCGTCAATGATCGTTTTCTCGCCACCACCCGCGTCATCATCCCAGGCCAGCTTAACGGCGGCTCGCCGGGGAGATTGCATATGGACGCGCACCAGTAGGTTGATCGCTTGATGAGTTTCGAGGGACGGGTAGGGGAACTTCTCGGGCATGCCACCGACCTGAAACAGCTCCTCACCTTCCAGCACCTCAAAGCGAATGTTCCGCGCGACACCCTTGCCCCTATTGTAGATCTTGAACTGGTATGACGACTTGCCAGTTTTCACGAAATTGGCGAACAGATCGCCTTTTTTCGCGGCGACGGTTTCGCCCGTCTCCTTCTCGATCAGAAGCGCGTTGAGCTTGCGGGTTAGCTCATCCCCCTTGCGCTGACGCCACAGCGTGAAACCGGAAAGCCCGAAAGCAGCCACGGCCATGACATCGCTGATGGTCACTTCCACTTTTTGAACATCTTCGAGATGTCAGCCCTAACGTCGCTGAGAACCTCAGCCTTCAAAGCGTCCAACTCTTCCTCAATCCGCGAACCGTTCGCCTCCCGAAGCTCGTCCTTCGTCATGGTGCGATCGCACCGCGTGCAACTCACGGTCGGATTGTCTTCGCTATGCTCGAAACTCTCACTGCCGCAAGTCGGGCACTGCATACTGATAGAACGATCGTAGTTGCTCTTCATACGACCTCCTCAAAGGTAAGTCCGAACAATAGCAGAACGTCAGTAGCGAAAGAAGCAGCTGTGCAGTCCCGTTTTAGGGCTACGGCTCAGGTATGTGGCCAGCTGCTTTGCGGGTGCCGGGCAAAGAAAAAACCGGCCCCAAAGGCTAGGCCCGTAGGCCGTCCCTCCACGGCACCATGGCATCTGGTCACGCGGAGGTTTGCTCAACGGCGCAGCGGAATGTTGCAGGTGATCACTTTATCCACGGGGTTCTGGACGCCGTTCTCCGCGAGCAGAGTGACGAAGCCTTCCCACACAAGGTCGGGGTTGGGCGTTGGGCCAATGAGTATCTTGAACAGTAGCGTATTGATGTCTGCGTTCGCCACGTCATGCTCGGGCATGTTCTTCATCGGCAGGTAGAACACCTTCTGCACGATCCCGTTGACGCTCACGATTTTGCTTGGCGGGCTATTGGGCGCGGGTGTCAGCTGCGCTCGGTGAATGACGCGCCACTCGTTCTCCTCCTCGAACCCAGGATGTTTGGTGGAGAGGATCATCACGTCGAGCGCGTATTTGAGGTTGGTTTTGACCGTCTCCGAGTCGATCTGTCGCAGCGCGTCCCGGTTGGCGATCATCTTATCAACGATGCCCGCTACGCCCTCCACGAACTTGCTGGGGCCGCCATAATCCACTGGAGCGATCACCGCGTCATATGCTGTCTGCGGGGTCATGAAGACTTCAGGGTTGAGGAGAATGCAGACGTTCGTGTCGCCACCATAGGCGCGCCACATGCTCAACTTGCCTTGGTGGAGTTCAGAGCCTTTGTGAAGGGCGAGACTCAGCAGGTATGTGCTGCGCTTGATCGCGTAGACTTCCTGGTCGATCATCGTGAAGGCACCAAGGATGCCCTCATGGATGCCGTTGCAGGCCTCGATGAGCCGGTTGCGTAGCTGCTCGTTCGTGAGGCTCAACCGGAGCAACTGCTGGCCATACTCAATCTCGCTGAAATCGTTCATCAGCATGGCATTGCGGAGCCAGAGGCAGCGGTCCTCGTCCGGGGCCTTGATGATGTCCATGGCCACCTGTGCGCTCGTGTAGTGCGCGAACTTCACACCGGGCGTAACCTCGGCTTCCCGGTCCTTGCCCCAGCGGAAAAAGGTATCGTTGAGAACGGCTTCGATCTGATCCTGGGTCAACATGACCCGAGACTATCAGCGGTGGGGGATTTGCCTAAGTGTTCTTCTTCTGGCGCTTACGGGGCGTATTTTCTGCCAGCGGCGCTAGGGTGTCGGGCTCGACGGGTATCAGGTCATCCTGTCCACACACATTCGAAGCCGAGTTTCTGGGTAGAAAGTGCCGCAGCGCTGGCATTCCGTCCCACGTTCACGAGCTTTTGCCACAAGGATAGGGTGGGCTGATCTCCAACGTCGCATAGCCGTCCCCCGTCGCGATGGCTGCTCCTAACGATTTGTGCCGAGAAGCGCTCAGTCCGCTGTCGTTTAGAGTTTCGGACGCCGCGAGGCGTCGGAAAGTCGGCGGTGCCCGAACCCGCGGGCCCCGGGCGATGGTCTATGGGGATTTCGATTTCGGGCGGTGCTGGGCGACGGCGAGCGTGGCCGATAAGCGGACGGATCCGAGAGCGGACCATTTGCTCTTGGGCCGGCAACCGCAGCGCCGCGACGATGCTGTTCATCGTCGGCGCCGGAACGCCGGCTTCCTGCTGCTCGATCTGGAAGCGGCGCACATCCTCGGCGATCGCGGTGTGGGGCGAGCGCCCCAGCCACGTCGCGAACCGCCCGACATCGCGCAGGTAGTTGCGCTGCGTCTCGTGGCTGAAGTGGCGCATGGTCATGTCGTCGATCAGCCGCTGACGTAGCGGGCTGATCGCGCCGACCGGGACAAGGTCGTTCATCGTTCGACTCCTCAGGTTGAAGGAGTCGAAAGGGTCTGCCTGCAACGGGCGCCGCTCAATCTGCGCGGGGCGCCTGCGATCCTGGCCTTACCTCACCACCAGCGCCACTCCCGCGCAGCGGGTTCGTGCTCCGGCCCCGAAGCAGTCCGGTCGCTATTTACGTACCCGCCAGTCAGTAATGCGCCCTAATCTCGGTCGTTACGGCCGACCCGGCGATTGCTCAAAAGCAGCCATAGCTATTGGTTGATCTGGCTGCCAGATTTGGGACAATCCAGTCGTCCACTGCACGCGTTGTGGATTGTCGCCTCCACTATCTACGATCGTTCGAGTGCCTCTAAAAAGGCCCGAATCTTCGAGCTGGACAGACGGCGTGAATTCTGGAGCGTCCAGATCTCGACCTTAGGACCGTCCGCAACACCCAATGAGACCAGCCGGCCTGCTTCGATATCGTCCGTAACGAGCATCTTCGGCGCAAGCGCGACACCCGCGCCGGCCAGAACGGCGTCCCGGACCATCAGGAAGGAAGAAAAGCGTAACCGGACATGCGGCCTCAGTATATGGAGGCCATCGTAACCCCTGATCCGCCACACGATGTCGGCGGGCGTCCCGGTGCGCGCGACAGCCGGCTGAGTCCGGTCACAATCTCCTTCCCCCGCCGAAAATGCGACAGGCAACTCGGGCGGCGCTACAAGCAGCCGTTCGTCCTCGAGAATACGGCGCCCCACCAGGCGCTCGTCGGGGTTCGGATCGATGCGGATCACCAGATCGTAATTGTCCTCGACGGGATCGACCTTGCGATCCTCGGCAACAATCTCGAGGTCGACCTGCGGATATTCGGCAACGAAAGCGGCGGCGACCTTCGGAAGTAGGACATGCGCCAGAACGACCGGCGCACTGATCCGCAAAGTGCCGCTCGGCACGGACGAGCCGCTCCCAACGGCGTGCTCGGCATCGCCGATTTCGGCGAGGGGGCCGATCGTGCGCTCATGCAATGCACGGCCTTCGTCAGTCAGGCGCAATGTCCTTGAGCCCCTGTCAATCAGCCGCACACCAAGGCTTGCCTCCAATTCGGAAACCTTCCGCGAAAGCGTGGCCTTGGGCTTGCCACTTGCTCGGCTGGCCCGACCGAAGCCGCCATGTGTCGCGACCAGATTGAAGACGACGAGCGCAGGCAAATCCATGAATGTTCCATATTCGAGACGTTGAGTCTCAATCATGCCATCTTACCAGAAATTGTGGAACGCCTATTTCAGTCTCCAGCGACATCAAGCCGCTCCAACCACGAAGGAGACACATTATGGCTATCTTGGTGACCGGCAGCACGGGCACGATCGGAACCCAGGTGCTGGATTTTCTGGACGGACACGGCGCCGAGGTCCGCGCGCTGACTCGCTCGCCCGAGAAGGCTAACTTCCCGGCCGGTGTTACCGCCGTCAAGGGCGACCTTGGCGACATCGACAGCGTCCGCGCCGCCCTGGAGGGGGTCAGCACGCTGTTCCTGCTCGCCCCCAATGCGCCCGACGAGTTGACCCAGGCGATGCTCGCCCTCAACGCCGCCCGCGAGGCGGGCGTGAAGGGCATCGTGTATCTCTCGGTGTTCAAGGGCGAAGACTATGCCGATGTCCCGCACTTCGCCAGCAAGGTCACCGTCGAGCGGATGATCCACGCCTATGACGTGCCGGCGACGATCCTGCGTCCGGCCTATTTCATCCAGAACGACATGCGGCAGAAGGACGCGCTGCTCGGTGGCGGCGTCTATGCGATGCCTGTCGGCGCCAGGGGCATCTCGATGGTCGATATCCGCGATATCGGCGAGGCCGCCGCCAACGAACTGCTCCGTCGCGAGCAGGCCGCCGCGCCGCTGCCGAGCGAGACCTATGAGCTGGTCGGGCCGGACGCCCTGACCGGTGAGACGCTCGCCGCGCTCTGGAGCGAGATCCTGGATCGTCCGATCGGCTATGCCGGCGACGATCTGGAGGGACTCGAACAGCGCCTCAAGAGCTTCGGCCCCGCCTGGCTCGCCTATGACATGAAGCTGATGATGCGTCGCTATCAGGATGATGGCGCGGTGGCGACCGACGACGATCTGGTCCGTCTCACGGCGCTTCTTGGCCACCCGCCGCGTTCCTACCGTGACTTTGCCCAGGCGGCGACTGCCGGCTGGTCACAAAACTGAGACCGGGACGCCGGCCCGGCGGCCGGCGTCCTCCCCCTGACTCTGCGAGGACGATTGTGATGACCGAGATCTATCACAAGGAGCATTTGCTGGATCGAGCCGCAATGCTGGCAATGCGCGGTCTTATCGCACTCCAGCCGGCGCCCGATCTTGGCCCGAGGGGCCGTCCGGCGTTCGACGATCTGATGGGGCGAACGCCGCAGGCCGGTGGCGTGACCTATGAAGCCGCCGAAGTTGGCGGCGTTCCGGGCTGGTGGTGTCGGCCGGCCGACGCCGCGCCGGACGCAGCAATCCTTTATCTGCACGGCGGCGCCTATGCGGTCGGATCGGCGCAGGCCTATCGGAATTTTGTCGGCCAGATCGCGCTCCGCGCGCAGGTTGCAGCGTTTATCCCGGATTATGGCCTTGCACCCGAACGGCCCTTCCCTGCGGCGACCGATGATGCGGGCGCGGTTTACCGCGGGCTTGCAGCAGCCGGGGCATCGAAAATCGCCATCGCCGGTGACTCGGCGGGCGGGGGACTGGCGCTGGCCGCCGCCGCCCGTGCGAGTGCCGCCACACGGGAGGGACCTGCACCACGTCCGCTCGCCGTGGTCGCGATGTCCCCGTGGACCGATCTCGCCTTGACCGGCGAAAGTATGACGACGCGCGGGGGGCACGATCCCTTGCTGACCCATGCCGCACTTGGGCAGGCCCGCAATACCTATCTCGGAGAAGCCGATCCTAGGGATCCGAGGGCCTCACCCCTCTACGGCGATCTGGCTGGGTTGCCGCCGGTGATGCTGCATGTGGGTGAAGACGAAATCCTTCTCGACGACGCGCGGCGCATGGCAGATCGCATCGCCGCAGCGGGCTCGCCCGTCGAACTCCACGTCTGGCAGGGCATGGTCCACGTCTTCCCCGCAAACCTCGCGCTGCTGCGCGCCGCGCCAGACGCGCTCGATCTCGTCGCGGCGTTCCTGCGTCCTCACCTGCACGAATGAGCGTTATCCATCCTCACCTTTAGCAGGAGACATGCCATGACTCGTATCCTCTTCGTCGGCGAGAAGCCCGAAACCGTCGACTTCTCGGACCCGGCGTTGCCGCCGGGCTTCGACGCCGCCAGGATCAACGCCGGCATCGCCATCGCGGTCGACAAGATCGCCGACCGCGGATGGCAAGGCGATACGTGCACGATCGCGCCCGATGACGCCCGGTGCGCCATGCTCGAACGGCAGCTGAACCAAGACGAAGTAAATTAGCGCAAGCATTTCCGAGGCCAATCACGGCCGAGGAGAAGAAGGATGGGACATTCTCACTACGACCCCGCGATGCACAACCGGCCCGCATGGAACGCCGGCAAGATGGTCGGCACCAAGCGGCCGCTCACACAAAAGCAAATCTGGGCAATTCGCTTTTTCTGGACCGCGAAGGTCGTCTTCGCGATCGAGCCCTTTTCGACCTAGCGCTCGACAGCAAGCTGCGCGGCTGCGACTTGGTCAAGATCAAGATAGGCGATGTGGTCTCCGGCGCCGAGATCAGGACGAGATCAATCGTCATCCAGCAAAAGACCGGCCGGCCTGTTCAATTCGAGCTGACGTCGGATGTTCGCGCAAGCCTGCTCGCTTGGCTAGAGCGGCGGGGCGGCGCAGCAGATGATTACGTTTTCCCGAGCAGGATCGAGCGTATGGGCCATCTCAGTACGCGGCAATATGCGCGCCTTGTAGAAGAGTGGGTTACCGCGATCGGCCTGCGACGCGCTGAATACGGAACACATTCGCTGCGGCGTACAAAGGCGGCAATGATCTACCGGGCAACCGGAAACATCAGAGCCATTCAAATCCTGCTCGGACACACGAAAATAGAGAACACAGTCCGGTATCTCGGTGTGGACATTGAGGATGCCCTGCTCCTAGCGGAGAAGACGGAAATTTGATCACGAGCGGCCCATCAGCAACACTGGTGGGCCGTTTAGCGAGCCGGCATTCGCAGTGTTAATCACTCAATCAGGCGCAGTATAGCTTGACCGCGGCGCTGCCGGCCCGCACCGCATCGTCTCCTCCAGAAGCTCAGGTGCGCGCCTCGCGCATTCGTCTTCACGCCACAAGGCCATTTTCCAGCATGCGATTGCCCCGATTGTTCAGTTTCGCGTCGAACGACATTGCGATTGATCTCGGCACGGTGAACACCGTCGTCTATGCGCGCGACAAGGGCATCGTGCTCAACGAACCTTCGGTCGTCGCGATCGAGACCATCAACGGCATATCGCGCGTGCGAGCGGTCGGCAGCGACGCCAAGCTGATGATGGGCAAGACCCCCGACAATGTCGAAACCATTCGGCCACTGCGTGGCGGGGTAATCGCCGACATCGACGTCGCCGAACAGATGATCAAGCATTTCATCGACAAGGTGCATGGCGGCCCGGGCCGGCTGCCGCGTCGACCGGAGATCGCAATCTGCGTGCCGTCGGGCTCGACCCAGGTCGAGCGGCGCGCGATCCGTCAGGCCGCGACCACCGCCGGCGCTTCCAAGGTCTGGTTGATCGAAGAGCCTATGGCGGCGGCGATCGGCGCCGGGATGCCGGTGACCGAGCCGATCGGCGCGATGGTGGTCGATATCGGCGGCGGCACGACCGAGGTCGCCGTCCTGTCCCTTCAGGGACTGGCCTATAGCAGTTCGGTGCGCGTCGGGGGCGACAAGCTCGACGACGCGATCGCATCCTATATCCGGCGCAAGCACAATCTGATGATCGGCGAGGCGACCGCCGAGCGGATCAAGCTGACGATCGGCGTCGCGCAGATGCCGGCGGACGGTGTCGGCAGGATGATGCGCGCGAAAGGTCGTGATCTGGTGAAGGGTGTGCCGACCGAGATCGAGATCAGCCAGAGCGAGATCGCCGAAGCGATCGCCGAACCCGTCAATCAGATCGTCGAGACGGTGCTCAACGCGCTCGAGAACACCGCGCCGGAGCTCGCCGCGGACATCGTCGATCAGGGTATCGTCATGACCGGCGGCGGCGCGCTGCTCAATGGGATCGACGCGGTGCTGTCGCAGGCGAGCGGCTTGCCCGTGATCGTCGCCGACAACGCGCTCATCTGTGTCGCGATGGGCGCCGGGCGTACACTCGAGGACAGCAATTATCGGGGGGTTCTGATCGCGGCGTGACGCGCGGTTGCGACGACTCGGGCCGACCAGCAAAGTGTCAGCGTTGCGCCTGCCAGGTGAGCGATTTGCGGAATACGCGGGATAACTGCTCGATCGAATAGGGTTTGTGCAGCAATTCGAACCCGTGCCGTCCGTTCTGCGCCAGGACATGGCTGTAGCCGCTGGTCAGGATGACTGGCAGCCGTGGGTATTTCTGGCGGATCAGTTGCGCCAGCTCGAGCCCCGTCATGCCCGGCATGACGACGTCCGAAAAGACGATGTGAAACCGATCGCTGTCCTTGGCGAGCTCGGCGAGCGCCGCGTCGCCGTCAGAGGCGAGGAGGGTGTCGTAGCCCAATTCGCCAAGCGCTTGGACCGCGAATTCGCCGACGCTACTATTGTCTTCGACGACGAGGACGCAGACGCCGTCGCCGGCGATCGCCAGCGGCTGGTCATCTTCGAGCTCGGCGCGACTTCCATCCGCGGCGACTCGCGGCATGTAGATCGTGAAGATCGCCCCGCCGTCGATCCCACTATCGACGCGCACATCGCCATCGGACTGCTTGGCGAAGCCGATCACTTGCGACAATCCCAGGCCCGTCCCCTGGCCGCTGCTCTTGGTGGTGAAAAATGGTTCGAACATGCGCTTTTGGACTTCGGGCGCGATCCCAGGGCCGGTATCAGTAATTGTCACCGCGACGAAATCGCCCGCGATGGGCGGGTGAGCGCGAATGGCGGGAATGCCCGAGACGGGACCGATGACGATCGTCAGCCGGCCCTCTCCATCCATCGCATCGCGCGCGTTGATGCACATGTTGACAATGGCGGTATCGAACTGTCCCTTGTCGGCGAGAACGAAGCAGGCGTCATCCGGCACGATCGTCTCGATGACGATACGCGACCCGGTGAGCGTGCGGACCATCGAGACGATGTCGCGAATGCTTTCGCCGCAATCGAAGGTTTCGGGCTTGAGCGCCTGGCGCCGCGCGAACGCGAGCAACTGGCCGGTCAGCTTCGCGGCGCGGTCGGCGGTCTCCCCGATCGCGTCGATATAGCGGTCGCGCCGCTCCGAAGTGAGATCGGAGCGGCGAAGTAGATCGACCGAACCGCGGATGACGGTCAGCAGATTGTTGAAATCGTGCGCGACGCCGCCGGTCAACTGCCCGACTGCCTCCATTTTCTGGGCCTGACGGAGGGCGTCTTCCGCCTGCGCAAGGTTTTCAGTCTGCTGGTGCTCTGACGTGATGTCGCGCGCGCTGGAATAGAGCTTGCCCTCGAACGGCACCGCGACCCAGGACAGCCAGCGCAGGTCGCCATCCTTGGTGCGATAGCGATTGTCGAACCGCAGCACGGGATTTCCCTCCCGAACCTCTTCGAACGCGGCGGCGCTGGCGACATGGTCGTCGGCCAGAAGAAAATCGGAGAAAGGCGCCCCCTCCATCTCCCTTGGCGTCCAGCCCAGCGTGTTCTCCCAGGCAGGATTGACGCGATCGAACACGCCATTGTCGAGGTCGATCACCGACAGAAGCTCCGACGTGACGGTCCACGTCGTCGCGCGCTCTCTCGCCCGCTCGACAATCTGTACTTCGAGATCGGCATTGAGTCTGCGGAGGTGTTCCCGCTCGCGCGTCAACTCGCGCTCGTTCTGCACGTTGACGGTCGTTTCCGTCGCGATGTCCAGAAAGCCGGCGACGTTCCCCTCGTCGTCACGCAGCGTACTGTAGGCGAAGGACCACCAGGTCTCTTCGGGATGACCATGGCGCGTCATGGTCAGGGGCATGTTTTCATAGGCGGTCGGTTTGCCGGACAAGGCCTGATTTATCGCGGGTCCGATGTTCGGCCATATGTCTGGCCAGACATCCTGAAGGCGCCGGCCAAGCGCGCTGGGATGGGCCAAGCGCGCTGGGATGCCGTGAGCCGAGAAACGGAACGTACGCGTCATTGTACAGGAAGGTCAGATCGGGCCCCCAGCCGACGCACATCGCGAAACTCGACGACAGCATGAGATCGAGCACGGTCTCTAAGGAGCGAGGCCATGTCGACCGAGCACCAAGCGGTGTCAGCGACCAATCATGGGACGCGGTTAGATCCCGAAGGCCGGGGATGGTGTCGGGATGGTTTGGCGAACCAATCACGGAGTACTCAATTCGTACGCGGCTCGGATACATCATTGGCCGAGTAGCCGAAAAGCCATCATACACGCGGCACACCGAAAATATTGTGGATTCGACAAAATTCGGCGTGCGCGGCTTTTTCCCTGCCTCTTTCGGCGAAACGTCACCCGCGGTCGCAGGACGCTACTGGTTTTTCGACGACGCTGATCCCATATCATCGATATCGCGCCGTTCGATACGAGCAGGGTGCGGCTGAGAGACCAGTGCTCCCGCTCTGACGCGGGCTCGCTGTGACCAGAAATCCTACATCGCCGTTTGAACGCCGTGCGACGGTCATCGCCGGTCTTAACTTCAGCGACCCGTTGGGCGATGCGGCGTTCCGACAGTTCAAGCGCGATTATGCGGCCGGCGGAAAGTCGGCGATATCGTTCTTGCCGGTTGCGCACGAAGAGTTTGTGCCTCGCTCAGTTAATCCTGGTGAGCGATCGGAGCAGCCTTCGGCTACGCCCGCTGAGCTTTTCTACTTCGAGCTGTCCTTCGCCGAACGTGTGCGGCTGACATCAATCCGATCCGCCGGCGGCGACTGGTGCTGGCGGCTTTGCGCTGCCGACGGCACCGTTCTAGCCCATGGCGGCGGCTATCGGACCGAAACCGAGTGCCGGGCGGCAATCTCCGTTGTCCAGCGCGTCGCAGGCGCAGCCACGATCCGGCAGCGCTAGAAATTTGTGAACAACTTGGCGCATCAGGGCGGCGCGCATTTCGCCTCGAACAGTAAGGAAGACGACCATGTCGAAAGGCCAACAGCGCGGCAATCGAGAGCTCCGCAAGCCGAAGAAAGCCGGCCCGCCGAAGCAAAACGCCTCCAACCCCTCGCTCAAAGGTGTGGTCGCGCCGCCGCCATCGAAGAAGGCATAGCCGCGCGGGCGGCCAGACGATGATTTGATCAGGAGATTTTATGCGACCATCTTCGGCTTTATGCAGAACCCAAGAGGCCAGGCAACTCGCTATTGCAGCGGGGGCCGGACTCGCCAACGTCAAAACGATCGCTACCGCAGCAGCCGCAGCTTGGGCCAAGGAAGCGGATCAGGCGGATTTGCGTGAGGGTCGTAAAAGCCCCGACGATGACGAACGCCGCTTGCACGGCGAAGGCGAGAGCGACCGCCTCTTGGATCTGATTGCGAACGAAAACCCTGATCGAGGTTAGCCGACGCCTGATACGCAGGGTTGCGGGATCGGTTGCGACATCGCCGCGCGGTCCTATCTGTCTGACAGGAATAATTTAAAGACGAGTTTTGAACATGGCAGGCGGGTGGACCCGCGATGGCGCGGTGCAGGATCAGATCGATGACACCGTCAGCGATGCGGTGCTGGACGCTCGCCGACGCATGCCGTCCGGTGAGAGCGCAGTATATTGTGACGGATGCGGCGAGCCGATCGCCGAGGCGCGTCGTAGTGCGCTGCCGGGTGTCCGAACCTGCGTCGAGTGTCAGTCCAAACGCGATGCCGGCCGGCGCCAAGGCGGCTTCAATCGCCGCGGCAGCAAGGATAGCCAATTGCGCTGATACGAGGTCAGCGCATCAGGCCCGCGGCGCGCAGCGCATCCTCGATCATGCCGCCGACCCCTGTGGTGGCTGGCGATGCTGGACGGGCCTCTGCTTGTGCTATCGGTCGGCGATCGACCGGCGCTTCGCCGAGGCCCCATGTGTGCGCGATCCATCGTGTCGATGATATCTGCGCCTCGAGCATATACGCGCCGCTGCTGCCACAGCCATCGGCGCCGCGCGTATCGAGCGGCGTGCCGTGCCCCAGCCCCGTGATGCGGTAATCCTCGATGACCGGTCGGCCTTCGCGATCATGCCAGACGCGGTGGGGATAGCCGTCGACGAGATCGGAGACGCTCGGCTCTTCGCCGACGCCATGAACGACGCGCCACTGAGCCAGGATCGCGTCGGCGTTGGTGCTGTTAACGGTGGCGTCGGCAGTGCCGTGCCAGATCGAAATGGTCGGCCACGGCCCGTCGTGTGGCGACGCCCGATGCACCAGCGCTGAAAGCCCGGCATCGTCCGGACCGCCATGGCCGCGCATGCGGTCGAGTGCCTGCGATACATTCGCCGCTGATCCGAACGGGAGACCGGCGATGATCGCCCCGCCGGCAAACACTTCGGGATAGGTCGCGAGCATCACCGACGCCATCGCGCCCCCCGCCGACAAGCCGGTGACGAACACGCGCGCTGGATCGAGATCGTGACGCTCGATCATCGCGGCGATCATGTTACGGATCGAAAACGCTTCGCCCGAACCGCGCTTGCTGTCTTCGGGCGCGAACCAGTTGAAGCAGAGATTGGCGTTGTTGACGTGCTGTTGCTCGGGAAAGAGCAGCGCAAAGCCTTCCCGCTGCGCCACCGCCGACCATCCCGAACCATGATCGTAGCCGGCAGCCGTCTGCGTGCATCCGTGCAGCACGACGACCAGGGCCGCGCGCGCCGACACGTCACCCGGAACAAAGCAGCGAGCATTCAATGCTCCCGGATTGGTGCCGAAATCGGTCAACTGATCGAGCGGGTCGATCGCTGACGTTCTTTGCTGTGTCGCAGCCTCAGTCATCGACCGCATTCGCGAAATCGTATCGGCAATGCTTCTCACGCGATGTCCTTTCAAGCGGGCCTTGGTCTCTCAGCTATCACCGCTCGCCAAGGTCATGCTGCACCGCACAACATGGGGATGGGGGTGGCCAACACAAGGAGAGTATTCTCAACGCCGCGATTGGCTCACTGCGGATTTACCATGGGGAATCCGTGACGAATGATGCTATCAAGGGCCATCACCTGATCGATCCGTAGGCGTAGTAGGTGGCTGGGAGACGCGAGCTCCCGTCTACATGACGGACGACTTGACATGCACCAGGTGGGCGAATTTGCGAGAGAATATCGGACGATGGGTTTCGTCATCGTCATTGCGGTGCTTGTCGTCGCTTTTCTTATGTTTCGCATCGCTAAATTTCGCCAGCAGCGGCGCAGGCAAGCAGCCTGGCAAACGACGCGGATCGAGCAAGACCGGATTTGGAACGAACGCGTCGCCAAGAAATCGGACGGCCACCGGCCCGACTAATCGGCATTCACCGCTACTGCAGCAAGGGTCTGAAGCCGCAACGCCAAGCGCTCATAGAATTGGGCAATGTCGCGCAACTCGATCTCGCCGACGGCAAGTCGGTCACCGATGGCCATTCGGCTCAGCTGATCAGGCGGTCCCGTGCGTGCGGACCAGCCGGCCGTGAACGTCGGTTCGCCACGGCGGTCGCCGCTGGAAACCTGTCCACCGCGATAAAACAGGCAGGCGCGCGATCGGCCCAGTGCAACGAGACGCTCGTAATCGTCCCACTGGATCGCGAAGGCGTCGAAGTCGCGCAGCTTGTTCGCGGTGTTCCGCTGTCCCTCGGGCAACGGATCGCCAAGCGATCTGGCCGTCGCATCGGCAAGGAGATTCAAGAAGCGATCAAGTTCACGCAGCGCATTGGCGATCGTCTTGCTGCGATAGCGATGCCGCTGTTCGTCGGCGATCGAAGCATCCAGCGAGAAGGCGCCTGCGTCGGCCTGGCGTGCGACGAACGCAGCGCCTCGCAAGAGCGTGGCGTGCGCCGCGGCAACTGCTGGATCGAGTGGCGGCGGCCGATCAGCGCGCCGCGCCACGCGCTTCGATGACTTGTTCGACCGCTGCGCAGGATGTTTCGCTGGCGATCGCTAGATCGATCGGGCGGCCGCCCAAGCCGTCGTGATGATCGTTCAGAAATGCGACGGCATCATCGCGACCACCGAACGCCGCCCAGGCAAGCCGCGCAATTCTGCCCTGACGTTCTGCTGCATCGGGGGCCAGACGCGGCCCGGAAGGCCGGCGCACGAACCGCTGGGTTTTTCGGGCATCGGTGTTGGTCGTCGTGTGATCGGTCTTGCTAGCCTGTTGGTCGTCCACAGCAGCGCTCCTGATGATGTGAGAGAAAAGTTGGCGCGCGCTCACGCGGCCAAGAGCGAGGTGCCTTCGGCTCCGATCAATTGGCGAAGCACCCGGATGCGCTCTGCGTATTCCTTCGCCATCCCACGATGAGCGATTTTCGCTTCGGCGCAAGCGGCATTATCGGCACGCATCAGCGCGACTTGATGGCGGGAAAGAAGATAATTGAGGTCCATGAACGGCTCCTGCAACGTAAGCGGGAGCACGTTGGTCTCTCAGTCAGGGGCGCCTACAGATCGGTTGCCCGCGATGATGTCTAGATAGGGGCGTCGGTGGAAAGCGAAAGGGCCGAGGATCAAAATGTATCGTTAGGCTGCGCCTGGTTGCGGTGCTATGCCGCCTATCCATACCGAATTGTTGGCGTAAGACGACAAGGTGTGAGGGGCCGGTCTTGCCGCCTCGCTCGCATGATCGCCCAACCGGAGCACCGATAATGAAACCCATTGCCAAGCGCTTGCAATCGAGCACGCTTGCTCCGGACGGCGACGACTATCGCTAACGCTGACGCTCGCGGACGGCGCGGTCATCGAACTGCTCATAACCTTCGAGCAACTCGACGACCTTGCCGAGGATATCGACCGTCAGCTCGATACCGACGACGAATGGGCCGAACCGGCATCGACCGCATAGCGCGTCGATAGCGCCTACCAACACGTGCTTGCGTGGCGCGAGGCGTTGTCGGTCGGGCATATCTGTCCGTATGGCGCATCCACCGCAAGATCGGGATGAGCGGTGGGTTGCTCACCGATCAGTTGCTCCGTGAGATCGACCGTGACCTCGGGCCAGACGCCGCCGAGCGGCTGCGCGCGTTGCATGCCGCCGCCTACCAGCGTCTGAGCGGAACAGTGGCGGTCGGCCTGCTGCGCACGCTAAGCGGTCTCGGGATTTCCTGGGCGATCGCGACCAGCGGCCGGATGGAAACCGCCGCGGTCAACATCGCCGCGCTCGATGTCGATCCGGCCGAAGCCGTGGTGGTGACGCGCGATCAGGTGCGCTTCGCCAAGCCCGATCCCGACCTGTTCGAAGAAGCGGCGCGGCGGCTGGACGTCGGAATCGAGGATGCGATCGTCGTCGGCGACAGCATCAGGGACATGCTCGCGGCTGCGGGCTGTCACGCGCTCGGCGTGGGCTTGCTGTCGGGCGGCTATGGGCGTGAGGAACTCGAGCGCAGCCGGGCGCTGTGCGTCTATGAAGACCCCGCCGAACGGCTGCGGTCAGGCCTGGCGATCGCGGGTGAAAAAGCGGTCGATGACGGTGCGCGCCAGCCGCGTGGGCCGCTTGGTCTCGGCATCGATGCAGCACCAGCTCGACGTGACTTCGGCCAGCACCTCCTCGCCACGGCGGATGATGGTCTGATAGAACGCGCGTGCGCCCTGCACCTTTTCGAGCAGGACGGTGGCGATGACCTCGTCGTTCAGAAACGCCGGCTTGCGATAAGTGATTTCGTGCTTCAGCGCGACCCATAGGTGATCGGCGACGGCATCGGCGGGCGCGAGCCGCCGCCAGTGACTGATCACCGCCTCTTGTACCCACTTCAGGTAACTGGCGTTGTTGACATGGCCCATGAAGTCGATGTCGTTGGGGTCGATACCGATCGGGAAACGATAGGGAATGCTGCTTGTCACGGCGGCACCATAGCATCAGCGGGCCGATCAGGCGATTGCAAACGGCGGTCCCTCTCACGGAACATGTCGCCGAGCCTGTGCGTCCCCTGACGGAGCGTTGCGGTGGCCGGGACGTCAGCCGCCGCGATCATCCATAGTTCTTTCCCCCCACTATCTCATTGGATGACTTCCAGTGCGCCGCGGATCAGTGCGATCCGTGCGCGCATAAACCAGCCGAACATGGGTTTGGGGCAATCCTTGCAAGATGACGCGCGTGCCGCATAACCTCGTCGGGGCCTAGCGGGCCGCCGTGGCCCATATAGAAGCGCTTGGCGCCCTGCTGCACGAGACGCTCCAGTTCGCGCGCGACTTTGTGCGGATCGTCTTCGAACGGGGGGCGGATCGCGCGTCCGGTCAAGGCGATGCCACCGATCAAGATGCCCGACGCAAGCAGGTCGCCGACGAGCGCGTCCTGCGATGACAATTCCACCGCAATCGAGCCGGGCGTGTGTCCGCCGGTATGACGCACAACGCCGTCGACGCCGAAATTCAACAGATTTACCGTCTCGCCGTTGGTCATCATGATGTCGGGCACGAAGCCCTCGTAAGGTTCATGCGGTACCGGCGTCTTGAAGAACAGCTTGCCGACCCAGCCCGTCGCACAATAGGTCATGCGTTCCTTGCGGCTGTAGAAGTCGGCGTCGTCCTTGTGGCCGAGGATCGGCGCGCCGGACAACTCACGCAGCCGCGCCGCGCTACCGGCATGATCGGTATGCGCGTGCGTGACCACGATCAGCTTGATGTCGCGGAAGGTCAGTCCGTGCCGGTGGAGAACCCGCGCGATCTTGTGCTCTGATCCGGGTATTCCGGCATCGACGAGGATGCATCCCGCCTCGCTCCGTATCAGATGGGCATTGACCATATTGAGCGGGAGGATGGGGATCGAGATGATCTCAGTCTCGTACATCGTGATTTCCTTTGTTTGGGATATGGTCAGCGCGCCGATGGTCCGGGCGGCAGCGAGCCGGCGAATTTGCGGATGAGGACAGCCACTTCGCTCGGTGCCTCCAGGGGCGACAGGTGGCCGATGCCGGGCAGCAGGCGCAATTCGGCCTGCGGAATGCGCGGGAGAAGTTCCTGTTTCAGCACAGCCGGGGGATCGACCCGGTCCTCGGTCCCGGAAATGACAAGGGTCGGCACCTCGATACGCGAGACAAGATTCGCGATGTCTTCCTGGCTCGTCGCCAGCGGCCATGCCACCTTGGCAGCAGGAGCGCCGCGAAGGCTGTCTTCAACCACGACTTCGAGGTCTTCCGATGCCAGCGGGTTGGCGGTGAGCATGTGCTCGACCGTCGCGATGATTCTCTCCCGCGTCGTATAGGCGCCCACCATGCCCTCTCGGGATGCGAGCGGCAGAGCGAGCGGCGATGGCGGCGACGGGGCCACCAGTATCAGCCCCGCCAGCCCCGATGGTCGCCGCGAAGCAAGAAACTGGGCGACCTTGCCGCCCATCGAGTGCCCGATCAAAATATAGCGATCGAGCCCGATCGCCTCGAGCACGCCGACAGCGTCGTTCGCCAGATCGGCCAGGGAATAGTCGCTCGACGGCGCTTCCGATTGTCCCCAACCACGCTGGTCGATCGCGACCGTGCGGAAGTCATGCCCGAGCATGGTCGTTACATGCCGCCACGTGCGTGACGAGCCGCCCCAATAATGCAGGAAGACCAATGCCGGTGCGCCGGCGCCCCGATCATCGACGTGAAGCGTGATGCCGTTAGATGTAATTTTCATAGCATTTGTCCTGATCTCGTGGCGAAACACTGGGGGCGGCGGGCTGTCTGCGCCCGCCACTTCGATGCAGTGTGCCGACCGTCAGGCGGTGGCCTTCAGGATGAAGTTCGTCACGATTTCGGGCTGCGACAGCATCGGGACGTGGCTCGATCCGACGTGTTCCACAGTCGCGTTCATACGGGCGGCCATTCGTTCCTGATCGACGCGCAGGATTGCCCGATCCTCGTCGCCGATCAGATAGAAAGTCGGCCGCGTTCGCCATGCCGCCTCAGTCAGCGTTCCGCCGAGCGCGGCGCCGTTGATCGGGCCTTGCGTTGCCAGCAGGACGGCCTTCTCGTCCTCGTCGAGATCCTGTGCGAAGAGGTTGAAAACGCCGTCGCGCGTCAGCTTGAGAAAGCCTTCAGCGTCAGGCCTGATCTCGGCCCCCAGCGGAGCAGATTCGAACGCGGCGAACAGCGAACCGGCGGACTCGCCGGCATCCGGCGCGAAGGCGTCGATATAGACCAGTCCCGCCACCTTCGGGTCGTTGCCCGCCTGGCCGATCACCGCACCAGCGTAGCTATGGCCGACCAGAATGACATCGCCCTCAGCACGCGCAATCGCCCTGCCGACCGTCGCGACATCCGCCTCGAACGTGGAGAGCGGAAGCTGGACTGCGGTCACCGCCAAGCCTTTCTTTGCCAGCATTGGGACAATCTTCGCCCAGCTCGAACCGTCAGCCCAGGCACCGTGGACCAGAATCACATTGGAAATCATCGTCTTTCTCCCAGGGAATATAAGGGGGGATTCTGTCAGGCGCGCCAAAGCGAGGCTCGGATGACCGAGCAGAAGTTGCCGCGATGGAAGTGCGGTTCCTTGTCGGCGATCACGTCCGCCTTGACGTTGCCGAAGGTGGTATCAGGCTTGTGTCGGATGCCGTCGTAGAAGGCCTGGATGATGTCCTCCTTGAACCACGTGCTGCGCGGGAAGGCGGTTGCGATCGCCTCCCGGACAGCGTCCGGATACTGGCTGTAGGTTAGTCCCAGCACGTCCATCTCGACGCCGGCGGCGGTTAGCGCGATGACCGGATCCATGAACTCGGGCACGCCGGGCGTCGTGTGCAACGCTATGCCGGTCCACACCTTCTCGATGTCCGATGGGTCGAGGTTGTAACCGGTCAGGAAATCGCGCGCCGCATTCGCGCCGTCGACCTCGAAGCGCAGGTCAGCGCTGCTGTGCAACGGCATCAGCCCGACGTCGTGGAACATCGCCGCGGCATAGAGGAGTTCGGGATTGAAGGTGAGGCCGCGATGCCGGCCGGCGATTGCACCGAAGAAATAGACGCGGCTGGAATGGTTGAACAGCAGCTCGGTCTCGGTGTAGCGAACGAATTCGGTGACGGCACGGCAGAATGCGCTGTCGGGGATGGAAACGCCGTCTACCTCGGCGCGGCCATTGCTCGCTCGGGTGGTCGTGTCGCAGATATGGTCCGCCATCGTGTGTCTCCATGTTCAGCGGACGCAAACCGGCAGTCCCCAAGCGGGGGTAACCGGCAGCGCGCGTTGCCTGTTGAAGGAATGAGCCGAGAAGGTCGGAGTGTCTCTCGACCCGCCTTCGCTAGGTCGCATCCATGGCAGTTGGCAGCAAGGTCGCTACACATCGATAAACTGCCAACGTTGCGCGATAAGCTGCCTCAGGATAGCGATCGGCAGTTGCCGTGATCGACAAATCGCTCGGGCCGGCAAAGAAGGGCGGATCGGCAATGGCAATACGCGAAGTGGCGCTCGTCATTTTCGACGGCGTCCAGGCACTGGACGTGGCAGGGCCACTCGACGTGTTCACTGCGGCAAACGATTTCCTGCCCGCGCAGGACCGTTATCGCTGCCTGCTTGTGGCAAGAAGCCGCACGCCTCTGCGCAGCTCGAACGGTATGTGGATGACCGCCGATCTGAGCTTCGATGAGGCGTGTAGGTCCTTCCATACCGTACTCGTCGCGGGCGGGCAGCGGCTTCCCGACAGCCCGCCAGACGAGGCGATGTCGGCGTGGCTGCGGCGATGGGGCGTCACCGCTGACAGATATGGCTCCATCTGCACCGGGGCATTCGCGCTCGGTCACGCAGGCCTGCTCGACGGCCGCACAGTGACGACCCACTGGCTTTGCTCCGCGAAACTTGCCGAAACGTTTCCGGCAGCTAATGTCGAGCGTGACAGGATCTATGCGCGCGACGACCGCCTGGTAACCTCGGCCGGCGTAACGGCGGGAATCGATCTAACGCTTGCTCTCGTCGGCGAAGATCATGGCTCCGCGTTATCGCTCGCTTGCGCGAAGGGTCTGGTGGTGGTGGCACAGCGGCAGGGCGGCCAATCCCAGTTTAGCCCGTTGCTGCTCCCGCCGAGCGATGCGGCGACACCGCTGGGTAAGGTCCAGGCGTATGTCATGGAACATCTGGGCGAGTCATTGCCGGTCGAGCGCTTGGCCGAGATCGCTGGTGTAAGCGCACGGAGCATCGCCCGTCTGTTCGTCCGCGACCTTGGGCTGACGCCTCATGATTTCGTCGAAGGCGTTCGGATCGACCATGCACGCAATCTGCTGGAAGCGACGGAATCGCCGCTGAAGATCGTTGCCTTCGAATGCGGATTTGCCAGCCCAGACCAGATGCGAAGCGCATTTCAGCGGCGGCTTAGGATCACGCCCGTGCGATACAGGGAAAGTTTCCGAATGGCGGGATAGCAAGACTCTCAGGGTCAATGATGATCTGACCCCTGAACCCCGAGGCGGGCTGTTATTCACAGCGATGCGGAGGACTGAGATTACCGAGCAAGAGGTAGGTGTATGACGGTAGCCGAGGGCTAGTAAGCGGCACCCGATCGCCCGCAGCCCTGTCCTGCTGCTTCAAAAGCTGCCCGAACTAAGGTCTGCTTCCTACCTATTGCAATGCGAAGCGGACTGACAGCAACCGGCCCAGGATGAGCCGTAAATCGCCGTGTGAAAGATCGGCAGCTATCAGGGAGCAGAAGCAAACCGGGAAACGGCTGGTTTGTTGACGGGAGCTGCCACGCTTCTGTGATCCCTTGGATGTCGGCTTTCCGACGGTCGGCAACGGCCCTCTTCGGCTATTCCGATTGCAGGCATGTGAGGGCGAATCAGGCTTAAAAATGAACCTGTATGGTTCGCTCGGCGAGGGTTCGTGTCCGTGTTCCGGACCGAACAAAGCAAGGGGCCACACAGGGACCACGAAAATCTGGCCCGGCTGAAAGTCTAGGAATTGCGCGGGTTACAAAGGCTGATGTGAGTCCTGTAAGCGCACCAGCACACAACGAGAACATGGCTGGAAAACCGCAAAATTCTGCGGCAAAATGACCCCTGTTGGGTCCGCGCGGTTTCTCACTTTGTTCCACCGTGGTCCACCCAAAGTGGACCACGAATCGGTGGACCACGAGCAACCGCAGGAGTCGTGGTCCGCCATGCTCACCAACACACAGATTCGTGCTCTCAAGCCGGCCGCGCAGCCTTATAAGGTGCCGGACCGGGACGGCTTGTTTCTTCTGGTCCAACCGACGGGCGCGCTGCTCTGGCGGTTTCGCTTCAAGATCCTGGGTGTTGAGCGAAAGCTATCACTCGGGAGCTATCCCGACATATCGCTCAAGGAAGCCCGGCGGAAGCGGGATGAGGCGCGCGCCCAGGTCATCGACGGGATCGACCCGGTCGAAGAGAAGCGGCAGCGGCGGATCGAGGCCGAGCTGGCGGCGAAGACCACGTTCAAGCTGGTGGCCGAAGGATATATTCAGAAGATGGCATTTGGAGCGCTAGCAGCGAGTTCGGCCGCCGTTAGCCTGATTCTGATCCTTCTGTCGCATTGCGCTTAGTCCATTAGCGCTTGCCTCTAGCGACGGCCGCTTTTAGCAATTCGCCCGGTCAGCTTGAATGACCGACATGGGCGTATTCTGTTGAAGAAGTCGGCTGCTGGAGCGGACTAAAGATGGTGGGCGACGGCGATCGAGCGCCTTCGCTTTGCTGCTCAGGCGGGTGCGATGCCTTGGATCGGCCGGATCTTGGCCAGCTTGCGGAGGTTCTGGGCTGCGGCGGCGAGGTGGAACTCGTCTTTTGCTCCGTTCGGACCGCGTAGCCGCAATCGATCCAGCTTTAGGATGCGTTTGAGGTGGGGAACAACATCTCGACCTTCTTCCGCTGGCGACTTGAGATGAGGAAAGCATCGCTGGCGTTGATCTCGCGGGTTAAGTCTCGCGCACCTTCATGGACTGAGCGGGTCACTTTGCGCGCGGGCATATTGGGGGGCAGCGTTGACGCAGCGCGCAGGCGTGGCAGTCCTGCTGCCGGGCGCGGTAACGGATCGATCCGTCCTTATCGATCCCGCTGCGCGGCGTGCTGAAGTTGCGGTTGGATCGTCGCAGTCGATTGCCAGTTGGGCAGACATAGCTGTCGTCTTCGTGGTCGTAGGTGAAGGCGGATCGTTCGAAGGTGCCATTGTCGCGCGCGGATTTTTCCAAACACCGGGATATGCGGCTCGATCCCCCGGTCCCCGATCAGCCAAGCCAGGTTCGGCGCCGAACCATAGGCGGTATCGGCCATCAGCTTCTCGGGCCACAAGCCGAAGCGGTCCTGCGTCCGCTCGATCATTCAGAACCTCGGCCTGTCGGATCGCGGTCGTCGCCTCTACATCGAAGATCACCGCGTGGTCGAGATCAATCAGGTAGTTCGTGCTGTAGGCGCAGAAGGTGCGCGGATACCGGACAGATCGACGAACCGGTCGATCGAGCGCAGCAGGTGATCGCCCGGCACGTGATCCTCGATGCGGAAGCTGTAGAACGGCGCCTCCTGCATCACCGTCCGCTCGCCCATCATCGCGCTGTCTCCGCTTGTCCGCGGAAAACCGAATCAGGACTTCAGCACGAGCGCAAGCGCGAGTTTCTCAACAGAATACGCCCCAATCTCGGTCATTGAAGGTCCCCCGCCGATTGCCCGAAAGCGGGCGCTGATTAAGCCTGCTCGACATGACCGCAATTGGGACGATCCGGTTGGTCGGCTTTCAAGAACGCAAAATGGGATAACGGACGTTCCGAGCGGCGAACCGGCATCGCACCTTCGCGCCCTAATTCCGGACGAAGAACCTGCCGGAAACGAACATTAAAAACAGAAGGTTAAACCGCTGAGGTGCGTACCTAAGCAGCGCGCGGCCCCTCACTTCGCGAAACGCCAATAATCGAAATCAACCAATGGCCGGCCACGCGGTCCCTTGAACACGAAAAAGACATCGTGCCGACCCACGGCACCATTTACCGGGGTCGATACGGTTCGCCAGTCTTGCCAGTCGCCGGTATTCGGCACATCGATGGTTCCAATGAGCGGCCCGGAATCGCTGTCGAGATGGATTTCCACTGTCGCGCCGTTCACGCCGCTGGCCAATCTTGCGAATATGGAGCTGGCGCCTATCGCACCGAAATCGACTCCGGCGACCTTGATGTAATCCAGGTCCGTGACGTTCGTGACGTAAACCGCCGCCGCCTTGGCCTTGGCGGTCTTTATGCCGGGAACCCAGTCGATCGGGCGATCGATCTGCCGCTTCACCCTGGAGGTCCATGCCATGGTTTCAGCCTCGACGCGTTTGTAAGCATCGATCGCTTCGATCTGCTCGACGCCGGTGCGATTCCACCATGGCAGCTTCTGGATTGTGCCGTCCGGATTGTAGTGCAGCTGCGCCACGGTAATCGAGCGACGCTCGTGGTGAATCGGCGTTTCTTCGAAATTCAGCCGGTAATTGAAGCCGAAGACATAGGATTTGCCCTTATAATCGATGATGCCCGGATGATTGCCGGTTGAGCGCTGATCGCCGTCCATGATCGAACCCTTGTAGGTCCAGGGCCCGGTCGGATGGTCGCTCATCGCGTAACCGATCCCTTCGGGGCAGCAGGTCGAGGCGAAGGCCATGTAATAATGACTGTCGCGATGATAAAACCATGGCCCTTCCTGATAGGTGGGCGGTTTCGACGCGACCTGATGGATCCCGCCGGAATAGGAAATCATGTCCTTGTTGAGTTTGACGTACCAGAGATTGGGGTTGCCCCAATATAGATAGGCCTGGCCGTCCGCGTCGATCGACACGGTAGGATCGATGAAGCCGGTTTTAGGCCCGACCAGCGGATGGCCAAGCACATCCTTGAACGGCCCGAGCGGGCTGTCGGCGACAGCGACGGCGATCACGTTCTTCGGCGATCCGGGCACGCTGATCGGCGCGTAGAGATAGAATTTGCCGTTGCGCGGGATCACTTGTGGCGCCCACGCATCGTTGTGCTGGCGCGCCCAGGGAAAGATAGCGAGCGAGGCCACGGCGCCGTGATCGGTCCAGTTGACCATGTCGGTCGACGTGTAGAGCCGCCAGTCGACCATCTTAAAGTCGTCGGCGTCGTCCTGATCGTGGCTGGTGTAGAGATAGACGGTGCCGTCATAGACCATTGGCGCCGGATCGGCGGTGAAGTTCGTCTGGATGATCGGATTTTCCGCATGGCTCGTGATTGGCAAACATGCACTTCCTGCCGCTGCGCAAAACAGCGCCATGCGGCGTAACACGGTGGCTCTCACTCTTTCCCCTCCCGATCCTCGGTCTCGCGATAATGTTAAATATTATTGCCTTTGACGCCCCCGGGCTTCTCATCCGGGCTTGATGGGAGCTTCCGGCCTGCATCCGCCGGGGATTAATCCCGGCGAGTGCAGCATATTCCGCTGGCGTCACTAGCGACAAGAACCAGTGGCTATTGGGGCACTCATTGCGAAGGGGGCCGTTGGACGCCTCCACAAAGGTGCTGTCGGTCGGGCGGTCGTTCGTCGAGACCGCGCATGAAATTGCCAATCGCCTTGGCGACCAGTCGCTCGACCTGAGCGAGGCTCAAGCCGGTCTCAATGGACTATTCGGCGCTCCCAAGTACGACAACTGCACCTCTCTGGTGGCAAGAACCAGACGTTCAACGACAACGTTATCGTCGATGCGCCAGAGCCTCAGCTTGTGCTGCCCGGCGGAAACCGGTCCTAGAGAAACGTCCACCCGTACACTGTTGTTGCACACAGCCTCGGCCCAGCGCTTCTCCGCCGGCGTGTTCTGCGCGCCGCCCGTCGGAGCGAGTTTGAAGTCGAGCGCCTGTACCGGTCCTGTGTCAAGCGACACCCCGAGGCGTAGGCTGGCTGCGCCCGTGGTGTTCAATGTAGGGGCAAAATAGAGGGTAAGAGACCCTGGTCCCGGGCTGTCCACGGTCACATCATATTCGACCCAGATACTGTCCTCGGCTGTTGTCGCCGGCATGCCCTGCGGCAGGGTAACTACTGCTCCCTGTGTCCGTCCCAGATTCGGAATCGCCGTCCATTTCATATGCTTGCCGTCCGCGGTCCGGCTGAATGCCGGCGCTTCAAGAACGACGACCCCAGGAGTCTCCCGAGGGCGCGATACAAATCGGGGCAGCTTGCCCCGCCGGTCAGGCGGCGTGTCGCCGGCGACACGCGTGATGCTGGGCATCGTCTGCTGAGTGGGATCGTTCCAGATGACGTAGCTCATATGGACCTGAGCCATCATACCATCCCATTTCCCACCATTGATGGTGTGATAGCGACGCGTCAGGACGCCGTCGCGCTTGAAAGCGGCTTGAACCTGATCCGCGAAAACATTGGCCCTCGCGTCGTTTCTCGACGCAAGCAGCTTGTTCCAGGCAGCGGCATAATAAAGGCGATACAGATTCGCCATCGCGGAAATGGGAAATTCGAGCAGTTGATAGTAGGCGTCCAGATATCTCGGTTCGAGGTTCGCGCGGACGGCGAGCATCCTCTTTTCGAGTTGGTCCCACTGCGCGACCATCGCACCAAATTCCCCTCCATCAAGGCCGTCAGCGGTCACGCCTCCGAGAGCGAATGTGTTCTGGTCTATCAGCTCCGGCTTTCGTCGTGCCGCGAATTTACTGTAGTCGGTGATCATTCCGCCGATGATCGACGCATGCTGGTCCCCGAAAGTTGCCCGTGCCCACTCCTTCGGATAGTCGGAAAGCGCGGTCGATGTCATTTCCTCCGGATTCCAGGCCATCGCCATGACAAAGCTGAGCGGATACTCCATCGGCTTGATGTCCCCGACGTTCACGATCCACATCGCTCGCGCGTCGCGAGCATAGGCAAGATCCATCTGCTGCCAGACTTTCTCTACCTGGTTGGTGTCGATCCACTTGTAGTTGCGCGGCACACCGACGTAGTCGAAGTGATAATAGACGCCATATCCGCCGCTACGCGGTTTCGACCGTGGATCGGGCAGACGGCGAATCTGCCCCCAATTGTCATCTGAGAAGAGCAAGATAACGTCGTCCGGCACGCGCATGCCGTCATCGTAATAATCTTGCACTTCCTTATAGAGCGCCCACACCTGTGGCGTGTCCTTGGCCGGTTTTCCGGTAACATCGGCAATGATCTGCCGCTGATCGGCCACAATTTTCTCAAGAAGCGGAACAGCCGTGCCTTCAGCCATCGCTTCGTCGCCATCGCCCCGCATGCCGATGGTCACGACAGATTCATAGGACTGACCCGGGCCCTTCGACATCATCCTTTCGATGCCGCCCCGCCAGAAAGCGCGCAGGTTTGCGGCATTGGTTCGATAGTCCCACGCGCCGCCCCGGACACCGTCCGAGCTGTGCATGTGCCACTCGGCCTGTGCGCGCATCATCACTTCATGATGCGATGTTCCCATGACGACGCCCATCGCATCGGCGAGCACCATGTTGTCGGGATCGTCGACATCGAAGGCTTTCCCCCACATGGCGGGCCAGAGATAATTGCCCTTCATCCGCAGCAAAAGCTCGAAAACCCGCGCGTAAGCGGCGGAATTGACGCCGCCGAACTTCTTTTTCGCCCATCCGCTGAAACATGGATCTTCGTCGTTTATGAAGAAACCGCGATACCGGACCCGAGGATGATCGCGCCGCTCCCCAGCGGGAATCCACACATCCGTTCGACGGGCGACCGGCACATCGGCAAACCAATACCAGGGCGAAACGCCGATGCGCTGGGAAATGTCGTAGGTCCCGAAGACCGCCCCCCGGCGATCCGACCCGGCAATCACCAGCGCGCGGGAGACACCCGGGAGCGGATCATCGACCACGGTCTGGACAAACGCCTCCCATTCACCATCAAGCCCCCGCGGGTCGAGCTTTCCGGCCTTAACCAACTGATCTATCGCAGGGTCTTGGCCCAAAACGCCGATTATCACGACCGGACCGGCCGCCTGCCGTCGGTCATAATGGCGACGCGGGCGTGTGCCACTGACCCGATAAAGATCGCCGGCGAAGCTGGCGGCCACCCTTTTCACCGCAGAATTCGCGCCCGGTGCAACAAGTATATCAGCAGGCTTGCCCCGACTAATTAGAGGAAATGCTCCGTCCGACTCCCTCAGGATTGCGCGTGTGGCGGCATGGCACCGGGGCGCAGTCATCAGCACGAAACCACTGGTGGCCGCACTACCAAGCAATTGCCTACGCGATAAAGATGTCAAATATCTCACTCCCGCATCTTCGCTCTGTCATTCACGAATCGTGTTCGGTGCCCAAACCGACCTTGGCAAGCATCGGGTTCTGAACCGGCGGCCCATCCGTAACCGTGATTGACCGTTCGTCACCCAATCTTGCACGATCAGGCCAGAACAACCGCTATAACCGGCTGTTACTCGTTTCAGTCGGACCTTTATTATGTAATGTCTGCCGTATCCTCAAAAAAAATGGGACAGTGACGCACAGCGCCACTGTCCCGAACGTCCCCAGGGAGGAGGATCAGAACGTGCCACGAACGCCGATCAGAAACTGCCGTCCGGGCTTGTATTCGTTGTAGGTCGCATTCGGATATTGAAAATATGATCGCAGCGTCGAATTCGTGAAGTTCACGATATCGAATGTCAGTTGCGGCAAATGATCCGTACCGAAGATCGTATTCAGATCGAAGATCGAGGAGAAATCGTTCTCACGATAAGGATCCGAGTAAATGGCAGCCTCTGCAATGCCATTTTGGTTGAGGCCGCTGCTCTGCGTTCCCGAGCGATATGTCTGGGTCACCCGCAATTGGATGCCGTGGCTTTCGTAATAGCCCGTCAGGTTGTACGTATATTTGGACACGCCCAAAGCCACGGCGGGGCCGTTGTTGGACTGGTCGATGATCGTGGCATTGGCGTTGACACCGAAGCCGGTGATGCCGATCAGTCTGGTCAGCGGATCGAGTGACTGGACGACTTGAAATTCCAGACCATTGATGTCGAGCCGGTTCGGCACGTTTATCTGGGAGGTGACCTGAATGGTCGCCACATCCGGACCACCGCGCAGATCGATCGCCGTCTTCTGAATAGAGCCGAGGCTTTGATAGGTAATCCCGTATTGCGCGAGGTAGGAGAAGGGCTGCGTGACAACATTGTTCTGCGTGAAGCCCTTGATTGACTTGCGGAAGGCATCGAACGATATCAGCCCCCCGTTTCCGGTGTAATACTCAAAGCCCAAGTCAATATTATCGGAGAAATACGGCTTGAGTGCGGAGTTGCCGATGCTCGCCTGCGCCGCCGAGATGTCGGAAAAGTTGACGCCGGGAAGCTGGGCACTGGGGTCGGGCCGAGTCATCGTCTTCGAATAGGCGGCTCGCACCACGGCATGCTGGCCAATATTGTATGCGAGATTGATCGCTGGAAGCCACGCATCATATTTATTGTGCGTATACACGAAGGTGGTCACGTTCGGATAGAGGGCGCCGTCGGGCAGTGATGTCCCGTCATCCCTCGTGTTCCGAGGATCGCTGATCGAGACGCGGCCGCCGATCGTCTGGTCGGTGTGGACGAAACGAAGACCCGCACCGAACCTCAGGCTGTTGTCGCCGATCGGCAGATTGCCGTTGACCTCGGCATAGGCGGCGGGAGTCTTTTCTTCGATCACGCCACCGCTGGCGCCGGTCGTCGACCCGCCTGAATCGGTTTCGTTGGCGTGGAATTCATCGTAGTTGGTCGCCGATTTGAACTTATCAAAGTCAACGGTGACGAACCCGGCGGGTCCGGGCCTCAGGAAGTCGGGAATGCTGCCAACCGGCACTACCGACCCCCCATATGAGATCGTTCCGGTCTGACCAGCCGTATAACCCGTCCCATAGCCGGGATAGTCCGGATATCCATTCTGACCGGGCACGATGTGAACGTCGCCGCGGCACGGCGGCTGTGTATTAGGCCCGGGGAGGTTCACGCTTGGATTGCCGCCGCAGATATAATTTTGCCAGGCTCGGCTGTTGTCATACCCGCGGATGCGCCGGTAGAGGTCGTCATAATTCGCACCGACCTTCAGGTTCAGGTGATCGTCGCCCCAAGTCAGGTCGCCACGCAGGCCCTTAGTCCAGTTCAGACGCCGCTCGTCGGAAATGCTGATACGCCCCCCGTCCCAAACGAAGTTACTTGGATCGTTAAGGTCGACGCTCGATTGAATGGTCGGAATGCCGCCATCATTATTATTGAAGGTTGCGGTGACATTCTGGCCGAGCGGGGTTACGGGGTCCACCGCCGGGTTTTCGCGGTGGAAGGTGCTGCGTGTATAGTTTGCGTTTACCTGAAGCTTCAGGTTCTTGGCGATCTGCCAATCCATACCGGGATTGACACCATATTCCTTAGTCGTCTCGATATAGGGGCGATATTCCAAAAAGAATTGCGTGTTTGCAAAGGTCCCGCCGGTGACGACGCAACCGTTCGAACAGTCCGCCCGATCATAGGTGGTGTTGATGGGAATGATCGAACTGTTACGCACGATCCACATCATGTCTTCGCGCTGAAGATTATTGTGCTTATACCCGTACATCCCGTCCACATAGAAGTGGAGCGCATCACTGGGCCGAAACTCGAGGCTGACGATCGAGTTGATGCGTGAGCGCGAGCCGAATTCGGCGGAGGGCCGGCCAATACGAGGCAAGATGCCATTGTCGATCTGTTCGATCGTCGCGCCCGGATTGTGGGCCAGAAGCCAAGCCTTGTCGATCGTTTCGCCAGCGGTCAGGCCCGCTCCGGCACCAGCCGGAACGGTCGACGGGATGGTGAAGTTGCCGCCGCCGGTCGTGTTACAGCCGCTGCTGGCACCGCACTGCGCGGCGGTGAGATTCGGGTTGGTAAAGCCAATCGTTTCATAGCCGCGCGTGTCGGTAAACAGGCGCTGCCCGGCAACGCCCACCAGAATACCGAAGGTGTCGCTAGGAGTGGTGCTGAAAATCAGCGACCCCCGTGTGCCCAGCTTGCCAACTCGCGCTTCCTTCGCACCTTGTAGGCTGTAGGTGAGGCGCGTGCCAGGATGATCGAATGGCCGCGCCGAGCGCATGTCGATATTACCCGCAGCACCGCCTTCGAGCAAATCGGCTTTGTAGCTCTTGTAAACGGTGAGCTTCGTGAACAGTTCGGTCGGGAAAAAGCTGAGGTCCACCGAGCGATCGGTACCCTGCGCGTCAGTCGCGCCCGACGAGGCGATCGAAATCGGCGCCCCGTTCAGGGTCACATTGGTGAAGTTCGAGCCGAGACCGCGGATGGCGACGTTGACGCCTTCGCCGGTTATGTCGCGGTTGATGGTGATGCCTGGGATGCGGTTGAAGGACTCCGCGATATTCGTGTCAGGAAACTTGCCGATATCTTCAGCGAATATCGAATCCGAGAAACCGATCGACTGTTTCTTCGCGCGAACCGAACTTTCCAGTGACGCCCGGTAGCCCGTGACCACGATCTCGCCCGCCGCAGGATTATCCTGCGAAATACTCGCGCCCTGATCGTCGGAAATCGACACGCGAGCTGCCGAGGGACCGTTTTGTTCGCTCGAGGCCTGAGCCGCACCATTGTTGGGGCCAGCCTGTTGCGCGGCCGTCGCTTCAACACTGTGCTGCGCTTGGGCGTGGGCAAGCGCCGGCCACGCACTACCGGCCAGCAGCGTCGCAGCCAAACGTCCGATCGCGAGCTGCCGCCTCAAACGTGAATCCATTCGATCTCTCCCTTTTTTGCGGTGGTTTCACCGCTCGGTCTTTTTCTGATTCGCCAATTGCCGTGGCTCGGTTGGGCTCTAGAAATGATTCGTCTATTGGTCAACCAGTGGCCTTACCACTTTTCTGATTCGATAGAAGTTCCGATAAGGCGCAGAGCGGCGCCAATGGTAGTCTAAGTGGGAAGGCAGATTGAATTTGTGGCGGCAACCCGTAGAGACGCTTCATTACAACCCCGGGCGCCATCGCTCGGTCGCTGGCTTGACCGCTTTGAAAATTGTTAGAGCCTGCACATCTGGATTTGCGGAGCCCTTGTGCGATCCGCTCTTTCCTGGATCACGATCGGAAGGCGATGCGCTGCATATTTTCCGAGTCACCAGTTGAACATCGAGCCGTCGAGCAACCGGTTCACTGGCAGGTAGGCCGGACGATAAGGATGCTCAGCAGCGAGAGCTTCATCGATGTCAACGCCGAGGCCGGGAGACTCGTTCACCTGAAGCAGCCCTTCCTCGAACCTATAGTCGTGGGGGAACACCGCATCAGTCGCACTCGTATGGCGCATGTATTCCTGAATGCCGAAGTTAGGGATTGATATGTTGAAGTTCAGCGCTGCCGCCATGCTGATCGGCGACAGGTCGGTTGCGCCATGGCAGCCCGTTCGGACATTGTGCAGGTCAGCGAACGCGGCGATCTTGCGAAGATGCGTGATCCCACCGGCATGAACCACGGTGGCGCGGATATAGTCGATCAGCTGTTCTTCGATGAGTTGCTTGGCATCCCAAACTGTCGAGAAAATTTCGCCGACCGCCAGCGGCGTCGTACTATGTTGTCGGATCAGCCTGAAGTTCTGCTGGTTCTCGGCGACGACCGCGTCTTCCAGCCAGAACAAACGATAGGGCTCCAGATCGCGCGCCAGCCGGGCTGCCTCGATCGGAGTCAGGCGGTGATGGACATCGTGCAACAGATGGATTTCGTCGCCCAATGCCATTCTGGCTTTCTCGAACAGCTCGGGTACGGTGCGCATATAGGCCTCTGTCGACCAGCGGTTTTCGGTCGGGAGCCCGGCGTCGGCCGGTTCATAGAAGAACTTGTCCTTAGACACGCCATAGGTCGAGGCCAGGCCAGGAATCCCGGTCTGAAGACGAACCGCCTTGTAGCCGAGGTCCTTGTATTGGCGCGCCGCTTCAAGCGTTCCTTCAATGTCGTTGCCGTTGGCATGACCATAGACGGTTATCGCGCTCCGGCAGCGGCCGCCGAGAAGCTGATAGACGGGTAGCCCGGCAGCCTTCCCCTTGATGTCCCAAAGGGCCATGTCGACGGCAGCAATGGCCGACATAGTCACCGGACCGCCGCGCCAGTAGGCCCCCCGGTAGAGATACTGCCAGATGTCCTCGATCTGATGAGGATCACGGCCGATCAGCAGCGGCAGGACGTGTTCTTTTAAGTAGGCCGCCACTGCTAGCTCGCGCCCGTTCAAAGTGGCGTCTCCGACCCCATAGATACCTTGTGAGGTCTCAATCTTCAGCGTGACGAAATTACGGCCGGGGCAGGTAACGATGACTTTCGCTGATACGATCTTCAATGGTGACACGGCATCTCGATATGTTTGGGCGGGAAATTGGGCGAACCGGTTCATCGTCACCTCTATCTTGATATGGGCGTTTCGGCCGCCCGTCGAATTGCGATCTGCCGACCGATTTGGTCGGGCCAAAGTGGTCTGTTAGGTACTGTTCTCCCGCTTGTCTACGCGCGATCCTCGCAACTTATCTCCCTTTTCGAGGAAAGGCGTGTTGCCATTATACGGGTGCAATGAAGCCACGCCCTCGGTGCAAGCCGTCAGATTGCATTCACTGGTCAGGTATGTGGTTGACCATAAACCAGCTCTCGAATACCTCCGTTGGCACTACTGAGAGCGACGGATTCTCCCGAATCGGCTGCTCCCTCGCTGGAGCGCGGCGCGCGATTCACAACTCGGCGCGGCGGGAGCTGTCGTGATCGCGACGGGGCCGCAGAATATCCGGATGAAGCACCAAAAGTGCTGCTGATTTCTTTTGAGGGGATGCGATGAAAATTGTTGCCGATCGGCCGGAAAGCGGCGGAGGCGTGGAGGTCAATAAGACCGCGATAGCCACCCGCCGAGCCTTCTTGGGGTCATCAATCGCCTGCCTGGCATTGATCAGTCCGCTCCGCGGCGCTGTCCTGTTCGGCGACGACCGCAATGCATTCACGATCGCCGCGCATGGCCAGGCGACGCCCATCCTTGTCGACAAGGAACATGACGATGTCGGGGTTCTGCGCGTAGCGTCGGATCTCGCCGAAGATGTTGAACGGGTGTGCGGTCACGCCTCGACGGTCGCGCATGTCGCGCATGCCCTGCCGAGCCGGTTCATCCTGATCGGCACGCTTGGTCGCAACAAGTTGATCGATTCACTTGTGGCCCGCCGCCGGCTTGACGTCGATCCGATCAAGGGAAAATGGGAATCCTATCTTATCGAAACGGTTCGAGCGCCCTTTCCGGGGGTGGACGAGATACTTGTCGTTGCCGGCAGCGATCGGCGGGGCGCGATCTACGGCACTTATGATATTTCGCAGTCTATCGGTGTTTCTCCCTGGTACTGGTGGGCTGACGTGCCGACGCGCCGACAGGATGTCATCAGTCTCAAATATGGTCGCTATCATCAGGGGCCTCCGTCCGTTCGTTATCGCGGGATATTCCTCAACGATGAAGCGCCCTGCCTGGCCGGTTGGGCAAAGGAGAAGTTCGGCGGTCTCAACTCTCAGTTCTATACAAAGGTGTTCGAACTATTGCTGAGGCTGCGCGCCAACTATCTGTGGCCAGCAATGTGGGACAATGCTTTCGCCGAAGATGATCCCGACAATCCCCGGTTGGCGGAGGAATATGGCATCGTCATGGGGTCGTCGCACCACGAACCGATGATGCGCGCGCAAAAGGAATGGACCAAGCGCAAGGGTCATCTCGGCAACGGTCAGTGGAATTACATCACCAACAGCACGGCCATCGACCAATTCTGGCGAGAGGGCATCAAGCGCAATCGCGGTAATGACAAGATTGTCACGATCGGCATGCGGGGCGATGGTGACGTCGCCATGGAAGGAGCTGGATCACTCAAGGCGAATCTTCGGCTGCTTGAACACATCATCACCGATCAGAGGAAGATAATCTCTCAGGAGTTGCACAAGCCGGCGGGCAAGGTGCCCCAGGTCTGGGTGCTGTTTACCGAAGTTCAGAAATATTACGATGCAGGACTGAAGGTTCCCGACGATGTCACCATCATGTTCTCCGACGACAATGTCGGCAACCTGCGCCGGTTGCCGACGGCGGAGGAGCGCAAGCGCTCAGGCGGCTTCGGAATATATTTCCACATGGACATGCACGGCGGTCCTTTCTCCTATCAATGGATCAACAGCAATCCGCTGCCCAAAATCTGGGAACAGATGAACCTGGCCCATAAATATGGCGCCAATCAGATATGGATCGCCAATGTCGGCGATCTGAAACCGCTTGAAATCCCCATCGATTTCTTTCTTTCAATGGCGTGGGATGCAGCGGCGATCACGCGCGACAGCATCAATGAATGGACACTGGGGTGGGCGCGTCGCAATTTCGGTGACGCGCATGCCCAGGAGATTGCGGAACTTGCCGCAACCTATGCGAAATATAATGGCTGGCGTAAGCCCGAGCTCCTCAAGCCCGATACCTACAGCCTGGAAAATTATCGCGAGGCCGAACGCGTCGCCGACGCCTGGCGAACGCTCGAAGCGCGTGCTGAGGCGCTGTACAAGAAGCTGCCGAAGGACCAGCTCAACGCTTATTATGAGCTTGTCCTGCATCCCGTCCGCGCATGTGCGAACCTCAACCTCCTCAACATCGCGGCAGCCCGCAACCGGCGTTTCGCCGAGCAGGCGCGATCGAGCACGGCTGACGAAGCCAAGGAGGTGCGGCGGCGTTTCGCTCTCGATCAGGCGCTCAGCGACTATTACAATCACGAACTGGCCGACGGGAAATGGGATCACATGATGGACCAGACCCATATCGGCGGGTTCGACTGGTATCCGCCGCCCGCCAATATCATGCCCGCTGTTGCGGCGATCGACCCGTCAGATACGTCGGACTTCGGCGTGGCTATCGACGGTCAGTCGCGATCATGGCCAAGCTATTACCTCCCCCCACATCTTCCCGAATTTGACAGCTTCCTGAACCGGCCGTCCTGGTTCGAGATATTCCCCCGCGGGAATCAGCCGGTGAAGCGGGACGTGACCGCCCGGCAACCATGGATACGTCTGCGTGAGGGCGACGCCTTCAGCATGGGCAGGCAGGATCGCCGCTACTGGGTGGAAATCGACTGGAGCGCGATTCCGCCCGGCAAATCCGAAGGTTCGATCGACGTGAAAGGTGGAGGGACCGAAATCGTCATCGGCGTAACGGCGAACAAGGCGACGCCCGAACAGGCCAAGCTGGCCAAGGGCGCCTATGCCTCTCTCGGCCCGGCCTATACCATCCCGGCCGCCGGGTTCAGCCGCAACATTGCCGCGCGCGGCGTGCGTTGGGCGGCGATCGAGGATTATGGCCGGGTCAAGACGGCGATGTCGATCTTCCCTGTGACCGCAGCGTCCTTTTCCGATCCCAGGACGGCGCCGCGGCTGGAATATCCGATCTTCGTCGCCGAGGCGGGAGAGTTGCACGTCGAGATGGTGACGAGCCCGACGTTGCAGGTGGATCCTGCGCGCCAATTATCGGTCGCGCTCGGGATCGACGATGCAGCGTCGGTGGTGAAATCGGTCTTCACGCCTGACAAACGCAAGCAAGAGAGTTTCCTGGGCGCAGAGCATGATCACAACGATGCGATCAATGCCCGAATTATGCGATTCACGCTGCATGTCGAGAAAGCCGGAGCACACACCCTCAAGGTCATGATGATCGATCCGACTTTCGTGCTTCAGCAACTGATCGTCCATCGCGACCCGCTGCCCAAATCCTATTTCGGCCCCCCGGAGGCGGCGCTGCAGCGTTGAGGGGTGGGATGCTCTCATAACAATATTGGAAGGGTCTCCTGCTTGGAGCACGCGTCAGACACCTTCCTGTTTTGGGAAACGCTAGCGCCGCACGCGGCGATGGAGGATTGCCCGAAATGTATGCCTGCTTTATCATTTCAAGATGAAATCTGCCGGTGGAAGACTGTATCAGCGGGTCGCGGCCATCCTTGCTGCGAAGATCCGTTCGGGGGAATATGCGGTTGGATTTCGCTTGCCGTCAGAAAGGGACCTTGCCCAGGCGTTGGATGTTTCTCGGCCTACTATCCGCGAAGCCATCATCGCGCTTGAAGTCGATGGATTGGTCGAAGTGCGCAAGGGCGCAGGTGTCTATGTGGTGTCCGCGACACCTGCCGAAGGAGCCGCTCGGGCGAATGCGACCGATTATGGCCCGTTCGAGCTCATCGAAGCACGGCGCCTCATCGAGGCCGATGCTTGCGCGTTGGCCGCGCAACGCATTACCGATGAACAGATTTACCAGTTGTCGGAACTGCTCGACGAAATCAACAGCGGCAAGACATACGAAGAATCGGAGGACGCCGACCGGCGTTTCCATCTATTGATCGCCCAAGCCGCGGAAAACAGCGTTCTCTTGGCTATCGTGGAGATGCTTTGGGATTTGAGGGCACGGTCACCGCATTATATATTGTTAGCGAAGAAAGCGCACGAGGCAGGGATTGGGCCGGAAGGCGACGAACATGCCATGATCCTCGCGGCATTGGAAAAGCGCGACCCGGCGGAGGCGAGTTTCGCGATGCGTAATCATCTCCAGCGTGTTCTCGATACTATCCTCGAAGCGACCGAAGTCCATGAAGTCGAAGAAGCCCGCGCTCGTGTCAAGCTGCAGCGTCAGCGGTTCGTAGCCTCGAAGGTCTGATTTGGTTATAGTCCTGCGCTTTCGCGCAATCCCGTGACCGTGCCCGAACGATCGGCTTCGGATCATGTAAATCGCTCAGCCAGCTAAACGAAAGTCAGCCTTCAGCGATTTGCCTCAAAAGTGATCGGTCGGGCAGGCGGTCAGTTGTCGCCTTGGCTGCGCATACCGAAAGCTGATGGGGTGGACGCCCCCCGACGGCATCGATGTGCCAGAGTGGAGGTGTTGAAACACCACTGAGGGAGGCGTCCGTGTCGCAGGTTATCATAATCGGTCTGGATATCGCCAAGAACGT
>NZ_JAINVU010000012.1 GCF_019880555.1 Hephaestia mangrovi | reverse complement strand
CATCTCGGCGATCACCGCTTGCGGAATCGCGTCCTCCGCCTCGACCTCGGCCTCGAGCGGACGGAGCCGTTCGGCAACGAAGCGCCGCACCGCCTCGATCAGCGCAGCAAATGTCTCGGGGTCCAGCATTCCGATCGTTCCTGCTTGGCAAATTCGAGAAGGTCAGGCCGGTCGCGCCGGAGGCGGAAGATCGGAAACCATGCGCTCCCCGTCGATCACAATTGGGCTCGCGACACCCGGTATTCCGCCGGGCGCAACGCGCAGACCCCGATGGATTACCTGCGGATCCGCGAAAGCATCGTCCACACGGTTAATGGGGCCGGCGGGAACACCACATTGCTCCAGCCGATCCGCCAGCTTCTGTTTGGTCCAACCCCGGATCGCGTCGGCCAGGGTGTCGAGCAACGCGTCGCGATGCGCGACCCGGCTGGCATTGTTTGTGAAACGGGCATCATCTGCCAAGTCCAGCCCCAGCACCTCGCACAGCCGCGCAAACTGCGCGTCGTTTCCCACCGCGATGATCAACTCGCCGTCGACAGTATCGAACGCCTGATACGGCACCAGGACGAAATGGCCGTTTCCCGAGCGACGAGGCACCTCGCCGGAAACCATCCACGAAACCCCTTGCAACCCCATCACGGCCAGCTGCGTATCCAGCAGCGCCATATCGATGTGAGCCCCTCCCCCGCCGCCGTCCCTGCGTCGGAGTGCGGCGAGGATCGCCACCGCCGAATACAGGCCCGTCGCGATGTCGGCATAGGCGACCCCGGCCTTTTGCGGTGGCCTGTTGGGCTCTCCAGTGACGGACATGAACCCTCCCATGCCCTGGATGATGAAGTCATAGCCGGCGCGCCCGGAATAGGGTCCCGACTGCCCGAAGCCGGTGATCGAGCAATAAACCAGATCCGGTTTCTCCTCGGCGAGGCTGGCATAATCCAGTCCATATTTCGCGAGCGAGCCGACCTTGTAGTTCTCGATCACGACATCGGCCTCACGCACGAGCTGTCGGATTTCCCGCTGCCCGGCCTCGCTGGCGATGTCGATCGCGATCGATTTCTTTCCTCTGTTCGCGCCATGAAAATACGCCGCGTCGAGGTGCTCGCCCGCAGGGCCCGTCACGAAGGGCGGTCCCCAATGCCGGGTATCGTCACCAACCACAGGGCGCTCGACCTTCGTTACCTCTGCACCGAGGTCGGCGAGTAATTGCCCGCACCAGGGCCCGGCCAATATGCGAGCAAGCTCGAGAACCCGAACTCCTTCCAGCGGCTTTTTCATGGTCTGACGGGCGCCGGACGGCGCGGCGGATGCCTACGACAGATCGAGGAAGACGTGGCAGCGCCGGCCCCGCGCCGTGCGCACACCATCATTCTTTCCGACTTCGCGCTCATAGCTCTCTCCTCTGTCCATTTTCGGGCGATATGGTGGAAGGGAAGGACGGGCATCAATATCGTTAGCCGCAACGTATGATGCAGAAGCCGCATAACCATCGTGCAGTCGGGAATGCCCGCGAGCCGGTTAGAACTCATTGCGTGGTCGGCAGTCGCCCCAGATTGATCAGCCAGCCGCCGGAGCGACCGACAATCGATCCGTCTCGCTTGAATGTCGCCATCTCGCGTTGAACACTCTGCCGCGTCACCCCCAGATGCTGCGCAACATCGCTCTGAGTGATCGGCAGCGTGACGAAGTGGCGTCCATCAGGCTCGGCGACGCCAGTTGTGCGGGCCAAATCAGCGAACAGCACCGCAATTCTCGCACCGAGCCGTGACGAGGCACGATGTTCGCGATCGGCGACCTGACGACGAATGGATTGCGCAAATTTGAGACACAGCGCATCCGGAAAGTCGCGGTGTGTGTCATACAAGTCCCAGAAATCGCTCGACGCCAGACATTCGACCACCGAATCGGTAAGAGCGATCGTCGTGTGGTTGAGCGGCAAGCCCGCGACAACCGCGGTTTCAGCAAAGCAGGCCCCGGCGGCATAGATCGTCAGGAGCGTGCGCTCACCATTCTCCTGCAACCCGGTTTGCTTCAGGAAACCCGATCGGACGCGAAAGACGGCTCGCGCTGCCGAACCCGCCCGGGCGAACTCGTCACCTGCAGAAATCGAGCGGATCGTGACGCGTGAGTCGACCTCCTGCCGCAACGGCGGCGGCAACCGCCCGATCCAATCGTCCGCCACCACAATCCCACTCATGCCTCGTTGCCTTCCGCCGCTAAAATCCGTGCGCGATGCAACATTAGTGACACGCGCCAGCTCGCTTCGCGACTTAATTGCGTCCCGCAACAACCGCAGTTCACCCCGGTGAGGCTGCGTCACCTTGGGAGAGCAGCCAATGACAGCCAGTTTCACCGGCACTGTGAAGGTTCTTGTCCCCACCGGATCGCTCGGCGCCGGTGCGCGGGAAGAGGAGGTGCAACGGGGAATCGCGATGGGCGCCCAGGTGATCGCGACCGACGCGGGATCGACCGACAGCGGCGCGGCCTATCTGGCGCTCGGGACCTCGAAGAACAACAAGGGCGCGGTCGCGCGCGATCTCAAGATCATGATGCGGGCCGCCCGGGATGCCGGAATTCCCCTGGTGATCGGAACGTGCGGTCAGGCCGGCGGCGACCGTAACCTGGATTGGACGCGGGACATCGTGCTCGAGCTCGCCCGCGAGTTGGGGACGACGCCCCGGATCGCGCTGCTCTATTCCGAGCAAAGCAAGGAAATCATCAAGGCGAGGAACGCGGAAGGACGCGTGAGGCCGCTTGCCCCGCTCGGCGAACTCGACGACGCGACGGTGGACGATTGCGATCACATCGTCGCGGCGATGGGCCCGGAACCCTATATCGCTGCGCTCGAAGCAGGCGCCGATATCGTGCTCGGGGGCAGGACGACCGACACCGCGGTGATCGCGTGTTTCCCGCTGATGAAAGGCGCGCCGGCGGGCCCGAGCTGGCATGCCGGCAAGATCGCCGAATGCGGCGCCGTTTGTACGGTCCGAAAGGTGCCGGGTTCCGGCGTCATGATCACGATCGACCCGGACGGGTTCGAAATCGAGCCGCTGAGCACCGTCAACATTTGCACGACGCAAAGCGTTTCCGGGCATATGCTCTACGAAAACAGCGACCCGTTCAGGCTTTACGAGCCGGGCGGCGTTCTCGACGTGACGCATGCGCGCTATGAACAACTCGACCAGCGCCGCGTGCGTGTCACCGGCTCGGTTTGGGAGCCGCAACCCTACACGATGAAGCTCGAGGGGGCATCGAGCGGACAATTCCAGACGATCATGCTGGTCGGCATCCAGGACCCGATCGTGCTGGCCGACCTCAACGACTTCCACGATCGCATGCTGGCGATCTGCACCGAGCGCGTGCGCGCGACCATCGGCGACGAGGCAGGCGACTTCGATATTTCGCTGCGCATCTATGGCTGGAACGCCGTATCCGGGGACCGGCCGGACGCGAGCACGCCGATCCCGCGTGAGGTCGGCGTCCTGTTCGTCGCAACCGCGGCGACCCAGGCGATGGCCACCCAGATCGCGAAGGCCTGCAACCCGGCATTCTTCCACATGCCCATGCCGGCGCATAACGAGATGCCGAGCTACGGCTTTCCGTTCACGCCGGCCTATATCGAGCGCGGACCGGTATACGAGTTCCGCCTCAACCACGTTGTCGAATGTGACGAGCCGGGTGAGCTCGTTCGTACCGAATGGATCGACCTTGCTCTTGGAAAGGCCGCGTGATGGCTCTCGTCAAAGACGTTTGCCGCAAGGTACGCAGCAAGAACGCCGGCCCCTTTTGGGTCACCATCGATCTGTTCTTCGATGGCCCGGAAAGTTTCCGGCGCTACGCCGATGACCCTGCGATCGGCCCGGAAGCCTTCGCGCGGCTGTTCGGCGCGGACCCCAATCTGGTCAAGCGATACCGCGTTGACAGCCTCGACATGGTCAAGGTGTCCTACCCCCGCGCGACGCCGCAGGGCGGCGTGGTCGAACGCGACCTGCATTGCGGCCAGCAATTCGTCAGGCTGCTGGACGTCGAACTCGCTTCTGCAGCGTCATGAAGGCCGACATTCAGCCGGTGGCCGAACCAAACCCGCTCGGGGGGGCGATGGCAAGTGCGCCACCGCCTTCCAGCGCGCGCCCAGGCGCGCCGACGAGCGCGGGGTTCGACGGATGGTGGACGGTCACGATCGTTTCGGCGCTCTATGTCCTTTCCTATCTCGATCGGTTCATCCTGACGATGCTGGTGCCGAACGTGAAGGCGAGCCTGCACCTCAGCGACTTCCAGATCGGCGTCATCCTGGGCCCGGCATTCGCCGTGGTGTTCGCTGTGTTCGGGATTCCGCTCGGCTGGGCGGCCGATCGATATTCGCGGCGGTGGGTGATCTTGCTCGGCGCGCTGGTGTTCGGCGTGGCGACCGGGAGCTCGGGCTTCGCGACCACCTTCGGCGCACTCCTCGTGCTGCGGATCATGGTCGGTATCGGCGAGGCGTCGCTGACGCCGGCCGCGATGTCGCTGATCGCGGCCAAAATTCCTCGAGAACGGCTGACCACGGCCGTGTCGATCTTCTCGATGGGGCCAAAAGTCGGATCGTCGGCGGCCTACGCGGTGGGGGGCGTCGCCCTCGTCGCGGCCGCGGCACTGGAGCGCTCGTTTCCGTCGTGGCATTTGGCGGAACCATGGCGCCTGACGCTTGGCGTGGCGGCCATTCCCACCATCCTGGTCGGCCTCCTCGCGCTCACGTTTTCGGAGCCTGGCGGTGGCCGGAAGGAGAGGCAGCGGGACGATCAGAGCGCACTCGCGTTCATGCTCGCCTCGCGCCGGCTGATGATCCCGTTCATCCTCGGCTTCTGCGCTATCACGATTTGCGGTCAGAGCCTGATTGCCTGGGTACCGGCATTTGTCGACCGGCAGTTCAATCTGTCCGCCGCCGCATACGGGCCGATGCTCGGCGCGATCAGCATGGCGGGTGCGCTTACCCTGGTATTCAAGGGCGTGATCATGGACCGGCTGTTCGCAAAGGGCATTCGCGACATCCATATCCGCTTCTATACCTGGTTGCTGATCTGGACGTTTCCGCTGGCCGCAGGCGTCTTCCTGCTACGCAACGCAATAGCGTTCTTCATCGTCTACGCCATCGTCGCGATCGTCACGATCCCGTTCGTCGCCTACATGACGGTCGCCGTGCAGATGGTGACCCCTCCTCAATTGCGCGGGCGCGTCACCGCGACGACCAGCATTCCGATCGCGCTTGTCGGCAGTCTTGGCCCTTTGGTTGTCGGTGGAATCACCGATTTCGTATTCCATGATGAAACCAAGGTCGGCTGGTCGCTCTCGCTGGTGATGACCGTGATGATCCCGGTTACGATATTGTGCTTGAGGCGATGCCTTCCAGCGCTGCGCGACGCCATCGATGCGCGGTGATGCGATCAGGAACTGGTCGACGCCGTAGCGCTACTTCGCGCGCGCGCCTCAACTGTTTCAGATAGCACCGGTGAGCATTGCCGTGCCGATCATCACCAGCGTCACGACCACCGCCCATTTAAGCGCAAATCGCTGCAACGCACTGAGTTCGCAGCCGACCAGGCCGGTGACGAGGTAGACCGCGGCAACCAGCGGGCTGAGACCGTGCACGGCGGTTCCCAGCAGCGATGCGCGCGCAATCGCCGCCGGCGCTACGCCGTGGCCCGCGGCGGCCTGCGCGATGACCGGAACGACGCCGAAAAACAGCGCGTCGTTCGACAAGGTGAACATGAGCGGCGCGCTGAGGAACGCCGTTACCGCCCCTAGCGACGGCCCGAGCGACGCGGGGACGATCGCCATCGCGCCCTTCGCCATCGCATCGATCATGCCGGTGCCGGCCATGACGCCCGTGAACAGGCCGGCAGCGAGGATCAGAAGAACAATCGGCAATGCGTTGGCGGCATAAGCCTGCAGGCGCGCACGCTGATCGGTCACGCCCGGGAAGTTGATCAGCAGGGCAAGCGCGAATCCGCCCATGAAAACGAGCGAGAGGGGTGCGAGCCGACCGAGCGCCAAGCCGAACAGGGCCAGCGTGAGCAGCAAATTGACCCAAATCAGGCGGGGCCGAAGTAGCGAAGCGTCGCGATCGAATGCCATTGCCCGTTCGGGTTCGCCACTTGCGCCCTGGCCGGCACCCGTGTTCAGCCGGCGCCGTTCGGCCCGACCGAGGTGCCATGCGATCAGCAGCGTCGCGACCATGCCGGCCAGCATGGTCGGCAAAAGCGGCACGAAGACGTCCGCGGGATTCAATTGCAATGCTGCGGCCACCCGTCCGGTCGGCCCTCCCCAGGGAGTCAGATTCACGACGCACACCGATAGACCGAGAAGCGTCGCGAGGATGAGCGGGTTCATCCCGATCCGCCTGTAGACCGGCAGGAACGCGGTCACCGTGATGAGCGCGGTCGTCGCTCCGTCGCCGTCCAGCGACACGATCATGGCCACAAGCGCCGTCCCGACCGCGAGGCGGGCAGGATCGTCGCCCGCCACCTTGAGCACGCGATTCACCAGCGGATCAAACAGCCCCACGTCGATCATCACGGCAAAGTACAGCACAGCGAACAGCAGCAACGTCGCTGTCGGCGCCAGCTTGGAGATACCTGAAACCACCATCGGCCCGAGATCGACGCCATGGCCCGCGAGCATGCCGAACACAATCGGCACGAGGACCAGGGCGACGAGCGCGGACAGCCGCCTCGTCATGATCGCGATCATGAACGTGGCGACCATGAGATAGCCGAGCCACATCAGCATGATCATCGACCCCCGACCTCGGCCGGAGGGTCGATGAGGATCGCGCGAAAGTCGTTTACGTTCGTGAAGGTGGGGCCCGTGAAGAGCAGCGCGCCGGCGCGTTCGAAGTAACCATATCCGTCGTTCTGCGCGAGACAGCGGGCCGCCGTCGATGGCGGAGAGACCCTCGACAGGATGTCCGGGCCGATGATCGCACCGGCATTGTCCTCCGTGCCGTCGATCCCGTCGGTGTCGGCCGCGAGCGCGAAGACGCCCGCCATGCCGTCAAGGCCGATCGCGAGCGACAGCAGGAACTCCGCGTTACGCCCGCCCCGCCCCGCGCCCCGAACGGTGACGCTGGTCTCGCCCCCCGAAAGGAGGACGCACGGCGGCGCCGCCGGCTGACCGAAGGCGCGGATCTGGCGGGCGATGCCTGCATGCATCGTCGCAACCTCTCTCGCCTCACCCTCGATCGCGCTGCCGAGGATGACGGGCATATAGCCAAGCTCCGCTGCTAGGCGCGCTGCGGCCTCGATGGCCAGCTGCGGCGTGGCGATCATTCGCACGTCACCTGATGGCAGATCGCGCGGCTTCGGCGTCTCGCTGGCAGGCGCTCCCAACCAGCTGAGCACCGAGTGCGGCACGGCGAGGTCGTATTTCGAGAGAATCGCGATCGCCTGCGCGCTCGTCGTCGGGTCCGGGACGGTAGGCCCGGACGCGATCGTCGAAACATCGTCGCCGGGAACATCGGAGATGACGAGAGTCACCAAGCGTGCCGGAGAGGCTACCGTTGCCAGGCGCCCCCCTTTGACCAGCGAAAGGTGCTTGCGGACACAGTTTAGCTCCGCGATCGTCGCCCCGCACCGCAGGAGCGAGCGCACCACCTGCTGCTCATCGGCGAGCGACACGCCGGGCGGCGGGGCAGCAAGCAACGCAGACCCGCCCCCCGAGATCAGGCAGATCACCAGATCGTCCTCGTCCGCGTCGTCCACCAGACGCAACAGGCGCCGCGTCGCGTCTGCCCCTGCTTGATCGGGCACCGGATGTCCGGCCTCCGCCACTTCTATCCGCCGGCATGGCAGCGCGTGACCGTAGCGGGTGATCACCAAGCCCGACAACGGCCCGTTCCAATTGTCCTCTACGGCTTGCGCCATGGCCGCAGCGGCCTTTCCGGCGCCTACGACGATCGTGCGTCCGTCCGGCGGCGGTGGGAGATGGCGCGGAATGCACTCGGTCGGCAGGGCGCTTCCGACGGCGGCGTCGAACAATTGGCGCAGAATGTCTTCTGGGGATGGCGAAGCGCTTCGCATGCGTGAAGCCGGGCGCTATCGCAGAGCGTCGAGGACCGCGGTGGTACACGTCTCCGTCGACGCCGTGCCGCCGAGATCGCGCGTGCGGAATTCCGGTTTGGCCAGCACCTCTTCTATCGCGGTTATCACGGCCGCCGCCGCCTCCCATTCACCGAGATGATCGAGCATCAACGACGCCGACCAGATCTGGCCGATCGGGTTTGCGATCCCCTTGCCGGCAATGTCTGGCGCCGATCCATGGACCGGCTCGAACAAAGACGGAAAGCGACGTTCGGGATTGATGTTGCCCGCGGGAGCGATTCCGATCGTCCCGGTACATGCCGGTCCCAGATCCGACAGGATGTCGCCGAAAAGGTTCGACGCGACGACGACGTCGAACCAGTCAGGGTGCTGCACGAAGTGAGCGGCCAGAATGTCGATATGGTATTTGTCCCAGGACACTCCCGGGAAATCGGCTGCCATTTGCTCAACGCGCTCGTCCCAATACGGCATCGTTATCGAGATACCGTTCGACTTGGTCGCCGAGGTGACGTGCTTCTCCTCACGCCGCTCGGCCAGTTCGAACGCGAACTTGAGGATACGGTCCACCCCCACCCGGGTCATGACCGTTTCCTGGATAACCACCTCCCGCTCGGTCCCCGGAAATATCGTTCCCCCGATCGAGGAATATTCCCCTTCGGTGTTCTCGCGCACGACGTAAAAATCGATGTCGCCGGGCCTTCGACCGGCAAGCGGGCTCGGCACGCCGGGCATCAGTTTGACCGGCCTGAGGTTGACGTACTGATCGAACTCCCGCCGGAACTGGATCAGCGAACCCCACAAGGAAACATGGTCCGGAACGGCGTCGGGCCAGCCCACGGCTCCGAAGAAGATCGCATCATGCCCGCCGATCAACGCCTTCCAGTTATCCGGCATCATCTTGCCATGGGCTTGGTAATAATCACACGACGCAAAGTCGAAGTGATCGAATTCGAAACGAACGCCAAAACGCGCCGACACCGCGTCGAGCACTTTCAATCCCGACGGCACGACTTCCTTGCCGATGCCGTCACCGGGGATCACCGCTATTCGATGGCCATCGGATCGAGTCATATATTCGCTCGCTCTGCTATGGGCTGGTCCGGGAGGTTAGGGGGTCAATTCCGCTCCAACGCGGCGGATTTCCGCCCATCGGCGACGACGCAGGCCGCCGGAGGAGTGAGGCCGTCGAGAACGGCGACCACGCATTGCGCCGCCACCAGGTTGGTTCGGTCCAAGCCCTCGCGGGTCGAGGCTGCCGCGTGGGGAGTCGCGATGACATTGGGAAGGCGGATCAGCTCTTCTGTCACCGCCTTGGTCTGCGGATCACTTTCGCTCAGGAACGTGTCGAGACCGGCGCCGGCCAGATGGCCGGATTTGAGCGCGTCGAGCAGGGCGCGGTCGTCGACCAGACCGCCGCGGGCCGCGTTGATCAAAACCGCGCCCTTCTTCATCTTCGCAATGGTCTCGGCGTTGAACATGAAGCGGGTCTCGGCCGTCAAAGGCGCGTGGATCGAGACATAATCGCTTTCGCGCAGCAGGGTTTCGAGATCGACATAGGCCACACCGTTCGCCGCAGCGAATGTCTCGTCGCGCTTGTTGTCGACGACGAGGATATCGACGTCGAAACCGCTGAGTCGTTGGACGAGGCTACGACCGATGCGTCCCAATCCGACGATACCCACCGTCTGGCGAAACAGGTCGCGCCCTATCAGGATCGCCCAGTTCCCGGCCACCATGTTGGCTTGCGTTTCCCGAAAGCGGTGGCCGACGGCCAGCATCAGGGCGATCGTGTGGTCTGCAACCGACGCATCGTTGCCGCCGGCGGCGATGCAGACGACCTTGCCCAGATCGGCAGCGGCCTGCAGATCCACGCGATCGTAGCCCACACCGCGCCGTGAGATCACCTCGAGAGCGGGCAACGCCGCCATCAATTCACGGGTGACGCGCGCGTGTCCCACAATCCATCCGGCCGCGCCGGCGAGCGCGCCCGTCAACTCGTCGTGCGACAAGTTCCCATCCGCTTGGCCTTCAGGAAGGTCGGCCTGGACGACGGTGCAGCCATTCTGTTCGAGATAGGCAATCGTGCCATCGTCGAAAAAGCGTTGCGTCACCACCACTCGCCGGGTTGTTGCTCCCATTTCCACAGAACCTTCGCGCTTTGCCGGCAGCACCGGTCAGTTTGGATAACTAATCGAAACAACGAGATTTGACTGATCGTCGACGGTGACGCTCCCCTCAGGGCCAACCGCGAAGGAAGATTCGCGCTCCTCGAACACGGCGGGACCGGCGATGACGTCGCCCGGGCGCAACGCATAGCGGTCGAATACGCGCGCGAGCACACGCCCCGCGCCGGGGAAGTAAACCTCGCGCGCCGGTCGCTCTGCCGGCGCGTCGATCGGCGCGTGCACGAGGCTGATCGATTGCGCCGGGACCGACGCCGCCAGCCGCCAGTTCACAGCTTCTATCGGGACGCCTCTGACAACCCGATCGAAAAGTCTGCGATATTCCTCGTCGAACGCGGACTGGATCTGCGGCGCCATGTCGACGGAAAGCGAGCCGTTCGGCAGAGGAACCGTGATCTCGAAACCCTGCCCGACATAGCGCATGTCGGCCTGTCGCTCGAAGCGGATCGCGCCGTCGCCCGCGCCCACGCTCGAGAGCAGCGCCGTGGCCTTTTCCTCCATCTCCCGAAACAGCGCTTCGACCTGATCCCAGTCGACACGCCCGATCGGCGCCAGGTAGCCGCGCGCATCATCGACCGCAGGCGCGGCCACGAGGAACCCGAAGGCGGAAATGACGCCGGCGCCCATCGGGACGATCAGCTTGCGAACCTTGAGCAGCCGCGCGAGGCCGTACGCATGGACGGGACCAGCGCCGCCAAAAGCCAACATGGCATAGTCGCGCGGATCCTTGCCCTTCTCGGCAAGATGCATCCGCGTCGCAGCGGCCATGCTCTCGTTGACGATTTCCTGAACGCCGCGCGCGGCGGTCTCGACATCAATGGAAAGCGGCGCGACAAGCTTGCGTTCGAAGGCATCGCGCACCGCATCCAGCTGGAGCGTCATTTCCCCGCCGAGGAAGAACGCGGGATTCAGGTAACCGAGCAGCAAATCGGCATCTGTAACCGTCGGCTCCTGCCCGCCGCGGCCATAGCATACCGGGCCGGGCACCGAGCTGGCGCTGCGAGGGCCGACCTTCATCAGGCCGAGCGCATCCACGTTCGCGATCGAGCCGCCGCCCGCCCCGATCTCGATCATGTCGATGACCGTCACTTTCAGCGGTAGGCCGGAGCCCTGCTTGAACCTTTCAAGCCGGCCGGCCTCGAAATCGTGCTTTACGTGTGGCTGACCATGCTCGATCAGGCACATCTTGGCGGTCGTTCCCCCCATGTCGAACGATATCAGGTGGTCCTCGCCGATCTGGCGAGCGATATGCGCCGCCGCCATCGCGCCCGCGGCCGGCCCCGACTCGATCAGTCGAACCGGAAAATTTTTGGCCTCCTCGATGGTCGTCAGGCCACCACCCGACAGCATGATCGAAAGGTCGCCCACGAAGCCGAGGCTTTCAAGATCCGCTGTCAGCCTGTCGAGATAGCCATGGACGCGCGGCTGGACGTAGGCGTTGACGCATGCGGTGTTGGTCCGCTCATACTCGCGCAGTTCGGGCGCTACCGACGACGAGACCGATAGGAGGAGCTCGGGAAACCGTTCGCGAACGAGCTGCTCCGCCCGCCGCTCGTGAGACGGATTGCGATAAGCGTTCATGAAGCAGATCGCGAGAGCTTCGATCCCCTCGTCGACCAGAAACGCAACCTCCTTGAGCAGCGCTTCCTCGTCGAGCGGCTCCCGTTCACTGCCATCCGCCAACATACGGCCGGCGACGCCCCGGCGCAGATAGCGCGGCACGATCACGGGCACCGCGCGCTGGAACAGATCGTCCACGTCGTAACGGGTTTCGCGCCCCATTTCGAGCGTATCGGTCAGCCCGGCATTGGCGATGAGCCCGACCTTGCCGCCGGTTCGCTCGAGGACAGTGTTGGTGATCAGCGTGGTGCCGTGCACGATGCTGTGGATCTGCGCGGCCTCGCTCCCGGTTTCCGAAAGGAGGCGCTCGATCCCTTCGATGATCGCCCGGCTGGGTTCCGACGGCGTCGTCAGACGTTTGCCCGTCCGAGTGATGCCGCGCGCCTCGTCATGGAACACGAAGTCAGTGAAGGTTCCGCCGATGTCGACGCCAATGCGCGCGGTCCGACGCGTATTCATGCGGCCGTGCCCCCACGATAGTCTTCCCGGGCGGCTCGTTCGCTGACCATGCCGTTTCGGACATCGTCGGCGAGCGCAAGCGCCGACCGCTTGCATGGATCGCCGTAGCCGCCGCCGCCGGCGAAATTGATGGCGATGCGCGAACCCGGCGCGAGCGCAGTGCGGGACTTGAGCCTAACCGGCGTGACCCCGTCGATCCGGGCGTAGGCGCAGGCGCCCGGCTTCCCCCCGGCCACGCCGAGCGCGGGATGCCGTTCGCGGTCGCCGATAATCATGACCTGCATCGGCTGAGTGGTGAGATTTTCGATCTCGACGACCTGCCCGAGACCACCGCGGAATTCACCGGCGCCCCCGGAATCCTGGCGGTATTCCTTGCGGGTGAACAGGATGGGGCCGACGGCCTCGAGCGCCTCCAGGCTGCCGGCGCCTGAATTGGTCGGGAAGGCAGTGGTGGACAGCCCATCGAACCGCGACGACGCCCCCATGCCCGCACTTGCAAAAAGGATCGCGGAGAAGCGTTCGCCCTCGCTATTGACGCCCCCGATCCGCGCGCGCAGCGCAGGTGCTCCGCCACTGTCCGCGAGGATGCGATCGGGCACAACTTGCGCCAGCGCCTGGTAGATCGCGCAGCTCAGGAGATGGCCGGTGAGATGCCGCGCGGCAACCGCCGACGGCCGGACGGCGTTCATCACGGCGCCTTCGGGCGCGACGATGCTGACGGGCCGGTAAGATCCCTCGTTACGCCTGGTATGCGGATCGAGCACGCACTTGATCGGGTAAATCGAATAGGCCTGCGTATAATTCATCGTGCAGTTCGTCGCGCGCCCGTTCTGCTTCGAGCTGCCCGCGTAATCGACCGTCATGCCGTCCCCGGCGATGGTGACGGCGCAGGCAATATGGGTGGGATGGTCGTCGAAACCGTCGGCGTCGACCGCTGCCCGGTAGACCCCATCAGGCAATGCCCGGATGGCGTCGCGCATCGCTCGCTCCGACATGCCCTGTATCGCGGCGGCCAGATCGCCCAAATCGTCGAGCCCCGTATCGTCAAGGAAATCCACGGTGCGACGCCGACAAACTTCGTTTGCCGTAGCCTGCGCCTCCAGGTCCCCAAGCATCAGGTCGGGAAACCGCACGTTGTTCAGGAACAATCGCAGCAGGTCGTCATTGCGCACGCCCCCACGATAGAAGTGCATCGGGGGGATGCAGATGCCCTCTTCGTATATTTCCTTGTTTTGGGCGCCGAGCGAACCGCCGATGTCGGGCGTATGCGCGGCGCTGCCGGAAAAGGCGACCAGTCTGCCACGATGGAAGATCGGCGCGATCATCGCCACGTCCGGCAAATGCCCCGTCCCGATCCACGGATCGTTCGTGATCACGCAATCGCCCTCCGACCAGGAATCGATCGGAAAGGTGCGCAAAAAATGTCGGGCGGTGCGGCCGAGCAGGCCGGCAAAGGCCGGAATCCCGCCGCTGCATTCGGCCAGCGTCCCACCGTGGACGTCCAAGAGGCAGGTAGCGAAGTCGTTTGACTCACGCACGATGGGCGAGAAGGCCGTGCGAAGCAGCGTGGTTGCCGCCTCGTCCGCGACCGCGATCAGCCTGCTCCAAAATATTTCCAGCGTGATTGCGTCGTATTTCCCGGTCATCCGCTCGCCCGTCGCCCGTGCCTGGGGGCACTGTCTGAGGATGGCGTAGCAATACGCTCAACCGGTATCCAATTCGCTGTTCGCATGATTTCATCCGGCGAGCCGACGTGATCACATGCGGTCACGGGCCTACGGTGTCGGCGGAACCATGTCTCAAGGCGCACTAGAGCTACGTCCCAGATGGCGCTAGGAAGAAGCATGGATTGCGACTGGCTTGAGGACTTCCTCGCCCTCATCGAGCATGGCGGATTCTCGCGAGCGGCCGAGCATCGGGCTGTCAGCCAACCCAGCTTCAGCCGGCGGATCAAGGCGCTTGAGGATTGGGTCGGCGCCACGCTCATCGACCGAAGCACGCACACGGCGCGTCTGACACCCGCAGGCGATGCATTCCGCTTCGTTGCCGAGGAGACGCTTCGGAGGCTGAAGCTGGGACGGGAGGAGGCTCGAGAGGTCGCCAGGTCGACGTCGGAATCGTTGCGCTTTGCATCGACCCATGTCCTCTCCCTCACACATTTTCCCGCTCTTCTGCGAAAGCTCGAGGAGCGCGTCCCGATGACGGCGAGGATCGAGCTGACTGCAGACAACATGACCGCGTGCGAGCGCATCATGATCGAGGGCCGCGCGCAATTCCTGCTGTGCCATCACCACAATGCGGCGCAGGTCCGTCTCGGTTCCGATTTCCGTTCGATACCCCTCGGTTCCGATATATTGCTCCCCGTAGCGGCCCCCAGCCTCGCCGCGGTGGATCTGGAGACGGCGCCGCAATTGTCTTTCAGCGCCGAGTCCGGAATGGGGCGAATCCTTTCAGCTGCCTGGGCGGCGGCGGGCATCGACGCGCCACTCAATCCCGTTTTCACGTCTCACCTCGCCAGCGTGCTTACGACGATGGCGCGGGAGGGGCGCGGTGTCGCTTGGACCGCGTTGAGCATCGTTCGCGAGGACCTGAAGACCGGGCGTCTGGTGCGCGCTGCCGATCCGTCACGCGATGTGCAAATCGAGATACGAATATGGCGCCCGCGTGCCCGCCAAACGCCGGCGGCAGAAGCACTATGGTCGCGACTATTGAAAGGGGAAGGCGGCGGAGCCGCTGTCGACTTCACCGCCCCCTGAGGTCGACTACCGCTGCCCATGCAGACGATCGGCCTGCCGCGTTTTAGAACTTAGCCTTTATAGATGCGTAGAAGCGCCGTCCGAGGACGTCGTACGTGTATGCGTCTGTCGCCAGGTTGCCAACGATGCTCGTGTTGACCACCGGCGGCTTTTTGTCGAAGATGTTGGTCGCCCCGAGCCCAAGCTGAAAGCGGTGGGAAACATCGAAGTTCAAGCTTAGGTCGAAATAGCTGACCGCGGAAACGTCCGGCGCCGTTCCATTCGTGCCAACGTTCGCGGCATTCGCCATCTTACCGATATATCGCCAGCGCAGGCTGGCCGATACGTCGCCAACGCCCAGCGTAGCGGTCGAGGTCGCCTTCCACCGCGGATGCGCGTCCGCGAACAGGTCGATCTGCGTGTTTCCGATCGTGCCTGCATAATCAAGCGTTGGCGCGCCGGCGAAGTTCTGAATCTTGAACGTGTCCAGATAGGTCGCGACCGAGCTGATGGCAAAGTAGCTGCTGCCCGGCCCGCCCACATCGGCGAGGTTCAACCGCCAGTCGAGCTGCGCGTCGATCCCGCTCGTCGAATAGTTGGCCAGGTTGAACTGCGGGTTCAGGATCAGAGACAACTGGCCGTCGCCCGGATTGCGCTGCAGCAGCTGGCAGTAGCTGCTCGCGTTGCTCAGACCGGGATTCGCCACCGTGCTGAAACATTGGGACAAGGCAACTGTGCTCGAGATCTGGCCGATCGCTTTGGTGATCTTGATATTGTAATAGTCGACCGACAGGCTGAGGTGCTCCAGCAGCGGTGATGAAAACTTGGGACTGAGCACCACGCCGGCCGAGTAGGTGTCGGCCGTTTCCGGCTGAAGGGCCGTGTTGCCGCCGGATTGGAAGGGCGTCCGCGGGTTCGTATTCTGGAACGTGTCGATCAGGCTGGCGGGCACGCCTTGCGCCAGGCAAAGGGCACGAACCTGATCGGCGTTGGCCGCACCGGCGGCGCGGTAGGCTCCGCGCACGTCGCACGGATCGCCGGAACCCAAGACGCCGGGCGCTCCGATCGACGCCTGCCCGAAGCTGGTAGCGCCGAATAGCTCGCCGGCACTCGGCGCACGCGTCGCCCTCGAATACCCGCCTCGGAACCTTAGACCGTCGATCACGATCCAGTCCGCGTCTACCGTATAGGTCGAGATGCCACCGACGGTGTTGTAGTGCGAATAACGATAGGACGCGTCAAGGTTGAATTCCTTGATGAGCGGTCCGTTCTTGATCACCGGGATCAGGAGTTCCGCATAGGCTTCGGCCGCCTTGGTCGTCCCGCTCGACGCAAAAATAGGCAGGAAATTGGCGATCTGCCCGGTCGTGATCTGCGAGTCCGGGTCGAAGGAATAGTCGTTCTGGCGATAGTCTGCGCCCGCCGCGAACTTGAGAGCGCCAGCCGGCAAACTGAACAGAGTGCCGGTGACATTGGCCTCAACGTTGGTCTGGGAAAGGCGCGTGACGTTCCTTTCCGTGCGGGAGATGAACGCCGAGCACGCCGCAGAGACCGGCTGCAAACCGAAGATGTTATAGCCGCCGGAGCACAGGCTCGCGCCGCCGTCAGGCGCCGCCAGCAACTGATTGATCGCCAGAATACTTGGATAGCCCGTCTCCGTCTGCAACTGGTGCGTCTGTCCGTAGGATCCTACGATGCTCCAGTCGATATCGGTTCCACTGAAGCGGCCCGACAAGCCGGTCGTCAGTTGGAAGACGTCATAATCGTTGCGCTCGTGCCGAGGGCCGGCTTCTGTTGTGAAACGAGTGGCGGTAAGCGGTGCTGTCGGGTTTGGCCGCGACAGCAGATAAGTGCGCAGGTCGGCAGGAATGAACGGATTTGTGACCGGTATCGTTATGGGGACGGATGAAGAGGTCGAGCCCGCGTTTGCAAAGGCCCCGCCCGTCGTCACATTGTAGTTGGTATAGAAACCTTCGACGAAGAGCTTGATGTTGTCGCTGAAATCGTAATTCACCCGGCCGAAGACGTTATAGCGGGTCAGCGGCGTCTGCGCGACGTAGGTCTCGCTTACCGCATAATATTGCGCGCCGTTATAGTTGACCGTGGCGGGATCTGCTCCATCCCGGTAGTTTACGATGTTCGTCGGCGAATACAGGGTTCCGTCCCGGTTGAACGACAGCTGCAAGGAACGGGAGACCGTTCCCGGCGCGTACCCATAGGCTGAGAAGATTGAATCGACCGCCGCCTGACTCGGAAGATTTGCGGCCGAAACGTTCAGCAGCGTGCGCGGGTTAGACGCGGTCAGGACTTGACCGCGCAAATAGTCGCGATTGGTGAACGGAGCGATGTCGCGACGGGAATAGCCGATCGAAAGGAGAGCGGACCCGCGCCCGTTGGCGAACTTACCGCCTGCAAGAAGGTTGAGGTCGTAGGTGGATCCATCGCCCCGTTCGGTGACACCAGTCTTGGCGCTCAGTTCGACGCCCGTCACATCCTGACGGAGCTTGAGATTGACCACGCCCGTGACAGCGTCGGAGCCATAGACTGCCGACGCGCCACCGGTGATGATCTCGACGCTCTGGACGAGGTCGGCTGGAATCGTGTTGAGGTCCACTGATCCGTCCGAAGCCGACGGCTGGACACGTCGGCCGTCAACGAGGATCAGCGTGCGTTGCTGGCCGAGGCCACGAAGGTCGAGGCTCGCCTGTCCGCCTCGGGCCTGCGTGTTCGTTGAAGAACTGGCCGACGAGGTAATCTGCGGCAGCTGGTTCAACGACGACTCAAGGGTGGGAGACGCCGACTTCGCAATATAATCGCTGGAGACGGTCGCTATCGGGCTGCTCGACGTATAGTCGCGTCGCGAGATGCGGGACCCCGTCACGACGATCTCGCCCGTTTGCGATGTGGGTTCGGATGCCGTGGCGACTGACACATTCCGATCGCTATCGGCGGTCGGAGCAGGTGTCGTTTGCGCATATGCCCCGGACGCGCCCGCACCGGCAGCCACAAGAGCCAAGACCGCACATGCCGTCTGCCTTTTCATGTCCCTCTCCCCATGCCGCTCCAGCTTTCCCGGATGCGTGACCCGCGGAGAATGCGATGATGGGTTGACTGCATCAACGGCGCTACGCGCAACAATTCATGCACGTCGCGAATGAGGCTGAAGGGCTTAGGTGTTTGGTCCCGGCATTTGATGGTGCATCATCCTCGCGAGCTTGGAAGGATGCGCTATGGGACAGATTCTACATGGAAGCGCCCGCACGACAGAGGCGGTCCGTCGAGCGATACAGCATAGTGAAGAGAGCCTGAGGGTTCTGGCGAAGCGCTACGGGCATCAACCAGAAGACCGTTGCCAAGTGGAAGAGGCGCACGGCGGTCAAGGATCTGCCGACCGGCCCGCGGGATGTCCATTCGACGGTGCTGTCGATCGAGGAAGAGGCGATCGTCGTCGCCTTCCGCAAGCACACGCTGCTGCCGCTCGATGACTGCCTCTATGCGCTACAGGCGACGATCGCGCACCTGACGCGCTCATCCTTGCATCGGTGTCTGCAGCGGCACGGGATCAGTCGTTTGCCCGAAGTGACAGGTGACAAGGAGCCGAAGAGAAAGTTCAAGACCTATCCGATTGGTTACTTCAACATCGACATTGCCGAAGTGCAGACGGCCGAAGGCAAACTACGGCTGTTCGTGGCGATCGACCGCACCAGCAAGTTCGCCTATGTCGAGTTGCACGAGCAAGCCGGCAAGATGATCGCTGCCCAGTTCCTGCGGAACCTGATCGCGGCCGTGCCCTATGCCATCCACACCGTGCTCACCGATAACGGCATCCAGTTCACCAATCAGGCCCGCCACAAATACGCCTTTCACCACATCGTCGATCGCGTTTGCGACGAGCATGGCATCGACCATCGCCTCACCAAGGTGAAGCGCCCTTGGACCAATGGTCAGGTCGAACGCATGAACCGGACGATCAAAGAAGCAACCGTCAAGCGCTATCATTACGACAGCCATGACCAACTGACCGCCCACCTGCACACCTTCATCGACGCCTACAACTATGGCCGTAGGCTCAAGACCCTGCGCGGACTCACCCCCTACGAATACATCCGCAAAATCTGGTCAGCCGAACCTGATCGGTTTATACTCGACCCGCACCATCAAATGCCGGGACAAACACCTAGCCTGCAGGCCGCCTTCGCCTAATGGGCATCGTCATATTTCAGCAAATAGATCGTCCGGTTGGGGTAATCGATCACCGTCTTGTATTTGCTCAGGAGATTATAGGCGAATGTGACATTATCGTCGGGGCGCTGGTTGGTGGCCTCGGCGAAGGGCGCGGGCGGCGGCACGACGTTGAATCGCAATGTCAGGTCGGCGGCACCGTTGGCGATGTCGACCCCGGAAATGTCGACCTGATCGTCACCACCATCCTCCGCTTTGGCGAGCACGCCTTCGGCGGCGAGCTTCTGGCGCGTCGCCTTGTCGATCCACATTTCAAGGCGCCGGTGTCGAACGCGCCGTCGAACCTCATCTTGCCGATCGTGACCGGCACCACGGGTATCCGCGCAAGCTTGGGGCGCTGGAACGGGATGACGGCGACAACAGTCTCACCGCTGAGAAAGTGCGTCACCGCCGCCGGACCGGCCTTGTAGAAGGTGGCGGTGTCCTTGCGGTAATCGATCTTGACCGCATAGCCGCGGAAGAATTCGAAACCGACCCAGCCGAGATAATCCGGCGTGATGTGCTGCTCGATCTGCGACGCGTCGTTGCTCTGGACGTTGTGGACGTTGGTATAAGAAAACTGCCCGAAGCGCACCGACGCGATCGTCTTGTTGAGTTGCGCCGGCATGGTCTGCCCGCTGCCAACCTTGCTGCCCGGCATGGCGATGCCGTTCTTGAGCGGTACATAATGGTGGTTGAGAGTGATCGCGGCGTCCGAGCCGATGTCGAACATGAACTTGCCCTTCACCCCGTTCACCTCGCCTTCGATGAACGGATAGCCCTTGATCAGGACGAGCGGGACGGTGACCTCATCGCCGGTCAGCCGCACCCCCGGCGCCGCTTCGTCGGCGGGAAGCTTGACCGCGGTCTGGCCGGTCGCGGCGAGCGTCGATGCAAGAAGCGCGGCGGCGAATCCAAGGGACATCTGATTCCTCCCTGCGTAAGCGTGACAAATGCTACGGACTAAGGTCAATGCGCCCAGGCGGCGCCTTGCTCCGAAACACCGGTAACGGGATCGATGCCATCCAGCGCCCCGCGGCGGGTCCAGACGAAAATCGCCGCTGCCAGCAGGACAACCGGCAGGACCGCGCCCGATTCGTCGATGGCGTAGGCGGTCACGCTTCCGCGCGCCGCGGTCAGCGGCACGAAGAACCCCTGGTTGAACATGTTGATGCTGGCATGCGCCATCGCGCCGGTCCACAGACTGCCCGAGCGCCGGCGCACCCAGGCCATGATGATCGCGAGGCTCATCACCTCGACCACGAAACACGGTGTCGAGAACCACAAAGGGGTCGCACTGTCATAATCGGAGAAGAACAGGATCGGGAAATGCCAAACCGCCCAGATCGCGCCGGTCAGCAAGGCACCGCCCGTGAACCCGAACTTCGCATCCAGTCTTGGCGACAGGAACCCGCGCCAGCCGATCTCCTCGCCGAGCGCGGACGACAGCGCCATGGGAAGGCTGGTGGTCGCGAACAGCACGAACCAGCCGATCACCACCAGCGCGGTGCCGGCGCCGGTCCAGTGCAGGCTCTTGCGAAAGGTCGCGACGGTGTCCGCGTTGGGAAATCCGCCGAGGCCGACGGCATAGACGATGCCGTAGGTAACGATGCATACCGCCAAGGGCCAGAAATACGAGAGAAGTTGCCAGCGCGGCTCTCCCCACCGCCAGCCGAGCGACCCGAGCGGCAGCCTGGCGATCCAGCAGGTGGCGAGCGCGGCAAGCGCCGGCCCCCACATCATGCCGATGGCATAAGCGCCCTGCCCGCCAGAGGTATCCCCGGTCGCGATCCCCAGCGCCCAGAACGGGCCCGAGAACACACAGGTGAGGATCAGGAAAAGCACGATCGGTGATTTGTTGTCTGATGTCGTCGTCAATGCCTCGACTCCTGTTTCGAGAAGGCGGTTGTTGTGGCCAGTAAAGAGCACCGGTCCGGACATGGCCGGTCACGTATCGGTGCCGCGTCTCCTCGTCGTCCGCCACGCGACGGCGGCGCTGGCGATCTGCACGGCAGCCCCGGTCAGCATCGCCGCCCGCAAGCCGCTCACGCCTTTGCCGCCGATGGCGAAAACGGTGCCGAGAATTGCGACGCCGATCGTCGCGCCGGCGATGCGCGCGACGTTGATGAGCGCCGCCGCTGTGCCAGATCGTGCCGATTCGACCGCGCCGACCGCCGCGCCCATCAACGGACCGGTAGCCAACCCCATGCCGAAGCCGGTCAGCGCAAGGCCGATTTCGGTCACGACCAGCGACCGCGCACCGGCGAACATCGCGATCAGGGCGAGCCCGCAACCGATGATGCCGACCCCGCCGGCCGTCGCCATCCGCCGCCCCAGCCGATCGCTGATCCAGCCAGAAAATGGCGAGACCAGCACGAAGAACACCGCCTCAGGGAGCAGCGCGACGCCGGCACCGATCGGCCCGAGCCGGCCGGTCGCCTGCCACGTCTGCGGCAGCAGGAACATCACGCCATACATGCCGAAGGTCATGCCCGTCGTGGCGATCATCGCGCCGAGAAAGGTCAACGATCGAAACATGCCCAGCGGCACCAAGGCGTGATCGCCCAGCGCGCGCTCGGCCCCGAGAAACAGGCCGGAGGCGACGCCCGCGACGATCAGCGCCAGGGCGGCCAGCCAGATCGTCCCATGCGCCTCGATCGCAGCGAGCGACAGCGCACCCAGCGCGATCGCACCCAGCACCTGACCCCGCCCGTCCATCCGGCGACCCTCGGGATCGGCGGATTCGGGGACAGCGATCGGCGACAAAGCCAGCGCTGCGAGGCCGAGCGGCATAACCGCCCAGAAGATCGCCGACCAGCCGAATTGCGCAATCAGGAACCCGCCGGCGCTGGGGCCGATCGCCAGCGCCAGCCCGTTGCAGCCTGCCCAAATCCCCAGCGCCCGGCCGCGCTCGTGCACGTCCGGCCAGGTCACGCGCAGGATCGCCAGCGAGGCGGGCATCAGCAGCGCCGCGCCCAGACCGGCCAGCGCTCGCCCCGCGATCAACAGCCACACCGCCGGCGACAGCGCGCACAGCAAAGACGCCGCCGAGAACACGATCGCGCCGCCCATGAAGACGCGCCGGCGGCCGTACACATCGGCGAGCAGGCCGCCGGTCAGCAGCAATACGGCGTAGACGAGATTGTAGATGTCGACGACCCATTGCATCGTCGCGACATCGGCATGAAACGCCGAACCGATCGGATCGACCGCAAGGTTGACGACGGTGGTGTCGAGCTGGACGATCAGCACCGCCATGCACAGCACGGTCAGCGTCATCCCCCTGCCGCCGAACGCGGTGTGCTGCGTGCGTTCTCGGGATCGTTGGTTCACGACAGCGCGCCCGCCGCCGACCCCACCCTAGAGCGCATCGATCCAGTCGCTCGCGGCGAGCGTCATCGCCTCGGCGCGGTCCTGCATGATCCAGTGTCCGGAGTGCGGCCACAGGTCGACCTGCGATTTCGGATGCGTGAACCACGGCCGCATGCGGTCGGCCTGCGCCGGATCGCGGCACAGATGATAGACCGGCACCGTCAGGCTCTTGCAGAAAGCGGCGCTCGCCGCGCCGACGCCGACCTGGCCGGGGCCGAAGAACAATGGCCCGAACGATTCGCGCACGACGTCGGGCGGCATCCCTTCGACGCGTCGTCCGTGCCACCGCTCGAGCGCCGGATCGGTGGTCGGCGCGTAAGCGAGTTTGAACAGCGCTTCCGCCGCCGCGGCGGGGTTCTCGGCCATCAGATTATGATTGGTCTTTGCGAACAGATCGACCGCGGGGCCATCGAAGCCGAGCGCGCCGTCGACCGACACGACCCCAGCGACCAGGTCCGGCCGCTTTGCCGCAACGCGTGCCGCGATCTGGCCGCCCATCGAATGCCCCATCACCACGAATTTCTCGCCGCGTGCCTTTTCCACCATCAGGGCTTCGATATCCGCGACATAATCGGTCGGCATATACGAACCCGACGGCTTCACTTCCGACCGCCCATGGCCGCGCAGGTCAACGGCGACCGTACGATATTTCCCCTCGAAGGTCGGCAGCTGCCAGCTCCAGTCGTTGGAATCGCACACCCAGCCATGGATGAGCAGGACGTTCCTTCCCCGCCCGACATCGGTCATGAACAGCTTCGCTACCGGCCGCCGGACAGCGGCTTTCGCAGACGCTGTGCCCTTCGTCATCGTGACCGCCGCCGCCACGCCGCCGAGCATCAGCGTATCGCGTCTGGACCAACCAGAGTAATTCACATCCATCGACAGGTCTCCACAATCGTGCGGTCCGTGATCATGACGGCGTTCGACGGACGGCGGACGAAGGACCGCGAGCCGAGAGCCGGCCTGTTGAAAGGTAAATGCCGGAAACCTCAGATCAATTACGCACCTCGAAGTGCGCAGATATACGCGCGTATACCATGTCGTGTTGCGGTACGGCGGGAGGCCTGTCGTTGCGACCGCGGTTGTCGACCGCTCAAGAATGTTGGACGATCGGCGTCTCGCCGCTGTCAGCGGTCTTTCGGTGTCAGCGCTGCCCACGTCAACGCGGTCAGCGTCGTCAGGATCAGCGTTTCGATGAAAAACTGCCCTTCCGCGGCGATCGCCATGATCCGCGAACCGTCAACCCAGAAACTGAACAGGGCGATGCCTGCGACGCGCCCGCGCATCAACAACATGATCAGCACGAAGGACGCGACGCGGCGGCTTTTCGAACCTGGTAGCGCGGGCCACATCAGGTAGACCAGGACGAACGATGCAATCGTGGGCTCGATGAAGGTCGCGTAGATATATTTGTACACGTAGAAGCCGTAGGGCATCGTGTAGACGGCCGGCGGCTGGGTCAGGTGCAGGCTGGTGTCGACCCAGCTGGAAAGGAAATCGACCAGCGGCATCAGCGCGAATTCATCGAGCGCGGCGGCGAGCACTACCGCGATCGAAATCCAGATGAGGCCGGCATGGCGGAGCCTACGGGCGATGATGACGGCGGCGGTCGCCGTAAAAATGGACATCGCAATGTCGGGAGCCCGCATCATCAGCGAATAGAGCCAGCGCAGGTGAACCAGGCCATCGGTGACGACATTATCGACGATGACCGCCCGCAGCGTTTCCTGGATCATCAGGATCAACAAGCTGAAGATGATCGCCGCGACCGGGAGGCTACGCCTGTCGAGATACCATCGGGCGAGATGGCAGACACAGACCATCGCACCGATCCGCGTAACTTGCCCAAGACAGCGCGCCCAACCGGGCGTCGGTTGGAGATAAGGGAAGGGAATGCCGAGATGTGCGATGGCAAGATCGTGCGACCCCAAAGCCAAGAATGCGGTGATGCACGCCGCGACAATCAGAATGCCCCACGTTTTGCCGGTCAAGGTTGGCTGTGCGTTCGATTTTGTCACCATGGTCGGCAAGTTTCTCCTGTGCGCGCCGTGTAAATCGACGACTCGCGGTGCGTGCCGGTCGCTCACGATTTGTGCTCCTCGCACAGTCGGACGACTGTCGCGGAGGACGACCCTCCGCTAACCGAGAGATTGGCGAGCAGGTTGCTCGCTTCGTCGGGAAACTATAGACCGATGGACCAAGATCAATGACGCACTTCGGAGTGCGCAGATATACAGGAGTATACCGTGGCGACCTGCCAACCAGACACCGTGTTCTTCAAGGACTGTGCCGCACGGGCATTTTTCGATCAGGTTGCCAATAAATGGTCGGCGATGATCCTTATTTTACTTGATATGCAGCCGATGCGCTTCAATGAGCTGCAACGAAGGCTTGAGGGCGTTACCCACAAGGCCCTGACGCAAGCCTTGAGACGGCTGGAGCGTAACGGTCTCATCGGTCGCGAGGTGCTGGCAACCTCGCCGGTGTCGGTGCAATATTCCATCACCCAACTTGGGAGCAGCCTTCAGGCGCCGCTGGGCGCGGTGTTCGATTGGTCGATCGCTCACTTGCGGGATATCGAGCGCGAACAGCTCGCCTATGACGAGCGCGCAATTGGGTAGACGGCAGCTTTCCTTCGGCCGCCGGACAATCTGATCCGCTTCATCACCCGTTCGCCTATTGCTCGCGGCCGGGGGCGGGAATGATGGCGTCGATGCGCAGGAGTTCGCGTTTCATCGCGGGAACGGCATGGTCGATGAAGGACCGCACAACGCGTGCCCGGCCGCGATCGGGATGAAAGACGATATTGACCGGTAGCGCCGACGGCTCGAACATCGGCATGAGGCGAACGAGGCGGCCGGCGGCGATGTCATCCGCCACCTGGTAAGCGCGGGGCCGGATGATCCCCTGTCCGCGCCGTGCCGCGTCGATCGACGCCCCCGCATTGTTGACGGTCAGCCGGGTGTGAACCCGAACGGACCGAATACGCGCACCGTTGTCGATGGCCGCCTTGAATGGCCAGAGCTCTGCATCGCCCCCGGTATTGAGGCCGATGCAATCGTGATGCGCCAGATCCTGCGGGCTGGCCGGCACGCCCTTACGGTCGAGATACTCAGGTGACGCACATACCAAGGTGCGCATTTCACCGACCTTGATGACCGTCAGTGTAGAATCCCGCAGCGGCGCGACGCGTACCGCGAGATCCACGCCTTCGCCGATCAGATCGACAACGCAATTGACCAGCAGCACGCGTGCAGAAACATCCGGATAAAGCCCGAGGAAATCCTCCATCATCGGCATCACCTCGAGGCGGCCGAACAATTCGGGCGCGGTCACGACGATGCTGCCTTTGATCGGTGCCTCGGGATGAGGCGGTCCGGCTTCCTCCAACCTTGCCAGCACCTCGCGCCACACACCGAGATGGCGTTCCCCCGCAGGCGTGAGGCTGAGTTTGCGGGTCGAGCGCAGCAACAGCGTTTCGCCAGCATATCGCTCGAGCATCGCCACAGCCCGCGTGATCGCAGCGGGTGAGCGCCCGTGCCGGCGCGCGGCCGCGGCCAGCGAGCCGTGCTCGACGGCGGCGGCGAAGAGCGTCATCGCATCCAGTCGGTCCATCGTTTCAATTTCTGCAATCCAGTCGTACGAAGTTCAACCATTCCGCTCGAAAATGCACTGCCTAGATCGAATCCTCTTGAGTGAGCGACCCGGCATCGGGTGCAAATTTGAAGGAGGAAGCGATGTCCACTGTGCGCTATCGCAGGCAGCAGGTCGGAAATGTCGAGTTGTTCTATCGCGAGGCCGGTCCGCGCGACGCGCCCGTCATCCTGCTGCTGCACGGCTTTCCGTCGGCCAGCCACATGTTCCGCGATCTCATCCCGCTTCTGGCCGATCGTTACCGCTTGATTGCGCCCGATCTGCCGGGCTTCGGGCAGACCAAGGCGCCGCCGCGGAGCACCTTCGACTATACGTTCGATGCGCTGGCCGATGTCATCGACGGCTTTACCGAAGCGCTGTCGCTCGGCCGCTATGCGCTTTACATCTTCGATTACGGCGCGCCCGTCGGCCTGCGGCTGGCGATGAAGCATCCCGAGCGGGTGTCGGCGATCGTTTCGCAAAACGGCAACGCCTATGTCGACGGCTTCAGCGACGAATGGGGGCCGTGGGAAGCCTATTGGCGCGATCCGAGCGAGGCGAACCGGGAAGCCTGCCGCCCGTCGCTCGCCGCCGACACGATACGCAACTGGCAATATGGCACGGGCACCGATCGCAGCCTCTTGCCGCCCGACGGATACGAACTCGATATCGCCTACATGGCGCGGCCGGGAGCGGAGGAAATCCAGCTCGACCTGATCCTCGACTATCGCAGCAACGTCGCGCTCTATCCCGATTTCCAGGCCTATTTTCGCGCGCATCGACCGCCGTTGCTGGCAATGTGGGGGCGCCATGACCCGGCGTTCATCCCGGCCGGCGCCGAGGCGTTCAGGAAGGACCTGCCGGACGCTGAAATCCACCTGCTCGACACCGGACATTTCGCGCTGGAGACGCACCACCGGGAGATTGCCGCCGGCATGCGGGACTTTCTTGCCCGCACGCTCGCGCGGTGAACCGACCGTCGCAATCCCGACCTTCGGCCGCCGCCGCCAGTCACTGCCGCGCAAGGAACGACGTTATGAACAGCCCCACCGACAGACCATCTCCGGATGCCGCGGCTTTTCGGCACGGCTTTCAGGTGATCGATGGATTGCGGCTCCATTATGTGACGGCGGGCGTCGAGACCGCTCCGCCCTTGGTCCTGCTCGCGGGCTATCCGGAAAGCTGGTTCGCCTGGCGCAGGGTGATGCCGATTTTGGCGCCACACTTCCACCTCATTGCCGTCGACCTCCCCGGTCAGGGGGAGTCCGACAAGCCTCTTGATGGCTACGACACCGAGACGGTGGCGCGCCGGGTGCATGGGCTGATCGAGCGGCTGGGCCATTCGCGCTATGCGCTGGCCGCTCACGATATCGGCTCGTGGGTGGCGCTGCCCTACGCTTTGATGTTTCCCGACGAGGTCAGCCACCTCGCGCTGCTCGATGCCGGTATACCCGGCGTCACGCTGCCGGAGATGCTGCCGACGGCGCCAGATCGCGCATGGCGGACCTGGCACTTCGCCTTTCATGCGGTGCCGGATTTGCCCGAGGCATTGATCGCCGGGCGCGAGCGCATCTATCTCGACTGGTTCCTGCGCCGGAAAGCCGCCGATCCGCACAGTTTTCACGATGCCGATCTCGATGAATATGTCCGCCTCTTCTCTATGCCGGGAGCCTTGCGCGCCGGCCTCGCTTATTATCGCGCCGCCGGCCGGTCGGCCGAGCAGAACCGCGCGTTGGTCGCCAAGGGCAAGCTCTCCATGCCGCTGCTCGCGATCGATGCCGACCAGGGATCGATCCCCGACATGGCCGGGCCTCTGGAGCCGTTCGCCGAAACAATTCGTGGCGAGACGATCGATTCTTGCGGCCATTTCATTCCCGAAGAGCAGCCCGAGGCGCTGGCTCGGATCTTCCTCGACTTCTTCGGCGCCCGAGAGGCCGCTTGATGCGTCACACTGATGACCCGGGCGTCTGCGCGGGCCTTGTGTTGGCGTTGGCCGGTCGTCGACCATAGCGACGCGGAGCGCAGCCCATGACGCGCTTGAAGGCCGTGCTGAACGCACTTTCCGATTCATACCCCAGCGCCAGCGCGATCACCGATATCGGATCGCTGCCGTTTGTCAGCCGGTCGCCGGCCAGCAGCATACGCCAGCGGGTTACATAGTCCATCGGCGACGTGCCGACCGAGGCCTTGAACGTCTGCGCGAAAGTCGACCGCGACATGCCCGCCCGGGAGGCCAGGGCCTGCAAGGTCCAGCGTGCCCCCGGCGCGGCATGGACCGCCCCGATCGCCGCTGCCATCCGGGGATCGGCGAGCGCGAACAGCCACCCAACGTTGCGACCGCCCACCTCGGCAAGATGGAGCCGCAAGGCCTGTACGAGCATCATCTGCGCGAGATGGCGGGCGACGAGGTCGCCACCCGGAAGGGCTTCGACCAGTTCTTGGCGTAACCGCTCCAGCGCCCAGCGCAGGCCGATCCTGTCATTGTCCTCGCGCAGATGAACGATCGGCGGCATGGCATCGAGCAGCATTTCGGCATGCGCGCCGGCGAAGACGAAATGGCCGCCGAGAATCATCGTCTCACCACCGCCGTTCACGATCGCCACGCCGCGCCGCCATTCGCCGGCGCGCAGCGCGAGGAATGGGGTGGGCTCGAGCGCCGGGTCGCGGGTCAGGCGAAACGGGCGGCCGCTTGGCAACAGAATGCAGTCGCCCGCCACCAGTCGGACCGGGTCCGGGATACCATCGACGCTCAGCCAGCAGGCCCCCGATACGAGCGCATAGCATTTGATGCCGTCATGCGGACCGAACCCGATCGACCAGTCTCCACCGAGATCGAAGCCACCCGCGACATAGGTATGCGGCTTGAGCAGCGAGAGGACGTCGGAAAGGGGATCCATCGGCATTTTCGGACGATCGCGAAGATAATGTGCAAGCCCGCGCATATATCGTATCGGCTCGTCCGCCTATCCCTGCCCCGCCCACGGCTTGTGGGAGCAGGATCGGGAGAAGAGTGAATGCGGGTATTTGTCACCGGAGCAACGGGCTGGGTCGGCTCCGCGGTCGTTCGCGAGTTGATCGACGCCGGCCATAGCGTTTTGGGGCTCGCGCGGTCGGAAGCCGGCGCGCAGGCATTGACCGTTGCCGGTGCAGCGGTGGCTCACGGCGAGCTCGACGATTTCGACAGCCTGACCAGCGCCGCATCGCAATGCGACGGAGTGATCCACACGGCCTTCAAACACGATTTCGCGCAGTTTATCGAGAACGCCGATCTCGACCGGCGGGTGATCGAGACGATCGGCAATGTCCTGGCGGGATCGGGGCGGCCGTTCATCACCACCTCGGGCAGTTTGATGCTGGCGATAGCCGCGCCGGGACGCGTCGGCACCGAGCGCGACACGCCGCCCGCCTCGATTCCCCGCGTGCCCTCCGAACAGGCGACGGTCGCGCTGGCCGATCAAGGCGTGCGCGCCGCGGTGATGCGCTTGCCACCATCGGTTCACGGCGATGGCGACCGCGGCTTCGTGCCGCGCATCATCGACATCGCGCGCGCCACCGGCGTCTCGGCCTATATCGGCGACCGCGCCAATCGCTGGCCGGCGGTGTACCGACCGGATGCCGCCCGCGCTTACCGCCTGGCGCTCGAAAACGGGACGGCAGGCGATCGCTATCACGCGATCGGCGACGACGGCATTCCCGTCCGCGTGATCGCCGAGGCGATCGGCCGCCGGCTCGGGCTGCCGACCGTATCGATCCCGCAGGGTGACGCCGAAGCGCATTTCGGCTTCCTCGCGCGGTTCCTCATCCTAGATGCCCCCGCGACGAGCGACCTGACCCGCGAGCGACTGGGCTGGACGCCGACCGGGCCGGGCTTGATTGCCGATCTCGACGATGGAAACTATTTCGCTGGCGGGCTGAGCAAATTCAGCACATCGGCTTAAGATGTTCTATCGTTTCAGTTTCTGCAACCAAGTCGTGCAAAATCAGTCATTCTGTACGGCGGTGTATCGTCTTACCGACGTCGTCTGTTGAGTGAGCAGGCCGTTCGGGGCGCAATTCTCAGAACAGCAAAAAAGGGGCGCGCTCCAATGCACGGAACGGCATCGAATAGTGACCGATCCCGGCTTGGTCGCAGATTGATCCTGCTCGCGTCGATTGCCGCGGTCGCGATCGATCCGGCCCGTGCGTCGGAGCCGGCCGCCCCTGTTCCTTCGGTCGTCAGCAATGCCGGCGGCAGCGACAACAGCGGATGGGTGCCGTTCGACCTTTACAATGGACATCTCTTCCTGATCGCAAAGGTAAACGGGCATGACGTGCCCGCGGTTCTCGACAGCGGCTCATCGGTCGTCGTCGTCAACGCGCCGGATGCCGCTAGGCTTGGCATTGCCGCAAGCGGGACGGAAATGGGCCATGGGGCGCACGGTTCGGCCAAAAGCGATATGGCTCGGCACGTGCTTGTTACCGTCGGCGCCGCCGACATCAGGTCGGACAAGGTCGCACTGGTTGAAATGACGGCGATGGCGAAGGCTTTGAACCGTCCGCTGACCACAGCGATCGGTGGCGAGTTTTTCAAGAACGCCGTCGTCAAGATTGACTTCGCGCATCGCGATTAGACGACCCCATCAAGTTTCGGGATGCGGTTTCGAGCCCTCGAACGTCGGCTAAGTTAGCGGCCCTTGCCACGTTGATCGGCTCTGTCGGCGATGGCGGCTCCCGACCCGTACCGGACGGTCCCGAATCTGCTACCGAAAGGCAACTTTCTCCGAGACGTGCCGTTCGCCCGCATCATAGCGACCGGAAGAGGCGCGGTCGTAAGTCATTTTAAGAGCTTCCCGGGCCGTCTTTGCGAGACGATACAGCGAGCATATCCAGAAATGCTCGCACCTTGGAGCTGGACAGGCGGCGTGAATTCTGGAGCGCCCAGATTTCAACTTTTGGTCCATCATGCGCTCCCCATGATACCAGCCGTCCGGCTGTGATATCTTGCGTCACCATCAATTTCGGCACGAGCGCAACGCCCGCACCGGCGAGCACGGCGTCGCGCACCATCAGGAAGGACGAGAAACGTAATCTGAAATGTGGCCGCAAGAGGCGTATGCCGGCGCTGGTCCTGATCTGCCACCGAACGTCGTCTGGCGCTCCCACACGCCCGACCGCCGGAGCCGCCTGATCGGTGGCGTCGTGCTCCGACTGCAGAACAACCTTCAAGACCGGCGGCGCCACCAGCAACCGCTCATCCTCCATGATTCGGCGCCCGACCAGTCGTTCGTCCGGGCGTGGATCGATCCGGATCACGAGATCGTAATTTTCCTCGACAGGGTCGACCTGGCGGTCCTCGGCGACGATCTCGAGCTCCACCTGCGGATAGGCGGCCACAAAGCTGGTTGCGAGCTTCGGCAGGAGAACATGCGCCAGCACGATCGGGGCGCTCACGCGTAGTTTGCCGCGGGGTATAGATGCGCCGTTCGCCACAGCCTGTTCAGCTTCGACGATCTCGGCGAGCGGACCGAGCGTGCGCTCGTGCAAGGCTCGCCCCTCATCGGTCAGCCTTAGTGTCCTTGAACCCCGGTCGATCAGCCGCACCCCGAGGCTCGCCTCCAGTTCGGACACCTTGCGCGAGAGGGTCGCTTTCGGTCGCCCGCTCGCCCGGCTTGCCCGCCCGAAGCCGCCGTGTGTTGCAACCAGGTTGAAATCTGCAAGCGCCGGCAGGTCCATTTTCTGTTCCGTAATTGAGACGATAAGTTCCAATCATGTCATCTTACGCCAAAATTCGGAACATCTATCTTGCCTCGAGCGACATCCAGTCGCTCGAAGCGATCAAGGAGATACACCATGGCTATTCTGGTAACTGGCAGCACCGGCACGGTTGGAACGCAGGTTCTGAACTTCCTCGACGGTCAGGGCGTCGAAGTTCGCGCGCTCACCCGCTCGCCCGAGAAAGCAAACTTCCCGGCGGGCGTGACTGCTGTGAAAGGCGACCTTGCCGACATCGACAGCATCCGCGCGGCATTGGACGGGGTCAGCACCCTGTTCCTGCTCGCCCCCAACGCGCCCGACGAACTGACCCAGGCCATGCTAGCGCTCAATGCCGCCCGCGAGGCCGGCGTAAAGGGCATCGTCTACCTCTCGGTGTTCAAGGGCGAGGCGTATGCCGACGTGCCGCATTTCGCCAGCAAGATGACCGTCGAGCGAATGATCGCCGTGGCCGTTGCGAAAATCCACGAGCGCGGCTGGCAGGGCTATACCTGCATGATCACGCCCGACGATGCCGGACGCACCATGCTAGAAGCGCAGTTGAACAGCGCGCGCTACGACTGTGTCGTCATCGGCGGCGGGCTCCGAATTCCGCCGAAGAGCCTCACGCTGTTCGAGATGGTGATCAACGCGGTTCACAAGGCGGCGCCGAATGCGACCATCGCTTTCAACACCCGCCCGGAAGATACGGCTGACGCGGCCGCCCGTACCAAAAATCGAGTATATTCCCGGCGGCGCTCCTGAAGACCCGGGCGTTCGTTCCGGGATTACCGTCCTCGGCTAGAAGAAAAGGGCGCAATACGACGCGCGATGGTTGTGGTCTCAGGATCAGATCGTGAGCGTGTGCCAGGCTGGCGCCCCCCGCACGCGCTGTCCGGAATCGTTTGGGGGACGCCATTTCGATAATCAGGCAGCTATCGCTGCGCGCGCGCCGCTTCCTCCGTCCGTCCTCGTCGACTTTTGACGGCGAGGGCTCAGCGTGCTGCGCGCGCGCGAATACGAATAATAGTCGGGTCGACGATCGGCGGGCGGGCCGCCTCGAATTTCGGTAGCGCAACGGTCCATCAGCGATCCCGCGGCCCATTCCGAACCGGTTTGATCCATGCGGTCGACGCTAGAGCCGGGTAGCGATTGGCGACATTGGGGGATCTACGAGCGGGAAGCCCGGTCGGTTGCGTCGGCACTCTTGGCCAAGGGATCGTACCCGCACAGGAAGCTTCTGACGATAGCGCTGGCGTGGCCGCGACTGCTGCGCGGACGCCGTGACAGTCCTTCCGCCCACAGCTTTACCGCCAGGATGCGCACTTCCTCTTCGCGGGGTGGCCGGTCGTCCCGGATACAGCCCACAAGCGCCGGCGGGAAAAGTGCGCTGGCAGTCGCCGTTCCGGCCAAACCATGAGAATGAGGTTCAGTCATGCAGGGCAAGCACCTGTCCGGTCACTGCCCCGCCGTCGACGACGAATTTGCTGCCAGTCGAATAGCTGGCCTCAAGCATCAGGAAGCGCACCATATTCGCGACTTCGTCCGGTTCTCCGATGCTACGGACCAATCCGGCAGCCCCCTTCGCGCTGGGTCGCCGTCTGCGAGGGCGGCCGCCGTCTTGATGACTTGCGGCCCGGATTAACATTTCAGTATGGCGAGTCAGCCTAGACGTCGGCAATGCGCTTATCCACGATCACCAATTGGGCCTATGGCGCGACCGTCGTGCTGACCCTCGCTTCGGCGACGACAATGCTGCTCGCATCCGGCGCGGACCGGCGCGAACGCGACGCGGTGGCCGAACGTTACGCGCTGGATAGCGCCACCGCGCATGTCGACGAGGATATCGCGACATTGAGCGATCTCGCGCGCCATTATGCGATCAGCGGCAATCCCGCCGATCTCGTCGCCTACCGACAGGAAGCGGGCACGTTGGCCACGATCGAGCAGCGGACCGCGCATATCCGCGATGCCGGCGCCAGTGTCGAGGAGATCCGCGATCTGCACCAGGCTATGCACTGGGCCGATGCCCTGCAGGCACAGCAACATGCCGCGATCGCGGCGCGGGATCGCGACGGCCGAACGGCGGCGATCACGATCCTGTTCGCTCCCGAATATCAGCGCGAGCTTGAGCGCATCCAGGGCAGTGTCGATCATTTCCAGGAACGGATTGACCAGCGCACGGCCGCCGCGGTCGATGGCGCGACGGCCGCGTCGCGGCTGTGGCGGACCATGTCGGAGATCGTCCTGGCCCTGACCGGGTTGCTCTTTCTGTTCGTGCTCTATTTCATCTTCCGGCGCCGCGTGCTGCGACCCGTGGTGAAGCTGAGCGACGTCGTTACGCGGCTCGCGGCGCAGGATTATGACGCAGAACCGCCGGAATATGAACGGGTCGACGAGATCGGCGACATGGCACAGGCGTTGCGCATATTCCGCGACAACGGCATCGCGCGGCAACGCCTGGAACAGGAGCGCGACGCCGATCGCAGCTTGCGCGACCTGCTCTCGCGGATGACGCAGCGCCTGCAGCGCTGCGATGATATCGCCGACCTGTCGCGCGTGGTGCAGCGATTCGTGCCGGAGGTCGTCCCCGCCTTGGCCGGCCGCCTGTATCTGCTCGATCAGGAGCGCAACGTCCTCGTCGAGGCATGTAGCTGGCTCGATCCCCGTTATTCGCGGGCCGAATTCGTGCCGACTGCGTGCTGGGCAGTACGGCGCGGCAGCGAGCATCGTGCGACCGGTGCCGCCGTCGACGTGCCGTGCGCCCACGTCCTGCCAGGCGATGATCGACAACCCGAAACGATCTGCCTGCCGCTCGCGGCGCAGGCGGGCGTGGTGGGCTTGCTCTATTTCGAACTGCGAGACGGCTTTTCGACGACTGGCGCAGGCGATGTCCATCTCAAGATGCTGGCCGAGAATATCGGGCTTGCGCTAGACAACCTTCGTCTTCGCGACGCTCTGCGCATATTGGCGATGGCCGACCCGCTCACCACGCTTGCCAACCGGCGGCATCTTGATGCCGTGCTCGGCAATCTCGACGCGAAGCCCGACCACCCGATCAGTTGCATTATGCTCGACGTCGATCACTTCAAGCGTTTCAACGACGAGTACGGCCACGAGGCGGGCGATGCCGTCCTGCGCGCGATCGGCGCGACGCTGCGTGCGGCGGTGCGGCAGGGCGACCTTGCCTTTCGCTATGGCGGCGAGGAGTTCCTGCTGCTGCTGTCCGGCGCCGATCCTCGCCAGGCGCTCGACCGTGCCGAGGAGTTGCGCCATCGTGTCGCCGACCTGAGGCTCCAATTCGGCGGCCGCCAGCTCGGCCCGCTGACCATTTCGGCCGGTATCGCCACGGCACCGCAGCATTGCCCCGCCGATCGGCTGGTGGAAACGGCCGATGCCGCGTTGCTGGAAGCGAAGCGAACCGGCCGCAATCGCGTCGTGATGGCCGCACGCGAAAATTCGTCGGGGCGAATCAACCAGCGAATGGGGTGATGCTGCACGTTGCGCTGCATGCTCAATGCCTCGATAGGCGCCCTATCAGCATGTCGCCCGGCAGGCGTTCAATTGCCGCATCGGTGACGCTGCCGCGGGTCAGCCAGGCAAGGCCCGATCGGGCGTGCGTCGTCAAAATGAGCAAATCCGCGCGCGTCGCCCTGCCCCCCTCCTCGAGCGCAAACACCACCTCGTCCTCGATCGATAGTGCGTCGACACGCAAATCGGCTGTCGTCTCGGCGGCAAGGCGCTTCACTCGTTCGGCAAAGGCCTGGGCTTCCTCGGCCATGATGGCGGTCGTCACCGAGCCGCCGATAACCTGCGCCTCGAACGGCAACTCATAGGCATGAACTGCGGTGAGCATTTCAATTCCGATCATACTGGCCAGCGCAATCGCCGTGGTTATGCTGCTGTCGCTTTGTGCGGCGGCAATCGCTCTGCGGTAGGGCCGATCGGCAAGGCCACGCGCAATCAGCAGCGGTATGTGTGTATCGCGCAGCAGCGCCTCGGCGGTCGTGCCAAAAACCCGGTCTGACAATCGAGGATGGCGGTGGGCGCCCAGAACGATCAAGTCGGCACCGATGTCGTGCGCCGTTTGAGCAATCGCGGTTGGAGGATCGCCCTCGAGAATGTCGCACTGAGCGTCCGTTTGATCGGGCATGGCGCTGCGATGAAGGGTCATGCGTAGTCGTTGGAGCGCGGCGGCATGGTCCCGGGTCGTGCCATCTCGGGCGATTACGCCAAGCAGATGAAGATGCGCACCATGCTCGGCTGCCAGCCGGCATGCGCGCGCGAGCGCTGCCTCTCTCGGCATGGCCGGATTGACCGCGGCAAGCAGGCGTTTCATCACTCAGCTCCTTCTGGGCGCAGCCAGGCCGGAGGTGACGCCGAGCGATGGTTGCGATCGAGCAGCCGGACCTCGGAGAGATTTTCGAGCGTCACCATCCCCTCGAAACGACCCGTGGCGTCGGCTACCAGTACCGCCGCCTGTCCTCCCTCGATCAGGGAAAGGACATGGCGGGCCGGCTCATTGCCCGTCACGACGGGCGGCGTGTCGGCGATCAGATCGCGCAAGGGCGTATCCGCCGGCGCCCGCTGCGACACGGCAATGATGTCGTTGCGTGTGATCACGCCCTTCGGTCGGGCAAGCGCATCGAGCACCGGAAAGACGTGCTGATCCGAGCGGATAACCGCCTGTTCGGCGTCAGCCAGCGTCGCGGCATCGACCAGAGTGACGAGATTCGATGCCATGACATCGCGTGCCGATTTCCCGCTGAGCACGTCCTCAAGGTCGACGGCGACTGACTCAGCCGAAGCGGCAAAAACGACGAACACGCCAATCACTGCAAGCAGTATCTGGCCGTGAGTGAGGCCGTAGACGGCGAACAGGATGCCGGCGATCCGGCCCGTCCAGACGGCGACATGCGTGCCGGCCCGGCGTCCGAGCCACCAGGATAGCAATGCTCGGGCGATGCGCCCGCCATCGAGCGGAAAGATGGGCAGCAGGTTGAAGACCGCCAGCGCGAGATTGGCCGCCGCGAGCATGCCCGCCATCCCGCGCCAGTCGGTCGTGGCGTCGAGAACGAGCGCCTCCGGCAGCGTGCCGGCGATCACCATCAGCAACCCGGCGAGGAGAAGGCTGACGGCGGGGCCGGCGCTCGCGATGGCGAGCTCCTGCCGCGGGTTCTCGAAGCCGGTCTGGATGCGCGCGAGGCCGCCGATCGGATAAAGCGTGATGTCGCGCGTCGGGATGCCGAACGCCCTGGCCGCTGCGACATGGCCGAGCTCGTGTAACAGCACGCAGGCGAACAGCAGGACGATGAAGGTGACGTCGATCCACGCAGAGGCTGCTCCGGCGCCGGTCCAGCTCGCCACGCCGATCCAGATCAGCAGCAACAGGAAGGTCAGGTGGATGCGCACCACCGTTCCGCCGACTTTCGCGATCGTGAAGCTCCATTTCGATTTCATGGTCACGACTTCCTCGTCCGAGGGTGACGACCCTAAGGGGTGATCCCGTGAGGCGGCATCCGGGATTATCCAGAGGCCGTCGCTGCACTCTCCGCCCTTCTACGTAGGGCGCCCCGGGCCCCGATCGCCGAAAATGGCATGTCCGATCATCGCTTGGAAAAAGTCCTCATGGGCATCTGGCTCGAATTCGCGCTGTGCGCCGCGGTGATTGCTGCCGCCGGCCCCGTCCTGGTGCGCCGCGCCGAGCAGATCGCCGGCCTGACCGGGATGTCGCGCTCCTGGGTCGGGGTGATCCTGCTTGCGGCGGCAACGTCGCTGCCTGAACTGTTCACCGGGCTGAGTTCCGTCACGGTCGCCAATGCACCCAATGTCGCGGTCGGCGACGTCCTTGGCAGCTGTGTGTTCAATCTCGCGCTGATTGCGCTGCTCGACCCGCTCAGCCGCGACGGACCGGTTTTCCGCGAGGTCGATCAGCGGCATATCGTTACGGCGTCACTCGGAATCATCCTCATCGGCAGCGTCGGTGCGCTGCTCCTGGTCGCGGGTCAGGGGCTCGACCTGTATGTCGGACATGTCAGTGGCTATACGCCTGTCTTGATCCTGCTTTACGTCGTGGCGATGCGAGCGACCTACGTCCACGAAAACCATGCCGACACGCGCTCGGCTTCGCACGTCACCGACCGAACGGCGCTCAAACGCGCAGTGCGGCAATACCTTGTCGCCGCGCTGATCGTCGGGGCGGCGGGCGTCTGGCTGCCGTTCATCGCGACACGGCTCGCCGACCTTACCGGCTGGCGCATGAGCTTCGTCGGTACGTCGTTCATCGCTGCAGCCACTTCGCTACCCGAGGTGATCGTGACCATCGCGGCGTTGCGCCTGAAGGCGATCGATCTGGCGATCGGTGGGCTGCTCGGCAGCAACCTCTTCGATGTGCTCATTCTGGCGATCGACGATCTTGCCTATACCAAGGGGTCGCTGTTCGCTCATGCCTCTCCCGCGCATGCCGGATCGGCCTTTGCCGCGACGATCATGTCGGGCATCGTCGTCATAACCATCCTGGATCGGCCGGCGACGCGGTTCTTTGGTGTCTTCGGCTGGGCGAGCATCCTCCTGCTCGCCATCTATGTCATGAGTTCATATTCGATCTATCTGCTGGGGCATTGACCAAGCGTCACGCGCGGGACAGCAGCAATGCAATGTCGTCGCCGTCCATCAGCCGCTGGGCGACTCCGCCAAATGCCTGTTCGGTCCATAGACCGCGCCCATAGGCGCCCATCACGATCAGGTCCGCGCCGATGCGCTCGGCCTCTGCGCGCACCGTGTCAGCGACCGGACCGGCACGCGGTAAGGCGCGGTGACTGGCAGTTATGCCATGCCACGCGAGATAATCGACAGGAGCGACGGCTGGCGCACGGCCACTGTCGCGCCCAATTGTCACCACGACGACCTCGTTGGCGCGCTTCAGAAATGGCAATGCGGCACGCACTGCGTTCGCCGCCGCCGGTGTGCGCTCCTTCCAGGCGACCAGGATCGCCTTGGGCACCCGGATCAGCCCGGTCTGCGGCACGACCAAAGCCGGGACAGTTGCGCGGACCGCTATATCGGCCGGGGCAGGCGCCTGTGGTTCGCTCGGACGCCAGCGCGCCGGCAATATCAGCAAATCCGTCAGCAGGGCCCGTTCGGCGAAAGCAGTGGCGTCGTGTCGAGGCATCTCAATCCAGGTCGAGGCGACACCGGCGGCACCAACCTGCGCTTCGGCGAGCGCGCGGAGGTCATGCGTCGATCCGGCGACCGGCGCGCAGAAAATAAGGTGCGCGGCAAATTCGCGGGCCAGCAGCACGGTCGCAGCGAGCCGAGCCTCGAAGCCTTGATCGCCAAAGACAGGGAGCAGCAGGACGCGCATCGCCAGCGTCGATCAAGGCGTTCCGGGCTGCGCTGCGGCGCCGGCACAGCGAGCGCATCGCGGTGCTTCGGGGATGGCCGCGAGACGCTTTTCGGAAATTGGCGCGCCGCATTCGACGCAGATGCCGTAGGTGCCGGCATGCAGCCGCGCGAGCGCCGCATCGATCGCCCGTAACCGCGCCACCGCGACCCTCTCTTCGCCCTCCAGCGCTTCATCGTCGGCACGCTCGATCGCCTGCTCGGCAAGGTCGTCCTCCATTGGCGCGGCGAAATCGGCCTCGATCCGCGTGACCTGTCTCGACAGGCGCGCCCGTTCGGCAAGCAGGCGCCTTTCCAGGTTGGCCGATCGCATCACCGTTTGTCCGGATGACGGCGGGGTGTCGACATTCCGAGACGACGCATATCTGGTGCCGGACTGCTCCTGGTGCGCCGGTCGGCGCGACTATCTTCGGGGATGGAGGAAGGGCACCAAACAGCATCGACGACTTGAACGCACCAGCAACTGAAATCCTGCGGTGTGTCCTTTGGCTTATTGGTGAAGCGCACGGTGCATGCGTTCAATGGCTTTCCGGCGAGCAGCGTCGTCTTTCAGTGTCATGAGATCGGCCTTGAGGCCGGTAACGAACGTGGCGTAGTCATTCTGCCAATCGCGCCCGGCGGTCGCGACCAAGGCGTGATCGCCGGTGCTGACCCGCATCGCCGCCTTCCCCGGGCTGAGCGCATAACGTTCGCCTGGTTCCGCGATGCGGATCGAGCAGTCGCGATGGATAGAGTGTATTTCATCGGCGAGAGCCGCAAGCGCCTCCGGCTCGCCGTGATTGAGAAAGAGCGTGCCATGGATCGGACGGCGAGCGTCGATCCAGCGCAACAGATCGCGCTGGTCAGCGTGGGCCGAATAGCCCTCGATCGCGCTGACGCGCGCTCGAACCGCGATATCATGCCCCGATATGCGGACGCGCCGGGCGCCATCGACTATCGTTCGGCCGAGCGTGCCTGCCGCCTGATAGCCAACGAATAGAATGGTCGACTCGCGTCTTGGGAGATTGTGACGCAGATGATGACGAACGCGTCCCGCCTCGCACATGCCCGATGCCGACAAGATGATCGCACCTGATACCGAATTGAGCCGCATTGATTGCCCCGGCGTTTCCACGAAGTGGAATTGCGGCCGTTCGAACAGTGATGCGGGGACATCCTCCAGTTCGTGAACGTGTTCGGCAAAAACCCGAGTGATCCGGCTTGCAAGCGGAGAGTCGATGAAGATGTGGGTGCCGCGGAGGCGCCCCGCGTCTAATAGCAGCGCAAAATCGAGCAGAAGTTCCTGTGTCCGTTCAAGCGCGAAGGTCGGGATCACGAGATTGCCGCCCCGCGCCAGGGCGCCTGTCGCTTCCTCGAGGAGTTGCGCGCGCCATTGCTCCGGTGTTTGATCCGGGCGCCGACAATTGCCGTAGGTTCCCTCGCAAATGACGTGATCATATCCGCGAGAGGCGGCCGGGTTGGGATGGAAGCTCTTTTCCTCGGGGCCGATATCGCCCGAAAACAGCACGCGACACCCATCCGCTTCGAGTTCAATGGACGCGGCCCCCAGAATGTGGCCCGCGTTCCAAAGTCGGGCAGTGATCCCCTCGGCTGGCGAAAACTCAACACCTAGTTCCACCGGGCGTGCCAGCGCCGCTGCCTGGATGGCGTCGGATTCGGTATAGAGCGGCTCGATGGCGACATCGTCGGCGCGATCTGGCCTGCGATTGCGACGCGCTGCCTCGGCCTCCTGGATGCGCCCGGCATCCGGCAGCATCACCCGCAATAAATCGGCCGTCTGTGCCGTGCACCAGACCGGGCCGCCATACCCCTTGCTCACCAGCCGCGGCAGAAGCCCGCTATGGTCGATATGCGCGTGGGTCAGCAGGACGCCTGCGAGCTACGCTGGATCGAATGCCAGAGGAGCCGCATTACGGTGTTCCAACGTCCGGGTGCCCTGGAACAGACCGCAATCGACCAGGATCGAACGGTCGCCGATCTGGATCTCCGTGCATGACCCGGTGACCGTGGACGCGGCGCCATGAAAAACTAGCTTCAGGTTGGGCTGCCCCCGCCGCCGCTGAAGAACCGGGTCACGCGCATCGTCTGTTTTTTGCCTCGATCGCTTCATCGTCGCGTCGTCGCGATTGGTCAGGAACGGGGGCGCTGAATGCGCGGGCCGAGCTTTTCGATCACGTCGCGGGCGTCGAAGCTCTGGCTATCATCGGCAGGTCTTGCGCCATGCCGCATGACGATCTCGGCGGTCGCCTCGAACCGCTCCACCGTCTGCATGTCGACCCGATTGGCCCAGAAAGGATCGCCGCGATCGGGATACCAGGTCCGCCAGCCGTAAGGCCGGCCATAATATCGCCAATAGGGCTGCCAATACAGATACGCAGAACCATACCAGGGATGATATAGCGGGCTCGGTGAGATGCTGCGGTCGACCCGATGCTCGGTCTCGCGATTGACGATCTCGAACCAGTCGAAGCCCTGTTCCACCGTCAGTTCCGCGGCGCGGTAGAGCAGATATCCTTCAACCGTGTCCCGCGACGTCCAGGTGTTGCCGGCGAACGTCACCCGATAGCGGTCGGGCGCGAGCCTCGCCTCCGAATAGCCGCCCGCTACCCGATTGGAGGAGGAAACAGGCTGGTAGGGAGTGCTGGAGGTCGCGCATGCCGCCAAGGCGAGCACGGCACCAGCAAGAATGGGCACCAGGACAGATTTCGCGCCGAGCATAACGGTCTCCTCCGATACCAGCGTCCGACACCTCAGCCGACGTCGGAACACTCCTGGCGCTGGCATGACGCTCTCTCAGTTTTTGGCGCGATCGGGCCGTCTGCGAATTGGAGGAAGATACGAATGGGGCATCTACGTAGCTACAAGCGTCACGCCAGCGCTATTCGGATCGAGGGGCGCCGATAACGGAGCAATTGCGGCTCGCGTCGCGTTTCACGCGGCAAGGACAAGGAGGCGGTATGAGCTATTATCTTCAGACCACGCTCGACAAGCCGATCGCAGAGGCGCTTGAGCAAGTGGAGGCGGCGCTGAAGGAGGAAGGGTTCGGCGTGTTGACCCGGATCGATATCGCCCAGACCCTGAAGCAGAAGATCGGGGTCGACTTTCACCCCTATACGATTCTCGGTGCGTGCAATCCCGCGCTGGCCTTCGAAGCGCTCCGGCTGGAGGACAAGGTCGGTACCATGCTGCCTTGCAATGTTGTCGTTCAGGAGGCTGAGGCCGGGCGCAGCGAAGTCGCCGCTGTCGATCCCGTCGCCTCCATGCAGGCCATCGACAATGGTGCGCTAAAACAAGCCGCCGAGAAAGTTCGTGCCAAGCTCAAGCGCGTTATCGAAAGCCTCTGACGTGCCAGGGCGGCGCGGCGACCATGAGCGTGCCCGATCGGGCGCCTACGGTCATTCCACGATCGTGTCGCGCTGTCAGCTTCGGTTAGTCGATCTCGCCAAGCGGCGGTCTGACCGATGACTCTGGCAACTCCTGCGTCGTCAGCCGGAGCCGAACTCGATCTTGGCCCGCGGGGTCACGTGATCGCTGTGTGCCACCATGGCGGTCGGCCTGCTGGTCACCGCTGGCGCCGCCGGGGGCCTTTCGGCCGCGGGGATTATACCCGACGATCTGAAGCATGACGAAAGCTCTCGGTCGCCGGCCTATCGGGGATCATCCGTAGAGACGCGCCATCGTGAAATTCCCTAACCAGGGCAATGCACAGCAACTCGCGGCCTGCCCATTGATGCCGCGTTTTGGGATCGATCCGACCGCAAAAGGTTTGCCGATGGCGACAGATGCAGCAGACGCCAGCTCCGACGGACCTATCGCATTTCGTAGTGTCGCGCTCGAGAAGAGCTACGAGACGGGAGAGACCAGCGTCCAGGCGTTGCGCGGTGTTGATCTCGCCATTCCGCTTGGCGAACTCCTCGTGCTGCTCGGTCCGTCGGGCGGCGGCAAGTCGACGCTGCTCAACATCATCGGTGGCCTCGACCGGCCGACGTCCGGCCAGCTATTCTATCGCGACACCGAGCTGACCGCGCTGGACGACCGCGCGCTGACGCGATTTCGGCGGGCCGAGGTTGGTTTCATTTTCCAGTTCTACAATCTCATTCCCAGCCTGACCGCGGAAGAGAATGTCCGCCTCGTCACCGATATCGCGACCGACCCGATGTCCCCGGCAGAGGCATTGGCGCTGGTCGGCCTGGCCGAGCGACGCGGGCATTATCCGGCGCAGCTTTCCGGCGGGGAGCAGCAACGCGTCGCCGTCGCGCGGGCGATCGCGAAACGGCCCGGGGTGCTTCTGTGCGACGAACCTACCGGGGCGCTAGACAGCGCCACCGGCATGCGCGTGCTCGAGGCGCTGGCGCGCGCTCACGAGGAACTTGGCACCACGGTCATCATCATTACCCATAATGTCGGCATCGCGGCGATGGCGCAGCGCGTGTTCCACATTCTCGATGGCCGGATCGCCCGCGTCGAGCGCAATTCCAAACCCGTTGCGCCGCGGGATATCCGCTGGTGAGCGCGCTCGACCTCAAGTTGCTCCGCGACCTCTGGCGGCTGCGTGGCCAGGCGCTGGCGATCGCACTGGTGCTGGCAGCGGCGTCCGCAACCTATGTGCTCGCCGCGGGCGTGCATAGTTCGTTGCTCAGGACGCGCGACGCCTATTATGCGCGCAATCATTTTGCCGAGATCTTCGCGGGCGTGACGCGGGCGCCGCGCAATATCGCCGCGCGGATCGCGGCAGTCCCCGGCGTGCAGCGCGCCGAAGGCAATATCATTCAATATGCGCGGCTGGACCTTCCCGGACGGATCGAGCCGGTTCGTGCGCTGGTCAATTCGGTCGACGAGGCCGGTCGCACCCATCTCAACACGATCACGCTGCGGCGCGGGCAGCCGCCGCGCGCGGGTCACGCCGGTGATGTCGTCGTCGACGAATCCTTTGCCGATGCCAATGGCCTTGACCTCGGCAGCACCATCGACGCGCAGATCTATGGCCACCAGGTTGCCCTGCACATCGTCGGTGTCGGCCTGGCGCCGAACTATATCTACGCGCTGGCGCCGGGCGATATCGTGCCGGACGAGCGACGCTTCGGCATTCTGTGGATGGGACGCGAAGCGCTGGAGGCGGCGACCAATCGCCGCGGCGCGATCAACGCTGTTGCTTTGACTCTTGATCGCGGCGCCTCGGAAAGTGAGGTGATCCGCAAGGTCGATGCGCTCCTGGCGCCCTATGGCGGCACCGGGGCTTACGGGCGTGAAGACCAGTTGTCCCATGCGTTTCTTGACAGCGAGCTCAAACAACTCGCCGCGATGGCGGCCGTGATCCCACCCATCTTCCTGATCGTATCGGGATTTCTTGTCTATGTGGTGCTGGGACGGACGATCCGGACTGAGCGCGAGCAGATCGGCCTGATCAAGGCATTCGGCTATTCCGACTGGGTGATCGGCTGGCATTACCTGAAGTTCGCGCTGGCGATCGCCCTGGTTGCTATTGTGGCCGGCTCGCTTGCCGGAATCTGGATGGGGCGGGCGATGACCGGGCTTTACGCCCAATATTACCGCTTTCCCTTTCTCCAATACAGCCTCTCACCAACTGTCTTCCTCAGCGCCGGCGCGCTCGCTGCCGGCGCGGCGGGGCTGGGCGCAGCGGGGGGCGTGAGCACCGCTATCCGGCTCAATCCCGCCGTCGCGATGACACCGCCGCCCCCGCCTGTCTATCGCACTGGGTTGGTAGAACGGCTTGGCCAGCTTGCCGGGTTCACGGCAATTGGCGAGATGATCGTGCGCCACATTGCGCGCTGGCCGGGGCGCTCGGCCGTTACGCTCTTCGGCGTCGCGCTGTCGATGGGGCTATTGTTCGCGACGATCCAGTTCGTCGAAGCTAGCCGGACGATGGTCGATGACTATTTCGCGCGCAGCCAGCGCGATGACCTGACCGTCACTTTCACCGAGCCGCGCAACGCCGACGTGCTGCGCGCGCTCGCACAGCTACCGGGTGTGCTGCGGGTCGAGGCGACGCGCGCCCTGGCCGTGCGGCTCAGCCGCGGCAATCGCAGCGAGCGGACGGCAATCGAGGGCGTCGACCCGGCATCAACCCTCACCGCCCGCATCGACAGTGGCGGCGAGGAGATTGCCCTGCCGCCCGCCGGGCTGATGCTTAGCCGCCAATTGGCTGATCAGTTGCATGCCAATGCCGGTGATCTCGTTCGTGTCGACCTGCTCGGCGGGCACCGCACGAGCCTGTCGCTGCCAGTCGTTCGCATTGTCGATGAGATCATCGGTGCGCGCGCTTATGCTCCACCCGCGACGATCGACAAGCTCTCGCGTGACGCCAGTCCTGCCGGCGGAGCGCTGCTCAAGATCGACCCCGCAGCCCGCGACCGCATTCTGATGCGACTGTCGGCGATGCCGGTGGTGCTAGGCGTTGCCGAACGCGCCGTGGCGCTGGCGCGGTTCCAACAATTGATTCGTCAGAACATCCTGACGATGATCGGCTTTTACGTGTCGTTCGCCTCCGCGATCGCGATCGGCGTGGTCTATAACAGCGCGCGCATCCTCTTTTCCGAGCGCGCCCACGAACTCGCCACGCTGCGGGTACTGGGCTATCAGAAGCGCGAGGTCGCTGTCGTGTTGCTCGGCGAGATCGCCTTGCTCGTCGCCGCCGCCATCCCGCTCGGCTGCGTCGTGGGATATGGACTGGCGCATCTGATGATCGCCATGTTCAGTTCCGACCTCTTCCGTCTGCCCTATGCGGCGACGCGGGCGAGCTATGGTTATGCCGCACTGGTGATCCTCGCTGCCGCGATTTCCACGGCACTGGTGGTCGCGCGTCGGGTGGGGGCGCTCGACATGGTGCGCGTACTCAAGGCGCGGGATTGATGGCGCGCGCGTTCAAGCGCTGGCGGTGGGCAATCGCGATTGTCGGCCTGCTGCTGTTGGGACTGGGCTATGCCTTCTGGCCGGAACCCAAGGCGGTCGATCTTGGGGTGGTGACCCGCGGACCGATGGCGGTCGGCGTGACCGATGACGGAGTCACGCGCGAAAAGGAGCTGTATGTCGTGACGGCGCCGGTGACCGGCTTCGCGGCGCGGATCGGCTTTGACGCCGGGGATTCGATCCACAAGGGCCAGGTCATCACAAAGATCGCGGCACGCCCCACCGCGCCGCTCGATCAGCGCACGCAGGAAGAACTCGAAGGTGCGCTCGCATCGGCCCACGCCACCGCGACCAGCGCCGCCGCCGCGCTGGCGCAGGCCGAACGCGATCTCGCGCGCGCCGAGGCGCTTGATCGGCAGGGCTTCATCGCGCGCGCGCAACTCGAAGCGACGCGCACCCGTGTCGCCACCGATCGGGCGGCGCTGGCCCAGGCGCGAGCCGAAGCGCGGCGGATCGCGGCGTCGCTCGGCGATGCAGGGCGCGTGGCGAGAGGCCGGCCAGTTGCGGTCACGGCTCCCGTCAGCGGCGCCGTCCTCCAGGTGCCGAGCGAGAGCGAGGGGATGGTCGCCGAAGGCGCGACGCTGATGACCATCGGCGATCCGACGCAGATCGAGGTCGTGGTCGACCTGCTGTCGCGCGAGGCGGTGCGCGTGAAGCCCGGCGGCCGGGCCGAGATAACGCAATGGGGCGGGGATACGCTTGTTGGCCATGTCGAAAGCATCGAGCCGTATGGCTGGCTCAAAATCTCCGCGCTCGGGATCGAGGAACAGCGCGTCAACGTGATCATCGGTTTCGATCCTGCAGCCGCGCGAGCTGCCGCGCGGCTCGGGCACGGCTATCAGGTCGATGTGACGATCATCCTCTGGCACAGTCCCGACGCGGTTCGCGTGCCGATTGGCGCATTGTTCCGCGGCACGGACGGGGGTTGGCGCATCTTCGTCGAAAATCGCGGCCGCGTGCGAGAACGGGCGATCGCGATCGGCCATGTGAACGAGGATTTTGCAGAAGTCCGCGCCAGGCTCAGCGTCGGCGATAGAGTCGTCCTTAACCCCGGACGCGCTCTTAACGATGGCGATCGAGTTCGACCTCGCTGAACTTAATGCTGCGATCCCCGGCGACCGTTCGGCAACTACCCGAAGATCAGTCAATTTGGCTGCCAGTGAATGCGATGAATAAACCGCCGCTATCGCGGCGTCGATTTGACTCGCGCTATGACCGCTTTGTTCGCGGCTTTGGACGCCGCGTTGGTTTCTTCCGGAGCCGGCGGCTGCCGACCAATTCACGACCTTCAGTGGCCGTGCTGTGGATGCCCGTCTGTACCGAAAGCTGCCACCAGATGACGGAGCTTGTCGGGGTTAAGAACTATATAAATCGCCGCGATGCGCCCATCGCGCACGTCGAGCGCGGTGGTCTGTAGGACGTTGTCACGATCGATACTGATATAGCCGGGCAGATCGTTGCACAGTAGCGTCTTTGCTGACGTGTACTTCCGACGCAGCCCGGCGAACAAGCGAAGCGCTCGCTCGACCCAGCTCCGACACAATCGCCTGCCTGCATGACGAGATGCTCGCCACCGGTGTGACATCGGACGACAGCGGGAGCGAAAAATCGGCGCCATGATGTCACACTGCACCGGCTTACCTCGTCACGTCAGCGAGCGCCGATTCCCGGCGCGGGTGATGAGGAAAGCAGCATGACCGAGAAGCGTTTGAACTGGTCGGAAATTGCCCCTGAAGGCGCCAAGGCCCTGTTCGGAGTCCATCATTATGTGACCAAGAAGACAGATTTTCCCGAAGAGTTGGTCCATCTGGTCTTCCTGCGTGTGTCGCAAATCAACGGCTGTGCCCATTGCATCGATATGCATACTCGTGACCTGCTCAAAACCATGGCGATCGACAATGTCGCGCTGGTCCCCGTCTGGGCGGAGGTGCCGCATCTGTTTTCTGACCAGTATCGAGCAGCGCTGGCCTGGGCGGAGGAAGTGACCAACATCAGCACGACCCATGCTTCGGACGAAGCGTATGCGGCCGCTGCCGCCGCCTTTACTGAAAAGGACTTGGTCGATCTCACGCTAATTATCGCGGCAATGAATGCGTTCAATCGTCTGGGCGCGCCATTCCGCCTGCCCGTCGCCGCGAAGCCATAGGCTCAAGAAGGAGGGAGCATCCTTTGCTCATCCATTCGTTCCTGGCAGAAGCTGCCTATGGATCGCTCGATGCAGACCGTCAGGAAGGCACCCTAAATCCGGCCGTTTGCCCCGTTTCGCTGCATCCCTCAAAGCGGTCGCTTGTTCGGCTGACTCATAATGCTTCGAAAGCTGATGGGGTGGACGCCCCCCGACGGCATCGATGTGCCAGAGTGGAGGTGTTGAAACACCACTGAGGGAGGCGTCCGTGTCGCAGGTTATCATAATCGGTC
>NZ_JAINVU010000011.1 GCF_019880555.1 Hephaestia mangrovi | reverse complement strand
TCCGCGAACTCCCATACTGGCCCGCAGCATATGGCGCTGCTCATCGAGGCCGGACAGATGACAGCATCCGACTACGTGCCAACATACCCCGATTTAGCGCTTGCATCCGAAGGGGCGTCCACAGATGTCCTACCGGCAACTCTCGCGATATCGACCCGATGCGGGGAAACGGTCTTGCAGACGCCTATCGGCCGCATTACCACCTTGGGTCTAAACGTAGGATATGCCGACCGATGTGATTTCGACCTGACAGCAACGCGACTCGTTTTGCCTTCAGGAAATCATGTTCATGTCTGCGATCACCACGGTCGATCTCGGCTGGTCGACACCGGATGGCCATCCGATCTTCTCTCATCTCAATCTGACGTTTCATGCCGAACGCGTCGGCATCGTAGGGCGCAATGGAGTTGGCAAGACCAGCCTCTTGAAGCTGCTTTCCGGGGAGCGCGAGCCAACGGCCGGCAAGGTCATCGTCGATGGCACCGTCGCCGTGCTGCGCCAGCTCGTGCAGGTTGGCCCGGAGGACACGATCGCCGATCTGTTCGGGATCGCCGACCAGCTCACCATTCTTCTCCGGGCCGAAACCGGCGTGGCGACCGAGAGCGAACTGGCCGAGGCGGACTGGACGCTCGACATGCGTCTCGCCTCGGCGCTCGCGCGGGTTGGTCTTGAGGCGGACGGAGAAACACGGCTAGCGTCCCTGTCGGGTGGCCAGCGCACACGTGCCGCTATCGCCGGTGCCATGCTGGCTGACGCTGATTTTCTGCTGCTCGACGAGCCGACCAATAATCTTGATCGCACCGGCCGGGCCGCGGTGCTCGACCTGCTTTCGTCGTGGCGCGGAGGCGCAATCATCGTCAGCCATGATCGCGAACTACTGGAGCGGATGGACGCGATCGTCGAGATGACCGCACTCGGCGCGACGCGCTACGGTGGCAATTGGACCCACTATCGCGAGCGTAAGGCGATCGAGCTGGCCGCGGCGCAGCACGACCTGAATGTGGCGCAACGGCAGCTCGGCGAAATCGACCGTAAGGCACAGGTCGCGGTCGAGCGGAAGCAGAGGCGCGACGCAGCCGGTGGCCGCAAGGGCGCTCGCGGCGACATGCCGCGAATCCTGGCTGGCGCGCGCAAGCAACGTGCCGAGAATAGCCGCGGTGAGAACGCGCGGCTCGCCGAACGCCAGCGGCGCGAGGCGTCCGCCGCAGCCGCCTCCGCCAATGACCGGATCGAACGGTTCGAGCCGATGGCGGTGACGCTCGCGTCCACCAGATTGGCAGGCGGCAAGACCGTGCTCGAAGTGAACGATGTCGCTGCAGGCTACGATTCACAAGCGCCCGTGCTGCGCCATGTTTCGCTGACCATGACTGGTCCGGAGCGCGTGGCGATCATGGGGCCAAACGGGTCGGGTAAGACGACGCTGCTCCGCGTTATCGCCGGCCAGATCGCTCTATTGTCCGGGACAGTCAGACGGATCGAGCGCTTCGCGATACTTGATCAGACGGCAGCGATTCTCGATCCAGCACTGTCGATCGCCGACAACTACCAACGGCTCAATCCCGGCAGCGCGGCCTTCGCCTGCCGCTCGGCGCTAGCGCAATTCCGGTTCAGGGCCGATGCCGCGTTGCAACAGGTCGCCGCGCTCAGTGGTGGTGAGGTGCTCCGCGCCGGGCTTGCCTGCACGCTGGGCAGTCCGGTACCGCCGCAGCTTCTCCTCCTCGACGAGCCGACCAATCATCTCGACCTCGACTCGATTGCCGCGATCGAGGCGGCGTTGTTGGCTTATGACGGCGCGCTGCTGGTGGTCAGCCATGACGAAGCCTTTCTCGACGCAATCGGGATCATGCGGCGTGTCGAACTGGCGGCTTGAGCCGTCACACCATGCGAGCGATCGCCAGTACGGCGTCGGCGAAGGCTGCGGGCGCCTCTTGCGGGAGATTGTGGCCGATGCCGCCGCTAATCGAACGGTGCTGGTAGCGGCCGGTAAAGCGCGCCCGGTATGCCGCCGGCTCTGGGTGCGGCGCACCGTTGGCGTCACCCTCCATGGTAATTGTCGGCACCGCGATCGGCGGGGCTGTCGCAAGCGTCGCTTCGGCCGCTTCGTAGCGCCTCTCGCCTTGAACGAGGCCCAGCCGCCAGCGATAATTGTGGATGACAATCGCGACATGGTCGGGATTGTCGAAGCTGCTGGCCGAGCGTTCGAAGACGGGATCGTCGAAATGCCATTGGGGAGAGGCGGTCTGCCAGATCAGCTTGTTGAACGACTTACGGTTCTTCTCATAGCCGATCCGGCCACGCTCGGTCGCGAAGTAGAATTGATACCACCACGCGAGTTCGGCCTTTGGCGGCAAAGGCGCAGCATTGGCCTGCTGGCTGCCGATGAGGTAGCCGCTGACCGAGACGAGGCCCGAACATCGCTCCGGCCAAAGCGCGGCCACGATATCTGCGGTGCGCGCGCCCCAATCGAAACCGCCTAATGTCGCGCGACGAATCTTCAGAGCATCCATCAGCGCGATCACATCGAAGGCGAGCGCTGCTTGTTGGCCGTTGCGGACGGTGTCGACCGAACGGAAGAACGTGCGACCGAACCCCCGTAGATACGGAACGATGACGCGGTGTCCGGCCTTGGCGAGCAGGGGAGCGACCTCAGCAAAGGCGTGAATGTCGTATGGCCAACCGTGGAGGAGGATTACGGGCGCCCCACCTATCGGCCCCATCTCTGCATAGCCGATCGAAAGCGGGCCGGCGTCGATCTCGCGGAGTGGGCCAAAGTCAACGCTGGCGACCGCCAACGTCGCGGCGCGGGTGGCAGTTGAAAGCAAGCCGGACTGGCTCGCACCGACGGCCATGGTGACCACGCCGAGCAGGCTGCGGCGATTGAGCTCGGTCGCCTCCGAGATGGATTGGGTCATGGCGATCACTCCTGAAGACAAGCATTTGGGGGTCGATCTGCTCAATTATCCGAAGGATGATGCTGCCTGGAAATCCGTCGAGCAGCTGAGTGTGTACCACTGATGCAGCTCGTCCATGCGGGCCTTGTCCATCGCGTCGGCCCGTTCGAACGCATCGCTGCCCAGCACTAGCCGCAACGGCGGCGCTGGAAGCGCGGCGAGGGCAAGGATCGCCTTTGCCGCTTTTGCCGGATCGCCCGGCTGATTGCCGTCATAAGCGCGCTGCCGTGCGGCGACGGTTCCGACGGTTTCGGCATAATCGGGAGGACCGTCCTCGATCATCGTTGAGGCGCCGGCGAAATCGGTACGAAAGCCGCCCGGCTCGACGATCGTAACGTGAACGCCGAACGGTCGCAGCTCCTGCGCCAGCACCTCCGAAAAGCCTTCGACGCCGAACTTGGCGGCGGAGTAAGCCCCGCGTCCAATCGCTCCGGCGCGTCCGCCGATCGACGAGATCTGGATGAAACGCCCCGAGCGCCTCTGCCGGAACAGGGGGATGGCCGCCCTGGTCACAATGATCGTGCCGAACAGATTGGTTTCGATCTGCCGACGGAAGCTCTCAAGGCTCGTGTGTTCGATCGGAGCGACGTCACCATAGCCTGCGTTGTTGACGAGGATATCGAGCGCGCCGAACCGCTCGACGGCGAGCGCCACGGCATACGTGGCCGCGTGTTCATCGGTGACGTCGAGGGCCGCTGCCACCATTGTACCAGCAAAACGCTCGGCCAAGTCGGCAAGCTGTTCGGGTGTGCGCGCGGTCGCAACGAGATTATGCCCTGCCTCGAGAACAGCTTCGGCGAGTGCGCGGCCAAGACCGCGTGCGCTGCCGGTAATAAGCCAGGTCTGGGCCATGATTACCTCCGGATGATCTGGAGCTCGCGAGATAGATTAAGGCTATGATCCCGATAAGGGGCACGATACTCATCATTTTATGCCAAGAAGCGGGATAATCAGGGCAGGACGCTTGCGTGAGCTCGAAGCGATCGCCGCCGTCGCGCGCCAACGCAGCTTCCGCCTCGCAGCGCTCGATCTCGGTCTATCCACGACGGCGCTCAGCAGAATCGTTGCAGGCGTCGAGGAACGATTGGGCGTGCAGCTCTTCGCGCGTACGACCCGCAGCGTCGCGCTCACGCCTGCAGGCGAGCGCTTCGTCGCTCGAATGGTACCGGCACTCCGCGAGATCGGCGCGGCGATCGACGATGCCACCGATCAGCGTGATGCCCCATCCGGCACACTGCGGATCAACTGCTCGTCGGGTGCGGCCCGCCGAATCCTGGAACCGCTCGTCCTGCCGTTCTTGGAACGGTATCCCGCGGTGTCGATTGACTTGGTCACCGAGAGCCGGCTCATCGACATAGTCGCTCAGGGGTTCGATGCCGGGATTCGACAGATGGGCTTGGTGCCGACCGGGATGACTGGCGTGCCGATCTCAGGCCCGGTCCACTTCCTCGTCGTGGCGTCACCGGCCTATCTTGCCGGCAGAGAGGCACCGCGTGTTCCGGCCGACCTTCTCGATCATCGGTGTATCCGTATCCAGCTCGCCAATGGTGCCGGCTATCCTTGGGAATTCCAGGAGGGAGCCAGACAATTCGCTATCGACGTACCGGGTGCCCTGACGCTTGACGACCCGGCGCTAATGCGGCGTGCCGCACTTGCCAATGCCGGCCTCGCCTACATGGCGGAGTGGCGCGTCGAGGCCGATATCGCGGCTGGCCGCCTTGTATCGTTGCTGGATCAATGGATGCCGACCGAGGAAGGCCTCTGCCTCTACCACCCAAGCCGGCGGCATCCTTCCGCAGCGCTTCGGGCCTTGATCGAAATGCTGAACCGCAATTGATCGCTGCCGGTGCCAATGGGCGGCTTCGCGCCCCGTGGCAGTCATTCTGCATCCGCCGCAGCGCTCCCAGCACATGACATACCACCCGGCCGGCCTATTCTTGCTTGCGATGCTCGACCGGTCGGCTGACGTATCCGGCGGTCATGCGGGCTCCACGCTCGGAACAGCGGTCGGCTAACTGCGGGGTGTGCGGCTGCAACAGGATGGCGAAGCGAACGGATTCCTCCATCACATCGTCGGTGCGGTCATACCGCATGCTGCTCGCGACATATTCCGGGACCGCTGGCGTTCAAGCTAGATTCTCTCGTGTTGCTCCATAAGTGCATGCGGTGCATCAAGCCCTATTCGTAACCATACCCGCGAATCGGTCACCCAGCGCACCGCTGCCGCGGACTGAACTGTCGGCAGCGGGACGCATTGGCGGGGGCTATTCTTGCTATTGCGCTTTGGCGGTGCGCCGTCTCTCCTCAGGGTCGGCAATATATTCGAGCTTCGAGTTTGCCAGCAACCACGGGGCGGCTCCGTCCTTCTTGGGATTCTCGGTCTGCGAAAGGTTGAAAACTAGATTGACCGTGTCGTCGGGCTGAAGATCGCCGAACATCGGGTCGTCAAGTTTGTCCATGGATTTGAGCGCCTCCATGAACATCCGCGAATGGGTCACTTCGCGGGTGGCAAGGTGGATGAGCGCTTTACGTGTCCCCTCATCAGGCGATTTCGGGATCATCGCCTCATAGCTGGCGAGCGCGCCGGCTTCCGCCGCGATGTCGGCCCGCAGGTCGCGCACCGGGCTGGCACCCTCATCGACATAGGCGCCTGTCCAGGTAGTCCCCTGGCTATCCAACAGGTGCGGCCCCTTGCCCCGGATAGAGAAAAGCGTGCTCTCGAACGCCTTTTCTTCCACGGCGCCGCTGGAATGCGCCTCGATCAGGTGCGCAACAATCTCGAGATGCCCCATCTCCTCGGTGGCGATGTCCATCAGCATGTCACGCAGTTGCGGATCGTCAGTATGCTGGGCCTGGGTAAAATACTGCAGCGACGCCTTCAGTTCTCCGGTCGCTCCACCGAACGCGTCCAGAAGGAACTCGGCAAATTTCGGATCGGGGCTGGTGACGTGGACAGGGTGTAGCAATTCTTTTTTGTGAATGAACATGGCGAAGCTCTCCTGGCTGATGCGCCCCCGCACACCGGCGCGCGGCCGGCAATTTCTTAGCGCGTCGCCCATTCGATAGTTCCCTTCAAAGGACATTTCCGTGGGCGACGCGAGATGAACTGAAGAATGGTGACCTGCTACCCATTTCGGATCGCTGACGATCGGCGTGGTTCTACCGGCACGTGGTAGGGCTGTCGGTGAATCCGGTTGCGAGTGCGCCAAGGTCACTAGCTGGCGCACGATATTATAGCCTGTCCGCCATGCGATGGCCCATCTGACTGCGGCCGGCGACGGGAACAGCTGCTTGATCAAGCCAGTTCAAGCTCGCTGATGGCCCCATCGCAGCCTCATGTGGCCGAACTCGTGCGCGACGCCGAAGCGTCGTGGCTATCGGCGCGCTCGGTCGTCGACGCTGTTGGGCGCACGGTTGCCGAGGGCGAACTGCGACCCGTACATCGCCGAAGTTTGCCTAGGAGAAACGTCCGCTTCTCCTGGCGACCCCATTTGAGAGCGGACAGCCCACCACCGGCCCAGTCGCCGTCACCAGTCCGTACCTGAATGTACGGCAGCTCTCATCGAGCTAATTCGCGGCAGGGAATGGCCGGTTTGTCGGCAGGAGCCGTCGGGCATCGGCGATAGATGGGAGGCATGCGGCGCTTCGCGAAGCGGTCGGCGACGTCGATTGGCTGTCCGTTCAAGATGAGCACGAAGCCGCGGACCCACAAGCGGACGTTCAGACCACTCAGTTCGCTACCCAGTTACGGACGATCGTTCATGTCTGCCGCGACCTCGACCACTCACCGAGATGAACGACGACCCCGAGATTTGCGCCTCGAACACGGCGCCCGGGGAAGATGTGCATGTTAAAACAAGAACTTAGCGCGCGTTGGTCGGGCAAATGAACACCGCGATTGGAACCACCCGTTGCGCCAAGCACCACTCACCGCGTGCCGATGATCGGTCATCCGCATTCTGCGACGCAGCAGACAATATGCTGCATCGCGGCGTTATTCGATCTGACACCAATCGGCAATGCAAGCGTCACAAACCGCGCCTACCCGCCCATCATCAAGCATCGATGCTAACGAGGGCCATCCATGAAGTACCGGTTTGTCGTCATTCTTGCTGCACTGCAATGTGGCGTCTCCCTGCCAGCTGCCGCCCAAACGGAGTCGGCGAACGCCACGCCTGACGCCGCTTCCACGGCTGGCGACACGATCGTGGTTACCGGCACCCGCGAAGTCGGCCGTACACAGTTCGACAGCTTGGCGCCGGTCGACGTGCTGTCAGGCAGCGCGGTCAATCAAGTGGTTTCAGGCGACCTTTCGGACGATCTCGCGCAACTGCTGCCGTCGTTCAACGTCCAGCGGCTACCGGCCGCCGACGGGCAGGCATTTGTGCGGCCCGCGACGCTACGGGGCCTGTCAGCAGACGAGACGCTCGTGCTGGTCAACGGCAAGCGTTACCATCGCTCGGCGCTGCTCGGCACGCGCGGCGCGCAGGCGTCGGACCTGTCGTCGATTCCCAATTTCTCGATCGGCCGGATCGAGGTGCTGCGCGATGGTGCCGCCGCGCAATACGGCTCCGATGCGATCGCCGGCGTCATCAACATCATCCTCGACGACAAGCCGGGGATGCACGCCTTTGGCCAGTTCTCGCGCTATTATGCCGGCGACGGCAACGAATACCAGACCGGCCTGCGCGGTGGGATGGCGCTGGGTGATCGCGGCAGCGTGGTGTTCTCCGGCGAATATGACCATGCCGAGGCGACGTCGCGGACGCGCCAGCGGCCCGACGCCATTGCCTTCCAGGCAGCGCATCCGAACCTCGACGTGCCCAATCCGGTGCAGCGCTGGGGCCAGCCCGATCTCGAGTCCGTCGCAGGCACGGTCAACGCGCATTACCAGCTCACCGATGCGGTCGACCTTTACGGCTTCGTCGTCGCACGCGATGGCGAGGGCGTGACCGATTTCAACTGGCGCAACCCCGACGGCACGGCGAGCGTCTATAGCGCCAGCCCCGCTTTCCCCGGCTTCAGCTTCACCAGCATCTATCCGGCCGGTTTCTCGCCAAAATTCGGCACGCAATATAGCGACCTGCAGAGCACCGTCGGCGCGCGCGGCGACATCACCGACGCTTTTTCCTACGATCTGAGCGCCTCGGAGGGTCGCAGCCGCATCCACTACACGCTCAATCAGTCGCTCAACGCCTCGCTCGGGCCGGCCAGCCCCACTTCCTTCTACCTCGGCCGGCTGGAACAGCGCGAATTCAACTTGAATGCCGATTTCGTCTACAAGCTCGATCTCGGCATGTATCGGCCGGTGAACGTCGCGTTCGGCGCGGAGCGGCGGGTCGAGACCTATGGCATTCGCGCCGGCGACCCTGCCTCCTATGCGATCGGACCGGGTGCGAGCAGCGGCCTTGCCCCCAATTCGAACGGCTTCCCCGGCTTCACGCCGCTCCAGGCCGGTGATTTCGGGCAGCGCAGCTACGCCGGCTATATCGATGTCGAGGTGCAGCCGGTCGAGCAACTGACTCTCGGTGCGGCGGGGCGCTACGAAACCTATTCGGTGTTCGGCGACACGTTCAATTACAAGTTCTCGGGCCGATATGAGCTGACCCACAATTTGGCGCTGCGGGCGACCTATTCCACTGGGTTCCGCGCGCCGACGCCGGGCCAGCTCTATTCGACCAGCACTTCGCAGGGCCTCGACACCAAGACGCTGCAGGTATTCAACAGCGGGCGCCTCGCGTCCAACGATCCGATCGCCGTCGCATTGGGGGCCAAGCCGCTCAAGCCGGAGAAGTCGGACAGCATCACCGCCGGCCTTACGTTCCGCTCAGGTTTCGGCCTGTCGGGCAGCATCGATGCCTATCAGATCAAGCTGCGCGACCGCTTCGGCCAGTCGAATTCGTTCGCGGTGCCGGCATCGCTGCCCAACCCCAATCATTATACCTCGGTCAGCTTCTTCACCAACGACTTCGATACCCGCACACGCGGCATCGATGCGGTGGTGAGCTATACCCACCCGGTCGGCCCCGGCCGCGCGACGGTAAGCCTCGCTTACAATTACAATCAGACCAAGGTGACCAGCGCGCCGAGCGCCAGCATTCCGAGCGACACGCAGCGGATCGTGTTCGAGGAGCGCCTGCCGCAGCACAACGCGACGGGGTCGCTGAACTATGCGATCGGCCCGGTCGGGCTGATGGTACGCGGTCGCTATTACGGGCCGTGGACCGACTCGAGCGGCAACGCGACCGGCGATATCTTCCAGCGGTTCAGCGGCCGCGCCTTCATGGACGTCTCGGCGACCTACCGCTTCGCGGAGCATTTCTCGATCGAAGCGGGCGCCGACAATGTGCTCGATACCTATCCCGACGAGGCGACGTTCCAGGCCAACCGCGGCCTGATCTATTCGCGCAACGCCCCTTATGACACCGACGGTGGCCAGTATTTCGTCCGCCTGAATATGGATTTCTGATGACAGCGTCATTTCAAACGAGGGCCAGCCGCCGTGCCGTGCTGGCGGGGACGGCAGCAATCGCCGGATCCGCCGCACTACCGGTCGGGGCGCAAGTCCCGTCCGGCGCCGGCAAGACGCCCGACGATGCCGCTTATTGGGCCGCCGTTGCCGACCAATATGACGTCGTGCGCGATGTCGTTCAGCTGGAAAACGGCAACTGGGGCATGATGGCGCGCCCGGTGCTGGACGAATATCGCCAGCGCGTCGGCTTCGTGAACCGGCTGAGCAGTTATTATGCGCGCCGCGGCATGATCGACGACATCCGTGCGGTCTATGCGCGTCTCGGCCAGGCGCTGGACGCCGATCCGCACGACCTGGTGATGACGCGCAACGCCACCGAGGCGTTGAAGGGGCTGATCGGCGGCTACAACCGGCTGAAGCCGGGCGATACGGTGCTTTATGCCGATCTGGATTACGACAGCATGCAGGCGTGCATGCGCTCGCTGGCGAAACGGTGCGGCGCCCGCGTCACCACCATCGCCCTGCCCGAACCCGCCACCTATCAGAGACTGATCGATGCCTATGCCAAGGCGTTCGACGCCGATCCGCGCATCCGCCTGGTGCTGCTGACGCACCTCAGCCATCGCACCGGGTTGGTCATTCCGGTGCGCGAGATCGTCGCCATAGCGCGCCGGCGCGGGATCGACGCGATCGTCGACGCCGCGCATAGCTGGGGCCAACTCGATTTCACGCTGCCGTCGATCGATGCCGATTTCGTCGGGCTGAACCTGCACAAATGGATGGGCGCGCCGCTCGGCGTCGGTGCGATGTACGTGCGCCGCTCGCGGTTAGACGCGATCGATCCGGACATCGCCAACGAAGGCACGGCAACCGGCATCCAGGCGCGGGTACATACCGGCACGGTCGATTTCGCCGCGCAGTTGGCCGTCCCCACGGCCCTCGATTTTCAGGAGAGGATCGGCGGCTCGGCGCGCGAGGCGCGGCTGCGCTGGCTGCGCGACCGTTGGGTGGCTAAGACGTGCGACATCGACGGGCTGGATATTCTCACCCCCGACGATCCGCGGCTGCACAGCGGCATGACCTCGTTTCGCATTCGCGGTCTGACCAGCGACGCCGACAATATCCGCGTCGCCAAGGCGCTGCTCGACCGGCACCGCATCTTCACCGTCTATCGCGACGGCGTCGCCAAAGGTTCGTGCGTGCGCGTGACGCCGGCGCTGCACAATAATGCAGACGACGTCGATCGCCTGGCCGAGGCGCTCGCCGATGTCGTCCCTCGACTGCGCGCCTGACCGCTCAGTCCGACGCCTCGAGCAGCGTCTCGACCCGGGCCGGCACCAATGCACTTGCCGGTCCGAGCCGCATCTCGCGGAAATATGCCCTGTCCTCGGCATGGAGGGCGCGAGCGGCGCCCCTAGAATGCGGTTCAGAACCTTGGCCCCAAGCGTCCGCTAAAGCCCAGCGATATCTGGGCCATCCGGTTCTATCTCGATGAGCACAAGCGGTTGCGTGATCTGGCGCTGCTCGATCTCGCCATCGACAGCAAGCCGCGCGGCTGCGACCTCGTGAAAATCAGGATTGACGATGTCGTCTGCGGCGGAAACATTCGCCAGCGCTCAACGGTCATTCAGCAACAGACGGCAGACCGGTGCAATTCGAGATCATGTCTGAAGCACGAAAGAATCTAACAGCTTGGCTCGATGGTCATTTCAATTCAACATCATAGAGCGGCAAGGAGCGGGTGAGAGGTGCCAGCTGGCCCTCCCGATCACTCTCCACCTGTCTCGGTTGATACACCAATGTGTCTGACCACCGTCGAGGCAGCCGCTTATGTTGGGCTAGCCAAGAACACGCTCGAGAAGATGCGCTCGTACGGCGACGGGCCTAAATACATAAAATATCGGCGCTCGGTCCGGTATCGGATCAAATATCTCGATGCTTGGGTTTTGGCTCACATGGCATCCAACACGAGCGAATATGAGCGCCATTGAATCCTGGTAGCTTTTGGCGGCGAGGCCGAGTCACGGCCGCCCCCGCCAAAACGCTACAGCAAACTCCAACGTCAATTGATTGTCCGGCCGTTGTCCGCGAATTTCGGACTCGGGAATTGCCTGCTTAAGCAGCTGGTTGCGTGGCGGAGAGGGTGGGATTCGAACCCACGGTACCCGTAAAGGCACAACGGTTTTCGAGACCGTCCCAATCGACCACTCTGGCACCTCTCCGCAGAGGATGTCGCGCCGCGCCCGAAAAAGGGCGATGGGACGGCGCGTCGGCCCGATTGAGCGGCGGCCTCTAACGCAATCATTGCCCCCTCGCAAGCACCATGCTTGTGCAGCGCAAAACAGCGACTAGATTAGGTGCATGAGTCCCTCCAGCGTGCCCGTTCCGCCGTTCGACGGCAGCGTCCCCCTCCCCTCGATCGCCCATGCCGATTTCGCGATTGGTGACGTCGTGCGTCATCGCCTGTTCGATTTTCGCGGCGTGATCTTCGATGTCGATCCGATCTTTGCCAACACCGATGAATGGTATGAGGCGATCCCGCAGGATCTGCGCCCGCGCAAGGATCAGCCCTTCTACCACCTGCTCGCCGAGAATATGGAATCGAGCTACGTCGCGTATGTCAGCCAGGGCAATCTGATGCTTGACGACAGCGAGGAGCCGATCGACCACCCGGCGATCTCCGGGCTGTTCACCGATTATCGCGACGGTCGCTATACGCTGCGCCGCGAGCACCGGCACTGAGAGTGTCGCCATGCTGAACTCGGTTCAGCATCCATCGCGCACCGCCAACCGTCTCGCGTTGCGGTGATGGAGCACCATGGACCCTGAAACGAGGTCGCCGGTGACGGTTCGATCTCGATGCAGCGACGGTCGTTTCCACCACATCAGGTCTTGCGAACGAACCGGTACCTGCGGCCTCTTAATCCTCCACCGCGATCCGCACGCGAATCCCGTCCAGCGCGGCGCTGAACGGGATCTGGCAGGAAAGCCGCGAATCGGCGTCGCGATCGCTCGACGAATCGAGCAGATCGTTCTCGTCCTCGCTCATCGGCGGCAGTTTGGCCGCAAATTCCGGATCGACATGAACGTGGCAGGTGGCGCAGCTGCAGCAACCGCCGCACAACGCCAGGATTTCGTCGATGCCGTTATCCCGCATCACTTCCATCAGCGACAGACCGGTCTCGCCTTCGACCTCGCGCACTTCCCCTTCACGGGTCGTGACGATAACCTTCGGCATGAACATCTCCTCTGTTCGCTGGACAGCGCCGCCATGCCGTCTCAGCGAGCGCATATCAAGGATCATCGCATGGGCCTGAGCGCCGACCAACTGCGTATCTCGCTCGATGCGATCGCCGCGATCGAGCCGGCGATGGCGGCGGCGCTGGCCCGCGTCGGCTATCCCGAGCCCCGGATTCGCGAGCGCGGCTATGCCACCTTGCTGCGCACGATCGTCGGCCAGCAGGTCAGTGTCGCCGCCGCGCAGTCGATCTGGAACAAGCTCGAGGCGGCGCTCGGCGACCTCACCGATCCCGCCACCGTCGCGGCCGCCGACATCGAAACGCTGCGCGGGCTGGGCCTGTCGCGGCAAAAGGCGAGCTACGCGCTCAGCCTCGCCGACGAAGTGGCCAGCGGCCGGCTCGATCTCGAAAACCTGCCGGCGGATGACGAGGAAGCGATCGCCCAGCTCGTCCACGTCAAGGGGATCGGCCGCTGGTCGGCGGAAATCTACCTGTTGTTCGCCGAAGGGCGCACCGACATCTGGCCGGCCGGCGATCTCGCCGTGCAGATCGAGATCGGCCGCATCATGGGTCATGACGATCGCCCCGGCGAAAAAGCGGTCCGCGACCTCGCCGAGGCCTGGCGCCCGCACCGCGGCGCCGCCGCGATCCTCGCCTGGCATCATTACAAGACCGACATGGACGTGATCTGACGCCGCGCGTCCCCCTCACCGCGCCTTGCGCTCGCGCGCCGGCCCGTGCTGCATTGTCAGGTTGAGCGCCGAGACGACCAGAGACAAATGCGACAGCGCCTGCGGGAAATTGCCGAGCTGCTGCCCATAACCATATTCCTCGGCAAGCAATCCGACATCGTTGGTAAGACCGCACAGCCGCCCGAACAGTTTCTCCGCATCCGCCGCGCGCCCCTGCAGCGCCAGCACGTCGACCAGCCAGAAGCTCGCGGCCAGGAACGCCCCCTCCCCGCCGCCGACTCCGTCGTCGGTTTGCTCGGTCTGGTAGCGTTTGACGAAGCCGTCCTTCATCAGCTCGCGCTCGATCGCGGCGACGGTGCCGATCATGCGGGGATCGTCGGCCTCGATGAAGCCGGTCAACGGCAGCCGCAAGACGGCAGCATCCAGCGCCGGATCGCCATAAGCGCCGGTGAAACTGTTCTGTTCGGCGTCAAATCCCTTGTCGAGCACTTCGGCGCGCACTTGCTCGGCCAGCGCGCGATATTTTTCGGAAGCGTCGGCATCATTGCCCTCGAACCACCGCGCGGCGCGATCGAATGCCACCCAGCACATTGCCTTCGAATAGACATGGCATTTCGGATCGCCCCGGCTTTCCCAGATGCCGGCATCGGGCTTGTCCCAATGTCGTTCGAGATCGCCGACCAGCAACCGGAACAGCGCATCGGCCTCGTCGCTCGGCGCGACGTCGTGATTGGCGGCGACGAACAGCGTGTCGAGCACTTCGCCATAGATATCGAGCTGCAACTGCCCCGCCGCGCCATTGCCGAACCGCACCGGCTTGGCGCCGCCGAACCCGTCGAGCCAGTCGGCTTCCCATTCGATCATCCGCCGGTCGCCGCCCACCGAATAGAAGGGGCGCAGATCGATCGGCTCGCCGGCCACCGCGCGGCGCAGCCAATGCACCCAGGCATCGGCCTCGTCGAACAGCTCGGCGCCGATCAGCGCCAGCAGCGTGAAGGTCGAATCGCGCAGCCAGCAGAACCGGTAATCCCAGTTGCGCGCCCCGCCCGGCCGCTCGGGCAGCGAGGCGGTCGGCGCCGCGACGATCGCGCCGGTCGGCTGGTGGATCAGCGCCTTCAGCGTAATCAGCGATCGCATCGCCTGATCGCGATACTCGCCTTCGTAACAGGCCTTTGCCGCCCACTCTTCCCACCACGCGCAAGTATCGGCCAGCGCCGTTTCCGCGTCGACCGGCTGTGGCGTCTCGCGATAGCTCTCGAACCAGGTCATCACGAACGTCACGCGCTCGCCCTCGCCGATCTCGAAGCGGCTCATGCCCCAGCGATCGTCGAATTCGATCCCGACATCGAAATCGAGCCGTACCGCATTGGGGCCGGCGATCGCCATCGTCAGCCCGTCCTCGCGCCGGATCAATGGATGGACCTGGCCGTAATTGAAGCGGATCGCGAGAGCCGATCGCATCTTCACGCGGCCCGATCGCCCTTCGACGATGCGCACGATATCCGGCGCCTCGCCGCGCATCGGCATGAAATCGGTCACCGCGACCACGCCGCTTTCGGTCGTGAACTCGGTTTCCAGCACCAGCGTGTCGCCAAGGTAGCGCCGCCGTGTCGATGTCACGGCGTCGTCGGGCGCGATCTGCCAGCAGCCATTGTCCTCGTCACCGAGCAGTGCTGCGAAACAGGCTTCGGAATCGAACCGCGGCAGGCACATCCAATCGATCGCGCCCTCGCGGCTGACCAGCGCGGCGGTCTGGCCGTCGCCGATCAGCGCATAATCCTCGATCCGCTTCGCCCCCGTCGCGCTCATGCGGCCGCCCGCCGCCGCGCGATCAGCGCCCCGGCGCCGGCCAGCCCCGCCAGCGCCAGGCCGGCCAGCGTCTTGGGATGCGTCGTCATCCACAATTGCGAGCTGTGCCGCCGCGCGACATCGTCGAAGCGGCCGTGCGCGCCATGGTCGCCGGGCACCGGATGGTAGAGATTGTCGGGCCTGTCGGGCGCCACCGGCTGCTTGCCCTGCTGCCCCGAAACCCCGGTCTTGCCGAGATAATAATCGAGCGCGCGCGAGGCGAACCGGTCGCCCCACACCGCTTCCTGCGTCGGCCAGCCGAGCTTGATGCTCTTGCGCCGGTGATGCGCGGCAAAGTGGATCGCGCGCGCCGCGATCTCGGGCTGATAGGGCGGGCTCGCCGGCTTGGGCTGTTTCGGCATGTTGGTCTTGATCCAGTCGAATTGCGGCGTGTTGACGCCCGGCAGCTGCACCATCGAGACATGCACCTTGCTCTTGGCGTGGACCAGTTCGGCATCGATCGAGTCATGAAATCCCTGGATCGCATGCTTCGCTCCGCAATAGGCCGATTGCAGCGGGATGCCGCGATAGGCGAGCGCCGAGCCGACCAGCACGATCGATCCCGAATCGCGCGGCAGCATCCGTTTCAGCGCGGCGTAGGTGCCGTGCACCTGCCCCAGATAAGTCACCTCGGTGACGCGCTTGTAATCCGCCATCGACATGTCGACGAAGCGCGACAGCACGCCGGCGAAGGCGACGTTGATCCAGATGTCGATCGGCCCGAAGCGATCCTCCACCTTCTGCGCCGCGTCCTCCACCGCCGCCATGTCGGCGACGTCGGCGGGCAGGATCATCGCCTCGCCGCCGGCCTGCTTCACTTCCTGCGCCGCGGCCTTCAGCCCGTCGAGCCCGCGCGCGATCAACGCGATCCTCGCCTTGTCCTTGGCGAACTCGCGCACCACCGCGCGGCCGACGCCGGCCGACGCACCGGTGATGACGACGACGGGCGGCTTGCTGCTCTCGGTCATCATTCCTCTCGTCATTGAAGATGCTGGGATTAACCGGGTCAACCGATCGGATTGCGACATGTTCCGTTGAGGCCGCCGCCCGCGCCTGCTAGGCGATCCGGCCATGGCAGAGACTCAAGCCGCCGCCCCCCGCCCGCAACCCCGGCTGGGCAACCTCCGCATGGTCTGGCATTTCGCCGCCCGCTATCCCGGTCATATCGCCGCCGCTCTCGTCGCGCTGCTGCTCGCGGCGGGCGCGACGCTGTGGATCCCGCGCACCTTCAAGCAGGTGATCGACAACGGCTTCGCCGCGCACGCCACCCATGCCGATATCGGCCGCTATTTCGGCGAGCTGGCGATGGTGGTGATCGTGCTGGCGATCGCCTCTGCCTCGCGCTTCTATTTCGTCTCCTGGCTCGGCGAGCGCACCGTCGCCGACGTGCGCATCGCCGTCGAGCGCAACCTGCTGCGCCTCGCCCCGCGCTGGTTCGAGGAGAACCGCCCGTCCGAAATCGCGGCGCGCCTCACCTCGGATACCGCGGTGGTGGAGATCGTCGTCGGCACCACGCTGTCGGTCGCCATCCGCAACCTCCTGGTCGGCGTCGGCGGCATCGCCTATCTGTTCGCGCTGGCGCCGCGCCTCGCCTTGTGGATGATCATCGGCATCCCCGTCGTCATCATGCCGATTGTCATGCTCGCGCGCCGCGTGCGCACCTATTCGCGCTCGAGCCAGGATCGCATCGCCGATATCGGCGCGATCGCCGCCGAGACGCTGGGCGCGATGAAGATCGTTCAGGCGTTCGGCCAGGAAGACCGCGAGGGCCGTCGCTTCGAAACCGCCGTCAACGCCGGCTTCACCGCCGCCAAGCGCCGTTTCGGGATGCGCGCGCTGCTCACCGCGATCGTCATCGGCCTGATGTTCGGCGCGATCACCCTCATCATGTACGATGCCGTCACGCTGGTCGCGAGCGGCCGGCTGACCGGCGGCGCGCTCACCGCTTTCGTGATGACCGGCGGCATCGTCGCCGGCGCCTTTCAGTCGTTGAGCGACGTCTATGGCGATCTGCTCCGCGCCTCGGGCGCCGCTGGCCGCTTGTCGGAGCTGCTCGCCACCGAGCCGGAGATCGCCGCGCCGGCCAATCCCGTCGCGCTCCCCACGCCGGCGCGCGGCGCGATCGATTTCGATCACGTCACCTTCCATTATCCCACCCGCCCCGATGTCGCCGCGCTGGAGGATTTCTCGCTGGCGATCGCGCCGGGCGAGACGCTCGCCGTGGTCGGCCCCTCGGGCGCCGGCAAGTCGACGCTGTTCCAGCTTGTCGAGCGTTTCTACGATCCGCAGGCCGGCGCCGTCCGGCTTGACGGCGTTGCGCTGCCCGAAGCCGATCCCGCCGACATCCGCGCGCGCATCGCGATGGTGCCGCAGGAAACCGTGATCTTCGCCGCGTCCGCGCGCGACAATCTGCGCTACGGCCGCTGGGACGCCTCGGACGCCGACCTCTGGGCCGCCGCCGAAGCCGCCAACGCCGCCGACTTCCTCCGCGCATTGCCCGAGGGGCTGGACACCTTCCTGGGCGAAGGCGGCGCGCGCCTCTCCGGCGGCCAGCGCCAGCGCCTCGCGATCGCCCGCGCGCTGCTCCGCGATGCGCCGGTGCTCCTGCTCGACGAGGCCACCTCCGCGCTCGACGCCGAGAGCGAGCGGCTGGTGCAGCAGGCGCTCGAACGGCTGATGGACGGCCGCACGACGATCGTCATCGCCCACCGCCTCGCCACCGTCCGCGCCGCCGGCCGCATCATCGTGATGGACGAGGGCCGCATCGTCGAAAGCGGCACCCACACCGATCTGATCGCCCAAGACGGCCTCTACGCCCGCCTCGCCAGCCTGCAATTCAGCGAAGCGGCGTGAGGGGGCGCTACGGTCGACCGAAAACCGCCACCCCTCGCCCGTCATCCCGGACTTGATCCGGGATCCCGCTCCTTCTTTCTATCGCCAGTTGAAAGAAGGCGCCCCCCAGCTCAGGGCCGGGGTGACAATAATTGTAACGTCCGCCATGGGTGGGAAACGGTCTGGCGGCTTTCAGAAATCGCAGCCGGTTAGCTGCCTTTGATGAACATCGCTGCGAGCACTGCGCTTGCCGGTGCGCCGACAAGGAAAGCGATAGACACTAAAGAGCAAACACGCAGCCAATGGCGCAGAGGTAGCGATTTTGCGAGCAAGACGATCAAATTCTCGATCATTATCAAAATCAGCACTGCACTGATGATTGACATGCTCAAATTTGACCACGACGCCATCAACAACGCCACTAGCCAACAGTAAATAAATTCAAGGGTCGCCAACACAATAGCCACGCCGGCCCACGCGCGTTGCGCGACCGAAGGGAAATCGTCGCCGTATGCCACAGTTTAATTGTGCGCGAAGACGGCGGATCACGCAACCAAGCATGTCGCCTTTCAGACGCTTGCGGCAAACCAACGGCGGCAACGACTGGGGCGCTTGCCGTCGGCGGTTCACACCCCTGTTGCGGACGGCGGTATGTCTAGGCATGATATCCACATGCCGAAGCGCCCCAAAACGCCGCAAGAAAAGAAGGCCCTTAGCCTTACCCGCGATCGGCGCAACACTTACGGCAATAACCAGAAGGCGGCACGCAAGGCGATCCCGTTGAGGAAGGCGCTTGAGAATAGGCGCGTTCGCCACAAAGACAACCAGGCGGTGTCGATTGGCTCCCATCTCAATGAGGCTGCGCTCGACATTGCCGAAAGCTCAGCGCGGCACGGCGTCAATCGGCTTAGCGGCTGGAAGAAGTGCGCAGACGAGCCGCTTGGCGAAGTTATCGGACGTGCTCTAAAATCTCGCGAACAGCGCGAGGGGCGGAAGCTTCGCGCTCGCTTCAATTACGATAACGACAGGTAACCCAGCCAAATCGCGAGCCCTTGCCTCCCGGCTAAGTGCCGTCCGCTTTCGGGAACGCTGATGATCCGACTGATCGACTGCAATGTCGGCGTGAGCGGTCATTTGCCAGCCCGCCCCATCAGCGCGCCATCCTCGCCGCTCAGAAGCGCTGTCCCGCAAACACCGGCAGCATGACTCACTTTCGCCGCGGCGCGTAAGAAATCGACCAATGCCAGCCGCATGACCACAAAATCGTCATGCTGAACTTGTTTCAGCATCCATGGCGCGACGACAGCCGGCGCCGTGACGGCGAATCGAGCCTCACCATTTGCCGACGATGATCCTCGCCCAGCGAACCGAACCCGAATTTTCACCATGTTACCGCAGGCGGCGTGTGCGCGACGTGAAGGCGACCGCCCCACCAACGCCCCTTCACCGTTCGCGATAGGCCACGCGCCACATCGTCAACGCGATGCCGCCGGCCAGCGCGGCGGTCAGCAGCGCGGCGCCCAGGATGCGCGGCCAGGTGTCGGCGGTGCCGCGCCCCAGGTCAGCGGCCAGCATCAGCAGGAATCCGATCCCCGCGCCGGACAGCGCCGCCGCCGCCGGCCCGCGCCGCCCGCTCAGGTGCAGGATCAGCCACACCGGCCCGGCGATCGCGGTGATCGCCAGCGCGGCGAAGATGGTGCCGAACAGCAAGGCGACCAGCGCCGCCCGGCCACTCGCCTCGCCGCCGATCGCCACCAGCAGGCACGCCGTCAGTCCGGCCAGCCCGGCGCCACAGGCCAGCGCCAGCCCGACACGATCGACGCTCGTGCGGTAATCCCCCCGATCACTCATCCATTATCTCCCCCGGCCAATCACATAGCATTGTTGCCTGCCCACGCAAAATTGAAACAGAGCGGAAAAAATCTGCGGCAGACGGTGCATTCTGCCGCCGAGGCGCTATGAGGCGTGCATGCCCCGATCGAGACCCCGCCCCGCGATCCGATGAAGCGCTGGACCCAAGCCCGCGCGCGCGCGCTGTTCCGCCATCACGGTCCGCGCTCGCTGATCTTCCGCCGCCGCGTCGCGATGGTCGGCGGCGCGATCAGCATCGGCTTGATCGCCTTGCTGTTCGCCGCGATCTCGGACGACGCCAATCACGCTTTCATCCTGTTCTATCGCGAGCATCCCTATTGGCCGCTCGTCCTCACCCCGTTCGGTTTCGCGATCCTCGTCTGGCTCACGCGCCGCTTCGCGCCGGACGCGCGCGGCTCGGGCATTCCGCAGGTGATCGCGGCGGGCGCCGATCCCGATGGCGCGACGCGCAACCTGATCTCGATCCCCACCGCGATCATCAAGGCGGTCCTCACGTTCGCCAGCCTGCTGGTCGGCGCCTCGGTCGGCCGCGAAGGCCCGACGGTGCAGCTCGCCGCCGCGCTGATGGCCGCCTGGCACAAGGTGCTCAAGGTCGAGCTGCGCGCGTCGATGATCATCGCCGGCGGCGCGGGCGGCGTCGCGGCGGCGTTCAACACGCCGCTCGCCGGCATCGCCTTCGCGATCGAGGAGCTCGCCGCCGCCTACGAACAGCGCATGGCGCTGCTGGTGATGATCGTCATCCTGATCTCGGGTGCGGTCGCCTCGGGTCTTGCCGGCGACTATCTCTATTTCGGCGCGGTCAGCGCCTCGATGGGCGTGCGCCAGGCGATCGTCGTCGCGCCGGTCGCCGGCATCCTCGGCGGGCTTGCCGGCGGGCTGTTCTCGCGGCTCGTGCTCGGTGCCGCGCTGGCCGAGTTCCGCTGGATGGAGGGGCTGCGCCGCCGCCCGATCGTGTTCGCCTTCCTGTGCGGCTGCGTCGTCGCCGGGGTCGGCTGCTACACCGGGCTCACCTGGGGGCCGGGCTATTCGCCCGCGCACGCGATGATCATCGGCGTCGATGCGCCCTTCTGGTTCGGCTTCGCCAAGTTCGCGACCACCGCCGCCACCGCGATCGCCGGCCTGCCCGGCGGCATCTTCGCCCCTAGCCTCGCCGCCGGCGCCGGCTTCGGCAACATGCTGCGCTGGCTGTTCCCCGACGACGCGGCGAGCGCGGTGGTGCTGCTCGGCATGGTCGCTTATTTCACCGGCGTCGTTCGCGCGCCGCTCACCGCGGTGTTCATTCTTACCGAGGCGACCGCGAGCCGCGGCCTGTTGCTGCCGATGATGGCCGCCGCCCTGGTCGCCGATCAATCGAGCCAGTGGGTGTGCAAGGAAAAGCTCTACCACGGCCTGTCGCGCACCTTCTCGACCCGCGCCGCCGAGGCGTGATCGTCCAACCGTCACCCTGAACTCGTTTCAGGGTCCATGGTGCACGATCGGCGCGGGCATGACGGCCGCGCCGGCCACGGATGCTGAACCACATCCAGCATGACGGAAAGCTCGGCGCCCCCCAAAAAAACGGGCATGGCGGGCGGACCCGCCATGCCCCGAGCGCGGTGCGCGACTCGCGTGAAGCGCACCGTCGTCGTCCCTGGGAAGGCAATTCGGCAGGACGACAAAATCCGGGCGATCCGGCGGCTTTTCGAAAACAAATTGCCAAAAAGCTTCCCGATCGGTGATGTGATCGCTATCACTCCTGCGCAGGCGATGCAATCGGCCTTGTTCCGCCCGCCGCGATCGGCAATGGCAACAGCCGCGACCAACATCGCATGAGTAAAGCGAGAGGAGACCCGATGGAGCGCACCAAGTCGGCCGGCGCCGCATTCGCCGCCGTCACCACCCTGTTCTTCGCCTGGGGGTTCATCACCTCCATCGTCGATCCGCTGGTCGCCGCGGTGAAGAGCATCTTCAGCCTCACCAATGTCGAGGCGCAGGTCTCCACCTTCGCTTTCTTCATCGCTTATGGCGTAGTCTCGATCCCCGCCGCGATCCTCGTCTCGCGGCTGCGCGCGGTGCCCTCGATCATCCTCGCGATCGCCATGATGGTCGCCGCCTGCCTCATCATGCTCGCCGGGGCAGACGCTGCCGCCTACACCGGCGTGCTGATCGGCCTGTTCGTGATGGCCAGCGGGATCACCATCCTGCAGGTCGCCGCCAACCCGCTCGCCGCCGCATTGGGCGTGCCGGAGCGCAGCCATTTCCGCCTCACCCTCAGCCAGGCGTTCAACTCGTTCGGCACGGTGCTCGGCCCGCTGCTCGGCGCCAGCCTGCTGCTGCGCGGCATCGACGTGAAGCCGGGCGAAACGCTGACTCCCGCCGCGCGCACCGCCGCCCTCGGCTCGATCAACACCAGCTTCCTGATTATCGCCGTGCTGCTGGCGGTGCTCGGCGGGTTCATCTGGCTGATGCGCCGCCGCATCACCGAGGCCGCGCCGCCGCTCGACGTCGCGCATGGTTTCGGCGAGACCCTGAGCCAGGTGTTCGCGTCGCGCTGGGCGCTGCTCGGCGGCCTCGCCATCTTCCTTTATGTCGGTGCCGAGGTCTCGATCGGCAGCCAGATGGCGCTGTTCCTCAACAGCAAGCCGATCTGGGCCATGCCGCTGCAACAGGCCGGCTTCTACGTCAGTCTCTATTGGGGTGGCGCGATGATCGGGCGGTTCATCGGCTCGGCGCTGCTTACCCAGGTCAAGGCCTATCGCCTGCTCGCGATCAACGCCGCGATCGCCACCCTGCTCTGCCTGTTCGTGGTGCTGACCCGCGGGGTGCCGGCGGGCTGGGCGGCGCTCGGTATCGGTCTGTTCAATTCGATCATGTTCCCGGTGATCTTCACGCTGACGCTCGAGCGCTCGACCGCCAGCACCGAAGCGACCTCGGGCTTCCTGTGCACCTCGATCATCGGCGGCGCGCTGGTGCCGTTGCTGGTCGGCAAGGTCGCCGATATGAGCGATTACGCCACCGCGCTGGCGGTGCCGCTCGCCTGCTACGTCGTGCTGTTCCTGTTCGCGCTCGCCGCCGGCCGCGCGCCGATCCACGCCGCGGGTGTCGACGAGGCCAAGCCGACGCTGCACTGATCGCCCCCGTCATGGCGAGGAGGGCAGCGACGAAGCAATCCGGTGTCTCGCGCGGGACACTGGATTGCTCTGCTCGCCATGACGCGGCTTATTTCAGCGCCCGCACCGCCGGCGTATCGAGGCATTTGAGCAGCGCCGCCCGGTCGATCGCCGGCCCTGCCGGCGGCGGCGCATAGGGCGGCACGGAAACCGGCGCCCCGATCGTCACCGGCGCGAAGCGCTGCGGGTCGAGCCCGGCGCATTTCATCGTCGCATCGAGCAATCTGGGCGGCGTGTCATAGGCTTCGTAGGAAAGGCGGAACGTCCCCCAATGCACGGGAATCGCTCGCGCCGCGCCCAGCCGCTCGAATATCTCCACCGCGTCCACCGGCCCGATATGGCTGCCGATCGCCATCTGCCCCGGCACGAAGCGGAACGCGCCGATCGGCAGCAGCGCCAGCCGGATCGGCCCCAGCGCCCGCGCCTCGTCCACCCAGCTCAGGTCGCCCGCGCCGGTATCGCCCGAATAGAACAGATTGCCGCCCGGCATCGTCACCGCGAAGCCGGACCACAGCGCCCGGTTGCGATCGGTGAACCAGCGGCTCGACCAATGATGGCTGCGCGTCACCACCACATCGACGCCGGGCTTCACCGTCACTCGCCCGCCCCAGTCGAGTGCCTCGGCCGGCACGCCCGCCTCGCCGATCACCGCGTCGTTGCCCAGGCTGGTGACGATCAGCGGCTTGTCGCGTTCCCACAGCCGCTTGAGCGTCGCCAGATCCATGTGATCGTAATGATTGTGGCTCACCAGCACGAGGTCGATCCTGGGCAGGTCGTCGAACCGCACGCCCGGCTCGGTCACGCGCTTGGGGCCCAGGCCGAACGGCCCGGCATTCTCGCTCCACACCGGATCGGTCAGGATGTTGAGGCCCTCAGTCTGCACCAGCACGCTGGCGTGGCCCACCCACGTCACCGTCATCGCCTCGCCCTCGACCCGCGCCGCCGGCTTGCCGGGCGTGACGGGCACCTGCTTTGGCCATTCGGGCCGCTTGTCGCGATTGGTGATGTATCGCCACAGGAAACCGCCGCGGCTGTTTCCGGTCGGCGGCGCGACGGTGTCGTCATGGCCGGGATTGAAAAAGCGCTGGCCGTCGAAATGGTCGCTCACCGGCCCGCGATAATAAACCCGGTCCAGAAACCGCGGGACGATCGTGATCGCCAGGCACGCGGCCACGATCGCAAACAGCAGGATAACCAGAATCCAGCGCACCAATGTCATGAAATGTCCCCGCCCTTGCAGTGTCACTTACGTAGATTGCGCAAGCGATTTGCCAAGGGTTTGGAAAGGACTTGGCGGCTAATCCCTCCCCCATGCCGCCCCGCCCCCTCGATCGTGCCGAGTCGCCGCCCGGCCTGCTTGCGCTGTTCGCGCTCACCGATGCGGACCATCGCGGCGGCGTGCCGGAGGATGGCGGCCCGCTGCATCAGCTCGGCGCGAGCTGGTCGGTCGCGCTGGTCGCGCAGCTCGTTGCGCTGATCGCGGTGATCGGGGGTGCGGCGATCGCCGGCCCCGCCCCGCTCGCGCTGCCGGTCGTGATCGACGCCGGCATCGCCACCGCGATCGGCGTCGCCATCCTCTTCATCCTGCGCCTCGGTGCCGCCCGGCGTTGGCGGCCGCATATCCAGACACGCGCGCTGACGCTGACCAGCGCCGCGCTCGTCGTCAGCCTGTTGTGGCTCGCTCATCTCGCCAGCGGCCTGGCGGACGAGCGCTGGCGCTTCGCCTGCTTCGTCGCAGCGTTCGGGTCGATCGCCGTCACCGCGATCGCGCTCTACGCGGTCCGCGCCGCGATCCTCAGCTTCGCGCTCGGCATCGTCGGCGTCACCATCTCGCTCTCGGGCATCGGCATCGCCAGCAGCATCGCCATCGTGTTCATGCTCGCGCTGGCGATCGTCGCCTATCGCCTCGCGCTGCTCGATCATCGCGCCGCGCGGGCGCGCGCTCATGCCGAAAATGACGGCCGTCTCGCCGCCCGGCTGGTCGAGGAATTCGAGGCGCATGGCTCGGGCTGGTTCTGGCAGACCGACAGGCAGGGCCGCCTCACCTATATTTCGGAAAAGGTCGCCCGCCAGCTTGGCGCCGGCGCCGATCCGATCGGCGCGCCGCTTGCCGCGCTGTTCTGCATGAAGGAATGCGCCAGCCAGCGGACGCTCGGCTTCCACCTCACCTCGCGCACCGCCTTCTCCGATCATTCGGTACAGGCGGCGGGCGCCGGGGAGAGGGATCGCTGGTGGTCGATTTCGGGCCGCCCGGTATTCGACGAACGCGGCAGTTTCCACGGCTTCATCGGCTCGGGCAGCGATCTTACCGAAAAGCGCCGATCGGAAGCAGAGATCACCCGTCTCGCGCTGTTCGACGATCTCACCGGCCTCGCCAACCGCCAGCGGATGAAGCAATCGCTCGATCAGGCGCTGGCGCAGGGTGCCAGCCGCTATACGCCGACCGCGCTGTTCCTGCTCGATCTCGATCGCTTCAAGGCGGTCAATGACACGCTCGGCCACCAGACCGGCGATCTGCTGCTGCAACAGGTCGGCAAACGGTTGCTGCGCGCGGTCGGCGATAACGGCCTGGTCGGCCGGCTCGGCGGCGACGAGTTCGAGGTGGTGTTGCCCGATCGCTCGAACCGCGACCAGTTGAGCGAGCTTGCCAAGCGCATCATCGAGTCGCTGTCGCAGCCCTATTTCATCGATGGCGCGTCGATTTCGATCGGTTGCTCGCTCGGCATCGCGCTGGCGCCCGATGATGGGGAAGATTCCGAATCGCTGGTGCGCAACGCCGATCTCGCGCTCTATGCCGCCAAGGCCGATGGCCGCGGCATCCACCGCTTCTTCCGTTCCGAGCTGCTGCGCGGCGCGCAGACCCGCAAGCAGCTTGAAGACGATCTGCGCCACGCGCTGGCCGCCGATCAGTTCCACGTCGCCTACCAGCCGGTCGTGTCGACCGCCGACGAGCGCATCGTCGGCTATGAAGCCCTGCTGCGCTGGGATCACCCGACACGCGGCAGCGTCTCGCCCGCCGATTTCATCCCGGTCGCCGAGGATTGCGGCCTGGTCGAGGCGATTGGCGAATGGGTGTTGCGCACCGCCTGCATGGAAGCATCGCGCTGGCCCGAGAATGTCCGCGTCGCGGTGAATGTCTCGCCGATCCAGTTCGCCAACCCGGCGCTGCCCGGCATCATCACCAGCGCGCTCGCCAAATCAGGGATCAGTCCGCGCCGGCTCGAGCTGGAGATCACCGAAAGCGTGTTCGTCAACGACGACGCCCAGTCGGAAGCGATGTTCAAGGCATTGAAGCGGCTCGGCGTCCGCCTCGCACTCGATGATTTCGGCACCGGCTATTCCTCGCTCGGTTATTTGAAGAAAGCGCCGTTCGACAAGATCAAGATCGATCAGTCGTTCGTCCGCGGCGCGATCCAGCCCGGCACCCGCAACGCCGCGATCATCAAGGCGATCGTCACGCTCGCCGATACGCTGGGCATGGAAACCACCGCCGAGGGCGTCGAGGTGCAGGACGAGATCGCGCTGATCCGCGAATTGGGCTGCAGCCATATCCAGGGCTATGTCTACGGCAAGGCGGCGCGTTCCGAGGACGTGATCGAGCAACTCCACGCCGCCGGCGGCCACGCCACCGCCAGCGGCTACAAGGTCAGCCGCAGCCCGCGCGTGTCGATGCTGCGCTCGGCCCGGATCGAGATCGGCGGCGAAGTTGGCGAAGTGCGCATTCGCAACATCTCGTCGACGGGCGCGATGATCGACGGCATCGAGATCGACGGCCAGGCGGTCGGCCTCGATCTGCTGATCGAATTGCTCGACGACGAGATGTTTCCGGCCAAGCTGCGATGGGCCAAGGGCGGCAAGGCGGGGATCGAATTCGCCCGCAATTTCAATCTCGAACGTATCAGCCAGCCCGCCTCCCGCTCGATCCGCCGCGCCTCCTGAACCCGCCCACGGTTCTCACCGTCGCGCTTTCCGGCCGGCTAAGGGGAATCGGAGCTCGCCTCACACGCATCGTCACCCTGAACTTGTTTCAGGGTCCATGGTGCTTCATCACCGTCGAGTACGCCGGTCGGCGTTGCACCATGGATGCTGAACCAAGTTCAGCATGACGACTCTTATGGCACGAGCTTCAGAATCAGGTAACTGGTCGCATGACTGAAATGACCCCCATCGAACGCGACACGATCGCGCACATCGGCGACATCCCGATGCTCGAATCCGTGCGGGCCTGGGCGGCGATCAACAGCGGCACTGCCAACTTCGAAGGCCTGGTGCGCACTTCCGAGGCACTTTCGCAGGCTTTCGGCACGCTCCCCGGCACGTTGGAAATGGTCGCGCCAGATCCCGTCGAACGCGTCACGCCCGCCGGCCGCGTCGAGCCGCTCGGCCATGGCAAGCACCTCCATCTCACGGTCCGTCCGGAGGCGCCGGTGCAGATGCTGTTCACCGGCCATATGGACACCGTCTACCCCGTCGATCATCCCTTTCAGGAGCAGCGCTGGATCGACGACAACACGCTGAACGGCCCCGGCGTCGCCGATATGAAGGGCGGCCTCGCGGTCATGCTCGCGGCGCTGAAAGCCGTCGAAACCAGCCCGCTCGCCGCGCGCCTTGGCTATGAAATCGTCATCAATTCCGATGAGGAAACCGGCTCCTTCTCTTCCGCTTCCCTGCTCGCTCGCGCCGCTCGCGGCAAGGTCGCGGCGCTGACCTACGAGCCGGCCTTGCCCGACGGCACGCTCGCCGGCGCGCGCGGCGGCACCGGCAATTTCTCGATCGTCGTCACCGGCAAGAGCGCGCATGCCGGCCGCAATCCCGATGACGGCCGCAACGCGATCGTCGCTGCGGCCGAGATCGCACTGCGCCTCACCGAAGCCCGGTCGCCGACGCTCTCGGTCAATCCCGCCCGGATCGATGGCGGCGGCCCCAACAACGTCGTCCCCGACAATGCCGTGCTCAGGGTCAATTTTCGTCCGCAATCGCAGAACGAAATCGATCGTGCTCAAGCCTATATCGAACGAACCTGTCACACCGTCTCAACCGAACGCGACGTCCAGGTCGCCATTCACGGCGGCTTCAATCGCCCGCCCAAGCCGATCGATCCCGGCGCCGCCGCCTTGTTCGATCTCGTCAAGCGATCGGGCGCGGATCTCGGCCTCGACATTGCCTGGCGCGCGACTGGCGGGGTATGCGACGGCAACAACATCGCCGCCGCCGGCGTGCCGGTGGTCGACACGATGGGCGTGCGCGGCGGCGCGATCCACTCAGCCGACGAGTTCCTCCTCGTCGACAGCCTTGCCGAGCGCGCCGCGCTGTCGGCGCTCACCATCCTTCGCATCGCCGAGAAAGGCCACGCATGACGTTCCGCATCCGCCCCGCCCGTGACGAGGATCTGCAGGCGCTCTACGAAATGGCCAAGCTGACCGGCGGCGGCTTCACCAATCTGCCGCCCGATCGCGATTCGCTGAAGGCCAAGCTCGATCGCAGCCACGCCTGCTTCGATCGCACCGACGATACGCTCGCCGACGATCTGTTCGTCCTGGTGCTGGAGAACACCCAGACGAAGGAGGTTCGCGGCACCTGCCAGATTTTCACCCAGGTCGGCCAGAAATGGCCCTTCTACAGCTATCGCCTCGGCACGCTGACCCAGCATTCCGCGGAGCTGGATCGCACTTTTCGAGCCGATATGTTGAGCTTGTCGACCGATCTTGAAGGATCGAGTGAAGTCGGCGGCCTGTTCCTCCATCCCGGTGAGCGCGCCGGCGGCCTCGGCCTTCTCCTCGCCCGCAGCCGCTATCTGTTCATCCGCGCCCACCGCGCCCGCTTCGCTGATCGCATCCTCGCCGAGCTGCGCGGGGTGATCGACGAGGCCGGTGGTTCGCCTTTCTGGGACGGCCTGGCGGGACGCTTCTTCGGCATGAACTTCCAGGATGCCGACCAGTTCAACGCCACTCATGGCAACCAGTTCATCGCCGATCTGATGCCTAAGCACCCGATCTACACCGCGATGCTCACCGAAAGCGCGCGTCACGTCATCGGCCTGCCCCATCCCTCGGGCCGCGCGGCGATGCGGATGCTCGAAAAGGAAGGTTTCCGCTTCGAAAACTACATCGACATCTTCGATGGCGGCCCGACGATGACCGCGCGCACCGACAATGTCCGCACGATCCGCGAGGCGCACGACGCAACGATCCTCGCCACCGATCACGACGGCGGCGAGGCGTCGCTGGTCGCGACCGGCCACCTGCGCGATTTCCGCTGTGCCTATGGCAATATCCGCCGGCTCGATGGCGATCGCGTGGTGCTCGACGTGCCCTGTGCCAAGGCGCTCGGCATCGGCGACGGCGCGACGATCAGCTACACGGGCCGCGCCTGATGCTTACCGAGATCAATTTCGACGGCCTGGTCGGCCCGAGCCACAATTATGCCGGGCTCAGCCTCGGCAATCTCGCCGCGACCAACAACGCCGGCAAGGTTTCCCGCCCGCGCGCCGCGGCGTTGCAGGGCCTCGCCAAGATGCGCGCCAACGTCCGCCTCGGCCTCGCGCAAGGCATCCTCCTGCCGCCGCCGCGCCCCGATCACCGCTGGCTGGCAAGCCTCGCCACCAGCTATGCCGAGGCGGCGCCGCACCTGCAGGCGCAGGCGCTCTCCGCCTCGTCGATGTGGGCCGCCAATGCCGCGACGGTCTCGCCCGCGCCCGATACGGTCGACGGCCGCTGCCACCTGACGGTCGCCAATCTCGTGACGATGCCGCACCGCAGCCACGAATGGCCCGATACGCTGGCGCAGCTTCGCACCATCTTCGCCGACGCCGCCTTCGCGGTGCACGCCCCCGTCCCCGCCCCGTTCGGCGACGAGGGCGCCGCCAACCACATGCGCCTCGCCCGCGATCACGCCAGCCCCGGGGTCGAGGTGTTCGTCTACGGCGTCTCCGGCGGCCCCTTCCCCGCGCGCCAGCACCGCGAGGCCAGCGAGGCCGTCGCCCGCGCGCACGATCTCGATCCCGCCACCGTGCTGTTCGTCGAGCAGAACCCCGAAGCGATCGCCGCCGGCGCCTTCCACAATGATGTGGTCGCGGTCGCCAACGGCCGCGTGCTGTTCGCGCACGAACAGGCCTTCGCCGACAAGGCCCGCTTCTTCACCGCCCTGCGCGCGCGCCTGCCCGAGGTCGAGATCGTCGAAGTGCCGGCCGATCGTGTCAGCCTGGCCGACGCCGTCTCCTCCTATCTGTTCAACGCGCAATTGGTGACGCTGCCCGATGCCAGCATGGCGCTGATCCTTCCAGGCGAAGCGCGGGACAATCCGCGAGTCTGGGCCTGGCTGCAGGAGCATGTCGCCGGCAACGGCCCGATCCGCCGGCTCGAGGTGGTCGACGTCCGCGAATCGATGGCCAACGGCGGCGGCCCCGCCTGCTTGCGGCTGCGCGTCGTCGCCGATCCCGCGACGATCGATCCGCGTTTCCTGGTCGATGAACCGCGCCTCGACGCGCTTGCCGCGGTCGTCGAGGCGCATTGGCCCGAAACGATCGACGCCACCGCGATTGCCGATCCCGCGCTGGTCGGCGCGATCGAGCGCGCGCATCAGGCGCTGCTCGAGACGATGGATTGTGTCGGGTTATTTGACAGTTAACCACGCTCCTTAACCCGGAAATCGCGGATTTCCGCCGTTGGCGCACGTCTTGCTTAACCATTTGGCATGTTGACCAAGCTCGCTCGCCTGTTCGTCATCAAAACCAAATTCGAAGCCTTCATGGTGATCTACGCACTCGGCCTCGGCGCGGTCGAGCGGGGGGTGCACTATATGCAGCAATATCCGGGGTTCGAGGGCAAGCTGCTGTTCGCGGTCTGCCCGGTCGCGGTGTTCATGGCCGGCGCACGTATCCTCGATTCGGTCGAACGCCGCGCGGCCGAGGAGGTTTAGGCGCCAACGCCCGCCGCTACCGGTTCAAAGCAGCATGAGCAGCGCCGCGCACCCGCCGGCGAACACCGCCGCGGCACCGACGTCGGCAAGACCGATATGATAGCTTTCGCGGCGCCGTTGCCGGCATTCGCACGGCACCTTCACCGCGCCGGCGTCGGGGCAGACGATCCATACGCTACCGCTGTCGTTGCAGCGTGCACAATGCTCACTCCGGGCTCCCAGCGGATGCGCGATCGACGCAATCCGCCGCCCGCCGCTCGCCAGCGCCTTGTGGTCTCCACGAACCACGTCTGCCATAGCCTCTCCTTGGCGATGCCGGTCTGTTGCAGCATCGTTACAGCCAATTTACTGCAAATCGCCGTCGCCCGCAATTAGGACCGAACCGAGACAGAATCGCTGCCCCATCGCGCCGATATTTCACGTCGCCGCAAGAAAATCATTGTCAGCGCCCGCCCTCGCTCGGCATGCTGGCGCCATTATCCGAACGGGAGCCCTTCGTGACGCCATTCCGCCGCTTCGCCCTTGCCGCCGCCGCGTTGGCGGCGACCACCGCCACCGGCGCGCTCGCCCAGGCGCTGACACCGACGCAGACCGAAGCGATCGATACGCTCGTCACCAACACGCTGGCCGATACCGGCGTCCCGTCCGCCTCGATCGCGGTCGTGCAGGGCGGCAAGATCGTTTACGCCAAGGCCTATGGCAAACAGTCCGACGCGATTCCGCAAGCCCGCACCGACGTCCCCTATCAGATCGCCTCGATCTCCAAGCAATTCACCGCCGCCGCGATCCTGCTGCTCGAGGATCAGGGCAAGTTGAGCCTCGACGATACCGTCTCCAAATATATCCCCGGCATCACCGACGGCGACACGATCACCATCCGCCAGTTGCTCAGCCACACCTCGGGACTGCAGGATTACTGGCCGCAGGATTACAGCTTCGCCGCGATGGAACACCCCACGACACCGCAGCAGATCGTCGATCGCTGGGCCAGGAAGCCGCTCGATTTCGCGCCGGGCACGCAATGGCAATATTCGAACACCGGCTATGTCGTCGCCGGGATGATCGTCGAGAAGGTGTCGGGCATGAAGCTGCTCGATTTCCTCCGGAAGAACATCTTCACCCCGCTCGACATGCACCCGATCGATCAGGACAAGGCGATCGGCAAGGGCTACCCCACTCCCTATCACCGCTATGCGCTCGGCCCCGTCCGGCCGGAGGCGCCCGCCGCGCCGGGCTGGCTCTATGCCGCCGGCGAGCTGGCGATGACGCCCACCGACCTCGCCCGATGGGACATCGCCCGGATCGACCGCACATTGCTCCCCGCCGACGACTGGCAGGCGCAGGAAACCCCGATCATCCTCGCCGACGGCAAGGATACCGGCTACGGCCTCGGCGTCGAAATCGGCAAGACCAAGACCGGCGTGCCCTATATCGAGCATAATGGCGAGGCGGTCGGCTTCCTGTCGGAAAACATCGTCTATCCCGATCAGAAAGCCGCCGTGGTCGTGCTGACCAACAGCGATTTCTCCGATGCGGTGTTCACCATGGGCAAGGGCATTTCGGACGTCATCCTGCCGCAACTCGCCGCCACATCCGACGATAGCGAGGCTACGCATACCGCCGAGGCGCGCAAGGTGTTCGACCAGCTCCGCTCCGGCCAGCTCGATCGATCGCTGATGACCGCCGATGCCAATTACTATTTCACCCCGACCGCGCTGGGCGATTATCAATCGAGCCTGTCGAAGCTCGGCGAGCCGACCGCGTTCGAGGCGACCCGCGGCCCACGGCTGCGCGGCGGCTTCGTCAACCGCAACTACAAGGTCACCTATCCGGACCGGACGCTCGAGATTGTCACTTATGCCGAGCCGGGCGACAATGGTCGCTACGAACAATTCCTCGTCATGCCCGCGAGCTGATCCGATGACCGATTTCACCGCGCTTCTCCAGCCCGACAAGGGCCAGCCTGCCCGGACGCTCCACGTCGTCCATCCCGACGCCTGGGCCGACTGGCTCGCCGCCCAGCCCGAGCGTGTCCGCGCGATCGTCGCCGCCAATCGCCTTACCGGCAAGCCCGGCAATGCCGCGATCCTGCCCGGCGACAAGCCCGATGACTGGTCCGCCCTGCTGGTCTGCGACGAGCCCGACGGCTCGCCGTGGAAGATCGCCTCGCGCGCCACCGCGCTGCCCGAAGGCACCTATCGCCTCGCCGCGGGCGATCCCGGCCCGGCCGCGCTCGGCTGGCTGCTCGCGCAGCATCGCTTCACCCGCTACCGCAAGGCCGAGGACGATGCCCCGCGCGTCCTGCTGACGAGCAATCCCGGCGCGATCGAGCCGACCGTCCGCCTTGCCACTGCGACCGCCAAGGTCCGCGATCTGGTCGATACCGGCGCCGGCGACCTCGGTCCCGCCGAGCTCGAGGCCGAGGTCGAGGCCTTGGCCAAGGCGCACCACGCGACGCTCACCGTCACCCGCGGCGACGCGCTCGCGCAGGGCTATCCGATGATCCAGGCGGTCGGTCAGGCTGCGGCCAAGGGCCGCGAGCCGAGGCTGATCGAGCTCGAATGGGGCAAGCCCGATCACCCACGCGTCGCGATCGTCGGCAAGGGCGTGGTGTTCGATTCGGGCGGTCTCGACATCAAGCCCGCCGCCGGGATGCGGCTGATGAAGAAGGATATGGGCGGCGCCGCGCACGCCATCGCGCTGGCCGGCCTCATCATGGCATCGGGCCTCAAGGTCCGCCTCCATCTGCTTGTTCCTGCGGTCGAAAACGCGATCGCCGGTAACGCCTTCCGCCCCGGCGACGTGCTCCGCTCGCGCAAGGGGCTGACGGTCGAAAACACCAATACCGATGCCGAGGGCCGCCTGATCCTCGGCGACGCGCTGACCAGGGCCGGCGAGTCCGATCCCGAGCTGATCCTCGATTTCGCGACGCTCACAGGCGCGGCGCGCGTCGCGCTCGGCCCCGATCTGCCCGCGACCTTCGTCAACGACGACGCGCTCGCCACCGCGCTGATCGACGCCGGCGCTCAAGTCCATGACCCGCTATGGCGGATGCCGCTGTGGGACGGCTATGACGAGATGCTCAAGTCCGACATCGCCGACATGGTCAACGCCCCCGACGGCGGCTTCGCCGGCGCGGTGACGGCGGCCTTGTTCCTCCGCCGTTTCGTGCCGCAGGACACGCTATGGGCGCATCTCGATACCTTCGCCTGGCGCCCGACACCCAAGCCCGCCCGCCCCAAGGGCGGCGACGCCTACGGCCTCCGCGCCGCCTGGGCGATGCTGGAGAAGCGCTACGGATGAGCGCCGCGGCCGAGCCAGACGATCCCGATAAACCGGCCCCTCGTCCCCTCGTCATCCCGTCCTTGAGCCGGGATCCCGCTTCTTCTTCCATCCTCGGCAAGCACGAAAGCGAGACCCGGCCACGGCGCGGTGACGAATACGCGAAGTCCGCTATGGGTGGTTTTGCGATAGGCGGCTCTCGAGCGGAAACTGTGGAAAGCGGTCGCTGATCATGGCAGGTCAGTTTTATGAGCAATCTCCCAGCATGGCCCGCCAAGTTGACGCGGGAACAGCAGAGATCGGTGAAGCAACGCGGCAAGGACTTTGATGCCGCTCTTAAAGCCAAGGCTCGTCACACGGGTTGGCGTTTTGCTCGCGGGGAAATCTTTCGTCAAAAAGGCGATTGGTTCATCAACGTGATGCCGTCGCTCCTTTGGGAGCGCGGCGCGATCGTCCGCATGATGGTCAAACCGATGGCTTTGGACCCATTGTTCTGGGATGTTGTCGGTTTAAGCGGAAACGAAGCACTGCCACTTTCATTTCGTGCGTCGGGTGCATGGGTGCTGCGTCCCCCGTCCATAGACGAACCTATTGCCCTCGTCGCAAGCGAAGTTGAGCTGCTCGCAGCCGAGATTTTGGATTGGAGCAACCGGCGAGCACAGACGGTGCTGCAAAACACCTCTCTGAGGTCGATGCTCGCCGAGTTACCAGATGAGCAAGAACTTCGTGGTCAGCATCGTGCATTGGCTATCTGTCTTAATATCATGATGAATGACTTGGATGCAGCGAATATTCTCTGCGAAGTAAATGATCCTACCCCCCACCCGTTGATGCGTGATGCTGGCGGTTTTACCACTCACAATAGCGATGGTTCAATCTCGACTTTTCTCGAACAAGCGCGCGACTGGATCGCTCGTAAAAGACTAAACGAATTGCGGGCTGTTTAGCCGCGGCTCGCCTGACGATTGGTTCCGGGAGCGCCTTTGAGCGTTGCCTGCGTCGGCAATTGAGGCGAAACCTGCCGAGTCTTCCAATGTTGGAAAATGTTTGAGACACCGTCGCGTCCGCTTGGGCGACCGCTCTTTGATAAATGTATAACCTCGATCGCAAACCTGCCGCCCCGCCGTCGCGCCTTGGGTCCCAACCGGCGCGAGGGTGTCGCGCCACAGTCGCGTGGGTGCAGCGAACACGTCGCTTCGCTGGCGCGTTCCTGGCGCAAGACTCGCAAAACCCCGCCAGGCTCTCCACTTTCTCCACTTCACCCCAGCGCGGCGGCCGCCTCGATGATCGGCACGAACTTCGCCGCGGTCAGGCTCGCGCCGCCGATCAGGCCGCCGTCGACGTCGCTCGCGGCGAAGATGTCGCCCGCGTTCGCGCCCGTCACCGATCCGCCGTAGAGGATGCGGATGCCGCGCGCGGCCTCCCCGCCGACCAGCTGCTTCAGCTTGGCGCGCGCGATCGCGTGCATCGCGTTGATCGCCTCGATCGACGGCGTGCGGCCCGTGCCGATCGCCCAGCGCGGCTCGTAAGCCAGCGTGAACCAGTCGGGTGCCGCCTCGTCGGGCACCGATTTCTCGATCTGCGCCTGGACGACGCGCTCGGCGCGGCCGGCGTCGTGCTCGGCCTCGGTCTCGCCGCAGCAGACGATGACGTGGAGGCCGTGCCGATGCGCGGCGGCGGCCTTGGCCCAGGCGTCCTGGCTGGTCTCGAACTGGTCGGCGCGGCGCTCGCTATGCCCGACGATCACCGTCCGCGCGCCGGCCTCGACCAGCATCGGCGCCGAGATATTCCCGGTATGCGGCCCCGAATCGGCGGCGTGGCAATCCTGCGCGCCGATCACCAGCCCCGGCGATGCCGCCACCGCATCGGCGATCAGCGTGAACGGCGGGCACAAGGCGACATCGACGCCCGGATGCGCCGCCGCCGCCGCGCCGATCGCGCGCACTTCGCCGAGATCGCGCTTCAGCCCGTTCATTTTCCAATTGCCCACCACCAGCTTGCGCCGCGTCATGCCATGCCTTCCCTGATTTATATCGTTGCCGCCTGCTTTAGAGTCGGTTTGGAAGCCGCACCAGCCCGCTCCTCCGCTCAATCAGGATCGTCTCTTGGATCGCCGGGCGGCGCACGCCGGCACCGCAAAAGCGGCAGCCATTCTCAAACCAGGCAGCGCGTGCGCACACGCTTGATGCAACGCGCCCGCCCCCCTAAAGCAGGCGCGCTTTAGTCCTGACAGAACGGGTGCCATGCTTTCCTTCCTCCGTCGTCTCACCCATTCCAAGGTCGGGGTGGTCGTCACCCTGATCGCGCTGGTGCTGATCGCGCTCGCTTTCGCCGCGGGCGGCATCACCAATTTCGGCGGCGGCGGCCCGGCCGCCAGCGGGGACACGATCGCGACGGTCGGCAAGACGACGATCAGCGCCAATGATCTCAAGACCACGGTGCAGGACGAATACAACGCCTATCGCCAGCAGAATCCGCAGCTGACGATGGCCGAATATGTTCAAGGCGGCGGGTTCGATGCCTCGGTCGAGCGCCTGATCAACGCGCTGGCATTCCAAAAATATGCGCAATCGCAGGGCATGGCGGTGAGCAAGAAGGCGATCGACGGCCAGATCGCCAGCAGCCCCGCGCTGCAGGGCCCCAATGGCAAGTTCGATCCCGCGCTCTACCAGCAATTGCTCCAGCAGCAGCGCCTCACCGATGCCGCGGTGCGCACCCAGATCGAGCAGAGCCTCTATGCGCAGATGCTGACCAGCCCGACGGCTGGCGCCAATCAGGTGCCGCCGAAGCTGGCAAAACCCTATGCCTCGCTGCTGCTCGAAAAGCGCACCGGCTCGATCGGCTTCGTGCCGACCTCGCAGATGCCCGCCGGCCCCGCGCCGACCGACAAGGAACTGGCGACCTGGTATCAGCATCATATCGATCGCTACACCGTCCCCGAACGCCGCGTGATCCGCTACGCGATCGTCACGCCCGATGCGGTGAAGGCTGAGGCCGCGCCGACCGACGCCGAGATCGCCCAGGCCTACAAGGCACAGGCCGCGCGTTTCGCGCCGGTCGAGAAGCGCACGGTGAAGCAGGTCGTCATCGCCGATCAAGCCGCTGCCGACGCGCTCGCCAAGAAGGTCAAGGCCGGCACCTCGCTCGACGCCGCCGCCAAGGCCGCCGGGCTCGAAGCCTCGACCGCGAGCGACGTCACCAAGGCCGATTTCGCCAAACAGACCTCGGCCGATCTCGCCAATGCCGCGTTCGCCGCCAAGCAGGGCGATGTGATCGGCCCGATCAAGACCGGCTTCGGCTACAGCGTCGCGCGGGTCGAGAAGATCACCCAGGATCCGGGCAAGACGCTCGCCCAGGCGCACGACGTGCTCGCCAAAGAGATCACGCAGCAGAAGACCAACGATCTGCTCGGCCAGATCCACGACAAGATCGATGACGCGCTGACCAGCGGCGCGACCTTCGACGAAGTCGTCGCCGATCAGAAGCTCAACGCGCAGCAGACCGGCCCGGTCACGCAGCAGGGCATCGACCCGACCGATCCGGCGAGCCGCCCCGATCCCCGGCTCACGCAGATCGTGCAGTCCGGCTTCGACGCGCAGCAGGGCGATACGCCCGAGCTCGTTCAGGTCGGCCAGGACGGCGCGTTCGCGGTCGCCGCGCTGGGCAATGTGATCGCCGCCGCGCCGCAGCCGCTCGACAAGATCAAGGATCGCGTGGCGAAGGATTTCACCACCGATCGCGCCGATCAGGCCGCGCACAAGATCGCCACGGAGATCGTCGCCAAGGTCAATAAGGGCACGCCGATCGCGCAGGCCTTCACCGAAGCCAAGCTGCCGGCGAACCAGGCGATCCAGCCGGTCCATGCGACGCGCGCGCAGCTCGCCGCCAATCCGCAGGGCGCGCCGCCGCCGCTGGCGCTGATGTTCAGCACGCCGGCCAAGCAGGCCAAGCTGCTCGAAGCGCCCAACAACGCCGGCTGGCTGATCGTCTATACCGACACGATCGATCGCGGCGACGCCAGCGACAAGCCCGATGTGGTGAACGCGACGCGCCGCGATCTCGGCCAGTTCGTCGGCCGCGAATATGCCGAGGAATTCGCCGCCGCGGTGCGCAAGGCGGTAGGCGTCACCCGCAATGAGGCGGCGATCGCCAAGGTCCGTCAGCAATTGCTCGGCGCGGCCGGCGATCAGCCCTGACGCGGCGATGATCGAGGGACGCGATGCCGCACTCGCGGCGCTCGCCGACGGGCGCCCGGCACTGGTCTGGCGCCGCGAGGTCGCCGACACCGAAACGCCGGTCGCCGCCGCGCTCAAGCTGATCGAGCCGGGACGCGGCGATTTCCTGCTCGAATCGGTCGAGGGCGGCGCGACCCGCGGCCGCCACAGCCTGATCGGCCTCGCGCCCGATCTCGTGTTCCGCGCCCAGGGCGAAACGGCCGAAATCAATCCCCACTGGCTCACCGATCGCGCCGCCTTCGCGCCGTGCGCCGAGCCGAGCCTCGCTGCGCTGCGCAGCCTCGTCGCGCGCTGCCGGATGGACGTGCCCGAGGCGCTGCCCCGCGCCTTGGCCTGTCTGGTCGGCTATTTCGGCTATGAGACGGTCGGCCTCGTCGAGCAGCTCGATCGTCCCGCCGCCGATCCGCTCGGCCTGCCCGACATGATGTTCGTGCGCCCGACGGTGATCCTGATCTTCGATCGCCTCGCCGATGCGCTGTTCCTCGTCGCGCCGGTCTGGCCCGGCGATGCCGCGCCCAGTGCCTTGGTCGATGCGGCCGCCGATCGTATCGACGCCGTCGCCGCGCGCCTCGCCGCTGCCACGCTCCCGCCGCCGGTCCAGGCGGACGAGGTGCCGGTCGATTACACGCCCACGCTCGATCCCGCGCGCTATCGCGAGATGGTGCTCGCCGCGAAGGATTATATCCTCGCCGGCGACATCTTTCAGGTCGTCCTCGCGCAACGCTTCACCGCGCCGTTCGCGTTGCCGCCATTCGAGCTCTACCGTTCGCTGCGCCGGATCAACCCGTCGCCCTTCCTCTATCACCTCGATCTGCCCGGCTTCGCGCTGACCGGATCAAGCCCCGAGATCCTCGTCCGCGTCCGCGACGGCGAGGTGACGATCCGCCCGATCGCCGGCACCCGCCCGCGCGGCAAAACGGCAGCCGAGGACGAAGCCAATCGCGCCGAGTTGCTCGCCGATCCAAAGGAACGCGCCGAACACCTCATGCTGCTCGATCTCGGCCGCAACGATGTCGGGCGCGCGGCCGCGCCCGGCACGGTGCGCGTCACCGACAGCTATACGGTGGAATTCTACAGCCACGTCATGCACATCGTGTCGAACGTCGTCGGCGGCCTCGCGCCGGGCAAGGATGCGCTCGACGCGCTGTTCGCCGGCTTCCCCGCCGGCACCGTCTCGGGCGCGCCCAAGGTCCGCGCTTGCCAGATCATCGCCGAGCTGGAGCCCGAACAGCGCGGCGCCTATGCCGGCTGCGTCGGCTATTTCTCGCCCGACGGGTCGATGGATTCGTGCATCGTGCTGCGCACCGCTGTGGTCAAGGACGGGGTGATGCACGTGCAGGCCGGCGCCGGCATCGTCGCCGACAGCGATCCCGCCTATGAGCAACGCGAATGCGAGGCCAAGGCGGGCGCGTTGCTCGCCGCTGCCCGCGAAGCCATCGCGCGTGCCGCCGCCCCCGGCTTCGGCCAGTAAGCCGGGGGCGCCTCGCCGCCGTTGAAGCGATCGCCGTTCGCGGCTAGACCCTGCCCCAGCCAGATATGCGGCCGGCGCCACCGTCGCCGCATCCACGCCTGATCGGGGGATTGCCGTTGCGCCTTTTCACGTTGTTCGCCGCGTCGACGGCGCTCGTCCTCGCCACCGCGCCCGCGTTGAGCGCACAGGACAAGGCGGATGACAGCAAGCCCGCGGCAAAGGCCGATCACGAAGGCAAGGACAAGGGCAAGCCCGATCTGCCGCCGCTCCCCGCCGACAAGTCGGTCCGCCAGTCGGCGGTGATCGGCGGCCGCACGATCAGCTACACGGCCACCGTCGGCACGCTGCCGATCTACAATGATGACGGCAAGAAGATCGCCGAGGTGGTCTACACCGCCTACACCGTGCCGGGCAACGATCCGCGCCGCCCCGTCACCTTCGCGTTCAACGGCGGCCCCGGCGCCTCGTCGGTGTTCCTCAACATGGGCGCGATCGGGCCGAAGCAGGTCAGCTTCGGCGAAGACGGCAACGCGCCTTCCGATTCGCCGATCGCGCACGACAATCCGTCGAGCTGGCTCGACATGACCGATCTCGTGTTCATCGATCCGATCGGAACCGGCTTCAGCCGCAGCCTTGAGGACAAGGAGCAGGCCAAGAAGGATTTCTTCAACGCCGATGCCGACATCAAATATCTGTCGCGCGCGGTGTATGACTGGCTGCTCAAGAACCAGCGGATGCGCGCGCGCAAGTTCGTCATCGGCGAAAGCTATGGCGGCTATCGCGTGCCGCGCATCGCCCATGAGCTGCAGACCCAGCTCGGCGTCGGGGTCAACGGCATCTTCATGGTCTCGCCCTATCTCGATCCGCCCTCGACCGCGCACGACAACGGCTTGTCGCCGCTGCCCTGGATGATCGACCTGCCCTCGATGGCGGCCGGTCACCTCGAACGCGAGGGCAAGCTGACCCCCGCGGCGATGAGCCAGGTCGAAGCCTATACGCAGAGCCAGTTCGTCACCGATCTGCTCGCCGGCCGCAGCGATCCCGCCGCGATCGACCGCCTTACCCAACACGTCTCCGATCTCACCGGCCTCGACCCCAAGCTGGTTCGCCGCATGGACGGCCGGATCGACGAGGACACCTATCTGCGCGAAATCCATCGCGACGATCAGAAGATCGGCAGCTATTACGATTCGAACGTCACGTCCTATGACGCTTTCCCCAGTTCGGCGACGCGCAAGTCGGGCGATCCGATCCTGGAGGCTTCGATCGCGCCGTTGACCAGCGCGATGGTCGATTTCGATACCCGCGTCGTCGGCTGGAAGGTCGATGCGCGCTACAATGCGCTATCCTACGCGGTGAACGAGGCATGGGACGATGCCAAGCTCGACGACAAGCCGGTTCAGGCGCTGCGCCAGGCGATCGCCGCCGATCCCAACATGGCGGTGATGATCGCGCACGGATACAATGATCTGTCGTGCCCCTATTTCGGGTCGAAGCTGATCCTCGAGCAGATGCCGCGCTTCGGCAGCGATCAGCGCGTCCAGCTTCAAGTCTATCCCGGTGGCCACATGTTCTATGCGCGGCCAGGCAGCAACGCGTCGTTCAAAGAGGACGCCAGGGCGCTGATCGAGCGCGGCTGAGCGCGCGTCAGATCCCGCCGTCGATAGCCGCGTAGCCGGCCTCGGCCAGCGCGGCGACGAGCGCGGCCACGCACGCATCAACCAGTGCCGCGTCGGTCGCGCGGACGACGAAGTTCGCGCCCACCTTGCCTTCGCGGAAGAACGGGTAGCTGCCGATCGCCACGCCATCATGCGCGCGCTCGACCGCACTCAACAAGTCGGCGACCTCGCTTTCGGCGACCCAGCAGCCGATCGTCCGGCTGACCAGCGGCGCGCCGCCTTCCAGCGTGCCGGTCAGCGCATCGAGCATGCCGGCGGTGATGTGCGGCACGCCGGCCATCACGAAGATCGAGCCGATGCGGATGCCCGGCGCGCCCGACATGCGATTCTCGATGAGGTCGGCGCCCTGCGGCACGCGCGCCATCCGCTTGCGCGCCTCGGTCAGCCCGCCGCGCGTCGCATAATGGCGCTCGAGGATCGCCAGCGCCTGCGGGTGATATTCCACCGGCACGCCCAGCGCCTCGGCGATCGCGTCGACGGTGATGTCGTCATGCGTCGGCCCGATCCCGCCGGTGGTGAACAGGTAATCGTTGCGCGCCCTCAGCGCGTTGACCGCTTCGACGATCGCCTCGGTGCGATCGCCGACGACGCGCACCTCGGCCAGCCGGATGCCCTGGACATTGAGCCACGTCGCGATCTGCGCGACGTTCCTGTCCTGCGTACGGCCGGAAAGGATTTCGTCGCCGATCACGACGAGGGCTGCGGTCCAGATGCGGTCGGCCATGGACCTGCCATACCGCGCCGCTCCCCCCTCGCAAAGCCCGGCCGTGCTCGCTATATCGCGCCCATGACCGATTACGTGACCGTTACCGACGACGCCCCGCTCGCCCGCACCGGCGCGATCAAGCTCCACGACGAGGCGGGGTTCGAGGGCATGCGCCGCGCCGGACGCCTCGCCGCCGAGGTGCTCGACATGGTGGTGCCGCACGTCGTCCCCGGCGTCGAGACGCAGGCGCTCGACGAGATGATCCGCAATTATATCGTCCGCGCCGGCGGCGTGCCCGCGACGCTCGGCTATCGCGGCTACACGCATTCGAGCTGCATCTCGATCAACCATGTCGTGTGCCACGGCATCCCGTCGAACCGGACGCTCAAGGACGGCGACATCGTCAATATCGACGTCACGCCGATCCTCGACGGCTGGCACGGCGATTCGAGCCGGATGTACATCGTCGGCAACGCCAATGTGAAAGCGCGCCGCCTGGTCGACGTCACCTACGAATGCCTGATGATCGGCATCGAGCACGCCAAGCCCGGCAATCATCTCGGTGATATCGGCCATGCGATCCAGCGCCATGCCGAGCAATATCGCTACGGCGTCGTCCGCGATTTCTGCGGCCACGGCCTCGGCCGTCTGTTCCACGACGCGCCTGAGGTGGTCCATGCCGGCCGCCCCGGCACCGGCCCCGAATTGAAGCCCGGCATGTTCTTCACCATCGAACCGATGATCAACATCGGCCGCGCCGACGTGAAGATCCTCGACGACGGCTGGACCGCGGTGACTCGCGACCGCTCGCTCTCGGCGCAGTTCGAACATTCGATCGGCATTACCGAGGACGGCTGCGAGATCTTCACCACCAGCCCCAAGGGCTTCGACAAGCCGCCCTACGCCTGATCGCCCCCGGCGAGGCGCAACGCGCGCGCCGCGATCGCCGTCATCGCCTTGCGACTTTCCGCGCTGGCCGAGAGATTGGACAGCAGCACGGCCGCGCTCCACCGTTCGGGATCGAGATAGGCCATGGTGAACACGCCCGGATCGCCACCCCAATGGTTGATCCGGGGCACCCCATCGAGCGGCGATTGCTGCCAGGCAAGCCCCTGCCCGGTCAGCCAGTCGGGCAACCCCGGCGGCCGCCGCATCGCCAGCATCGCCGCGGCGCTGCCCGCGCTCATCAACCGCTGGCCCCTGGCGGCGCCGCCATTGGCGGCAGCGGCGACGAGGGTCGTCAGGTCACCGATCGACGCCCGAACCATGCCCGCCGGCCAATCGGGAAACCCGACCGGCTGAATCGCCTTCACCACGCCGTCGACGAGATCATAAGGCGTGGCGCGCAGTCGCGCCGGCGTATCCGAGATCGTCCACGCGATGTGGCGCAGCCCGAGCGGCGCGAACAACCGCTCGCGGGTCAGCATTCGCATATCCTTCCCAGCAATCCGCCCGACCAGATAGCCGAGCAGCGCGAACCCGATATTACTGTATTCCCATCGTGTCCCCGGCATGGTCTTGACGTTGCCGTCCCCGGCATAGCGGCCGCCACGCGCCAGATAGTCGCGGAGCAAGGTGCCCAGCGGCATGGTCGCATCGCCGCCGCGCGTGCGGAAATCGATCCTGTAATAGGTCTCGTCGGAAATGCCCGAAACGTGCATCAGCAGGTGCCGGAAGGTGATCGACGCCGCCCCCGCCCCGGCGATCGTGAAATCGAGATGCGGCGCGACCCGCTCGTCCAGCGCGATCCGCTTGCGATCGACCAGCAGCATCACCGCCGCTGCCGTGATCGTCTTGGTGATCGACGCGATGTGGAACATCGTGTCGGTCGTCACCGGCCGCCGACGGGCGAGATCGGCAAAGCCATATCCCCTGGCGAACGTCTCCGCGCCGTCACGCGCCAGCCCCACCGCGAGCCCCGGGATAAGAGCCTCGGCCATCCTCGCCCGGACGAAGGCGTCGAAACCATCGAGCGCCGCCGCGCGCGCGCCAATCGCCGGCCACGCCAGCGCCATCCCCACCGCGCCGACGACGCCGCGCCGCGTCATCTCCGCTCCGCCCCGCCCGTCTGACATAAGCCCTTCCTTCATCTTGCTTGCGCATAATTACGTAGGCACCTACATATGAGTCAACGGCATTTTCGAAGAGGCAATCGATGACCGATTACGTCACGGATCAGGGCGGCGCCGCGCTCGGCGCCCGGCTGCGCCGCCTGAGCGCGCAGATCGACGCCGACGCCGCGAAAATCTATGAGACGGAGGGCGCACGGTTCGAGCAGCGCTGGTTTGGCGTCATCAACCAGCTGGCGCTCAACGGGCCGATGAGCGTCACCAGCCTCGCCGCCGCGCTGGGGATCAGCCATCCCTCGATCAGCGAGACGCGGCAATCGCTGCAACGCGCCGGCATTATCGAGGCCCGCCCCGACCCCGACGATTCGCGCCGCCGCATCCTCAGCCTGTCGCCGGCGGGCGAGGCGCTGATCAGACGGCTGCGCCCGCTATGGCAGGTGTTCGACGCGGTCGCCCGCGATCTCGACGCGGAGGCGGGCAACGTCACCCTGGCCCTCGCCCGGCTCGAGACGGCCCTCGCCCGCAAGTCACTCCACGCCCGCATCATCGAACGCATTGGCGAGACGGCGGCAGACGCAAGCGCCTGATCGCTTACGGCCGCCGCTCGATATTATCCTCCGCCGCTCGCCGCGCCGCGTTCGCGGCGTCGTGCGCGAGGCGGACCGGCAGCGGCAACCGGCGGCCATCGTTGAGCTTCATCACCCACTCGATCGCGCTCGCCAGCGACACGCGATGGCCGGTGCTGACGTAGATCGGATTGGCCCGCGCGCGCATCCTCAGCGCGACGCCGACCTGCTCGCCACGATCGACCAGCGGCGCGATGTCGCCGGGCGCCGGGCCGAGCTCGCCTTCGATCCGCCCGCACAGCAGGCTCTTGGCGCAACCGATCGCCGGAATGTCCGCCACCACGCCGAGATGCGCGGCGATCCCGCATCGCCGCGGATGCGCGATGCCATGGCCGTCGACCAGCAACAGATCGGGCCGCCGCGGCATCGCATCGAGCAGGGTGACGAGCGCCGGCACCTCGCGAAAGCCCAGATAGCCCGGAACATAGGGGATCGGCGGCACCATCGTCAGGCTGGCAGGCGGCAGCGCCGCGCCGCCCGGCCACGCCACCGGCGCCACCGCGGCGTGGATCGGCCCGCGCGTGTCGCGCCACTTCATCGAGGTATCGACCCCGGCAACCGTTGCCACCGGCCCGATCCGGTCCTCATGCTCCACCGCGTCGGCGATCGCGCGCTGCGCGGCCGTCGCGGCCTTGAGGTCGGCGGGCTTCAGCCAGTCGTCGGGAATCGAATGCGCCATCATGCCGTCAACGTCGCGCGCGATGATTTGGATCACCCTTTTTCACTTTCCTACACGGTTGCCGATGTGCGATGGGGAAGCCTTGCCGATCGATCGAGCGCCTTGCCCGGAGCGTTCGGCGCGCCCGACGCGATCCTCAACCGCCCGGTTGACCGTCGCGTTCCGCGCCGACCAACCATTTTGCCGATTTCTCAATCGGCTAGGGGCTATTTTCGACACTTGGACGGACCCGCTGGATCGAGTCAATTTCGTCAACTTCGCTGCTGCCTCGCCGTGCCGAAATTTTGGGCACGAAGCAGGCGATGCCCTGATTTTCGGCATGGGCTCCATCCTTTCGCCACGCATTTCTGCGGGCTTCGGGCTGGCACGCTCCTTGAAAGGTCACTCGCTGCGGGGAATGGGAATTAGATGAAAAAGATCGAAGCAATCATCAAGCCGTTCAAGCTCGATGAAGTGAAGGAAGCGCTGCACGAGGTCGGCGTGTCGGGGATCACCGTCACCGAGGCGAAGGGCTTCGGCCGCCAGAAGGGCCATACCGAGCTCTATCGCGGCGCCGAATATGTCGTCGACTTCCTGCCCAAGGTAAAGCTCGAAGTGGTGGTCGAGGACGGCCTCGCCGAGCGCACTGTCGAGGCGATCGCCGCCGCCGCGCAGACCGGCCGGATCGGCGATGGCAAGATCTTCGTCATTCCGGTCGAAACCGCGCTGCGCATCCGCACCGGCGAACGCGACGACGAGGCGATCTGACGCCGTTTCATCCGCCCTGCCCGTTCAACGAGAACCCCGGCTTCCACCGGGCCAGTCCAAGAGGAAAGTGACGATCATCATGGCGAACAAGGCCGAAGACATCATCAAGAAGATCAAGGACGAGGAGATCGAGTGGGTCGATCTTCGTTTCACCGATCCCAAGGGCAAGTGGCAGCATTTGACCATGGTTTCGAGCGTGATCGACGAAGACGCGCTGACCGATGGCCTGATGTTCGACGGTTCGTCGATCGAAGGCTGGAAGGCGATCAATGAATCGGACATGATCCTGATGCCCGATCTCGACGCGGTCTACACCGATCCCTTCTCGGCCACGCCGATGCTGATCGTGTTCTGCGACGTCGTCGAGCCGGCCACCGGCGAGGGCTATTCGCGCGATCCGCGCACCACCGCCAAGCGCGCCGAGGCGTTCCTCAAGACCACCGGAATCGGCGACACCGCCTATGTCGGCCCCGAGGCCGAATTCTTCATGTTCGACAACGTCCAGTTCGAAACGGGCTACAACACCAGCTATTTCGAGATCGACGACATCGAGCTGCCGACCAATTCGGGCAAGGAATATGAAGGCGGCAATCTCGGCCACCGTCCGCGCGCCAAGGGTGGCTATTTCCCCGTCGCGCCGGTCGATTCCGCGGTCGACATCCGTGGCGAGATGGTCACCACGATGATGGAAATGGGCCTGCCGTGCGACAAGCACCACCATGAGGTGGCCGCCGCGCAGCACGAGCTCGGCCTCACCTTCGGCACGCTGACGCAGACCGCCGACCGCATGCAGATCTACAAATATGTCGTGCACCAGGTCGCGCATGCCTATGGCAAGACGGCGACCTTCATGCCCAAGCCGATCAAGGACGATAACGGCTCGGGCATGCACACGCACATCTCGATCTGGAACGGCAAGGAGCCGCTGTTCGCCGGCAACGGCTATGCGGGCCTGAGCGACACCTGCCTCTATTTCATAGGCGGCGTCATCAAGCACGCCCGCGCCTTGAACGCCTTCACCAACCCGACGACCAACAGCTACAAACGGCTGGTGCCGGGCTTCGAGGCGCCGGTGCTGCTCGCTTATTCGAGCCGCAACCGCTCGGCCTCGTGCCGCATTCCGTACGGCACGGGCGCCAAGGCGAAGCGCGTCGAGTTCCGTTTCCCGGACGCGATGGCCAATCCGTATCTCTGCTATGCCGCGCTGCTGATGGCGGGGCTCGACGGCATCCAGAACAAGATCCATCCCGGCGACGCGATGGACAAGAATCTGTACGATCTGCCGCCGTCCGAGCTGGTCAACGTGCCGACCGTCTGCGGCTCGCTGCGTGAAGCCCTGGTCGCGCTGCAGGAGGATTACGAGTTCCTGCTCAAGGGCGATGTCTTCACCAAGGACCAGATCGACGCTTATGCCGATCTCAAATGGGCCGATGTGATCCGCTTCGAGACCACGCCGAGCCCGGTCGAATACGACATGTACTACAGCGCGTAAGGCGCGGCCACGACCGCGCCGTTGCGCGAAGCGCATACGCGCTGTCGGCCGGCCTCGCGCAGCGAGGACCGACGAGTTACAGGTGCGGAATGCCCCGCATTCCGCAGGCCATGCCGGGGGCATGGCCGGCCTGCAACTGGCTTCGCCGCGACGGAGACATTCAGGAGGGGCGTCCGGCAAAACCGGGCGCCCTTCGCGTCTTCGGTCTGGAACTGTCGCGTCAACCTGTGATATATCTCGATAACACAGCAATGGAGACCGCTCGATGATCCCGCCCAGCCCCTGGTCGCATCAACGCCGCGACAGCATCGCCGACGATGTGGATTTCGAGATCAAGGGCCAGGAGCTGCAGTTCGTCGAGATCGAGCTCGATCCCGGCGAAAGCGCGGTGGCCGAGGCCGGCGCGATGGTCTGGAAGCATGCCGATGTCGACATGACCACGGTGTTCGGAGACGGCCGCGCGGGATCGCAGGGCGGCGGTTTCATGGACAAGCTGGTCGGCGCCGGCAAGCGCCTCGTCACCGGCGAGAGCCTGTTCACCACCGTCTTCACCCATCGCGGCGCCGCGGGCAAGGCGCGGGTCGCCTTCGCCAACCCCGTCCCCGGCGCGATCGTGCCGGTCAAGCTCTCGGAAATCGGCGGCACGCTGATCTGCCAGAAGGATGCCTTTTTGTGTGCCGCCCGTGGTGTCCAGCTCGGCATCTATTTCCAGCAGCGCATCATGACCGGGCTGTTCGGCGGCGAAGGTTTCATCATGCAGCGCCTCGACGGCGACGGCTGGGTGTTCGCCCAGATGGGCGGCGCGATCGTCGAGGGCGAGCTTGCGGCCGGTGAGGAAATCCATGTCGATACCGGCTGCATCGCCGCGTTCACGCCATCGGTCGATTTCGATCTCGTCCGCGCCGGCGGGGTGAAAAGCATGGTGTTCGGCGGCGAAGGCGCGTTCTTCGCGCGCCTGCGCGGCCCCGGCAAGATCTGGATTCAGTCCCTCCCCTTCGCCCGCCTCGCCGGCCGGATGTTGCAGGCGGCCGGCGGCCATGGCGGCAACAAGGGCGAAGGATCGGTGCTCGGTTCGTTCGGCGATCTGGTGATGGGCAACTAACCGATCGCCAGCCGCGCACCGAGCGCGAAGATCAGCGCCGGCGGCATCACCGCCGCGCCGACCTTGAGGAAGCGCCAGAAGGTCACATCCTCGCCCTCACGGCGGATCGCGGTCAGCCACAGAATTGTCGCCAGGCTGCCGGTGATCGACAGGTTGGGGCCCAGATCGACACCGATCAGCGCCACATCGGTGACCAACCGCCCCGGCTGCGCCTGCGCAAGCGCGCCCAACGCAATCAGCCCGGCGGGCAGATTGTTGACGAGGTTGGAGATCAGCGCGAGCCCGCCCCCCAACGCCGCCGCCGCAGAGGTGCTTGGATGCAGCAAAGTCGCCAATACACCAATCAACCCGAGCCGATCGAGCGCCTCTACCTGCACGAACAGCGCGGCGACGAGCGGCAGCACGCCCCACGAAACGCTGCGGATCGCCGTCCACCCACCCGCGCGGTCACGCACCAGCAGCACGCCGGCGGTGACAGCGCCAGCGATCGCGGTAGGCAGGCCGAGCGGGCGACCGAGCGCAGACATCGCCAACAACAGCAGCGCGGTCACGACGATACCGGCGAGTGCGATCCCGGCCCCGGCGCCGAGCGGCGCGTCAACCGTTTCTAGGCGGCATGAACCTGTCAGGTGGCGGCGCATCACCAGCCGCAGCATCACGAACGTGACGATCACCGCCAGCAGCGAGGGCAATGCGAACGCCGCCAGCCAACGCCCGAGCGGCGGCATCGCCCCGCCATAGAGCACCAGATTGGCGGGGTTCGAGATCGGCAGCACGAAGCTCGCCGCGTTCGCGACCATCGCGCAGGCGAACAGCGCCGGCAACGGATCGGCCTCTGCCCTGCGCGCGGCAGCGAATACGGCGGGCGTCAGTACCACCGCGGTCGCGTCGTTGGACATGAACGTCGTCACGCCGACGCCGATCGCATAGACCAGTACGAACAGCCGATGACGCGATCCCCGCGCCCAACGCACGGCATGGTCGGCAAGCCAGTCGAATAATCCCTCGCGTCGGGCCATCTCGGAAAGCAGCATCATGCCGGCGAGGAACAAATAGACGTCGGCGCCGCGCGCGATGGCTTTCGCCGCCGCACCCAGCGGCATCAGTCCCGCAGCGACCAGCGCGACGGCGCCCGCCCCCGCCCACAACGCCTCGGGCAGCCGCCAAGGCCGCGCCAGCATTGCCGCCGTCGCAGCGAGACAGATCGCAATAGTGGCGCAAGCGGCGGCGGTCATGCGGCGCGAACAATCGGCTTGGCCAACCGCTCCAGCAATTGCGCGCCTATGGCAGCAGGACCGTCGCGCCTTCGGTCTCGCCCGCTTCGAGGCGGCGATGCGCCTCGGCGACGTCGTCGAGCGCGAAGGTCTGGCCGATATCCGGCTTGATGGCTCCCTCGGCGAGCATCGCGAACACCCGATCGAGCGATGCCTGGCGCTCCGCGCGCGTCACCGCGTAATCGAACAGCGTCGGGCGCGTGACGAACAACGACCCCTTGCTCGCCAGCGTGGCGAGCGCGACGCCGTCGACCGGCCCGCTGGCGCTGCCGAAGCTGACGATCAGCCCGCGTCGTGCCGCGCTGTCGAGCGATTGTTGCCACGTCGCTTTGCCAACGCCATCGAAGATCACCGGCACGCCGGCCCCGCCGGTAATCTCCCGCACGCGCGCAACAACATCTTCCTCACGATGGCGGATGACATGATCGGCGCCTGCCGCCATGGCCCGCTCCGCCTTGGTCGCACTGCCGACGGTGCCGATCACCGTCGCGCCGATCGCCTTGAGCCAGCCGACCAGCAGATGTCCGACGCCGCCGGCAGCGGCGTGGACGAGCACCGTCTGCCCCGCCTCCACACGCGCGCACCGCTCGACCAGGAATTCGGTCGTCGCACCCTTCAACAACAGCGCCGCAGCCGTCTCGTCGTCGACATCGCCGGGCAATTTTACCAGGCGATCAGCCTTGAGGTTGCGGTGCGTCGCATAGGCGCCGAGTTCAGGCCCGAACGTGCCGACTCGATCGCCGACGTCCAATCCGCTCACCTCCGGCCCCAAGGCTTCGACCACGCCGACGCTCTCCGAGCCGAGCCCGCTCGGCAACGCGATCTTGTAGCTGCCGCGCCGATGATAGATATCGATGAAATTAAGCCCGACCGCAGTCGATCGGATGCGGACCTCTCCCTCGCCAGGCTCGGGCAGGTCGCGCGTAACCCATTCGATTACTTCCGGCCCGCCGGTGCTGCTGATCTCGGCAATCCGCGCCATGTCTATCTCCCGCCTGCCTTGCCGCGCCCGTCGCCGGCCGATCCGAGAACAGCCGTCATTCCTACCGGGTTCCGTCGCCGGGATGGATCAAGGCGCCTGCCGTGTTGCAAGCGGCACGTCGCATACGTCGAGGCCGCCCAACGATACGGTCGGCGGCTTCGGATTTTCCTTTGCCGCAACCATCGCCGCAAAGCGCGGATTATCGGCCGCGCGATATTGATAATGCGGCCGCTCGGCAGCCGGCATGTCGCTCGCCAATCGTACAGAGACGATTGGCGTCGCCTCGCCGGCATCGGCATACATGCCCATCTCGGCGCGGCTACGCGGCAGCGCCGCAAGATAATCCATGCCATCGATCACGCGGCCGACGATCGTGTAATTGCGATCGAGCCGCCGCGCCGACCCGCCCAGCGGCACGAACAACTCGCTGCCGGTCCCCGTGTCGGGCGAGGCATCACGCGCGACGCCCACGGTGCCGTAACAATGCGCAAGCCAGGCATGCGCCCCGTCGGTCGCGACCGGCCAGCCATCTGCAGTGATGCCCGAGACAGTGGAATAGGCATCGGATTTCGCCATCCTCACCGCCGGATCGAACGTCGCGATTTCATATTCCGCAGCGGGCCGCGCGGCGACATCCCGCGGCAGCGGCTTCTTCTCGGTGACGTCGCCCCATTGCACCACCCAATTGTCCTGTACCCGATAAATGCTGGTCCCATCCCACCAATGAGCGAGCGCCAACCGGCCCACGTTCGCAACGTGCTCCGGCGCGTAGCCTGGTGCGAGCCGAATGATTACTTGCCTGCCGCCGGCGAGTGTCATGACCAACAACCGGTCGTCGGGAATCGCCTTCCAATCGGCGGCGACGGGGTCGGATGGCGCCGCGACAGCTGTCGCCCGGTCGGCGGCTAGCATGAGAAAGGCGAGCGAAAGGATCGGCATGATCGAGAGCTTGGCACCCGATCGCGCGACACGCAATCGTCACGGCTTGCCGATCGCGATCGCAACCGCTAGTCGCCGCCGTTCCAGAGCATGCGGAGCGGTGGCCGAGTGGTCGAAGGCGCTCGCCTGGAAAGTGAGTATACGGCAAAACCGTATCGAGGGTTCGAATCCCTCCCGCTCCGCCATTTTGGTCCTTTTTAGGCCTCCCCAAATCCGCAAAAAACCGCTAAAAACCAAGAGAAATCGGTGGTTTTTTGATCCCGCTCGATTTCAAGACATCCGACACCATCCCCACAAAAGTGTGGGGTAAAGTGTGGGGTAAAATTGGAGAGCGACGGTGGGAAAGCTTACGGCAACAAAGATCCGAGCTTTGAGCGAAGCCGGGCGTCATTCTGACGGCGACGGACTTTTTCTGGAAATGAATGGCAAAGCGTCGGGGCGTTGGTTTCTGCGAGTGCAATCCGGTGGGCGCCGCCGCGACATCGGTTTGGGATCACTAAAATCTGTATCGCTTGCCGACGCTCGCGAAGCGGCGTCCATCATCAGAAAGAAGATTGCCCAAGGCATCGACCCGGTTGCCGAACGCAAGCAAGAGCGGCTCGTCATCCCTTCGTTCCGCGAGGCCGCGAAGTCGGTTCACGAAGAACACAAAGAAGGCTGGAAGAACGGCAAACATCAGCAGCAGTGGCTGACCACGCTTGAAACGTACGCTTTTCCATCGCTTGGCGATCTGCCCGTCGACGAGATCGAGGGGCCCGCCATCCGCGACGTGCTCGCGCCCATGTGGTTGAGCAAACCCGAAACCGCGCGGCGGGTCCGGCAGCGCATTGCCGCCGTTCTGGATTGGTCATGTGCCAAGGGGTTTCGTGCCACCGAGGCACCGATGCGGTCGATATCGAAGGGGTTGCCGCGGCAGCCGAAGAAAGACGGTCACTTCGCGGCTATGGCCTATGTCGACGTTCCAGGCTTTGTCGCCGAACTTCGCACCCGCGTGTCGGTCGGTCGGATAGCACTTGAGGTCTTGATTCTGACGGCAGCCCGGTCGGGTGAGGTTCGCGGGGCGACCTGGTCCGAGTTTGATCTCGACAAGCAGCTCTGGACTGTTCCGGCCGAGCGAATGAAGATGGGGCGCACGCATGCCGTTCCTTTGTCGACGGCAGCAATCGACGCGCTGTCGCGTGCGGAGCAGTTTCGTGTGGGTGCGAGTGATCTCGTCTTTCCCGGACAGAACGTGAAACGGCCGATGTCCGATATGACCCTGCTCAAAATCCTTCGCGACATGGATCTGGGCGTCACGGTTCATGGCTTTCGGTCCGCGTTTCGCGACTGGGTTGCCGAACGCACCAACTATCCAGGAGAGGTTGCCGAAGCCGCGCTGGCGCACACCGTCGCTAATAAGGTCGAGGCGGCCTACCGGCGCACCGACTATCTCGATAAGCGGCGGCTGCTCATGCAGGATTGGGGATTGTTTTGCGGAGGCGAAGGCGGTGCCGGGGCAGGCGAGAAGTCATAGCTGAGCCGATGTCGTGACAGCGTCGCAGGATGGGTTCATAGGGACGCGTGTGACGGGAAGAACGCGCTTCAACCGTCTACTGACGGCTCAGTCGATACATCCCATTTTCAAGTTAGGCACTCGAGCGAAAGGGGACGACCATGGCAACCGTGTATGACGTTCCTTTGACCGAGCGTGATCTGAAGGCAAAGCCGCGGCCTGATGTGGCCCGCAAGAAGCTGCGCGACCAGATCAACGCCAAATACGAGAACACGCTCCGCTATCTTGGGCGTTGAGCCCCTTACACCAGCTGTACGAACGCCTCATCCATTTCCTTGAGGATTGGCCAGAGGGCTGATCCTCTCGGGAGTGCGATAGCCGTTCTCGCGCCAAGGCGGGGCGAGAACGTGACGGATGCGTCAGCAATCCTCGCTTTGGTAAAACATCGGGTTCTTCAACCACTCGAGGATGGCGGACTCTCGCCAGCCCGCGCAGCGCTCCGCGATCCGTACCTGTCGAGGGAACGTCCCCGCCTCGATCTTGCGGTACAGCGTCGAGCGGCTCAGCCCGGTGCGATCGAGCACCGTGTTCAGCCGGAGGATGCGGTCGGGGGTATCGGTCATGGCATGATCCAATCTGGTCTGTGGTGAGGTCCGACAGGCAGAATTGGCTCGCTTGCTTCGAGCGCAAGAGGGCGGAGTCTGAGTGGCACCAGACGAGTATCGATGTGCATTACAGGCGCACCCTTGGCTTCCAGGATCAGAACGAATCTGGCGTCTCCCGCCGTTGGCGTGACCGCGCTCTACGTCGCATCCGCGCCGCCGGGCCGCTGACGCGTCCCGGTCCATTCGGATGAGGATCGCATGACGCTGTGGCCGGTGCTGCGCCCCGGCATGCGGACACCCGCGTCGGCGGGTGGCGTCTGGCGCTGACCGCGCGTCGATCTGGCGAGGTGGGCGTCGCTACCCGTTAGGCCCGCCGCGGCGTGCCGCAACCCGCTACGCGGGTCCTCCTCTTCGTTACGGCCCTTTGGGTGCTGCCCGCCGCTCGTGCGGGCCTGCCGGTCCGCTCCTGCCGCCCACCCCGCCATTCCGGCGCCGGTTGCGGTGGTTGGGAGTAAGGAAGATGGAAAAGAGCGAGCGGCAGAGCCTCTATGCCGAAGTGACCGCGCGGGTGATCGCCGAGCTGGAAGAAGGGCGGTTGCCTTGGGTGCAGCCTTGGGACGCGGCGGCATGTCCGTGCGCGATGCCGGCCAATGCGGTGACCGGGCGGCGCTATTCGGGGATCAATGTCCTGATCCTGTGGGCGGGCGTGATCAGTGGCGGATTTCGCTCGCAGCGCTGGCTGACCTACCGACAGGCGCAGGCGGCGGGCGGCAACGTCCGCAAGGGGGAGCGGGGGACGACGGTCTGCTATGCGGATCGCTTTACGCCCAAGGACGAGGTTGAACGCGCGCGCGACGAGGATCGCGAGGCGCGGCAGCTGGCGTTCTTGAAGCGGTTCACCGTGTTCAATGTTGCGCAGTGCGAGGGTCTGCCCGAGCGGTTGACCGAGCTGCCCGAGCTGCCCGAGCTTCCGGCCGAGGCTGATATCCTGCCGGACGTGCAGACGCTGATCGAAGCGAGCGGCGCAGATTTTAGGATCGGCGGCGGCGAGGCCTATTATTCGCCGGGTGGCGACTATGTCGCGGTGCCGCCGCAAGCAGCGTTCGGCGAGCCGATCAACTGGTATCGCACCGCGCTTCACGAGCTTGGCCATTGGACCGGACATGCAACCCGGCTCGACCGTGACCAACGCGGACGGTTCGGCAGCGCCGATTATGCGCGTGAGGAGCTTGTGGCGGAGATGGCGAGCGCGTTCGCTTGCGCGTCGCTGGCGATCCGGCCGACCGTGCGGCATGCCGATTACATCGCCAGCTGGCTGAAGGTGCTGCGCGACGACGAGCGCGCGATTTTCCGCGCAGCGAGCGCGGCCAGCAAGGCGGCGGATTACCTGCTCGCGTTCGCACCGGAGGCGGGAGCGTGAGCGGGTGGGCGGGTAATGCCCGCGTTCGCCGCCGGCTGGTCACGGCGCTGGCGCAGCTGCCCGAGCATCAGCGCGTGATCTACGTTGCGCTTGCCCGCGATGGGCTGACCTACGACGTGCTCGCCGAACGGCTTGGCGTCGGGGTGGACGAGATCGAGCGCGACTTCGCTGCCGCGCTGGCGACTCGCCGACGCGATCGACAAGCCAGCGACGCCGTGGCGGTACCGGCTGTTTCGCTTGATCACGTCGAAAGGGTCAAAATGACTGTAACCGCCTCGCCGGCGCTGCCGGCGAGGCTGTTCGCTGCGCTATCATGCCGTTAGGATCATTGCCAATGCGCACCGATCTCGATCATCTGCCGCCCGCAAAACAGCGCGAGCTCGAGCGCGTCGTCGAACTCCTGTTCGAAGAATTCGAAGACGCGACCAAGCTGGCGACCGGCAAGCGCAAGGCCGGTCGCATTCTCAAGATCATTCTGTTCGGCAGCTATGCGCGCGGCGGCTGGGTCGACGAGCCGCATACCGAAAAGGGCTATCAGTCCGACTACGACCTGCTGATCATCGTCAACCAGGATGAGCTCACCGATCGAGCGACCTATTGGTACCGCGCAGACGAGCGGCTGATGCGCGAGATGACGATCACCAAGACACTGCGCACGCCGGTCAACTTCATCGTCCACACATTGCAGGAAGTGAATGACGCGCTCGCGCATGGCCGGTTCTTCTTCATGGACATCGCGCGCGATGGCGTCGCGCTCTACCAAGCCGACGACAAGCCGCTGCATAGCCCGCGGCCGAAGACGCCCGAGCAGGCGCTGGAGATGGCGCGGGAGTATTTCGAGGAATGGTTTCCCGCGGCGATGAAGCGCTATGAGGGCGCGCGCTTCTATCTCTCGCGGGGCCACCTGAAAGACGCCGCTTTCGATCTGCACCAAGCTGTCGAACGGCTCTATCACTGCGTCCTGCTCGTCAGCACCTTCTACACGCCGCACGTTCACAACATCGGCTTCCTGCGCACCCAGGCCGACAAGCTCGACGCGCGGCTGGTGCACGTCTGGCCGCGCACGACACGCCAAGATCGGGCGCGGTTCGAGAAGCTCAAGGACGCCTATGTGAAGGCGCGCTACTCCAAACACTATCGCATCACCGAGGAAGAGCTGGCGTGGCTCGGCGAGCGTGTCGAGGAGCTCGGTCGCGCGGTGCAGGAAGTATGTGCCGAACGCATCGACGCGCTCAGGAATGCCGCTGGCACGTAAGCCCGCCCGCTGTTGCCGACCTGGGCCGATTCTTCCTAAGCCGCACCACCAACAAAGGAGGTTTTATGAACAACACCGATCTCGCCGAGCATCTCGCCACCGCCCACGGCATCACCAAGGCCGATGCCCGCAAATATGTCGACGGCGTCTTCGCCGCGATCGCCGATGCCGCCGCCAAGGGGGACGAGGTTGCGCTCAACGGGTTCGGCAAGTTCAAGGTGAAGGACACGCCGGCGCGCCAGGGCCGCAATCCCTCGACCGGCGAAGCGATCCAGATCGCCGCGTCGAAGAAGCTCGCATTCACGCCCGCCAAGGCGGTCAAGGATAAGCTCAACGGCTGATGGGGCTGGACTCGGTCCGCGCGTTTCTCGACGCGCGAGCACCCGACATCGCCGTTATCGAGCAGGCTTCGAGCACGGCGACCGTGCTCGAAGCCGCCGCCACGCTCGGCGTCGCGCCTGGGCAGATCGCCAAGACGCTGTCGCTGCGCGTCGGCGAGCGTGTGTTGCTGATCGTCACAGCGGGTGACGCGCGGCTCGACAACCGCAAAGTCAAGGACACGCTCGGCGGCCGGCCGCGCATGCTCGGCGTTGAAGAGGTCGAGCAACTGACCGGTCACCCGGTCGGCGGCGTATGTCCGTTCGGTTTGGCGAGCCCGCTTCCGATCTATTGCGACTTGTCGCTACAGCGGTTCGACGAGGTCTATCCCGCCGCTGGCAGCCGCACCGCGTCGGTGCGGCTCACGCCTGATCGGCTTGGTCGAACTTGTCAGTGCGGAATGGGCCGATCTTTGCTCGAACGCCGAGTAGCCGGGCGCGGCTAATCGACTGCATCGAACGCGCGTCGACCACGCCGTCGCCACAGTATCAGCAACTGATCCCGTTCGGCGCTGCGCAGCTTCGCCGCCGCCTCATCGAGTAGTCCGAAGATCACGGCGCGATCATCGTCAGTCAGCTCGACCAGCCCGGCTTTGGCGACGAGGC
>NZ_JAINVU010000010.1 GCF_019880555.1 Hephaestia mangrovi | reverse complement strand
TCCGCGAACTCCCATACTGGCCCGCAGCATATGGCGCTGCTCATCGAGGCCGGACAGATGACAGCATCCGACTACGTGCCAACATACCCCGATTTAGCGCTTGCATCCGAAGGGGCGTCCACAGATGCCATTCAGCATGATGCCGATGGCGTGACGGTGAGCTTCACCGCCTACGGCCAGGACGTGCCCCAGACGATGCGCGCCGACTATCTGGTCAACGCGATCTCGCTGCCGGTCTTCCGCAAGATCCCGGTGACGCCAGCGCTGTCGCCCGCCAAGCAATATGTCGTCGATAATGTGACCTATAGCTCGCATCCGTTCTTCGTGTTCGAAGCGGAGAGCAAGTTCTGGCTCGACGATGGGTTCGCGCAGCTGTCGATGAGCTTCGAGCATGACGACATCCAGTCGATCTGGGCAGTGCCCGAAACGCCCGGCTCGACTCGCATCATCCTGAAGGCCTTCGGGCCCAGCGGCCTCTCCCCGCAGCGCGTGCTGGCGGCGTTCCGCGAGGTCTATCCCGGCAAGCGCGACACGATCGTCCAGGCGCTGACCTATGACTGGAGCCAGGACGCCTTCGCGCCGACCTGCGAGATGGAGCCGTTCGCGCCCGGCACGCTCGCCAAGTTCTGGCCCGAGATCATGAAGCCCGACGGCCGGCTCTACTTCGCCGGCACCTATGCCGATCCGCTCAGCCGCGGCATGGAATCGTGCGTCCGCTCGGCCGCGCGCATCGCCCAGGAGATCGCAGATGCCTGAGATCAAACGCCGCGACATCCTGAAGGCCGGAGCCGCCGGCCTCGTCGGCGCCGGCGTCGCGATGCCCGCCTCGGCGCAGTATCTCGAACATAGCTGGGCAAACCACGACTGGGGCGGCGGCCCGCCGGTGCCCGATCGACTCTATCAGGGGCCGTTCAGCAATTACGGCGCCGACGCCAACGCCCCCGGTGGAGAAGTGGTGATGGCGACATCGCCCTCGCGCGACATCGTGCCCAATTACGGCATGGGGCTTACCGTCTATATCTCGGGCGACATCGGTCCCCCGCGCCTGCCCGGCCAGGTGCTCGAACGCTCGATCGAGGACCTGATCAAGCTGCCCTTCGTGCAGAAGGTCTACCTCCGCCCCAATTGGCGCGAGGTGCAGAGCCGCCCCGGTAGCCTCGACCTGCCCGACTGGTGGCGCATCACCTTCGATGTCGCCAGGCAACACGGCAAGCGTGTCGGTTTTCGCATCATGCTGGAAAGTCCCGACTTCCCCGATCCCGGCATGCCCGATTTCCTGATGGGCAAGGTGCCCTACGTCCCGCTCAAGGGCAGCTGGCCGGGGGATCGCTCGCAGGTGCGCTATCGCAAGAAGCACGCGATGCCGCGCTACGACGATCCGGCCTATCAGGCGGCGTTCGCGGAGCTCAACGCGCTGCTCGCCGACCAGTATAACGGTGTCCCCGACATCGAATATATGGACACGATGATGTACGGCTTCTGGGGCGAAGGGCACACCTGGCCGTTCGAGGGCAACATCTTCCCCAGCAACATGATCGCGCAGCAAACCATGCTGCGCATGCTCGACACGCAGCTCAAATACTGGACCAAGACGCCGCTGGTCACCAACACCCAGCCCGATTTCAACACTGTCGGCAACGCCGCGATGCTCGATCGTACCGTGCGCACGAACAACTGGATTCGCAGCGACACGATCTTCATCGAGAACACGCAGATCGAGGCGCTGAGCAACCGGCCTGCCTGGACCGCGGCGATCAGTGAAGTCGGCATGACCACCGGCGCGCCCGACCAGCTCGACATCGTCGACGGCGTGACGATGAACGAGCAGGTGATCGAGCATGTGCTCGCGGTCGGCGCCAATTACTGGTCGATCTGGAATTGGCACCACATTTCAGCGGCCAATGTGCTTAGCTATTACGACAAATATCCCGAGCCGATCGACCATATCGCGCGCCGCATCGGCTATCGTATATACCCCGCCTTCGTCTGGCCGTTCGAGCGCGACGGCGGCGCCGGCGTGGTGATCGGCCTCGCCAACAACGGCGTCGCCGCGCCGCCCGGCGTGGTGAAGCTGACGCTGAACGACGAGCACGGTGCCGTGGTCGCGAGTGGCTGCGTCGATCCGGGCTATCCGAGGCCGACCGGCATCCAACAAGTCATGATGGCGTGGACCGACGGGCGCGAATGGGCAGGCTTACGATTGAAGGCGGAGCTCATCGTGAAGAACGTCTCCCATCCCTTGCGATGGGCTTGCCGCCAGACACTGAACGAAGATGGTTCACTCACCCTATCTCGCAACCTTCGCGCCTGAAACACTGGCCCAGCCGACCCGATCCGGACACCCTTAGGAATCGAGCTGACACGCTCGTCCAGCTTTGATTCGATGCCTGGTCAGGAATACAATTTGCGGTGGAGCACGATTGGGCCACGCCAAATTGGCTGACACCTATCGCATTGATATACATTTTTTTAGCCAAGGCGCTGGTCTTTCGATCAACGAGAGATCCGGCCCAATCGGTCATTTCAGCCCGCCGCCGAGCGAGCGGTAGAGTTCGACGAGGTTGCTGGCCTTGGTCAATTGTGTGGTGACGAGCTGCTGGCGCGCCGCATAAGCGGTGCGCTGCGCATCCAGCGTCGTCAGGAACGAATCGACGCCCGCGCGGAACCGCGCCTCGGAAAGGCGTGCCGCGACCCCGGCGGCGTTCGCGCGGGCCGTCTGCGCGTCGATCCGTTCGTCGATCTTGCCACGCTGGGCGAGCGCGTCGGCGACTTCGCGAAACGCGGTCTGGATCGCCTTTTCATAGGTCGCCACCGCCGCGGTGCGCGATGCCTTGGCATAAGCGAGATTGCCGGCGCGGCGCCCGCCGTCGAACAACGGCAGCGATGCGCTGGGCGATGCCGAATAGGTGAAGCTGCCGCCGGTGAAGAGGCCCGACAACGCCCCGCTCAACGTGCCGACGGCGGCGGTCAGCGAGATGGTGGGGAAGAAGGCGGCGCGCGCCGCGCCGATATTGGCGTTCTGGGCGATCAACTGGTGCTCCGCCTCGAGCACGTCGGGACGGTGCAGCAGCACGTCCGAAGAGAGGTTGGCCGGCAGCGCGTCGCGCGTCACCGGCGCGGCGTCCAGCGTTGTCGGTAGCTGGTCCGCGCTGACGGTGGTGCCAACCAGCAGGTTGAGCGCGTTGTGATCCTGCGCGATCTGCGTTTCGAGCGCGGCGATATCGTTGCGGGCAGCCTGATAATTGGTTTCCGCCTGCTGCACCTCGAGATCGGAGCCGACGCCCACCTTGAACTGCGCACGCGTGAGGCGCAGCGTATCGTCGAACGTCTTGAGCGTCTCTCGCGAGAGCTGGAGTTGCTCCTGATCGGCCCCCAGCGTCAGCCAGGCAGTCGCGATTTCCGCGATCAGGCTGATCCGCGCCGAATCCTGCGCCTCCTCGCTGGCGAAGACCTGCTCCTGAGCCGCGCGGTTGAGGTTGCGAATGCGCCCGAAGAGATCGAGCTCGAACGACGAGAATCCGGCGTCGACGTTATAATAATCGATATTCTGGCCGCTGCCGGCGCCGTTCGACGCGCTGTCGGTGTAGGTGGCGCTGCCGCTCAGCGCCGTGGTCGGCACCAGGTCGGCGCGCTGGACGCGCAATTGCGCGCGCGCCTGCAACACGTTGGCGGCCGCGATGCGCAGGTCGCGGTTGTTGTCGAGCCCGGTCTGGATCACCGCGCGCAGGCGAGGATCGAGAAAGAAGTCGCGCCAACCGACCGTGGCGATGTCCGGCGCGTCGGTCTTTGCCGCCGGATAGACGCCGCCCTGGGGCAGCGCGGCGGGCACCGCGCCGGTCGGCCGCACATAGGTTGGCGCCAGATTGCACCCGCCGACCAGCATCGCCGACCCGGCAAGAAACGCGAAAGGGGAGATTCTGCGCACGATCAACTTTCCTGCGGTACGGGGCCGTCGCCGGCAGACGGCGCGTCGCCATCGGCGGCCTCCGTCGACTGCGGCTGTTCGTCTTCGCGGCCACGGCCGAACAAGCGGCTGACGACGATGAAGAACATCGGCACGAAGAAGATGGCCAGCGCGGTTGCCGAGAGCATGCCGCCGACCACCGCGCGACCGATCGCGTTCTGCCCGCCCGCGCCCGCGCCGGTCGAGATCGCGAGCGGCATCACGCCGAAGATGAACGCCAGGCTGGTCATCAGGATCGGCCGCAGCCTGAGCCGCGCCGCCTCGATCGCCGCGCTGAACGCGTTCATCCCGGCGCTTACGCGCTCCTCGGCGAACTCGACGATCAGGATCGCGTTCTTCGCCGACACGCCGATCGTCGTGATCAGGCCGACCTGAAGGTAGATATCGTTGCTGAGCCCGGTCAGCGTCGCCGCGAGCAGCGCGCCAAGCACGCCCAGCGGCACCACGAGGATCACCGCGATCGGCACCGACCAGCTTTCGTAAAGCGCCGCCAGGCACAGGAAGACGATCAGGATCGACAGCGCATACAGCGCGGGTGCCTGGCCGCTCGAAAGCTGTTCCTCGTAGCTCAGCCCGGTCCATTCGAGGCTGGTGCCCGGCGGCAGCTTGGCCTGGATCGCCGCCATCGCCTTCATCGCCGAGCCGGTGCTCACGCCGGGCGCGGGCGCGCCCTGCAGTTCGAGCGCGGGCTGCCCGTTATAGCGCGTCAACTGCACCGGCGCCTTGGCCCATGACAACGTCGAGAAAGCGGAAAAGGGTGTCATCGCGCCGCTCGCGCCACGCACATAGAAATCGCCGATCGATTCGGGCGCGAGCCGATAGGGCTCGTCTGCCTGAATATAGACCCGCTTGACGCGGCCGCGATCAATGAAATCGTTGACGTAGCTGCCGCCCCAGGCAGTGGCGATGGTCGAATTGACCGTCGAAAGGTCGAGCCCGAGCGCTTGCGCCTTGTCCTGATCGATATCGACCTTGAGCTGCGGCGCATCGGACAGCGACATCGGCCGGACCTGCGCGATGCGCGGATCCTTCATCGCCATGCCCATCATCATCATGCTGTCTTTGACCAACGCGTCGTGGCCGATATTGCCGGTGTCGACCAGTTCGAGATCGAAGCCGGTCGCGTTGCCCAGTTCCTGCACGGCGGGCGGCACGAGCGCGAACACCATCGCGTCGTGATATTGCGAGAACGCCCCCATGGCGCGACCGGCGATCGCCTGCGCCTTGTTCGCCGCCCCCGATCGCTCGTCCCAGGGCTTCAGCCGGATGAACGCAAGGCCTGCGTTCTGGCCCAAACCCGAGAACGAGAAACCGGCAACGGTGAACACACCGTCGACATTGGCCTTTTCATCCTTGAGGAAATGGTCGCGGACCATCGCCAGCGCCTTTTCGGTGCGCGGCTCGGTCGCCCCGGCAGGCCCCTGCACGAGCGCGATCACCACGCCTTGATCCTCGTCCGGCAGGAAGCCGGTCGGCAGCCGCCAGAACAGGAAGGCCATCACGCAGACGATCGCGAGATAGACCAGCAGCGAGCGTTTCCAGCCGCGCGCCATGCGGCGCGTGCCGCCTTCATATTTGTCGACGCCGCGATCGAAGCGATCGTTGAACCAGCGGAAGAAGCGCGCCAGCGGGCCGTTGCCCTCATGCTTGGTCGGATCATGCGGCTTCAGGATCGTGGCGCACAGCGCGGGCGTCAGGATCAGCGCGACCATGATCGACAGCACCATCGCCGAAACGATGGTGATCGAGAACTGGCGATAGATCACGCCGGTCGAGCCGCCGAAGAACGCCATCGGCAGGAACACCGCCGAGAGCACCAGCGCGATGCCGATCAGCGCGCCGGAAATCTCTTCCATCGATTTGCGCGCCGCATCCCAGGGCGAGAGATGTTCGGTCTGGATTAGGCGCTCCACATTCTCGACGACGACGATCGCGTCGTCGACCAGCAAGCCGATCGCCAACACCATGCCGAACAGCGTCAGCGTGTTGATCGAATAGCCGGCCACGGCCAGCACCCCGAAGGTGCCGAGCAGCACGATGGGCACCGCGATCGTCGGGATGAGCGTCGCTCGCCAGTTCTGCAGGAACAGGAACATGACGAGGAAGACGAGCACCACTGCCTCGACCAGCGTGTGGACGACCTGCTCGACCGACAGACGCACGAACGGGGTCGTGTCGTAGGGATAGACGACCTTGACGTCGGCCGGGAATTGCTTGGCGATCTCCTGAACGCGCGCCTTCACAGATTCGACCGTGGTCAGCGCATTGGCGCCGGGCGCCATCTTGACCGCGAAGGCCGATGCCGGATGGCCATTATATTGCGTGTTGAAGCCGTAATTCTCGGCGCCGAGCGCCACGCGCGCCACGTCTCGAAGCCGGACCACCGCACCGCCGGTCGCCGTCTTCAACCGGATCGCGCCGAATTGTTCGGGTGTCTGCAAGCGCGACTGCACCGAGACGGTGGCGTTGAGCATCTGCTCCTTGGGGGCTGGCAGCGCGCCGATCTGGCCGGCGGAAACCTGTGCGTTCTGCGCCTCGACCGCGGCGGTCACGTCGGCGATGGTCAATCCGTAGCTTTCCAGCTTGATCGGATCGACCCAGATGCGCATCGCATATTGCGAGCCGAAAACCTGCAACTCGCCGACGCCGTTCACGCGGCTGATCGGATCCTGCAACTTCGACACGACGAGGTCCGACAGGTCGGTCGACGAATGCGAGCCGTCCTGCGAATACAGGCCGACCACCATCAGGAAGTTGGCCGAGGATTTCGCGACCTGCAACCCCTGGCGCTGGACCTCCTGCGGCAGCAGCGGCGTCGCTGCCTGCAGCTTGTTCTGCACCTGGACCTGGGCGATGTCGGGATCGGTGCCCTGATCGAAGGTCAGCGTGATCGTCACCGTTCCCGACGACGAGGACGATGACGAGAAATAGCGTAGATGATCGATGCCCTTGAGCTGCTGCTCGATCACCTGCGTGGTGGTTCGCGCCAGCGTCTCCGCATCCGCCCCGGGATAGGTGGCGGTGATCGCGACGGCGGGCGGCGCGATCGTCGGGAACTGCGCCACCGGCAAGCTGCGGATCGCCAGCACGCCGGCGAGCATCAGGATGATCGCGATGACCCAGGCGAAGATGGGCCGGTCGATGAAATAGCGCGACATGGCGGGTTACTTCGCCGCGGCCGGCGCGTCGTCGCGGAACTGCACAGCCTTGACCGGCGTGCCGGGCTGCAAGTTCTGCGCGCCTTCGACGACCACCTTGTCGCCCGGTTTCAATCCGGCGGTGACCAGCCAGTTCTGCCCCACGGTACGCGGTGCCGTCAGCGTGCGTTGCTGCAACTTGCCGTCGGCGCCGACCACCAGCGCGACCGCCCCGCCCTTCTCATCGCGCGAGACGCCGCGCTGCGGCACCAGCATCGCATTCTCACGGGTGCCTTCCACAAGCTCGGCACGCACGAACATGCCCGGCAGCAACAGGTGCTGCGGATTGGGGAAAACCGCCCGGATCACCTGGCTGCCGGTATTGGGATCGACCGTCACGTCGGTGAATTTGAGCTTCCCTGTCAGCGGATAAGCGGAGCCATCCTCGAGCGTCAGGCGAACGCGAGCGGCATCACCATCCTTCGCCAGCTTGCCGGCCAGCATCTCCTGGCGCAGCCGCAACAGGTCGGCGCTCGATTCCTGGATATCGACATAGATCGGATCGAGCCGCTGGATCGTGGTCAGCGGATTGGCCTGCGACGCAGTGACCAGTGCGCCGGTGGTATAGGTCGATCGGCCGATCCGGCCCGAGATCGGTGCGCGCACGGTGGTCCGCCCGAGGTTGATCTGGGCATTCTGCAACGCGGCCTCCTGCGCGGCGACATCGGCCTTCGCCTGCTCCGCATTGGTCGCCGCGTCTTCGGCATCCTGCCGCGATATCGCGTTGATCTTGACCAGCTCGCCATAACGCCGCGCCAATGCCGAGGTGGAGGCGATCGCCGCGCGCGCCTTGGCCAGGGCGGCGCGCGCGCTGGCCACCTGAGCCTGATAGGGCGCTGCGTCGATGCGGTAGAGCGGCTGGCCGGCGCGAACGAAATCGCCTTCCTCGAACAGCCGCGCCTTGATCAGACCATCCACCTGCGGCCGGACGTCGGACGTTTCATAGGCATTGGTCCGCCCCGGCAGCTCGGTGCTGAGCGTCACCGGCTGCTGCGTCACCGTCACATAGGATACCTGCGGCGGACCGGCTGCCTGCTGCTGTTGCTGGCCGTGACCGCACCCGGACAAGAGCAAAGCTATTCCGCTTGCCAATATGACATTTTTCATGGCGTCGACCCGCGATGGTTCATATATCGTTAGTGAGTGATCGTTCACTCACATTTCGCCGGCGCTCTACGCGTCGGCAGGATGGTTGGCAAGCGATTGGGAAGGTCATAGGAAAAAAATGCTGCACTGCGGCGTCGTGAGGCGCGAGGCGCGGGCTGAGACGCGTCGCCATCATCTGTTGACCACCGCCAGGACGCTGTTCGTCGAACACGGCTTCCATCAGACGGGCATCGCCCAGATCGCTCGCGCCTCGGGCATCAAGGTCGGCCAGATCTATCGCGACTTCGCTGGCAAGGAGGAGATCATCGCGGCGATCTGCGAGGCCGATGTCGCTTCGTGGCTGGAAGAAGACGTTCTCGCAGCGGCGGTCGCGGCCGGCGACGTCAAGGGCATCCGGGCCTGGCTGGATCGCTTTGCGTCGTATGACGAGCCGCTCGACGAATGCCGCATGATGGCCGAGATCATCGCCGAGGCCGGCCGCAACGAGCGGATCGCCAAGGCCAATCAGGTGATCGATGCGCGAATGCGTGCCAGCCTGACGGCGGCGCTGTCCGCGCTTTCCTCCCGCCCCGCCGATGAAAATCTCACACTGGCCGTCGATTTCATTCTCGCGCTCGGCATCGGCATCCTGATGCGCAGGGTGATGCGGCCGGACATGGACGTCACGGCGCTGGGCAGCCGCATCGGCACGATCATCGACAAGGCGATCGAAAACCTGGCATGATAAGCGCGGCCATGCAGACTGCGACGACCGGCTCTCCGCCGCCCCCGGTTATCAATCGCCGGTGCTCCAGTTCCTGCAACCGGCACCAAGGCTCGGGCGTTACTCAGGCGGAATGATCAAGGTAGCCAGTTACAATATGCGCAAGGGGATCGGCACCGATCGACGGCGCCGCCCCGATCGCATTCTCGAGGTGCTGCGCGAGATCGACGCCGATATCGTCTGCCTGCAGGAAGCCGATCGCCGCTTCGGCGCGCGCGCACAGGTGATCCAGCACCACCAGCTCGACGACAGCCCCTGGCAAGCAGTGCCGTTCGGCACCAGGGCGGCGTCGATGGGCTGGCACGGCAACGCCATCCTCGTCCGGCGCGGCGCCGAGATCATCGACCGCGAACCGATCCACCTTCCCGCCCTCGAACCGCGCGGCGCGGTGATGGCGGATGTCATGCTTGGCGACGAAACGATCCGCATCGTCGGCATGCACCTCGATCTCTCCGGCCTGTGGCGGCGGCGGCAGGCGCATGCGATCATGAGCCATATCGACGTTTCCACCACGCGCCACCCGACGATCCTGATGGGCGACCTCAACGAATGGAGCGCGCGAACCGGCGCGATGCGCGATTTCCGCCACGGTTATCAGGTCGCCGACACCGGCCCCAGCTTTCACGCCCGCCGCCCGGTGGCGCGGCTCGACAAGATCATGGTCTCGCCGGAGTTGCGCATCGTCGACTGCGGGGTGCATGACAGCCTGACGGCGCGCACCGCTTCGGACCACCTGCCGATCTGGGCCACGGTGGAGCGGGCGTGACCGCGGGGAGACGGTGAGCCGGCGATGCGCGAAAAGGAAGTACGGCTCGCTCTGGTCTGTTACGGCGGCATCAGCCTCGCGGTCTACATGCACGGCATCACCAAGGAAATCTGGCGCTTCGCCCGGGCGAGCCGCGCGTTCCACGCCCGCGAGGCGGCGGCGGGCGGCAGCCAGGGCATCTACCGCGCGATGCTGGAGGAGATCGAGGAGGTCGCCGGCGTCAAGCTGCGGGTGCTGGTCGATATCATCGCGGGCGCCAGCGCGGGCGGGATCAACGGGGTGTTCCTCGCCCAGGCGATCTCCACCGGGCAATCGCTCGAACCGCTGACCGACCTGTGGCTGACATCGGCCGATGTCGAGGCGCTGATCGCCCCCGATGCCGCGCCGTCGAACCGGCTGACCAAGGCCTGGGCCTTGCCGCTGGCATGGATGGCCGCCAAGCGCAACGGCGGCGATGTCGACGAACTGGTCGAGCCCGCCGCGCGTGAGGAGGTTCGCAACAAGCTGTCGCATTTCGTGCGGTCGCGCTGGTTCGAGCCGCCGTTCGGTGGGCATCTGTTCACCAACATGCTGATGGACGCGGTCGAGGCGATGGCCGCCGCCCCGCGCGAGGCGCGCCTGCTGCCAGATGGCCAGCCGCTCGATCTCTACGTCACCGTCACCGATTTTCGCGGCCACCCCGAGCGGCTGCGGCTCAATTCGCCGCCCGAAGTGGTCGAGACCGAACATCGGCTGGTGTTTCCCTATAGCGATCACGGCGAAGCGGTGAACATGCTCGCCGATCCGGCCGAGCTGGTGTTCGCGGCGCGCGCCACCTCGAGCTTCCCCGGCGCGTTTCCGCCGTTCACCGTCAAGGAACTCGACGAGGTGCTCGATCAGCGCCACACCGCCTGGCCGGGGCGCGACGCGTTCCTTGCGCGCGTGCTGCCGCGTCAGGCCGCCGCCAATGCGGCCGACAAGGCTGTGCTGATCGACGGATCGGTGCTCGCCAACGCCCCCTTCCGTCCGGCGATCGATGCGCTGCGCGAACGCCCCGCGCACCGCCAGATCGACCGCCGCTTCATCTATATCGATCCCTCGCCGGGGCTGAAAATCCATTTCGGCGGCGAAGTGGGCGAAGCGCCCGGCTTCTTCCAGACGATCATCGGCGCGGTATCGGAGCTGCCCCGCCAGCAGCCGATCCGCGACAATCTGGAAGACCTGGCCGAACGCTCCGCGCGGATCGAGCGGATGCGCGCGATCGTGTCCGACATCGCGCCCGAGGTCGCGGGCGAGATCGAATCGCTGTTCGGCCACACGCTGTTTCTCGATCGGCCGACGCCGGGCCGCCTACTCTCCTGGCGACGCCGCGCGCAGAACGCCGCGGCGGTTAAGGCGGGTTATGCCTATGCCGCCTACGGCCATCTCAAGATCGACGGCGTGATCGATCTCATCTCGACGCTGCTCTACCAGGTCGGGGGTGAGCATGGGCCGAGCCGCAAGCGCCATATCCGCGATACCGTGGCCGCGACGATCCGCGCCCGTGGCTTCCACGACGAGACGCCGACCTTCGCCGGCAAGGCGAGCGACGCCACGATTGATTTCCTCCGCCGCTACGACCTCGGGTTCCGCATCCGCCGGCTGCGGCTGCTCGCGCGGCGCCTGGCCGAGATCGAAATGGCGCATGAGGAGGCCGAACTCGCCCCGATCCGCGAGGCGATCTACGAATCGCTCGCGCTCTATCTCGAATGCAAGCGCACCGATCAGCACATCCGTTTGCGCCGCGATGTCCGCCGCCTCGCCGATGACGCCGGCGTGGTGCTCGATCGCCTCGGCGAATCGATGGACCTCACCCGCCTCGACGCCGAAACCGACGAGCGCATGGCCGGCGCGCTGGCGGTCCTGTCCAAGCCCATCCGCCGCGAGATGCTGCTGACCTATCTGGGCTTTCCCTATTTCGACGTTGCGACGTTGCCGCTGCTGCAGGGCGAAGGGCTCGACGAATTCGATCCGATCAAGGTCGATCGCATCGCGCCCGACGATGCCCGCTCGATCCGCGCCGGTGGCGCCGAGGCGACGCTGAAGGGCATCCAGTTCAACAGCTTCGGCGCCTTTTTCAGCCGTGCCTATCGCGAGAACGACTATTTGTGGGGCCGCCTGCACGGTGCCGAGCGGATGATCGACATCGTGCTGTCGACGCTGCCCGAGAGCATCCGCCTCAAGCCCGGCCGCGTCGCCGGCATCAAGCGCGCGGCGTTCCTCGCCGTCCTCGACGAGGAAGAACCGCGCCTCACCACGATCCCCACACTGATCGCATCGCTGCGCGACGAGATCGGCGCCCCGTGAAGCCGCCCTCCTTTCCCTCGCTTTCGAGGAGGGGATAAAGACCGCAAACGGGGCGAAAGCGGTGACCGCCCGCCCCCCCACCCGCCCTCTGGCCAAATCGTGCCGGGCGTAATAGGCTCCGCCGCCATGCTACACCGAGACGAGCGCGCCGCCTGATGCCATTCCTGAAGGGCCTGTTCTGGTTCCTGCTCGCCGTGCTGCTGGTGGTGTTCGCCTTCGCCAACTGGACGACGGTGCCGATCAAGCTGTGGGGCGGGCTGATCGCCGACGTCAATCTGCCGCTGCTGATGCTGGTGATGTTCCTCATCGGCCTGGTGCCGACGCTGGTCTATCATCACGCGGTGCGCTGGCGGCTGCGCAACCGGCTGGTCACCGCTGACCGCACGATCACCGAGCTGCGCGCCGCCGCGATGGCGCCGACGGTGCCGACGGTGGTCGCCGATCCCGGACCGACGACACCCGGGGAACCGGCATGACCAACCGCATCTACGTCGCGCTCGACACGCCCTCGCTGGAAACCGCCAAGACGCTGGCGACGCGCGTTCGCCACCATGTCGGCGGAATCAAGCTCGGGCTCGAATTCTTCATGGGCAACGGGCGCCACGGCGTGATGGAGATGGCGGCGTTCGGCCTGCCGATCTTCCTCGACCTGAAGCTCCACGACATTCCCAACACGGTGGCCAAGGCGATCCAGGCGCTGCGCCCGATCGAGCCCGCCATCCTCACCGTTCACGCCGCCGGCGGCCGCGCGATGCTGGAGGATGCCAAGGCGGCCGCGCCCACCGGCACCAAGGTCGTCGCGGTGACGACGCTGACCAGCCTCGACGATCGCGACCTCAAATCGATCGGGGTCGAGCGCGACCCGCATGACCAGGTGCTCCACCTGACCGAACTCGCGATGCGCGCGGGCATCGACGGCATCGTCTGTTCGGGCGCCGAGGTGAAGGCGGCGCACAAGCTGTGGCCCAAAGGCTTCTTCGTGGTTCCCGGCGTGCGCCCGGCGAACGGCGCGATCGGCGACCAGAAGCGTGTCGTCACCCCGCGCGAGGCGCTCGACGGCGGCGCCTCGATCATCGTCGTCGGCCGCCCGATCACCCGGGCCGACAATCCCGACGAAGCCGCCCGCGCGATCGAGGCGACGCTTTAGGATTGGCCCGATGTTTCTCGCGTTGAAAGCGCTGATCTCGGGCGTGCTGATCGCCCTCGCCTCCACCTTGGCGAAACGATATCCGGGCTTCGGCGCGCTGATCGCCTCGCTGCCGCTGGTCTCGGTCCTCGGCATGATCTGGCTGTGGTCCGAAAAGCCCGATGCCGAAAACATGGCCGCGCACGCTTCGGCGACTTTCTGGTACGTCCTGCCGTCGCTGCCGATGTTCCTTTTGATACCCGCGCTGTTGCGCAACAGTGTCCCTTTCTGGGCGGCGCTCGTGCTCGGCTGTGCTTTGACGATCGTGCTGTACGGCGCGATGACGATAGTCGGCCCGCGCTTCGGCTTGCGATTGTGACGGCATCGCGATTGACCTTCGCGGCCATCGTCGCGATGTGCGCCTGATGCCTGTCACTGCCAAGATCTGCGGCCTTTCGACGCCCGACGCGCTGGCCGCGGCGGTGGCCGGCGGCGCGAGCCACGTCGGGTTCGTTTTCTTCCCGCCCTCGCCGCGCAATGTGACGCCCGATCAGGTCAGCGGCCTCGCCCGGCAGGTGCCGGGGCATATCGCCAGGGTCGGCGTGTTCGTCGATCCCGACGATGCGCTGGTCGACCGCGCGGTGGCTGCCGGGCTCGACGCGCTGCAACTCCACAAGACCGCGCCGGCGCGCGTCGCGGCGATCCGCCAGCGCACCGGCCGCGAAGTGTGGGCCGCGATCGCGGTCAAGACGCGCGCCGACGTGGATGGCGCGCGCCAGTTCGCGGGCGCCGCCGATCGCCTGCTCTACGACGCCAGGACGCCCGATGGCGCAGCACTTCCCGGCGGCATGGGATTGCGTTTCGACTGGCGGCTGCTCGACGGCGTGCGCCACCCGCTGCCCTGGGCGCTTTCCGGCGGCCTCGATACCGCCAACGTCGCCGAGGCGATCGGCCGCACCGGGGCGCGGCTGGTCGACGTGTCGTCAGGCGTCGAGACCGCGCCGGGCAGCAAGGATGCGGGCAAGATCGCCGCTTTCCTTGCTGCCGTCGCCGCGGCCTGACTCGGTCAGAACACCGCCTTCGCCTGCGGCTCGTTCATCATCGCCTGGCGAACCAGCGGGATCGGCGGGCCGCCATAGCTCAGGAAAGTGTCGTGGAACGCCTTCCATGCCTTGCGGCCGCCGCGGCTCGCAGTCCAGTCCTCACGCAGCTTCATGATCATCAGCTTGCCGAGCGTATAGTTCAGATAGGCGGGATCATAGGTGCCGCGCGCTGCCTGCTGTTTGGCGTTGCCGGTATCCTGATAGCATTGATCCTCGAACATCTTTTCGGATTCGGCCTGCGTCATGCCGTGCGCGTGCATCCCGATCGCGGAAAGGAAACGGCAATCGCGCAGCAACGCGTTGGTCAGTTGCCCGATATGCGTCTCCGGATCGCCGTCGTTGAGACCGGCATCCCACATCATCTGCTCGGCATAATGCGCCCAGCCTTCCGCATAGCCATAGCCGACGAACAACTGGCCGAAGATCGACGGCGAGCGGTTGGCGTGGAGGAACTGGACGAAATGCCCCGGCATCACTTCGTGCACCGTGGTGAACAGCAAGTCCGCCTTGCCCGGAATGAAGCCAAGCTGCTCCGCCTTCGGCCAGGAAGGATCGGGCGGCGCGATGTAATAGACCGACGGGATGCCCTTATCGAACGGCCCCGGCGGATCGATATAGGCGGAGTTCTGCCGGTTATACGGCGGCGCTTCCTCCACCTTGGCTTCCTCGGTGCCGGGGATGCTGACGAGATCGTGGCTGGTGACGAACTGGCGCAGCATCGGGATCTGCTTGCGCGCCGCCTCGACCGGACCGCCCTCGGGCTTGTCGTCCTGCATCTTCTTGGCGCACGCCTCGATCGTCGCGCCGGGCGCGAACTTGGCGCAGGCATCCTTCAACGCCGCCTGGTTCTTGGCGAGATCGGCCTTGCCGATCGCCTCGAGCTGGTCGAGCGGCGTATCGACATCCTCGGTGGTGTCGAGCATCCGCGAGAAGCGCGCGGCGCCGAGCGCGAAATCGGTGGTGGCGCTGGGCTTTTGCGCGCGCAGCCAATCGGCGATGTCCTTCATCGCCTTCGACGCCTTGGCCGATGACGCCGCGAATTGCTGCTGCAACGCGGCATCATGGACATCGGTGAACGCCTGCTTGGCGTCGTTCGCGTAGAAATCGGCGAATCCGTCGAACGCGGCGATGCCGTAATCGATGAAGCTCGCCGGCATCGGCGTCTTCAGATTGGCGCGAATGTTTGCGGCCGCGGCCGGCACGTTGTCGAACAGCTTGATGACCGCCTTCATCCGCGTCGGCAGATCGGCGTAGGGCCGCGCCAGATAGACATTGGGATCAAGCCCGTCGCCGACATAATAAGCGGGATTGGTGTGGGGTTGATCGGCGTCGGTCAGCCAGAACAATTTCCCTTGCGCGACCTTGATCAGATAATCGCGCTCGAAACGCTGCTGCGGGGTCAGGCTGGCATCGGAAAAGCCCTGCGCCTTCTGGATCGCGGTGTTGAGGAAGTCGGCCTGGCGTTGGAGCCCGGCTGCGCTCCAATCCGGCAATTGCCCATCGAATTCGTGCTTGCCCTGATAGACCGCGAACGACGGGTCGAGCTTGAACCACCCGTCGATGAAGCTGTTGACGAACGGCGTCCAGTCGGCGTTCGGCGTGGTCGCGCCACCGGGGCCATAGGGAATGGCGGCGTCCGCGCCCGCGCTCTGGTTCCCGTTCTGCTTCGATGGAGCGCACGCCGCCAGCGTCGCGACGGCGATCGTCGCCAGCCATCTTCCCTTTTTCATCCGATACCTCCGAGTCGTTATCTGCCCGGATGCTGGCACGTCGCGGCGATCGAAGCCACCGTCCACGCCAAACAATTGGCGCAGCGGCCGAAACGCGCTTTGCCATATTGCCGCCCGCCCCCCGGTGGCCCTAAAGCGCCCCACACATGGCCCAGCATCCGCTCCGCATCGCCAACTTCCGCGCCTATTTCCTGTCGCGATTCTGCGGCACGATCGCGATCAGTGCGCAGGGGATCATCATTGGCTGGCAGGTTTACAGCCTCGCCCGGCAGACGCTCGACATCAAGCAATCGGCGTTCCTGCTCGGCATGATCGGGCTCGTTCAATTCGTGCCGTTGTTCCTGCTGACACCCGTGGTCGGGCTGGTCGCCGATACGTTCGATCGGCGCTGGATCGTGCGGGGAACGACCGCGCTGCTCACCGCCAATGCCGCGATGCTGGGGCTGCTGACCTGGGCCAATGATCTATCACTGCCGTTCCTGTTCGTGGCCGCTGGCTTCGTTGGCGTGGCGCGCGCCTTTTCCGGCCCGGCCTATTCGGCGCTCGCGCCCAATCTCGTCCCGCGCGAGAGCCTGCCGACGGCAATCGCGGTCAGCGCGATCGCCTGGCAAGCGGGCACGATCGCCGGGCCTAGCGTCGGCGGCGTGCTCTATGCGATCCATCCCGATCTGGCTTATGCGACGATCGCCGGTCTGCTGGCGATCGCGCTGGCGCTGATCTTCACGATCGGCAAGGTGCCGCAACCGCCGGTGCAGAAAAATCGACACCCGCTGCAACGCATCGCCGACGGCTTCGCCTATGTCCGAAACAACCGGCTCGTTCTCGCCGCGATCACGCTCGACCTGTTCGTCGTGCTGCTCGCCGGTGCCACCGCGCTGCTGCCGGTCTATGCGCGCGACATCCTCCATGTCGGCGCGCGCGGCCTCGGCGTGCTGGCGGCGGGCATGGGAATCGGCGCGGCGATCGGCTCGCTATGGTTTTCGGTGCGCCCGATGAAAACCAATGTCGGCGTCAAGATGCTCGTCGCGGTGCTGCTGTTCGCCGCGGCGATCCTCACCTTCGGCCTGTCGACCTGGTTCCCGCTCAGCGTTCTGGCGCTAATCGTCGCGGGCGGGGCCGACATGGTTTCGGTCTATGTCCGCCAATCGCTGATCCAGCTCCACACGCCCGACGAGATGCGCGGGCGCGTCGGTGCGGTCTCGCAGCTCACCATTTCGGCCTCGAACGAGCTTGGCGAGGCGGAAACGGGATTGATGGCCTCGCTGCTCGGCCCGGTCGGCGCGGTGTGCTTCGGCGGGGTCGCGGCGATGGTCATCGTCGTCATCTGGTCGCGGTTGTTTCCCGAGCTGAGGCTTGCAAAGACCTTCACGCCGGCCGACATCTTGAACCTCGAACCGGAAAAGGGAGCGACGCAGCCATGAAGGTCGACACCATCCTCGAGACGATCGGCAATACGCCGCATATCCGGGTGAAGAAACTGTTCCCCGATGCCAATGTGTGGATCAAATCCGAACGATCGAACCCCGGCGGCTCGATCAAGGACCGCATCGCGCTGGCAATGATCGAAGCGGCCGAGCAATCGGGCAAGCTCACGCCCGGCGGCACGATCATCGAACCGACCAGCGGCAACACCGGCATCGGCCTGGCGATGGTCGCCGCCGTGAAAGGCTACAAGCTGATCCTGGTGATGCCCGAGAGCATGTCGGTCGAGCGGCGCCGGCTGATGCTCGCTTATGGCGCCAGCTTCGATCTGACGCCCAAGGAAAAGGGCATGAAGGGCGCGATCGAGCGCGCGCTGGAGCTGGTGCAAAGCACCGAGGGCGCGTGGATGCCGCAGCAGTTCGAGAACCAGGCCAATGTGGATGTCCATCGCCGCACCACGGCACAGGAAATCCTCAACGACTTTCAGGACAATCCGCTCGACGTCATCATCACCGGCGTCGGCACCGGCGGGCATATCACCGGCGTCGCCGAGATCCTCAAGCAGGAATGGCCCGACCTCAAGGTCTATGCGGTCGAGCCCGAGGCCTCGCCGGTGATCTCCGGCGGCCAGCCCGGCCCGCACCCGATCCAGGGCATCGGCGCCGGCTTCATTCCGGCCAACCTGCATACCGACGTGATCGACGGCGCGATCACCGTCTCGGCGGAGGATGCCAAGGACATGGCCCGCCGCTCGGCGCGCGAGGAAGGCATGCTGGTCGGCATCTCCTCGGGCGCGACGCTGGCGGCGATCAAGCAGAAGCTGGCCGAGCTGCCCAAGGGCTGGCGCGTGCTCGGCTTCAACTACGATACCGGCGAGCGTTATCTGTCGGTGCCGGACTTCCTGCCGGAGGCCTGAGCTTCCCGCTCATGCAGCAGACGCTGACCGACTTGGCGCCCGCGCCCGAAACGCTGCGCGCGACGCCGGCGGTGCGTTTGCTGCTGGCGGCGATCGCGCTGGTCGCCGTCGCCGTGCCGCTGGCGATCCTCATCCTTGCGCCGCCGCCCGCCAAGATCGCGGCGCGACGCGTGCCCAAAGCGCATATCGTGTCCCCTGCCGAGCTGCCGCCGGTCGAGCCCGTCAAACTGGTCAATCTTACCCCCGATCAGGCGCGCGCCTATAATGCCGACGTGCCGTTCGCCGACGGCCCCAACCCCGCCGCCCGCCCGTTCCATCTCGCTGGCGCCGAGGCGGATCAGCAGCGCGCGATCGCCTGCCTTGCGGCGGCAGAAGTCTATGAAGCCGGCGATGACAGCACCGGCGAGAAAGCGGTCGCGCAGGTCGTGCTCAACCGATTGCGGCATCCCGCTTTTCCCAAGACGGTGTGCGGCGTCGTCTTTCAGGGCTCGGACCGTTCGACCGGCTGCCAGTTCACCTTCACCTGCGACGGCGCGCTCGATCGCTGGCGTCCGAGCGATGCCGCCTGGGACCGCGCTCGCGACGTCGCCGCAAAGGCGCTGAACGGCGCGGTCGACAAGGCGGTGGGCTACGCCACGCATTATCACACCGATTGGGTGGTGCCCTATTGGAGCGCGAGCCTCGACAAGATCGCGCGGGTCGGCACGCATCTGTTCTTCCGCTGGACCGGCTGGTGGGGCACGCCGCCGGCGTTCAATCGCCATCCGGACGACGTCGAGCCGGTCATTGCGTTGCTTGCCCCGCTCTCCCCCGCGCATGCCGCCGAGGGCCTGCTGCCTGGCGACACCGCGATCCCGATCGACGCCACCGCGATCGCCAATGGCGGCCTGCCGAGCCCGGTCGCCGGCGCGCCCGACACGTTCTTCGTGACGCTCGATCCGAAATGGTCGCCCGACAGCCTGCCCGCGCTGGCGGCGGCCTCGTGCGGGGCGCGGCCCTATTGCAAGTTCATGGCCTGGCCGACCAGGGCCGCCACGCCCGCCGCCGCCGTGCTCACCCCGGCGCAAATCCGAACGATGGCGTTCAGCTATCTGCGGGACAAGGCGAACGGCTATGACAAGGCACTGTGGAACTGCGACACCTTCAAGCGCGCCGACACCAGCCAGTGCATGAAGCGCGAGCCTGTCCTCGCAAAGCCCGCCATCATAACGCCGCCACCGATCACAGCAAAGCCGCTCCCCGACGGCCTCGCCGGCGTCCGCCGCAAGGGCGACTCGACGTTGGAGACATCGCAAGCCACCCCAGACGCTTGATCGGACACGGTCGAGACGGACGGATCATGACCCGTCCGATCTCCTCACGTCTGCGTGCCGGCTTTCGCGGCACTACGCGCGATCGTGATGCGTATCCGGTCGAAGCGATAGCCGTGGAACGCTCTAACCATGCAATTGGCGATCGGAGACGAACTGTCGGGGACCGTGATGTCGACCGTTGGCGGCCGGGAAGAGTCGACGTACATGTGGACCGTCGCCGCTAGCGGATGACAGGTCTTCACCGCGTCCGCAAAGACCTGCTGCGTCAGGACCGGCTCTTGGGATTTGCACGCCGACATCGCAAGCAAGCAAATGCCGACTACCGTCGCGATCCCGACCTTCGTCCGCATGCCCACTCCTCTTAGCCGTACCAAAGTTATGGCAGGTAACTGCATTTGTCACGAACCCGTCCGAACTGAAGCGATAGTGTTCGCCAATCAGCGTCCCCCAGACATCGCGAGGGAACAGGAAGGACTCAGGCCGCGACGAACAGCTCCGGCGGCAGCGCCATCATCGCGTCGCTTCCGCCCTCGATCTTGCGGCGAAGCGCGCCGGCCTCGGGCATGATGCGATCGGCGAAATAGCGCGCCGTCACCAGTTTCGCTTCGAGGAACGGCTTGTCCTCGGCGCCGGCCGACAGCGCCGCATTCGCCGCCTTGGCCATGCGCAGCCACATCAGCCCCAGCGCGACCACACCCATCAGGTGCATGTAGGGATGCGCGCCCGCGCCCACCTGGTTGGGGTTCTGCATCCCCTGCCCCATGAACCACATCGTCGCCGCCTGCAGCTCGCCCAATGCCTTTTCCAGCTTGCCGGCAAAGTCTGCCAGCGCCTCGTCGCCCTTCGCCGCCGCGGCTTCCTCGCTGACGATCTTGAAGAACGCCTGCACTGCGCGCCCGCCGTTCTGCGCCAGCTTGCGCCCGACCAGATCCATCGCCTGCACGCCGTTGGTGCCTTCGTAGATCATCGCGATCCGCGCATCGCGGACATATTGCTCCATGCCCCATTCGACGATGTAGCCGTGCCCGCCATAGACCTGCTGCGCGTTGGTCGCGATCTCATAACCCTTGTCGGTGCCATAGCCCTTGATGACAGGGGTCAGCAGCCCGACGAGATCGGCCGCCATCTGCCGCTCCTCCTCGCTCGCCGCGCCATGTTCGAGATCGACCTGCAACGCCCCCCACAGGCACAGCGCGCGCAGCCCTTCGATCACCGCCTTGGCGTCCATCAGCATGCGCCGCACATCGGGATGGACGAACAACGTATCCGCCTTCTCATTCGGATCGGCCGGCCCGGTCAGCGCGCGGCCCTGCCGCCGGTCCTGCGCATATTGCACCGCATTCTGAAACGCGACCTCGGCCACGCCCAGCCCCTGCAGCCCGACGCCGAGCCTTGCTGCATTCATCATGATGAACATCGCGGCGAGGCCCTTCATCTCCTCGCCGACCAGCCAGCCGGTCGCGCCATCGTAATTCATCACGCAGGTCGAGTTGGCGTGGATGCCCATCTTGTGCTCGATCGACCCGCACGACACCGCGTTGCGTGCGCCCAGCGAGCCATCCTCGTTGACCAGAAACTTCGGCACCACGAACAGCGAGATGCCCTTGGTCGAATCGGGCGCCCCCGGCGTCTTGGCGAGCACCAGGTGGATGATGTTCTCGGTCAGGTCATGCTCGCCCGAGGAGATGAAGATTTTGGTGCCGGTGATCGCATAGGAGCCATCCGGCTGCGGCTCCGCCTTGGTGCGGATCAGGCCGAGGTCGGTCCCGCATTGCGGCTCGGTGAGGTTCATCGTGCCGCCCCACTTCCCCGACACCATGTTGGGGACGTATTTGGCCTGCTGCTCGGGCGATCCCTTGGCAAGCAGCGCGGCGATCGCGCCATGGGTCAGCCCCGGATACATCGCGAACGCCATGTTCGAGGAGATCATATATTCCTCGAACGCTGTCGCCACGACATGCGGCATCGCCTGCCCACCGAACTCTTCGGGCGCCGACAGCGTGCCCCAGCCCGAGTCGACGAATTGCCGATAAGCCTCCTTATAGCCCTTCGGCGTCGTCACGCTGCCGTCGTCGTGGCGCGTGCAGCCTTCGGCGTCGCCCGACTGGTTCAAGGGAAACAGCACTTCCGAAACGAACTTCCCGCCTTCGTCGAGCACCGCATCGACCACGTCGGGCGTGGCGTTGGCGAAACCGGGCAAATTGCTGTGCTTGTCCAGCCCCACGACATGTTCGAGGATGAAGCGCGTATCGCGCACCGGCGGATTGTATTGCGGCATCGAGGGTCAGTCCTTGTGGTCGGCGCGGCCGGTTTCGAGCAGCGCGATGAAATCGGTGAGTTCGTCGATCGAGGCATGGATGTCGCGCATCTGCGCTTCGAGCGTCGCGACGCGTTCGCGGCAGCGCTGGATCGTCACCGCGCGCTGCACCTTGCGGCCGTCGCCGATGTCGTAAAGGTCAATCATCTCGCGGATCTCGGCGAGGCTGAAGCCGACACGCTTGCCGCGCAATATCCACGCCAGCCGCGCGCGATCGCGATGCGAATAGATGCGCTGCGTTCCCCGCCGCTCGGGCGAGATCAGGCCTTCGTCCTCATAGAATCGCAAGGCCCGCGCGGTGACGTCGAATTCCGAGGAGAGATCGGAAATCGAGAAATGGTCGCGGTCGTGGCGCGGCTCGATCGCCGCGTGAGCGGATACGGTCGCCATGACCGCGATCGTAGCCGACGCTTTACGTGAACGTCAACCGCTGTCGGGCGCGCATAACGCCCGCCCCTTCGCATCGGCCAGCGCCGTCGCCTCGGACAGCGAGTTGCTCAGCATATCGACCGACAGCCCCGCCATCGTCGCGCGCCCGGTGCATTGCCTGCTGCACGCATCGGGCAACGCGCCGGGAAATCTGATTCCCTGCCCGTCGAACCGCGCATCGAACGCGCAGCCATCGCCGAGATCGACCTTGAGCCCCTCGCCCGACCGTTTGAGCGTGCCGGCTGCGCTGCATTGCTGCCTTTCGCCGTAATCGAGCGTCACGCCGATGCGAAAATCGCTTTCCCCCGGCACCACGCACACCCGCTCGGGGTCGCTGGCATAGACGCCGGTGAGATCGGCGCTCGCCGGATCGCGGATCACGCCGCGCGCGATCGCCGCCTGCTCGAGCCGCGCGCCGGCGCCGCCGGAAGCCACATCGGCCGCATCCTGCTTCGACGAACATCCGGCGAGCGCCAGCATTGCTAATAACAGCATTCCACCATGGCGAGCGGCGCGACGAAGTGGCGTCATTCCACCCGCACCAGCCGATCGCCCTCGATCCGCCGGAAGAAGCAACTCCGTTCGCCAGTGTGGCACGCCGGCCCGGCGGCCTCGACGATCAGCCACACCGCGTCCTGATCGCAATCGATCCGGATATCGTGGACGGCGAGCACGTTTCCCGAACTCTCGCCCTTCTTCCACAGCTTCTTTCGAGAGCGCGACCAGAAATGCGCCTCCCCCGTCGCGATCGTCGCCGCGAGCGCCTCGGCATCCATATGCGCGAGCATCAGCACCTCACCCGAACCGCGATCGGTGCAGACCGCCGTAATCAGCCCGTTATCATCGAATTTCGGATCGAGCGTCAGCCCGGTGTCGCGGTGGGTGGCCATGGGAACGAGTTAGCGTGGTTGATCGACGAGGAACAGATGGCAGCGCCGGTCCGATACCGGACAGGGCAGAAACCGCGAACATTGCCGACATTCAACGGTCGAAGCTGGCCCTTTGATAGCGGTCCTCCGTTCATGCCGCACTCAAGCACCGAACGGCGAATCCGGCGCGGTTCAGTTTCCAGCGCACGACATGATCTGCAAGGCCCAGCTCACGATGGCGGTGGAAGATTGATGCCGAGATCATTTCCAGTCGAGTCAACGAGACGCGCGCGCCATTCATCGCACCGTGCCTATTTCGGCGTAGTGTAATATTGTAGGTGCCGCTGAGACCGTAACCGCCCCAAAAGGAGAGCGGCGGATGATCTACAATGTTCAGGCACTGCGGGCCTGGGCGGCAACGATCGTGATGTTCGTCCATCTCGAAACGCTGCTCCGGCCGCTGCACGACGACGTGTCGCATTATCTGGTCGCGGGCCAGGTCGGCGTCGACCTGTTCTTCGTCATCAGCGGCTTCGTGATGGTGCATACCATGCGCCGCAAGCCGGTTTCCGCGGGTGCCTTCTTCCTCAATCGGATCATTCGCGTGGTGCCGCTATACTGGCTGCTCACGCTGGCGGTCTTCGCGATCGCAATTGTCATGCCCTCGCTGCTTCAAGCGACCCGCGCCAGTCCAGCCGAGCTCGTCCGGTCGCTATTGTTCATTCCCTTTGTCAAATCGAACGGCTTGGTCGCGCCTGTTCTGTTTGTCGGATGGACGCTCAATTACGAGATGTTCTTCTATCTGCTGTTCACGATCGCGATTGCGCTGACCGGACGAAGGTTGGACGCCACCGTGTCCGCGACGATTGCGATGATCGTCGCGCTGAACATTGCCGGCCAGCTCTGGCATTTGAAGAGCACGCCCTGGAATTTCTTCACCTCGTCGCTGATGTTCGAGTTCGCGTTCGGCATGCTGTTGGGATGGCTGCAGCCGTGGCGCGCTCCGGTGCCGGTGCGATGGAGCCTGTCGGCCGGCGCCGTCGCCATGGTCGCGCTGATCGCCGGTCCGCTGCTATGTCCGGCCGTGCCGGCATTTTGCCGCTCGGGCATACCGGCGGCGATCATTGTCTGGGCGGCGATCTCGGCCGAAACACAGGGGGTCCGGCTCGACAATCGCTGGGTGCAACTGGTCGGCGCGGCGAGCTACTCGCTCTACCTGACGCATCCCTTTGCGCTTCAGGCATTCGGGCATGTCAGCGCCCGGATCGGTCGGCCTGTCATTGCGCTGGTGCTGACGCCGGTTGCATTGGCGACCGCGATCGTCATCGCGATCATCGTTCATCGCTTGATCGAGCGCCCCATGACCGATTGGCTGCGTGCCAAATCGCACCACCAATTGCCGGTTGTCGAGAAGGCCGAGCCGGCTGTCGTTGGGATCGATAGCGGCGATGGACACGGTGGAGCAGCAGTTTGAAATCCGGTTTTACAAGCTCCGTTCGCCAACTTTTGCTTGCTCGGTCAGTCGACCAGTGGGTTTCGGGAACGCTATGGTGACATCGGAGCAGCAAGATCTGGGTCGGAAACGGTCAGATAATAACGCCGACATTGCCGACGTTCGATCGAGCCAATTCCTAACCGAACGCGTCGGCCTTGGCCTGCGCTCTCGACCGGTAGACTTTCTTCCCGATCCGCTCGGTCTTGAGCGATGAGAAGAAGCTTTCCATGGCGGCATTATCCCAGCCGTTGCCCGATCGGCCCATCGAGCAGGTGACGCCGTTGTCCGCCATAAGGCGCTGGAACTGCTCGCTTGTCTATTGGCTGCCCTGATCCGAATGATGCAGCAGGGCATCCGGTTTGCCGCGCCGCCAGATCGCCATGATCAGCGCATCGGTAACGAACTGGGCGGTCATCGCGTCGCTCATCGACCAGCCAACCACCCGACGCGAGAACAGGTCGATCACCGCGGCAACATAGAGCCACCCTTCAGCGGTCCAGATATAGGTGAAGTCGGCTACCCATTTCTGGTTCTGCCTGTCCACCGTGAACTGGCGATCGAGCACGTTGCCGGCGATGACCGAACGTTCGCCCTGATCCTTCGGCAGCCCACGAAGGCGTGGCCGTGCCCGCAGGCCCTGCTGACGCATTAGCCGTTCGACTCGATGCAAGCCGCAGGAAATGCCTTCGGCGAGCAGATCGTGCCAGACCCGGCGCGCGTCGTATGTGCGGTAGCTGGTGACATGGCTGGTCTTCACCCTGGCGGCGATCATCTCATCGTCGCAGGCAGGCTGCGACGGTGCCCGGTTGAGCCAGGCATGAAAGCCGCCGGCGCGACGATGATCCCCCGGATCATCATCTGCTCCGCCTCATCCCGTCGGTGCTTCGCGATGAACATGAACCTCATATCGAGTCCTTCGCGAAGTAGGCGGCGGCTTCAGCGGCGAAATGATCCCCAGATCATTTCTTGACCCGCTTCAGTTTAGGATGTCTCGTTCTACCTTCAGCTTCACCACTTCGCGGCGTAATCGATCGATCTCCAACTGCTCGGCCTCATCTGCCCGTGACCGGGAAAGGCATGCCCCGGATCGGCGGCAAACTTATTCACCCATTTGCGCAGCACGTTCTCGTGTAAATCCAGGTCGCGGGCCGCCTCGGCGATCGTTACGCCACGCTCCCGGACCAATCGCACCGCCTCAAGCTTGAACTCGCGAGCGAACTTCCTTCTCTGCATTGATGACCTCCGATAGCTGAAACCACCTTATCTCGGTGTCCACCAAACCGGCAGCAGGCCACTCTCCCGTCCCCGTGGTGACCAGGCTTGGCATTCTTAATTTTGAGAGCGGTAAGCGTGGACATAGCGGCCGATCCTTGCCCCTCATCCGGTGTCGGATGGAGCGGAATTTATTGAGGCCAACAGGAGCGCCAGTTTGCTATGAAGAAGTAAGTATTCAAAGACTTAGACACGTTCTGATCCCTCCTGGAACGCCCCCTTTGCCGTCACCCTCTCCGCCACTCAACATTCGATGGTTATTGGCTTACACGATTTGTGCGGATGCCAAATCTCCGGATCAAATAGCCGCAGCCCCAGGCGAGGTGCATGATCATTGCTGCAGGTCCCGCGGCAGCGGAGCACAGCGATCGGGACCGTATGGCGATCGCGCCGCCAATTCCCAAGCAAAGTGCCGCCCAACCGATCAGGGGGACGAGGAAAAGCGGAGATAATGGCGCACCGAAGATAGCGAGGAGCAGCGCGATGGGGACCGCGAGCGGCGCCATCTGGCGGAGGCGGGGCCGAAGCCGGTGCAGCACGATGGTCTGGGCCCGTCCCTTGCCGTAACCATAATATTGTCGCCACAGTGCGCGCGGGGTGCGGCGCGGGAAATAGGTGATCGCGCAAGCCGGCTCGAGCCAGATGCGGCCTTCTGTCGCCAGGCGGCAGTCCAGCTCGGCGTCCTCATTGTGGGACATCGCCTCGTTATAGCCGCCGACACGTTTGAAGGCGTCCACCGCCATCAGCGCGTGGTGGCCATGTTCGACAAACTGCCCGCGCCCGATATGGCGGTGCGCCGATCCCCCCGTTCCCAGTAGTGAATTCTGCGCCGCGGCACAGCCGATCTGGAAGCAGCCATGCCCTTCGGTGACCATCGGCACGACGACCGACACCACGTCGCGCCGCGCCGCCGCCTCGACCAGTCGCGAGACATAGCTTTCCGGATAGCGGCAATGCGCATCGACGCGCACGAACCAGCGTCGATCGCCCGCGTATGTCGCCACGGCGCGATTGACGCCAGCGCTTTGGAGGCGATCCGGATTGTCCATCAAAACGACATTGGGATAGTCGCGCGCCACCTCGGCAACGATCCCGCGACTGCGGTCCGAACTGCCGCCATCGGCGACGACGATCGGCGCATCGGGGCTGTCGCGAAGCAGTTGCGCGAGCAGCGACGGCAGGTGCGCCGCCTCGTTGAGGCACGGGATGATGATCAGCGGCGAGTCGCGCATCAATGGCGAGTCCGTGTGAGCGCGGTCATCAAGTGCTCGCAATCCCTCCGGTCGGCGATCAGATCGCGTCGCGGGATCGCGGCGACGTGATCGCGTAGCGCCGCGTATCGGCGCGGATCGAGCCCCGCGAGCACATTCGCCAGCGCGTCGAGGTCGTCATCGACGACGAGACCGGCATCGTGGCGATCGAGCCATCGCCCGGTTTCGACCGAGCGGAGCGCGATCGGCACCGCGCCGAACGTGGTCGCTTCGTACAGTCGATTGGGTAGCAGCCAGCGCGAGTTGAGCCCTTCCTCGAAATAATCGATCGCCCAGGCGAAGTGGCATGACGCATACAGGGCCGGCAGGTCCGCTGGCTTGTAGGGGCCGCGATAGGTGAACCCCTCAACTCCCGCGACCTGCGACTCGAAATCGGGAAATTCGGCGGGCGAGGCGCGGCCGGCGATCAGGACGCGCACGAAGCCGTTCGCGCGGTTCACCAGTTCAGCCAGCCGAGCGAAGGTCTTCTTGCAGCGAAGCATCCCGAACCAGCCGATCACCCAGGGCGGCTGCGCGGCGACCGGCGCCGGGGATGGCGGCGCCCCCTCGAGGGCAAGGACCTTGTTCTCGACCAACAAACGCGGCGCTTGAAGCGTCGGCCGATGGTCGAAATAATCGCTGATAAAGGCCGGCGACGACGACAGCAGCAGGTCGACACGCCGCAGCAGCCGTGCCTCTGCCGCTTGGATGAGCCGCGCGGGAAGCGACGTCCCGAGTAGGGTCCGGTGGATGTCGAGGCATTCGTAGACGAGCCCGGCACGCGGCAACGCTCGCTTTACCCTCGCCGCCAGCGCCAGCGCTTCGAGATTGCGCCCGATAACGACGTCGGCACCGGCGGTGGCATCGAGCATCCGTCGCGGGCGGCCCAGATTGCCGACTACCGCCGCCGCCCGCTGAGCTAGTTGGGCATCGCGCGTCCGACCGAGATCGATAACCGGCGCCCCATCGACGGCATGGGTTACGCTGTCGCCACGACGGAACCCCAGCACGATCGGATCGCCCCCGGCGGCGTGCATCATGCGAACGCGCCGCTCGACCGCCGAATCGTTCACGTCATGGACGAAATAGGCGATCTTCATGTCGAGGCCCGCATGGCGCGCTGGAACGCTTTGGTCATGACGTGCGTCTCACCTTAATGCTGCATTGCGGCATTGAATGCTCCAGTTTAGGGTCGACGGCAAATGCGGTGGCGAGATCGGGCGCAATGACGGCGAGCAGGGTTTCAGATCAACGCATCTCCGCGATCGGTGGGACCAAGCGGCCTGCCTGCGCGGCGAACGGCCGCGACTGGCCGACAATAGGCGCTACATGACGGCTCTCCCGAATGTTGCACTGCGGGCAGATCAGAATAATGGCTTCGAAGGATTGCGCCGAATGAGCCGCGACACGATCGGTTTCATTGTCCCGACATTCAATCGTGCAACAATGATCGGCGACACGCTGGATGCGATCCTACGCCAGGCTCGGCCGCATGACGTGGTGCTGGTCGCCAATGACGGGTCGAGCGACGATACCGCGGAGGTCGTCGCCGGCTATGGTCCGCGTGTTCGGATGCTATCGCTCGAGAATGGCGGCAAGTCGCGAGCGCTCAATCACGCCCTGGCGACGCTCGATACCGAGTGGGTGTGGATCTGTGACGACGACGACATTCTCGCCGACGGCGCCGTCGACGCCTTGATCGCCGCCGCGACGCGGACCGGCGGCGATTTTGTGTTCGGATCGTTCGGCCGTTTTCAGGATGGCCAGCCACCGAGCGGTGCCCTCGGCCCCGGCTATTGGCCGAAGCTCGATCGGGGGACGATCGACCGTCACCTGCTGGAGGATTTCTTCATTTTCCAGAATGCCTCGCTGGTGCGGCGCGCGCTCTACCAGCGCGCCGGCGCATTCGACGAAACGCTGCCGCGCTCGATCGACTACGACATGGCATTGCGACTGAGCGCGCTCAGCGACCCGGTCTTCGTCGACCGCGATATCTTCTACCAGCGTCAGCATAGCGGCTTGCGCGGCCCGTCGAGCCACCGGCACAGCGCCGAGGACATGGTCTCGGTATGGACCGAGACCGACATCCAGATTTTCGCGCGTTTTCGTGACGACGCTACGCTGCCACGCTTCGAGGCGCCCTATCAAGCCGGCGAATCTTGGGAACGCGCACGTGCCGGCCGTCTGCTGCGGGCAACCGTGATGGCGCGTCACGGACATCTCGAGCAGGCACGCCGGGATTGGCACGCGGCATCCTCGATCCGCCCAAATATGTTGCTCAGCCGGGTCGAACGCGAGACGCTGGGTCGTGTGCTTGCCGGCAAGTTCAACGCTGCTCAGGCGCCGACGCCGCACCTGATGACGATGCTGCGGGCCATGCAGAGCGGATCGGCGCTGGAACAACAAATGGCCGCAGCGATCGTCTCGGGCGGCATGTGGCGCATGCGGCACGGCGATGGCGATTATCGGGCGAGTCAGTTGGCGTTGATGCGCGAGGGCAATCGCAGCCTCGCAGCGTCGGGGCTCGATTACGTCATGAAGAAAATCGCCCCGGGCGATCGCCCCAGCGCACTCGGCGAACGCTCGGCAACGATCGTCACGGTCCCCGAATCGGTCGCTTGACGGTGTAGCGCCTACGCCCGGCGCGGGCGCAGCTTGCCGCCTACGTGACAGATTTCCTGCCATAATGGATGCTGGAACAGGATCAGCGAGACGCCCTGTGCCACCGCCATCACCAACCCGGTTCCGATCAGCAGCCGCCAATCCGTGGCTCCGGAGGCCTCTAGCGCGAGCAGCGCCATGGCGGTGATGGCCAATGGGACGAGCGCCGCGACGAGACTGCGGCGCAAGCCGAGCAGATATTGGCCGATGTCGAGCCCAGCCACCCGGCGCGCGGCGTCGAGCGCCTGAGCGAGGCTGATATAGCTACTGACGGCTAGACCAACGGCGATTGCGGTCAGCCCCCAATGCGCGAGCGTGACGACGGCAATCGCGCGCACGGCCATGTTGATCGCGCGGATGCGGAGCAGCAATCCGGGCCGCGACGCCGCCAGCACCATCGCCGAGGTCGGCGAAGTCAGCGGCCAGACCACGAACCCGCAGGCCAGCGCCCGCATCGGCGCCGCTGCCGCGATCCATTGCTTGCCGAAGATCAACGGCACGATCAGATCGGCGGTCAGCGCGATGAATCCGAAAAACGCGACCGAGAGCGTGAGCAGCATCCGGCTGCTGATCGTCAGCGTCCGCACCGGCCCGACTCCCTGACGATTGTCGGCCGCGATACGCGCGTTGAGCAACGGATCGATCGCGCGCGACACCATCTGCGAGTAGATGCGCGAGATCATGTTGGCGCGGCCGAACAACGCGCTTTGACCGAGCCCCGCGAGCACGCCGATCAGCATCGGCGTGACGTTGCTGTTGATCATGTTGAGTACATTGGCGCCGACCAGCTTGCCCGAAAAGCCGAGGATTTCGCCCATTCCGCGAAAGCTCGGGCGCCACAGGAAGTATCGCCTACCGACCGCCAGGAACGCGATGCAGGAGATGATGCCCGAGGCGAGTTCGGCATAGGCGAGCCCCATGTACGACCAGCCGAGCCAGACGAAGAGCACCTGGAGGATCGATAGCGAGCCGTTGCGCGCGATCATCACCAGGCTGATGAGATCGAACCGTTCCTGCCGGTTGAGCATGGAATTGATCGGCTCGAACGGCGTGTAGAGCGCCATCTGCACCGCCATCACCGCCGCCACATCGGCGACGCCTTCATTGCCGTACATCCAGATCCACAGCGGCCGACCGAGCAGCAGCACGGCACAGACCGCCGCCGTCTGCAGAATGGTGAGACCGTAAACCGATCGTCGCGCCTCGCGATCGATCGATTTGGCGTAAACCAGATACTCGCTGGTACCGGCTAGCTGGAAGGTGCCGAGGATCGCCGACATCGCCATCGTCACGGTGAACACGCCGAGCTCGTCGGGCTGCATCATCCGCGCGACCAGCACGGACGCGACGATCGCCATCGCCGCCGACACCCATTGCGTCCCGAGCGTACTATAGACGTTGCGGCGCACCCGTCAGCCTCCGTTCGCCGTGGCGGGGGACGGCACCGTGCTCGCACGCGCGCGGCTGTTCCAGCGCAGATAGCGCGCGACATCCCGGCCACGCTCGATCATGCCGAGCTGCCCGTCGATCCGGCGCAGCCGCCACGCCTCGCGAAAGGCTCCGGCGAAGACTAGCGCCTCGATATCCAGGCGCCGATATTCGTCGATCAGCGATTCGAACGCGCGCCGCGCCCGGCCGGTATAGCGGCGAGCGATTTCATTACCGTACAGCGACAGCGGCCGCGCCGCCTCGCGCTTCGTCACCGCGAAACCCAATGCGCTGTCCTCGACGTGGAACACGACGTCGGGGGCGGCATCGTAACAGATGCCGCCATCGGCGAGCAGCCTGGCATAGAACCAGCTATCCTCGCCGTAGAGGCACTTGTAACGATCGAAAAAGCCACCGAGCTGTTCGAAATGACTGCGCGATACGATCACGCAGCTCGAGTGCAAGGCATCGATCATCGTTTTAAGATGTTGTCCGTCAGTGCCGTCCTCGATCGAATGCGTGCCGGCGAGCCGATGGGTTGCAATGATGTTGGGGCGAAGGCCGCCGCTCTCCGGCGCGTCGTAGCCGCAAACATAGGCGGTTGCCGAACTCTCGGCGATCAGGCGCAGACCGGTTTCGATGTGGCTCGGTCGCCATTCGTCATCCGCATCGAGGAACGCGACGTAGGCGCCGACACTTTCGCTGACGCCGCGATTGCGCGCCGCGCCGGGACCGGCATTGACTTGGCGCACCACACGCACGCCGCGACTCTTGAACGGCTCTACGACGTCGATCGACCCATCGCTGCTGCCGTCATCGACGACGACGATCTCGCGCGGCGGCTGCGTTTGCGCCAGCACCGACTCGATTGCCCTGGCGATCGTTCGCCGCTTGTTGAACAACGGGATGACGGCCGAGACGTCGCTCATTGCAGGCGTCCGCCATTGGCGCGTGCGACGCGCGACAGTCGTTCGAGCAACTGCTCGCCGAGTTGCTGTCGGCGCGCCGGCTCGCTGAGATAGGTCGGCGCCTCGACGACTTGCGCCAGATCGCGGGCGGCGCCTTCCACGAGCTGGCGGTCGACGCGCTCGGCCAACGATCGCGGCCCCGGCAGTTTGCCGAGCCGGGTGACGCGCGCGATCTGTCGCTTGCGCCAGTCACGCCGCGCTTCCCACCCTTGCCTGGCGCGGAACCGGACAGCATTGCGATAGGCGGCCTGCGCCGCTTCGAGACTGCTGTCCGCGCCGAAATAGTTCTCGCCATGAAGACCGCGCAACCGATCTGCCAGCCAGTCGTCGGCCGAAGTCGAGCGGATCATGCGCGGCTCGAACGGCAGGCCGACGGTAAGCAACCAATCCCACCATTTGAAGCTGCTCACGCCGCGCGTCGAGGCCACCGGCACCCATGGCGTGCCGAACGTATCGGCGATGATCGCGGCGTGCATCGATTCGGCGATGACGCGGTCGGCGCTCCTGATCGCATCGATCACCGCGCGACACTCGCCGCGTGGATCGACCACCGCGACCCCGGCGAGGCGCGCCGCTTCGATCAGGCCCCGGTCATGCATCGATTCGTGGTGCGGAATGAAGATCGCTCGCCCTGTCTTCGCCGGCGCCTCGCCGACGCTGTTCGTAAAAGGGAGCAACAATGCGCCGTCTGCCAGTCCCTTTTCGGCCGGCAACCCCAGCGCGGCGGCGCTGAGCGGCCCGCGAACCGACGCGATTTCGAGCGCCTGGTAGCCACGCAGATTGTCGAGATTGCTGTATCCCACCCCGCTCGAGAAGATCGTCACTCGATCATGGTGCGGCAGCGGGTTGCCGATGATCGTGCCGATGCCGAGAAACAGGTGTGCGCTGTCGTCGCGCCACAGATCGGCAGCCAGATCGGTCCACAGCCACGCGTTGAGGTCGTCGCCGAAATTGCCTTCGGCGGATCGGTAATAGTGCAGCTTCATCACGCCGTCCGCTCCGCCATCCGGCGCGTCGAGCGGTCCGCCGCCGACGACGCGAACAACTGCGCGAGATCGCGTTCGACACGTCTCCACGACAGCGCCGAGAGGTCGGGCGTCGCGCCGGCGGGCAGGCGCCGCACGTGCCGGGCAAAGGCGGCGAGGCGCTCGGGCGTCAGGCGGCCGTCGTAGAGCTGGACCCAATCGTGACCGACGAGGCGGGCGAGTTCGGGCATCGATCCCAAGGCCGGGACGAGTACCGGCCGGTGGCGCGACAAGGCGTGGATCGCCGATCCGCTGTTGAGGATCGCGCGATAGGGCAGCACCGCCCCGTGTGCCGTATCGAGCGCTCGCTCGATATCGCTTTCTTCGAGGAAGTCGGCGCCGAAGCGGCAGTCGACCGACGCCACGCCGGTCGCCCGCGCAGCGAGCGCGTCGGCATAATCGGAGTCGAGCTGTTTGCCGATGATCGTTGTCAGCAGGCGCTCCTGCGACAGACCGGCGGCGGCGTCGATCAGCTCCTCGATATTCTTGTACGGACGCACCTGGCCGAAATTGAGCAGCCGCACCTCCTCGTCGTGAGCGGGCGGCGTAAAGGGGCGCGAATCGCTGCCGCCTTCATAGATGCCGTGTCTGGTGACGACGGCGGCGCGCCCCTTCGCCGCGGGATAGCGCTGCTCGACCAGTCGCCGCGACGTTTCCGAAAGGTAGACGATCGCGTCGAGCGACCGCACGAAAGCATCGGGCACGATCTCGTGCCTGGCGCCGTCCTCATGTGGCGCGACATTGTGCGCCACCCAGACGAGACGCGTTCCGCGCATCAGTCGTGCGATCCGGAAGCGGAGCAATTGGGCGAACGCCTTCTTGCGGCTGGTGAGGCTCATGAACAACGTCGGCCAGTGGAGGATCACCATATCCGTCCGCAGCAGCTCGCCGAGCGACCAGCCCATCGGCACCGGATCACCCCCCGCTGCCGCGATCGCGCGTGAGAACCGCTCAACGAAGCTGTTGAACGGCGTGTCGACCGGATCGATCGCGACGATCGGCCGGGTCATGCTTGATACCGTGTCGCCCAGCCCAAGCGGCTCGGCAGAGACGTTCGAAGGTCGATCGGGAGCGAATTGTACGCGTGCGTCTCCATGAGGCGCGGCTCTGACGACGGGAGGGCAGGATTGTCGAGCCGCACAGAGACGATCCGCCCCAACCATGCGGCGCACTCCCGAATTTGATGCGATGCAGCACGATCCAGCAGACCGCTACGGAGGGCGTCGCAATGGCCGCTAGCGAACATAATCATGGCTATCCCCCTTGCTTCGACGCACCAATTATGCGGCGCCGCAGCATCGGACGCCAGTGGGGTCGTTCAGGCGGCCCTGACCAGCGCCTCGCGAACCTTTCGCAGGCCATGGCGCAGATCGATGCCACGGACGCCCTTCCCGCCCGATGCGTGAAGGTCTTCGATAAATCGCCGTGCCCACATGCGGTTCACGACATTGGATTGCTTGTGGGTCACAAGCTTGGCGGGTTCGGCCCGCTCCGACAGCGTCACGTCCATGAACGCGGCGATACGCGCGACGGCCCCGGCGATGTTTTCGTGGATATCCTCGAACGTCACCTCCATCCAGCGGCAACCGCTCGTCGCCAGGGCGAATTGCCACCGCGCGTTGTGATCGATCAGTTCGCGCAGGCAGGCATAGATTTGTGCGAAATTATAGGTCGGTTCGATGCCTTTTGACGGCTGTCCGTCGATCCACACGCCGGTCTGCTGGGCAATGGCGTACGAAATCGCCTGTTTCAGAACGTCGCTTCGTCTGATCGCCACGAAGAAGGGATCGGGCAGCCGCTCGCGCAATCGATCGAAGCCGCCGACCGCGTCGAGATGGCTCCAATGGCATTTGATACTGAACACACCGTTCGGCGTGGTCCGTCGGCGCATCAATTCACTGAGCACGTCATCGGTGCCGACAACGCCGAGTTGCTCTCGCCAACGCGCGAGGTTACCCGGGTTGAGATACTCGAACGGCGCGCCGAAACAGCCCGTTTCGATCAGCGAATGGCCGAGCATGTGACTTCCGGAACGGGGCGTCGAGGCGATCACCAGCGTCTTGGCGGGCACCGCGGCTACAGGGGAGTCGAACTTCGTCTCGAACTGGCTTTCGTATAGTGCCACGCAAGCTCGTCCTTTTCGATTTGGCGCTGCCCGGAGTGAAGAGTGGCGCCTCACCGGAGGTCTGCTGTCAACGTCGCGGCGACGACGCGCGCTCTGCGCGAGCCGATCCGAATGGCGAAGCCTGTGCAGCGGCCGCGGCGTCCTCTAAGAGCGACCCCGCCCGTGATGTGCCGAGGATCCGAGATGGCAGCAGAAGCGATCTGCGTGATAATCCCCGCCTTCAATGCCGAAGCAACGATAGCCCGCGCGATCCGTTCCGCACTGGCACAGCAGCCCGTTGGCGAAGTGATCGTCGTCGATGATGCGTCGACTGACGATACCGTCGCCGCGGCGCGGCGCGGCGACGATGGCTCGGGTCGGCTGCTGCTTGTCGAACTCGCGACGAACGCCGGTCCGTCGGCCGCACGGAATGCGGCGTTGGCGCGGAGCCAGGCGCCATTCGTTGCCGTACTCGACGCCGACGACTATCTCCTGCCGAATCGGTTCGAACCGTTGCTCGCCATCCCAGATTGGGATCTGATCGCCGACAACATCCTGTTCGTGCGCGAGGGCCGGGCGGAATCTTCGCCCTCCCCGCCCGACGGTGATCGGCGCCGCCCCCTTCATTTCGCCGAGTTCATCGAGCGCAACATCTCGAAGCGCGGCCGCAATCGCGCCGAGCTCGGCTTTCTCAAGCCGCTGATGCGCCGTTCGCTGCTGGATGATCTCGGCTTGCGCTATGACGATACCGTCAGGTTGGGAGAGGATTATCTGCTCTACGCCGCCGCGATGGCCAAGGGCGCGCGGTTCGTTCTTGCCGAGCGCTGCGGCTATGTCGCGATCGAGCGCGCCGGTTCGCTGAGCGGGCGACACCGCACCGCCGATCTCGCGGCGCTGATGACCAGCAGCCTGGCCCTGGCCGACGATCCGGCGATTCCGCTGGCCGATCGACGCCTGTTGCGACGCCACGCCCTTTCGATCCGCGCCAAGCTGGACCATCGGCGATTTCTCGACGACAAGCGGCAGACCGGATTGGCGCGCGCCACGCTGTCCAGGCTCAAGCATCCTTACCGACTTGCCGGCGTCGCACTCGATGTCTTGCGCGACAAGCGCGAGCTCTCCCGGGCGGCGGCGCAAGCGGCCGACTGTCGAGCCCTTTTCGATCGGGGTGAATTCGACTGATTCGGCCGTTGCCCGGCAAGCGGGATGGGATTTCGCGCGCTTATTGTGCACCGCCGAAGAGAAAAATCGCCAATTGGCGCAAAATCGTCGCGCCGGCCGCCCATTTCGCCGCTTTTGCCTGCGCGACGGGCGGTGCAATGGTTAAGCATTCGTCAACGCTGCGGCGCCGTGATCGGCGCGGCGCGTGAGACCAGTTCTTCGTCAATCTATAGGGGTTAGGTATTCAGATCGACCCAGCGACTGTCGCTCCTCATTTTGACGGCGACGACATGGACGAATTCGCGCCGGCGGAGACACGAACCGCGGCGGTGCGACGGCTGCTCCCGGATCCTCGCCTGGTCTGGATGATATTTCGCCGCAATATCTGGCTGTTCCTTGCCGTATCGGGCGCAATCGTGCTCGGCGTCGCCATATGGACGCTGTTGCAGACGCCGATCTATTCGGCGAGCGCGTCGGTGCTGATCGATCCCGCCGGCCAGGATGTCGTCGATGTAAAGGCGGTGACTCCCGATCTGCCGACGACCAGCGATGTCGTCGATACCCAGGTCCGCCTGATCCAATCCCCGACCATCGCCGAGCGCGCTGCCGCCGCCTATGCGCAGCAGCATCCGTCCGATCCGCGTGTCGCCGCGGCGGATCACGAAGATCTGGTCGATGCGATGTCGAACATGGTCTCGGTGGAGCGGGTCGGGCTTACCTATGTCATCAATGTCAACGCCAGTTCGACTGACCCGCAGTTCGCCGCCGACACGGTCAATTTGTTCGCCCAGCAATATCTCGATGCGCAGCGCCAGGCCAAGCTGTCGACCAACCAGCAAGCCAGCTCGTGGCTGGCAGGAAAGGTGCAGAAGCTCCGTGACGAGGCCTCGGCGGCGGACAGCGCCTTGCAGCAATACAAGATCAGCCATGGGTTGATGAGCGCCAACGGCCAGACCATGGCCGAGCAGGAGGTTTCCGGCCTCAATCAGGAGATTGCAGCGGCCAGGGCCGACCTCGCCGAGAAGCAAGGTCGCTTGTCCGCCGCGCGCAAGCAACTCACATCGGGCGGCACGGGCGCCGACGTCGGTGCCGCGCTCGAATCGAGCACGATCAGCGGCCTGCGCCAAAGCGAGGCGACCGCGAGCGCACAGGTCGCCGAACTATCGTCGCATTACGGGCCGCTTTATCCCGATCTGGTCAAGGCAAAGAGCCAGCTTGCCGACATTCGCAGCGAGCTCCAGCAGGAGATCAATCGTATCCTGACCAGTCTGCAAGGCGACGTCCGTGTTGCGCAGTCGCGGCTCGATTCGCTGTTGGCGAGCCAATCCCGCGCGACCGGCTCGCTCGCCAGTAACAATTCAGCGGAGGTCGGCCTCAGCGATCTGCAGCGGCGCTCGGATGCGGCCAACGCGATCTATCAGACCTTCCTGACGCGCTTGCGCGAAACGAGTGCGCAGCAAGGCCTGCAGCAGGCCGACGCCCGCATCGCGTCTTACGCCAAGGTGCCCGAAGATCCGGACTTCCCCAACAAGAAGCTTGCCGCGCTGTTCGGCATTTTGGGCGGTATCGCGGGTGGGCTGATGGCGATTGCCGCTGCTGAATATCTACAGGGGGGAATCCGCACCAAATCGGACGTCGAGCGCAAGCTGCGCGTCCGTTACGCCGGCGCCATTCCCGATCTCGAATCGACGCTCGGTCGCGTTCGCGTCGCGGACCAGCCGATCGACTATATCGTCAATCATCCCTTTTCGACCTTCGCCGAAGCCTTTCGCGCGTTGCAGGCTTTTCTCCTGCTTGGCGGCAGCAAGGGCGCGCGCGCGGTCGCCGTAACGTCGGCGCTACCCCAGGAAGGCAAGACCACGACTTCGGTCGCGCTGGCGCGCACCGCAGCAATGGGGGGCGCACGCACCGTGCTGGTCGATTGCGATTTGCGCCGGCGCGGCGCGAGCGAGATGTTCATCGCCGACGGCCGCCCCGGCCTCTATGAATATATGCGACGCGAGGTAACGCTCGATCAGGCGCTGTTTGTTGATTCGGCGACGGGCATGGCCGTCCTGGGGACGAGCGAGGCGCCGCGCGATGCCCGTGATCCGCTAACGCCCAGTAATCTCGTCCGGTTGCTCGCCGAGTTGAGGACGCGATTCGAGGTCATCATTCTCGATACCGCCCCGGTGCTCGGCGTGGCAGACGCCCGTGCAGTTGCAGCCAGTGCCGATCGGGTGTTGGTGGTCGCTCACTGGCGCAAGACATCGCGCGCCGCGGTCGAGGCAGCGATCGACACGCTGCTCAACGCCGAGGCCAAGATCAGCGGCGTCGCGCTCAGCCAGGTCGATATCAGACGCTATGCCAGCACCGGCGAGGCCGATGCCTATGGCTACCAGAAGAAGTTCAAGGGCTATTACACCAACTAAAGGGACCCGCATGATGCTTAAGCGCGTTCCGACATCGCAACCGGTACGTCTTGCCGTGCTGTTGGTGGTAGTTCTGTCGTCGGGGATATGGCTGCCGTCGGCGGCGTCGGCGCAGGACGATGAAGACGAGCGGGGTCAAAGCGTCACCGATCGCGAAAAAGCGCGCCTCGAGCATGTCACGATCCCGGTCGGCGGATTCGCACTGAAGCCGCAGATCGAGGTGGACGGATCATATGATGACAACATCTTCGCGACCGACGCCGATCGGCGCGGAGACTTTTACACGACGGTCCATCCGTCGATTGATGCGCGCTCGCTCTGGTCGCGCCACAGCCTCGATATCAAAGCCTATTTCGATCACGACTTTCACGCCAAATACAGCAGCGAGGATACTTCGGAATACGGCATCTCGGCGGATGGCCGATATGACGTTTCACACCAGACACGGATTTACCTGAGCGGATCGGCGATCCACACCGCCGAGAAGCGCGGCAACCTTTCGAGCTTCTCCAATTCCGGCGAACCGGTCCGCTACGATTCGTTTCAGGGATTGGCGGCGATCGAACAGAATTTCGGCGCCTTGGGGTTTCGGGTCGAATCGCGCGTCCGACGACTCAGCTACAGCGATGCGATCCTCGCCGACGGTAGCGTCGATAGCCAGAAATTCCGCGATCAGACCATCGTTTCAAGCGCATTGCAGGCGAGCTATGACCTCAACACGCTGACCCAGTTCGTGATCCGGGGAACGGAGGAAAGCCGGCGGTACGATCTGAGACCCGGCGACCCGGGCTTCGATCCCGTTACCCAGATCGACCGAAGCGGCGACAGCACGCGGATCGAAGCCGGGATCGTACGCGACCTGACCGGCCTGCTGTCGACGACGGTGCGGGTGGGCTATCTCAACTTCCGTTATCCCGATCCGCAATTGCGCAATATCAACGCGTTTTCGTATTACGGCAGCCTCAATTGGAACGTGACGCCGCTCACGACGGTCAGCGGCTCCGCGCAGCGCACCGTCGATGCGACGACATCGCCTTATACCGCCGGCAACCTGCGCGATGAGATCAGCCTGACGGTCGACCACGAACTGCTGCGCACGTTGGTGATCTCCGGCAACGCGCGGGTGGCCTGGATCAAGCCGTCGATCCTGAAGGGCTTGCCCTATGCCATTGTCGCTTCCAGTCGGGAACAGGAAATCGGATTCGAGGCGCGATACTATTTCCTCCCAAGACTACGGTTTACAGGAAATTACAATTACCAAACCCGTGAATCTTCGAACAAGGCGATAGCGTTCAAAGAGAATGTCATTACCGTCGGCGTAAGTTACGTTTTTTGATTTATATTAAGATCGTTGACTTTTTGGGCTGAGGCGAGCCTGATAGACTTGGAAAGTCGCAAAATTGCACGGTTTGCGCGCCACTGACGTAACCAGCAACCCGCTCCGCGGAGCCTCTGATCTTTGTGGTGCGCCGGCCTTGGAGACGATCGCGGTCGCAGCGACTGCGGTCTCGGTTGTCATTCCTGCATACAATAATGCCGCGACGCTGCCACGAACGATCGATTCGTTGCAGGCACAGTCACGAAGCGACTGGGAAGCAATCATCGCCTGTGACGGCCCGGTCGACGGCACGCTGGAATGCGCGGCGCTCGAAGCCGATCGCGATCCGAGAATCACCGTCATTGCGCTCGACCATCACGGCGTGGCCCAAGCCCGTAACGAAGCGATCATGCGCAGCTCTTCCCCGTGGCTACTGTTCCTCGATGCCGACGATACGATTGGCCCCAGCTTTCTCAATCATATGCTCGGCGTTGCGCAGCGCAATCCGGCTGCAGACGTCATCGCGTGCGGGTACTTCCGGCGCAATGAGAACGGGGCGATCAGCGCGCGCTTCCGGCCGTTGCCGCTCGATCGCGATGCGCTTGCGGTTTGCGCCGCCGGGCCGCCGGGTGCAATCCACAGCTTCCTTGTCAGGCGCAGCCTCGTCGTCGAACACGGGGGCTTCGATACGAGTTTGCGGACCAACGAGGATTGGGATCTGTGGCTTCGCCTGGCGCAGAGCGGCGCGCGTTTCGCAGTGACCCGATCGCTATTAGCCGATTATTGGTCGACGCCCAATTCGCTGAGCCGCCGCGGCACCCAAATGCTGCACGACGCCGGCATCGTGCAGCTGCGCGCGCAGGCCGTCGCCCGCGCGCCGCGGCCTGGCCTGGAGCAATTCGATCAGCGCCCTTATTCGCTCGATGATCTCACCTTGCGTAATGCGTTTTGGAACGCCGGCGTTGCGATTGGGCAGCGCAGGCCGGTCGGCGACCTGATCGCCGATATCTCGCCCGATGCCGATTATCGCTATCAGCAGTCCCAGCTAGCACTCAAACTGTTCGACGGCTTGGTGGTCGGCAGCGGTATCAGCTACGCCGACATGGCGACCCGCTGGTCCGCGCTGGCAGATGACGTTGCGGCCTTTTTCTCGGGCCTGCAGCGCCGTTGCGGGGCATCCACCCTCGATCCTCTTGCCCGGACCCTGGAAATCGAAGTCGCGCGCGCGGGGCGCTTCGACGGCGAGATCGAACTCGGCAAGGTTCTCGCGGTATCGCTGACGGTGTGGATGCTGATGGCGGGCTATCAACCGTCGAGCACTGCGGATGTCGTCATATTCCGCGCGAAAGCGTTTCGGCCCGCAACGATGTTCAGTTTTGCAGCACCGCTGGTCGGCGCCCTGACGGGCCGCGACGTTCGCGCGGTGATCCGGCGCGGCATCTCGCGGCGGCTGGAAACGCATCTTCGGCGCCATGCGCGGCGGTGGTGCGCCTTGTCTCGGCTGCGGCGGCTGCGCGCGCTGATGCGCCGCGTGATTGGCCGTACCGGCCCGCCGTCGCCGAAATTGAGTGCGGCGGTTCGCCGGACAACGGAGATCGAAACGACATGGCAGCTGTCACAGCGCGATCGATCGACCCATCGTGTCGACGATCCACCGCTGCTGCATCCAGGCGCGCAGTCGAGCGCGGCCGAGTGGGATGCATTCTTCGCAAGCGAGGATCCATGGGATTATGGGAGTGAGTACGAACAGGAAAAATACCGGCGTACGCTGTCGCTGATCGAGCCGATTCCGCACGGGAAAGCGCTCGAGATCGCCTGCGCCGAGGGCCGCTTTACCGCGATGCTGGCGACCGTCGCTGGCCGCGTCCACGCCGTCGACATCTCTCCGCGCGCGATCGAGCGGGCCAGGCGCCGCACGGCTGCGTTTGATAACGTCACTTTCGAAGCGCGCGATCTCTTTTCCCAAGGCGTCGTCGGCGAATGGGACGTCATCACCTGTTCGGAAATGCTCTATTTCGTGCCGTCTGTTGAGGCATTGCAGGCGGTTGGCAGGCAGATCGCCGCCGCGCTTCGCCCCGGCGGGCAATTTGTCCACGCCCACGCCTATGAGCTTCACGAGAGCCGCGACCGGACGGCGTTCGACTGGGAGGACACGGTCGGCGCGCAAACGATTTTCGAAACCTTCCGCGATACGCCCGGCCTGGCTCATATTCGCACGATCGAAACCGACCTCTATCGCATCGATCTGTTCCGGCGCGCGCCGGCTGGGGCGACGAGCGAGATCGAGCGCTGCGGTCTCGGTTCTCCCCTGCCCGCCCAGGTTGCCGCGAGCGTCGTCTGGAACGGTGCTATCGAAACGCGCGCCGAAGCGGCTGCGCGGCGCTGCTACGAATTGCCCGTGCTATTCTACAACGGGGTCTTGCCTCGCGAAGAGGCGCACGATCTCTATACCGTGGCGCCCGATACGATCGAGCACCAGCTTCGCTTCCTGCGCCGTCGCGGCTTTCGTTCGGTGACCTCCGAAGAATGGTTTGAGGGTGCGGCAAGAGCCGGCTCGTTGCGCGGGCGGCCGGTGATGATCACCTTCGACGGCTGGCCCGACCGGTTTGAGGACCTGGTGTGGCCGATCATCTGCGGAAATGGCTTCGCGGCACACCTCTTCCTCGCTGCGGAGGATCTTGATCCTGATCGCGGCGGCATTGATCCGGCGCGAGCCCGAAAACTGCTCGATCGGGGCGTGACCTATGGCAGCCGCCTGATGACGGCGACACCGGCCGACCGGCTCGCCTCGCGCGATCTGCTCGAAGAGGCGGCGCAGTCGCGGCGACTGCTTGGCGATCTGCTGGGAGTCGAGATCCAGACGATCGCGCCACCCGCCGGTTTTTCTGATATAGCGATCGAATGGCTGATGTCGTCGACCGGCTATCGCCGATCGTTCGTGCTCGACGGCGGCCGGGCGCCGGTCTGCGGGTTCGAGATGCGCACGCCGCGCATCGAGATCACCGAGGAAATCACCATCGACCAGTTCGCCAAATGGGTGGCGCCGGGCACGGCCGGCCCGGATCAGGGCGACATGCCGTGAATGCGCGCGAAGCGCTGGACGCCCGCCCCGCCGATGATGCGGCGATGCGACACGCACCCGAGATCAGCATCATCACGCCGACCTTCGATGCCGCTGCCTCGTTACCTCGAATGCTGGACAGCGTCTCGCGGCAGAAACTGAGCGACTGGGAGCATATCATCATCATCGACGGTGCTTACGACGACAGCTTGGCAATCGCGACCGCAGCCGCCGCGCTCGATGCGCGCATCCGTGTGATCGAACAGGCGAACGCCGGAGCATCGGCGGCGCGAAACCGCGGGATCGATGCGGCGCGCGGTACCTGGCTGCTGTTCCTCGATGCTGACGACACGATCGCGCCAAGCCACCTCAAGCGACTGCTCGCGAGGGGCGCACGCGATGTCGATGTCGTTTGCAGCGGCTATATCCGGCGCGATGCCGCGGGCCGCAAGGTTGGCGCCTATCGAGTCCCGCCGCTCCACGCTGATCCGTTTCGCGCCATCGTCGAAATGCCCCCGACGGCGATCCACGCCATTCTGGTCCGCCGCGACGCCGTGCGCGCGGTCGGCGGCTTCGATCCCGCCCTGAGGACCAACGAGGATTGGGACCTTTGGCTGCGGATCGCGCGCAACGGCGCGCGCTTCGTGGTCGATCGCGCGCAAACCGCGAGCTACTGGACCAGTGAAAAATCGCTGACACGCGACAGCGGCGCGATGGTCCGCGACGTCGCCATCGTTCTCGGGCGTGCGGGGCAGCGCGATCCGCGCGTGCCGACGCCGCTGCCTGCCTATGTCGATGGCCTACCGCTCGGCGATGTCGAGCAGAACCTGCTGTCGTGCGCATTGTGGAGCGGCGCTGCCGACATTGCGGGTGGCGGCAACGGCATGGCCGCGCTCGACGCCCTGCGGCTGCCACTCGGCACGCCGTGGCAGCGCGACCATCTGGTCGGCACGATGACCGAAGCGCTGATGGTCGGCAGCGGCGGCAGCTATGCGACGCTCGCCGAGCGCTGGAGCGAATGGCAGCCACGACTTGAGCCGTTCCTCGCTCGAGTGGCAACGGCCTGCACCGCGCCCGGCCTCGATTTCGCGCTGCTGCGTGACCTCGAGGCAGAGGCCGCTCGCAACGCGCAGCTACGCAAGCCGCGACTGATCGGCCGCACCCTGGCGATGCCAGCGACCCTGCGGGTCATGTTTCGTGGCGTCCCCCAAACCGGGGCCGAAGCCTTCGCCATGGTGCCGCGGCTATTGCCGAGGCGGTCGTTCTTCATGATGACCGGGCAGGTTCCTCGCGACACCCGCGCGGCGACACTTCGCCGATATGCCGCGCGGCATCTGAAACGTAAATTTCTTCGCGGGCTGGAGAAGATATCGATCCGGACATCCGCCGCCGGCAAGGCGGTCGATTGGGCAATGGCCGGCCTGGCCGTCGCCGCCCGCCCGCTACGCCGCCCGACGCCCTCCGACGCAAAAGAGGCGGACGTCGAACCGGAGGCGGTTGGCGAGCCGGCGGCGGGCGAAGGGTCGGGACAGAGCTGGGATGCGTTCTTCGAGCAGGAGGATCCGTGGCACTATTCGAGCGCCTATGAACAGCTCAAATACGAGCAAACGCTGTCGATCCTGCCCGATCGGCCGATCGGCCGAGCAATCGAGCTCGCCTGCGCGGAGGGCATGTTCACCGCGATGCTGGCGCCGCGCGTCGCAACGCTTCGCGCAGTCGATATCTCGACGCGGGCGATCGAGCGGGCCGAGGTGCGGTGCCGCGGCCAAGGCATCGAGAATGTCGATTTCGGCACGCTCGATTTCTTTAACGAGCCGATCGGCGATGGCTGGGATCTGATCGTTTCGTCCGAAGTGCTTTATTACATGGCGGATGTCGCGCAACTCGCGGATTTCGCCGGGCGCGTCGAACGGGCACTGGCGCCCGGCGGGCTGTTCGTTCACGCCCATGCCTATGAAGTCACCGACCAGCCCGATCATACCGGCTTCGATTGGGGCGACCCCTTCGGCACCCAGACGATTTCCCGCGTATTCGGCGAACGCCAGGGGTTGGAATGCGTCAAGGCGATCACCACCGATCTCTATCGGATCGAGCTTTACCGGCGGGTCGCGCCTTCGGCGCCCAGACGCGACGAACCCGACCTTATCGAATTGCCGATCGCATCGACGCTCGAACGCTCGGTCGCGTCGGCGGTGGTCTGGAACGGTGCCGTGCGGACGCGCCAGCAGGTCGAGCAAGAAGAGCGGGCCTTCCGCATTCCGGTGCTGATGTATCACCGAATCGCCGACCACGGCCCCGAAGGCCTGAAGGATTGGCGCACGACGCCGCGTGATTTCGAGCACCAACTGCGTTTCCTGCGGCGGCGCGGCTATCGCTCGATCTCCATCGAGGAGTGGGAGGCGGGGCGAACCAACAGCGCGTCGCTGCGCGGACGGCCGATCCTGCTGACCTTCGATGATGGCTATGCAGACTTTCACGATACCGCCTGGCCGATCCTTGCCCGCAACGGCTTTTCGGCACTGGTGTTCGTGGTGACGACAAAGGTCGGCGGCGTAGCGGATTGGGACGCGGCTTATGGCGATCCCGCGCCGCTGATGAACTGGGATCGGATCGTCACGCTCCATCGTGACGGCGTTGCCTTCGGCAGCCATCTCGCCACCCACCGGGCCGCCGATCGCTTGCCGCTTGCCGAGCTGACCGTGGAAATGGAGCAGTCGAAACAGGCGCTGGAGGAACGGCTGGGCGTGGATGTCGTCAGCGTCGCGCCGCCGTTCGGCGCGACCAATAATCGCGTCGAGGATGCGTGCGCCGCGGCAGGCTATCGCCATGTGTTCGAGGCGGAGGGCGATGTCGCCCGTATTTGGGGCAACCGCTGGCGAATCCCGCGAATCAACATCGGGGGATATGAAAGCATCCATGATTTCGCCCGGTTGATCGGCCGCGACGACGAGCCGCCACAGCCCGAGGATCTGCCGTGACCACCGGCCGCGCGACCCCGCTTGGCTGGCGCGAGCTGGTGCACCGGCTGGCGCCGCTCGCCCGGCCGGAACGGCCTTGGCTGGCGCTGATCGTCGGCCTCGGCTTGTTGCTGTCGCTGGCCGAGGGCGTGGGGCTGACGCTGGGACTCGTCCTCATTTATCGCCTGCTCGGCGCCGGAGACGTTCTTGACGCCGATGGCCCGGCACATGTGCTGCTGGCGTCGCTCAGCCAGCACAGCTTGTCGGTCCTGACGTTCTGGGCGCTGGCTACGATTCTCGCCTCGACGGTGCTCGCCATCGCCAGCGAATTGTTGTCCGAAACCGTCGCCAATCGCGTCACGCATCGTGTGCGGACACGCATCTACGCGACCTATCTCACGGTCAGTTATCAGCGGGCGAGTGCCCATGGTCATGGAGAGATGCTCGACACGCTCGATTATGAGACGCCGCTGCTGACCCAGGCAATCGGCGAGGTCGTTGCGATCGTGATCGGGATCTGCGCGGTTCTCGTTTACGGCGGCTATGCGCTCCTGCTGTCATGGCAGTTGACGCTTGCCGCCTTGCTGCTCGGTCTGGCGTTGGCGGCAACGCTGGCGATCGCGTCACGCCGCCTGGCTGCGCTCGGCGCGCGGACATCGGCGTTCAACGAGCGGCTGTTGGCGCTGACTGTGACCACTGTGCAGGCGATGCGCACGATCCGGCTGCATGCCGCCGAGCCACTCTTCATCGATCGTTATGCCGCCGCGTCCAAAGGACTGGCGCAATCGCATGTGCGGCTTGCGCGGTTTCAGAGCGGCGTTCGCGCGGTGCGCCAGATCGGCAAGCTGGCGGCGCTGGCGGTGCTGATCGCGATCGCGCTGCGCCTCGCGATACCCGCCGCATTGGCGATTGCAGTGGTTGCGATCCTGATCCGCCTGCTACCGCATGCCACGCAGATCGAAGACAATATGCTAGCCCTGTTTCAGCTTCGCTTACCGCTGACCATCGTCGCGCGGGCGATCGCTGAGGCGCCGCTCACCGACAACGCGCCGCCTGTGTCGTTCACCCGTCTGCGGCGTGAGTTGCGGCTGGATCGGGTCACCTTCACCCATGCCGATGGCACGCAGGTGCTCCATGATGCCAGTTTCGTGATCGGCGCCGGCGAGATGGTCACCGTTCGCGGCCCGAGCGGCGGCGGCAAAACGACGATGATCAACCTGATTGCCCGCCTCTATGAGCCCGATGACGGCCAGATCACGGTCGACGGCCGGCCGTTGCCGGCGATCGGTCGGCAGGCCTGGCTCGATCGCATCGCCTTTTCCGGGCAGGATATCGAGGTTCATCCGGGCTCGATCTTCGACAATGTGCGCTTCGACAATCCGGCGATAAGCCGCGACGACGCCCGCTGGGCGCTTGGGGTGGCGCACGCCCTCGATTTCGTCGATCGGCTGCCCGCCGGCATCGACAGCGAGGTCGGCGACGATGGGTTGCGCCTGTCGGGCGGTCAGCGCCAGCGCATCTGCCTCGCCCGCGCCATTGCCCGCCGGCCCGACATGCTGATCCTCGACGAGGCGACCAGCGCGATCGAATCGCAGCTCGAAGCGCGCATCTATCGCGCCATCCGCGCGGCGCTGCCGGCGACGACGATCCTGGTCGTCACCCACCGCCTGACCGTCGAAGGATCGAGCGCGGAATGGCTGTTGGAGGACGGGGGATTTTCGCGCATCGACCAACCAGCGAGAGTGGCGACGCTCTGATGCCGCGCGTTTCGGTGATCACGATCTTTCTCAATGCCGAACGCTTCCTCGAGGCGACGGTCGCGACACTCAAGCGACAGACCGAGAGCGATTGGGAATTGGTTCTGGTCGACGACGGATCGCGCGACGCGAGCACCGACATTGCCCGGCGCCTTGCTGCCGACAGCAACGGCCGCATCCGCTATGTCGAGCACGACGGCCATGCCAATCTCGGTCTGGCGGCGTCGCGCAATCGCGGGCTGCAGGAAGCCCGCGGCGACTATATCCTTTACCTCGATTCGGACGACCTGTTGTTCCCGTGCGCGCTCGAACGGCTCGCCCGCGCGCTCGACGACGACCCCTCGCTCTCACTCGCCTTTGGCGCCACCTTGTTCTGGAACTGGGATCCGGCGTTCGCCGAGGAGCCCGACGCGATCCAGCACTATCGCGGCTGGGCGGATCGAACCATCGCCGGCGCCCGCTTCCTCGCCGCGATGATCGCCGACGAAACGCTGCATCCGGCCAATTGCAGCACGATGATGCGGCGGCGCGCCCTGCTCGATATCGGCGGTTTCGATCCGGCGTTCCGCGGCATCTACGAGGATACCTCGCTGATGACCGAATTGCTCGTCGCCGGTCGCGCGCGTATCCTCAGCGAGTGCCTTTCGGCCTATCGGATGCATGCCGCCTCGCATTGCCACACCGCCATTGCGACGGGTGATTATACCGCCAGCGAGCCTAACGCTGCGCGCTTGCGCTTTCTCGAATGGGCGCAGGGATTTATCGCAGCGCGTGGCGCGGAGCCTGCCGTGGTAGCCCAGGCGATTGCGCGGACGATCGCAGAGCAAAGAGGTATAGGCGTGCCCCCGCGCTGGCGGCGCATGGGCGGAATCGTGGCCCAGGCATTGGCCGATCCCGCCCGGGTCAAGCGGCGCCTGCGCCCGCACGTCGCCCCCGTTCGCGCCGCGCTTCGGGAGATCGAGGCGTTCTACGCGGCCTATGGCGATCGGGAAGAGGCGGCGCGGGCGACGCTAAGGCTCGTCAGGGCGGAACGCGATGGATGGGCTTAGTAACGCGATGCACGCCCCTCATGCAGTTTCATCCGCCGGGGATAGTGCCCATAACGGCATGGGGGCCCAGTGACGTTGAGGAACAGCACCATGACGATCGCCACCGCCATCGCCGCGGCCGGCTTGCTCGGTTTCGCCGTCGCCACCTTGCCGACCGACGCGTCGCAGGGCCAGCCGGTATCCGGGCCGCCCGCCGGGCTCGCCGTCAGCAAGAGCTTCGATGAGGAATTCGACGGCTCGACCCTCGACCCGGCACGCTGGGCCTTTGCCCTTTATGATCCGCACAAGGATAAGCCAACGATCGCCAAGCGAAGCCTGTGGAACAATGGCGAGCTAGAAGTCTATACCGATCGCTCGTTTCTCGATCTCGGGCTCGATCCGTTCGATATGGCGAACGGCGTTCTGACGATTTCGGCTAAGCCGCTGCCTGAGGCTGCCCGGACCAGGATCATGGGCGCGATCGACGAGCAGCCGCCTGCGATACGCGACAGCAAGCTGCGTCGTGTGGAATATAGCTCGGGATTGATTTCCACCCGCGCGTCGTTTTCGCAAACCTATGGTTATTTCGAGATGCGTGCGAAATGGAGCCGCGGAAAGGGGCTATGGCCCGCCTTCTGGCTGCTGCCAGCATCGGGCGGTTGGCCGCCGGAGATCGACATCATGGAAGCCCATGGCGACAAGCCGCGGCAAATCTTCCAGAGCGTTCATTCCAAAAGCATAAATTCGATTACCAAGACCGTTCGCATGATCGATCCGGCCCAACAATATCATACCTATGGCTTGCTCTGGACGCCCGAAAACGTCGATTATTATATCGATGGCGAAAAGACAGCCTCGATCCCGACGCCTGCCGATATGCACCAGCCAATGTATTTGGTTGCCAATCTCGCAGTTGGTGGCGGATGGCCCGGAGACCCCGACGCAGCGACCCAATTCCCGGCGACGATGCAGATCGACTATATTCGGGCCTGGAAGCTCAGCGGTGACCAATAAGGGGGCGCTTGCGTAGCTCGGCGCGATAACGAGCATTCGGGCCGGCATGGAAGGCCGCCGCGTCATAGGCTTCGGTATTGTCGCGGCGCCACACCGCGCACCCCAGGCCGGCCATGATCAGCACCGTCGAATGCAGAAAAGGCGCGAACGCCAGCGACTCGATCGGCATGCGGATCGCGACATAGCTGAGATAGGCGCAAAACAGGATGCCTATGTCCGTCGGGGCACGGATCGTTCGCACCCAAAGCGTGGCGAACAGCACGATCATGACGATCCCGAACAACACCAGGCCGACGATGCCGAGATGAACCAGGATTTCGCGAAACGTGTTGTGGAAGTTGAAGCCGGTGCGCGTGGCGATGTCGGCATAGCGCCAGATTCCTTCGGCATCGAGATTGCCTTGCCGCCAAAAAGCGCTGAACCCGAGCCCCAAGGCGGGGCGCTGCTCGATCAGAACCTGCGCGCGCGACCAGATATAGGTGCGGCCGGTCAACGTCGGATCCTTGTCGGTTGCCTGAAGGACCATCGCCATCAGCGGCTGGAGCCATAATCCGCGCAGCGCCGCGGCGACGGCAGCGACCGCGACCCCCGCGGTGAAAATTGCGGTTCGCACTTCCGCCTTCAACGGCCGCACTACCGCCCATCCGAAGAGGATCACCAGCGCAAACAGGCAGGCGACGATTGCTCCCGCCGATTCCGCGATCTTGAGGATCCAGAGATTCATGATCGTGACGATACCGCTGGCCAGCAGCAGCAAGCCCTGTCGTTCGCGCCACGCCGCCATTGCCGTGACGACGCTGATCATGATCGTGATCGCACCGATATCAGCGGCTTGGTTCTTGCTTCCCGTCAGCCCGGCGAATGCTGTCGTAACGCCCGACGCGCCCCCGCCACCCCAGCCGACCATGCGACCGAACGCCAGGCTGGCGAGCGTGTATATCGCGAAGGCGCCGAACAGAGCGTAGAGCAATTGCCGTCGATTGGTGCCCGCGCCCATGACGGCACCAATCGCGACGGTAATAAAATACTGAAAACCGTAATAAAGCGTGGTTCTGGCAGAGATCGACCAGAGCGTCGACAGCATCGCGAAAGCGGGCAACAACAGGATCGGCGAAATCGCCAGAAGAACGCGCGGTAGGGTGCGATACCTGACCACGGCGTAGAGTGGCAACATCGCCAGGATAAGGAACACGCCCTTCGAGCCGAACTGGAAGATGAACAGCATCGAGCTCATGGCCAACCAGCACCAGCCCAGATCGAACCATTGCCGATAATCGATGCCCGGCGCGGCGCGGCGCGGGGATGCCGCGACACCTCTGCCGATCGCACGTCGAGCCCCACCGCCATCGCGGTGCGCTCGATAGGACGTCTCAGAAATAACGCTCACCGATCCTGATGGTGTCGCCCGGCAGAATCCAGAACGGCTTGTCTTTCGAGAGCTTGACCTCGACCTCGCCTTTATCGCCGCGCTGCAGGAATATCTTCGACGTGCTGGCGCGATAGGTAAAGCCGCCGGCCGTCGCTACGGCCTGCTGCAGCGTCAGCGCGGAAGAATAGGGATATTTGCCCGGCTTATCGACCTCGCCCAGAATATAAAACGGCCGATAATCGACCATATCGACGCTGACCTTGGGGTCGAGAATATAGTCCGGGCTGAGCTTGTGGGTAATATCGAGCTGAAGCTGCGCCACGGTTTTTCCCGTCGCATCGACATTCCCGATCAGGGGCAGCGAAATCTCGCCCGATGGGCCGATCGCATATTCTCCGTTCATCGCCTGCTCGCCATATACGGAGACGCGAATGCGATCGCCCGCGCCAAGCGTATAGGCGGGCGGCTTGGCCGAATTGACGCTGGCCGCCATCGTGGCGGCGCGCCCGGCACAGCCGCTGGAGCCCATGACCAGTAGCGCCGAGGCGATCAGCAAGGGAAATCTCACTGCATTCTGCTCCATCAGCTGTTCACGCGCTATTGTTTTGCAGTGCGGCATAAAAGTCGAGAGCCGCCGAACTGATTTTAGCGGCACGCGGCTCGTTGGCGCACCGTTCCGCCTCAATGTGGGCCTGCCGTTACATGTAAACGATCGCCATGGGGCAAGCGCCGCTCAATTGTTAAGGGATCGGTCGTTGCCGTCCATCCTTCGGATTCGTTCAGCACGGCTGCAGTGAGCCTGCCGGTGCGATAGGCACCGGTATCCACGCCGATACGATTTACTCGGACCTCAGGATCATCGACGATCGAGTGACCATGAACCACGACCGCGCCATGATCGCGCTCGTCGTCGAGAAACGCGTCGCTGATCCATAGCAGATCATCGTCCGCCTGGCGGGACAGCGATATGCCCGGCCTGATGCCGGCATGACAAAAGAAATAATCTCCATGGCGAACGGATAGCGGCCGATCGCGCAACCATTCGATCGTGTCGGCCCCGATCTGGTCGGCCAGCCGCATGCCGAAAGCGATCGAGTCTTCGCCGTCGCGCGGCGGGGCGATGTCGTAGCTTGCCAGCGTCGCCTCACCGCCATGGCGAAGCCACAGCCGTTGGGCAGTGGCGTCGCCGGCAATTACGTCAAGCAGCACCGCCTCGTGATTGCCGAGCAGGACCGTCGCGCGGGTCACCTCCTCGGTCAGGCGCTTGAGGAAATTGACCACGTGGCGGCTGTCGGGGCCGCGATCGATCATGTCCCCCAACACGACCAGGTGGCCGCTACCTTCACCCCAATGATCGAACCGCGCGTCGAGCTCGCGAATCAAGGCGGTCAGCAGATCGTAGCGGCCGTGGATATCGCCAATGGCGACCACCCAATCTTTCTTCAGTGTTCGCAGTCGCCGGCGTAAGCCGCGACGCGCCGGTGCTTCGAAGCGACGGATGGCGAGCGGGGTTGGCATCGCCGGCACCATACCCCCGCGGAACGTGTCATCTCAATCGGCGCTCTTTCCGTTCATCCGATTCGGCGCGCAAACGAACGGTTTGCAAGCCGGCCGACGGGATGCACCAAGGATTTTCACGCCGAGCGGCTTATATATTCCCGAGAAAATGATCCAAATAGGATACTATCCGTGATTTGCTTTTGTCGGGCTGCTCAGCATATGTCGCCGCTTCTCTAGTAATGGAGCGGCCATGACGAAGCTGCCGATGATCAGTTTCGCCGTCGCCAATTTCAACGGCGGCGCCTTCCTTGCCGATGCGATCAATAGCGCCCTGGGCCAGCGAGACGTCGATGTCGAAGTTCTGATCGTCGATGACCGTTCGACCGATGATAGCTGGCCAATTGCCCGACGACTTGCCGCAGCCGACAGTCGCGTCCGAATCTTCCGGCTCGATCGTAATTCGGGACCGGCAAGGGCGCGCAATCGGGCATTGCGTGAAGCCCATGGGGAGTGGCTGGCAATCCTCGACAGCGATGATCTGATTCATCCCGATCGGTCGCGACGGTTGATCGACGAGGCTGCCCGGTGCGAGGCGACGATGATCGCCGACGATCTGTTGCTGTTCGATCAGGATGACCTCCAACCGCCCAAGCTGTTCCTCGAACGTCGAAACGCGCGAGCGCCACGGTGGATCGATCTGGCTAGCTATCTCGATCAAACTTTGATGTTCGGACGCCATCCCAATCTCGGCTTCCTGAAGCCGATGATACGACGCGATTTTCTCCAATCGACCAACGTTACATATGACGAGAGCCTACAGATCGCCGAAGACGACGATCTCGTGTTGAGGCTCCTATTGGCGGGCGGCCGATATAGGCTGCTGCCGCGGCCGATGTATTTCTATCGCAAGCATGGCCGTTCGATCTCGCACCGCTTGTCGTCGATCAACGCGGACCGGATGATGGCCGCCGCCGAGCGCCAGCGGGCGGCAATCATCGCTGTTGCGCCACATGCGGTGTCCGCCTTCGACAAGCGTGTGCGGGCGCTTCGGGCGGCGAGGGGGTTCAGCCATCTGATCGATGCGCTGAAGCGACGCGATGCCGCCGCCGCGTTGCGCGTCGCGAGCCGGACGCCGTCGTCGCTTTTGCTGCTCCGGCAGCCACTGGCCGCGGCGGTCGCGCGGTTGATCGGCGGTGGCGCAGCAGCCGAGGTTCCGGCGCCAACGCCGCGAAAGGATGCCGTGCTGTTCATCAGCCGCCAGCGCATCGTCGGGGCGACAAACGGCAGTTCCGCCTACCTTATCGCGATCGCCCGCGCTGCCCGCGATGCGGGGTTCGAACCCCATCTGCTTCAGCCCTCGCCGGGGCTGTTCGGCCGCACGCCGTTTTTCCGGATTCGACCGGAGATGGCCGTTTTCGCCAGCCATCGGATCAGGGGTGGCCGACGGTTTGGCGACTGGATGATCGCCACCGACCCGGCGGTGACGCTCGCGGCTGCCCGGGGGATGCTTGCTCGTCTGTTGCGCAAGGCGCGGATCGGCGGGCCGCTCAGCATCGATCGTAAGGCGCCCTATGCCGCCGCCGCTCCGTGGCAGCGCGACGATTTTGCGTTCGTCTCCCGCTACGGTCGAGAGATTCCCGGGCCGGCCATCGCCGACTACGTCTTTCAGAGCGAAGCTCTTCCCTATCTTTTGACCCCGGACCGGCGAACGGCGACGCTGATGCACGATTTGTTCAGCGCGCGAACGTCGCAATTCGGTGATGCGGCCGCCGACAGCGTAACCGCCCTCGACGAAGCGTCTGAAATCGAGCTGCTGGGCCGGACCGACGCCGTTCTGGCCATCCAGCAGCAAGAGGCCGCATTCGTTCGCGATCATGTGCCGAAAGCGCGGGCGATCCTGGCGCCGATGGCCGCCGATCCCGTTGCCAATGCAACCGCGGGCAACGCCAACGAGCTATTGTTCGTCGGAAGCAACACTGCCCCAAATATCCATGGTCTTATGTGGTTCAATACCGAAGTGTGGCCGATCATTCGCGCCGCGCGACCGGATGCGTGCTTGAAGGTTGCCGGGCGTGTCGCGGAGGCGATCAATCAGGTGCCTGGCGGTGTCGAGATGCTCGGCATGGTCGATGACCTGCGACCGCTTTACGAATCGGCCGGGATCGTCATCTCGCCGTTGTTGCAGGGATCGGGGTTGAAGATAAAATTGGTCGAGGCGATTGCGATGGGAAAGGCCTGCGTGGTTACAGGCGTCACGCTGCAGGGCGTCGAGGAGGATCTGGGCTCGGTCGTGGAACGCGCGGATGATCCGCAGCGCTTCGCTGCTGCCGTCATCGCCTTGCAGGGCGACGAACAACGCCGCCAGCACTTGGCTGATGCGGCACTCACGACAGCGCGGCGGCAATTTGGCCCGACCGCCGCCTATGCCGAATTCACCGAATGGCTAAGCGCCGCGCCGAACTAGACAAGCGGACGAGAAATTTCTCGAATACGGCGCCGTGAAAGCTCCGTTCATCGCGTAGCGGCAATAGTCTACTCGCCTCGCCGTTTACGTTTCTCGTTCCGTCCCAAACGGGATGACATCATCACTCTCCCCCCTCAAATGTCGCAACCGCAGCATCGGGCGGCAGGCCGTCTGGTTAGGCCGTGCCTAAAGCACGACGGACGGTTTTTGGCGGTTCTCGGTCATTCGGCCGATGCGGGTGAAGCGATGGATAAGTTATAAGAGTGTTTGTTGTGCTGCGACGCAGCATCGTTGAAAGCATCGGAGCGGCGCGGGTGCGGTAAAAAAATCGTGATCCGTGGCTTAAATTCGTAGTTTTCATTTTCAGTTATTGGACCGATTTTCCGTTTATCAAGCGCCTACCAAATCCTTGTTTGATACAGGCAGGATTTAAAAAATGTTGTGCATCGCAACAATTGGTGCTTGTCTTACGCGAAGAGTTGGTTGGGAAACGACTTGAAAGGGGCTCGATGTCGACTTCGCCGATATCGTCACAATGGCTCCCCGCGACAGCGGTTCAATCCGTCTCCTCGGGCGGTCGCGCCGTCCGTCTTTGCGATATAACCATCGCCATGATGGCAATTTTCCTGCTGGCACCGGTACTGATCGTGGTCACGCTGGCGGTGATCGTTGGTGGCGGAAGCGGGCCGATACTGTTTCGTCACGCGCGGATCGGTCGAGACGGCAACGTCTTCTACTGCCTGAAATTCCGTACCATGCAAAAGGATGCCGAAGCGCGGCTCGAGCATCTTCTGGCCAGTTCGCCCGCGCATCGCGAGGAGTGGGAACGCGATCATAAATTGCGTCGGGATCCGCGCATCACTGTCGTGGGGCGGTTTCTTCGTGTGACCAGTCTCGATGAACTGCCGCAATTGTGGAACGTGGTTATCGGCGAGATGAGCCTGGTTGGGCCGCGGCCGATCACCGAGGCGGAAATTCACCGCTATCGCCGCTATTTTGCCGATTATGCACGCGTTCGCCCGGGCATCACTGGCCTGTGGCAGATCAGCGGACGCAATGACGTCAATTATCGGCGGCGCGTGGCAATGGATGTGACGTATGCGCGAAGCACGTCGCTTGGCCTATATCTGCGGATCTTGGTGCTTACCGTGCCGGCTGTGCTGCTTGCTCGGGGGTCTGCCTGAACATAATTGGCGCGATTACAGAACGGCGAGATTTACGATCGCGAGCCACAGAACGACCGCCCACACGGCCGCGAGCAAGATGCCTCTGGAACCATCCAGCGGGTCGTGAGCGTTCCACCCGACCGGCGACGCAATAACCGGGCCGCCGAGGCGACTGACACGCTTCCTGGCAGGCAACACTTTTCGTGACATCCGACCTCTCCGAGGCGCCCATGGTTCAGTCCTGGGACATTGTGACAATATGATGATCGAGCGGCGCCCTGTCCATCGGGATTAAAGCTTACGCCAATGGCGCCGCTTGCCGGCATTGACGCTTTGGTAAGGCTCACGCGGTAATCGCGCGGCATGAGCACGCAGCAGATCGCCACCTCGTCCTGGATGTCGCGGCCTGGGGTTGATCGCAACTCCTTCTGGCGGCATGACTTGTCGCCAGAACACATGACACGACCGCATCAGGAGAGAAAAATAGAATCGACGGTTGTCAGCCTTTCGCGCGAAGGGCTTGTTATTCGTTGCGCAGAAGTGCTCGCGCCGGGAGCGATCATTCGCCTCAATTTGCCCGGCTCGTCCGCTGCGACTGCTCGCGTCGTTAACAGCGAAGCCGATCACTATGCGCTCGAATTCGTCGACTCGGCTTCCGCCCGCTTGGTGGCGGGACGGACGATCGACGATCTTGCCGGGCTGACGATATCGCCCGACTCCGAGTCGTTTCCGGAACCAGATGTTGCGCGGTGGCCGCGGTTCGCCCGCGGCTGGTTCATTGTCGCCGTGACGGCGGCAGGATGGGCCGCGATTTACTGGCTGTGTCGCTGACCTGCCGCTCGCCATGAGATTCCGACCGACGCGTTAACCGTTCAAAAAGCCGAATCCCGTATGGGCGCTTTCGAACAAGCGGTTCCGGGGCGTCAATGCGAGTAATGTGGTCTATGGCGTTGGGATCGCTTGCGGTCCTAACGGCGTGTGGTGGCGGTTCCGCCGTCGACTCAGCAGGTGAATCGATAGGTGTCGTGCCGACGCCCGCGCCTTCGCCGACGCCTTCTCCATCTCCGCCCCCCACGCCGACGCCCGCCGCCGGCGACCAACCCGAAGAGACGTCGCTCGATCCGATTCCGCCCAACACCTATCCGGCCGCGGCAACGGCTTCGGTCGAGAGTGTCGATTACCCGATCGGCGCCACCAGCGTCGATGTCCCCATCCGGCTGGATCACGCGACGCCCAATACGGTTTTCGTGCACGTCAAAACGCGTAACGGATCCGGCGCCAACTATGTCTATTCGGGTGCCTATTATACCCAGATCGATAAATATGTGATTTTCCGTCCCGGCGATCCGCTCGTCCAAACCGTGACGATTCCCATCGCCAAAACCGTCGAGGGCGGCCATTTTCAGCTGATCTTCCCCGAGGTTCCGCAGGGCGCCAAGCAAGGGAACGCGATTGGCGAACTCACTTCCAGAACCGGCGCGTCGCCGACGACGCCGATCACCCAGGGGTTCCGGGCGCCACGCACCTTCGAACACGGCAGGCTGCTGTATGAGATGGACCCGAGCACCGTGCGGTGATCCGATTCGGGCGGCCCGGGTGTCTGGTCGACCTCGTTTACGCAGGGCCGGACCCAAGCGGCGAACCAGGAAACCGGGTTATACCTCGATAACCAGCTCTATCCGCAGGCCGAGCCGGCCGTCGCCGTCGCCGACGGAGCGCTCGTGCTCCACAGCCAGAAGCTGGCACAGCCGATCATCTATCGGGGCGTTGGTTATTACTACGGCGCGGCCGCGCTCGATGGGCGCAACATGCCCGAGACCCAGATCACCTATGGCCAGTACGAATGGACCGCTACGATGCCCGACCGCCCCGGCTCCTGGCCTGCCCTTTGGCTGGTCGGCGTCAAAGGCTGGCCACCCGAAATCGACGTCTACGAAGGCTTCGGCCAGAATGCGAGTTTCGATTTCGATCGGGACATCAGTTCGACGATTCATGGCGGCCCAGTCAACTCGGCCAGCTTCGAACGCGGCATGTGGGTCGACGCAACCAAAGCCTATGGGATCGAACACATCGCGCGCGCGGCGCATCGCTATGCGGTGGACATCGAGCCTGATTACATCACCTGGTTCGTCGATGGAGTCGAAACCTTCCAGGCGCACAACCCATTCTCGGGCGCCTTTTTTCCGCTGATGACGGTCGCGGTGAAAACTACCGACAACTATGCCTCCGGAAGCGGCGACATGCAGATTATGTCGTTCAAGGTCTGGACAAACTGACGCCGATCGACCCGCGTCATCTGCGGGCTGCTCGCCGGGTGCATCTGATTTCCGGAAATGGAGGGCATCGCATTGCGGTCAAGTCGAAATCACATTGTTCGGCATATCCTACGTTGAGACCCAAGGTGGCAATGCAACTCGCGCGCTCAGTGATGCGCGCCGCCACACGCTTCCAGCGCCACGGTGAACCGGGACTGCCTCGCAAAGAAGTCGAGCAGCTTGCCGCGCATCAGCCTGCGGCTGAACACTGACGATGGACATCGGCACGGATCAGGCTGGCATCGACCGCGAACCCCTCTGCCCCCACCAGCCCTTCCGCCATGCAGCGCTCGACGGTCAGCTCGAACAGCTTGCGCAACAGGTCGCTGTCGCGAAAGCGGCCGTGGCGGTTCTTCGAGAAGGTCGAGTGATCGGGCACAAAGCCATCGAGATCGAGCCGGCAGAACCACCGATAGGCAAGGTTGAGATGGACTTCTTCGCAAAGCCGTCGCTCCGAGCGGATGCCCATGCAATAGCCGACGATCAGCATCCGGATCATCAGTTCCGGATCGATCGACGGCCGTCCCATCGAACTGTAGTACGGCTTCAGGTGTTCGCGAATGCCCGTCAGATCAACGAACCGGTCGATCGAGCGCAGCAGATGATCCGTCGGCACGTGATCCTCGATGCGGAAGCTGTAGAACAGCGCCTCCTGCGTCGCCGTCCGCTCGCCCATCATCGCGCCGTCTCCGCTTGTCCGCGGGAAACCTAATCGGGACTTCAGCACGAGCGCAAGCGCGAGTTTTTCAACAGAATCGGGTGGTTTGGCGACGCTGGTGCCGATCACTTGGAACGGCAGCTTATGCCTCTTCGAGTTTCGTGGGCCGTCGTTCCGGATGGTCGTTTTCCCGGAACCTTCGGAACTTTCGGGGCGGCAAAATCAGTCGCCACCCGGACTTGTACCGGGGTCCACCGTGCCGCAAGCCAAAACGACGCGGCGCCTGCGGGACGTTGGATGCCGGAACAAGTCGCCTGCCCTCAGCTATGCCGAATCGCGTCGATCAGCTCGTCCTTGCTCATCTCCGATCGGCCCTCGATGCCGATCTTCTTCGCCTCGTCGTAAAGCTCGTCCTTGGTGCGATTTTCCAGGTGCGTGCTGTCGTGATCGAGCGAATGCCCCGCCTTGGCGTTGGCGATCCGCGCCGCTTTTTCCTTCGAATTGCCTTCCTTGCGCAGGTCTTCGTAGAGCTTGTCGTCCTTGATCTGCGATCCGTGGTTCTTGGCCATGATGCTTACCTCCTTGTGCGCGGATTCAACGCATCGGCCGCCGTCCCGCTCCCCCAATCCGTGACGAATTCAAGACAAGGCGCGACAAACCGCTTTCGCGCTCCTATATGGGCGGCGACCACGGACCACATGGGCCCGACATGCTGACCACGAATCCTTTTGACGACGACAAGCTGCGCGAGGAGTGCGGCGTTTTCGGTGTATCCGGCACGGACGGCGATGCCGCCGCGCTGGTCGCGCTCGGGCTGCACGCGCTGCAGCATCGCGGGCAGGAAGCCGCCGGCATCACCAGCTTCGACGGCGCGCATTTCCATACGCATCGCGCGATGGGCCATGTCGCCGGCAATTTCGATAGCGACGAGGTGATTCGCGCGCTGCCCGGCAGCGTCGCACTCGGCCATGTCCGCTATTCGACCACCGGCGAAACGGCGCTGCGCAATGTCCAGCCGCTTTATGCCGAGCTCGCCACCGGCGGATTCGCCGTCGCGCATAACGGCAATATCTCCAACGCGATGCGGCTGCGCCGCGATCTCGTCCGCCACGGCTCGATCTTTCAGTCGACCTCGGACACCGAGACGATCATCCACCTGGTCGCGACGTCGAGCTATCGCACCCTGCTCGACAAGTTCATCGACGCGCTGAAGCAGGTCGAGGGCGCTTATGCGCTCGTCTGCATGACGCCCGAGGGGATGATCGCCTGCCGCGATCCGCTCGGCATCCGGCCGCTGGTGATGGGCAAATTGGGCGGTGCAACCATCTTCGCGTCGGAAACGGTCGCGCTCGATGTCGTCGGCGCGGACTATGTTCGCTCGGTCGAGCCGGGCGAGCTGATTATCGTCAAGGGCGAGGAAGTGCGCTCGATCCGCCCGTTCGCGCCGCAATCGGCGCGGCCGTGCATTTTCGAATATGTCTATTTCTCGCGGCCCGATTCGATCGCCGACGATCGCTCGATCTATTCGGTGCGGAAGGCGATCGGCGCGCAGCTCGCGATCGAGAATCCGGTCGATGCCGATCTCGTCATCCCCGTCCCCGATTCGGGCACCCCGGCGGCGATCGGCTATGCGCAGCAATCGGGCATTCCGTTCGAGCTCGGTATCATCCGCTCGCATTATGTCGGCCGCACCTTCATCCAGCCCGGCGACAAGATCCGCCATCTCGGCGTCAAGCTGAAGCACAATGCCAATCGCGCGCTGATCCAGGGCAAGCGCGTGATCCTGGTCGACGATTCGATCGTGCGCGGGACGACCTCGTTGAAGATCGTGCAGATGATGCGCGATGCCGGCGCGGCGGAGGTGCACATGCGCATCGCCAGCCCGCCGACACGGCATTCATGCTTCTACGGCGTCGACACGCCCGAGCGCGCCAAGCTGCTCGCCGCCAAGCTCGATCTCGGCGGCATGACCGAGTTCATCCATGCCGACAGCCTCGCTTTCCTGTCGATCGACGGTCTCTACAAGGCGCTGGGCGAAGCGAAGCGCGCCGACATCCGCCCGAGCCATTGCGACGCCTGCTTCACCGGCGACTATCCCACCACGCTGACCGACCAGGACGACGCCGCCGCGCCGATTGATCAGTTGGCGCTGCTGGCGGAGCGCGTGAACTGAGCACGCGATGATCGACAAGCCGCTTGCCGACACGATCGCGCTCGTCACCGGCGCCGGGCGCGGAATCGGCGCTGCCGCCGCCAGAGCGCTCGCCGCCCGCGGTGCCCATGTCGTCCTCACCGCGCGCTCGTCCGACGAACTGGAAACGGTGGAGGACGCGATCTTCGCCGCCGGCGGCAGCGCCACGATCGCCCCGCTCGACTTGACCGAAACCGACAGCATCGCCCGCCTCGCCGCTGCCGTGAGCGACCGCTGGGGCAAGCTCGATGCGCTGGTGCTCAATGCCGCGCGGCTGGGCACGCTTGCCGCGGTGCCGGCGATCGATCAGCGCGAGCTGGCGCAGGTGCTCACGCTCAACGTCTCGGCCCAGGCCGCGCTCATCGCCGCGTTCGATCCGCTGCTCCGCAAGTCGGATGCCGGCAAGGTGATCGGCCTCACCTCGAGCGTCGGCCGGTCGCCGCGCGCTTACTGGGGCATGTACGGCGCCTCCAAGGCTGCGTTCGAAACGCTGCTTGCCGCCTATGGCGACGAGATCGAGAATATCAGCAAGGTTCGCGTCGCGATCGTCGATCCCGGCGCCACGCGCACCAAGATGCGCGCCCGCGCCTATCCGGGAGAAGACCCGCAGTCGGTCAAGCCGCCTGAAGTAGTCGGCGAGCGGATCGCCGAGCTGGTTGCCGCCGGCTTTCCGGTCAACCACACGGAACGCGTCGCCGGCTAGCCGATCCGCTTCACCGCGGCGAGCGCGCGGTCCCGGGCTTCGCGGTGGCCGATGATCTTCGCTGGATAATCCTTCGGCAAGCATCCCGCCGCCTCGGGATCGTGGATGACGTCATCGCCCAGATCGACGAGTTCGGGCACCCATTGGCGGATATAGTCGCCGGCATCGAATTTCTCGGATTGCGTCAGCGGCGCCATGATCCGCTGGAACATGTTGGCGTCTACGCCGGTCCCCGCCACCCATTGCCAATTGACGCTGTTGTTGCCGTAATCGGCGTCGACCAGCGTATCCCAGAACCATCGCTCGCCCTCGCGCCAGTCGATCAGCAGATGCTTGACGAGAAACGACGCGGCGATCATCCGCACGCGATTGTGCATCCAGCCGGTCGCCCAGAGCTGCCGCATCCCGGCATCGACGATCGGGTAGCCGGTGCGCCCCTTGGTCCAGGCCTCGAACTCGTCGCGCACCACCGAGGAGCGGAAATCGCGCCATTCGAGCGCGTCGAATTTTTCGCGGGCGTTGCGAGCCGGATAATCGGGGAATTGCAGGATGACGTTCTGCGCGTAATCGCGCCAGCCGAGCTCGCCGAGGAAGGTGCCGACCGACCCGCCCGCACCGGCGACGCGATGCCAGACATAGGCGGGCGATACTTCGCCGAAGTGGAGATGCGGCGAAAGACGAGACGAGCCTTCCTCGGACGGCAGGTTGCGGGTCTGATCGTAGCGCGCGGCGTGTTCGACGAAGCGATCGACACGGGCACGGGCGCCGTCTTCGCCGGGCATCCAGTCCTCGAACCCGGTTGCCCAGTTCGGGCTGGTCGGCAGCAAGTTCCAATCGGCAAGGGCGTCGCTTGTCGGCCATGCCGATGGCGCCGGAATCTCGCGTGGCCGATTGAGCGGCTCGGCCGGGGGCATGCGTTCGTTGAGCGCTCGCCAGAACGGCGTGTAGATCTTGTACGGCGTACCACCGCCGGTGGTGATCGAGCCGGGCGGCGCGAGGTAATTGCCGTCGTGACAGACGAGATCGAGACGCCTGGCGACGGCGCGGTCGGCATTGCGCCACCATGGCTCGTAATGGCGAATGGCGTGGACGCGGCTCGCCCCGACTTCCTTGGCAAGTTCAGCGAGTTGTTCATCGCTCTTGCCGTGCCGCAGGATCAGCCGCGAGCCCTTGGCGCGGAGGCTGGCGTCGAGCGCGGCGAGGCTGTGGTGGAGCCACCAGCGGGAGGCGGCGCCCATCTTGCGGTGCCGGGGCGTCTCGTCGTCGAGGACGTAGACCGGGACGACCGGCCCCTCCCCCGCCGCGGCAACGAGCGCGGGCTGATCGGACAAGCGGAGATCGCGGCGAAACCAGAGCAGGACGGGATCGGGCATCGAGACCTTACGCCTGCGCGACCATCCCGGTTCCGCTCACTCCGCGCGGGGTTGCTTGTCGACCATCCAGGTCTGGCCCTTCGAGAGCAGCTTCTGCAAGTCGGCGACCTTGCCTTCACTGGCGGCGCGGTTCTGCTCGACGACGGCGCTGTCGAAGGTCGGCGCGGGATCGTCGTAGATCACGCCGAGCGCGACGGGAAAGCCGACATGGGGCATCTCGACCAGCATGTGCGCGAGGCCGCGGTTGGTCTGATCGTGGCGGATCACGCCGGCGGCCTGCCAGTCGTCATCGGCGACGTCGACGACCTTGAGCGTCAACCGCTCGGTGTCCATCGCCAAACCCTTTGCGCCGCCATCAAACAGCAGCGGCTCGCCATGCTCGACCCAGAGCTGGTTGGCAGCGGCATTGGGCTTGGCGGTGAACGGCGCGAACACGTCGTCATTATAGACGATGCAGTTCTGGAAGATCTCGATGAATGCCGCGCCCTTGTGGGCATGCGCGGCCTTCAGCACCTCGGGCAGCTTCTTGTGGACATCGATGCCGCGAGCGATGAACCGCGCGCCCGATCCAAGCGCGAAGGCGCACGGCTTGGCGGGATGATCGACCGAACCGAACGGCGTGGAAGGGCTGCGCGTGCCTTCACGGCTGGTCGGCGAATACTGGCCCTTGGTCAGCCCGTAGATCTCGTTGTTGAACAAGAGCACCTGGCAATCGAGGTTGCGGCGCAGCAGGTGCATGGTGTGGTTGCCGCCGATCGACAGCGCGTCGCCATCGCCGGTGATGATCCACACGTCGAGATCGGGATTGGCGAGCTTGACCCCCGTCGCCACCGCCGGCGCGCGGCCGTGGATGGTGTGGAAGCCGTAGGTTTCCATATAATAAGGGAAGCGCGACGAGCAGCCGATGCCCGAAACGAACACCGTTTTCGCCGGATCGGCGCCGATCTCCGGCATGGTGCGCTGCACCGCCTTGAGGATCGCATAGTCACCACAGCCGGGGCACCAGCGGACCTCCTGATCGGTCTCCCAGTCCTTGAGCGTGGTCTTGATCGGGGTCATCTCGTTCATTGGAAATTCCTAGCGCCGCCAATGTTCTGCGCTGCGAAGTGGAGAAAGTGGAGAGTGTCGCGCATGTTTCTCAGGCCTGGCCCAAGGCGGCCTCGATCGCCGCTTCGATCTCGGCGATACGGAACGGCTGGCCCGACACCTTGTTGAGCGGCTTGGCGTCGACAAGGAACTGATCGCGCAGCACGGTCTTCAATTGCCCCGTATTCATCTCAGGCACGAGAATCTGATCGAACTTTTCCAACAAGTCACCCAAATTCGCCGGCATCGGCCAGATGTGGCGGATGTGGATATGGCTGACGTCGAGCCCGCGATGGCGCGCGCGGCGCACCGCTTGGTGGATCGGCCCGAAGGTCGAGCCCCAGCCAACGATCGCCAGCTTGCCCGACGCATCGCCCAACTCGACCTGCTGATCGGGCACCTTGATACCGGCCACCTTGTCGCGGCGCAGCTCGGTCATTTCCTGGTGATTGGCGGGCGAATAATCGATGTTGCCGGTGCCGGCCTTCTTTTCGATGCCGCCGATGCGATGGAGCAGCCCCGGCGTGCCGGGCTTGACCCACGGCCGCGCCAGCTTCTCGTCACGGGCATAGGGCAGGAACCCCTCGGCCGGCGCCTCTTCCAAGAAGGTGACCGGAAACGCCTCGTAAACACTGATATCAGGGACTTTCCACGGCTCTGCCGCGTTGGCGATATAGCCATCGGTGAGGAGCATCACCGGGGTCATATATTGGGTCGCGATACGGCAGGCCTCGATCGCGCAATCGAACGCGTCAGCGGGCGAGCGCGCGGCGATCACCGGCATCGGCGCATCGCCGTTGCGGCCATAGACCGCCTGATAGAGATCCGACTGCTCGGTCTTGGTCGGCAGGCCGGTCGAGGGGCCGCCGCGCTGCGAATTGACGATGACCAGCGGCAGCTCGGTCATGATGGCGAGGCCGATCGCCTCGCCCTTCAAGGCGATGCCCGGCCCCGACGACGAGGTGACGCCAAGCTGCCCAGCATAGGACGCGCCGATCGACGCGGCGACCGCAGCGATCTCGTCCTCGGCCTGAAAGGTGGTGACGCCGAATTCCTTCAACCGCGACAGGAAATGCAGGATCGCCGAGGCAGGCGTGATGGGATAGCCACCGAAGAACATCGGCACGTTCGCCAGTTGCGCGCCCGCAACGAGGCCGTAGGCGATCGATTCGGCGCCGGTGACGGTGCGGTACAGGCCCGGCTCGGCTGGCGCGGCGGGGACGTGGAGCTGGCCGACCATGCGGCCGAGCTCGGCCGTTTCGCCATAGGCATGGCCGGCGTTGAGCGCGGCGATGTTCGCTTCGGCAAGCTCGGGCGCCTTGGCGAACTTGGCCTTGAGCCAATCAATGATCGGCGCGCGCTTGCGATCGAACATCCACAGCGCGAGGCCGAGCGTCCACATGTTCTTGCAGCGCAGCGCTTCCTTGTTGCCGAGCCCGAACGGCTTCACGGCTTCGAGGGTGAGCTGCGAAATGTTGAGCTTCAAGACCTGCCACTTGGCGAGGCTGTCGTCCTCCAGCGGGTTGGCGTCGTACTTCGCCTTGGCGAGATTGCGCTCGCCGAACTCGCCCTCGTCGGCGATGATCAGGCCGCCGGGCTTCAGCGCCTCGACATTCACCTTGAGCGCGGCGGGGTTCATCGCCACCAGCACGTCGGGCGCGTCGCCGGCGGTTTCCACCGCGGTCGAGCCGAAGTTGATCTGGAACGCCGAGACGCCGAACAACGTGCCCTGCGGCGCGCGGATTTCGGCGGGGAAATCGGGGAAGGTGGCGAGATCGTTGCCGGCCAGCGCGGTGGACAGCGTGAACTGGCCGCCGGTCAACTGCATGCCATCCCCGCTGTCGCCGGCGAAGCGAACGACGACGGATTCGGCGGGCGGGTTGGCGCTCGCTTCTTCGCGAGTCACCTTATGTACGGCGGTTGCCATGTAACGATCCTGCAAACAAACATTGCGCGCCCTCTACGCCGGGGGCCGCTTTCCCCCAAGGTAGAATTTGCCGGGGCTCATGCAAATGGTTCTTTTTCGGGATGGCTGCGTGTCGCGTACTACTTGACACGGCAATGGCTCATCCGCTGACTAGGGATCGGGCCGGCACATGGTCGATGACGGTGACTCGCAACTGGCGAATGACCTTCGAGATCAACGACGATGGCGCGTTAGAGAATATGGACCTGGAGCACTATCATGGCGCTTAAGATGCACTCGTCCCTGGCGGTCCACGTCGGCGATTGGCTGAAGACAGAGATCGTCGAGCCGGCCGGAATCAATGTGAAGGCGCTGGCTGCCCATTTCGGCGTGGCGCGTAAAACGCTGAGCACGCTGCTCAACGGCCATGCCGCGCTCACTGCGGACATGGCGATCCGTTTTGAAAAGGCGTTCGGCGTAAAGGCGGACACGCTGATGCGCATGCAGGTTGCCTATGAACTGGCGCAGGCCCGTGAACATGAGGATGCCTTGGCTGTGGAGCGGCTGGTCGCGGCGTGAGCCGACACGCCCGAAGTAGCCGCCCGCCCTTTTAGGGGACATCCTTGGCGCAAAGCGAACCAGAGCGCTTGATGGTGATGGGGCACCATGGACCCTGAAACAAGTTCAGGGTGACGAGCCTGATACGGCTGACCTCGGTTCCACCACATTACCTGAGTTCTCTCCCGCTCTCGGCCCTTTCCTCGAAAGGGGGAAGCGAGGCGATTCCTCGAACATGCGGCCGAGCGCGAGGATCGAGGCGACGTGACGGCGGGAAACTTCCATCGCGTCATTGCCGTAGCCGCCGCCAAGCGCGCTGGCGAGCGGGATGGCGCGGTCGCGGGCAAGCGTGGCGATGAAACGGTCTCGGCGGACGAGGCCGCCGGCGGTGAGCTTGAGGCGGCCGAGGCGGTCGCCCTCGAACGGGTCGACGCCCGCCTGGTAGAGGATGATGCCCGGCGCGACCTCGTCGATCATCGGCACCAGCGTTTCGCGCAATCGTTCGAGATAGGCGTCGTCCCCCACCCCGTCGGGCAACCCGACGTCGAGTGTTGAGCGCGCCTTGCGCACCGGGAAGTTCTTCTCGGCATGGATCGAATAGGTGCCGATATCGTGGCGGCCGGCGGTCAGCGCGGCGGTGCCGTCCCCCTGATGCACGTCGCAATCGACGATCAGCACGCGCTCGACGCGCCGTTCCTCGACCAGCCGGACCGCAGCGATCGCGAGATCGTTGAACACGCAGAACCCAGCGCCGGTATCGGACAGGGCATGGTGGCTGCCGCCGGCGCTGTTGGCGGCATAGCCACGATCGAGCGCGGTCAGTGCCGCCGCCCATGTCCCGCCCGGAACGACCTGCGCGCGGCGCGCGACCTCGGGCGTGATCGGGAAGCCGATCCGCCGCTCCTTCTCCCGCGGCACCCGCGCCTCGATCACCTCGGCGACGTAATCGGGATCGTGCACCGCTTCGAGCCAGCGGCGCGGCATCGGCTCGGGCTCGATCCAGTCGAGCGGCGCGCCGCTATCGCGCAGCAAATCGCGCACCAGCCCGTTCTTGTTCCACTGATAGGTCGACCTTGCCGGGGCGGGCGCGACATAGTCGGGATGGTGGACGATCGGGATCATCGCGTTTACCTAAGCGTCCACCGCCGCCGCTTCCACCGCGAGCGCGAAAGGAGAGCCATGACCGATCCCTTCGTCCGCCCCGACGTCCGCGCGTTCCTCGCTTATCTCGACAGCATGCCGGGGCCGAAGATGCACGAGCTGGACGCGCCTGCCGCACGCCAGGTGTATTTCGCGATGAAGGACGTCGCCGATCCGCCGGTGGGCGAGCTGGCGGTGATCCGTGATCTCGCCATTCCCGGCCCGGCCGGCGACATCCCCGCCCGGCTGTTCGATCCGCGCGAGGCGCGCGAGCCCGGTCCGCTGGTCGTGTTCTTCCATGGCGGCGGCTTCGTGATCGGCAATATCGATACGCACGCCAGCTTCTGCGCGGAGATGGCGCGGGTGCTCGACCTGCCGGTCGTCTCGGTCGACTATCGGCTCGCGCCAGAAGCGCCGTGGCCCGCGGCTCCGGACGATTGCGAGGCAGCGGCGAGATGGCTGTCGTGCTCTCCGGACGCGCTTGGGCGAGCGGTGTCGGGCATCGTACTGGCCGGCGACAGCGCCGGCGGCAATCTGGCGATCGTCACGGCCATGGCGCTGCGCGATGCGCCCGCAACAGTACCGGTGATCGCGCAATGCCCGATCTATCCGGCGACCGACGCCAGCAAGCCCTACCCGTCCTATGACGAATTCGCCGAGGGCTATCTGCTCACCCGCGACAGCATGGAATGGTTCATGGCGGCCTATCGCAGCGATGCGACGCACCTGCGCAGCTCGCCGCTGATCGGCGACCTGGCGGGGATGCCGCCGGCGGTGGTCGTCACCGCCAGCCTCGATCCGATCCGTGATCAGGGGCGCGCTTATGCCGCCGCGCTCGCCGAGGCCGGGGTGGCGGTGATCTTCCGCGAGGCCAAAGGCATGATCCACGGCTTCGTCAATCTTCGCCAGGCGATCCCGTCGGCACGCGGCGACGTCGCCGGGCTGCTGGCTGCGTTGAAGGGCGTGATTACCGAAGCCGAGGGCGAACGCGCGATGGCGCAGGCGGCGGCATGAGCGACACTGCCGCCGCCCTGCCCTACCGCCCCGCCGCCGGGATCATGCTGCTCAACGGCCATGGCCAGGTGTTCGTCGGCCAGCGAATGGATTCGACGCTCGAGGCCTGGCAGATGCCGCAGGGCGGGATCGACCAAGGCGAGGATGCACTGACCGCCGCGCTGCGCGAGCTGGGCGAGGAAACCGGAATCGCCGCCGACAAGGTCGAGCTGATCGCGACCGCCGAGGAGGAGCTGCTCTACGACCTGCCGCAAGAGCTGATCGGCAAATTGTGGAAGGGGCGCTATCGCGGCCAGCGCCAGACCTGGTTCCTGTTCCGCTTCATCGGCGACGACGAAAGCGACGTGAACATCGCCACCGAGCATCAGGAGTTCCGCGCGTGGCGCTGGGCCGACCCGGCCGATCTGCCGACGATGATCGTGCCGTTCAAGCGGCGCCTTTACGAAGAGGTACTTGCGGCCTTTTCCGCTCATCTCGCGTGAGGGCTTGAATTCCAATTTTTGTTTTTTGATAACGCCTTTTCTCTGCCCGAATCGCACGGTAGATCGGTGTCATGCTGCTCGCAATGTTCCTTGCCGCCTCGGCCGCGCCGCCGCCGCCCGCCGACGCCGATCCGCAGGTATCGAGCGGCGCACCGATCCCGCCGAACATCAAGGACATGCTGGATGCGGCAATCGCTTCTGGCAGCGATTCGGAAGTCAGCGTCGTCGCCAAATATGCGGTGAAGGCAGCGCCGCAGAGCGCCAAGACGATCAACGACACCGTCACCGCCTGGCGCGAGGCGCAGACCGCCGCGCACGAAGCCAAGGTGGAAGCGGCCGACTTCCTCGACCTGTGGAGCGGCAAGGCGACGCTTGGCGGCTGGATGACGACCGGCAACAGCCAGAACATCGGCCTGACGGCAGCCGTCGATCTCGATCGCGAGGGGCTGCAATGGCGCCACAAGCTGCACCTGCAGGCCGATTATCAGGAGAGCCTGCACGTCACCACGCGCGAGCATTACCTCGCCTCGTACGAGCCGAACTACAAGGTCGACGAGCGATCCTATGTCTACGGCAACCTGCAATATGAAAGCGACCGATTCCTCGGCTATTACAACCGCTATTCGGCCTCGGTCGGCGCGGGCTACACGGCGATCAAGAACCCCAAGATGCGGCTCGATCTCGAGCTTGGCCCCGCCTATCGCTACACCAATTTCACCGACACCCGGAACGAGAACAACATCGCGACGCGCGGGTCGCTCGATTTCAGCTGGAAAGTGACGCCGGCGATCTCGATTACCCAGCAGGCCGACGCCTATTTCGAGCGGTTCAATTCGACGGTGACCGGTACGACGGCGCTCAACGCCAAGCTGTTCGGACCGCTGTCGGCGCAGTTTTCCTACAACGTCCAGTACGAAAGCATGCCGCCCTCGGGCAATGAATCGACCGACACGACGAGCCGGGCATCGCTGGTTTATACGTTCTAGGCGGCGTGGACAAATTGGTTGACGTTGCGATGGCCGGTTGATTCAAGGCTGCCTTTTGGAGGCGGGTTTGAGTCGGGGCGATCTTACCGAAGCAGAATGGCGTGTTTTGAAGGGGTTGCTTCC